>NZ_JACJHY010000016.1 GCF_014138625.1 Aminobacter ciceronei
GAAAATATGCTCGCTTGAAACCGCAGTAATAAACGATAGTATCGTGTCGCATTTCTAAGTTGACTGCTTTGTCTCATCTTTAAATTGCTGTGACATTGCTGTTGCCCGGGTGGTGGCCGCTGACGGACATTCGGCCACGCCGCCTGCCATTGCGAGGCGTCCGGCGCGTGTCTAGGGCAGCCTGGTGAGCACCACGTCACGACCGCGATCGCTGTTGAGCACGATCGCGTCGCTCCTGATGCGAACACTGTAGAGCCACGGCAGCACCCAGGGCGCGATATGCCATTGGTCGTGGATGTCGGTTTCGCTCGGGCGAGCGAGATACATGTCCGCATCGCATGCATCGAGCGAAAGCCGTGCCGTGCCAAAAGGCGATGTCACGCGCATGCTCCAGCGGCCGTCAACATTTCCGATGCTTGCGGTCAAACCGCTCTCTGTGCTGCTGTACGTGCCAGACGGGTCGCTCCCGGTTTGCCTTGATGCTTCCACCCGTCGATAGCGCCTTGAACGGCCGAACGTTTCGGTTCGTATGGATCCGTCCGCTTCCAACCAAAAGACAAATGCCGGCAGCGAACCACGGGCATGGAACTTACCCACTTCCGGTTCCTCCAGTGCCGAGACGCCCATGCTGCCGACGATTGCCGGCAGTCCGCCCGACTCCTCGAGACCAAAGACGCGGCCGCCATCGTCGGATCGCCAGAACCCGTAACGGGTCTCGAGGGATGCAATGCCTTCCGGCGAGAGCAGGCCGCCGGGGCTGCGGCCAAGCACGATGTCGAGCATGTCGCGCGCGAGCCCAAACGATGAAAAATCATCGTGATTGGACAAGACGATGATCGAGATGTCCTCCGACAGGTTGCGGAAAGATTCCGAACGCGAGCCGGCGATCCAGCCGCCATGGCCGACGAGCGGAGCGCCCTTGTGGCATGTGTTGACGAGGCCAAGTCCATAGGGCGACGCGACGCCGTTGATCGTTACATAGGGCTTTCCCATGCGCTCGATCATCTCGGCTGTGCCAACCTTTGGCTCCCGCAGGTTTTGCTGCCAGATGATCATGTCCGCCAGGGTCGACACCAGGCCGCCTTCCCCGCCGATCGCAATGCCCCAGGCAGATTTGAGCCATTGGCCCTGTGGCCCACGGCGGTGATGATCCGCCAGACGGGGACGGATTTCGTCATCTCTCACCATCAGTTGCGTGTCGGACATCCCGAGGGGACCGGTGATGTAGTGCTCAAGCGCCTCGTTGAAACTCTTGCCTGTTACCTTCTCGATCAGTTCGGACAGCAGGAGAAAGTTGGAATTGCTGTAGAGGAGGTCCGTCAGGGGCTCGAAATTGAGCCCCTGTTGCCGTGCGACGATCGCCTTTGCAGCCGACCTGGAGGACGGCGCGGTGATTGGAATACCGGCCATGATCATCGAATCCAGGATGTCGCGAATGCCGCTGGTGTTCGATGCCAGATGGCCAAGCGTCACCCGGCTGCCCCAATCGGGCAGCCATGGAAAGTGATCTCGTATGTCATCTTCGAGCGAAAGCTTACCCTCACTCTCCAGCATGAGGATCATCAGCACAGTGAACTGCTTGCTTTGGGACGCTATTCGCACCACCGAGCGGTCCGTCAGCGGCAGTCGATGGGCCAGGCTGGCAAGCCCCCTCGCCCGTTGATAGACAGGGCGGCCCTTGTGCAGAACAGCTACGGCGACGCCGGGGCCGTCGGGCGATGCTGCCTCGGAGATACATGCATCAAGCAATGCGGCTTCGGTTGATCCGAGCGATCCCGAACGCTGAGAAACAGACATTTGATGTTCCGCTAATATTCCGCGACAAGAAGCCTGTCCCCGTGAGGAACGGGGACAGGCTGGTCCCTCACTTCTCCAGCGACACGTTCCAGAACGAGGCCCAAGGAGACGGCCAGAAACCTTTCAATCCGGGCGCCTTGGCCGAAAGTGCGCTAAAATTTCCAACCTTGATTATTGGTGCTTGCTCCATGATCAGCGACTGCACGGTGCCAAAAGCAGCAACGCGCTTCGCCGGATCGGCGGTGCCTGTCAGCGCCGTCATCGCATCCGCAATTTCTGGCGTGCTCCACCAGCCGACCGCCGTTGGAGAAAAGATATTGATCAGCGCCGGCTCAGCCAAGAACGGGCTGTGCGTGATGAAGATGTCCCACAATTCAGGATTCAGGATGCGCTGGGTCAGTGTCGCCCAATCGACGACCTCCATTTTCACGTCGAAACCAGCGAGCTTCAGGTATTCTGCAGCGACCAGCGCCATCTTGTAATGAAACTCGTACTGGCGGCTGGTCAGGATCCGCAGGGGCGTCGGCGTCGTCAGCCCGGCGTCGGTGAGCAGCTTCTTTGCTGCATCGGCATCGCCGACATCATAGTTGCCCTCAACACCGACGTTGCTATGCCATTGGTATCCCTCCGGATACATTGCGCCCTCGACAGCAAAGAATTTCGGGTCGCCAAAGGCGGCAGCGAGCATATCGCTTTCGCTGAGGGCCGCCTGCACGGCCTTTCTCACCTTTACGTCAACAAGAACGCCTTGCTTGGCATTCATGCGCATCATCAGCCAACCGGAGTTCTGCAACAGAACCGCCTCTGACTTGCTGTCGGCGAGCCGGCCCATTTGTTCGACGGGCAGCGAGTCCGTATATGCAAATTGCCCCGCAATGGCCCCTTCGAGACGGGTGGAGGCGTCCGGTGCCGGAACGAACCTGATCTCGTCGAGATAAGCGATCCTCGCACCAGCATAACCGGAGCCTTCCTCGGCGCGCGGCTTGTATTTGTCAAAGCGCGTCAGCTGGATGTATTGATCCGGCTTGCGCTCCTTGAGCTGATAGGGGCCGGTGCCGATGACCTCGACCATCGGGTCTGCCTGCTTTTCGCTGGGCAGCATGATCGCGGCGGAATTGTTGAATGCAAGCAGAGCCGGCAGTGCTGAATAGGGCTTGGTCAGGGTGATACGAATTGTCGACTGATCGACAGCCTCGATCTGCTTGACGGTCGGAGCGATCTGCTTACCCCGGCCTGCGAGCTTCATCCAGCGGTCCAGGGAAGCGACGACGTCTGCGGCGTCGAACTGGGTGTCGTCGTGGAAGACGACGTCCTGGCGCAGCTTGATGGTGTACACGGTCCCATCGTCGTTCACCTCGGGCATGCTCTCCGCCAGCAGCGGCGCGACATTCCAGTTCTTGTCGAAGGTAAAGAGCGTCTCGAAGATGTGCTGGCTGATCATGCCGACGAGATCTGTCGACGTAATCATCGCGTCGAGCGTTGGTGGCTCTCCAACCGTTGCGACATTGATGATGCCACCTTTGGTCGGCTCCGCATAAGCCGCAGATGCAGTTGAAAGCGCGGCCAACGCAGAAACAAGAGCCAGTCTCATCGTCATAATGCCAGTCCTCCCAGACTTCCAGTTTAATGGAATATGTTCCATATTTTAGAGGCTAGGCTTTTGTCGGTTCTTGTCAAACCATTTCTGCCGATCCAGTGGCATTGACGCTTGGGCCAATGCACGTCGATCCCTCTTCGCCGAGCTACTTCGGGGCGCGAAGGTTTGCCCGGTTAGGATCGGCCCTGATGGCATGGAACCGCGTGCCCACGCCCACACGGCCGTGAAGCTTGGCGTTGCGCTTCAGTTGTGGAGCGGCGCCGCGTCAGCGGTCCCTGATCTGGTGGAGCTGATGCCTGGACCGCGGCTGGATCTCGATATCGCCAGGCGACATGGCCTGCGTCTGGTCTTGCTGCCATGGCCGAACCTGCCGAGATATATTGTATATATATACTTAAATTTATGTGCATCTTAAAAGCAACTTCATGAATAGAGGATAGTTTGATAATTGATCACCTCCGTAGGTCGCATGGGGTGCGATGTGGTCTTGTCAAGTATATTTCCCGAGATGCAACAGACCGGTACGAATGGCTCAAAAGTACAGACTCTCAATTATTCAGTCTCAGGTGATACGGACTCTGATAGCTTTAAATCTTGGCAACAGCTTCTGGCGTCGCTGTTCAGGGTGACGCGGCCGTTTCATCGGCGAGAGCATGGTTTTTTCGCCTCGCTGACCGTTTACCACCTAGGCTTGGCGCTGGTTCTGCACGGAAAGAGCGATGCCGTGCGTTACTCGCGATCCGATGCCTGGACCCTGCGCGATGACTTGGATCACCTTTTCATCCATGTCTGTAGCCAGGGCGGCGGCCATCTCAGGCGCGCCGGCGAGAGCAGGCGACTGAACCATCTCGACGTCGGGATCGTCGACCTGGCAAGCCCGCTCGATTTCGTCGCCTATGCCAGCGAAAGCGTAAGCCTTGTGTTGCCGCGATCGCTCCTGTCGCCGACCACCGGCGAACTGGACAGGCAGCATGGCCGCATTCTGTTGCGGGATACCCCGGTTGGCGGTCTGCTTGGGCAGCACATCGTGACCTTGTGCCAGACGGCGCCACGGCTATGGCTCCACGAGGCGGTGGCGCTCGCTCGGGTGACGGCGAACCTGGCCGACACATGCCTGGGCATCGGCGCCGTCTCGTATCCGGCGCCCACGACGACGTCTCACGGCGGTCTCATGCGGTCCATCCGAGGTTACATCGAAGCGCGGCTGCATCAGCCGGACCTGGCGCCCGAAGAAGTGGCCTCAGCGTTCCTCATTTCGCGAAGCCAACTCTATCGGTTGTTCGAGACATCTGGCGGCGTCAGGCACTACATCAGCCGCCGCCGCCTTCGCCGCGCGCTGCTCGACATCTGCAGCCCGGCCCTTCGCCATAGGCGTATCGGCGACATCGCCTACGATCTCGGCTTCAGGAATGAGGCTCATTTCAGCCGGATCTTCCACGACGCCTTCGGCAGTTCGCCCCGTGCTGCACGCGCTGCCAGCAAGCGCGGCGATGCTGAATGGCTCGCGGTCGCCTCTCCCGCACCGGGCGGTAATCAGCTGGAGCATTGGCTCAAAGAGTTGATGGCTGGGTGACCTACCCACAGGCGCCTCGCGGTGGAGAGCCAGCAGAGCTTGCTGGGACAGACAGACATGTTTTTGGGACGCCAGCCGGAGGACGGGCCTCCGAAATTGCGACAGATTATATTTAGCGGCGTGGCGGAAGGTTACTTAAAATAATACGAAATATTCTTGGAGTTCCAAGAGTTTCGTGGGAGCGCGCTTCGCGACGATTTCTGTTGTGTCTGATTTTTGTCAACCATAGTTCCAGGAGGCCAAAATGGCGAAGCTACACATCTACAAGAAGGTCGGGAATACATGGACGAAGATCGCCAATGGTGACGGCACCGTCAGCACCGACGAGCCGTTCACGGTTACCTTGTCGTCAGGGTCCGTCACCAGCGGAAACACCTACGACATCAGGCAAGGCCAGTCGGTGACCGGCGACCTGTGCAATTGCACTGCGGTCAACGGCAAGAACGCGACCTTCAGCGCGGCGGCGGCCGACGAGGTGGAGACCTACGAACGGGATGTCGCACGGCAGAGCCTGGCGAGCTTCTACGCGGCCCTGGACGCGGTGTCCAAGGCAGTGACAATCCTTGTCGATCTCGATGACCTGGCCACGCTCAAGACCAACAACTACGCCATGTGCTTTGCCAAGAAGGTCGCCTCCGGCAGCGACGGCGGCAGCTACAACGTCGTCTGGCAGTCGCTGACCAAATATGTCTACAGCACTGCCTTCTCGTGGACGCCTCAATTCTCGCTGTTCGGCACCAATGTCTTCGCCGACACGGTGACGGTCACGGCGACAACCAACCAGCGGGCGCTCGGCCTCGGCCAGCAGTGCCTGCTCGACGCGAACGGTATCCTGCAGCCGCCGGCGACCGGCGGTCCAGTCACCGGTGTCTCCATGCAGAACCAGTTCGGCCTGATCCACCCGGCGCTGAGCCAGATCTCGACGCTGAACGGTGTCCAGCAGACGACGCCGCTCTACGTGGCGCCCAGCGGCATGGTTCAGGGCTCGGTGACGCTGACCCCGATCGACACCGTGATGGTGTGGTTCCAGCAGGACATCGCCACCTCGACGATGTTCAGTTCGGCTCGCTCCATGTCCACCGAGATCGACCTCACCTCGACCAACACCGCCACCCGCCTCTACAAGGGCGGCCAGTGGTCGACCCCATCCTGACCTGCAAAGACTCCCGGGCGGTGCTCGTCGCCCGGGAGGTCTTTCGCGGCAACGCAATACCCCCTCACCATCGTTCGGCGCTCGTCGCACCTGTCATGAAACCATCATGCTGTTGTCATCGCGCTGAAATCTCATTGCCCCAAACGAGGACCGCAATTCCGTTCAGGCAAAGAGGTTTCCCATGTCACGCAAGCTCCTGCTTTTGACGTCCGCGCTGGCGGCGTCCGCAGCCTTCCCCGCTTATGCCGACCAGGCGTTCAACCGGATCGCCACCTTCCCGGTCGCAACCAATCTGCCGGCTGGCGTCGACGCCGCGACCCTGACCTCGTCGGAGATCATCGCCGCGACCGAAGACGGCATGACGCTGGTCTATTCCGACAGCCCGCTCGGCGCCGTCGGCTTCATCGACATCACCGACGCCAAGGCGCCGAAGGCTGCCGGTATCGTCAAGATCGAAGGCGAGCCGACTTCCGTCACGGTCCTGGGCGGCAAGATCTTCGCCGGCGTCAACACATCGAAGACCAAGCAGGAGCCTTCGGGCAACCTGACCATTATCGACCTCGCCTCCAAGGCAATCGACGCCTCCTGCGATCTCGGCGGCCAGCCGGACTCGGTGGCGCTGAGCAAGGACGGCAAGTTCCTCGCCATTGCGATCGAAAACGAGCGCGACGAAGAGCTGAACGAAGGTGCGCTGCCGCAGCTGCCGGCCGGCAATCTGAAGATCGTCTCGTTGAAGGACGGTACAGCCGACTGTGCGTCGATCAGGACGGTCGACCTGACCGGTATCGCAGCGGTTGCGCCGGAAGACCCGGAGCCGGAATTCGTCGCCTTCAACGAAGCTGGAGAGATCGCCGTCACGCTGCAGGAAAACAACCACATCGCCATCGTGGATGCAGCCTCGGGCAAGGTCGTCTCGCATTTTTCGGCAGGCGAAGTGACGCTCGAAAACGTCGATACCAAGAAGGATGGGGCGCTCAGCTTCACCGGCAAGGTCGAGAACGCTGTGCGCGAACCCGATGCGGTGAAGTGGCTCGACAATGATCGTCTCGTCGTTGCCAATGAAGGCGACTACAAGGGCGGTGCGCGCGGCTTCACCATCTTCTCCAAATCAGGCGAAGTGCTCTACGAGTCCGGTCCATCCTTCGAATACCAGGCCGCCGCTGCCGGTCACTATCCCGATGCCCGCAACAAGAAGGGCATTGAGCCGGAAGGCCTGGAGTTCGCCCAGTTCGGCGATGAGAAATACATCTTCGTAGCCGCCGAGCGGGCGTCGCTGATCGGCGTCTACAGAGACACCGGCAAGGAGCCGGAATTCGTCCAGTTGCTGCCCTCGGGCATCGGCCCCGAGGGCCTCGTCGCCATCCCGCAGCGCAACCTGCTGGTCACTGCCAACGAGACGGATCTCGGCGAGGACGGCCTCGCACGTTCGCATGTCATGGTCTATGAACTCGGCGAAGGTGCAGCCAACTATCCGCAGATCGTGGCAGCTCCCAACGAAGACGGCACGCCGCTCGGCTGGGGCGCACTTTCGGGTCTCGCCGCCGACCCCAAGGAAGCCGGCAAGCTTTATGCGGTGTCGGATTCGGTCTACCGCTCGGCGCCGGCGATCTTCACCGTCGACACCACCAAGACCCCTGCCCTGATCACCGCAAAGACCGTCGTCACGCGTGACGGCAAACCGGCGCAGAAGCTTGATCTCGAAGGCCTGGCACCGGATGGCAAGGGCGGCTTCTGGCTCGCCTCCGAAGGCCGTACCGACAAGCTGACCCCGCACGCCATCTTCAACGTCAACGCCAAGGGTGAGATCAAGGAAGAGATAGCGTTCCCGGCCGAACTGCTGGCGCACGAGACCCGCTTCGGCCTCGAAGGCATCACCACGCTTGGCGAAGGCGACGACCTGACCCTGGTCATGGCGATCCAGCGTGAATGGGCAGACGACCCCAAGGGTCAGGTCAAGCTCCTGGCCTACAAGCCCAAGGACAAGGAATGGTCGGCGGTCCGCTATCCCCTCGACAAGACCGAGAAGGGCTGGGTCGGCCTGTCGGAAATCACCGCCCATGACGGCAAGCTGTTCATCGTCGAACGCGACAATCTGATCAGCCAGGAGGCCGTCAACAAGCGTCTCTATTCGGTCGCGCTCGATGGCTTCAAGCCGGCCAAGCTCGGCGGTGAGCTGCCGGTGGTGGCGAAGACGCTGGTACGCGACCTGGTGCCGGATCTCAAGGCCGCGACCAACGGCTACGTCGTCGACAAGGTCGAAGGTTTTGCCATCGATACGTCGGGTGAGGCCTTTGTCGTCACCGACAATGACGGCGTCGACGACTCTTCGGGCGAAACCCTGTTCATTCGTCTGGGCAATATCGCAGCGGTCAACTGATCGGATGACGTCAGTCGAAACGAAAAAGCCGCGGCATCGATGCCGCGGCTTTTTCTGCTGTCCGGCGTTGCGGAGGCTGGATGGTGTTCGTTCAATCGATCTGCAGGACCAGCGCCGGATGCAGCTTCTTCAGGTTCGGCAGCGACTTCGACTGCCATGGGATCTCGGAGCTGCCGCGCACGACGAGTTGCACATCTGGGTGTTTGCGCACCTCGATGGTGAACTTGGCCAAAAGGTTGATGCCGGATGAGTTGAGAAATTCGAGGTCGGTCAAGTTGAGCGTCATCGTCTCAGGCTTTTCAGCCAGAATGGCGGTCATGACAGCCAGCACCGGCGCATAGGCTTCGGAGCCGGCAAGCCGCATGGAGCCGTCGAAATAGACATCGCTGTTTTCGGTCCAGACGCGATAGTCATCGGTTCTTACTTCCATGTGCGCCTTCATTCTTTCCTAGTGAGCCTGCGAGATCGGGATCGTGGCATAGGTCTCGACGTGCACTCGGTTGCTGGACTCAACCGGGCTGAATATCCATGCCAGTCTGGCGCCATAGTCGCTCATCAGCGTCAGCAATACAAGCCCCGAGCCGGTAGCATCGGGATCAGCTGCATTCGCCTCGATCTGCTGGATCAAAAGGTCTCCCGGATCTCCTATGGTAATCTGGGAGAGAAGCTTCTGAAACGTTATCGCGGTCTTGTCTGCCACGACGTTGGAAACCTTCACCTTGAAATTGTTTGAGTCCATCGATGCTTCGACGATGATCTCGCCCGGCTCGCGAAACTTCACGGCATTCTCGATCAGCTCGTTGACGAGGTATCCAATGCTGTGGCGCACTTCCTTGTAGTCGTTTCGCGACGCGTGGAAGGGCAGCGCGAAAAGATCAGCGATGAAGTCCGAAGTCGTTGCGCAGTGGTGCCATTTCAGGTCCAGCGGCCCGTCAAACAACCTGACGCGGCTGATGTTGTCCCGCATGCCCATCGCAATGTCGGCCGGTCCATACATAGTTGTCATGTGCTCACCTGTGCCTCATGACGACGAGTGTAATGTCGTCGTGTATCTTCCGTGTGCCGATATACGCCATCAGGTCGTCGACAATTCCGCTCTTGATCTCTTCCGCGCTGCTACCGTAGCGTGATCGTGCACTTTCGCTGAGCCGGTCGAGGCCGAACAGTTTGCCGCCCGTTCCTTCAGCCTCGGTCACGCCGTCGGTGTGAAGAATGATGACGTCGCCGCTGCTGAACGGGATGTTGCGAGTGGCGACAAACGGCGAGATGTCCCGTTCGAGGCCGACCGGCAAGCCGAGGTCGAGCGTGTCGATCCGTTCGACCTTGCCGCCGTCGCGGACGACAAGCACCTCTTCATGCTGACCCGACAGAACCAGGCGCTCGTCTTCATAGTCGAGGAAGGCCAGTGACAGGTGCTTGTCGGAGTTGGTGCGCTCCAGGTTCTTGAAGATGGCGCGGTTCAAGCGGTCGAGGAACTGGCGGGGATTGTCCTCGCCGGTCTCCTGCAGCGCACGTGCCACCGACTGCACCATCAGCATCAGCACGCCGCTCTCGAGGCCGTGTCCAGTGACGTCGCCAATGCCGATCTTCAGGCGGTGTCCATCCTGTAGGACGTCGTAATAGTCGCCGCCCACCTCGTCTGCCGGCCGCATGTAGGCCGCGATCTCGATGCCCGGGATCAGCGCCAGTTCGCGTGGCTTGGGCAGCACCATCATCTGGATCTGGCGCGCGACGTCGAGTTCGGCGCCGAGCCGCACATTTTCGCTGCGCAGCTTTTCGTTGAGCGTCGAGATTTCGACGTTGGCGTCTTCGAGATCCCTGGTGCGCGCGTCAACCAGCTGCTCGAGGTTCTCTGTGTGGAAGCTGATCTGCTCGGCCATGCGGTTGAAGGCCACACCGACCTCGCCCACCTCATCCTTCGACGGGATGTTGACGCGGACGGAATAGTCCTTTGCCTGCAGCCTCCTGGCGCCAGCGGCAAGCGCGCTGAGGCCTGCCGTGATGCGCTTGGACAAGCCAAACACTGCGGCAAACACGATCATCAGTGAAACGATGATGGCCAGGAGCTGATAAAGCAGGATCCGGTTCGTCGCCTTCGAAATGCTGTCCTGCGCTGCAAACAGCGCAGCATAGATCTCGCGCTCGGGCACGACGATGCCGACCGACATCGCCTGTTTTTCGATAGGCCCGGTGGTCCATAGGTTTGTCGGCTTCAGCCCCTTCAGGACAACGATGTAAGGGACGTCCTCCCCGTCCTTCTGCAAGAGGACATGCTGAATCGCACCGTCATTGCTGCTGTCGAGGTCGAGGGTTGCGATCGCTGGTTGGGTGCTGGCACGCAGAGAGCGCTCGAGGCCGGTAACCCCGTCCGTGCCCTTTTCATTTGAGGAAACCAGCCCGATCGTCGCTTCGCTCTTCGCGTTGATGGCGACCACATTGCCGTTCGGCATCGTGAGGAAGCCGAAACCCGTTTCGGCGATCTTGACGTTCTCGACGATCTCGGCGAGCTGGTCGAGGGTGATATCGGCGCCGGCGGCACCTGCAACGCCCGTGCGGTCGCGCGTCCACAGCGGATGGAAAAAGCTGACGATCAGCTTGCCGGTGATCGCGTCGGTATAGGGCGCGGTCTGGGTGATGTCGTTGTCAGGGATGAAACGCGACGCCGGATCGAGCGCCCATTTCTGCCACGAGCCATAGATGCCGGGGAAAAAGAACTCCCAGAATTCCGAGTTGTTGTGGCCGGGATAGAGGCGATCGAAGGTCTGCGCCTGGTCCGTATAAGGCGCCGTCCTGAAGATCGGGCGCTCCTTCGGGCCAATGTAATACATCTGCAGCTTTGACGAACCGCTGGTCAGCAGGCTCGGCGCGACGAGGTCGAGCACCGCGCTGTTTTCAATCTCATCCTGGACCGCCGGCAGCGGCTTGTGGTCGGGGCCAAGCAGGTAACCCCAGACGCTGACAACGGAAGGTGCGCCGGGCAGGTTCTGCGCCCACTGTCCCTTGGTGTCATAGACCACATTCACCGAGGCTGCGGCCTGGTTTGCCAGCGTGGCGCCGACCTGCTTCTGCCGGTCAGGGTCATCGATCTGCCCTTGCATGACGCCGGCAAGCGTCTTGACGTCAGCATGGACCCGGTCGAGCAACAGGTCGACCCGCGACGCCGTCGACTCGGCATAGGAGCGGATATACTCCTGGTTTGCCGTCGTCAGGCCGGCGCCGACCTCGGAGGTCGCGTCCTGGGACAGCCGCTGCACGTTCCATAGCGCCAGGCCGCCGCTCATCAGTAGGTCGAACAGCACTGCTCCGCCCACCACCAGGACGAACTTCGCGCGGAAGGAATGCAGTCCGAAACGAGGGGTGTCCTGCATGTCCGTGCTCATAGTGGCTTCTGCCCTGAGGCAGCCCAGATTGGCCAACCGGCATACCCCTTCGGGTGGAGGGCGGCCGAGATGTGGTCCTTGAACCCTTGCCTGAACTGCTTGATGAACTCGCTGGAATCGCCGCGCTTGACGGCCATGTCGCCGGCATAGACGTCTTCCCATGCCGCGATCATGTCGGCAAAGTCCTTCGGATCGCCGTCGAGATTGGTGACCATGAACTGTTCGACGCGGATGTCGTCGAAGCCAGCATCCGCCAGATAGCGCCGGCTCTTGGGCCCGAGCTCGACGTCCATGTCGAAATGTTCGAACAGTTTGGCTACCTCGTTGTAGGTCCAGCGGATGCTTTCGCCGCGTGGTTCGCCCAGGCAGTGCGAGTTCTTCTCGTTGGTGATGTAGACCCGGCCACCCGGCTTGCAGATCCGGAACAGCTCCTTGAGGATTTGCGCAGGACGATTGAAGATCTGCAGCGAGTGCCGGCAGGTGACGAGATCGAACTGGTCGTCATCGAGCAGCATCTCGGAGGCATCGCCATAGGTGTATTCGATGCCGGTGATGTCGAACTCGCTGGCGACGTTGCGGGCGTAGGCCAGGCTCGACTTGGAGTGATCGAGGGCGACGATCCGCGACGGCTCGAACTCCTTCTGCACGAGCACCGCGAAATCACCGATGCCGCAGCAGATGTCGGCCATGACGATGCCCGGCCGCATGCCGTGACGCGGCAAGATAGAGCGTTCGTGACGCCAGGTCATCTTGGTCTGGGTCCGCAGGATGGGAATGAACCCACCCTCTTCTAGGAAGCTCTGGCCGGGGTAGAACTCGCTGTCATATTCCTCGACGGTGATACCCGGCTCGATCTTGCTGAGACGGCCGAATTTGCGCGTCGTCCAGCCGACGACGCTGGAGGTAATGACGACAAATCTCAGGTCCGGCCTGACCCGGCAGGCGTCGATGATGACGCGTGAAAAGGCATGGAACGCAGTGTTGTTCATCTGCGCGAGGCGTCTGACGTTGATGTAAAGCACGCCGCGGACGCTTTCGATGGATTCTTTCAGCAGGCCCAGGCTGGGCGCCAGCTCGTCAATCGTTTGCGGGCGTACCGACCCGGCAAGCGAGAATTCCTGGTTGTTCAGGTCGAAATGCGCCTTGAAGCGCCCTGAAATACTGGAAGGGGCAGGGTGCGCAGTCAATTTGCCAGGCCCCCGAGCGGGAGGTCGACAACGATCGTGACCGTATCGGCATCAACCTCTTCAAGCCGAAGCGTGGCGTTGTAGTTGACGGTCAGTTCGAGAAGCATCATGTCGCGGCTAGGCGCGACATCGCCTGAAAGCGAACTCAGGTAACGCGCCTGCCGGTCGGCACCCTGGACCCGCGCAATGGCATCCTCCAGGAAGGTGTGCTCTTCCCGGCTGCAGGCAAACGTCAACTCGATTCGGTCAGTCTCGCCCAAGCGAGACAGCCTGCACTCGAGTGCTCCCCCAGAATGACGCGTCCTGAAAGTGACCTCCAGCAATTCATTCAGTGCGGACGAAAAGAGATTGGAGAAAAGAACGGAGTCTGGTCTGTTATGGCTGATAGTACGCGCAAGGTAACTCGAAATGTAGTCGCAATGCGCCCAATTCGAAAGGAAAGATACGATCTCCATGTCGACCTGGATCATCGTGCGAAAACTTGGTTCCGCATTCGCATCTTTCGTAGGCATGTCACCCTCTTACCGTTCTGGCCGTGCAACAGGGTTGCTCGGCTTATCTGCGGTGTCCGGCCCGAAGTCGGTGCGCCGTCACACTATGCGTATGTATGGCCTTCTTCGCTTGCCCCGTCGAGGCAAGCTTGCAGGGTGTTGCCTGTCGTCATGATCGGTCTTGTTCTTGCGGCGCCTTCTGTTCCGCCGGCGGGCGGTCCGCAAACTCACCCGTCGCGTCCGCCCCCATCGGCCGCCCCAGGAAGTTGCCCTGCAAGCAATCGCAGCCCTCTTCGATCAGCCAGTTTGCCTGGCCGGCCGTTTCGACCCCTTCCGCGGTGACGCTGATACCCAGGCCGTGTGCCAGGCTCATGACGGACCGGACGATGGCCTGGCTCTTGCGGTCGGCTACCAGGTCCTTGATGAAATACTGGTCGATCTTCAGCGTGTCGAACGGGAAATTCTTGAGATAGCTCAGCGACGAGTAGTGCGTGCCGAAGTCGTCGAGCGAAATCCGGATCCCCAGGACGTTCAACGTGTTCAGCGTGTCGAGGTTGTCGACTGTCTGCTCCAGCAGCACCGTTTCGGTGATTTCGAGCTCGATGCGGTCGGCGCGGATGCCGACCTTGTCGATGATGTGCGCCACGGTGTCGGTGAGCGAGCCACTCAGGAACTGCGCCGGCGACAGGTTGACCGCGACGTTCATGGACGATGGCCAGGTCATCGCCTGGCGGCAGGCCTCCTCGAGCACCCAACGGCCGATGTCGTCCATCAGGCCATCGGCCTCGGCGATCGGAATGAAGACGTTGGGCGGGATGAGGCCAACCTCGGGATGGTGCCATCGCAGCAGCGCCTCGAACCCGACTACCGTCGATGGCGGGCGGATGAGTGGCTGATATTCGAGATAGAGTTCCTGCCGTTCCAGGGCCATACGCAGGCTTCGCCTAAGGTTCTCCCGTTGCTCCAGAAGCAGCATCATCGAGCGATTGAAGGTGCGGGCGCAGCCACGGCCGTCGCGCTTGGCGGCGTAGAGGGCGATGTCGGCCGCCTTCATGAGCTCCTCGCTCTCCGCGCCGTGCTGCGGGCCGAAGGCGATACCGACACTCGCGCCGACAAACAGCGGGATGTCGTTGATGACGAAGGGCGCCTTGAAGGAATCGACGATCGCCTGAGCCAGCCGTTCGGCCGCCATGGGCTGCTGCTTGTTGGCCTGGATCACCGCGAACTCGTCGCCGGCATATCTGTAGGCCGCATCGCCGTCCTGGAGCGCGCCGCGGATTCGATTTGCCGCCAGCTGCAGCAAGGTGTCGCCAGTGCCATGGCCAAGCGTGTCGTTGACCGACTTGAAGTCGTCGAGATCAATCTGCAGCAGCGCCGACTTGTCCCGGAAATCGCCGCTTTCCGCCAGAACCTCGTCCAGGCGCTCGCTGAAGCGGCGGCGGTTCTGCAATCCGGTCAGCGCATCATGTGTCGCCTGATGCTGCAGAAGTTTGACGCGATCGGCTTCCTCGGTGGCAGCGCGGCCGTCATGACCGGTTTCCGCTGTCTCGATGATGCCGACGCCGTCGGCCATTCCGAAACAGAAAACCACTCCCGCCGGCTGGCCCGACAGCGCCTTGAGCTTGATTCGCGTCGACGAGCCATCGCGCGCGGCGAGCTGCATTGCCGCGCGAAGCTCGTTTTCGCCAAAGTTCGGATAGATCTCCCACGCCACCGCGCCCGGGGTCATGGCGTTTCCGCGAATGCTTTTCAGTCGGGCCGAGCAGTCGGTCAGCCGGAATTCGTGGTCATAAAACGATACGAGATCGGTGGTGTTGGCGAGGAAACCTGAAAGGCGGGCATCAAGGGCCGTTGATAGGTTCGAGGACGCAGGCCCTCCGCCTCTCTTGCTCCCAGACTTTGGATACGCAAACCAATTCCAAAAGCGGTACAAGTCTGCATCTCCTTACCGCATGACGTAAAGTTAGCACAGCGGAACAAAGGCTTGCAAACACTCGGCGTGCGAACTCCACAACCATCCATTGGTGTCAGTGATTGCCGTACACTCATCTAACAATCACAGCATGGCGCGATGCGGTGGTCGCGAATTGCCGCTTCCAGATCACAAAGCAGGAAGCTGGAAGGAACTGTTAACCACTGGCTTCCTATTGCTCGGGGGACGTTTCATCAGCGAGTCTTGAGCATGGGAAGCACGCGTTTGCCTCGAGTGAATTTTTCGAACCAAGTCTCGCACAATGACGGCCAGAATCGCCCGGAAAGCAAGGCAGACGGAACGCATGTGGCTTCGCCGGCCGATGGCCCCGGCTGGCAGGACTATTTCTTCCTCGCGCCCAATGTGCGCTTTACCCGCACTCCGGATTACGATGCCGCCAAGCGCCAGGCATATGAAGCGGCGGAGGCCGCCCACAATGAAGCCCAGGCGAACGCCGCCGGCCTGCAGCCGCTGACGGCCGAGCGCGCGACAGCTGTCGCACCTGTCGCAGTTCCGGCAAGACCGGCGACCGTGACGACGGGGGCCCAGGTCATCGAGGCCTTGCAGGCGCAAATCGCAAGCAGGATTGCCGCGCCGGTTCCACAGGCGCCCTCGCCCGTACGACAGCCCGTTGCAGCAGTGAACTCCGCCAACCCGCCAGTGCAAGCCGCAGCCAAGCTGGCCGGCGCCGGTGAATATGCGGCGGCCCAGCCCAAGAAGGCTCGGTGGTCCTATCTTTCCGATCACGCATTTTTCGAGCTGATGGCGCCGAGCACATCGGACGGTCCGTCACCGGTAGCCGCGGTTGCTACCGCCCGCCCCGCGCCGGTGCCGGTGCGAGTTGCGCCGGTACCTGTTGTCGCCAGGCAGGCCGAGATTGCCGCAGCCGAAATCACGGCGCTGTTCAGGGTCATCGAGTGCATTCCGACCCAACAGGTCAACACAGCGCCTGCAGCACCTGCCAACTCCAATGAGGTGAAGATCGAAGCTCCCACGATTGCCGAACGCGCTGAGCCCGCGTCGGTCGTCGCTGCCACGCCAGAACCAGTCACCATCGCCGAGCCGACGGCTCCCCTTCGCGCGGTGTCGCCATTGCCTCTGATGGGCAAGATCGTGCCGGCGACCACCGGCGATACCTACGAATTGCCCTCAGAGGAGTTGTTGCAGCTGCCGCCGGCAGGCCAGGGCTTCTACATGTCGCAGGAGCGGCTGGAGCAGAACGCCGACCTGCTGGAAAGCGTTCTCGAGGACTTTGGCGTGCGTGGCGAGATTATCCATGTTCGCCCGGGCCCTGTTGTGACGCTCTATGAATTCGAGCCGGCGCCGGGCGTGAAATCGTCGCGCGTGATCGGCCTTGCCGACGACATCGCTCGCTCGATGAGCGCGATCTCCGCGCGTGTCGCGGTCATCCCCGGCCGCAACGTCATCGGCATCGAACTGCCCAATGAGACACGCGAGACGGTCTATTTCCGCGAGCTGATCGAATCGGACGGCTTCCGCAACACCGCCTGCAAGCTGGCGCTTTGCCTCGGCAAGACGATCGGCGGCGAGCCGGTCATCGCCGAACTCGCCAAGATGCCCCATCTGCTCGTCGCAGGCACCACCGGCTCGGGCAAGTCTGTCGCCATCAACACCATGATCCTGTCGCTGCTCTATCGGCTGAAGCCGGAAGAGTGCCGCCTGATCATGGTCGACCCGAAGATGCTGGAGCTCTCCATCTATGACGGCATCCCGCATCTGCTGACGCCTGTCGTCACCGATCCGAAGAAGGCGGTCACGGCACTCAAATGGGCAGTGCGCGAGATGGAGGATCGCTACCGCAAGATGGCGCGGCTCGGCGTGCGTAACATCGACGGCTACAACGAGCGTGCCGCGATCGCCCGCGACAAGGGCGAAACGGTGGTGATGCAGGTGCAGACCGGCTTCGAGAAGGGCACCGGCGTGCCGCTGTTCGAGGAGCAGGAAATCGACCTTGCCCCGATGCCCTATATCGTCGTCATCGTCGACGAGATGGCCGACCTGATGATGGTCGCCGGCAAGGAGATCGAAGGTGCGATCCAGCGCCTGGCGCAGATGGCACGTGCCGCCGGCATACATCTGATCATGGCAACCCAGCGACCCTCGGTCGACGTCATCACCGGCACCATCAAGGCCAACTTCCCGACCCGCATCTCGTTCCAGGTGACGTCCAAGATCGACAGCCGCACCATCCTTGGTGAGCAAGGCGCCGAACAACTGCTCGGCCAGGGGGATATGTTGCACATGGCCGGAGGCGGCCGCATCGCCCGCGTCCACGGCCCGTTCGTCTCGGACGCCGAGGTCGAGCATGTCGTCAATCACCTCAAGGCACAGGGACGTCCCGAGTATCTCGAGACCGTCACCGCCGACGAGGAGGACGAGGTGCCGGACGTCGATGACAGCCCGATCTTCGACAAGGGCTCGGTCGCTGCCGAGGACGGCGATGCAATGTATGACGAGGCGGTGAAGGTGGTGCAGCGCGACAAGAAGTGCTCGACTTCCTATATCCAGCGCCGCCTCGGCATCGGCTACAACCGTGCTGCATCTTTGGTCGAGCGCATGGAAAAGGAAGGCCTCGTCGGCGCGCCGAACCATGTCGGCAAGCGCGAGATCATGGCCGGTCGCCGTGACCACGCGCAGACGAATGACGATCAGGAGTGATCGCAGGCCTGGTTGAAAGACAGGGCGGGGTGAACCGCCCCGTCCTTGCTCGCGCTACTTGATGGCCTGCAGCTTTTCGATCGCGGCGGTGAAGCCCGCCAGCGACACCGGGATCGCCACCGCCTTGCGCGTGACCGATTCCATGCCAACGTTCAGATTGGTGCCTGCCTTCATTGCCGTGATCAATTCCGGCGTCAGCGGTGCCGCGGCATAGGCGCCGTTCTGGTCGCTCGTCTGAATCGCGACGGTCACCTTCTCACCCTGGTCGATCTGGTAGGACGCGCCGGAGGGCAGGAACAGGCCGTGCGGCAGCGCAAGCAGCATGGCCAGGCCGCCTTTGTCGTTTTCCTTGCGAATAGTGACCGTCAACACGCGTTGACCTGTCTTCGACTCGGTCAGGTTCTGCGACACCTGGCATTGTAGTTCGTTGATCGTCGCACCGCTGGCGCAGTTGACCGCCCAGGGGTTGGCGTCGGCCGGCTTGGCTTCGACTGGCTTGGCTTCCTGCGCAAACGCGCTGCCGGCAAACAACAGTCCGATTGCGGCGGCCATCATGTTGATGATGCGACCTGGCTTTGTTGTTCGCGTGAACGTGGAGCGCATATTGCTTGCCTTTTCTGGGAAATCGACTTGGTGAACTGCGCGAAACTTATGCGCAAACAATCATATTAGGTGTTGCTTGACGGCAACATCTTTGTTTTTTGTGTGTGTACACGCGTTGGTAGCAAAGACTCCTCTTGCAAGTGCCGGGCATTGGCAGATCAATCGCAGCAACCAAGAACGCCCCCCTTGGATGGATGATCTATGCATTCGCGTTTGTTCCTGCCCGGAAACGCAAGACAAGCAGTGTCTAATGTACCGCCCGCGACCGCGACGCAAGTTTCGGTCGAGTATAGGCTGTCGCGCAGCGCTCGGGGCTTGTTGCGGACGTCCGCCCTATCAACGATCGCGTTGGCCTTGTCGGGCATGGCGGCCTTTGCCGAGGAAGGCGGGCTGTGGCAGCCGCAAGTGCGCGCCATCATCGGCGCCAACAATGACGGCGCCACCGCGGCGCTCGAAGGTTTCGTTCCGCTCAAGCAGACGGCCGAATCGGTCCTGTTCCTCGATGTCAGGGCCAAGCACGACTTCGAGGACGGTTTTGGCCAGGACTTCGGCATCGGCATCCGCCGGATCGTCAATCCGGACCTGATGCTTGGCGGCTATGCCTACATCAACACCCAGCGACAGGACGGACACCAGTTCACCGGCGCCACGCTGGGTCTCGAAGCGATCACGACCAATTTCGACGCGCATGTGAACGTCTTCCTGCCGATCAGCGGAGACCGGGCAGAACAATCGACCAGATCCAGTCTGTCGATGGTCGGCAACCAACTGCTCGAGCAGATATCGGTCATCGACCGGCGCAATTATGCCGCATGGGGCATCGAGGGTGAGATCGGCGCGCAGGTGCCGGTCGAGCTGCCCGAGAACCATGCGCTTCGGCTCTCCATCGGCGCCTACCATTTCGGCGACCCCGACGGCGACGACGACGGCATCACCGGCGGCAAGGCCGGCTTCGAATATCAGATCGGCGACGTCTTCGGCAGCGGCGCGTCCCTCGCCTTCGCCGGCGAGGTGCGCAACGACAATCGCGACGATACGCAGTTCGCCGGCAGCGTCAGGCTGACGATCCCGTTCAATCCGGGGGGCGAGGCCCAGGGTGACGCCGAGGGACCGGAGCCGGTCCATGCGGTCGGCGAAGGCTTGCGCAAGCGGGTCAACGAGCGCGTCCGCGGTGACATCGGTGTCCGTATCGAGGGTGGCGAAAAGCTCGTCGGCTCGTCGACGCGGGTGGCGATAAACGCCGCCACGGGCACGGCGTTCGGCAAATTCTTCTTCGCCGACGGCGCCAACACGCTCGGCCTCGGTACGTTAGGCGATCCTACGACCCTGGATGATGCCGTCACTGATGCGGGCGCCAACGGTTTTGTCGTCGTGCTTGGCGGCAGCGGCAACCTGCTGACGGCGGGCGTGACACTGGCCAACGGCCAGACGGTCATCGGCGGTGGTGAGAGCGTCACCGCCCAGCTGTTCGGCGGCGGCACCGGTTCCTACAATCTCGGCGGCAGCAACGGCACTATCGCCGGCACAAACGCCGGCAACAACGTCATTACGCTCGGCAACGGCAACACGCTCCGGGGCATCACCATCACAGGCGGTGCCGACGGCATCTTCGGCAACAACGTCAACGGCGCCACCCTGACCAGCGTGACCGTGAGCGGCGCCGGCGGCCATGGCGCCAACTTCACCGGCACGTCGACCGGCATCAAGGGTTCCAACTTCACCTCGACCGGCAATGGCCTCGATGGCCTGCACATCGTAGGCAACGGCACCTACAATTTCACCGGCACCACGCTGCTGCAGGACAATGGCGACGATGGCCTGGATATATCAGGCCAGGGCACCTACAGCTTCGCCATCCTGAATGCGCAGGACAATGCGGACGCCGGCATCTACGTCGCCGGCACCTCCGTTGCGGGCAGCTTCACAACCACAGGCGGCACCGTTTCGGGCAATGGCGGCATCGCCGTCTTCATCGACCCGATCACGGCCCATGTGACCCTGAATTCGATCAGCCATACCGGCGGCACGTCGGGCGTGGTGCTCGACAACCTCGCCGGCAGCTTCACCGTCACCGGCCAGACGACGATCTCGAACACGTCTGGCCCGGCGATCGACATCGTCAATTCGCCGGCGTCGATCCGTTTCGGCGACATCAGCATCACCAATCCGGGCGGCGACGGCATCTCCTTTGCCGGCGTCAATGCCACTGTCGTTGCCGGCAACATCGTCATTTCGGGTCTGGGCCTCGGCACCGGTCTCGATCTCTCCGGCAGCAAGACGAATTTCACCGCCCAGTCGGTCGACATCACAGGTACCGGCGCCGGATCGATCGGCATCGATCTGGCCCAGACCGTCGGCGGCTCGACGATCGTCATCACCAATGGCGGCGTCATTGCCAATGTCGGCACCGGCGTCCGCCTCGGCATCTCCGGCTCGCTGGTCAATTCTGCAAATGCCCAGTTCACATTCGGCGGCGGCTCGATCTCGGGCGTCACTGCGTCGCTCGACGCGCGCGGCCTCAACCAGACGCTCGGTAGCTATGCCTTTGGATCGACGACCTTCGTCGGGCCGCAGCTCTTCGACGCCCAGAATCTGATCTTCGTCGGCGCCTCGGCCACCGGTTCGGGCACAGGCTCGTCGCTGCTGGACCTGGCCTCGATCGCCACCGCCGATGCCAACACCGACGGCACGGCGATCTTCGTGCTGGTCAATCGTGGCACGGACATCAACGACGCCGACGGCTTCTCGCTCAGTGCCGGCCAGACGCTTGCTTCCTTCGGCAACGGACGACAGTTCTCGCTCGGCGGCGTGCCGATCAACGTGACCGGCGCCAACGTCCAGCACAGCACCACCATATCGGACGCCGGCGGCGCCGCGACGCTAACAAACACCGGTGGCGGCGACACGGTCACATTGGCCAACAACACGTCGCTGCTCGACTTCAACTTGTCCAATGCAGGCGGCGGCAACGGCATCTATGGCAACAACGTCACCAACGTCGCACTGACGGGGCTGACGATTTCGGGTGCCGACCTCAATGGTGTACTGCTCGCGGGTGCCAGCAGTGTCACGGGTTCCAACCTGACGTCGTCGGGCAATGGCGGTGCCGGTCTCTCGCTCCAGGGTGGTGGCACCTACGCCTTTACCGGCACGACCACGCTTACCGGCAATACGGGTAGTGGATTGCTGATCGGCAGTGGCTCCGGCAGCTACAGTTTCGACACGCTCAACGCGACGGGCAACGGCTCCAGCGGCGTCGTTGCCACCGGCTCGTCGGCGGGTCTGCTGACGATCGACGGCGGAACCATCTCCGGCAACGCATCTTCCGGTTTCGACGCCACAGGCCTCGGCCTCGATGTCACGCTGAGCAGCCTGAGCCAGACCGGTGGCGCGACCGGCATCAACCTCAACGGCGTTTCCGGAAGCTTCGCCGTTTCCGGCACGACGACGATTTCCAACACCACCAGCCACGGTATCTCGATCGTCAGCAGCTCGGCGATGGTCGGCTTCGCGGGCGCAGTCACGATCAGCAATGCCGGCGGAAGCGGCATCCTGCTCGACGGCAACTCGGGCGCAGTCAGCTTCGCCGACGTGGCGATCAGCCAGCCAAGCGCCAATGGCATCGACGTCCAGGGCGTCAACGGAACGATCAGTTTCCAGAACATCGACGTTACCGGCGTCTCGGCTACCGGAACAGGGCTCGACCTGTCGGGCAGCAGCTCGACCTTCACGGCAACGACGCTCGATATTGCCGGAACCGGCGGCACCTCGACGGGTATCGACCTCTCCGGCACCTCGGGCGGCACCGTCACTATCGGCAGCGGCGTTATTTCGGGCGTCGGCACCGGTGTCCAGATGGGCCCCAATGGGGCGATCGGCGCGACTGCGAACATCACTTTCTCGTTTGGCGGCGGCTCGATCACCGGCTCTGTCGCCTCGCTCGATATGCGCGGGCTTCTAGCCGGCAGTGGCACCTATGCCTTCGGCACGACCGCTCTGGTCGGTCCGCAACTGTTCGACACGGCCAATCTGATTTTCGTCGGATCGTCCAACACCGGTTCGGGCACCGGTTCGAGCGTCAACGACCTCATCAACGCCGCCGCCGCCGACGACCTGACTACTGACGCCAACACGATCTTTGTCTTCGTCAAGTCTTCGGCACTCGATCTCATCAACACCGACGCCGATGGCTTCACGCTTGCCAACGGCCAGTCGGTGGTGTCCTTCGCCAATGGCGCGACGGTCGACCTGGGAGCGCCGCCTGCCAACGTCACCGGCGCCAATGTCGTCACCGGCGCGACCCAGGTGGATCCCTTCGGCCATGGTGGCGCGGTTCTCAACAACGCTGCCGGCAGCGCCATCAACCTCGCCAATGGCAACCTCGTCCAGAACCTCACCGTCAGCAATGGCGGCTCGGGTGCTGCCATCGACGGGACGAGCATCTCGGGCCTCAATGTTGCCGGCGTCACGATCGCCAGCGCTGTTACCGGACTCGACCTGACGGGTGCTGCTGGCGCGATCGGCGTGCAGAATCTTGCCATCCAGTCTGCCCAGACCGGCATCCTGCTGGCCAACACGGCTGCCACCGTTACCTTCACCGGCGCCAATACGATCGGCAGCGTCAGTGGCACCGCGCTGTCGTTCAACAATTACAGCGGCACGGCGACCTTCGCCAATCTCGACATTTCGGGCGCATTCACCGGTATCAGCATCGCCGGCGGCTCCACCGGCACGATGAGCTTCGACGCGGCGAGCTCGATTGCCAACAGTGCGGGCATGGCGTTCAACATAGATAGCTCGACGCCCGACCTGACCTATGACGGCACCATCAACCACAGCAGCGCGGCAAGCGCTGTGCGCGTCAGCTCCATGACCGGAGGCAGCGCGACATTCGGAGGTGCAATCACCGCCAGTACCGGCGTGGCCAATGCCATCGACCTCACCAGCAATGCCGGCGGCACGATCAATTTCACTGGTGCCCTCAGCCTGACCACGGATGGCGGCTTCGGTTTCAGGGCCATCGATGGCGGCACGGTGTCGGTGACGGCGGCCGGCAACACCATCAGCACCGGCGCCGGCGTGACGGAACGCGGCATCCAGCTCGGCGGCACCGGCCTGACGATTGGCACTGGCGGAATCAGTTTCGCCAGCGTGACCGTCGACGGCTCCGGTGGCACAGTGCCGACCGGCATCCTCATCGAGAACACCAGCGGCGGCAACGTCACCTTCGGTACCGTCAACATCAGCCGTGCCATGGGCGACGCCATCCGGCTGACAAATGTTCAGAGCGGCACCTATACCTTTGGTGGTACGACCACCATCGCAATGGTTGGCGGAACGGGTCCGGGCTTCGCCGTCCAGGGCAGTGCCGCCACCATCAACGTCAACAACCTGGTCACGTCCAATGTCGCCGGCGCCGACGTCAGCCTGACCAACAACACCGGTACGATCTCGATCGGCGGTACCATCACCAATGGCGGCTCCGGCGACGACGTCGTCGTTTCGGGCGGCAGCGCTGCGATCACCATCGGAGCCTCGATCTCGAGCTCGGCCGTCCTGGGGGGCAATGCCGTCAAGATCGACGGCATCACAGGCGGCTCGGTTGCGTTCACCGGTCCTGTCACCTCGACCAGCTTCGGCAACCTGTTGACCATCGGCGCGACGACTGCGCCGACCGGCGGCACGATCAGCTTCACCGGCTCGGCGCTGACCGCGAGCGGCGGCGGAACGGTGACGATGGCCGGGCTCGGCACCGGTGCGACCTTCAACGCCAGCGCGCCGCTGTCGATTTCCAACACAACCGGGACCGGCTTGCTGGTGACCAATGTCGCCGGCAGCGCCACTTTCGATTCCGTCACGGTCAGTGACGCCGCGACCGGCATCGGTCTCGGCAACAACACCGGCACCGTTGCATTCGGCGCTACCAGTGTGACCAACGTAGGGCTGGGCCAGACCGGTGTCAGCGTGTCCGGGACCAATGCGGGTACGGTGTCCTTCGCCAGCCTCGGCATCGCCATGTCCGGCAATGGTGCTACCGGCATCAGCTTCGCCAATGCGGTGATGAACGGGAACTTCACCGCCACTGACTTCGACCTGAGCAGCGACAGTTCGCTCGGCACGACGGCAGTGGATTTGTCCAACACCACCGGCACGGGTACCATCCAGCTCGGCGACGCGGGCGCGCCCGGCAACACGACCGCTGCCACCATCGGCGGCAGCGGGAACGGACCGGCGATCGGCTTTCAATTCACCAGCACGACGGCCGTCAACTTCATTTATGGCGATGGCGAGGGGTCAGTCGACAAGCTGTCGACGGTGAAGGCCGTCGACATCATGGCCTCGACTGGCGCCTTCCCCGTCGCCGGAACTTACAATTTCAAGGACGTCGACGGCGCCAATGGCGGTTTCGTCGGCGATATCTCGGAGGCGCAAGGGCCGACGGTCTATTACGTCGACCAGAACGGCACCGGCAACGGCACGGCAGCAAATCCGGGATCTATCGAGGGCGCGGAAGCCTCGGGCGCCGACGTCATCGTCTTCATCGACACGTCGGTAAACGGCACCAGCGACTTCATCGACATGATGCTGGCGCAGCAGGTCGGTGCCGGCAACAACACCTTCAACCTGGCCGATGGCCAGGTGGTGATCGGACTTAAGGCAGGCGAATCCATCGACACGGCGCCGCTCGGCGCCGTCGGCGGTGGCCTTGGCAATGCCTTCAGCTTCAGCGGCATCAGCTCGTCGACGATCATCGATGCACCCAGCGGCATCGACACCGTGCTTCCGACGTTGACCACCGCCAACGGCAACACGATCAGCTTCACCGGCACGGCGAGCATCGACAACGTCATTATCGCCAACACCGGTGCCTCAGGCATCGGCATCCAGGGCAGCGACATCACCAAGTTGATGCTCAGCCGCGCCATGATCGCTGGTGGCGGTGGTGGCGCGCTGTCGCTGACCGACGGTGTTGCCAATGGCGAGATCGCGCTGTCGGACCTGATCCTGTCGGCGACCGGCGGCAACATCGGCGTCGTCGATGGTGCGGTGGGGGCGGGAGTCCTGAAGGTCAGTGCCTTCTCCGACGTCACGCTGCTGGGCAACAATGGCGAAGTCGGCGGCTTCATTCTTGGGGGCGTGGTCTTTGACGCCAACGCGGCGACCGCCGGCATCGACCAGGTCGATGGCGGTGCCTTCGTCGCCGGCACCGCGGCCAACCGTGTTGGCGGCTTTGGTCTTTTGCTGGACGATACGATCTCCGGCAATCTGAAGTTCGACACGACGAACATTGCCGTCCAGCAGGCAACGAACGTGCTCTTTGGCGGCAATGTCGCACTCGGCATCTACGCCAACGCTCTCGACGGTTCCGGAAGCACGCTTGATTTCGGCACGGCGACGGTCGACATCGCGGGCGGCGGAACGGCCGGCAGCTTCTTCAACGGCGCGTATCTGCTGGTCAACAGCACCAACAAGATTGGCTTCTCCGGCGCCACCAGCTTCACCGGCACGAACGGTGTCGGCGGCATCTCCGCCAACAGCGCGGCAGCCACTGGCGGCGAGCTGTTCTTCGCCAGCGCCAGCAACGCGTTCAATGTCAATGGTCCGGCACTGGACGTCTCGAATGTTGCGCTCACCAATGGTGCTGCGGGCCCGGCACAGTTCGGTTCTATCAATGTGACCGGCGGCCAGAACGGCATCAAGCTGCTTAACCTGATCGCCTCGCCGACGGTCCAGTTCAACGGCCCGGTCACCATCGCCAATACCACGGTCAACGCAATCCAGCTCGACAACGTCACCAACGGCGTTTCGGTGACCTTCGCCGGGACCGTCGGGATCACCAATGCCGGCCAGGGCGGCGTCAAGTGGCAGCGCTCCGCCGGCAGTACCGATACGCTGACTTTCGCCGGTGGTCTCGACATCCAGAACAATGCTGGGGTCGGCTTCAATGCCACCTACGGCAATGTCGTGCTGTCGGGTGCTGCGACCAGAAACATCGCCACGACGAATGGGCGTGCGCTGGTCATCAACGGCGCCAATTTCAGCAACGGTGCTGCCGGCGCGGCCGAGTTCAACAATGTCAGCGCCAACGGCTATCTCAGCGGTGGCGGCATTGACATCAATGCCGGCTCCGGCGCCGTCCGCTTCGGCGGGACGGTGACCCTGTCACCGGATGCCGCCACGGTCGGAACCGCCTACGGCATCAGCATCGGTGGCGGCACGACGGGCACCTACACCTTCGCCGGTTCGACCACCATCACAGGCGGGGCCGACGACAATGGCGTCTACATCAGGAACACCGGCGCCGGGCTGACCGTCGACTTTACCGGGCCGCTGAACGTCACCACCGGCATGAATGCCGTCGACCTCAACGACACGACAGGCAATCTGGCGGTCTCGATCCAGCACGCATCGAGCAGCCTGACCTCCACGAACGCGGCTGGGACGGCATTCCTGGCCGTTGGCGGCAGCGGAACGATCAGCAGCGCCGCATCGATCTCGAGCGTCGGTCTCGGTGCGTCGATCACCGGTCGTTCGGGTGGAACCGTCACCATCTCAGGCAACATCACCCAGGCGCTGCGCGGCGTCGAGGTCAATGGCGGCAGCGGCGGCAGCGGCGGCAGCGTCGTCTTCTCCGGCACGCAGAAGACCCTCAACACTGGCACCTTCAACGCCGTGCGTGTGTTCTCGCCGACGGCGGTCAGCTTCATCAATGGCGGCCTCGACATCGACACCACGACGGGCACCGGCATCAGTGTCAACGGCACCGGCGGCACCGCGAGCGTCGCCGTCTCCGGCGCGGGCAACACGATCAACACCGGATCCGGCACGGGTGTCACCGTCACCGGCGGCGTCGGTGCAGTCGCTGTCGACATCAATTCGGCGATCGCCTCGACGAGCGGTCTGGCGGCCAATGTCCAGGGCGTCACGTCGGGCACGGTTACGCTGTCGGGCGATCTGAACGCGGCCGGTATCGCCGCGAACAGCAACAGCGGCGGCACCATCGACTTCTCGGGCGCGACGAAGATCCTGACCTCTGGCATCGCGAACGCCGTCAACCTGACCAACAATGCCGGCGCGACGATCAATTTCAGCAATGGCGGGCTGGCGATCAGTGCCACCAGCGGCAGCGGCTTCAGCGCCAGCGGCGGCGGCACCATCAGTGTCGGCACCGGCGTCAACGCAAACACGATCACCACGACGACTGGCACGGCTCTGAGCCTCGACGGCGCCACCGTCGGCGCGGCAGGCCTGAATTTTGCGACGGTTTCAGCGAACGGCGCGGCCACGGGCATTGTGCTGAACAATGTAAGTTCGAGCGGCGGTGGCGCCATCGCGCTGGGCACCGTCAACCTCCAGGGCATCACCGTCCGTGGTGTCGACATCTCCGGCACGCTGGGGACTGCGGTCTCCTTCAACGACCTGGACATCGGCCTGAACGGCTCGGCGGTTGCCTTCGACCTCAATGGCGCCACCATCAACGCCGCTGTCACGGCCAACGACTTCGACGTGACCAATTCGGGCGCGGCGGGCACCTCGATCGGCGTCGACCTGCGCGGTGCCATAGGCGGCCAGACCGTGCGGCTCGGCGATGCCGTCGTCGGCGGCAACAGCTCGAGCATTGCAGGCGTCAATACCGGTATCTACCTCAACAGCTCGACCAACCTTGCCTTCACCTATGGCGACGGCGAGTCTGCCACCGACAAGCTGTCGACGATCGGCGCCAATGTGGCGATCGACGCCAGCAGCGCGCCGGTCGCCGGCAGCTACGACTTCCAGGACGTCGACTTCCAGGCGAGCCCTGGCCTCGGCTTCGGCATCGGCAAGGTCTATTTCGTGGATTCGGACGGCGCCATCGGCGGCGGCAACGGGTCGGGCATCGACGGCGCCAACCCGATGACGCTGGCAGAGGCCGAGGCGGTCGCGGGCGTTAACGACATCATCGTCCTGATCAACAACGGTAGCGTCATCACGGCTGCCGGCACCAACGCCGACAACACGCTCAATCTTGCTGCCGGCACGCAGGTGCGCGGCTTCGGCAATGGTGCGATCAACCTGGCGATGACGGTGCCGAGCACGATCCAGCTCGCCAGCAACACAATCTCCATCGCCGCCGTCGGTAGCGGTGCGGCGACGCTTACCAGCAGCGCCGGCAGCAACGTCATCACGCTGGGCGCCAGCGGCAACATCATCGACGGCTTCATCCTCGACGGCAGCCCGGCGGGTGCGGCGCGCGGTATCAAGGACAATGGCGGCGGCGCTTCCGGCACCGCGGTGACCAACATGACGATCAGGAACTTCCTGACCGCTGGTATCGAGATCACGCCTTCGTCCAGCACGACGATCAACAACGTCGTGTTCTCGGACAACGGGTCCGACGCGATCCTCAACGCCTCGAACACCACCATCACCAATGTGACAAGTAGCGGCGCGACAGGCATCGCGCTCGACATCCGCAACGCCAGCGGCACGACGACGCTCGGCAACATCTCGATCACCGGCGCTGGTACCGGCGGCATCTCCTTCGGCGGCGTCTCCGGCCCGGCCGGCACGATCACCGCCACCAACGTCGACATCGGCGGCGCCAACGCCCTTGCCATAACCGGCGGCAATGCCGCGATCAGCTTCGATGCGGCAAGCTCCATCGCCAACAGCTCGGGCACGGCGGTGACGATCGCCAACCGCACCGGCGGCAGCTTCAGCTTCGCTGGCTCGGTCGTGGCAAATGGCGCGGCGAGCGGCATCAGCGTCTCGGGCGCCACGGCGGCAAGCGCGGTGAGCTTCACCGGAACCGTCGACCTCGGCACCACGACCGCCATGACCGGCACTGCCGTTGCCATCAACAACAATGGCCAGGCCTCCACGGTGACCTTCGCCAACCTCGACGTCGTCTCCAGCGGCACGACCGGCTTCTCGGTCAGCAATGGCGGCACGGTCAACGTCACCACCGGCACGATCGCCGCCACCTCGGCGCAGGCCGTGTCGCTCAGCGGCGTCGCCGCCACCGCCACCTTCACCACGGTCACCTCGACCGGCGGCACCAACAATGTCGGCCTGACCAACGTCACCGGCACGGTCAATCTGGGCACGGGCACGCTGTCCGGAGCTGGGGGAGTGGCGTTCCTCGTCGGCGGCGGATCTGCCAATGTCGACTATGCCGGCACCATCGCCAAGACGACGGCCGGCAATGTCGTCAGCATCGCCGGCCGCACCGGCGGCACGCTGACCCTGTCCGGCAGCCTCAGCGCGACGGGCGGTGTGGCCAATGGCATCTCGGTCAGCGGCAACAGCGGTGGCATGATCAACTTCTCGGGTTCGACCAAGACCCTGACGACGGGCGCAAACACGGCAGTCAGCCTCGCCAGCAACACCGGCACGACCATCAATTTCACCGGTGGCGGATTGGCCATCTCCACGACGTCAGGCGCCGGTTTCAGTGCCACGGGCGGCGGCACGTTCAGCGTCCAGGGCTCGAATAACACGATCGCTTCGACGACCGGCACGGCGCTCACCGTCACCAGCACGACCATCGGCGCAAATGACCTGACCTTCCGCAGCATTTCGTCCAACGGTGCCGCCAACGGCATCGTGCTCAACACCACGGGTGCTCTTGGCGGCCTGACGGTGACCGGCGACGGCGGCGGCAGCAACAACGGCTCAGGCGGTATCATCCAGAATTCGAGCGGAGACGGCATCAGCCTGAACAACACCGCGCAGGTGCGGCTCGCCCGGATGAACATCACCAACAACCTTGGCAGCGGCATCGGTGGTTCCACGATCAACGGGCTGCTGATCGAGCGGTTCAACATCAGCGGCAACGGCAATGACGCTGGGACCGACGAATCCGGCATCAATGTTTACGAGCTGACCGGCACCCCATTTGGTGGCACGAACGACACCGGAATCATCGACTCGGTGATCAGCAACAACCACGAGTTCGAAATCCAGATAACGAACACGGCCGGCACGCTCAGCGATTTCCGTCTGACCAACAACACCATCAGCAGCAACGGCCCGGTCGGCGGAGCCCATGGCAATCTCGTCAACTTCCTGGGCCTGGGCACGGCCAACATGACGCTGAATGCGAGTGGCGGCAGCTACACCGGCGCCGCGCCGGACACGGCGACGGGTCTGCATATCGACCATTCGGGCACCGGTGGGTTGATGACGGCCAACGTCAATGGCGGCACGTTCACCAACAACAACGTCGCCGTGAGCGTGTCGTCGGCAAATGGCGGCAATCTCGATTTCGACATCAATGGCGTCACCGCCACCGGCAATCGTGCACATGGTCTCAATCTTTTTGTTGGTGCGTCGAGCACAGGAGCGGTTACCGGAACCTTCCGCAACAACATCATCGGCACGGCAGGTGTCACAGGATCGGGTGCCGATCTCGGCTTCGGTATTCGTGTCCAGAACGAGGGCAGTACCACAACTGCAAATGCGGTTACGGTATTGATCGAAAATAACACAGTGCGCGAACTTGCCAATTTCGCGGCGATCAATGTCAACCAGGGCATCGTCGGCCAGGCGTTTACCCGCACCCAGAACGTCACGGTCCGGAACAACATTATTTCCGATGTAGACAACAGTCGCGGCATCACCATCCAGCAGAACAACAGCACGGCCCCAGGCATCATGAACGCGACCATTCATGGCAACACGTTTGCCAATGTCGCTGGCCAAGCCGGCGACGGGACCGAGATCCGGCTTCGCCAGCTGGCTGGTGGAACGTTCAATCTGGTTCAGCTCAGCGCGGCTGATCTCGCAACGCTGAACGGGCTCACCCTGGCGGATCTTAGCATTGGAGGGACAATCACCTTCGGGGCGGCGCCACCACCGCTGCCTTGACCGGCATTCATCTCTTGCTCGGATGGTCCGGATTGGGTGAATAGTGTCTAAGATGTCTTGAAATATAATTTCAGTAGTTGATATAATAGTTGTTTTAGTAGACAGTTCTAATTCTTGATTCTAGATTGAAATGGGTTGAGGGGCGATCATGGCGGAGCCATTTCTATCGGAAATTCGCATCATGTCCTTTGCGTTTGCGCCCAGAGGATGGGCATTGTGCAATGGACAGCTTCTTCCGATAAACCAGAACCAGGGATTGTTTTCTCTTCTGGGCACGACGTTCGGCGGCGATGGCCGGGTGAATTTTGCCCTGCCGGACTATCGCGGTCGGCTGCCGATCCATGTCGGCTCCAACCATACACTGGGTGAACGTGGTGGTGAGCCGGCGCATACGCTGTCGATCTCCGAAATACCCACTCACACCCATGTTCTCAGCGGGTCCAGTTCGCAAGGTGACGCCGTCAATCCGCGACCGCAGAACACCAACGGCACGGTGTTTGCCAAGGACCCGGGCAACACCTACTCGGCGAGCGCGCAGAGTTTGGTGGCTTTGAAAGCCGGCAGCATCAGCAACGTCGGCGGCAGCCAGGCGCATCTCAACATGCAGCCGTTCCTGACGCTCAGCTTCTGTATCGCCCTCCAGGGCATCTTCCCTTCGCCGACCTGAGGAGGCAAAGCCATGGCACAGCCCTATGTTGGCGAGGTTCGCATGTTTGCCGGCAATTTCGCGCCGGCGGGATGGATGTTCTGCGAAGGTCAGCTGCTGCCGATCTCCGAAAACGAGACGCTGTTCAACCTCATCGGTACGACCTATGGCGGCGACGGTGAGAGCACGTTCGCGCTGCCCGATCTGCGCGGCCGGGTGCCGCTGCACCAGGGCAATGGATTTATCCTGGCCGAGACCGGCGGCGCCGAGGAGATCACGCTGACCATCGGCCAGATACCCGCGCACTCCCATCCCTTGCTCGGCTCGACAGTCAATGGCGCTCAGCCGGCACCCGAGGGTAACGTCCTGGCCAGCTCGACTGTGATCACACCCTACGCTCCGGAGACGGTGACTGTAGCTATGGCGCAAGCCGCGGTGGGATCGGTCGGCGGCAGCCAGCCGCACGCCAACTTCCAGCCCTATCTCTGCATCAATTTCATCATCTCGCTTTTTGGAATTTTCCCGTCGCCGACCTGAGAGGAAGCAATGGCCGACCCCTTCGTCGCCGAAATCCGTATTTTTCCCTTCAACTTCGCGCCCAGGGGGTGGGCGTGGTGCGACGGCCAGTTGTTGCCGCTGTCGCAGAACACCGCCCTGTTCTCGCTGCTTGGCACGACCTATGGCGGCAATGGCAAGTCCAATTTCGCCCTGCCCGATCTGCAGGGACGAACGCCGATGCACCCCGGCCAGGGACCGGGGCTGTCGCTGCACGATCTCGGCGAAACAGGCGGGGAAGAGACGGTGACCCTGCTCGAATCCGAGATCCCGACGCATTCGCATAGCTTGATGGTGACAAACGAGGATGGCACGCAAGGTTCGCTGACGGCAGACATTACCGTGGCCACCTCGGTTGGCGGCAAGCTTTACCAGACCAATGTCTCAGCCAATCTGACAAGCATGAATGCCAATGCTCTCGCACCCGCCGGTGGCGACGCAGCACACAACAATCTGCAGCCCTATCTCACCTGCTATTTCTGTATCGCGCTGCAGGGTGTCTTCCCGCCCAGAGGCTAATGAATTTCGAGCCACGCAGGACCAACATCATGGCCAAGAAAGCAGCTCCAAAGTCGACGGCGCGTGATAGCGCCGGCAAGAACGCAACCGCCAAGAAGCCTGTTGCAGCCAAGGCACCAACCGCAAAGGCAACGTCGACGCCGGTAGCGAAGAAGGCGGCGGCCAAGTCGGCGCCCGCATCGAAGGCGAAAGCCGCGCTTGCTTCGGCCACGAAGAAAACGGCCCTTGCCAAGGCGTCTGCCTCGACGGCGAAAGCAACAACGCCCGTCAAAGCCTTGGCCGTGCGCGCGAAACGGTCGAGTGGACCGGCCTTGCGCCACCTGCCGCCTGGCGTGAAGTTTTTCGAGCTGTCACGGCTGATGGTCATCGCCATCGATGGCAACAGTCAGCTCGTGCAGAAGGCGCAGAACGGTCCCAATGGCCCCTGGGCCAAGGCTTGGTCGCCTGTCGCGCCGGGCACCTACGCCATCATGGCGACAGGCTTGACGCGCGATGGCCGGGTCGCAGTGGTGGCACAGCCGTCCGGCGGCCCGCAACTCGTCTTCATCACCGAAGACGCCAACCAGGTTGGGCCGATCGAGAAATGGAACCCGCCGGTCAACATCGGCGCGGTACCGGGCGCAACGGGCTATCAGAGCATGTCGATGGCACGGGATGCCGACGGTCTGATTGAGATCTTTGTCGTTACCGCCAATGGCCAGATCTGGTGGATACGGGAGAACCCGCCCAAGGTCGTGGAGAAGACGGTCACCGTCACGCCGCCCGGCACCGACAAGCCGATCACCATAACCGTGCAGGAGCTGGCGCCGCCTGACAAGCCGTGGAGCGACTGGCAGCAGATACCGGGCAGCGTCGTTGCCATATCAGCCAAGCGTCAGGGCGATGGCCGCATCGTCCTTTTCGGCATCAATTCGGGCCTCAATCTCTACCGCTGCCAGCAATCGGTGGCGCGCACGACCGCTGTCGGCCAGTGGACGCCCTGGGTGATGATGAACACGCCGACGACAGGCACGTTTGTGGGAATGTCACCGGTGCTGGGGCCCGGCGGCGGGCTCAATTTCTTCGGCCTGACCAGCAATGGCCAAGTGGTCCACACCAGGCAGCAGCCGGCGGGATCGGATACGTGGACGCCATGGGCGACACCGGGCTTCTCGCGCACGCCCATCTACACGCTCGCCAGCGGCATCCAGGGCGACAACGACATAGTCCTTGTCGGCAGCGACCGCAGTTTCGTTCATCAGTTCAATGCGCAGAACAGCGCGCGCACGCAGAACTGGACCGGCTGGCGCGATTTTTCCAGTTCCGACAGCAATGTCGAATTCAAGCTCGACTACAACGCGGATGGCCGGCTGATGCTGTTCAGCCATGCGACGAGATCTCCGGCCGGAGGCGGCCTGTGGGCCAAGCGCCAGACAGCGTTTGACAGCACGGAATGGGACCTCGACTGGGATCAACTGGCCGACGGCGGCATCCGCCGCTTCTCGGTGGTGCGTGACCTGACGCCGCCGGTCTGATGACTGCAATTCTGAGGGGTAAGGCCGAGACCGTCTCGGCGGGAAGTCTGTCGTCCTGGCGTCGTTCTCGCCAGGCGGGTCTGAGTTTCCGGCCGGCTGGTGATCAGGACCTGCCGTTCCTGTCGGCGCTGTATGCCTCGTCGCGATGGCAGGAGCTCGAGCCGACGGGATGGTCGGAGGGCCAGAAACAATCATTCCTGGCACAGCAGTTTGCCGCCCAGCACCATCACTACATCAAGCATTATCCCGGTGCCGAACGGCTCGTCATCGATCATGCGGGCCGTCCCATCGGCAGGCTCTATGTCGCGCGCTGGCAGGATGAGCACCGTATCGTCGATGTCGCTTTCGTAGCCGAGGCCTGCGGCCAGGGCTACGGCGCGGCCGTGCTGGGCGACGCGCTCGACGAGGCTTTCGCAGCGGGCAAGCGCGCCTCGATCCACGTCGAAAAGAACAATCCGGCGAAGCGGCTCTATCTCAGGCTGGGTTTCACCGTCGTCGAAGACAAGGGCGTCTACGACCTGATGGCGGCGTTTCCGCCCGGCTCGCAGCCGTCATGACGCGTTCAGTTGAACACGGCCTCGTAGAACACGGCAGTCGCGTCGGCCGACACTGGCACGATGAAGATGTCGTCGGCGAAATCGGCGCCGACAAAGCGGTACGTTGCCTGCTGCAGGGCAGCATTGCGCGGCCCCTTGAACTGCAGCGAAAAGCCGCCGCCCGGGCGCGCGCTCGAGGACAGTGGGCGCACCGCATGCAATTCGAGCCGCAACTGCGTGCCGCCGGCGTCGACGGTGAAGGTCTGCCCGACAGAGCTTTCAAAATCCGAAGCCGAAATCATCTGGTCCGCCCACTAGTGTACAATCCGAGAAGCACCCAATCTTGCTGCTTGCCAGTGTCCTGTCCATAGTCGCAGTACAGTTTCACGACATTGCCAACTCTATGAATCACATATCAAGACGATCGCGCAGTCGCCACGCGATCCGAGCCGCCGGAAGGACTTAACCGATGACCGAACCGACGACCGAAACCAAAGCCGTGGAAGGTGCCGCGGCCGCCGGCCTGCCGCTGTTCTATTCCAGGCCCGAGGCGCTCAACCCGGCACGGCATGGCTCGCTCGGCCTGACGGCGCGCAGTGATTTTTCCTTCGCCCGCGAGGCGCATGCCATCCCGGTGGTGGCATCCGAAATGCCGGCAGCGATGCGCTCCTATCCGATCGTCTTTATCGGGGCCGCCAAGGCGCCTGTCGTCATCACCGGATTGCGCCAGAACGAAAACCTCTTCGTCGAGGCAAGCGGCAAGTGGCTCGAGCCGCATTACATCCCGGCCTATGTCCGCCGCTACCCCTTTATCCTCGCCAACGACTCCGGAACGGGCACCGGCCGGCTGACCTTGTGCGTCGACCGCGCCAGCGAGCGCGTCACCGAGGTATCCTCCAGCGCCGGCAAGGTCGCACCGTTCTTCAATGCGGCGGAAGCCAGCGAGGCAAGCAAGCAGGCGCTCGCCTTCTGCAACCAGTTCCAGATCGATTTCAATGCCACCCGCGCGATGGTGGAAAAGATCGACGCCCACGGCCTGTTTGCGCCGCGCCAGAGCACGGTCACGCTCGAAGGCGGTGAAGTGCTCAACGTCACCGATTTCCAGGTCATCGACGAGCCGGCATTCAACAAGCTCTCCGACGAAGCCTTTCTCGATTTGCGCAGATCGGGCGCGCTCGGGCTGGTCTATTGCCACCTCGCATCGAGCAACAGCTGGACCTCGCTCGTCTACCAGGCTTCGCAGCGGCGGCTCGTCACGGGCGTCTGATTTTTCACGACGAAGCTGGGAGAGCCGTTGCGCGGCTCTCTTTTGGAGGGGCGTCGGGGTGACCCGTTGCGGTCGACCGGCCACGGAACAAATTCCTGTCTGCACCGTTGCCATCTGGTTGCAGAAGGAAAAATCATGGCTGACACCCCCAAAACCGAAGTTCCTGGTATCGACGGCATCCAAAAGTCGGTCGAAAAGCAGATCTCCGAACTGCGCAAGGAGATCGCCAAAATCAACAAATCCCTTACCGACCGCAGCTTGGACCTTGTCGCGGAAGCACGCGACACGGCGCGCGGCGTCATTGAGGGGGCGTCGATGCGGACGTCGCGAGCGGCCCGGCAGCTTCGCTCGCAAGCCCAATCTGTCTCCGAGGCCGCCCGCGAGAATCCGGCAACGACCGGTGCCGTGATTGGTTTGGCAGGTTTGGTCGGGTTCATGATCGGCTTTGCGATCGCGAAAGGCTCAAACGGTGAGGGTGGCCGCTGGTATTGAACGATCACAGCGCCACCAGCCGGCCCCATTCCATTCAGTTCCCATAGGAGAACCCCATGGCTTCATCCGTGCTCATCGGTATCCTGATCACGTTCCTGGTGATCATACTTGTGCTTTATCTGGTTCAGCGCCTGCCCATCGACGCCAAGATGCGGCAGATTGCGCAGATAATTGTGATCATTATCGGTATTGTTTCGCTGCTTAAATACTTGGCAGTCTTTTAGCCGGCTGTGCCACGACAACAAAAAGCGGCCTTTGAGCCACTTCTTGTCAGCATCGGGCGCCATGCGCCAAGCGTATCAGCACCGCCACATATCTGGTCAGCCCGTCGCCTTACAGCACGTGGGACAGGAACTCGCGCGTGCGCGGCGATTGCGGGTTGGCGATCATTTCGCGCGGTTCGCCGCGCTCCTCGACGACGCCGCGATCCATGAAGATCAGCTGGTCGCCGACCTCGCGGGCGAAGCCGATCTCGTGGGTGACGACGACCATGGTCATGCCGCTCTCGGCCAGGTCGCGCATGACCACCAGCACCTCGCCGACGAGCTCCGGATCGAGCGCCGAGGTCGGCTCGTCGAACAGCAACACCTTTGGGTTCATCGCCAATGCTCGCGCGATCGCGACGCGCTGCTGCTGTCCGCCGGAAAGCTGGCGCGGATAGGCGTCTGCCTTGGCCGATAGCCCGACGCGCTCGAGCAGCGCATGGGCCTTGTCCTTGGCTTCGGCCTTGGACATGCCCTTCACCATGATCGGCGCTTCGATCAAATTCTCCAGTGCGGTCATGTGCGAGAACAGGTTGAAGGACTGGAATACCATGCCGATGTCGGCACGGCGTTGGCACAAAAGCTTGTTGTTGACCTCGTAGAGCTTGCCGTGGCGCAGGTCGTAGCCGACGAATTCGCCGTCGACCAGGAGCACGCCGCCGCTGACCTCTTCGAGATGGTTGATGCAGCGCAGGAAGGTGCTCTTGCCCGAACCCGACGGTCCGATGACACAGGCGACAGAGCCGGTCGGCACGTTGAGGTCGATGCCTTTCAGCACTTCGACTGCGCCGAAGGACTTGCGCACGCCGCGTGCGAACACCATCGAATTGTCGGGAACGCCGAAGCGGGCCTGGTTTTCTGCTTTCGATGTCATGCTGGCTGTGCCACCCGTCCGAACCTGAAGGCGCGTTTCAGCGTGTCGCCGAAGGAGGCGCCCTGCTGCAGGTCGCTTCTGCCGTAATATTGCTCGATGTAGTGCTGGCAGATCGACAGGATGGTGACGACGAACAGATACCAGAAAGCCACGACGATCAGCAGCGGGATGGTCTCGAAGGTGCGCGCATAGATGCTCTGCGCGGCATAGAGCAAATCGTTGACGGCGATGATGGTGACCAGCGATGTCGTCTTCAGAAGGTTGATCGTTTCGTTGCCGGTCGGCGGCACGATGAAGCGCATTGCCTGGGGCAGCGTGATGCGGCGCAGGATCAGCCGGTGGTTCATGCCGAGACTGCCGGCAGCCTCGGTCTGGCCTGAAGCCACCGAGTTGATGCCGGCGCGCACGATCTCGGCCATGTAGCCGGCTTCATGCAGCGACAGCGCGATGACGGCCGCCACGAAAGGTGTCATGAAATCGTTGGTCTTGACCGTGAACAGCGTGCCGATGAAGGGCAGCGTCAGCGAGAACTCGCGCACCACCAGTGCCAGGTTGAACCAGAAGATCAGCTGGATCAGCGCCGGTGCGCCGCGGAAGAACCAGATGTAGGCGCTGGCAAAGGCGTTCAGGATGCGGCTCGGCGACAGCCGCATGATGGCGACGATGGTGCCGATGACGATCGCCAGCACCATGATGGTGACGGTCAGTACCAGCGTCTGGCCGAGGCCGCGCATGATCGAGGGGTGGAACAGGTACTTTCCGACTGTCGGCCAGTCGAAGGCGGGATTGGTGGCCAGCGCCTTGAGGATCAGTCCGAGGATAGCCAGCGTGATCGCTGTGCCGACCCACAGGCCATAGTGGCGCAGCGGCACGACTGTCAGCGCCTCCGGCGGCGGCGTTTGCGTTTCGGCCCGGTCCATTCAGCCGCCCTCCCAGCAGTGCTGATGGCCGGCGAAGGTTCCATGTCCCTCGCCGGCCTTTCGTATTACTTGCGGATCTTGTCGGCGCTGTCGACGATATAGGCTTCGTCGATCATGGCGCTGGTCATGCCGTACTTGGCCATGATCGTCTTGTAGGTGCCGTTCTTGATCAGCTCGTTGACGCCGGCGGCCAGCATGTCGGCCGTTTCCTTGTCACCCTTGGGGATGGCGATGCCGAGCGGTGCGACGTCGTAGAGACCCGGAACGACCACCATCTGCCCCTTGCTGGTCACCTCGAAATAGCCCGATGCGGTGGCGTCGTCGAGGCGGGCATCGATACGATCGGAGAGCGCGGCCTGGATGATGTCCTTACCCTCCGGGAAGATGCTCTTGGCAATCTCCGGCAGGCCTTTTTCCTTGCACTCGGCGCTCAGGCGGTCGGCGATGAAGTCCGACACCGCGCCGCCGATGACGCCGATCCGCTTGCCGCAGAGATTGTTCTCGCCCTGGAACTGCGAGACTTTGTCGGCGGTCGTAGACGCAACGATGCCTGACTTGATGAACATCACGAAGTCGACCTGCTTCAGGCGCTCGTCGGTGGCGGCGAAGGTTTCCCACGCGACCTTGAAGCGGCCGGCGGCGAGGCCCGGCACCATCGAGGGGAAGGGAATGCGGGTGACTTCAAGCTCGGCGCCGAGCAGCTTGGCGGTTTCCTGGGCCAGCTCGATGTTGATGCCGACCTGCTTGCCGTTTTCGTCGATGAATTCGAACGGCGCGTATTCGAGGGTGTTGGCGATGATCAGCTTGCCGGTGTCCTTGACCTCGGCCGATTTCGGCAGTTCGGCGGCGGTCAGCGCGCCGGCAAAAGTCACCAGGGCGGTTGCAGCCGTTGCGGCCAACGTTGCGCCGCGCAGAAGCGAAAAATGATGCACTTTGTTCCTCCTCATGATGCTGAGATGGCCGGCGGCGGCTGCCCCTGGCTTCGTCCCCGTGACCGCCCTCCCCTCGATGGAGCGTGCTTCTTGCCGTCGGCGTTCACGTCAGAACCAATTCTGATATTGAAATGTATTTTTATGGCCGCTGAATTGTCAAGCGAGCAGCACTGGCCCTGTCACAGAAATCGCGGCGGCAGAACGGGCACTCGATATCGCTTCGTGCTTCACCCGCCACGATCAGAACCGAAGCGAACGCAGCCCGACCGTGCGGTCGATGATCAGGATTGCGGCAAAGGTCATGAAGATGCTGAGCGAGGCGATGGCCGCTGCGGTCGGATCGAAGTTGAAGCGCAGGTAGTCGAACAGTTCGAGCGGCAGCGTGTTCTTGCCGAGCGACTTCAGCAAAAGCGAAATGTTGAAGATGTCGAAGGAGATGACGAAGGCAAACAGGCAGCCGGTGATGATGCCAGGCTTGATCGCCGGCAGCGTCACGCGCCGGAAGGTCATCCAGCCGCCGGCACCGAGGCTGCGCGCCGCCTCTTCCTGCGAACGGTCGAAGTTGAACAGCGCCGACGACACGTTGAGGAAGACATAGGGGAAGGTGACGACGATGTGGCCGATCTGGATGGCGATCGAATAGTCGGTGCCGATCCGGATTTCGTAGAAATAGAACAGCAGCGCGATCGCCGTCAGAATCTCCGGCACCAGCAGCGGTGCGGTCATGATCAAGCGGATGTAGTCGCGGGCCATCGTTGCGTGGCGGGCAACGTAGATCGCCGCCAGTGTGCCGATCACGCCATTGACGACCGTCGATGTCGCGGCGATCTGGATCGAGTAGAGCGTGGCATCGAGGAAGCGCTTGTTGGAAAACAGCGCCTCGAACCAGCGCAGCGAAAAGCCCTCGAGCGGGAACGCCAGGAACTCGCCCGAGTTGAACGACAACAGCACGACCAGCACGATCGGGAACATCAGGAAGATGTAGATCGCCGTGACCAGCGCGGTGAACAGGCGGTCCCAGATGGTCTTTTCGACGCCGTTCGACGAACCTGTCATGGCAGTCTCCGCATCGCGCGCGCCGTGAGCCTGAGATAGAGCCCGACGAAGATGACCGCCACCGCCGCCATGATGATGGCCAGTGCCGCCCCCGCCGGCCAGCGGAAGTTGTCGACAAGGTATTGCACCACCAGCACCGACATGGTGCGGCCGCCGGTGCCGCCAAGCATGGCGGGCGTGACATAGGCGCTGATCGACAGCACGAACACCAGGATCGTGCCGGCCTGGATGCCGGGCATGCTGAGCGGCAACGTCACCTTCCAGAAGGTGCGCATGCGCGAGGCGCCGAGCGAGCGCGACGCCATGGCAAGGTCGGGACTGATCGCCTGCAAATTGCCGAGCAAAGGCAGGATGATGAAGGGCAGGAACACATGCGTCAGCGCGATGGTGACGCCGAGCGAATTGTTCATCAGCTGCAGCGGGAAGTCGATCAGGCCGGCCGCCTTGAGCGCCTGGTTGGCGACGCCGTTGTTGGACAGGATGATCATCCAGGCAAAGGTCCTGACGACCAGCCCGACCAGCAGCGGCGACAGCACGAAGATGTAGAGCAGGCTGGTCCAGCGCGAGCGCGACTTGGCGAGGTGATAGGCGACCGGATAGCCCAGCAGCAGCGAAATGACGGTGACGGTCGCGCCGATCAGCAAGGTGCGTCCGAGGATGCCCCAGATGTAGAAATCACCGAGCGCCGTCGTGTAATGCGCCAGCGTGAAGCCGTCGCCATAGACGGCGCGGGTCGATGCCTCGCGCAGGCTCATGGTGATGATCGTCAGGTATGGCAGCGCGAAGAAACCGATCAGCAGCACCAGCGCCGGCACCACCATCCAGGCAGCACTGCCACGGTTGCCCCGGCTGTCCACGCGAGGTGCCGCCTCGACCGCGCTCATGATGCGAGGACCCAGCTGTCGCGTGCGGCAAAACGCAAGGCGACCTGCTCGCCAATGTCGAGCGGGTTGCGGCCATTGACGTCGACGATCATGCGGTCGCCGCTGGTGAGCCTGACGGCCAGCTGGTTGGCACTGCCCTGATAGACCGAGTTGATCACCGATCCGGCGAGCACGTTGTCATTGTCACCCGTCTCCCCTGTCCCTTGCCTGCGGGTGTCGATGTTTTCCGGCCGGATCATGATCTTGACCTCAGCCCCCTTGGCGAGCCCCGCCGGGCCCGTCGTGCCGATGCTGCCGCATGGCGTGTCGACCTTGTAGCTGTCCGGGCCAAGCGCCTCGGCGATCTTGCCCGCAATGGTGTTCGACCGGCCGATGAAGCCGGCAACCGATTGCGACGCCGGCCGCTCATAGATGTCGCGCGGCGAGCCGAACTGCGAGATCGCGCCGGCGCTCATCACGACGATCTTGTCCGACATCACCATCGCCTCGGCCTGGTCGTGGGTGACATAGATGCTGGTGATGCCGACGCGCTGCTGCAGGTCACGAATGAAGAAGCGCATCTCGTCGCGCAAGGTGGCGTCGAGATTGGCCAGCGGCTCGTCGAGCAAAAGCACCGACGGCTCGATGACCAGCGCGCGGGCAAGCGCCACGCGCTGCTGCTGGCCGCCGGAAAGCTCGCGCGGATAGCGCTTGTCGTAGCCTTCGAGGCGCACCATCGCGAGCACGTCGGCAATGCGCCGCTGGCGGTCGGGCAAGGAGACCTTGCGCACCTCGAGCCCGAAGCTCAGATTCTCGGCCACCGTCATGTGCGGAAAAAGCGCGTAGGACTGGAACACCATGCCGATGTCGCGCTGCTCCGGCAAGGCGCGTGTCACGTCGCGGTTGCCAAACAGGATGCGGCCATCGTCGGGCCGCTCGAAGCCGGCGATGCAGCGCAGCGTCGTTGTCTTGCCGCAGCCGCTGGGGCCGAGCAGCGAGACAAACTCGCCCTGGGCGATCGGGATCGATATGTCCTTCAGGATGTGCAGGTTTCCATACCGCTTGTTGATACGGTCGATGGTCAGTGCGGTCATCCGGCGTCCTCGCGGGGTTCTCGGCCGGGAGGTGGGGGCATCCCTCCCGGCCATTACGTCGATGCGATGGCGGGGTGGCCTTACGCCATCTCCCGGTTCCAGCGGTCGGCAATGTCTGCCGCCTTGTCGACGTAGCTGTCCCAGTCGTAGCTCTTGATCTCGGCCATGCGCGGGCCGACGATCGGCGTGCGCGCCTTCATCGCGTCGTCGACGGAAGACTCGCTGTTGCTCGGAGAGGTGTAGAAGGCCTTGGCCATGTCCTGCTGGACCTTGGCGTCGAGGATGTAGTTCAGATAGGCGTGCGCGGCGTCCTTCTCGGCCCCGGTCGCGACCAGGTTGAACGACTGCTCGAAGGCGAGCACCCCTTCCTTGGGGGCGACGATGGCCACCGGTGCCCCCTTGTCCTGCAGCGTCATGATCTCGGTCCAGTCGACCGGCGCGATGATGGCGTCGCCGCGGATCAGTGCCGTCGCCACCTCGCCGCTCCATGAAGCCTGCGTGAAGGGCAGCAGTTCCTTGATCTTGGCAAATGCAGTGTCGAAATCGTCCGGGCCGCTGCCGAACAGCTCGGCGACCAGGCGTAGGAAGAGGACCGCACCGGTGTTGCCGATCTGGTAGAGCCCGGTCTTGCCCTTGAACTCGGGATTGTCCCAGAGGTCGTGCCAGGAGGTGGGCGCCGTCTTCACCAGGTCGGTGCGGTAAGCGAGTCCGATCGGTGAGACGATGGCGCGGATTCCTTTGGCGTCCTTGTTGACGAATTGCGGGAAGGTCTTTGCCGCATTCGGCACCTTGGCGAGGTCGAAAGGCTCGAAGAAGCCCTCGGCACGCAGCACGGCGGCGATGTTTTCGTTGCCCATGAAGATGCTGTAGGGCGACCGACCGCCGCCGGCGCGGATCTTGGCGACGAAATCCTTGCCGAGCCCGACGTCGAGCTGCGGCTGGATGCCTGTTGCGGCCGTGAGGCCGGGCAAGAGCTTCTCTTCCCAGAATTTGGCCCATAGCCCGCCATAGGTCGGAACGACCAGTGGCGATTGCGCCGCGGCAAGCCGTGGCAGGGTCATCGAGGCAATAGCCGTCGTCATACCGACGGCGAATTCACGCCTGGTCAGCTTCATCGGAAATTATCTCCCATGTTCCCACTGAAGTTCTTATGGTGGCTTGCGTCGCGGGTCGAAAGCGCAGCCCTGTTGGATCGAAGGCTTGCATTTTTGGATCAGGCGGTCAACAATTTAGATATTGTAATATTGAAATAATAAGAAGCGGCCAACGAGGGAGAGCATAAGGGCATGGAGGACGCCAAGCAGGCAGTCCAGGCGACCAAGAGCCTGGCACATCAGATCGCGACGTCGCTGCAGCAGGAGATCGTGCAGGGCACGCTCAGCGTCGAGGCGCGGCTGCCGTCCGAAGCCGAGATCGCGCAGCGCTTCGGCGTCTCACAGCCGACAGTGCGCGAAGCGCTCAAGATTCTCGCGGCGAAGAAGCTGGTGCGTTCGAAGCGCGGCCCCAATGGCGGCGTCTTCGTCAATGCGCCTTCGCTCACCGCCGCCAGCCAGATGCTGCAGGAGATGACCACATGGTTTGTCGGGCTCGGCGTCTTCGGGCTCAACGAGATCGTCGAGGCGCGGTTGTTGCTCGGCCGCACCTGCGTCCAGCTCGCCGCCGAACGCGCCACTACGGAAGATCTAGAAACGATCGAGGCGACGCTGGAGGCGTTCGAGCGTGACGACATTTCCGACGAGGAGTTTTGCCGGCTCGACGTCGCCTTCCACCACGCCATTGCCCAGGCGACCGGCAACAACGAGCTGCGCTTCATCATGCTGGTCGTCAACGACTCGCTGATCCCGGCAACCAACATGATCTCCTTCCGCTTCCGCGAACGCGGCCGCGTCGTCTCGCTGCACGCCGATATCCTGGAAGCGCTGCGCGCCCGCGACGCCTCGGCTGCCACGGCGGCCTTCGAGGAGCTCATTGCCTATCAGTCCAGCGTCTACGAAAAGGCGTTGTCGGCGCGCCAGGGTGACGGCGCCCAGCGGCAGGAAGCCTGATGGGACAGCTCGTGGCGCCGGGGCAGAAGCTGGTCGAAGAGCAGCTTGCCGACGGGCGCCGCGTCTACAGCAGTTCGATCCCCCTGCCAGACGAGCTGCCTGATATTCTGGTGCGGCTTGCCAGATGGGCGAAGGAGCAGCCTGATAAGGTGCTGTTGTCAGAGCCGCGGGAAGGCGCCAGGCGGTCGATCAGCTATGGCGAGGCACTTGCCCGCGCCCGTGCCATGCGGCAGCTGCTGACGGGCCGCTATGGCCTGCGCAAGGGCGATTGCGTGGCGACATTGGCTCCGGCCGGCATCGATGCGCTGGTGCTCAAGCTCGCTTGCCTGTCCGGCGGCTTCGTCCATGCGGCGCTGCCTCCCTTTCCTTTCCGCGATGGCGTTGAAACCGAAGCGACAAGATCGTTTCTCGAAAACGCCAGGCCCCGGCTGATCGTGGCGCCGTCAGGCCATCCGGCCATCCAGGGCATGGACGCCGTTTCGCTCAACGACCTTGCAGTCGATGGCAGCGACATGGCCACGCCCGGAGTGGACGAGTCCGTGTCGCCGGATGACTGGGCCGCGATCTTCTTCACCTCCGGCAGCACCGGTGCGCCCAAGGGCGTGCCGATCACGCGAGGCATGGTTTCGTCCAACCAGGCCGCCATCGCAGCGATGTGGCCGTTCGTCGTGGAAACGCCGCCCGTGCTCGTCGACTGGCTGCCATGGCACCACGTCTTCGGCGGCCTCGACAACATCTTCAAGGTGATCTGGAACGGCGGCGCGATGCATGTCGACGCCGCACCCGGCCCCGCGACGATCGAGGCAACGGCAAAGCTGATGGCCGATGTCTGCCCGACCATGCACATCGCCGTTCCGCTCGGGCTGAGGCTCCTGCTCGATCGGCTGGAAAACGACGATGCCGGCGCTCTTGCCCTGACGCGGCGTCTGCGCGCCATCTTCTTTGCCGGCGCAGGTATCGATGCCGATTTGTGGCGCCGTCTCGCCGCCTTTCGCGACAGCCATGGCGATTTCCAGATTCTCTCAGGTTATGGCGCGACCGAAGCGGCTTCGACGATCACGCTGTCGCCGGCGCCGCTCGAGCGTCCGGGTGAGCTTGGCCACCCCCTGCCCGGTCACAGCGTGGCGCTTGTCGACATCGACGGCCGCAGTGAGCTGCGCGTCTCTGGTCCCAACATCGCACCTTGCTATCTGATCGAGGGCCGAAAGGTCGAACTGCCGATGGACGAGCACGGTTTCTACCGTACCGGTGATGCGGCGGTGCTGCGGCAGCGCACGGATGGCGTTGCCGTGTTCGGCTTCGATGGCCGTCTCGCCGAGGATTTCAAGCTGTCGAGTGGGGTCAAGGTGCGCACCGGGCCGCTGCGCGCCGGCCTTCTGGCGCAATGCGCGCCGCTTGCCGACGACATCGTCATTTCGGGCGAGAACCGTGACCGCCTCGTGGCGCTGGTGTTTCCCTCGCCGGCGGGCAAGGCTCGTCCCAACGAACTCAGCGTGCGCATTGCCGCCTGGAACGCCGCCAATCCCTCAGGTTCGACCGCGATAGCCCGTTTCGATCTCGCAACTGCGCCGGCCGATCGCAGCAAGGGCGAGCAGTCGGACAAAGGCCAAATCGTCCAGTCACGCTATCTGCGCAACCACGCGGACCTGTTCGAGGCGCTTCATGCAGGTGGCGGTCAGGCGCCCGTGGGCGCCTGACGCCTTGAAAGCCTAGTCCAGATCGCGGAACGGCTTTTCGCGGATGTCGAGGAATTCCTTCAGTGAATGCTCCTTGAGCAGCCGCATCCAGTAGCGACCCTCTTCCGAGGCATGCAGGATCGCGGTGGTTTCGCGATTGTAAGTCCAGGAGCTCTCGAGACCGGCCGTCTGCTGCTGGTGGTTGAGCGCTGCCTTGGCGAACTTGATCGCGGCACCCGGCATGCGCGCACATTTGCGCGCCAGCTTTTCGGCTTCCACCCTCAATTGGTCACGCGGGACGGCCTTGTTGACCAGATGGATGCGCGCGGCCTCGCGGCCGTCGATCAGGTCGCCTGTGTACATCAGGTGGCGGGCATGGATCATCGGCACGGTCCACGGCAGCATCAGCGTCGGTGGCGCCGAGACATGGCGCACTTCCGGCTCACCCAGCATCGCGTCCTCGGCGGCGACCGTCATGTCGCAGCACATCATCAGCTCCAGCCCGCCGGCTAGACAATAGCCGTTGACGGCGGCAATGATCGGGATCGGCGCCTCGCGAATGAGCTTCATGCGGCGCATGTTGGCGCCGATGTCCTCGCGCCAGGCTTCCGCATCCATCTCGAAGTCCTCGCCGCCGAGGTCGAAGCCGGCGGTGAAGGCGCGCCCGGCGCCGGTGATGATGACGGCGCGGATCTCGGGATCCTTGACCGCCCGGGCGATCGCCGCCTCGAGCGCGTCGCCGAGCTCCTGGTTCATGGCGTTCATCTTGTCGGGGCGGTTGAGCGTCAGGGTGACGAACGCATCCTCGGCGTCCTTCTCCCAGATAACGACGTCAGTGCTCATGGTCTCCCCTCCCCTCAGGCGATTTCGATGACGACGCGGCCGCGGACCAGGCCGGCGACGATGCGTTTGGCGAGGTCAGGCAGTTCGCTCATCTTGTGGGTCTCGGTCATTGCCGCAAGCTTGGTGCGGTCGAGATGGTCGGCCAGCGTGCGCCAGGCGCGCTCCCGCTTCGCCTGCGGCGCGAATACGGAATCGACACCGATCAGCGTCACGCTGCGCAGGATGTGCGGCATCACGGTGCCGGGCAGGTCGTGGCCGCCGGCCAGCCCACAGGCCGCGACAGCGCCGCCATAAACAGTCTGCGCCAGCGCATTGGCGAGCGTGGTCGAACCGACGCTGTCGACGGCACCGCTCCAGCGCTCCTTCTGCAGCGGCCTGACCTCACCGGCGAGTTCTGCCCGGTCGAGGAAGGCAGTTGCGCCCAGCGAGCGGAGATAGTCATGCGTCTCGGCCCGGCCGGTCGAGGCAACGACGGCATAACCCTTGGAGGACAACAGGCTGACGGCTGTCGAGCCGACGCCGCCGGCAGCACCCGTCACCAGCACCTCGCCCTTGCCGGGCTGGATCTTGCCCCAGTCTTCGAGCGCGTCGACGCACAGGGCCGCAGTGTAACCCGCGGTGCCGATTGCCATCGCCTGTTCCATGGTGAAGGCATCAGGCAGGCGGATCAGCCATTCCGGCTTCAGCCGCTGAAAGCGTGTGTACGCACCCCACTCCGTTTCCGACATGCCCCAGCCATTGGCCACGACCTTGTCGCCCGCCTTCCATGCCGGTGAGCGCGACTCGACGACAGTGCCGGCAATATCGATGCCTACGACCATCGGCAGGCGGCGCGCGATACGGCCCTTGCCCGAAATGGCGAGGCCATCCTTGTAGTTGAGGCTTGAATAGGCGACCTCGACCAGCACGTCGTTGTCTGGCAGGTCGGCTTTGGTGATCTCGCGGAAGCCGGCGCGCGGCTTGCCGTCGACATCTTCAAGCATCAACGCCGTAAAAGTCTCGCTCATGAAAGTCTCCAGGAAGGCATGGGGTAATCTCCGGCTTAGCCGCGCTTGGCCTCGCGTTCGGCGCGCCGCGTCAGGCTGAGCGCATAGCTGTCGCGAACATAGGCGAGCAGCTCCGACAGCACGCCGGTGGCATCGCTTGCGTTACGCGCCTCGATGGCGCCAGCAAGCTTTTCATGGAAATCGGCGACTGTGCTGCGCTCGCGCACATGCGAAACGATCATGTTGGTGATCGGCATGAACGCCTCGACCACCGTGTACATCATCAGGCTGAGCGGGCCGTTGCCCGCCGCCTGTACAACGGCGCGGTGGAAGCGCACGTCTGAGGCGCAAAAATCCTCGTCGCTGAGCAGCTTGGAACGCTGCAGCGTGATCTCGGCGCGCATCGCGGCAAGGTCGGCGTCGCTGCGTCGCTCGCAGGCAAGCCGGCAGCAGATTGCTTCCGTTTCCAGCCGCGCGCTTATGATCTCGTCGATGTCGAAGGCGCCGACGCCGACAAGCAATGTCGCGGCCCCCGTGATCGCCGATGACAGGCCCTCCGGATCGGGGCGGCTGACGAAGGTGCCACCGGTCGGCCCACGCTGCGAGCGTATCAGGTTCTGTGCCGCAAGCCGCTTCAGCGCCTCGCGCACCGTCGGGCGCGATATGCCGAAGCTCTTGGCGAGGTCTTCTTCGGTCGGCAGGCGTTCGTCGATCTGCAGGCGGCCGTCGAGAATGGCCGCGCGGATCTTGTCGGCGACCTGCCGGGCCACGCCAGTGCGAACCACGTCCTGATATTCGATCGGCATTCGCCCTCCGTCGGTGCTGCCTTGCGGCCGCCTCCGTTTCGATATGAAGATAAACAATATAGGTTTGACAAATATTGCAAGCGAAATAAGCTTGACCGAGACAGCGCCCGGAAATGGCTTCCTCCGGGCCATCCAGGCGCCATGACACCCAAGAGCGATCAGGTTCTCTCCCTCCTCCAGGCACGGCTCGACAAGGCCGCCATCCTGGTAGGCGACGCCATCGATCCACGCTACAGCGACGATCTTGCCGGTGAGCGGGGCGCCCGGCCGGAGCTTGTGCTGCGGCCACGCGGCACCGACGAGGTCGCCGAGATCCTGAAGGTCTGCAACGACGTGCGCCTGCCGCTGGTCGTCCAGGGCGGCCGCACCGGACTGTCGGGCGGGGCGAGGGTGCTGGCAGGCGAGGCAGTGTTGTCGCTCGAGCGCATGACCACCTTGCAGGAGGTCGAGCCGACGGCCGGAACCATCGTTGCCGATGCAGGCGTGCCGCTGCAACTCGTGCAGGAAAAGGCCGACACTGCGGGCCTCGTCTTCGGCGTCGACATCGGCGCACGCGGCACCGCCACCATCGGCGGCAACATCGCCACCAATGCCGGCGGCATTCGCGTTCTGCGCTATGGCAGCTTCCGCGCCCAGGTGCTGGGGCTCGAGGCCGTGCTCGCCGATGGTAGTGCTCTGTCCTCGCTCAAGGGGCTCGCCAAGGACAATTCGGGCTACGACCTCGGCCAGCTCTTCATTGGCAGCGAAGGCACGCTCGGCGTCGTCACCCGCGCCTGCCTCAGGCTGCATCCCAGGCCCGTGACGCAGTCCGCGGCCTTCTGCTCCTTGCCGTCGCTGGGCGCGGCCTTCGGCCTGCTCACATTCCTGCGTGCCCGCCTCGGCAACCTGCTGTCAGGCTTCGAAGTCATCCTGGCGCCGCTGATGGGTGACATGGTCGCAGCGCTCGGCTTCACCGCGCCGGTCGCCCTGTCGACACCGGTCTACGTGCTCGCCGATATCCAGGGCATGAGCCCGGGAACCGACGAGGAGGCCTTCATCGAGACTTTGTCGCAGGCAATCGAGGACGGACTGGTCGAGGACGTCGTGGTCTCGCAGTCGGATCGCGAGTTTCATGCGCTGTGGACGCTGCGCGATGACGTCAATCGCTTCCTGTTCGCCGAAGATGCGATGCTCAGCCTCGATGTCAGCCTGCCGCTGCCTGAAATGGGCGCCTTCCTCGATATGGCGCGTGCGGCCCAGCGGCAGGTCGACCCGGCGGCGCGGGATTATGTCTTCGGCCATCTCGGCGACGGTAACCTGCATTACGTCGTGCGAACCGACAGGCCCGACCAGGTCGCCGGCGCGGTGTTCGATTGCGTCGCGAAAAGCGGCGGCTCGATCTCGGCAGAGCATGGCATCGGATTGGACAAGAAGGCCTATCTTCATCTGACGCGCGCGCCGGCCGAGCTCGCGGCGATGCGCCGCCTGAAGGCCGCGCTCGACCCCAACAACATTCTCAATCCGGGCCGCATCTTCGACATGCCCCCTGCCCTGCCCAACGTCTGAGTGCCGCAATGAAAGCTGTGACTTCTCCTGAAAATGGCGCCCGCCCGGTCGACATGCCCTCGGCGCTCGACGAGCGCTACACGCTCGAACGCGGCCGCATCCTGGTTTCGGGCACGCAGGCGCTGGTGCGCCTGCCGATGGTCCAACGCCAGCGGGATCTGGCCGTCGGGCTCAACACCGCAGGTTACGTCTCGGGCTATCGCGGCTCTCCATTAGCCGGATTCGATCGCGAGATGGCCAGCGCCCGGAAACATCTCAAGGAAAGCCATATCGTCTTCCAGCCCGGTCTCAATGAGGACATGGCGGCGACCGCGGTGTGGGGCACGCAGCAGACCGGCATGTTCCCCGGCGCGCGCTACGACGGCGTCTTTTCCATGTGGTACGGCAAGGGCCCGGGCGTCGACCGCACCATGGATGTCATCCGCCACGCCAATGCCGTCGGCACCAGCAAGCATGGCGGCGTGCTGTTGCTCGTCGGCGACGACCATGGCGCGGTGTCGTCGACCCTGCCCCACCAGAGCGAGCACAACCTGATCTCGGCCATGGTGCCGCTTCTGTCGCCGGTCGGCATCAGTGAATATATCGACTACGGTCTGCTTGGCTGGGCCATGAGCCGCTATTCCGGTGCTTGGGTCGGCTTCAAATGCCAGACCGAGATCGTTGAGTGCTCGGCAACTGTCGACCTCGATCCGACCCGGCTGGAGATCGTCACGCCAGACATGCCTCTCCCCGCCGACGGCCTGTCGATGCGCTGGCCCGACGGACAGCAAGCGATGGAACGGCGGCTCGAGACCAAGCTTGCCGCGGTGCTCGCCTTCGCCCGCGCCAATCGCCTCGACCGTCCGGTCTGGCCCTCCCCTGCCGCACGGCTCGGCATTGTCTCGACCGGCAAATCCTGGCTCGACCTCAAGGGTGCACTGGCACTGCTCGGCATCGACGAGGGCCGCGCTGCCGAGCTTGGCATCCGCCTTTACAAGGTTGGCATGGTCTGGCCGCTGGAGCCGGAGGGCCTGCGCGAATTTGCCGACGGGCTGGAGCAGATCCTCGTCGTCGAAGAAAAGCGTCCGGTCATCGAGGAGCAGATCAAGTCGCAGCTGTTCAACCAGCCGGGCGACCGCCGGCCGCAAGTCTTCGGCAAGACCGGGCCGGACGGCTCTCCACTCCTGCCCTCGATCGGCGAGATTGGCGCGCTCTCGGTGGCACGTGCCATCCTGCAATGGCTGGGCACTGATGACGCAGGCCTCGCGGCCCGCGCCGTACAGCTGTCAACGGTTGGAGCCCCCTCCCCTGCCGAACCGGGTCTGCTCAACCGCGAACCCTATTTCTGCTCAGGGTGCCCGCATTCGACATCGACGGTTCTGCCCAAGGGCAGCCGCGCCTCCACCGGTATCGGTTGCCACATGATGGTGATCGGCATGGAGCGCGACACCTCGACCTTCACCCAGATGGGTGGCGAAGGCGGCTCGTGGATCGGCCTTTCCCCCTTCACCGACGAGAAGCACATCTTCGTCAACATGGGCGACGGCACTTATTTCCATTCCGGTCTGCTGGCCATCCGCGCCGGCATCGCCGCCAAGGTCAACGCCACCTACAAGATCCTCTACAACGATGCGGTCGCCATGACCGGTGGCCAGCGCCATGACGGCGAATTGTCGGTGCCGTCGATCGTCGGCCAGGTGCTCGCCGAGGGTGCCAAGCGGGTCGTCGTCGTCTCCGAGAGGCCGCAATTGCTGGCCGGCCTGCTGCCGCGTGCGGTCGATGTGCGGCATCGCGACGAGCTCGACGAGGTACAGCGTGAGCTGCGCGACGTCGAAGGTGTCACCGTGCTGGTCTACGACCAGGTCTGCGCCGCCGAAAAGCGCCGCCGGCGCAAGCGTGGCACCTATGCCGTCTCGCCCAAGCGTGCCTTCATCAACGAACTGGTCTGCGAAGGCTGCGGTGATTGCTCGGCGGTCTCGAACTGCATCTCCATCGAGCCGCGCGAGACCGAGTTTGGCCGCAAGCGCGCCATCAACCAGTCGAGCTGCAACACCGACCTCAGCTGCACCAAGGGCTTTTGCCCGAGCTTTGTCACCGTCGAAGGCGGGCGCCTGCGCAAGCCGCGCGCCAAGGCTGCCGGCGGCGTCGACGCCGGCCTGGCCGAGCCCAGCCTGCCCAGGTTGGGCGATGCGCCCTACAGCCTGCTGCTTACTGGCATCGGCGGCACAGGCGTCATCACCGTCAGTGCCATACTGTCACAGGCAGCCCATCTCGACGGCCTGTCACTGGTGACGCTCGACCAGACCGGCCTGGCACAGAAGAATGGTGCCGTCGTCTCGCACATTCGCCTGGCGCGACAGCCTGAGATGCTCAACGCAGCCCGCATCGGCCCTGGCGAGGCCGACCTGGTGCTCGGCTTCGATATCGTGGTCGCTGCATCGCAGAATGCCGTCGCCACTTTCGGCAAGGGCCGTACCAGGGCCGTGGTCGACGACCACTTCGCCCCGACGGCGTCCTTCGTCAAGGACACGACGATCGACTTCCGCGAAAGCGCGACGCTGCGGCGGCTGCGCACTGCCGGCGGCGAGGACGCGCTCACCACGCTTCCCGCAATGAAGCTGGCAACCGCGCTGTTCGGCGATGCGATCGCCGCCAACATGTTCCTGCTCGGCCATGCCTGGCAGAAGGGCCTGGTGCCGATCGGGCGCGAAGCGATCGAGAAGGCGATCGACCTCAACGGCGCCGGCGTCGCCATGAACCGCGCTGCCTTTGCCTGGGGCCGGCGTTCCGTCGACGACATGGACTTCGTCAGCCGGCAGGCTGGGACGGCACCCGCTTCGGCGCCCGAAGCCAAGTCGCTTGATGAGATCGTCGCGCAGCGCGTCGTGTTCCTCACCGGGTATCAGGACGCGGGATATGCCGAGCGCTATCGGACGCTTGTTGACAAGGCGCGGCAAGCCGAGGCGAGAGTGGCTCCGGGGCAGGCTATGTTCGCGACGGCCGTTGCCAAGGCCGCATTCAAGCTGATGGCCTATAAGGACGAATACGAGGTAGCGCGGCTGCATCGGGATCCGGCCTTCCGGCAAAAGCTCGCCGAGCAGTTCGAAGGCGACTTCAAGCTCCAGTATAATCTCGCGCCGCCGATGCTGACCCGTACCGATCCGCGCACCGGCCATCCCGCCAAGATCGCCATCGGCAGCCGCTGGATCGAGCCGGCCTTTGCCGTGCTGGCTCGCCTCAAGAGCCTGCGTGGCACCCGCTTCGATCCATTCGGCCGCACCGCCGAGCGCAAGATGGAACGCAAACTGGCGGCGGACTACTTCACGCTGGTCGAGGCGCTTGCCGCCCGCCTGTCGGCTTCAAACCTGGCAATGGCGACAGAGATCGCCAGCCTGGCCGAGACCGTCCGCGGCTATGGCCACATCAAGCTGGCTGCCGTCGAGCGTTACGAAAAGCGTAAGCTCGAACTGCTCGCCGCATTTGATCAGGCCACGGCTGTAGGGCAGGCGGCCTGACGAGCCTGATCCCATCAACAGCCTGAATCGACCACGGCTGATCGATTCAGGAGTTTCATTGGACGGTGGGTTCGCCGCGCGCGATTCTGCCGTCCATGCACAAACCGAGCCCCATCCTGCACCTCCAGCGTCGTGATCCGAGCCGTAACATGGCGCGGTTCTATTGCCTGTCGGTTGAGCGTTCGCTGTTTGGCGACGCGGTGCTGGTGCGCGAATGGGGCCGCATAGGTACGCTGGGCCGGAGGCGTCTCGATCTCTTTGCCAACGTTGCCCAAGCGCAGGAGGCGATGCGCCGTTTGATGGTGTCCAAGGTCAAGCGCGGCTACAGCTCCGTCGGTTGACAGCTGTCAACGACGATATGCCGGGACCGAAACGGTCCTCGACGGTCGCCGTTACGCCTCCGTCACAATGGTTAATTTCCGTTAACTATAAACAAGTTGACTCGACTCGCCCTCTCCAGCACCCTTGTTACGCTAATTGGTCGTAATTCGATGCGTCCAGCGTAACCGCCTCAGAAAACCGTTATCCACGCTCCGGCACGTTAAAATGTGCGAAGGCGTAACCTGGATTCGGATTCTGCAGCGAATCGGCGCATAAATCTTAACGAAGCCTGACGGTGCGTCGCTTACGTATGCGCTGCTGGGCGAGAGGGGACTAAAGACTTGGTTGGGGCAGTTCAAGCACGGGCGGAAAACGCGAGCGACGAGGCCGAGGTCATGGCGACTGATCGTGCCATTGCGCGGGACGCCGAGATGTTGTCGGCGCAATTGCAGGCAATGCGCGACCGGCTGTTTTCGCCGACCTCGAAGAAGGTCCTGCGCAAGTTTTCGAGCGGCGAAGCCGCACGTCTGATCGGTGTCACCGACGGCTATCTGCGCCAGCTCTCCATCGCAGGCGAAGGGCCGCAGCCCGAAACCGGGGCAGGGGGGCGACGCTACTACGCACTCGACGACATCAACGGGCTGCGCCGGCATCTGGCCGAGCAGAACCCCACCAAGGCGCGCCATTATCTGCCGCGCCGCGACACCGGGCGTGGCGAACACCTTCAGGTCATCGCTGTCACCAATTTCAAGGGCGGCTCGGGCAAGACCACGACCAGCACGCACCTTGCCCAGCATCTTGCGCTGGCCGGTTACCGGGTGCTGGCGATCGATCTCGATCCGCAGGCTTCGATGTCGGCACTGCTGGGCTACCAGCCGGAACTCGATCTCGACGGCAACGACACGCTCTATGGCGCGATCCGCTATGACGAGGAGCGCCGGCCGCTGACCGACATCATCCGCCGCACCTATTTCGACGGGCTCGACTTCGTGCCCGGCAATCTTGAGCTTCAGGAGTTCGAGCATACGACGCCGCAGATGCTGGCGGCGCGGCAGGCCGGCGACAACAAGGCGATGTTCTTTGCACGTGTCCAGGAAGCGCTGCAGACCGTTGCCGACAATTACGACGTCGTCGTCATGGACTGCCCGCCGCAGCTCGGCTTCCTGACCCTGTCGGCGCTGTGCGCGGCGACCTCGGTGCTGGTGACCATTCATCCGCAGATGCTCGACGTTGCCTCGATGAGCCAGTTCCTGTTCATGACCGCCGACCTTCTGTCGGTGGTGCGGGAGGCCGGCGGCGAGCTGAATTTCGATTTCATGCGCTACCTGATCACGCGCTACGAGCCCAATGACGGACCGCAGACCCAGATCGTCGGTTTCCTGCGCTCGCTGTTCGGCGATCGGGTGCTGACCGCGCCGCTGGTCAAGTCGACCGCCTTTTCGGATGCGGGCCTGACCAAGCAGACGCTTTACGAAGTGTCACGTGAGAGCTTCAGCCGTGCCACCTATGACCGCGCCATGGAGTCGTTGACAGCTGTCAACGGCGAGATCGAGAGCCTGATGCTCAAGGCATGGAACCGGGCGGCGTGAGGGAGGCTGGCATGGCATTGAACCGCAAGGATCAGCTCAAGGCGCTGTTCGGTACGGTCGAACCGGCGCCTGTGGCCGCAACTCCGACCGAGAAGGCGCCTGAGACGAAAACGGCTGAGCCGGATGCCGCGCGCCAGCGCAGCGCCTCTGGAGCCGTCAAGGCCATGGGCCTGTCGCTCGGTGGCCTGTCCAGGGAGATCGAGGAGGCGCGCAGGCTCAAGGAAAGCCTCGATGCCGCAGAGCGTGTAAGCCAGGTCGACGCGTCACTGATCGAGGCGTCGTTCGTCGCCGACCGGCTCGACCATGGCGCGCAGGATCCGGATTTCGACGCGCTGGTCAGCAGCATCGAGACGTCTGGGCAGCAGGTTCCGGTGTTGCTCAGGCCGCATCCCGACAAGCCGGGGCGCTACCAGACCGCCTACGGCCATCGCCGCGTGCGCGCTGCCGGAAAGCTCGGCGTTCCCGTCCTGGCCATCGTCCGGCCGCTCTCCGACGTCGAGCTGGTGCTCGCCCAGGGTAAGGAAAACAGCGAGCGGCGTGACCTCTCCTTCATCGAGCGGGCGCTGTTCGCCCACGAGCTGATCGCCAGAGGCTTCGAGCGCGCCGTCGTTCAGGACGCGCTGTCGCTGCACAAGGCCGAGATGACGCGCTTCCTGCAGGTGGCCGACGCGGTGCCTGAACAGGTCGTACGCGCGATCGGCGCGGCCCCCAAGATTGGCCGTCCGCGCTGGATGGCACTGGCCGAGCTGCTGAAGAGCGAGGCGGCTCGCGTCAAGGCCGACGACGAGGTCACCAGCCAGCGCTTCCTTGCTGCAACGAGCGACGAACGCTTCAACATGTTGTTCATGCACCTGCAGCGCAAGACGCAGCCAATCGCCGGCGCCGTGCGCGAAATCCGCGATGGCAAGGGCAGGGCGGTTGCAAGCCTGACTGTTTCCAAGGGCAAAGCCAGGATCGATTTTCTGGAAAAGGCAGCGGATGGGTTCGCAGACTTCCTCGATGAGGAGTTGCCCAAGCTGTTGGAGAGGTTCGAACAGGAGCGTGGCCGCTCGGCCGGGCAAGGCTAGGTTTGTCCACAGCCAGCGGCACGGGCGTTTGCCTCAACGCAGCGCCACCCGCTGGTGATGGAGCGTAAAGCGTGGGTTCCAACGCGTAGAGGATCGGAAACAGAAGGATAATCGGCAAGAAAAAGGCCCCCGAAACGTCGCCATTCCGGAAGCCCTCATCAATGTAGCAATTGTGAGAGAATCATTTCCGGGCCGACTTGTCAACCACTGGACGCGTTCCGGAATGCCTTTGGCTTGCCTCGACTGAGGTAAAACAAGGATGACTGAGCATATCTCGACGACGCCCTTTGGGCGGCGGTCGTTGTCGCTTGCCATGGTGGCAGGCCAGATGGCGGCCGACAGCTGCGCGCCTGGCGCCAGCTCCAACAAATGGCAGGTGTTCCGTGCCGTCTGCGAGGCCAAGCAATTGCTTGGCGCCAGCGATCGCGCCCTTGCCGTTCTCAACGCGCTGCTGAGCTTCCATCCCGACACGGATCTCGTGGAAGGGGAGGGGCTGGTGGTATTTCCGTCCAATGCCCAGCTGGCGCTGAGGGCGCATGGCATGGCGCCGGCGACGCTCAGGCGGCATCTCTCGGTGCTCGTCGACTGCGGCCTGGTGGTGCGCCGCGACAGCCCCAATGGCAAGCGCTATGCCCGCAAAGGCTTTGACGGTGCGATCGAGCAGGCCTTTGGCTTCGACCTGACGCCGCTTCTGGCCCGTGCCGAAGAATTCGAGCGCATGGCCGAGGCAGTGAGGGCTGAGCGGCGGTCGCTTCTGCTCGTCCGCGAGCGCATCACCATCCTGCGTCGTGACATCGCCAAGATGATCGCATTCGGCCTCGAGGAGGGCATTGCGGCTGATTGGCCACGCCTGCATCTCAGTTATCGTGACATAGTGGCGGCTATTCCACGCACGGCGAGCCGGCTTGAGCTCGAACCGATTGCCGCCGAGCTGGCTGCGCTTGCCCAGGAGGTACGCAAGGCGCTGGAAAGTCACGTAAAAACTGAAGAAACAAGCGCCAATGAGTCTCATTCCGAGCGCCACATACAGAATTCAAATACACACCCTCATGAATTTGAACCCGGCCTCGAGAAAGGCCAAGGGACGGCCGCTGCGGTGAAACCTGAAACCAGGAGCCAGCCGCCAACGGGTTATCCGCTTGGCATGGTGCTGCGTGCCTGCCCTGACATTGCGGACTACGCACGAAACGGCATTTCGGGCTGGGCGGATCTGGTGGAAACGGCAAATCTAGTGCGCGGCGCGCTCGGCGTCAGTCCGGATGCCTGGAACCAGGCCTGCGAGGCGATGGGGGCGGTGGATGCAGCGATCATGGTGGCGGCGATGCTGCAGAAGGGCGAGGCGATTTCCAGCCCGGGCGGCTATCTGCGTAGCCTGACGGCGAAAGCGCGGGCCGGTGAATTCTCGATCGGGCCGGTGCTCATGGCGCTGCTGCGCGGCAGGGGAGGGGCCCAGGCCAAAGCGGGATGACGCCGGGCGGGCAGAAGCTGGGTGGCAGCTGAATTCCGGTCGGGACATCGATCACTGCCTTGGGGAAGCTGCGGCGGGTAGAGGAAGCTACAACTCCGAAGCGGGCCGCGTTCTACCAGGCACAGCAATTTGCTTGGGGAGGGATCTGCGGCGGGCTACTGATATGCCGTGGCAATCGCACGCGGATCTCATCGAGGTGCTTTGTGTGACCGGGGCGGCATTCTCAAATGCGTCCAATTCCGGAGTTGGAGGGGAGGGCGCTAGAGTCCACTCGCCTTGGTGAGATTGACGCGGAAGCGGTCGCGGCGGCGCTGGTACGTGCGGGTCATTTCTGCACTGGCATGGCCGAGCTGCTTCTGCACGTAGCGCTCCTCGACCTCGGCCGAAGAGGCAAGGCCAGCACGCAGCGAATGGCCGGCAAAAAGCCCGGTCCGTTCGGACTCGGTCAGATCGCCGCGGACGCCGGCGGCAAGGGCGGTACGTTTGACCAGACGGGCGATTTCCTGGTCGTTGAGCCGTTCGGTGCCGACCTTTTTGCCTTGACCGGTCACGCGGCGAAACAGTGGGCCATGGGAAATGCGGGCAAGGTTCAGCCAGGTCTCCAGGGCCACGACAGGGCAGGTGGAGTCGGCCGATCCACGGCCGATCTCAACCTCGCGCCAGCCGGTCTTGCCACGCAAGGTGACCAATATGCCCTTGCCGGGGAAGATCTCGATCCAGCCCGAAGAATCCTGGGTCTGATCGCGGCCGCAATCGAGGCCAACGATCTCGGAGCGGCGCAGCGCACCGGCAAAGCCGAGCAGCAGCATCGCCCGATCTCTTAGGCCGCGCAGGGTCCTCCTGTCGAGCGTCTCCAGCATGGCGATCAAATCTTCGGGCAGGATCGCTTCCTTCTGCCGGGGAGGGCGGGCGTGGGCATTGCGGATGCCGGCCATGACGGTCGCGATGGCACGGTGTTTCCGGTCGAGCTTTTCTGTCCCGCGCTGGGCATAGTTCCAGCTCAGGGACGCGAGCCGTCGTTCGATGGTCGACACGGATTTTTTGTCGCCGATGCCGGCGCCGGAAGCGAGCGCGGTGATGTAGAGCCCGACGGTCTCGGGATCCGGCGGCATGGTGGCAAAACCCTGGCGCTGGGCCCAGTCGGAAAAGTGCTTCCAGTCGGCGGCGTAGGCGCGCCGGGTGTTGGCGGAACTGGCCGCCTTGACATAACCGCGCGCCCGTTCAGCCAGATCGCCGAGCTGGCCCATAAGGCCGCCGGAGGGCATGACGTCGACAGATGGCAGGGTAGGGGAGGGGGCCTTGTCGTCCGAACCTACGGCGTCAGATTGCGGCGCATTCACCGGCTCCGCTTGCCAGCCCATTGCCATCACGACATCGACAATGTCAGGCAGGTCATCGACGGAGACAACGTCATGACAGCGATTCTTATCCAGAATAGCGTTTTCAGAGGTGCTCTCTCGTCGAGGCGAACGCAGTTTGCTATGGTTTTCCGGATTTTGCTCGACGTTAGAGGCCATTTCGGCAGTAGGCCATCAAATGAATGATAAGGCAAGATTATCGTTCATTTGACGTGATCGACAGGCTGTGCGCTTTAGATGCCAAGAGCGAACGTAACCGCACAATTGAGATGCGATGCCCTTCGCTTTGGGGACACAATTTCTGGCCGCTGCTTGTTAGGGTTGCAACGGTTGAACCCGATCTGCCGATCTGCTTCAACAGTGATCCTAGCTCGCGCAGGGGACGTGAGATGGTAGGTTCTGACCGGATCGACGACCTGATCGCAGCGGTGCCTCGCGCCTTGGCGCTTCGCGCCGGTTTGGACCTTGGCATCTTCACCCAGCTCGGGGACAGTGCGTTGACGGCTGACGGCCTCGGAACCCTGTTCAACATCGCCCCCGATCGTCTGTCGCGGCTCCTCTACGCGCTCGCCAGCTTCGGTCTACTCGAAGTCGAGGATGGTCGATTTCGAAATGGAGCCGAAGCGTCGGCTTTTCTTGACGCATCCAAGAAGACCTATCGTGGTGGTGATCATGCGCTTCTGCGCGAGCTCTGGGGAGCCGACCTGCTGACTGCAGAGTCGCTGCGACAGAGCCGGCCGGCTGCACTGCACGACTTTTCGCAAGCGGGGCCTGAGGCCGCCGCGGCCTTCAGCCGAAAGCTGGCGCCAGGCGCCGCAATTTTCGGCCGATACCTGGCCCAGGAGATTGACCTCTCTGCGATCGGATCGGTGATCGACATTGGCGGGGGCCCCGGGACCATCCTCGTCGGGCTTCGCGAGCGATGGCCGCGCATCGCCGCGACACTGATGGAGCTTCCGACGGTTGCAGCGGCCGCGCCAGAAATCCTGTCGGAATACGGTGTCGATGACGTGGTTGTCGAAGAGGGGGACATCACCGTTGCGCCATCAATCGGTCGGCACGATCTGGCGATCCTGAAAGCCGTCGTTCAGGTCCTTCCGCCTGATCAGGCACGCCGTTCGATCCTGAACGCGGCGCGTTGTCTCACGCCGGGAGGCGAGATCGCGATTGCGGGCTGGGGTGTCGTCGACGACGACCGCCTCGGCCCGCCTGAAGGTGTCTTTCTGAACCTCACCTTCTTGAACCTTTATCGCCACGGCGAATCGTACACCGAAGGCCAGTATCGCGCGTGGATGACCGAGGCTGGATTCGGGGATATATCCAGGTCGCGCCTGGCGGACGGCTGCACGTTGTTTCGAGCGCGCCTTGCGGGCTGATCCGTCGGCTTTCACGATTGATCGGCCTGCTTTCGACCTTGCATGGCCTCAGCGCGGACTGACAGCAGCTGGCGCCGAACGTGACGTTGGAACGCGGCGTGCAAGCATCTACCCGGGCCGCCCTCGTCGTCTTACCCGCCAGCCAATCACTTTGTTTTGGATTTGGCGGCCCGACAGCACGGAAACGTCAGATCAAATTGCGGCCTTATGCCAGGTCGATCAGCGCTTCAGCGGTCTTCGCGCATGTGGCCAGGTGCGTTGCAAATCCACCATTAAGCGTGGCGCGAATTGAAAGCACCCTGTCAGTTCCGCACGAGGTGAGCAGGCCAATTTCCTTGTCGCGCATGTCGTCGAGCGCGATGCCGATCATGCGATGGTCGATCTCTCCGGGGATGGCTTGACCGTTCGCTTCGATAAACCGTCCGCAGACGACTGCCTGTGCACCTTTTGCAGGATAGGCGTCGAGCTGCTCGAGGTTCACGACTTCGCTACGAACGACATGGCTGTCAGGACCGCATGAGCCGGCCGACGAACATTGGAGACGGAAAATGCCCGACTGAAATCGACGATGACCTGCTGCCAGGCGGCAGGTCACAACTCCGGTCATCCGACCGCAGTCAAACCCCCCACGAAACCGGGAGCCGGCAGGTGCTGACTTTTTTGCCGCCCTTTTGCCGGCTCAGGGAATTCTAACGAGCACTACCTGGTGAAGCTCTGTGCGTTGCCGGCATCGACGTTGATGATGTTGCCGGTCGACTTCGCCGACATGTCGGACGCAAGGAAGTAGACCGCCTCTGCGATATCCTCGGGAAAGACCGAGCGCTTCAGCATCGAGCGCTTGCGATAGTGCTCCTCGAGGTCGTCGGGCTGCATCGAGTAGGCTGCCGCGCGTTGCTCGCGCCATTCTCCGGTCCAGATCTTTGAGCCGCGCAGCACGGCGTCAGGATTGACGGTGTTGACCCGGATCTGATGCTCCGCGCCTTCGAGCGCCAGGCAGCGCGCGAGATGGATCTCGGCCGCCTTGGCCGTGCAGTAGGCTGCTGCATTGGGTGAGGCGGCCAGTCCATTTTTCGAGGCGATGAAGACGATGTTGCCACCGATCTGCTGCTGCTTGAACAGTCGGAACGCTTCGCGCGACACCAGAAAGTAGCCCTTGGCAAGGATGTCCATGTTGCGGTTCCACATGGCGAGTTCCGTGTCCTCGATCGGCGCCGAGGACGAGATGCCGGCATTCGAGACCAGGATATCCGTGCCGCCGAATTCGACCGCACTGTCGGCATAGGCCGAGGCCACGCCTGTTTCGTCGGTGACGTCGAGGCGGACCGGGCGCACGAAGTCCTTGCCGAATGCCTTGCCGAGTTCGTCATGCGCGGTGGCAAGTGCGGCCTCGTCAATGTCGGCGATGACGACGCAGGCGCCTTCGCGCAGAAGCCTGACGGCCGTCGCCTTGCCGATGCCGCCGGCACCGCCGGTGACGAAGGCGATCTGGCCTGCCAGCGACTTGGGTTTGGGCATGCGCTGCAGCTTGGCCTCCTCGAGCAGCCAGTACTCGATGTCGAAGGCTTCCTGCTCGGGCAGGCCGACATAGGTCGACACCGATGAGGCACCGCGCATGACATTGATGGCGTTGACGTAAAATTCGCCGGAAATCCTCGCCGTTGCCTTGTCTGCGGCGAAGGTGAACATGCCGACGCCTGGCATCAGGTAAACCACGGCGTTGGGGTCGCGCACGGCAGGCGAGTCTGCGTGCTTGCAGCGATCGTAATAGGCCTGGTAGCCGGCACGGTAATCGTCCAGTGCCTTGGGCAGCGCTGCAATCACTGTGTCCACATCAGCCTTCGCAGGATCGAAGTCGATCACCAGCGGCCTGATCTTGGTGCGCAGGAAATGATCTGGGCAGGAGGTGCCGAGGGCCGCGAGATCGCGCAGATGGCGCGAGTTGACAAACTCGAGCACGGCATCGCTGTCGTCGAAATGACCGAGCTTGCGCACGCCCTGCTGCGAGATCATGCCGCGGATGCGCGGCATCAGCTGTGCTGCGATAGCCCGGCGATCGTCTGCCGGCAGCGACGTCGCGACCGCGCCGCCGAAAGCCGATTTGCCCCTTGCCTCGCTTTCGAACCAGCCGATCGCCTTGTTGATGGTGTCGATGGTGGTGGAATAGCACGCCTTGGGCGTGTCGCCCCAGGTAAACAGGCCATGGCTTTCGAGCACGACGCCCTTGGCCGAAGGGTTCTCCAGGCAGAATTTTTCGAGCCAGAGCCCGAGTTCGAAGCCGGGGCGCTTCCACGGCAGCCAACCGATCTCGTCGCCGAAGATTCTTGATGTCAGAGCCTGTGAATCCTTGGCGGCCGCGATCGCGATGATCGCATCGGGATGCATGTGGTCGACGTAAGCCCTTGGAACATAGGCGTGAAGAGGGGTGTCGATGGAGGCAGCGCGCGGGTTGAGATTGAATGTGCAGTGCGGCAGGTAGCCGACCATCTCGTCTTCATGGGCAAGGCCACGATAGAGCCCCTTCAGCGCGCGCAGCTTGTCCATATAGAGGGTAGCGAAACCGTCGAGCTTGATCGACGCGCTGTCGCCGCCGGAACCCTTGACCCACAGAACCTCGACTTCTGTGCCCGTCAGCGGGTCCTTCTGCATGATCTTGGACGAGGTGTTGCCGCCACCATAGTTGGTGACACGCTTGTCCGAGCCCAGGATGTTGGAGCGATAGACCAGCCGCTCCGGCTCGCTCATGGCGGCCGCCCTGGCGTCGTCCCACAGATTTGCAAGCCGCGTGGCGTTGGTGTCGGGCATGTCGGATTCCTCCCGGCGCGAGATCGGGCGCCGCTCTCGTTTGCCCGTAAAATCAGGCCAAGCCATGCGGTTTGTCAATCGCAAAAAGATTGAAGTTGATCATTGTGCGGCGCATCATGATCTAGTTGCAGCGCGATATGAGTTATTTTCGTCACAATTCGCTTGCGCATCGACTGGATTTGCGTAAGTTAGCTCATGGCACTGCCTTTTCGCGAAGCCATGGGAGGTGTTTTCGTGAACGACCTGGTCCGCCAGCGACAGATCGTCGAGCTTTTGCGCGACCGGCCCTTTGCGTCGGTGCGTGATCTGCAAGAGCATCTAGGCGTTTCCGCAGCCACCGTGCGGCGTGACATCGACAAGATCGACGAGGCCGGCGGTGCCCGCAAGGTCTATGGCGGCATCTCGGCACTTGATGGCGCGGCGCAAGGCACGGCCTTTGCGCGGCCTTATGACGAGAACCGTGATCTGGCCGTCGAGCCCAAGCGCCTGATCGCCGAACTGGCCGCGACCATGGTTGCGGACGGAGACGCGGTCATCGTCAACGGCGGTTCGACTTGCTTCCATCTCGGCGTCAAGCTGGCCGACCGCAATGTCCGCCTGTTCACCAACTCCATGCCTTTGGCGGGTTATCTCGGCGAGCACGGCAAGTGCAGCCTGACATTGGCGGGCGGCGAATTGCATCGCGAGCCAAGGGTCATCTATTCGCCGTCGCAGCCGATCAATTTCTATGCCTCCAAGTTCTTCCTCGGCGCGCAGGGCATAAGCCCGGACGGCCTGCTCGAATCGCATCCGCTGATGGTGCGCTCGATCCAGGAGCTCAGTCACAACGCCGACCAGATCGTCGTCCTCGCCGACAGCCGCAAGTTCACTATCCATGCGCGCAACGTCGCCCTGCCGCTGACACGGCTGGCCATGGTCATCACCGATGACGGCCTGTCTGACCAGCATGCCAAGATGCTCGAGGGCGCGGGTATCGCACTGCGCATCGCGTCCAACGGGGGCGGGGCATGAGCGGGGCGCTGGCGGTCTTCGATCTCGGCAAGACGAACTCCAAGCTGTTCGTGTTCTCGCCCGATGGCACGCTGCTCGACGAACGCCGCACCAAGCCGGACTGGCATAGTTATCGCGGAAAGAGCGTGCTCGACGACGAGCGCCTGTTTTCCTGGATGAACCATGAGCTGGCCGAGGTTGCAGCGGCCCATGACGTGACCCGGATGATGGTCTCCGCTCACGGATGCGCTTTTGCGCTGGTGCGCGGCAATGAGCTGCTGCATCCGATCCTGGACTATGAGCAGGAACTGCCGGAGGCGATTGCCGGCAAGATCGACCCGATCCTGCCAGACTTCTCCGAGACCTACACGCCCTGGCTGCCGCTGGGTTTCTCCATCGCCCGTCATATCTACTGGCTTGAGGTCGAAGAACCCGAAGCGTTCGCCTCCACGGAGGCGATCCTGTGCTATCCGCAATATTGGGTCTGGCGCTTCAGCGGGCGCAAGCTTTCCGAATGGTCCTATCTCGGTGCGCACAGCCAGCTTTGGGCACCGCTCGAGCGAGACTACAGCTCGCTGGTCGAGCGGCTCGGCTGGCGTGATCGCTTCCCCGCGATAGCGCCGGCAGGTGCGATCGTCGGAGAGGCCAGCGTCACCATGGCGGATGGCAGCACCCGGGCGATCGCCGTGCATAACGGCGTGCATGATTCCAACGCGGCGCTGGCCTATTACCGCATGACCGGGCTGCACGACTTCACGCTGGTTTCGACCGGCACCTGGGTCATCATCATCAATCTCGACTGTCCGCTCGGCGCGCTCGACCAGGAGCGCGACATGATCGCCAATGTGACGGTCAATGGTGAACCGGCGCCGTCGCTGCGCTTCATGGGCGGGCGCGAATACGACCTCATCAGCGGCAACTGGAACAAGTCGATCTCACAGGTCGCAGTCGAGCACGTGATGGAGCGTGGCATCTTCGCCATACCGTCATGGGCGGCCGGCGGACCTTTCCCCGAGACGAAGGGACATATCGTCGGCGGCGACGTCAGCGGCGAGGAGAGGGCGGCGGTCGCCGCACTCTATGTCGCCATGATGACCGACCTGTCGCTCGACCTGATCAAGTCGGAAAATCTCCTGGTCATCGACGGTGGCCTGGCGAAGATCGACCTGTTCACCGCCATGCTGGCGCAATTACGCCCGACGCAGACGGTCGTGCGTTCGATGATGAGCGAAGGGTCGGCAACGGGCGCCGCGGCACTGGCCTTCAAGGCGCTTGGCCTGAAGCCGTTCGGAGACGAGACCGTGCCGGTGTCGGCGAGCCAGATTCCCGGTCTCGACACTTACCGCGCTCGCTGGCGCGAACTGGCCGACGGCGCGCGCGCCGCTGCCAGGGCGGCAAGGCCTGATGCGAAGGAGGCGAGCCGATGAGCAATTCGACCGCCTATGTCAGCCTCACCGACATGTCCAAGTCCTTCGGCGGCGTGAAGGTGCTGAAGGACGTCAGCTTCGACGTCCGCCCCGGCGAGGTGCATGCGCTGCTGGGCGAAAACGGCGCCGGCAAGTCGACTTTGATCAAGATGATGTCCGGCCTCTATACGCCCGACGCCGGCACCATCACCGTCGACGGCAGGGAGTTGAAATTCTCCACGACGCGCGACGCCGGCGCGGCGGGCATTGCCACCGTCTACCAGGAGCTGCTTTTGTTCCCCGAGCTGTCGGTGGCGGAAAACGTCTTCCTCGGCAACTATCCGCGCACGGCCACGGGCATCATCGACTGGGCCGAGGTGCGCCGCCGTACCCGCGATCTGCTCGACCAGCTCGACACATTCGACCTCGACGTCGACACCAAGGTTCTGAGCCTGTCGGTCGCCCAGCGCCAGCGCGTCGAGATCGCCAAGGCGCTGAGCAAGAATGCCCGCATCCTGATCATGGACGAGCCGACCGCGTCGCTGGTCGAGTCCGATGTCCAGCGGCTTATGGCGGTCGTCAGGCAGTTGCGCGAACGTGGAGTCGGCATCGTTTATGTCAGCCATCGCATGCCCGAGATCTTTGCGCTCGCCGATCGCGTGACCGTGCTGCGCGACGGCGCCCATGTCGCCACCAGGGACATCGGCGAGGTCGACGAGAACCAGCTCGTGTCGATGATGGTCGGCCGCTCGATCGAAAGCCTGTTCCCGAAAGCGCAAGCCAGCATCGGCGGCACCGTGCTTCGGGTGACGAAGCTCAATCACGGCCGTCATGTGCGCGACATCTCGTTTGCTTTGAGGCGCGGCGAAATCCTCGGCATTGCCGGTCTGGTCGGCAGCGGTCGAACCGAACTTGCACTGACCCTGTTCGGCATGACGCCGGCAACGTCGGGTGAGATCGAAATGGAAGGCAAGGCGGTGCGCATCGGATCGCCACGCCAGGCGCGCGATCTGGGCATCGCCTATGTGCCGGAGGACCGGGGCCTGCAGGGTCTCGTCAAGGCCATGGCCATCCGCAAGAACGTCTCGATGGCAACCATCGAGCGGCTGTCGTCGGGCATTTTCATCAAGGCCGGCGAGGAGGCACAGCGCGCGCTGGACGCGGTCAAGCGGCTCAGCATCCGCTGCCGCAACATCGGTCAGCCGGTCGGCGAACTCTCTGGCGGCAACCAGCAGAAGGTGGTCATCGCCAAATGGCTGGAGACCATGCCCAAGGTGCTGATCCTCGACGAACCGACGCGCGGCGTCGATGTCGGGGCCAAGGCCGAAATCCACACCATCATGGGAGAGCTCGTGAAACAGGGCGTGGCCATCATCATGATTTCGAGCGAGCTGCCTGAGGTGCTCGGCATGAGCGACCGCGTGCTGGTGATCAGCGGCGGCCAGATCACCGGCGAGATCGACCGCGCCGACGCCACGCCCGAGCGCGTCGGCGCCGCCATGACCGCGCATCGCAGCGGGGAGGCGGCATGATGACGACGACAGTCGAAGCGACCGCCCGCTCACGCACGGCCCCTCAGCGCCCCGGCTTCTTCAAGCGGCTTTTCGCCGAGTACGGCCAGGAGATTGTGGTGCTTGCCGCCATCGTCATGCTGTTCGCCATAGTCACGATGGTCAATCCGCGCTTCATCAGCGCCAACAATTTGACCACCATCTTCTCCGGCAATGCCTATATCGCGGTTGCCGCCATCGGCATGGCGATGGTCATCGTCACCGGCAACATCGACGTTTCGGTCGGCGCGCTGATCGGCGTGCTCGCGACAATCTCGGGGTCGCTTGCGGTCGCGGGCTATCCGATCTGGTTCGCCTGGCTGGCGCCGGTGGTTGTCGGCATGGCGGTCAATGCCATCATCGGCATCCTCGTTGCTTATGCGAGGATACCATCCATCGTCGTGACGCTCGGCGCGCTGTCCATTCTTCGCGGCGGCCTGATCAGCGTCACCGGCGGCACCTGGATCACCGACCTGCCGCCCGACTACCTGATCGCCCAGAAGCAGATCTTCGGGCTGCCGGTGCCGCTGGTCTTCATGGTGGTGTTGACGCTGCTTGCTGCGTTCTGGATGCGCTACACCGCCTTCGGTCGCTCGCTCTATGCCATCGGCGGCAACGCCGAAGCGGCCCTTGCGACCGGCATTCCGATTGCGCGCCGAACCGTCGCCGTCTTCGTCATCCACGGCGCCTTTGCCGGTCTTGCAACAATCCTGTTCGCCACCCAGTTGCAGGTCATCCAGTCGACCGTACCACCGAATCTCGAGCTGACCGTCATCACAGCTGCCGTCATTGGCGGCGTGTCGATCCTCGGTGGTTCGGGCACGGTGATCGGCTCGACGCTGGCGACCATCCTGTTCGCCACCATCGGATCGGCGCTGATCTTCGTCAACGTCTCGGCCTACTGGCTGCGCGCCGTCATCGGCCTGCTGATCCTGGCAACCGTTTTGGCCGACATGCTGCGCCGTCGCGGCAGAGGGGCATGAGATGAAGCTGAAATCCCTCATCCGTCACGAAACCTTCCTGGCCGTGCTGCTGGTCGTCGTCCTGATCGTGTTGTCGTTCCAGTCGGACCGCTTCTTCACCATCGACAACCTGCTCAACCAGGGGCGGCTGATGACCGAGATCGGGCTGATCGCGATCGCCATGACCTTCGTCATCGCTACCGGCGGTATCGACCTGTCGGTTGGATCGATCCTTGGCCTGACGGCGATCCTGACTGGCGTGTTCTGGCAGAATGTCGGCCTGCCGCTGCCGGTGGCGGCTACCGCCGCCATTGCAGCGGGAACCTTTGCCGGCTTCGTCAACGGGGTCATCATCACGCGCTTCCGCGTGCCACCGCTGATCGCCACGCTGGCCACGCTCGCGCTCTATCGCGGCCTCGCCGAGGGTATCAGCCAGGCACGCTCGGTGCGCGGCTATCCCGAATGGTTCTACGTGCTGGGTCAGAAGGACGTGCTCGGCGTGCCGACGCAACTGTGGATCCTGCTGTTTGCGGCCGTCGTTGCCTCGGTCATCCTTGCCTATACGACATGGGGCCGCACGGTCTACGCGGTCGGTTCCAACGAGGTCGCCAGCCGTTTCTCCGGCCTGTCGGTCGAGAAGACCAAGTTGGCGCTCTACACCGCCTCGGGCTTTGCGGCTGCGGTGGCAGCCGTCATTTTCGTCTCCCGCGTCTCCACGACGCGCTCCGACATGGGCACAGGCATCGAGCTCGACGCCATCACCGCGGTGGTGCTTGGCGGTACTTCGATCTTCGGTGGGCGCGGAACGATCATCGGCACCATCATCGGACTTTGCCTGATCCAGGCGCTGAAGAACGGCCTGTCACTTGCCGGCATCAAGGGTGACGGCACGATCATGCTGATCGGCGCGGTACTTATACTGGCGATCCTCGCCAGCAACCTCTTCGAGAGGAGCGGCACTCGAACCTAGGGAGAGCAACGTCCTTCACTGCCGCTCTACAGTGTCCGGACGATCAATGGAGGATGGAATGCGTAACGTAGTACTTTCCGCGCTCTTGGCCTTGTCGTTCTCGACAAGCCTCAGCAATGCCCAGTCTGTCTGGACGGGCGGCGACGACCTGCCGACCAACCCGCTGGCCTGCGACGCCACGCCGGCCACCGCTGCCGCCAAGCCTTATGATGGCGGCCAGCCGACCAACGCGCCCGACCGCAAAGGCAAGACAATCAAGGTCGTCGACGTGCCGAAACTGGTCGGCATCGGCTACTTCAACGCCACGTCCAAGGGCATTGCCGACGCCGCCAAGGAAATGGGCTCGATGGACGCCAAGACCGACGGTCCGTCCAAGGCCAATATCGACGACCAGATCACGCTGATCGACAACTACATCACCTCGGGCGTCGACGGCATCCTGTTCGCCGCCAACGATCCGGTCGCCATCGCCCCCGTGCTGAAGAAGGCGCTCGGCGCCGGCATCAACGTCGTCGGCTACGACGCCAACTCGTCGCCTGACGCTCGCCAGTGGTTCGTCAACCAGGCCGAGTTCAACGGCATTGCCAAGGCGATGGTCGACTCGATGGCCGCCGAGATCGGCGATGAAGGTGCCTTCGCGATCGTCACCTCGACCTTCACCACGCCCAACCAGGCGCGCTGGATCGCCGAGATGGCAGCCTACCAGACCAAGTGCCATCCCAAGATGAAGTGGCTCGAGACGGTCGAGGCACAGGAAGACAATATCCTGTCCTTCAATCAGTCGAATACGCTCATCAACAAGTATGGCGACGAGTTGAAGGGCATCTTCGGCATGACCAGCGTGGCGACGCCGGCCGCCGCCGACGCCGTGACCCAGGCCAAGAAGTGCGGCAGCGTCGCCGTCGTCGGCCTCGCCACCCCGAATGCGATGAAGCCCTATGTCGGCGCCGGTTGCGTCAAGTCGGTGGTGCTGTGGAACCCGGTCGACCTCGGTTATGCCGCAGCCTACGTGCTGCGTGCGGTCGCCGACGGCACGCTGGCTCCCGGTGCGACCTCGGTGAAAGCCGGCAAGCTGGGCGATCTCTCGGTCATCAACGGCTCGGAAATTCTGCTCGGCGCACCGACCGTCTTCAACAAGGACAACATCGGCAACTTCGACTTCTGAGATCGAAACGGGAGACGGCCATCCCCCCGGTCGTCTTCTGATTTCGGGGTTGGCCGGCAGTGCGCTGCCGGCCAACTTCACCCCGCATTTGAAAGGACCGTCGCCATGCCAGAAGCGGCCGGCTGGCAAGCCGAACTCGAACAGCTGAAAGCCGTCTCTGCCCGCATCGGCGGCGACCCGCTGCTGACGCAGGGCGCAGGCGGCAACACCTCGCTCAAGGTCGGCGGTACGCTCTGGATCAAGGCCTCCGGCACCTGGCTGGCGCATGCGCTGGAGCGCGACATCATGGTGCCGGTGGAAATGGCGCCATTGATCGCGGCCGTCGAGGCAATCGATCCCGCTGCCGAACAAGCGCATCAGTTCACCATCGCTGCTCTCAACAGCTCGGGCCTGCGCCCGTCCATCGAGACGACGGTGCATGCGCTGATGCCGCAGCGCGTGGTGCTGCACGTTCATTGCGTCGACACCATTGCGCAGGCCGTGCGCGATGACTGCGTCCAACAGGTTGGCCCGCGCCTCGCCGGGTTGAACTGGGCTTGTGTGCCTTATGCGCGGCCGGGCTTGCCGCTGGCGCTCGCCATCTCGGAACATCGCGGCCAGAGGCCCGACGTGCTGATCCTTGGCAATCATGGTCTCGTCGTCGCGGCCGATACGGTGGCGGGGGCTGAGGCCTCGCTTGAGGATGTCAAGGCGAGGCTGCGGGTGGCACCGCGCAGCGCTCCTGCGCTCGATGCTGCTCGCCTCGCTCAACTCGCCGACGGTACGAATTATCGCCTTCCGTCGGCCGATGCCGCGCATGCCGCTGCGACCGACCCCGTGAGCCTCGACCTGGCGGCCAAGGGCAGCCTTTACCCGGACCACGTGATCTTCCTTGGAACCGGCTCAGTCATCGCCCGTGACGGAGAAGACGTCGCTGCAGTGGTCGCACGCTTGGGCACGTCGCCGGTCTCGATCCTGTTTCCCGGAACGGGTATGCTGATGCGCAGGGATGCGACGCCGGGCGCCGATGCTATGGCCCGCTGCCTCGCCGATGTCCTGGCACGCGTCCCGGACAATGCGCCGGTACGGGTGCTGACACCGGAAGAGCATCTGCAGCTGACCGACTGGGATGCCGAGAAATACCGGCAGGACCTCGCCCGCAAGGCCGCGGCCAAGAAGATCGCCTGAGATGAGTACCCCGCTCGCCATCGGCATCGACCTCGGCACGTCAGGTGCGCGCGCCGTGGTGATGACGCCCGGCTTCGAGATCGTGGCGCAGGGCGCGGCCAAACTCGCGGACTTCGGCGCCAACCCGCGCGACCCGAAAATCTGGTGGCAGGCTGTCGAGGTGGCGTTGAAGGCTGTGCTTGTCCAGGTCGACCGCACCTGGGTCCATGCCATTGCCGTCGATGCCACCTCCGGCACGCTGCTGCCTGTCGACGGCCAGGGTGTGCCGCTCGCCGAACCGCTGATGTATGACGACAAGGTCGGTGATGAGGCGTTGCTGGCCCGCATCGCCGCCGTCATCCCGGCCGAAAGCGCGGCCCACGGCACCACGTCGGGTCTGGCCAAGGCGCTGGTCTTCCAATCCGTGCCCGGCGTCGCAAAAATCTTGCACCAGGCCGACTGGATCGCGGGACGCCTCGCCGGCCATTTCGGTACCACCGACGAAAACAATGCGCTGAAGACCGGCTACGATCCGATCGACCGGCATTGGCCGGACTGGCTCGCTGCAGCTGGGCTCAGGACCGCACTTCTGCCACGCGTGGTGGCGCCGGGCGCGCCGATCGAAACCATCGAGCCAGCCATGGCCAAGGCCCTCGGCCTGAGCGAAGAGGTCGAGATCATCGCCGGCACCACCGATGGTTGCGCCTCGTTCCTGGCGACCGGCGCCGACAGGCCGGGCGACGGCGTCACGGCGCTCGGCTCGACGCTGACGCTCAAGCTGCTGTGTGACCGGCCGATCTTCGCGCCCGAATTCGGCATCTATAGCCACCGCCTCAATGGCATGTGGCTCGCCGGCGGCGCCTCCAACAGCGGCGGCAAAGTCTTGTCCCACTTCTTTTCCGCAGATGAGATCGTACGGCTGTCCGCCGCCATCGACCCTGATGTTTCGACCGGTCTCGATTTCTACCCGCTGCTCGAACCGGGCGAGCGCTTTCCGGTGCTTGATCCCGCCTGGCCGCCAAGGCTCACGCCGCCCCCTGCCGATGATGCGGGCTTCCTGCAAGCCATGCTCGAGGGCATCTCCACCATCGAGAAGCTCGGTTATGACAGGTTGGCCGAACTCGGTGCACCGCCTCTGCAGTCCATGCGTAGCCTCGGCGGCGGGGCATCCAACCCAGCCTGGACCGCGATCCGCCAGAACAGGCTCGGCGTGCCGTTCCTGCCGGCGCATTCCCAGGAGGCCGCCGCCGGCGCCGCACGACTGGCGCTCATCGGCCTCGAAGCCGTGGGAGACCTGTGATGTCCGCCCTCCAGCTTGCAGGCATTCACGACCTGGCCGAGCGCTTCGACGTCTTCATCCTCGATCAGTTCGGCGTGTTGCACGACGGCGTGGCGCCTTACCCTGGCGCGGTCGAGACGTTGGTGCGGCTGCAGGAGCTTGGCAAGCGGACGCTGCTTCTGTCCAATTCGGGCAAACGTTCGGCGCCCAACGAGGCACGGCTGGCCAGGCTCGGTTTCGTGCCCGGCAGCTGGGATCATTTTCTCTCCTCGGGCGAGGTCGCCTGGCAGAGCCTGTGCAAGCAGCTCGGCAGCGAAGCAGGCCTGCGCTGCCTGCTCATCGCCCGCGATGGCGACCGGTCCGCCGTCGAAAACCTGCCGCTGACCTTGGTCGAAACCGGCGAAGAGGCCGACATCGTCCTGCTCTCTGCCAGCGAGGGCGACCGTTTCGAGCTCGACCACTACCGCCGGCTGCTCCAGCCCGCCGCCGAGCGCGGCGCAAGGTGCCTGTGCACCAACCCCGACAAGATCATGCTGACCTCGGTCGGACCGCGCTTCGGCGCCGGACGCATCGCCGAACTCTACGCCGAGCTTGGCGGTGCGGTGACTTGGATCGGCAAGCCGTTTCCCGAAATCTACGCTGCTGCGCTCGACATGCTTGGCAATCCCGACCCGGTGCGCGTCGTCTGCGTCGGCGACAGCATCGAGCACGACATATCAGGTGGGCAAGGGGCTGGGCTGCGGACCGCCCTTGTCATGACCGGCGTTCTCGAGACGAGCAGTCAGACCGAGCGTGAACGGCTGTTCGCTGAACATGCCGCTATCCCGGACTTTCTTGTGCGGACATTTGCGTGGTGAGCCCGCGCGGGAGGAGGATATGATGGAAACGATGATATCGGGCGGCGCCGTCGAAAACAGCAATGCCGTCAGAGAGAGGGCCCTGCGCACCGACTATGACGCCCTTGGAGAACAGCTCGACCGGCGCGGCATCACCATCGATGCCATTCTTGCCAAGGTCGAGGCCTTCGGCGTCGCAATCCCGTCCTGGGGCGTCGGCACCGGCGGCACCCGTTTTGCCCGCTTTCCCGGCCAGGGCGAACCGCGCGACGTGTTCGACAAGGTCGAGGATTGCGCCGTCATCAACCAGCTGACGCGGGCGACGCCGACCGTCTCGCTGCATATCCCTTGGGACAAGGCCGACGCCAGCAGGTTGAAGCAGGCCGCGGCCCGTTTCGGCCTCGGCTTCGATGCGATGAATTCGAACACCTTCTCCGACGCGTCGGGGCAGAGGCAGTCCTACAAGTTCGGTTCGCTCAGCCACGCCGACCCAGCCGTCCGCCGCCAGGCGGTCGAGCACAACATCGAGTGCATTGAAATCGGCAAGACCCTGGGGTCGAAGGCGCTGACGGTGTGGATCGGTGATGGCTCGAACTTCCCCGGCCAGGTCAATTTCGCCCGGGCTTTCGAGCGTTATCTTGACGCGATGAAGGACATCTATGCGGCGCTGCCAGGTGACTGGCGACTGTTCACCGAGCACAAGATGTACGAGCCGGCCTTCTATTCGACCGTCGTGCAGGATTGGGGCACCAACTACATCATATCAAAGGAACTGGGCGACAAGGCCTATTGCCTCGTCGACCTTGGCCATCACGCCCCCAACGTCAACATCGAAATGATCGTCTCCCGGCTGATCCAGTTCGGCAAGCTGGGTGGGTTCCACTTCAACGACTCGAAATATGGTGACGACGATCTCGATGCCGGATCGATCGACCCCTATCGCCTGTTCCTGGTCTTCAACGAACTGGTCGACGCCGAGCTTTCCGGCGCCAAGGATTTTCACCCTGCGCACATGCTCGACCAGAGCCACAACGTCACCGACCCGATCGAAAGCCTGATGCTGTCGGCCGTCGAGGTTCAGCGGGCCTATGCCGCCGCACTGCTGGTCGACCGCAAGGCGCTCGAAGGCTTTCAGGAAGACAATGACGCACTGATGGCGACGCAGACGCTGAAGGCGGCCTACCGTACTGATGTCGAGCCGATCCTTGCCATGGCGCGGCTGAACCGGGGCGGCGCCATCGATCCGGTCGCAGCCTACCGTGCCAGCGGTTACCGCCAGAAGGTCGCGGCCGAGCGGCCGGCGTCGGTCGGCGGTGGCGGCGGCATCGTCTGAGGGGGTCAGGACATGCCCGAGCGCATCGCCTTCCGCATGGTCCTCAATCCGGGCCAGGCCGCCGAGTACGAGAAACGCCACGACGAGATCTGGCCGGACCTCAGTGCTGCGCTACGCGAAGCGGGCGTGTCCGACTACACGATCTGGCTCGATCCCGAGACCAATCACCTGTTCGCCACGCTGGTCCGCACCGATGACCACGATATGGACAGGCTGCCGCAAACCGAGGTCAACCGCCGCTGGTGGGACTTCATGGCCGACATCATGCAGTACACCGACCGCGACGAGCCGCTGGTCGTGCCGCTGCGCAAGGTTTTTCATCTGGAGTAGACAATGACTGACAAGGCACTGCGCGAGGAGATGGTGTCGATCTGCCGGCGCATGAATTCGAGCGGTATCAACCAGGGCACGGCAGGCAACCTTTCGGTGCGGTCGGGCCGCAGCTTCCTCATCACCCCGTCGGGTATGCCTTACGATATCATGGGCCCTGATGACATCGTCGAGATGGATTTCGACGGCACCTATGTCGGCCGCCGCCCGTCATCGGAATGGCGTTTCCACCGCGACATACTCAAGGCGCGCGAGGACATCAGCGTCGTTCTGCATTGCCATTCGGTCTATGCGACGACGCTCGCCTGCCACCACAGGACCATTCCGTCGTTCCATTACATGACCGGCGTTGCCGGCGGCACCACCATCCGCTGTGCCGCCTATGCCACCTTCGGCACCCAGGCGCTGTCGGACAACGCGCTTGTTGCGCTGAAGGATCGGCTCGCCTGCCTGCTCGGCCAGCACGGCCAGATCTCGCTCGGCACCAACCTCGAACACGCACTGTGGCTGGCGATCGAAGTGGAGACGCTGTCGCGCATGTATGTCCAGGCGCTAATGCTCGGTGAGCCGCCGGTCCTTTCCGACGAGGAGATGGGGAGGGTGATCGATCAGATGCGCCGCATGAGCTATGGCCTGGCACCCGACGCCGAAGGCACCAACGACGTGGCGCGTCCACGCGAGGGCTGAGCGGCATCTCGGCTGAGGTACTCGCCGAGTATGTCGAGCGAGACGGACACACCGACTCGCGGCTGACGCCGGCCTGCCGCAAGCCGAATGGGCGGTCAGGCCGCGCGGGCGATGGCCGCACCGTCAGCATCGAACAGCGATACCCTTTTGCCGTTGATGGCGATGCCGACAGTCTCGCCGATCCGGACTGGGGTGTCGGCGGGCGCATTGACGTTGATCAGGCCAAGCTGATCGTTTCGGACGAAGACGCTGGTGTTGCCGCCAAGATATTCGGCGACCTCGACAGTGCCGCGGCAGTTGCCGTTGTCGGGGGCGACGAGCGTCAGGTGCTCGGGGCGGGCGCCGAGCTGGGTCGGCCTGCCAGCGAAGGTGAGGGACAGCGCGCCCTGCCCGGACAGGTCGAGCTTGCCGTCACCTGAAGGGGCGCAGGCGAGCACGTTCATTTTGGGGCTGCCGATGAACTGGGCGACGAACAGATTGGCGGGCCGCTCGTAGAGCTCGTGCGGACTGCCGTGCTGCATGACGCGGCCTTCCTTGAGCACGACGATGCGGTCGGCCAGCGTCATCGCCTCGACCTGGTCGTGGGTGACATAGACCATGGTGGCGCCGAGCGAGCGGTGCAGCTTGGCGATCTCCAGCCGCATGTCGACGCGGAGCGCTGCGTCCAGGTTGGACAGCGGCTCGTCGAACAGAAAGGCGACAGGCTGGCGCACGATGGCGCGGCCGATGGCGACGCGCTGGCGCTGGCCGCCCGAGAGCTGGCGCGGGTAACGTTCGAGCAGATGGGTGAGCTTCAGCGTGTCGGCGGCCTGGTCGACCTTGGCCTTGATCGCATCCGGTGAGAGTTTCGCCAGCTTGAGCCCAAAGCCCATATTCTGGCGTACGGTCATATGCGGATAAAGCGCGTAGGACTGGAACACCATGGCAAGCTGGCGCTCGACCGGCGGCGCCCTGGTGACGTCGCGGCCGTCGATCAAAAGGTGGCCGGAGGTGGTTTCCTCGAGGCCGGCGATCATGCGCAGCAGCGTGGACTTGCCGCAGCCGGATGGGCCGACAATGACGACGAACTCGCCATCTGAAATGTCGAGGTCGAGATCCCTGATGATCTCGGTGCCGCCGTAACGCTTGCCTGCTTTTTGGAGCGAAATCGTACCCATAGAATCCTCCTGGAAACTCTCTTCTGCACATCGCGCATGCCGAAAATCACGGGATTTTCGGGCTGATATGCGTTCAGCCCTTGACCGCGCCTGCCGTCATCGAGCCGCTGATCTGGCGATACATGATGAGGCCGAGCAGCATCGGCGGCAGGGCGCCGACGATCATGACGGCCGAGGCGACGCCCCACTGCACGCCGCCGCCGCTGGCGGCGAAGAAGAACGAAGCGCCGACGGTGATGGGCACGGCCTTGGACGTGGTCAGCATCAGGCCGAACAGGAACTCGTTCCAGGCGGTGATGAAGCCGAAGATCAGGCTGGTGACGATGGCCGGGCGACAGAGCGGCGCAATCACCCTGGTCAGGATCTGGAAACGCGTGGCGCCGTCCATCAGTGCCGCCTCGTCGAGTTCGCCGGGCAGGTCGCGGATGGCGTTGACCAGGATGACCAGCGCCAGCGGCAGATTGACGATGGCAAGGATCAGGCCGAGGCCGAGGCGCGTGTCGAGCAGCGAAAGCCACTGGAACATCATGTAGAGCGGAATGGCGAAAATGATCAGCGGCACGGCGCGCAAATTGACGATGAGCGGCAACAGCGTGCGTTCGCCGAGCTTGCCGCGGGCGATCGCATAGGCAGCGGGCAAAGCCAGCGCCACCGCAAGCAGCGTGCCGAGGGCCGCGACAGCCACGCTGTTCACCAGATAAAGAAAAATGTTCAACCGGTCGGACACCGTAAACACGGTGGCGTAGTTTTCGAGCGTCGGTGCGTAGACCCAGAGGCCCGGATTGGTCGACAGCTCGCGCGCGCTCTTGAACGAGGTCGACAGCGTGACGAGGATCGGGAAATTCATCGCCAGTGCGGCGATGGCGAAGACGATCCAGCGGAGGGCGTTGATCATCAGCGGGCTCCCTTGCGACGGGCGGCAAGCGCGTTGAGGCCGTAGAGCACGGCAAACGACACCACGAACAGAATGACCGAAGCCGCGACCGCCTTGCCGATAGCTCCCTGTTTGAAGAAGGCTTCGTAGATATAGATCGACAGTGAAGCGGTGGAGCCGCCCGGGCCGCTGCCTGTCAGCACATAGACATTGTCGAAGACGCGGAAGCCATCGATGAAGCGGATGAGCAGGGCAACCACGATCGTCGGCGCCATCAGCGGCAGTTCGATGTACCAGAGACGGTGGCGGTAGCGCGCGCCGTCCATGGCGGAGGCCTCGACGATCTCCTTGGGGATGGCCTGGTAGGCCATGTAGAACAACAGGAAGGCGAACGGCGTCCATTGCAGCGTCTCGACGACGACCAGCGTCCAGAAAGCCGAGCCCGGTCCGAGGAACGAGAAGCTCGCGCCGAACCAGGTCCAGAGATAATTGGGCACCGGGCCGACGAACTCGTGCAGCACGAGGCGGTACATCAGGCCGACGAGCGCCGGCGCCACCATCAACGGCAACATCAGGATCGCCATCAGCCAGCTGCGCTTTTCGATGAGCGGCGACAGGAAGATGGCGAGGAAAAGGCCGAGCGCACATTCGAGCAGTGCGGTCAGAAGGCCGAAGCGGAGGGAGAACCAGCTCGCCTGCCAGAACGACTGGTCGTTCCAGACGGCGGCGAAGTTGGAGAAACCCGTGATCTCAGGCCTGCGCAGGGTCTCGAAACTGACCTCGGACACCGAGTAGACGAGATTGACGACAGCCGGGAAGCCAAGGAAGACGAGCAGGAACAGCACCAGTGGCACTGCCAGCAGACGGAATTCGGACGAGGGGGCGCGTTGCGAAAGCGTTGTCATCAATCGATCTAAGGCTGGCGTTCCAATGGATTTAAGGCCGGCGTTCCAATGGAAGCAATGGTGGCTGGCCGACCCCCGAAGCGGCGGTCGTGTCGGGGGCATGCACCTGGACGGGCTCAGGATTCGACACCTCGGACCCGTGGGAGCAAAACGGATGCCAGGATCGCCCGGCCATACCAGGGGCATAGAAGCGCGGAGAAGTGCCGAAATCCCGAACCTGTAGGAGTGGCCGGCGACGGCCTGGTGCTGCCGCCGGCCAGCCGATTACTTGAGCAGCTCGGTCATGCCCTTTTCGGTGTTGGCAAGGGCGTCGTCGAGCGACTGCTGGCCCGACCAGTAGCCGGTGAACTCCTTGGCCTGGAGTTCGTAGACCGAGAGCGCCTTGGCCGAGGTGCCGCCGTTCATGACGTAGCCATACTTGCTGGCGAACTCGCCGAGCTTGACCAGGTCGGGGCGCTCGGCCGCGACTTCCTTCACGACGTCGGGGGTGAGTGCCGGCGCGCCGCTGCTCCTGGCGTAGATCAGCGCTGCTTCCTTCGACGACAGCCACTTGATGAAGGCCTTGGCGCCATCCTTGTTCTCGGCGTTCTTGTTGAGGCCGAAGCCGAGGCCATGGATGTGGGTGAAGCGGCCCTCGGGTCCGGCCGGCGGGGCGATGGTCTCGGTGACCTCGGCAACCGTCGGCGACTTCTCCTTGGAGGTCAGGTCGGAGGCAGCCGCGTTCCATTGCATCATTGCCGCAACCTGGCCGGAGGCGTAGGCGGCGTTGGCTTCGGCGAACTCGTAGGACAGCGAGTCACGCGGGGTGGCGCCGGCGTCATAGAGCAGCTTGTAGGTCTCGAGGCCCTTGCGATAGGCGTCGGAATTGACCGTCACCTTGCCGCTCTCGTCCATCCAGTTGCCGCCGTAGGAACGCGGCAGCGACTGGAACACCATCATGTTGAACAGCAGGTTCTTGAGCTGCAGTACGGTGCCGTAGCGGGTCGGGCTGTCCGGGTTGACGGCCTGGGTGAAGTAGAGCGCCGTCGCCGCGTAGTCGTCCCAGGTCCACTCGTCCGGGTTTTTCGGCTCGAGCTTCTTGCCGAGGTGCTTCTCGGAAATCTCGGCGAATCTGGCCTTTGCTGCGTCATCCTTGAGCAGCGCCTCGACCAGGTCCTTGCGGTAATACATGAAGTGCAGCGAAAGATCGGTCGGCACGCCGAACTGCTTGCCTTCATACTGCATGGTGGAGAGCACGGAGTCGCCATAGACAGCCTTGGCCTCGTCCGAAAGCTCGACCGGCTCCATGAACGGCGCATAGCGGCCGATGGAGTATGTGGCGAGCAGGTTGACGTCGAAGGCCTTCGAGCCGGCGGCGAGGTCGGCCTGCAGCTTGTCCCAGAAGCCGTCGCGGTTGAAGAACAGCAACTCGACCTTGTTGGCGTCGGACGTGTCGGATTTGGCGTTGTAGGCGTCGGCGGCGGCGCGCAGCGCGGTCTCCTCTGGGCCGCCCGGCCAGCCGAGCACGGTCACCTTGGCGAAGGCGGGGCTCGCCATCAGGCTGGCGATCGCAGCCGCGATCAGGCCGCCCTTTCTGAGCGTCGAAAATGTCATGTCGTGTTCTCCCTCTAGTTCAGTTCTGACGTTTTACTAGATCCGCGATGCCCACGACGCCGGCGCTCTCTCCGAGTGCTGCCGCGTGAAGCTGCGGGGTGAGCCGTGGCGGCAGGCTTCCCAGTGCCTGCCGGACGGATTCGAGATATCCGGGTGCCAGACCGATGCCGCCGCCGATGACGATGCGGGCCGGGTCGAGCATGAGCTGGATGTTGCGGCACAGAAGGGCGGTCTGACGCACCGATGCCTTGATGATGTCCTGCGCCCAGGCTTGGCCTGCAGCTGCTGCCTCGAAGACCTCGCGCGCGGTGGCACCGGCCTGGCGCGGTGCCGCTTGTGCCGCCATCCAGTTGCCGGAGACGTGGTCCTCGAGGACGCCGGCGTTCTCGTCGAGGCTGCGCAGCAGGCCGAAATGGCCTGATAGACCGCCGAGCAGGCGGCCGTTGACGACGATGCCGCCACCAATGCCGGTGGAGATGGTGAGGAAGACGAGGTCCTCGCCCTGGCCGGCGCCGCAGGAGAACTCGCCCCAGGCAGCGGCCTGTGCGTCATTGGCGGCGAGCACCGCGTCGGTGCCGGCGAGCCTTTTGACGGTTGCGACCAGTGGGAAGCCGTCGGGGATATCGAGCGTCTTGCGGTTGAGCGGCGACCAGCAGCCGTCGTCGATTATGCCGGAAACGGCGACGCCTACAGTGTCGTAGCGGCCCCTCCAGCCTGAAATGGCGTCGAACAGAGACGTCAGCCATTGCTCCGGATCACCGCTGCGCGGCGTCGGCATCTTGTGCGTTTCGACCACCGTGTCCTCGCGCACCAGGGCTGCGAGCATCTTGGTGCCGCCGATGTCGAGCGCAAGAACGGCCTCAGCCATGGTGATCAGGCTCCGGCCTTGGCGATGGTTTCGTCGAGCGCCGAGCGAAACCACGAGGTCACATATTCCGGCCGGGTGATGGCAGAGCCGACGACGACCATCGAGGCTCCGGACGCCAGCGCCTGCTGCGCCTGGGCGGGGGTGCGGACATTGCCCTCGGCGACGACGTGAGGCGTCAGCTTCCGCATCGCCGCCATCAGCGCAAAGTCGGGCTCGGTCGGTTCGACCGGGCCGGTGTAGCCGGCGAGCGTCGAGCCGACGACGTCGGCGCCTTCGGCCAGCGCCTGCTCGGCGTCGGAGATGACGGAGCAGTCGGCCATGGCGGCACGGCCGTGGGAATGGATACGCTCGATCAGCGCGTTGGTCGCAACCGGGCGGATGCGCTGGGTGGCATCGTAGGCGATGACGTCGGCACCTGCGGCGGCCAGCGCGTCGATGTCTTCGAGCCAGGGCGTGATGCGGACGGGCGTGTCCTCAAGGTCGCGCTTGACCAGGCCTATGATCGGCTTGTTGGTGGCGGCGCGGACGGCAGCGACATATTCGGCGGATTCGATGCGCAGAGCAGCGGCGCCGCCGTCGATGGCCGCCAGCGCGAAGCCCACGACGATCTCGGCCTTGTCCATGGCGCCACCCTTCACCGGCTGGCAGGACACGATCAGGCCATTGTCGAGGGCTTTGAAGTCAAGCGGCACGCGGGCATCTCCTGTGATGCCCAGACGGTAGCAGTCCAATACCAGATTGCAACAGGCTTTATACTGGTATTATCGCATCAGCTCGATGACGAAGTCGTAGACGTCGCCGCGGTACTTGGTCTGGGTGAACTCGACGATCTGGCCGTCGGCGAGGAAGCAGCGACGTTCCATGACCAGCAAAGAGGTGTCCTCGGGCGTGGCGAGAAGCTGGCGCTCCTCGTCGGTGGCGGGCTTGGCCTGCATGCGCTGCAGTGCCCGGACCGGCAGGGCGCCGGTGGCCTCGAGATATTCGTAGAGCGATTCCCCGACCGCCTGGGGATCCGGCACGAAACGTGCCGGCAGCGTGGCGATCTCGATGGCGATGGGTGTGTCGTCGGCGGTGCGCAGGCGGCGCAGGCGCACGACCTTTTCGCTGGCGGAGATGCCCAAGGCCATCATTTCGGCTGGCGAAGGCCGTGAAATCTCTCGCGAAATCCAGACGCAGCCGGGTTCAAGCCCGCGCGAGCGCATGTCTTCGGAAAAGCTGGTCATGGTTGCCAGCGACTTCTCCAGGCGCGACGACACGACGGTCTTTGCGCCCTGGCGGCGGTCGAGCAGCCCGTCGGAGACGAGGCCGTCGATCGCCTTGCGCACGGTGACGCGCGAAATGCCGAGCGCATCGCACAGCGTGCGTTCGCTGGGGATGACGGCGCTACGCTTGAGGTGGGAGGCACCGATCGCCTCCTTGATGGCGTCCTCCAGCCGCCGGTACAGCGGTTCGCCGCTCTCGCCGGAAAGCTGTCTTGCGAGGAAGTCGAGGATTGCCTGATCGCCCATCGGAGCCACCTGTGGAAAGTCGCTCCTTTATGCAGAATTTTTTTCAGGTGTTAAACTGGTATTGTCCTTGTCGGGTCGTTTTCCAGTCTCCTTGCGGCTCACACCGTCAGTAGCTTGCGGATTTCGGGCGTATCGAGGTCTCCGGCGGCGCCTGTATGGACGATCCTGCCACGGTCCATGATGTAGACGACATCGGCGAGCTCGCGGCAGAAATCGAGATATTGCTCTACCAGGAGCACGGCGATGCCGGCGGTGTCGCGCAGGTAGCGGATGGCACGGCCGATGTCCTTGATGATCGACGGCTGGATGCCTTCTGTCGGCTCGTCGAGCACCAGGAGTTTCGGCCGCATGACCAGCGCCCGGCCGATCGCCAGCTGCTGTTGCTGACCGCCCGAGAGGTCGCCGCCGCGCCGTGCCAGCATCTGCTTCAGAACAGGAAACAGCTCGAAGACGTGTTCGGGCACCGCGCGTTCGCCCCGCTTCAGCGGCGCGAAGCCGGTCTCCAGGTTCTCCTGCACCGTCAGCAGCGGAAAAATCTCGCGCCCCTGCGGCACGAAAGAGATGCCCGACCGGGCGCGATCGTATGCCGCGCTCCGGTCGAGCGCCTTCCCCTCGAAGGCAACCGTACCCGATGTCAGCCTGTGCTGGCCGACGATCGATCTCATCAGACTTGTCTTGCCCACGCCGTTGCGGCCAAGCACGCAGGTGATCTTGCCGGCGTCGGCACGCAGCGAGACGCCGCGCAGCGCCTCGGCCGCGCCGTAGTGGAGAACGGCGTCGTTGACCTCAAGCATCGCCCGGCTCCATCGACTGGGCCCCCCGCGCCCCCGTCGCCAGGACGGGGGTGGCGGCCCTTCCGGAGCGCCAGGGGAGGTTGGTGGATTTCGTTTGCGACATGGCCTGCGGCGATGCCGGAGTTTCCCGCTTTGGGACCGTCGCTAGATAAGTACCGCGCCACCACATCGTCAGCGCCCCAGATAGACTTCGACGACACGTTCGTCTGACGAGACGAAGTCGAGCGTGCCTTCCGACAGCACGGAGCCTTCGTGCAGGCAGGTCACCTTGACGCCGAGCTCGCGGACGAAATGCATGTCATGCTCGACGACGATGACCGAATGCGTCTCTGCGATGTCCTTGAGCAGGCGGGCGGTCTCGAAGGTTTCGGCGTCCGTCATGCCGGCTACCGGCTCGTCGACGAGCAGCAGCTTCGGGTCCTGCGCGAGAAGCATGCCGATTTCGAGCCATTGCTTCTGGCCGTGCGACAGGCCGGCAGCCGGCTCGTTGCGCCGGGCTCCGAGCCGGATGACGCCGAGGATGTCGTCAATGCGCCGGCGGTCGGCTGCCGAAGAGCGATAGAAGAGTGCCGGGAAGATCGAGCGCTGCCCCTTGAGCGACAGTAGCAGGTTGTCCTCGACAGTATGGTTCTCGAACACCGTCGGTTTCTGGAACTTGCGGCCGATGCCCATCATAGCGATCTCGGCCTCGTCATGACGCGTCAGGTCGATCTGGCCGTCGAAAAAGACCTCGCCGCTGTCGGGACGGGTCTTGCCGGTGACGATGTCCATCATCGTCGTCTTGCCGGCGCCGTTGGGGCCGATGATGGCCCGCATCTCGCCCCTGTCGAGCACCAGCGACAGGTCGTTGATGGCGCGGAAGCCGTCAAAGGCAACCGACACGCCGTCGAGATAGAGGATGGTTCCGCTCATGCTCATCCCGTCACTCCGCCGGCTGGGGCTCGGTCCGCGCGGCGGCCTTGCCTTCGGCCGGCACCGCGCGCGTGGCCCGCATCTGCTGCCACCGGTCCCACAGGCCGACGATGCCGCGCGGCAAAAACAGGGTGGAGGCGATGAACAGGCCGCCAAGTGCGAACAGCCAGAGTTCGGGCAAGGCGCCGGTGAACCAGCTCTTGGCGGCATTGACGGCGATGGCACCGACAATCGGCCCGACGATGGTTCCGCGGCCGCCGACTGCGGTCCAGATCACGACCTCGATCGAATTGGCAGGATCGAATTCACCGGGGTTGATGATGCCGACCTGCGGCACGTAGAACGCGCCCGCTATGCCGGCCATCATGGCCGACAGCGTGAAGGCGAACAGCTTGACGTTCTCCGCCCGCCAGCCGAGGAAGCGCGTGCGGCTCTCCGCATCGCGCACGGCCATCAGAAGCTTGCCGTATTTCGAACCGACCACCAGCCAGGTGACCAGCACGCCGAGCGCCAGCGCTACCGCGCTCGCGGCAAACAGCGCCGAGCGCGTTTCGCTTGCCTGGACGCTGAAGCCAAGGATGTCCTTGAAGTCGGTCAGGCCGTTGTTGCCGCCGAAGCCCATGTCGTTGCGGAAAAAGGCAAGCAGCAGGGCATAGGTCATGGCCTGGGTGATGATCGACAGATAGACGCCGGTGACGCGGCTGCGGAAGGCAAACCAGCCGAACACGAAGGCGAGCAGGCCCGGCACGGCCATGACCATCAGCGCTGCGAACCAGAAGTGATCGAAGCCGAGCCAGTACCAGGGCAGTTCCTTCCAGTTGAGGAACACCATGAAGTCGGGCAGGTCAGGGTTGCCGTAGACGCCGCGCGCGCCGATCTGGCGCATCAGATACATGCCCATGGCGTAGCCGCCGAGGGCGAAGAAGGCGCCGTGGCCGAGTGACAGGATGCCGCAATAGCCCCAGACGAGGTCGAGCGCGAGCGCAAGCAGGGCATAGCAGAGATATTTGCCGGCCAGCGCCACGACGTAGCTCGGCACGTGGAAGGCACTCTCGGCCGGCACCGCGAGATTGAGCACTGGCACGATGACCGCAGCCGCGAGCAGCGTGGCGATGGTGACGGCGATGCGCCGGTCGGAGGAAAACAGGCGACGCGCGATCATGCTTCCACCGCCCGTCCCTTGAGCGCGAACAGGCCGCGCGGCCGCTTCTGGATGAACAGGATGATCAGCACCAGCACCAGGATCTTGCCGAGCACCGCACCGGCGTAAGGCTCGAGGAACTTGTTCAGAACGCCAAGCGTCATCGCGCCGATGAAGGTGCCCCAGAGATTGCCGACACCGCCGAAGACCACGACCATGAAGCTGTCGATGATGTAGCCCTGGCCGAAATTGGGCGAGACATTGTCGATCTGGCTCAGCGCCACCCCCGCGATCCCTGCGATGCCCGAGCCGAGTGCGAAGGTGAAGGCGTCGACCCATGGCGTGCGGATGCCCATCGAGGCGGCCATGCGCCGGTTCTGGGTCACCGCGCGCATGCGCAGGCCCCAGCTCGTCCGCTTCATGATGAAGACCAGCAGAAGGAAGACGGCGAGGCAGAACAGCACGATCCAGAGCCGGCTCCAGGTGATTGTCAGCTGGCCGAGCTGGAACGCGCCGGCCATCCAGCTCGGTGCGCCGACCTCCTGATTGGTCGGGCCGAAGATGGTGCGGACAGCCTGCTGCAGGATCAGCGAGACACCCCAGGTCGCCAGAAGCGTTTCGAGCGGGCGGCCATAGAGGAAACGGATCATGCCGCGTTCGATGGCGAGGCCGACGCCGCCGGCGACGAGGAAGGCGGCAGGCAAAGCGATGGCCAACGACCAGTCGAACAGGTCGGGCGCGAAGGCGCGGATCGCCTGCTGCACGACGAAGGTGGTGTAGGCGCCGAGCATGACCATCTCGCCATGGGCCATGTTGATGACGCCCATGACGCCGAAGGTGATGGCGAGGCCGATGGCTGCGAGCAGCAGCACCGAGCCGAGCGAAATGCCGTACCAGACGTTTTGCGCCACCTGCCAGGCGGCCATGCTGGTCTCGATCTGCGCGACCGAGCGGGCGGCCGTCTCGGCCAATGCGCCGGTGCTTGCGGCCTGGAAGGCTGTCAGCTGGGCCAGCGCGTCGCTGTCGCCGCGGTTTGCAAGAACGGCGATGGCAGCGCGTTTTTCGGCCTCGCCGAGGTCGGAAACCAGGACTGCGGCGGCGCGGGCCTGGGCAAGCGCTGCTTTGACCGTGGCGTCGGTCTCGCCGGCAATCGCTGCGTCGAGAGCTGGCAACGCCGTCTTGTCGGGGCGCTTGAGCATGGTGCTTGCCGCCGACAGCCTCACAGTTGGATCGGCCGATCCGAGGGTAAGCCCACCCATGACGTCGCGGATGGTGCGGCGGAGCGCGTTGTTGACCTTGACCTTGACAATATCGGCCTTCGCAGCTGTGCCGGCTGCCGTTCCGTCGAGCGGATCGGACAGCGAAAGCGTCTGGCCATCTTCCTTGCCTGTGAAGACGCCCTGGTCGGACTTTCTGACATAGAGGTTGCCGTCGGCCAGGGCCGACAGGATGCGCTCGACGGCCGGCTCCCCGGTGGCGGCAAGATCGCGGACGACGGATTCCGTCTCCTGGAAGTTTGTCGTCGTGGCGAGCCGGGTGAGCAATGCCCGCAAGCCCGCCTCGTCGGCATGGGCAAGCGACGGCAGGCTCGCGCAAATGACGGCAATGGCCAGGACTAGACCGCGGACGAACTGCATCTGGAATGGTACCTGTGTGCGATTAGGATTGGGGTGCCGGGCGAGATAGCCTGCCCGGCACCTTGATGGGCTAGTTGGTCGTGCCCTTGCCGCCGCACTTGCCGGTGGCGACGTTAAAGTTTCCGCACGACATCGGCGCGCGCCAGTCGGCTATCAGGTCCTTGGAATCGGGCAGGTAGTCGGACCATTCGTCGCCGACCACGAGGCCCGCGGTCTGCCACACCGTCTCGAACTGGCCGTCGGCCTGGATCTCGCCGATCAGAACCGGCTTGGTGATGTGGTGGTTGGGCATCATTGTCGAGAAGCCGCCCGAGAGGTTCGGCACCGAGACACCGACGATGGCGTCGATGACGGCGTCCGGATCGGTGGTACCGGCCTTCTCGACCGCCTTCAGCCACATGTTGAATCCGATGACATGGGCTTCCATCGGGTCGTTGGTCACCCGCTTGTCGTTCTTGGTGTAGCCCTTCCAGGCCGAGATGAACTCGGCGTTGGCGGGGCTATCGACTGACTGGAAATAGTTCCAGGCGGCGAGATGGCCGACCAGCGGCGCGGTGTCGAGGCCGGCGAGTTCTTCCTCGCCGACCGAGAAAGCGACCACCGGAATGTCCTCGGCCTTGATGCCCTGGTTGCCGAGCTCCTTGTAGAACGGCACGTTGGCGTCGCCATTGATGGTCGAGACGACGGCGGTCTTCTTGCCGGTCGAGCCGAACTTCTTGATGTCGGAGACGATGGTCTGCCAGTCGGAATGCCCGAACGGCGTGTAGTTGACCATGATGTCCTCGGCGGCGACGCCCTTCGACTGCAGATAGGCCTGCAGGATCTTGTTCGTCGTCTGCGGATAGACATAGTCGGTGCCGGCGAGCACCCAGCGCTGCACGCCTTCTTCGTTCATCAGATAGTCGACGGCAGGAATGGCCTGCTGGTTGGGCGCGGCGCCGGTGTAGAACACGTTGCGCTGGCTTTCCTCCCCTTCATACTGGACGGGATAGAACAGCAGGCTGTTGAGCTCCTCGAAGACCGGCAGCACCGACTTGCGTGACGACGAGGTCCAGCAGCCGAAGACGGCGGCGACCTTGTCCTGCTCGATCAACTGGCGTGCCTTTTCGGCAAACAGCGGCCAGTCCGAGGCCGGATCGACGACGACGGCCTCGAGCTTCTTGCCGAGCAACCCGCCCTTCTTGTTCTGTTCTTCGATGAGGAACAGCATCGTGTCTTTCAGCGTCGTTTCTGAAATCGCCATCGTTCCGGACAGCGAATGCAGCACGCCGACCTTGATGGTGTCGTCCGCCGCCGCGGAGGGCGACGCCAGGCTGAGCCCGGCGCCGACTATCCCGGCCATGGCTGCGGCGGTCCAGTTTGCGAAATGTCCCCTCATTACCATTCTCCCATTTGGCTTTGTTGCACTGAACAATGTCATGCAACCGTCATGCCAATCGCTCAGGGCCAGTTTGGAGGCAGGGAAAGTCGCGCATTTTCATAAGGTTGGCCTAATGCACCCGAAGGCATGGCTGCTCATGCCGCCAGCCGGTGTCCCAGGATTTGTGCATTGCACAGCAGATATTGCCAGTTTTTTGCCCAGATCTGATTTTTGCATAAACTATGAGCAATAGTGCCCTCGCGGCTATGCCGGCCGTCGAGATGCTGGGAGCCATGAACCAATCCCCGGCTTTGCTCGTAAGAGAGGGAGAACGGGCATTCCGAGGAGCAGCCATGCGCCGGAACAACGATGCTGGGCGGGTCGTGAGCAACAGGCGGCTGGCGTGGGTCACTGGCGCCGGCTCCGGCATCGGCCGCGCCTTGGCGTTGCGGCTTGCCAGCGAAGGCTGGCAGGTCGTGGCAAGCGCGCGGACGGCGAGCGATCTCGCCGAACTGGCCGCCGAGGCGCCGGGTCGTATCCGTGCATTTCCGCTCGACGTGACCGCCGAGGCGACCGTACTCGAGACGGTTGCCCGCATAGAGGGCGAAATCGGGCCGATCGATCTCGCCGTGCTGAACGCCGGCACCTATGCGCGCGACGCCGCCGCTGAGTTCGACGCCGGCGCCTTTCGCGCCACCGTTGACGTCAATCTGATGGGCTGCGTGCATTGCCTGGCTGCGCTGATGCCGCGCATGCTGGCGCGCCAGGGCGGGCACGTTGCCGTGGTGTCTTCGGTTTCAGGCTTCGTCGGCCTGCCGGGCGCTGCAGCTTATGGCGCGACCAAGGCAGCGCTGATCAACATGTGTGAAGCGCTCCACCCTGAACTCGCGGCTCGGAACGTGCGGCTCAGCCTCGTCTGTCCGGGTTTCGTCGACACGCCCCTGACACGGAAGAACGATTTTCCGATGCCGTTCATGATCTCGGCAGACGCTGCGGTCGACCACATCATGGCTGGCCTGAAATCGCGGCGTTTCATGACCGCTTTTCCATGGAAGATGGTGCTGTCGATGAAGCTCCTGGCGGCGATGCCAGAGCGGCTGCGCTTTGTGATCACGCGGCGCATGGTCCGCGACTGACGGCACGGCGAAGGTCGGTGGACCCGGCTCTATTGCGCGTGTTCCGGAACCCTTGTCGTCACGACGGTGGTGCTGATCTTTTGAACTGCGGCGTTGTGCCGGTGGACGGGGATGCCCTTCCACCAGATGCGCAGCGCCTCCCAGTGAATGCCAAGCGTCACCTTCAGCGTCATCAGCGGGTAGCGGAAGAGGGCGCCGAGCAAGGCGCGGTCGGTGAGCTCTTGACGCCTGCCGGCAAAGGAGGCGGCAAGAAGTGGGCCTTCGGCGTCCGATTCATCGATGCGCACCAGGACCCTGTCACCGGGCGGCTCGATGTGGAAGCGGTAGAAGCAGGACATCGGCATGAAGGGCGAGACGTAGAGTTCCTTTGCGCAGCCTTGACGTATCGGGCCGCTCGCTCCGGCGTCGACCGGAATGACGTAGGTGTGGCGTTCGCCGAAGGTGTTGCAGACCTCGTAGAGGATCGCCCTGAGCGGGCCATCGGGCGCGTGGCAGAAATAAACCGTCAGCGGATTGAAGACGTAGCCGAGGATTCGGGGATAGCAGAGCACCCGGATGCGCATGCCGCTCTCCAGCCTATCGGCCTTGGCCAGTTGCGCCTCTACCCAGCCGCGCAGGCCGCTGGCGCTGCCGTCGCCGTGGTCGGCATCCCAGAAGCTGAGGATTGCGCAGCGGTTGTAGCCGAACAGTCGGGAAGTCACGCTGACACCGGGCATTTCGTCGAGATCGAGCAGCAGCGAGAAGACGCGGTAGTGTAGCCTGTGGCGACGCGGCCTGAGCCGCGTATGCGTGACCGTGCCAGAAAACAGCGCGGAGCGCAGGCTCATTCGGCTGCCTCCAGCCGGGGCATCAGCGCAATTCGCCCGGATTCGTCGCGCACCTTCCATGGTCGCCTGATGTCCGCGAGACTTTCGGCAACAGCGAGGCCGGATTGCAGGCCGTCCTCGTGGAAACCGAAGCCGAAATAGGCACCGCAGAACCAGGTTTGGCGTCGGCCCTGCAGGCGCCAGAGCTGCTGCTGGGCGTCGAGCGCGCGCTGGTCGAACAGCGGATGGGTGTAGTCGTAGCGCCCGATGATCTTTGCAGGATCGATCTGGCGCGTCGGGTTGAGCGTCACGAACAGGGGATGGCGCATGTCGAGGTTCTGCAGCCGGTTCATCCAGTAGGTCACGCATAGCGGCTGGCTGTTGTCGTCGCGGTCCTCGCCGATATAGTTCCAGCTTGACCAGACCCGCTTGCGTCGCGGCATGAGGTTCTCGTCTGAATGCAGCACCGCCAGATTGTTGGTGTAGCGGAAGGCGCCAAGCAAAGCCCGCTCCTGCTGGTCGGCGTCGGAGAGCAGGTCGAGCGCCTGGTTGGCATGAGTGGCGATGACGACATCGGTGAAGGTGTCGGCATGTCCCTTGGTGTCGGTGACGACGACCCGGCCGTTCTTGCGCGCAATATTGCCGACCGCCGTGCTCAGCCTGATGTTGTCGGCGCAGTTGGCGCTCAGCCGGCGAACATATTCCCGGCTGCCGCCAAGCACGGTTCGCCACTTCGGCCGGTCGGTCAGGCTGAGCAGGCCATGGCTGGCGAAGAACCTGACGAAGGCGAGCAGTGGGTAAGCGCGCATGTCGCGTGCCGTTGTTGACCAGATCGCTGCTCCCATCGGCAGCAAATGGTCCTCGACGAAAGCCGGAGCATAATCGTTGCGATCGAGATATTCGCCGAGGCTGACGCCGTGCAGGTCGGCGCGAATGAGCAGCGCCGGCGCCTCGCGGTAGAAGCGCAGGATGTCACGCATCATTCGCCAGAAGCGCGGCCGGATGACATTGCCGCGCTGGCCGATCAGGCCGTTGAGGCCGGAGCCCGAATATTCGAGCTTGCCGCCTTCGAGCGAGGCGGCGAACGACATGTTGGAAGCTGCCGTCGGCACGCCGATTTCACGGAACAGGGCGACGAGGTTGGGATAGTTGCGCTCGTTGTAGACGATGAAGCCGGTGTCGACGGGCAGGGCGCCGTTGTTGGTCGGAACCATGACCGTATTGGAATGGCCGCCAAGGCGAGGCTCGCTTTCGTAGAGCGTGACATCAAGCTTTCGGCCGAGCAGCCAGGCTGCCGAAAGACCTGATATGCCGGATCCGATGACGGCGACGCGGCGCGCGTGATCGGGCAATTCCTTGCTGGTGTCGATGCTCACGTCTCGCCTTTCCGCTGCGCCTTATGCTGCTGGATACGGAGCGCAGGCCCCGGCGGATCGCTGGGACGCGAAATTTTTCCGAAGCGAGTGATCCGGCGGTCGCTCGCCGGCGTACCAACAGCATGAACACGGTCGTTTCCATCGGCGTTCCGGCGTGGCAGAAACGCTTCAAGGCGGGGCATTGGCGCTCCGTGCCATGGCATGGTGATTTGGGAACTGCCGACATGAACCGCCCGACTGGCGTCGACGATGGTTCCGACATGCGAGAACTGCTGTGCGCTGTGGGTGCCCGGCGGGACATCGAAGCTTATGAACAGCTGTTTCGCCACTTCGCACCACGCGTGAAGGCCTACATGGCGAGGACGGGTGGCAACGGCCAGCAGGCCGAGGAACTGATGCAGGAAACCATGATCGCCGTGTGGAACAAGGCGGAGCGTTACGATCCGGCGAAGGGGGCGGCGTCGACCTGGATCTTCACCATTGCGCGTAACCTGCGCATCGACGCTTTCCGGCGTGAAAGGCGACCGGAATTCGACCCGGAAGATCCCGCCTTCGTGCCCGACGATGTCGCTCCCGCCGATGCCGAGCTCGACATGCGCGAGACATCGGAACAGCTTCACCATGCAATTGCAGCCCTGCCTGCGGAACAGGCGTCGCTGCTCAAACTGTCGTTTTTCGAAGACCAGTCGCACAGCGCGATCGCGCAGCGCCTGAACCTGCCCCTCGGGACGGTCAAGTCGCGCATGCGCTTGGCCTTCGACAAGTTGCGGGCCGCGCTCGCCCGCTCCGGAGACGTGTCGTGACCATTCGTCACCATATCAGCGACGACCTGCTCATCAGCTATGCCGCCGGCAGCCTGGCTGAGGGCTGGAGCATTGCGGTGGCTACGCATCTCGCGCTGTGCCCAGCCTGCCGGCGTCGCCTGACAGTGGCCGAGGCCGTCGGCGGCGAGTTGCTCGATACGATGGAAGACGAGGCCTCGGTCGACCAGTCCTGGGCCAGCGTGCGCAGCCGTTTGCAGCAACCCGAGACCGCGGCCGCCCGCCAAAGCTCTGTTGGGCACAGCGGCGGCTTGCCGGAGCCGTTGCGCTCCTATGTCGGTGGCGATTTCGACACGCTTAAATGGCGGCCGCTCGGACGCGGCGCGTACCAGATCCCTATCAAGACGGGCGATCGCGAAACCATGGTCAGGCTGCTGCGCATTCCCGCCGGCAAGCCGGTGCCGGAGCACAGCCATGGCGGCCGCGAGCTGACGCTGGTGCTGGCCGGCAGCTTTCATGATGGCACGGGTCTGTTTGCGCGTGGCGACCTCGAGGACGCCGACGCCAGCCTGACGCACCAACCGGTAGCTACGCCTGAAGCCGACTGTATCTGCCTTGCGGTGACCGACGCGCCGCTGCAGTTCCGCAGCTGGATCATGCGGGCGATCCAGCCTCTGCTTGGGATTTGACCGGTCCGTTGTTCGAAAGCAGCCTATGATCGCCAGCTACGCCACTGCCTACGTCGCCACTGCCATCGTCTTCTTCGGCCTCGATTTCCTGTGGCTGTCGACCATCTCGACGAACTTCTACCGCAGCCGCATCGGCGCCCTGCTTCTCGACCAGCCCCATTTCGGCGTCGCCGGCCTGTTCTACCTCGTCTATGTCGCAGGCATCGTGCACTTCGCGACAATGCCGGCGCTGAACGGCGCGAGCTGGACGACAGCGCTGATCAATGGCGCTCTTCTCGGCCTCGTCGCCTACGGCACCTACGACATGACAAACCTGGCCACGCTGAAGAACTGGTCGGTGACGGTCAGCGTCGTCGACATGGCCTGGGGCGTCGCTCTCACCGGCACTGCCGCAACGATCGGGTATCTGGTCACCGCCTGGGCGATGGCCAGGCCGAGCTGATGAGGGCTGCCTTTCGCGGCATAGCCAACAGGCAAGGCAGGAGCCGAGGTCGTCTTCATCGACCCGGTGGCGCTGGCAGGCTTGATCGCTCTCGATGAGAGAGCGACAGCCGATCGGCGAGGCATAACGGTCAGGGCGATCACCTAGTCTTCGAGGCGACTTGCAACCAGTGCCGGGATTTCTTTCAGGGCGAAGGCACGGAAAGCAGCGGCCACGGGTGAGGGCGAGACGTCTCGCCGTTCGACCAGTCCGACTTGCCTGCTTGCCGCCGCATCGGCCAGTTCGAGCACCGCCACGCCATCATGGGCGCCATGCATGGTCAATGACGGCAGGATGGTCAGGCCGAGCCCGGCCTTCACCAAAGCAACCAGCGAGGTGACGTTGTAGACGGTCATCAGCGACCGTGCGGAGAGCTGCTTGTACGCCTCCGCATCGATCCTGTCGGATGCGCCGTTGCGGATCAGCGTCGCGCCGTGCAGATCGCTCCATTCGACAGGACGTTCGAGCTGGCAGAGTTCGTGATCGTCCTTGCAGAGCAGCTTGAACCGGTCGCTGAACAATGGCGTGAATTCGACGCCGCCGCCAGCACGGCTCTCGCCGGCAATGCCTATGTCGGCGACGCCGCTTTCCACCATGCGCCGCACCTGGGCACTGTCGATGTCAAACAGTTCGACCTCGACCTGTGGTCGGGTTTCCAGGAACCGCTGCAGGATGGGCGGCAACACGTTGGTGGCGACCGAGGGTACCGAGGCAATCGACAGGCTGCCGATGCGGCTATGCGCGAAAGCCCGCATGATGCCGATCGACTTGTCGAAGCTGCGGATCTGCTCGCGGCCGAGATCGAGCATCAGATTGCCAAGCGCCGTCAGGCTGTTCTTGCGATCGGTCTGGAACAGCGGTCCGCCGATCTCGTCTTCCAACTGCTTGAGGGTCATCGAAACGGCTGAGGCCGTGCGGCCAACCGTATCGGCTGCGTCCTTGATGTTGCCGCTCTCGGCAACCGTGACGAAGACCCGCAATGCTTCCAGTTTGATCATCACACCAACTTCAATTCTTCTGAAATTGATAACAGAAATATATGCTTGATTGAAGTGGGGCGGTGGCGGATTTTCAGGCGAGCAATGGAGATCGACATGGCAGAACGCTACGCCAATCTGATCGGCGGCCGGTGGCGGCAGGGCGATCGCTTCCACGAAAATCGCAGCCCGTCCGATGTCACCGACCTGATCGGTCTATATGCCCAGGCCGATACGGGCGATGTCGACGAGGCGGTCGCAGCTGGCCGGGCGGCGATGCCGGCCTGGCGGGCGACCGGGCTCGAACAGCGTCAGGCCATCCTCAACAGGATCGGCAATGAACTGATGGAGCGGTCAGCCGAACTGGGTGGGCTGTTGTCGCGCGAGGAGGGCAAGCCGCTGGCGGAAGGTCGCGGCGAGGTGTTCCGCGCCGGCCAGTTCTTCACCTATTACGCGGCCGAGGTGCTGCGGCAGCTTGGCGAAAACGCGGAATCGGTGCGTCCCGGCATCGAGATCGACATGCGCCGCGAACCGATGGGGCTGGTGGCCGTCGTCTCGCCCTGGAACTTTCCGACCGCCACCGCCAGCTGGAAGATCGCGCCGGCGCTTGCCTATGGCAATGCCGTCATCTGGAAGCCCGCCAACGAGACACCGGCCTCGGCCTGGGCTCTTGCAGAGATCATCCATCGCGCCGGCCTGCCGGATGGGGCGTTCCAGTTGCTGATGGGCCCAGGCGCGGTTGTCGGCAACGGGCTTGCCGGCCACCCAGGCGTAGATGCCATCACCTTCACCGGCTCCTACGAGGTTGGCTGCCAGGTGGCCGTGGCTGCAGCCGCGAGACTGACGAAGTTCCAGCTCGAGCTCGGCTCCAAGAACGCGCTGCTGGTGATGGATGATGCCGACATCGACCTGGCTGTGGCGGCCGCCGTTGGCGGCGGTTACTCGGGCACAGGCCAGAAATGCACCGCGTCCTCGCGCCTCGTCATACATGAGAGCATCCACGATGCCTTCGTCGAGAAATTGGCCGCTGCCGTCGGTGGCTTGAAGGTCGGTCACGCCCTGGCGGATGGCACGCAGGTCGGTCCCGTCGTCAGCGCGCGCCAGCTTGCGGCGAACCTTGCCTGGATGGATCGTGCCCGGACCGCTGGCGCCGAAGTGGCGGTTGGTGGCGAGCGGCTGCAACTTGCCCATGACGGCTTCTACATGGCGCCGGCGCTTTTGACCGGGACGACCAATGCGATGGACTTCAATCGCGAGGAAATGTTTGCGCCCATCGCTGCCGTGCAGAAGGTCGGCTGCTATGACGAAGGGCTCGCCGCCGTCAACGACACGCGTTTCGGGTTGGTCGCCGGCATCTTCACCCGCTCGCTCGCTCGTGCCAGCCATTTCCGGCGACATGCGGAGACGGGCTGTGTCACCGTCAACCTGCCGACGGCGGGAACCGACTATCATGTGCCGTTTGGCGGCCGGAAGGGCTCGAGCTTCGGCTCGCGCGAGCAGGGCCGCTCGGCGGCCGAGTTCTACACCCAGGTCAAGACAGCGTATATTCGAGCAGGGGAGCCGGAGTAAGGTCATGGACGCGAAGATCGCCAGCCCTGTCGTCGACTGCCTGCAATATGCCAACTGGAGTGCGGACGTCTTCGCCCAGATGCGCGCGGGCGGCGTGCATGGGGTACATGCCACCATCGCCTATCATGAGAATTTCCGCGAGACGGTGGCGAACATCATTGCCTGGAACCGCCATTTCGAACGCCATTCTGATCTCATCTTTCCAGGTCGCGCCGGCAGCGACATCGAAAGGGCGATGCGGGAGGGGCGCACGGCCATCTTCTTCGGCCTGCAGAACCCGTCGCCGATCGAAGACGACATCGGCCTGATCGAGGTCTGCCATGCGCTTGGCGTGCGCTTCATGCAGCTGAGTTACAACAACCAGTCACTGCTTGCCACCGGCTGCTACGAGGGCGAAGACCCCGGCATCACCCGCTTCGGGCGCCAGGCGATCGCCGAGATGAATCGTGTCGGCATGGTCGTCGACATGAGCCATTCCGCCGAGCGCTCGACGCTTGAGGCAATCGAGCTCTCGGCGAGGCCGATCGCCATCACCCATGCCAATCCGCACTGGTGGCATCCGGCCTTACGCAACAAGTCCGATACGGTGCTTAAGGCGCTGACGCGATCGGGTGGCATGCTCGGCCTGTCGCTCTACCCCCACCACATGAAGGGCGGCTCGAACTGCACGCTGCAGAGCTTCTGCGCCATGGTCGCGGAGACCGCTTCGCGTTACGGCGTCGCGCATCTCGGCATCGGCAGCGATCTCTGCCAGGACCAACCGGACTCGGTGGTCGCCTGGATGCGCAATGGCCGTTGGTCGAAGGTCACGGACTATGGTGAAGGCTCGGCTTCGGCGGCCGGCTTTCCGCGGCAGCCGAGCTGGTTCACCAGCAATGCCGACCTTGGCAATCTCCGTGACGGGCTGTGCAAGGTAGGCTTCTCCAATGAGGAAGTCAGCGACATCATGGGTGGCAACTGGCTTCGGTTCTACACCCAATCGTTTGGACCGATGTGATGGCCAACAGGGCAACAGCCATTGCGACCGCGCCGCAGCTAGCCATGCGCTCGCCCGACGTCGTCATGCGCCTGCGGCGGATGGGCGCTTCCTTTCCGACACGGCTCAGCTTCCTGCGCACGCTGATCCGGCGTCTTGCTTCAAGCGGTGCGACGGTGCGCCGCCCGGTCTGGAGCATGGACGACAACGGGTTCGGCGATGCGGTCTACACGCTCAGGCTGGGTGGGCACGACTACAGCCTTGTTGCCTTTTCCTGTCCGCTTCCCGACGAGCAGCGCTCCGACCGCGTCATCGCCGAGGCCTGGGACACCAGCTTCGTGCTTTATGACGGCATTCCCGACAAGGCCGAGATCGAACGGCTGCGGGAAAATGCGCCGCGCCAGGAGGCGGGGCGTTTTGGACCGCGCGACCTGGTGCTGAGCCGCGCCAACAAGTCCGTGCGTTTCTTCGAGCATGTCGTCGACAGCCTGGCGCGTGGGCGACAGCCGGAACGCGACCGGCTTGGTGAAGTCGGCTATCTCCTGCGCACCACCGCCGTCTACGGCAACGGCAAGTTCGGCATCGCCGACCGTTGCGTGCTGGCGGAACGCGAGGGGCTCACCGGTCCCTTCCAGGCCGAGATGCTGACGGTCTGGCTGATCCGCGAATTCTCCCACGATCTCGTCGAGCACGTTGCCAGGCGCCGCTCGCCGGAAACCTTCGTGCCGCTTGCGCCGGAGCTGCGCCGCCACATCGGAGTCGGCAACTCCACCGGTCTCGGCATGGCGCCGTTCCTGGCCAATCATCCGCAGCTGCTGAACAACTGGGTATTTGCGCGCGAGACCGCGCTGGCGCGGGTGCGGGCGAAACGATACCTGGATGCTGCCGCGCTGGATCGGCTCGGCGATCTCTGGCGGCAGGCGGGCAGGCATCTCGATCAATGGTCGGTCGAAGACGATTCCTTGATGGCGCGCATCCTGGGCCTGCGTGGAGAGTGGGCCGAGGCTCAGGCATGGATCGACCCCGCTCGCCTGCGGGCCGTATCGTCGCCGGTGGCGTCACTGCTCGAGCGCTCGCAATTCATGTCGGTGGACTTCCAGGAGTTGCTTGCAGCGCTTGTCATCGAAATGGCGGGGGCAGAAAACGACGATCTCACAGACGGCATGGCAGCGGTGCGGGAAACGACGCTGCAGCCAGGCATGAGGCTTCCGGCGCTTCGCAGGCTGCTGCGTGATCACTATGGCTGGGCACTGACGATCGCGTTCGACAGGCCGGCGGAAACCGCCCAGTTCTGGTATGTTTCGGAGGAGAAGCTGGAGCCCCGGCTTGGCCGCCGTGCCGCCGAAGCTGGCGCCGATCTCGAGCTTCCGCTCGACATCGCCCGGCAGGTGCAGCGCCTTGCCGCCGACCTTGAGGACGAGGCGGAAACACAAACCGTCGCCGCGTTCCTTGCCCGCTTCCCTCAGCATCGCCATGCGGTACGCCGCATACAGATGGCGGCGATCGCACCCTATTCGGAAATCCGCGACAACCTGCTCTCGGACCGCTGCCTGCCGATCAACATGCTGCGCTGCAAGCTTGCCTTTTTCGGCGCATCGAAATTCGACCCGCGTTCGGATCGCTGGACACGCATCACACTTTTTCAGGGGGCGCCGACGCGGGACGAAATCGCTGCCGGCGAAACCGACGATTGCTGGCTTCCGGTGCTCAGATGACGACGATCCTGCTGTCCTACAACGAAGTGCAGACGCTCGCCCGCAAGGCAGCCTGCGGCGCCGGATTGCCTCATGGCGTGGCGGAGGATGTCGGCCAGGCAGCCGTCTGGCTCTCGGCGCGCGGCATCGACGCTGTCGGGGTCGTGATCGACGCGCTTGGCAGCCAAGCGGAGGTTCTCGGCGACCAGTCGGCCATCGATGCACTCTGCTGTGGTGAAACTGCCGAGATTGCGTTCGAGGGACGAAGCTGCAGCTTGATGCTGATCGGCCTCGCCGGAGCGGTGGCTGCCAATACGGCGATGAACCTCACCCTGCGTTATGATGGCGGTGTGGAGCCGCTGGCGCTGGCGGCGAATCCTGCGGAACTGGCCGCGTCGGCGTTGAGCCTGCGGCTGCATTCCCCACCCGACGGCGGGATGCCTATGCCGCGTCGATCGCCGCGACCGGCTGCGACGGACGCTGCGGCCTACGCGGCAGCGCTCGGCCTTGCGGCGAGGACCTATGTGCCGGCCTCGGAACTGTCGCGGGCCCAGGGCGCCGGCGCGGGCACCACCGACAACGATTGAGGGATTTCATGACGGAGCGGACAATGACGCTCGCCGCGGTCGAGCAGCTGTGCCTGCGTGCGCTGACCGCAGCGGGAGCCAGCGAGGACAATGCGGCGGCCGTTGCCCGATCGACGATGCTGGCGGAGCGCGACGGCATCCGCAGCCACGGCCTGCTCTATGTGCCGATCTATGCCGATCATGTCCGCTGCGGCAAGGTCGACGGAAAGGCACGGCCCGCCGTGTCGCAGCCGCGCCCAGGCGCTGTGGTCGTTGATGCGGCGACCGGTTTCGCCCATCCCGCCATCGACGCCGGGTGGGATCGTTTCATTGCCGCCGCACGGCGCAACGGCGTCGCTGCAATGACGGTGTTCAATTCCTACAATTGCGGCGTAGTTGGCCACCATGCCGAGCGTATCGCCGAGGCGGGACTGCTCGGGTTGTGCACCACCCATGCGCCGGCGTCGATAGCGCCGCCGGGCGGGCGCCTGCCGGTGATCGGCACCAATCCGTTTGCGCTTGGCGCTCCGGATGGCGCAGGCGGTGCCGCGCTGGTGCTCGACCAGTCGGCGAGTGTGGTGGCGAAATCGGAGATTCTTCTGCGCTCGCGGGAGGGCCGGCCGATCGAACCCGGGTGGGCCATCGACGAACATGGCGCTGACACGCTGGATCCGGCTGCCGCTCTGAAGGGCTCGATGCTGCCGGCCGGCGGCCACAAGGGTTTTGGTGTCGGACTTCTCGTCGAAATCCTGGCGTCCTGTCTTGCCGGTGCCGTTCTCAGCAAGGATGCCAGTCCGTTTTCCGGAACGGCGGGCGGGCCGCCGAGAACCGGACAGTGTTTCATCGCTTTTGACCCCAGGGCGTTTTCGACGGGCTTTTCACATCAGGTCGCAAGTCTCGTGGCAGCTATCGCCAATCAGGGCGATGTCCGCCTCCCGGGTAGCGGCCGCCAGGCTGCGCGGCGCCGCAATGAACGGGAGGGCGTGCGGGTCGATGCCGGCCTCGTGGATCGGATCGAAACACTCTGCCGCTAAAGTTTTTCTGAAATCCGGATCAGTTATTTCGGTTTGATAAAAGTGACTGCTTTCGACATCGTATCCCTCGAGGCCATCACAACGACAACAAAGGGAACTGCGATGAAGCTCAAGACATCCATTCTTGCGGGAGTTTGCCTTGCCTGCATGGTGCTCGGCAGCAATGCCGCCGAGGCCACGGAATGCGGGACGAAGGACCCGATCACGATCGCCGAAATGACCTGGCTGTCTGCCGGTACGCTCGCCTATGTCACCAAGGAGATCCTGGCCGAAGGCTATGGCTGCAACGTCCAGATCGTGCCCGGCGATACCGTGCCGACCGCATCTTCCATGCTGGCCAAGGGAGAGCCTGACATCGCACCCGAGCTCTGGGTCTCCACCGTCAAGTCGACATGGGACCAGATGTTGGCCAAGGGAACCGTCTACAAGGCGGGAGACATCTTCGCCAGCGGCGGCCAGGAAGGTTGGTGGATTCCTGACTACATCGCCGAGGCTCATCCGGAAATCCGCTCCGTCAGCGATCTCAAGAACAACTGGCAGGTGTTCGAGGACGCGTCGAGCCCGGGCAAAGGCCGCTTCTATGCCTGTCCGCCCGGCTGGGGTTGCGAGATCATCACCAACAATCTGGTCAAGGCGCTCGACCTGGAAGCGACCTACGAGGTCTATCCGACCGGCTCGGGTGCGAACCTCAAGGCGATGATCGCCAGGCAGGTCTCGCGCAAGAAGCCGTTCATCGGCTGGTACTGGGGCCCGACCGAAGTGATCGGCAAGTACAAGCTCAAGGTTCTCGAGATGCCGGCCTACGACCAGGCAAAATTCACCTGCCTCACCGATGCCAAATGCGAAAAGCCGGAACTGACGGGCTGGGCGGTCGGTGAAGTTGCGGTCGCGGCCACCACCAGCCTCAAGGACAAGGCGCCTGCCGTGGCCGAGTTCCTGTCGAAGATGCAGGTGCCCAACGTCGAGATCAGCGACGTGCTGGCCTGGGGCGACGACAACAAGGCTTCGCCCGAGGAAGTCGCCGCCTATTTCTTCAAGAACTACGAAACGATCTGGACGAAATGGGTCCCGGCCGATGTCGCCGAGAAGGTGAAGGCTGCGCTCTGATCGCAGCCTGGCGGCCGCGTATCTTCCCCCGGGCGCGGCCGCCCCTTCGCATATGATGCCCATGGCGCTTGTCCGCGGAACGTCGGCAACTGGCCGCCTCCGCGAGAGCCGCGGGTTGCCAACCTTGAAAGGGTCATGCCGTGGCAGACAATTTTCCCGAGCTTCTGGACACGCGCGGGCTCCGCTTCGCGATCGATGACGGTTTCAGCTGGGTCGTTGCCAATTACGGCGACACGCTCGAGCGGTTGCTTGCACCGCTGCTCAAGCTGCTCGGTGCCATGGAGGCCTTCCTGCAATGGTTGCCCTGGTATGTCACGATCGCCGGCATCGCCCTTTTGACCTACTCGGCCTCGCGTAACCTGCGAATGACGGGCAGCGCGATCGTCATGCTGTTCTTCATCGGCGCTGTTGGCCTGTGGAACGACGCCATGGCGACTGTAGCGCTGATGCTCGCCGCGACCGTTGTCGCCGTTGTGGTTGGCATTCCGCTCGGCATCGTCATGGCGCGGTCCGACAGGCTGCGCTCGATTGCCTTGCCGTTGCTCAACATCATGCAAACGCTGCCGATCTTCGTTTATCTGATCCCCTTCGTCATGCTGTTCGGGCCGGGCAAGATCCCGGCCATCCTCGCCACCGTCTTCTTCGCCATTCCACCTGTCATCAGGTTGACCGATCTCGGCATCCGCCAGGTCGACGGCGAGGTGGTCGAGGCGATTGTCGCCTTTGGTGCGACACCAAGCCAGAAGCTGGTGAAGGTCCAGATCCCGCTCGCCCTGCCGACCATCATGGCCGGCATCAACCAGACGACGATGATGGCGCTGTCGATGGTGGTCATCGCATCGATGATCGGCGCCGGCGGGCTCGGCTACCAGGTGTTGCAGGGGATCCAGCGGCTGGAGGCAAGCCGTGGCCTTGTCGCCGGCATCGCCATCGTCTTCCTCGCCGTGATTTTCGACCGCATCGCACAGTCCTACGGCAGGCGTGCCCAGAAACACCTCGAGCACGGGGAGTAGGATCGTGACCGTTTCGGACGTGAAAATTCAGGTCGATGAGGTCTACAAGATCTTCGGCAGCCGGCCGGACGATGCAATGGCTGCACTCCACGCTGGCGCCGGGAAGGCCGAGGTCCTGAAGAAGACCGGCTGCATCGTTGGCCTCAGGGGGATCGATTTCTCGATCCGCCGCGGCGAGACCTTTGTCATCATGGGGCTTTCGGGCTCCGGGAAGTCGACGCTGATCCGTCATTTCAACCGGCTGATCGAGCCGACGGCCGGCCGCATCCTGGTCGACGGCCGCAACATCATGGACATGAACGCCAGGGAATTGTTGGCGTTTCGCCGCAGCGGCATTTCCATGGTGTTCCAGCGCTTCGGTCTGCTGCCGCATCAGACGGTGCTGGAGAACACGATCTGCGGGCCGATCCTGCAGGGCGTGGATCGGCGCGAGGCGCTGACACGCGGCATGGAGCAGCTCGAACTCGTCGGCCTCAAGGGGTTCGAGCACCGCTTTCCCCGCCAGCTCTCGGGCGGCATGCAGCAACGGGTTGGCCTCGCCCGGGCGCTTGCGACGCAGGCAGACGTGCTCTTGATGGACGAGGCCTTCAGCGCGCTCGACCCGCTGATCAAAAGCGACATGCAGGAACAGCTGAAGCAGATCCAGGCACGGCTGAAGAAGACCATCATCTTTATCACCCATGATCTCGACGAAGCCCTGCATCTCGGTGATCGCATCGCCATTCTGAAGGATGGCGAGCTGCGCCAGGTCGGCACCGGCGAAGAGATCCTGTTCCGCCCGGCGGACGACTATGTCGAGCGTTTCGTCCGCAAGGTCGACCTGTCGCGCGCGCTCCATGCCAACGACGCCTTTGCCAAGGTTCCCGTTTTGGCGCAGGCGGAAGCCACCGGCGGCCGGGCGGCCGCGCTGTTGCGCCAACATCCGGCGGTGATCGTCACGCATGGTACGGAGATGCGCGTTGTTACCTCAGGCGAGCCGGATAGTGCGAAGAGGGCTGCATGCATCGACGCTGCGGCGACACTTCGCCAGAGCTTTCTGCTCCTGGCGGATGAAGATGCCGTCGTGGTCATGGACGGTGGAGCGCCCGCCGGAGTCCTCACTCGCGAATTGGCATTTAAGGCGCTGTGTCGGTCGAGCGGCGCCGCCTACTTGGACCATCGCCAGAGACCGCAGGTGCTCGATGATGTTGTAAAGCGATCATCGAATGCGGCCGATGATCGCCTGGGCCAGGGTCTCTGCCGCGCGTGAGGCGCGAGCGGGGGTAGGCGATGTAAAACGGATCCTCGAAGGTCATGCGCTCGGGCAGCAGGAGCTGCAGATCGCATTTGCCACCGACTCCTCGGCATAATGGTCGGGGAGAAAGCCGATGTAGGCGCCGGAAAGCAACAGCAGCAGCGTGCCTTCCATGTGCGGGGTCGCCGCAGCCCAGGCGAAATCGACGCCGCAATTTGGAGTTTCGGTCACGTAGGTGCGCCCCGGCCCCAACATGTGCGCGACAATGGCGATATCGACGCCTGGGTGCGCGAGACGATGGAAAGCACCTACCACCCTTGCGGCTCGTGCCGCATGGGCGAGGATGCGATGGCCGTCGTCGACGGCCAGCTGAAGGTGAGGGGCATCGAGGGCCTCAGGTGATCGACAGTTCGGTCTTCCCGACCGAGCCGAACGCCGACGACATCGTGCGCGGCAACCTCCTGCTCGCCGCATCGAACGCCGCCATCGGGATCGCGCCCGGCGTCGGCCGGACCCAGCGCGCCAGCGAGCCAGCAGCCGGTTTCGTCGCCTTCAGCCTGAGCGCCGTAGCATGGGCGTGCAGCGTGCCTGGCACGCATCTGACGACTACTGCGCCAACGCCGTCAACGATTTCGACAACTCTTCCATCCGCGCGTCGTTGTTACCCGATGCGGACGGCGTAATCGGACACTGAGATCGCCGATCTCGAACGCGACATCATCGCCCATCCTGAAGAGCCTATCGGGCCGGTCGTACTGGAAGACCCGTGTTGGCGGAGCTGCAGCCAGGTCGGTCTGCGCTCGCGCCACACTGCGGACTGGCGCCGAAGGAGGAGGCAAGCCTTCGCCTGGCGACACAGTTTGAAATCATCTTGACGAAGCAGGTATATTGATATTTAGTTCGGTGACAGAACGAACTAATAGAGCCGATATGACCGATGCACCTCGTATCTCCCGGCAATTCTCGCAGCGCTCCGTCATGGAAGCGATCGTTCAGGGTGGGCCGATTTCGCGCGCCTCCATCGCCAAGCTGACGGGGCTCTCGAAGCAAACGATATCCGAAATCGTCCGGGACCTGGAGGATGGCGGTTGGGTGCGCGAGACCGGGCGCACGAGTGGTCATGTCGGGCGTACGGCAGTTACCTATGAGCTGGTCGTCGATGCCGCTTTCATCGTCGCCGTCGACCTGGGTGGCACCAAGGTTCGTGTGGCGGTGACCGATCTTGCCGGACAGATCGTCATCGAAGATACAGCTCCGACTGATCTGCGCGGAGGCAGGCCGCTCGTCACGCAGATCGCCGGTATGGCGCTTTCGGCCGCTGAAGGGGCCAAGGTGGCGCGTGACAAACTGCGGCTTGCAGTCGTGGGCGTTCCCGGTGCGCCCGACAACCGCACCGGCCGGGTGCTGCTTGCGCCGAATATCCGCGATTTCGACACCATGGATGTGCTGGAGGCCTTCAGGCAAGCGCTTGGCTTCGACGTCGTTCTTGAAAACGACGTCAACCTCGCGGCACTCGGCGAAAGTTGGCAAGGCCAGGGGCAGGGTATCGACAATCTTGCCTATGTGGCGCTCGGCACGGGTATCGGCAGCGGGCTCATCCTTGGAGGCAATCTCGTGCGCGGCGCTGCCAACGCGGCCGGCGAAATGGGCTTCCTGCCGATTGGCGCCAATCCATTCGATCCGGAGTCGCTTCGGGTCGGTGCCTATGAACGCGCGGTCGCCACGCACGGTATCATCGAGCGCTACGAAACTACCACCGGCGAGAACATAAGCGTTCCCGTCATATTTGAACGCGCCGCAGCCGGAGACGCAGCGGCCGTTGCCGCCATCGACGAAACATCGCGCCAGGTCGCCTGCGGCATTGCCGCTATCTGCGCCATCGCCAACCCGCAACTCGTGATCCTCGGCGGCTCCATCGGCCTTCGACCAGAAATCCTGGAGCGCGCACGCCATTTCCTGCCGCAGTGCTTTCCCTACCCGGTCGACGTCGTCTCCGGCGAACTTGGGGCGCGGGCGGCACTTGTCGGCGCGACGGCGGTTGGCCTCAGCCAGCTGCACAACACGCTCTTCGGCGTCGCAACGCCGAATGCCGGCCTTTCCCTTCCGCCTACCGGCGCGGAATCCTCCCAGGAGGCCGCAGAATGACGGTAGAAAGCGACCTTTTCGGCCGTCTTCGCGCGGCACTCGATGGCGATGCAGCCATCGACCTGTTCCGCGGTGCGATCCATCGCGACAGCATCACCGGCAACGAGGCCAATGTCGTCGCCTATCTTGCCGACGCGATGCGCAAGCTCGGCCTCTCCGACGTGACGACGGCAGACTTCCTGCCCGGGCGGCCGAATGTCTGGGGCGAGCGCAAAGGCGCCGGCGGCGGCAAACGCCTGCTCTTCATCGGCCATACCGACGTCGTCCATGTCGATGGCTGGCGCGAAAACTGGGCCGGTACCGAGCGTGAGGATCCCTTTGGCGCGGCCATCGTCGACGGCGCGATCTGGGGCCGTGGGGCAGGCGACCTCAAGGCCGGCATCACTTCGTCGCTTGCTGCCATGGCGCTTCTCGATGCGGCAGGGATCCAGCTTGCCGGTGACGTTTCTTTCGCCTTTGTCGGCGACGAGGAGAGCGGCCAGCCGGGCACCGGCGTCTCGGCCGGCATCAAGGACTACGTGGCACGCATGGAGGCCGGCGAGGTCGAGCGGCCTGATTTCGTCATCTATGTCGAGCCGACGCAGCTTGCCGTTTACCCGGCGCAGATCGGCTTCTTCATCACCGACATTACCATCACTGGGCGCTCGGCCTATTTCGGTGTGCCGGAACTCGGCAAGGATGCGCTGCGCGCCAGCCACGCGGCGATGAGCGCACTGTGGAAACACTCCGAGGTAATTTCCGCTCGCGCCGAGCACGCGCTTGTCGGCCGTTCCTTCCTGCTGATCACCGGGCTCAGCGGTGGCGGTTACATCGCCGTCCCGGAAAAATGCGAATTGTCGCTGATCCGCAAGCTTCTGCCGGGCGAGTCGCTCGACCAGGCAGCCGCAGAGATCGAAGCCGCCGTGCGTGGCGCCATCGACGACCCGGATATCGCGGTGGACTTTTCCTACCCTGCCGGCCGAGACCATGCACTCGGCGGTACGGCAGCCGAGATTGATGCGGGCTCCCCTGAGGTCGCGATGCTGTCGCAGGCGATCGGTAGCGCGCTGTCCGGGCGCGGCACCATTCAAGGGGCGCCGTTCTGGTCGGAATCGCCCTTCTTCGTGAACCGGCTCGGTATCCCCGCGGTCTATTGCGCGCCCGGCGATATCCGGAATTGCCACACCTACAACGAACACGTCGAGATCGAAGAATTTCTCGCGGGCGTCATCGGCTTTGCGGCCTTCATGGCGCGTTTTTGCGGAACAGTTGACTGAACCATCCGAACCAAAGGGAGTGAGACCATGCAGATGACAAAATGGCTGACCGGAGCCTTGACCGCCGGTCTTATCATGAGCGCCGGAACTGCCATTGCCCAGACCGTCGGCCCGGCCGGTGAGGCAGCAACGCCGAGTTCCGAAGTCACGCTCAGTGACGCTGACATCGCGGCGCTGAAGGACAAGGGCTACAAGGCAGCACTGCTCTGGCACACCTCGTCCGACTTCACCAATGCGGTCGGCCAGGGCGCGACCGATGAGTTCAAGCGCGCCGGCATCGACATTGCCGTGACGACGGATGCCCAGTTCGACGCCGCGCGCCAGCGCAGCGACATCGAGACAGCACTTGCCGCCAAGCCGAACGTCATCCTGGCATTGCCGCTCGATCCGGTGACGTCGGCCGAAGCGTTCCGCCAGGCCGTCGCCGACGGCGCCAAGCTGGTGTTCCTGTCGAATGTGCCAAAGGACTACAAGCACGGTACGGACTACGCCGCGATCGTTACCGACGACCTCTACCAGATGGGCAAGCAGGCGGCCGATGCGTTGGCCAAGTCCATCGGCGGCAAGGGTACGGTCGGCTACATCTTCCACGACGCCACCTACTACGTCACCAACCAGCGTGACCAGGCATTCAAGTCGACCATCGAGAAGGACTATCCTGACATCAAGATCGTCGCGGACCAGGGCATTTCCGATCCGGCGCGCGCCGAGGAGCTGGCCAATGCGATGCTGCTGAAAAATCCGGATCTCGACGGTATTTACGTCACCTGGGCCGAGCCGGCGGACGGCGTGTTGGCGGCGCTGCGCGGCGCGGGTAACACCAAGACGAAGATCGTCACGCTCGATCTCGCCGAGCCGGTCGCCCTCGACATGGTCAAGGGCGGCAATGTGACGGCGCTGGTCGCCGACAAGGCCTATGAACTCGGCCGCGCCATGGCGGCTGCCGGCATGAAGTCGCTGCTCGGTCAGGAGACGCCGGCCTTCGTCGTTGCCCCGGCGCTGACGGTCACCAAGGACAATGTGTCCCAAGGCTGGAAAGACTCGCTGAACCGCGACGCGCCGCAATCGGTGCTCGACGCAGCGAAGTGACCGCCTGACTGCGGCGGCGCCAGGCCGCCGCAGTCCCGTAACCCGAGTATCGCAGTTTCACGGGAGGAAACCATGCGCATTGCAACGACACTGGCCTTGATGACCGGCCTTCTTGGCGCTCACGCCTACGCGGCAGACGGCGCGACGACAGGACCGCATGGCGAAGGGCCGACGGCCGCAAGCACCGTCACACTGACAGCCGAGGAAGAACAGAACATCAAGGATGGCAGGTTTACCGCTGCCCTCGTCTGGCACGAGATGAGCGAATACACCAATGCGGTGAATGCCGGTGCCCAGGACGAATTCAAGCGCCTCGGCATCGAGGTCGTTGCGCAGACCGATGCCGGCTTTGACGGCGCGCGCCAGAAGGCCGATGTCGAGACGGTGCTGGCCAAGAAGCCATCGATCATCGTGTCGCTTCCGGTCGATCCGGCCAGCGCCGCCGCCGTCTACGATCCAGCCCGCGCCGCCGGGGTTAAGCTCGCCTTCGTCGACAATTCGCCGGCCGGCTACGAACATGGCAAGGACTATGTGACGATCGTTTCCGACGACCTGTTCCAGATGGGCAGCAAGGCCGCCATCGCGATGGCCGACGCCTTGGGCAAGAAGGGCAAGGTCGGCTACATCTTCCATGACGCCGATTTCTACGTGACCAACCAGCGCGACCAGGCCTTCAAGAAGACCATCGAGCAGGACTATCCTGACATGAAGATCGTCGCCGAGCAGGGCATGGCCGATCCCGCCCGCAGCGAGGAGATCGCCCAGGCGATGGTGACGCAGCACCCCGACCTCGACGGCATCTACGTTACCTGGGCTGAGCCGGCCCTGAGCGTACTGTCCGCGCTGCGCTCGGCGGGCAACAGCCACACCAGGATCGTCACCCTCGACCTCAATGAGCCGGCGGCGCTCGACATGGTCAAGGGCGGCAGCGTCGCGGCGCTGATCGCCGACGAGGCCTACAATATCGGCGTAACCGCAGCCCGCTCGGCGGCCGGCGCGATGCTCGGCAAGGAGGCTGCGCCCTTTCTCGTCGTCGATTCCCTAGCCGTCACCAAGGCCACGGTGAAGGAGGGCTGGAAGACGTCGCTGAACAAGGACGTCCCGCAATCCATTGCCGATGCCCTGAAATAAGCCACGTCCGGTCGGCTCTCATTCACGGAGATAAATCATGTCCAGTACCAATCAGGGTGCCGCGGTCCGCGCGGCGGGGCTGGCCGGCCGCGTCAACCTGCAGCAATATGTCGTCTACGTCGGCTTCCTGGCGATCTTCCTGTTCTTCGCCATCGTGCTGAAGGACAGCGGGTTCCTGACCGTCCGCAACCTCTCGAACATCGTGCTGCAGACCGCGCCGGTGACGATCATGGCCATCGGCCTCGTCTTCGTCATGTCGGCGGGAGAGATCGACCTCTCCATCGGCTCGACGGTTGCCGTGGCAGCGCTTGCTGCCGCGGTCACCATGCAGGGTTACGGCCTCGTCCCCGGCGTCTTGGCGGGGCTCGGATGCGGCCTGTTGATCGGCCTCGTCAATGGTGTGCTCGTCGCCTATGTCAGGCTGCCGTCCTTCCTTGTCACGCTTGCGACGCTGGGACTGTTTGCCGGTGTGTCGCGATCGATGACAGACCTGCGCAGCATTCCCGTCACTAATGAGGCCTTCACCGGCTTCTTCGGTTCCGGATCGCTGCTCGGCATTCCGTCGCTCATCTGGTGGACGGCGATTGCGGTCGCCTTCGGTCATATCCTGTATCGTGAAACCCGTTTCGGCGCGCATGTCCTGGCGATCGGCGACAATGCCCGGGCGGCCAGTGTTTCCGGCATTTCGGTGCCGAAGATGCGGCTTGCCGTACTGATGATCTCAGGTGCGCTCGCCGGCCTTGCCGGCCTGCTCTATGCCGGTCGCCTGCAAGCCGCGAAATACACGCTCGGCGAGACCGACCTGATGACGGTCATCGCTGCCGTCATCGTTGGTGGCACGCTGCTCAATGGCGGCAAGGGCTCGATCATCGGCGCGCTCGTCGGCTCGCTGATGATGGGCATGCTCAACAATGGTCTCATCCTGATGGGCCTTTCCGTTTCCGACCAGATGATCGTTCGCGGTCTCATCATTCTTGCCGCAGTCGCCGTGTCGCTGCGCGAAAAGTCCCGCTGAGGAGGATCGAATGTTTCTCGACGTCTTGCGCCGGCGCAATCCAGGCTTCGTCGAAGCAGCGCAAAAACTTCACCGCGAGGGCAAGATCCCGGCCAATGCCTATGTGATCGACCTCGATACGATCGAGCGTAACGCCGGTGTCCTCAAGGACGAGGCGACGCGGCTCGGCCTGAAGATCTTTGCCATGACCAAGCAGTTCGGCCGCTCGAGCTCGGCCTGCCAGGCGATCCTGCGCGGCGGCATCGAGCGTTCCGTGGCCGTCGATATGGCCTGTGCCAAGGCGACCCACAGGGCCGGCCTCAAGCTTGGCCATCTCGGCCATCTCCAGCAGGTCGCCCGCCACGAGGCCAATGGGGCTGCAAGGGTGCTTCAGCCGGATTACTGGACCGTGTTCAATGAGACAAAGGCGCGCGAGGCCGCAGCCGGCGCCAAGGCTGCCGGGCGCGTACAGAACCTGCTCGCCCGCATCCATGCCGAAGGCGATACGTTCTACCGCGGTCACGAAGGCGGGTTCGAGGCGGCCGACGTCGTTGAGGTCGCCGGCATGTTCGACAGCCTCGATGGCGGCCGTTTCGCCGGCATCACCACCTTCCCGGCGCTGCTCTTCGATCACCAGGCCCGCAAGGTCCTGCCGACGCCCAATCTCGCAACGCTGACGAAAACCGCTGAGGCGCTGGCGAGGGTTGGGCGCCGGAATATCGAGGTCAACGCTCCCGGCACGACCTCAAGCGTGCTGCTTGCCGCACTGGCAGAAGCCGGCGCCACGCAATGCGAGCCTGGCAATGGCCTGCATGGCACCACGGCCCTTCATGTCGTGGATGACCTGCCGGAGTTGCCCGCCATGCTCTATCTCACCGAAGTCTCCCACCTCTCGGGCGGCAAGGCCTATTGTTTCGGTGGTGGCTTCTACATCGACCCGATTTTCCCGGACTACGACGTCAAGGCCATCGTCTCCGACGAGCCGACGGTCGCGGCAGGCGCCTTGCGCAGCGTCGAAATCCCGCCGCCCTCGGCCATCGACTACTACGCGATGATCGACGCGACCGGCCCTGGCGCGCCAAAGCCCGGCGACACGGCCGTCTTCGGATTCCGCGGACAAGCGTTTGTCACCCGGGCCTATGTCGTCGGTGTGTCCGGCATTTCGTCAGGCGTGCCGAAGGTGGAGAGCATCGAGAATTCATTCGGCGAAACCACCGCCTGGCCGATCGAAGAGGGCAGAGCATGAAGACGAACGCTGCCGTCAGCGGCCGCCCCGTTCTTGGGCTCAATGATATCCGCAAGACGTTTGGCGGCATCGTCGCCATCGAGAACTTTTCGCTGGAGGTCTATCCAGGCGAAATCGTCGCCCTGGTCGGCGACAACGGCGCCGGCAAGTCGACGCTGATCAAGATCATCTCGGGCGTGTACCTGCCGACTTCCGGGTCGATCGCCATCGAGGGCGAAACCGTCGCCATGTCCAATGCGACGATGGCGCGTGCGCATGGCATCGAGGTCGTCTACCAGGACCTCGCGCTCGCCGACCAGCAGACGGTCTATATGAACATGTTCCTTGGCCGCGAGCCGACGAATGCCTTAGGCCTTCTCGACCGGCGCCGGATGATCGCCGAGACGGAAAAGCTGGTGACGGAACTCGATGTCCGCATCCCCTCCGCGCATTCAACGATCCGCGACCTTTCAGGCGGCCAGCGTCAGGGTGTCGCCATCGCCCGCGCGACGCATTGGGCCAGCAAGCTGATCCTGCTCGACGAACCCACCGCCGCGCTTGGCGTCGCGGAAACCGCCAAGGTGGAAGAGATCGTCGCCTCGCTGAAGACCCGCAACATCGGCGTCCTGATCATCAGCCACAGCCTCGATCAGGTCTTCAAGCTCTCCGACCGCATCTGCGTGCTTCGCCGCGGCAAGCAGATCGGCGTGCGCGAGACCAAGAAGACCGACAAGAACGAGATCATCGCAATGATCACCGGTCTGCAGCAGAGCTGACTGCGCGCCCGGGTTTTGGAGCCGGCAAAGCGAATGACTGAAACTCAAATGTCGCGCCAGATCTGAAATACTCGAGAGCTTGTCGAGCAGCAGGGGAATCTCGCCTGGGCTCCCGCCGGCGACGATCGGTTCTTCCAGAACGCCCCGTCCACGATGCGCCGCTGCGGCTAGAACAAGCTGCCTTGCTGACAGTGTCCCCTCCGGCGGCCGTCCGGATTTGGTAAGGGGCTCCCAGTGTACTCGGATATGCCAAAACTATGGACCCGCGGTGTTGCCGTGGGTCTTTTTTGTGAGCGGTTTTGGCCGCTTGGCGCTGGAACGCACGTTGATGCAGGGCATTGTCGAAATGCTATGCTGAAAGTCCTTGACCAGTTGGGTGCCGACCTGCGGCGACAGCGGATTGTGATCGCCACTTCTCGTATGTCGAGCAGCTACAGGCGCGATGGTGACGAAGTGCCGACTTTGATTTGTCTTGGCCGATTGGCTGGACTATGGATCGGCGATGAACCTGCGCTTCGTCGAAACCTTCGTCTGGGTCGCCCGGCTGGGGAGCTTTCGCGCCGCGGCTGATCGGCTGAACGCGACGCAAGCGGCCGTTTCCAATCGCATCGCCAGCCTGGAAGCGGAGATGGGCTGCGAGCTGTTCGAGCGCTTGCCCGGCGGCGTGCGGCTGTCGACGATCGGGCAGCGGGCGTTGCAGCCGGCCGAGGAACTGCTCAAGGCGGCGACAAGTTTCAAGGTGGCGATCGGCAGCCCGCAGCAGCTGAGGGCAACGGTGACGATCGGCACCATCGATTCGATCGTGCATGCCTGGCTGCCCAACTTCATCGAACGCGTGAAGGAGCGTTTTCCCTCGCTCGGGCTCGATCTCAATGTCGACACGTCGCTGGCGATCGGGCGCGAGGTGAGCGAGCGGCGGTTGGACCTCGCGCTGCTGATGGGCCCGGTGCTGAGCCCGGGCCTCAAGAACATCGACCTCGGCAGCATGGAATGTGTCTGGGTCGCCGCGCCCTCCTTCGGTCTTGGCGACAGCAGGCTCAATCTGGAAGACCTTCGCGCCTATCCAGTGCTGACCTTCTCGCGCAACAGCGTGCCGCATATCTGGCTGCTCCGGCAGTTCGAGGAACTGGGTGTGTCGCCCCCCGTGATCTCCAATTCGAACTCGCTTTCGGCGATGTCGCGGCTCGCCTGCGATGGTGTCGGCGTCGCGTTGTTGCCGCTGCCGCTCGTGGCGCCGATGATCGCGTCGGGCGTGCTGCAGCTGCTCTCGATCACGCCGCAGTTCCCGGCGCTCAAGCTCCATGCCGTCTATGCCGATGATCCTGAAAATCTAATTCCATCAATGCTTTCGGTGATCGCGCGAGAGGCGTCGCTGCACACGATGGGCGTTTCGGCGTAGCCTTGGGTGCACAAGTTTTTTCTATCGGGGACGACAATTCTTTATCGTTTGTCATCACCTCGCCGAGGCCTGACGATACCTCCAGATGAGACTTGGAGGACTTCGATGAAGATCAGTATGGTGCAAATGAATTCCGGTTCCGACAAGGCGCGGAACCTCGACGATGCCGAGCGTTTGGTTCGCGAGGTGGTCGCCGCGGAGAAACCGGAGCTGGTGGTGCTGCCCGAATATTTCGCCTTCCTCGGCGAGGGTCGCGACGCGGTCCATGGCAGCGGCGAATATTTCCCCGACGGGGCTTCCTACAAGCGCATGGCGTCGTTGGCGCGGGAACTCGGCGTCACCCTGCATTGCGGCTCCATGGTCGAGAAGGCCGGCAACAACCACTACAATGCGACGGTCGTGTTCGGGCCGAAGGGCGAGGAGATCGCCAAATATCGCAAGATGCACCTGTTCGACATCGACACGCCCGGCGGCGTCTCCTACCGCGAGTCCGATACGATCAGCCGCGGCGAAGACGTGGTGACCTACAAGGTCGGCGACACGACCGTCGGCTGCGCCATTTGCTACGACATCCGCTTCCCCGAGCTGTTCCGTGCCCTGCGCGACAAGGGTGCCGACGTCATCGTCCTGCCGGCCGCCTTCACGCTGATGACGGGCAAGGATCACTGGGAGCTTTTGGCCCGGGCCCGTGCCGTCGAAACCCAGACCTATTTTGTCGCCGTCGGCCAGACCGGCGCCCATGCCGAAGGTAAGAAATGGTGCTGGGGCCATTCGATGGTCATCGACCCCTGGGGCCTGATGGTCGCCCAGTGCTCCGACGGCGTTGGTTCGGCCACCGCCACGGTCGACCTGAACCGCGTCGCCAATGTTCGCCGCGACGTGCCAGTCGCCCAGCACCACGTCCTCTAAGGAGCTGCCCCCCAATGTTCGTCGTCAATGCCATGCCGCAGCAGATCGCGCCTGACCTCATCAAGAAGATGGAGCAGGTCGAGACAGCTACCGTCGGCCACTTCCTGCATTCGGGCTTCATGGATCGCGAGCTGCGCGCCGTGCTGCCGGAGAAGCGCATCGCCGGCACTGCCGTGACCGTGCGCCTTCCTCATGCGGACTCGACCATCCTGCACTATCTCACCAAGCTGGTCCGTCCGGGCGATTTCGTCGTCGTCGACCGTTGCGGCGACAACAAGCACGCCTGCTGGGGCGGCGTGGTGACTCATTCGATGAAGCTCGGCGGCATCGTCGGCGCCGTCATCGACGGCCCGGCGACGGACTTCTCGGAGATCCGTCGGGTCGATCTGCCGATGTGGTGCCGCGGCCCGTCGCCGATCACCACAAAGATCCTCGGCCTCGAGGGCGCGATCAACGTGCCGGTGTCGGTCGGCGGCCAGACGGTCAACCCGGGCGATGCCATCATCGCCGACGAGAGCGGCGTCCTTGTGCTCGATCCTGCGAAGGCCGAATGGGCGGCCGACAAGGCCATCGGCATGCAGCAGAACGAGCTCGTCCTGCTCGAGCGGCTGCGCAACGGCGAGAAGCTGCCGGACATCTCAGGCGCCACCAGGATTGTGGACGCCTCGGCCGCCTGACGCGGCCCAATATCGACAAACGGGAACAATTTCGGTTCAGGAACGGAGGAATATCTGATGACTGCATTCAAACGCGCCGCCGGCGTGAGCATGACAGCGCTTGCCATGTCCATCGCGGCATCGGCGGCGATGGCCGACACGGTGGTACTCACCGCCTATTCGGGCATCTTCCAGGAAAACTACGTGAAGGCCGTCGTCGAGCCCTTCATGAAGGCCAACCCCGACGTCAAGGTCGAGTTCTACGGCATGCCGAACTCGGCCCAGATGCTCGGCACGCTCCGCGCCCAGGTCAGCGCGCCGCAGATCGACATCGCCATCATGGACGTCTCGGTGGCCAAGGCTGCCACCGATGAGGGCATCTTCGCCCCGATGGACGAGACCGTCACCAAGCACCTCGCCGACCTCTACCCGCAGGCCAGGGCCGACGGCGTCAACGCCGTCGGCGTGACCTTCGACAACCTTGTCCTGCTCTACAACACCGACAAGGTGAAAGAAGCACCGACCTCCTGGAATGCGCTGTGGGACGCACAATACGCCAAGCAGGTCTCCATCCCAGCCGTGCCTGACATCCAGGGCACGACGCTGACCATCATTACCGACAAGATGGCCGGCGGCACCGACTACATCCAGAGCGTCGACGCCGGCATCAAGCGGCTCGAGGAACTGGCGCCCAATGTCCAGACCTGGGAACCGCGCCCCGACGTCTACCAGCCCATCTCCAGCGGCACGGCTGCCATCGGCATCGGCTGGAACGCACGTGCCCAGGTCTATTCCGACCTGTCGGCCGGCAAGCTCGGCGTCGTGCTGCCCCAGGAAGGCAGCGGCTTCCAGATCAACGTCATCGGCCTGGTCAAGGGCGGGCCAGCGAGCGAAAGCGCCAAGAAGTTCGTCGACTATGCGCTGAGCCCGGAGGCCCAGGCGGCGTTCACCGAACAGATGTTCTATGCGCCGACCAACGCGAAGGCCGCCGCACTGATCTCGGAAAAGGCGCTCGAACGCACGGCGGCCGGCGTGATGGACAAGATGATCGCCATCAACTGGCTCGAGGTCGCCAAGATCCGCGAGGCCATCACCGAGCAGTGGCGCCGCCGCGTCATCCCGCTCAGCCGCTGATGTTGGTCCGGGAGTCGCACATGCCCGTCTCTTCCGCCCCCGAAGAGCATCTCAGGCTGCAAAACATTGGCGTCAGCTTCGGCAACGTCAATGTCATCCCGTCGCTCGATCTTTCGGTCCGCAAAGGTGAAATGGTTGCGTTCCTCGGCCCGTCCGGCTGCGGCAAGACCACGACGCTCAGGATCATCGCCGGGCTCAACACGCCCTCCCGTGGCCACATCGTGGTGGGAGGGCGCGACATCACGCGCCTTCCCATCCATGACCGCGACATTGGCATGGTGTTCCAGAGCTACGCCCTGTTCCCGCACATGAACGTCTCGCGCAACGTCCAGTTCGGTCTGCAGATGCGCAATGTCTCGGGACGCGAGGCGGAGGAGCGGGCAGGCCGGGCGCTCGAAATGGTGCAACTCAGCCATCTCGCCCACCGCAAGCCCAAGGAACTTTCGGGCGGCCAGCAGCAGCGCGTAGCACTTGCCCGTGCGCTGGTGATCCAGCCGTCGATCCTTCTGCTTGACGAGCCGTTGTCCAATCTCGACGCCAAGCTGCGAGACGAGATGCGCGTCCAGATCCGCGCCCTGCAGCAGGAGAGCGGCATCACCGCGGTGTTCGTCACCCATGACCAGGTTGAGGCGCTGTCGATGTGCGACCGCGTCGTTGTCATGCGAAACGGTCATGTCGAGCAGTTCGGCACGCCGACCGAGGTCTATGAGCGGCCGGCAACGGCCTTCGTCGCCAACTTCGTCGGCCGCACCAACAAGCTCAAGGGCAAGATCGGGTCGGATGGCGTCCTCTCGGCTGCCGGACAACAGCTCCACTCCGCCACCACGGTCGCCCCCGGGGCTGTCGAGGTCCTCGTGCGGCCGCACCGGATCCATCTCCAGGGTCAGGCGGGCGACACCAGGGAAGCCGACAACAAGGTCAAGGGCACAGTGTCGGGCCTCACCTTCGTCGGCGACCTCGTCCAATACGGGGTTCGTGTCGGCGACGACGAGATCGTGGTCGAAGAGGCGACGCGGCGCGAGCGCAGGCCGGTCGGCGTCGGCGACAGTGTGGTGCTCGGCTGGTCGGCCGAGGACACGCTGGTCTATCCGGGCGGCGGCCAATGAGCGCGGCAGCCACCCTCCCGCGCCAATGGCGCAACGGCGAACTGGCCGTCATGCTGCTCCTGCCGATCGCGCTGATCAATGCGATCGGTTTCATCCTGCCGGTGCTCAACCTCGCCCGCTATTCGTTCAACAAGTCGCGCATCGGCGGCGGCATCGAGAACGTCTTCACCTGGGACAACTGGGCCGGGCTGCTGAGCGATCCGTTCTATCTCGAACTGGTCTTCAACTCGGTCTGGATCAGCCTCGCCATCACGCTGACGACGCTGGTCGTCTCCTATCCGATCGCGCTTTACCTGCATCGGTCGACCGGCTCGTGGCGGACTTTCCTCACCGTGCTCGTCATCTCGCCGCTGCTTACCTCGGCGGTTGTGCGTACCTATGGCTGGATTGCCATTCTTGTCGACGACGGCCCGGTGGTCAGCGCCATCAAGGCCGTCGGACTGCCGGCGCCAAGCCTGATGTTCAACATCAAGGGTGTCTTCATCGGCCTGACCGAGATCCTGATGCCTTACATGATCCTGGCGCTGATGGCCGGTTTCGGGCGGCTCGACCCCCGCGTTGAGGAGGCCGCGCGGACGCTTGGCGCCACTCCGTCGCGGACCTTCCTGAAGGTGATCCTGCCGCTGACATTGCCCGGCATCGCCCTCGGTTGCCTCTTGTGCTTCGTGCTCGCAGTGTCGTCCTTCATCACGCCCAAGCTGATGGGCGGCGGCCGCGTCTTCCTGCTCGCCACCGAGATCTACGACCAGGCCATCGTGACGCTCAACTGGCCGTTGGCCTCGACGCTGTCGATCCTGGTGCTCATCGTCTTCGGGGCGGCACTCTGGGCATATTCCGCCGTGCTGCGGCGTCTGGACTGAGGAGGGCATCATGGAAATCCACAAGACAACCTGGCCGATGCGCATCCTCGTCTTCGTGCTGTTTGCCTATCTGCTTGCGCCCGTCCTGCTCGTCTTCCCGCTGTCTTTTTCGGGTGACCAGGTGCTGCGCTTCCCGCCGACCTTCTGGTCGACGCGCTGGTACGAGGCGCTGTTTGCCAACAGCCAGATGCTGAAGGCGTTCTGGACGAGCCTGTCGCTGGCGGCGATCGTCACGGCGCTGTCGATCGTGATTGCCGTGCCGGCGGCTTATGTGATGACGCGGCTGAAGTTTCTTGGGCGGGATCTTCTGTTCAACCTGTTCACCGCGCCGCTGCTTCTGCCCACCATCGTGCTCGGCCTCGCCATCCTGATCGTCTTTGCCTCCTTCGGATTGCTGGCGACGATGCAGGGACTGGTGTTCGCCCATCTGGTGGTGACACTGCCCTATGCGCTGCGCGTGCTGGCGGTGTCGCTCAGCACCCAGGACAGGGCCTGCGAGGAGGCGGCACGCACGCTCGGCGCCAAGCCGCTGACAGTGTTCTTCCGCGTCACGGTGCCGATGCTCACTCCCGGCATCGTCGCGGCTGCAGCGCTCTGCTTTCTCGTCTCCTTCGACGAGGTGGTGATCACGCTGTTCCTGACCGGCCCGCGCATCAGCACGCTCCCGGTCGAACTCTACAACTATGTCTACAACCAGGCCGACCCGCTGGTGGCCGCAGCCTCGGCGCTGCTGATCCTGCTGACGCTTGGCGTCATCATGGTCGTCGAACGGGCCATGGGACTGGGCAAGGCCTTCGTGAAATAGGTGTCCGGCGGCCGCGACCGCCGGGTTCAACCGGATCAGCTACAACAGGCGGCTGCGCAAGCCGCGCGGCTTCCATCTGCGCAATGCCGCGGCGCATCGGGAATGGAACACGCAGGCCGGCAAGGCGACCTTCGCCGCCGGGCCGCTGCCGGAGGAGACGGTGCATCAGCGCGCCCGCAAGAGCGGTGGACGCTTCGCGCTGCAGGCCTTCCGTTCGCAATACAACACCACCGTCTACGGCCTCGACGACCGCTACCGCGGCGTCTATGGCGAGCGGGAGGTGATCTTCATCCATCCGGACGACCTTGAGGCGATCGGTGCCCGGGCAGGGGACCGCGTCGATGTCGTCGGTGCGCATGATGACGGTATCGAGCGCGTCGCCCGCAATTTCCGCTTCGTGCCCTACGATGTCCCGCGCGGTAGCCTTGCCGGCTATTATTCCCGAGCTCAACGTGCTCGTGCCGCTCTCCAGCGCCGGCATCGAAAGCGCCACGCCGACATCCAAGTCGATCATGGTGTCGTTCCGGCTCCGCGAGGCCCAGGTGTCGTGAGTGATGGCGCCTTCATGGCGGCAGTGGAGCAGGTCCTGCAGGTATATCCCGATCTTAGCAAACTCCAGGCTGCCGTTATCGCGGCAGACGAGATGGACATCGCCCATGACGGCCGCATCTTCGCCCGCATCTTTGGCGTCGCGCACGCGCTGGTGTTGCGCCAGGTAAATGCGTTGGACGAGGCCGGGGCCTTGCTGAGGATCACCAAGCGCGAGCCAAGGACAATGCGCACGCATTATGTCGTGAGCTTGTGACGGAGACCAAACGCAGCATTCCAATCGCGCGGTGGGGGTGACCACTCAGGATGTCTGCGCCTGGCGCCGGGGAGGCGAGCATTCCGCGATCCTCGCGAAGCGATGCCGGCTTCGACGGGGGCGGGCTAGGTCGCCTATGCCTGGTTCGGCTACCGGTTCCATGCCCGTCATGCCAGCACAAACAGCCGCCCTTCACGCGGGCTGGAGACAAGAGTGGATCCATGTCTGTGTGCTGGAAAGCCCCAGTCGGTATCGATGTTGGAAGGCCTGATGGCTTCAAGATGAACGGGCGTTGGACGACAATTCGTAAAGTGTGTCGTCGACCTTGTAGTAGCCCAGAAAATTCAAGGTTTCCTTCATCGAGGCATTTCTTTCAAAGAAACTGGATGGATGGATGGGTTGTGAAAAATGCCAGAGATACTTGGCATTGTACCCAGATTCCCAGCTTCTTCGTCACGGGCATTGACAGCGGAAATCGCTCATGTACTCTCTAATAACAGCTTATATTCCATAAAAATGGAATACGTTAGGGAGGACGTTCAATGAAGCTGAAACTTGCATCCTTGGCTGCAGCACTTTTGTTCGCCTCGCCGGGTTATCTCTCGGCGCAGGAAAAGGGAGGGGTGATCAACGTCGCCACCATTGGCGAGCCGCCGACGCTCGATCCGATGACGTCGACTGCCGACCTGGTCGGCATCGTCACGCAGCATATGTTCGAGACGCTCTATACTTTCGACAAGAAATGGACCGTGACCCCGCTTCTCGCCGAGGCGCTGCCGGAGATCGGCGCCGACGGCAAGACCATGACCATCAAGCTGCGCCAGGGCATCAAGTTCCACGACGGCACCGACATGGATTCGGCCGACGTCGTCGCCTCGCTGAACCGCTGGGTCAAGCTCGCCTCGCGTGGCAAGCAGGCCGGCAACTTCATTGCCTCGATCACTGCGACCGATCCGTCGACCGTCACCATCGCGCTCAAGCATCCCTATGCGCCGCTGGCCTCGCTGCTCGCCTTCAACAACTCGGCCGCGATCATCATTCCGTCCGAGAAGCAGGCCGACACGATGGCCGAGTTTGTCGGCACCGGCCCCTACATGCTGAAGGAGCGCAAGGCCGACCAGTACATCCAGCTCGTGCGCTACGACGGCTACACGGCGCGATCGGAAGCGAGCGACGGTTATGGCGGCGCTCGCCATGCCTATCTCGACGAAATCCGCTTCGTGCCGGTGCCCGACGCCAACACCCGCGTTGAGTCCGCCGTCTCGGGCCAGTACGACTATGTCGACGCTTTGCCGGTGGAATCCTTCGACAAGCTGAAGGGTGCTGCCGCGACGCAGCCGATCGTGCTGAAGCCGTTCGGTTATCCGGTGTTCGTCTTCAACACGGCCGAGGGATCGGCGAAGAACGTCGAAGTCCGCAAGGCGATCCGCCAAGCGCTCAGTATGGAAGACATGCTGGCTGCGGCTTTCGGCAGCACCGATTTCTACGGGCTCGAAGGCAACATCTATCCGGCGAGTTTCTCCTGGAGCACCGATGCCGGCGTTGAAGGCAACTACAACGTCGCCAATCCGGAAGGCGCCAAAGCTGCTGCGGCGGCTGCCGGCTACAAGGGCGAGCCTGTCCGTATCCTGACCAGTCGCCAGTACGAGTTCCACTACAAGATGGCGCAGGTCGCCGCCGAGTATCTCAAGCTCGCCGGCTTCAATGTCGATCTGCAGGTGGTGGATTGGGCGACGCTGACCCAGCGCCGCGCCGAGAAGGGCCTTTGGGACATCTACATCACCCACAGCCCGTTCCTGCCGGAGCCGGCACTGATCGGTTCGCTGTCGACGACGGCGCCCGGCTGGTGGGACACGCCGGAACGCAAGGCAGCGGTCGATGCCTTCACCGCCGAAGTCGACCCGGCCAAGCGTGTGGCCCTCTGGGCCGACGTGCAGAAGGTCATCTACGGCGACGTGCCCTTCATCAAGATCGGCAACTTCAACGCCGTGGGCTCGATTTCCAACAAGCTCCAGGGCGTGGATCCCGCTCCGTGGCCTTATTTCTGGAACGCTTCGATCAAGAAGTAAGACGCTGACAACAGCGGGCGGCGATCAGACCGGCGCCCGCCCATTGCCGCGAAGCCAACGCGGATACGGGACCTGCCATGATACGCTATATCCTTCAGCGCATCGCCGGAATGATCGTCGTGATGTTCATCGTCGTGACGATCGTTTTCGTGATCGTGCGCGTCACACCAGGCGATCCGGCCGCCGTCATGCTGGGGCCCGATGCCACGCCCCAGGACATAGCGGAGCTCAGGACGCGCCTTGGCCTCGATAAGTCGATTTTCGTCCAGTATTTTCTCTATGTCGCCCAACTGTTGAAGGGCGATCTCGGCAACTCGATTTTCCTCAATATGCCAGTGTCTGCAGCCTTGATGGAACGCGCTGAGCCAACCTTCTTCCTCACCGTCTTTTCGCTGTCCATCGCCTGCGTCATCGCTCTGCCCATCGGTATCTATGCCGCCTACCGGCGCGGGTCCTTCATCGACCAGGCCTCGACGCTGCTTGCCATGCTGGCTGCCAGCATCCCGAGCTTCTGGCTGGGCCTGATCCTGATGCAGGTGTTCGCGGTTCGGCAGCAATGGTTTCCGGTGTCCGGTTACGGCGGGCCGGATGCGGCGTTTCTCGACAGGATGTACCATCTCACCTTGCCCGCCGTGGCACTCGGCCTGGTGTCGTCGGCGCTGATCCTGCGCTTTACCCGCGCCTCGATGCTGGACGTTCTGGGCGACGATTACATCCGCACGGCGCGTGCCAAGGGCGTCGTCGAGCGGCGCGTTGTGCTGAAACACGCACTCAAGAACGCCTTGATCCCGATCCTGACGGTGGTCGGGTTGACCGCCGCCGTGCTGATCTCAGGTGCTGTCGTCACCGAAACGGTCTTCGGCCTACCTGGTGTCGGCAACCTTGTGGTCTCGGCGGTGCTGAGGCGCGACTATCCCGTCATCCAGGGTGCACTGCTGGTCATTGCCGGCCTCTATGTCCTCATCAACTTCGCCATCGACATGCTCTATCTGCTGGTCGATCCAAGGGTGCGTTACTGATGACCGATCTCGCTTCCGCATCCTTGCCGGCCCCGGAGCCGAAGTTCCTGTTCCTGCGCCGACTGTTGAAGCGCAAGACCGTCGCCTTTGGCGTCATCGTGCTGGCGGTCTTTGTCCTGCTTGCCCTGCTTGCGCCTTGGATCGCGCCTTACTCGCCGTCCAAGCTTTCCATCGTCAACCGACTGAAGCCGCCGAGCGAGATGTTCTGGTTCGGAACAGACGAATTCGGCCGCGATATCTTCTCGCGCACCATCTATGCGGGACGGCTGTCGCTTTTGGTCGGTGCTGCGGTGGTCACGCTGTCAGCGCTCATCGGCGTGACGCTTGGCTTGCTTGCCGGCTTCTTCCGTTCGCTCGACACGCCGATCGCGCGGCTCATCGACGCCATGATGGCATTCCCCGACATCCTGCTGGCGATTGCTCTTGTTGCAGCACTCGGCCCGTCGCTGGTCACGGTGATCGTGGCGCTGTCGATCGTCTATGCGCCACGGCTGGCGCGCATCGTTCGCGCCTCGACGCTCGTCATTCGCGAGCTGCCTTATGTCGAGGCGGCGAAGTCGATGGGCATCTCGACCTTCCACATCATGACACGGCACGTGCTGCGCAACCTGGTGTCGCCGATCCTGGTGCAGGGCACCTTCCTGTTCGCCAGCGCCATGCTTGCCGAGGCTGGCTTGTCGTTCCTGGGGCTGGGCGTCAGCCCGGAAATCCCGACCTGGGGAACCATGATCGCCGGTGGACGCCAGTACATCGGCCAAGCCGACTGGATGACCTACTTTCCCGGCTTCGCCATCATTCTCTCGGTGCTGTCGCTGCAGCTGGTTGGCGACGGCCTGAGGGACATGCTCGACCCGAGACTGCGAAAGGACATGTAAGATGGCAGCCACAGCAACGGCCAAGCCCCTTCTCATTTCCAATGTCAGGCCTGTCGCCCTTGGCGACAGCACGTCGCTGCCAACCGACATACTGGTGGGGGCGGATGGCATGATCGCAGCCGTCGGACCGTCGCTTCAGGCGCCAGAAGGCGCGGAACGCATAGACGCCAGGGGAGCCTGGATTTCGCCCGGCTGGGTCGATCTGCACGTCCATGTCTGGTACGGCGGCACCGACATCTCGATCCGGCCGTCCGAATGCGGGGTCGAACGCGGCGTGACGACGCTGGTCGATGCCGGTTCAGCGGGTGAGTCCAATTTTCACGGCTTTCGCGAATATATCATCGAACCCGCGCGCGAACGCATCAAGGCATTCCTCAATCTCGGGTCCATCGGCCTCGTCGCCTGCAATCGTGTTCCGGAGCTGCGCGACATCAAGGACATCGATCTCGACCGCATCCTGCAGTGCCATGCCGACAACAGTGAGCACATCGTCGGCATCAAGGTGCGTGCAAGCCACGTCATCACGGGGTCATGGGGCGTGACCCCGGTCAAGCTCGGCAAGAAGATCGCCAAGATCCTGAAGATTCCGATGATGGTCCATGTCGGTGAGCCGCCGGCCCTTTATGACGAGGTACTGGAGATTCTTGGGCCCGGCGACATCGTCACCCATTGCTTCAACGGCAAGGCCGGGTCGAGCATCATGGAAGACGAGGACCTGTTCACGCTCGCCGAGCGTTGCGCTGCCGAAGGCGTGCGGCTCGACATCGGCCATGGTGGCGCGTCGTTCTCGTTCAAGGTCGCCGAGGCCGCGATCCAGCGCGGATTGATGCCGTTCTCGATCTCGACCGACCTGCACGGCCACTCGATGAATTTCCCGGTCTGGGATCTCGCGACGACGATGTCCAAGCTGCTGTCGGTCGGCATGCCGTTCGGCAGGGTCGTCGAAGCCGTCACCCATGCGCCGGCCTCGGCGATCAAGGTGGAAATGCCGAAATCGATCACTGTTGGTGCGCGTGCGGATTTCACCATCTTCGATCTCGTCGACGGCGACCTCGAAGCCACCGATTCGAACGGCGACACCTCACGGCTCAAGCGCCTGTTCGAACCGCGTTACGCAATCATCGGATCGGAGGCCGTTGCCGCCAGCCGATACGTGCCACGCGCCCGCAAGCTCGTGCGTCACAGCCATGGCCTGTCGTGGCGCTGAAACATGATCCCAGAGACTGGACCTGAATTGACCGCCTCCCAAGCCATCGCCGCCTCCGCAACCGCAAGTCCTGCCGACCGCCTGATCATGCTGGGTGTCCAGCTTCCGCCGGCACCGCCGCCGGTCGCCAACTTCGTCACCCATGTGCGCGAGGGTGACATGCTCTATCTCTCGGGGCAGGGGCCTCGCGAGGCGGATGGCAGGTTGTGGACGGGCAAGGTCGGCGAAGGTGTCAGCGTCAGCCAGGCCTATCAGCACGCCCGCCTTGTCGGGATCAACCTGCTGGCGGTGATGCAGGAAGCGCTCGGCGATCTCTCGAGGGTCAAGCGCGTCGTCAAGCTGCTCGGCATGGTCAATGCGTCGCCTGATTTTGAAGACCACCCACAGGTCATCAACGGATGTTCTGATCTCTTCATCGATGTGTTCGGAGAGGCCGGTCACCACGCGCGCTCGGCCGTCGGCTTCGGTTCTCTCCCCGGCAACATCACGGTGGAGATCGAAGCGATCGTGGCACTTCGGAGCTGAGCGATGACGCTAGCGGTTGCGCCAACCCATCGAGGTCTCGATCCGCTCGGCGGAGGCGCGCACGCGGTCTGTGTAGTGGCTCTCGTCGGACAGGACCTTCTGCTCCGGCAGCACGATGGAGATCGTCGCGACGCATTTCCCGTCGCGGTCGCAGACCGGCGAAGCAATGCAGGCCACCGCGTAGTCGGATTCCGCGATCTGCATCGAAAGCCGCTGCTGGAACGCCTTGCCCGCGGCGGCCGAAAGGGCGGTCGCATCCACTTCTGCACGACCGGTCGGCGACATGCGGGCGCAACGCTTGAAAAGGTCGATGCGCTCGGCTTCGGGCAGATGGCCGACGAGCAGCCGGCCGGATGCTGTCCAGTTCAGCGGCACCCGCGTGCCGACACGGGAGGCGACCTGGAACGGGCTCGGGCCGTCGGCCATGGCGAGCACCAGCATGTGGTCGCCTTCACGGCCGCACAGCTGGACCGTTTCGCCGACGTCGCGGCAGAGATCGTGCATCTCGCGGTTGGCGACGCCCATGAAGTCGAGCGAGCGCGCATAGGCGAGGCCATAGTGGTAGAGCCGCGCGCCAAGCCAGATGGAACCATCGGGGCTGCGGGCCAGCATGTTCTTCTCGACGAGATCGTCGATGATGACGTAGACGGTCGACAGCGGCGCCTTGATCGCCTTGGCGATGGCATAGGCGCCCGCTGGCTCGCCGGTTTCGTAGAGATAGTCGATCACCTGCAGGGCGCGGTCGATGCCCGAAACCCGAGAACGCCTGGCGCCGTTTGCCGACGTCGGTTCGTCAGTCGCATCAGTGGATTGAGTTATCGCGTCCAAGGGCGTGCTCCTGATAGTCTGGGTAATCTATTACATTATTATGGCATATCTTGTCGAGCCGAAAGCCGACGCTTGCCGATGCACGGGAGAGGAAAATGACCGAAGACGTCCGCCGCAAGCTCGGCCTGCGACCGGTGATCAATGTGTCGGGAACGATGACGAGCCTCGGCGCCTCGATCGTCGTGCCGGAAGCGATCGCCGCGATGGCCGAGATCCTGCCGCAGTTTGTCGAGATCAACGATCTCCAACGCAAGGCAAGTGCGGTGATCGCCCGTCTCACGGGCGCCGAAGCCGGCCACATAACCGCGTCGTGCTCGGCCGGGATCTCGCTCGCCGTCGCCGGCGCCATGACCGGTGACAACCTGCTGGCGATCGAACGTTTGCCGGATCAGACGCCTGCCAGGAATGAAGTAATCATCCAGATGGGGCACATCGTCAGCTATGGCGCGCCTGTCGATCAGGCCGTCCGCCTTGCCGGGGCGAAGCCGGTCATCATCGGACAGGCGACATCCACCCACCGTTTCCACATGGAGAATGCGATCACCGACAAGACGGCGGCGGCTGTCTATGTCGTATCGCACCATGTCGTCGACTACGGCCTGCTCAACCTGCTCGAATTCGTCGAGATCGCACATGCCAGGGGCGTGCCTGTCATCGTCGACGCGGCGTCCGAGTATGATTTGCGCATCTTCCTCGCCCAGGGCGCCGATATGGTTCTCTACTCCGGTCACAAGTTCCTGGGAGGGCCGACGTCCGGCATCGTCGCCGGCAAGAAGGAATTGGTCCGACACGCCTACCTGCAGAACCTCGGCATCGGCCGCGGCATGAAGGTCGGCAAGGAAAGCGTCTATGGCGCCATGGCCGCATTGGAAGCCTGGGAGAAGCGCGACCACGCCGGCATCCGTGAACGCGAGACCGGCTATCTCAGGCTGTGGAAGGAGACGCTCGACGGCCGCCCCGGCGTCAACGCCGTGATCGAGCCGGACCCGACGAAGAACCCGCTCGACCGGCTGCGCGTCAACATCAGCGCGCAGGAGGCGCATATCACGGCCTGGGATTTGGCATCTGCGCTGGCGGGCGGCGACCAGCCCATCATCGTGCGTGACCACGAGGTCGAGCATGATTACTTCTACCTCGACCCCTGCAACCTGCATCCGGGCCAGGAGACGATCGTCGCCCGGCGCCTGGCCGAGGAACTCGACAGGGCACGCGCCTCCAACGAGATCATCGCCACGCCGTTCGAGAACCGCAGCCGTCACTGCTTCGACGGCCTGCTGCGCTGGCCCGATTGAGCGCGCAGCCTGTCGATCAGGTCAGGGAGGAGAGATAATGAGCGTTCAGGAAAACAGCCTTGGCCAGACCGTCGATCCGGTTCTGTCGGTGCAGAAACTCACGACCTCGTTCATGGTCGACGGCAAATGGAAGCCTGTCGTGCGCGACATCTCCTTCGATGTCGCGCCCGGCGAAACCGTTGCCATCGTCGGTGAATCCGGGTCGGGCAAGAGCGTGACGTCGCTGTCGATCATGCGCCTGCTGCCGCCCGACACCAGCCGCATCGAGGGCAGGATCGTCCTCAACGGCCGGAACCTGACCGACCTGCCCGAAGACAAGATGCGGCAGGTGCGCGGCAACGACGTCGCGATGATCTTCCAGGAGCCGATGACGAGCCTCAATCCGCTCTTCACCATTGGTGACCAGATCTCCGAGGCGCTGCTCTGCCATAATGCCATGTCCTTCGCCGACGCCAGGGCCGAGACCATCCGGTTGCTGGAAAAGGTGCGCATTCCCTCCGCCGCCTCGCGCTTCGACGAGTATCCGCACCGGTTTTCGGGCGGCATGCGTCAGCGCGTGATGATCGCCATGGCACTGGCCTCGCGCCCAAAACTGCTGATTGCCGACGAGCCGACGACGGCGCTCGACGTCACCATCCAGGGACAGATCCTCGACCTGATCAAGATGCTGCAGGACGAGCAGGGAACGTCGGTGCTGTTCATTACCCACGACATGGGCGTGGTGGCGGAGGTGGCCGACCGCACGGTTGTGATGTTCCGCGGCGATCAGGTGGAAACCGGTGCCACCGCCGACATCTTCCATCGCGGCAAGCACCATTACACCCGCGCGCTGCTCTCCGCCGTGCCGGTGCTCGGTTCGATGGAGCAATACGACCGCCCGCTCCGCTTTCCCATCGTCAACACCTCGACGGGCGAGTGCACACTGCCCGTGGAAAAACCCGATACGGTCGTTCGCGACAGACCGGTCCTGCAGGTGAAAAACCTGGTCAAGCGCTTCGACATCCCTACTGGCCTGTTCGGCCGGGTCGGCGGGCGTGTGCATGCGGTGGAGAACGTTTCCTTCGACCTGTTTGCCGGCGAAACGCTGTCCCTGGTCGGCGAATCCGGCTGCGGCAAGTCGACCACCGGCCGCGCCATCATGCGGCTGATCGAGCCGACCTCGGGCGCGGTCAAGATCGACGGCAAGGACGTCATTGGCATGGACAAGCACGAGATGCGGCAGATGCGCAAATCGGTGCAGATGATCTTCCAGGACCCGTTCGCCTCGCTCAATCCGCGCATGACGGTCGGCCAGGCGATTGCCGAGCCCTATCTCGAGCACAGGATGGGCACGGCAAAACAGGGGCGCGAGCTGGTCGCCGATCTGCTCAGCAAGGTAGGCCTGTCGCCCGACATGGCGAGCCGCTATCCCCACGAGTTCTCCGGCGGCCAGCGGCAGCGCATCTGCATTGCACGGGCGCTGGCGCTCGAGCCGAAAGTCATCGTCGCCGACGAAAGCGTCTCGGCGCTCGACGTCTCGGTCAAGGCGCAGGTGATCAACCTGATGCTCGACCTGCAGCAGAGCCTTAACCTAGCCTTCCTGTTCATCAGCCATGACATGGCGGTGGTCGAGCGCGTCAGCCACCGCGTGGCGGTGATGTATCTTGGCGAAATCGTCGAGATCGGCCCGCGTGCGGCAGTCTTCGGCAATCCGCAGCACGACTACACCAAGCGTCTGCTGGCGGCTGTGCCGGTTCCGGACCCCGATCGTCGCCACGAAAAGCGCATGTCGGCCGCGGACGAACTGAAAAGCCCGATCCGTGCGCCGGACTACCAGGTCCCGCTGCGCCAGTTCCGGGAAGTATCAGGCGGCCATCTGGTGGCAGTATAGCCGGGCGGCGTCGGCTGTGCAGTGTTGCGCGCAATGTCTTGGGAAAGGGGGCGGGTTGCCGGTCGCAATGACGGATCGTTCATTGCGGAAGGCGAGGTGAGCCATTTGCCCGGTGAAATGGCTGTGCGCTTTAGGCCGGCAGCCGTGGCAGTAAGCGCACTGCTCGAATACGCTCGTCAGCGATGATTCGAGCGATCCAACCACTTGCCGTTCCGCCTGCGCTGCCGCGCATGCCTGCGTGGGCGCTGCCGGATGGGCCAGTGGCCAGTGACGCCGATGCCGCGTTCTACGCGGGTGCTGCGCTGTGTGCGCTCGACAATCTGGTGCGCTCCGAGCCGGCCTGGGCCGGCAGCTGGCGCCAACGGCTGGCACTGAAATGTGCCGTCGCTGCCGTTCGGCTGGCCGGACGCACGGAGGAAGAGGCCGCATTGCGTGACGCCTGGTATCTGCGCCCGGCAAGCGGAGATCCCGGGCCTGCCGGCAGCATCCTCGGGGCATGGCGCCATCTGGCCTCGCGGCCGCCAACGATCGACGCCGGCGGGCTGGCGCAGATCACCGAATGGCTCGGCCTGCGCGTCGACGACAGGTACGACAAACTTGCCGAAACCGTCGAGGAACTGGCCGCGGGGGACAAGCCGGCTCCGCTGGCTGCGGCGGCGATCGCCGGTCACGTCGTTGCCGGTCGGGGAGATGCCGAACTCTTGGCCTGGTGGCTGGCCGATCTGGTTCTGGCGCGAAAGCTGGGCTGGTCCCGACCCGTGCCGCTTCTGGCCGCGCAGCTGTATTCCCCGGCCTTCCGTTCCGGCGACGGCCGCGGCAAACGCATCCGGCCTGGGGACGCTGCATTCGAGCGGGCGGTGTGTGTAGCTCTGGCAAACGGGGCCGGTGACGGCTTGAGGCTCGCGCTTGACATCGCCCGGCGCGCCGAGCGGCTTGCGGCGGCAACGCCGAAGCTGCGGGCGAAAGGAGCAGGCGAAGCGATCCGGCGATTGCTCGACGACGATGCCGTCCCCGGCACGCTGAGCACCCGCAATCTGTCGCGATTTGCGGCACGGCGTCTGTTCGAACGGCTGCAGACATTCGAAGCGGTGCGCGAACTCTCCGGGCGCGCCTCCTTCCGGCTGTACGGCCTGTAGCGATGACGGAAGCGCGCCGAAAGGACAAGGATCAGCCGACATTGCTCGACACCGAGCTCGAGCACCTGCCGCCGGAGCTGCGCTGGCGCGAATGGATGGGCCGGGTGGAGGCGGTGATCTTTGCCGCCAGCGAACCCGTACCGCGCGAGATGCTGGTTCGGATCGTAGGCAGGAATTGCAATCTCGACCTGATCATCGACGACATCAGGGCAGAGCTTGCCGGTCGGCCCTATGAGCTGGTTTCGGTTGCCGGCGGCTGGCAGCATCGCACCAAGAAGGCGTTTGCCGATGCCATTCGCGCGGCGACGGGGCAGGTCGATATGGCGCGCCCACTGTCGCAATCGGAAGTGCTGGTGCTGATGTGCATTGCCTATTTCCAGCCGATCACCCGAGGCGAACTGACGGCGTTCTTCGGCAAGGAGGTCAGCCGCGATCTGATCGGCGTGCTGAGGTCGCATGACTTCATTGCCTCGGGACCACGCAGTCCGACGCCGGGCGCGCCCTACACCTACGTTACCACCAAGACGTTCCTGTCGCAGTTCGGACTCGATACGTTGCGCGATTTGCCCGACTTCGAAGCGCTCGAAGATGCCGGGCTGCTCAGCAAGGAGCAGTTGCTTGCCGGAAATGTTGCCCTGGGACTTGGAGGAGCCGCCGAGGTCGACCAATCCGAGGATTGACCGCTTGCCTGCCATGACGTCTCTTCGTGGCGGAGGCGATGGCGCCTGCACGACATGCGTGAGGGAGCGGGTCGAGCAGAGTAACATGCACGCTGGCAATGACCTGGAGGTCATAATCCGGGCTTGAATTGGGCGCATGATGCGCACATATTGAACGAGTGGATATCAAAATACGTCAGGAACGTGTCATGGCAGCTCAGAGTTTGGGAATGTCGGCGGCCCATTTCGGTGAGGCCCGGTCGCAGTTTCTCTCGGCTCGCCGCGTGTCGGAACTGCTGGGTGTCACCCAGGCCGACCTGGCCCGGCTCGTTGGCGTTGCCCGCAACACGCTGACGGCGCGCTCCGGAGCACGCAAGGTCGACCAGGCGCTCAGCCCCGTTGTCCGCATCCTGGCGATGGCCGCCGAGATGGCGGGCGACGAAAGCCGCGCGGCGATCTGGTTCAAGCATCAGCCCATCCCGGGCTGGGCCGGCAAGACGGCCTATGACCTGGTCGGCGAGGGCAAGGCGGACAAGGTTCTGGCCTATCTGGAGGCGGTGCGCTCCGGCGTTTATGCCTGAAGCCGCCCTGCGTCAGCAGCGAACCTTGTGGCGGGCCTTCGTGCCGCGCTGGGCGCATATGCCGCTTTCGGGCGAGGGCGCTGCGCGTTTCGGCGGGCGCTGGAACCCGGTAGGATCGCCGACGCTGTATGCGGCCTGTGAGCTGTCGACCGCCTGGGCCGAATACAACCAGGGTTTTGTCCAGCATCCGGCGCTGATCGCCCAGCTCGAGCTGTCGGACGCGAGGCTGGCCGACCTGACCGATGCCGCGATGCTGGACGAACTCGGCATCGATGCCGGCATTCACAGATGCGAGTGGCGTTCCGATCTCGACGACGGCAGGGCACCGCAAACCCATCTGCTGCAGCAGCGCCTGCTCACCGAAGGCTTTGACGGCGTCGTCTATCCGTCCTTCATGTCGCCCGGCGGCAGTTGCGTAGCATTGTGGCGCTGGAACGGTCCGGGCCAGCCGTCGCTCAAGGTTATAGATCCTGATCAGCGCCTGCCCAAGACGCAGGCCTCCTGGCTTTAGGTGTGGTTGTACAACCAATCTTGCGGCCGACGAATCTGTGCTGTGACCACTGCATTGCGTCAAGGGGCGGAGCCACGGCGCGCTGTCTCAAGGCATGACATCTCGCTCGGCCCCTGCAACACTCAGCCATCTTCCAAAATCTTCGGCCGGGAACTTCCCATTGGAGCCTATTACGCCAGCGTCAGCTTGGCGCGCTGGTCTTCGAGATATCGCCTGAGCTGCGCAACCGACATTGGCGGACTGAAGAAGTGTCCCTGGACGGCGTCGCATCCGGTGGCCCGGACGATCAGCAGCTGTTCCTCGGTCTCGATGCCCTCGGCGACAGTAGTCATTTCCAGCGCATGCGAGAGATTCACGATCGCGCTGACGATCGCCCAATGGTCGCGGTTGCCGGCGATTTCGGCAATGAAGGAACGGTCGATCTTGACCTTGTCGACGGGGAAATTCCTGAGATAGCTGAGGGACGAGTAGCCCGTCCCGAAATCGTCGAGCGAAATCTTGACGCCCAGCGCATGCAGCCGGTTCAGGGCAAGCAGGGTTTCCTTGTTGTCGCCCAACAGCAGGGATTCGGTGATTTCGAGTTCAAGCCGTTCGGGGGCAAGGCCTGTCAGCTTTAATACGTTGGCGACGGTGTCGACGATGTTTCCCCGCCTGAACTGGCCGGGCGACAGATTGACCGCGACGTTGACGTTGCCCGGCAATTTGACGGCTTCCCGGCAGGCTTTTTCGAGGACCCAGGCGCCGAGCTGTACGATCAGGCCCGTGCTTTCGGCGATCGGGATAAACTCGTCAGGCCGGATCTGGCCACGCTGGCAGCCGGGCCAGCGCAGCAATGCTTCGACCACGGCGACCTGCTTGCTCTTGAGATTGACGATCGGCTGGAAAACCAGCTCGAACTCCTTGTCGAAATCGGCGCCCCTGAGGTCGAGTTCGAGCATGCGCCGGCGTTGCAGCCGGTCGTCCATCTCGGGCGCATAGAACTGGTAGCTGCCGCGGCCATCGCTCTTGGCGCGATAGAGCGCCAGGTCGGCATTCTTGACCATGTCGTCGGCAACCCCGTCACAATCCGAGGCAAGCGCAATTCCAATACTGGCGCCGATGACGACATGGTGGGCGTCGAGATGGTACGGTTCCTCGAGGGCTTCGATCAATCGCTGCGCCACATGCGCCGCATCCTCGCGTCCAACCGCCGGCTGGATGACGATGAATTCGTCGCCACCAAGGCGGGCAACGACGTCATATTCACGAACCATGCCCGAAACGCGGTTGGCAACCTCGCGCAGCAATGCGTCGCCGACGGGATGGCCGAGCGTGTCGTTGACGTTCTTGAAGTTGTCCAGGTCGAGGCAGAGGACCGCGGTGTCCTGGTGGTGCCTGCGGCCATGCGCCAGCTCCTGCTCCAGGCGCTCGCGCAGCATCAGGCGGTTCGGCAACCCGGTCAAAGGATCGTGGCGCGCCATATGGGCGATGCGCTCTTCCGAGAGATGGCGTTCGGTGATGTCCTCATAGGTGGCAACCCAGCCGCCTGAATCCATCGGCTGATGCAGGATCGAGACGATGCGGCCGTCGACGAGCTTCTGCAGCAGGACGCCGGGCTGGCCCTTTTCAATCAGCTGTTGCTGGGAGCGATGGGCAAGTTCGGCGCTGTGCTGCGTCGACGTTGCGGCATCGATCGACGCCTGCATGATCTGCTGGGGCGTGGTCCCAGGCGCAAGGCTATCGTCCGACAGACCGTACATGGCGGCGAATTTGCTGTTGCTGACGATCAGCCGCTGGTCGGCGTCGAACATGCAAAGGCCCTGGGACATGTTGCTCAGGGCGGCATCAAACAGGCCGTTCTGGGTGGCGAGCGCGTGGTTCGCGCCGAGCACCGCGGCATTGGCCGTCTCCAGGTCATCGGAGGTACGGCGCAGATCGTCATTGGCCGCATTGAGGGCATCGAATGTCTGCGTCAGCAACCGGTTGTGCCATCCCAGAAGCGCGATGAAGGCAAGGCTGCACAGGAAAAAGCCGATCGCCACGGCGGAGAAGCCGCTATGGAGGCGCAACAGCTCGTCGTCGACCTTGGCCGCCTGCACGGCGCTGTACTGGTTGGCCTCCGAGGCGAGGCCGATCAGTTCGGCCTCCAGCGCGCGCATCGACGTCAGTATGGATTGCGCCTGACCCGGGGCGTCGATCCTGGTGATGACGCTGTCCATGTCCGCGACGAATTTGGACAGCTGGGCGATTGTTGCCTTTCGCTCGGGCGCCTCGGCGACAAATTCCTCGAACTGGCCGGTGCTGAAGCCGCCGAGCCGGCTCTTCAGAATCTGAAAGCGAAGCTGCGTGTCGGCCTTGAGCTGATCGTTTGGCGAAGCAGCCAGCGTGGCTACCCGCTGGTAGAGGCGCAGATATTCGTTGACGCCCTGGCTGGCACTCCATGCCACGTCGTATCGCGAGAGCTTCCCGATAGATGCCTGACGTTCGAAGATGACGACGGACAAATAGGCAGCGGCGACAGCGAAGACGGCAATCGTGCCAATCAGCAGTGCCTTGAGCAGATGGAATGCAAATGCACGGCGGGATCCAGGCGCCAACAAAGCGGCCATGACATCTTCCCTACCGGATGATCAACCGGGCCAGCTGCCAAACCGAACGCGAATAGAACTTCTGGCTCTGAAGCTCCGGCTTGCTGTCATAGGGATAGACGATGAACAGCGGGCCCTTGTCGCTGACCTCCATGTACTGGCCGTCGCGCTTGAGCGCCAACAGCACGTTGTGGAGCGCAAAATCCTCCGTCGGGATCGTCGTCTTGTAGTCGTTGAGGGCAACGGCAACGGCCTCCTTGCCGTCGGCGCCCACGAGCTCCATGATCTTTTGGAGCTGAACGCCCTCGAACTTGACCATGCCCGTAAACCACGGCGTCGTGGTCTCGATCGAGGTGACGCCGAGCGCTTCGAGCATGTCGCGGTCAAACGAGGCCACACCATCGCCATTCGTGACGCTGATCTTGCCTTCGATGACAAGGATCGGGGTGCCTTTGGGGGCCTGCAGTTTGCCGTCTTCGGCCTGAGCCGACGACAGCGCGAAAAGTGCCAATGACGTCGCCACTGCCACTGCGCGGATGGTTGAAGACACAAGATGATTCATAGCACGTACTCCCCGGCACCGTCAGTTTGCATCGGACCATGCCAAAGGTCACTGAAAAACACATTAACGACGTTGAATATGCCACAATAATCAGCACGATATCGTGCATCAGCAAGTAGCAAGCGGATGTTTCTTGTTTTGATCGAATTGACCGGCTCAGAAGCCGGTGGCAGATATCCGGCACCAGGTTGAGCATGACGATGGGCAGGACGGCAAAATGATCGAGACTTACAAGGAGTTCACCTTCGAGGCAGCACACCAGCTGCAGCCTTTTTCGGGCCTCCACGGTCACTCGTTCCAGGTCAGCGTTCACCTCGTCGGAGACCCCGACCCGGTCTTTGGCTGGCCGGCCAATCTCTATGAGCTGGAGCAGCAGATAGAGGTCGTCCGGATGACCCTCGACCACAAATATCTCAACGAGATCGAGGGGCTGTCCGTGCCGTCGCTCGAAAATGTCGCGCGCTGGATCTGGGAAAAGCTGGAACCCCAGTTTCCGCAGCTCGATCGCGTGGCGGTTCGCCGGGGCGCGCAAGGTCAGGCCGAGGGTACGGTTTACAACGGACGCGCCCTGCAAAAGGCCCGCGCATAGCCGGCTCCAGCTTCCGCTCTCCGACAGCCTTGCCGGCTAGACATAGCCGATCGATTGCAGATCCATGTGCGGCTTGGGCTGCGAGTTGAGCAGGCCCATCAACCGGTTCAGGCCCAGCGCGATCTGCGGCAGGGAGTGTGCTGCTCCCAGGCACAGCCTCACCGCGTGCGGTGCGTGATCGCGTTTCACGGCAAAAGCGTCGGCGGTGATCACCCTAACGCCCTCGCGCAGGGCTGTGGCGGAGAACGAATCCATTCGCCAGGGTTCGGGAAGCTGCAGCCAGAGGTGATAGCAGGATGTGGACGCGTGCTCCGCATGGTGGCCGAGGATCCGATGGGCCACCTCCTGGCGCTCATGCGCCTGGTTGCGGTGCCAGGCGATCAGCTTGTCGGCATAGCCGTTTGCCATCCAGTTGGTCACGATCGCCGCCATGAACGGTGGCGACATCCAGTTGCTCATGGTGACGATCTCCTGGACGGAGCGGCTGAGCTTGGCCGGTACCACCAGGAAGCCGATACGCAAGCCAGGCGCCATGCTCTTGGAGGCGCTGGTGAGGTAGATGGTTCGTTCCGGAATGAGAGAGGCGAAGGGCCGCGGCCGGTTCTCGGCAAGGAAGCCATACACGTCGTCTTCGATGATCCAGAGACCATACTCCTCGATGATCGCGGCGATCTCCCGCATCCGTTGCTCGGACATGGTGATCGTCGTCGGGTTCTGCAGAACGGGCATGCAATAGAGCGCCTTCGGCCGCTTGGTCTCGCAGAGTTCGCGCAAGGCCGCAGGATCCAGACCCTCGTGGTCCATTTGAACCGCGGCGAGAGTGATGCCGAGCTGATGCGCGATGGCCCTTGCACCCGGATAAGTCAGCTGTTCCGTGGCAATTGACTCGCCATGGCCGGCCAGCGCCATCATGCTGATCAGAAGGCCGTGCTGTCCGCCATTGCAGATGATGACATTGTCCGGATGCGCCCTGATCCCGATACCCTCCAGCCATTGCGATGCGACGGCGCGGTGCGAGATCATGCCCGCGCTGGGCTGATAGGTGAGAAGCGCGTCGAGCGAGCCTGACCGCGACAGATCCTTCAGGGTCGACCTGAGGATTTCGTCGGCTTCACCAATGGCGGAAAGGTTCAGTCCGAGGTCGATTACCTCCGGTTGGGGTTTTTCCGGCACCACCAGCCGGGTGATGTCGTCGCGATGATTGTCGAAATCGTTGATGAACGTGCCGCGGCCGACCTCGCCGACGACGAGGCCTCTTACCGCCGCCTCGGTGTAGGCTCGCGCAATCGTCCCGACCGTCACGCCCAGCCGATAGGCGAGGTCGCGGTGCGGCGGCAGCTTCTCGCCGGGCTGCAACTGACCTTCGGCTATTCCGCGCTCGAGCGCATCGCAGATCGCCACGTAGATCGGCCCGGCGCCCTTCCTGATCTCCGGCTTCCAGTTCATGCGGCTCTCGCTACTTTGACACCGTGTCAATGAAATAATTGACACCTTCAAGTGCCAGACATACGCTCAAATAACAACAAAAACAAGGGAACATAACTGCGTAATCTGAGCATATTGAACCAATTGACATGGGTTCAATTGCAGATGAAGGCCGAGTATCACAATGGAGGACAAGATGATTTTGCGTCAGCAGAGACAAAGTGCCCTGCGCAGGGTGCTTATATTAGGAACGGCAACCGGAGCATTGGTGTTTGGATCTTCGGCATATGCCGAAGAAACTCTGAAGATCGGTGCCCTGGGCGTGATGAGCGGGCCGTTTGCCGGCTGGGGTGGCGTCATGTGCCAGACGTTCAAGTCACGGGCCGGCATGTGGAACGACGACGGCGGCGTGGCGATCGGTGACAAGACCTACAAGATCGAGGTCGTGTGCGTCGACGACAAGGGCGATCCCAAGGGCGCCCAGACCGGTGCCGAAAAGCTGGTGTCGGAAGGTGTCAAATATATCCAGGGGCCGAACACTGACTCCACGGCGGAAAGCGCCAAGACCGTCATGGAGGCGAATGGCACGGTCAACATGCCCTACGCCTTCTCCAAGTCGCTCTACAAGGCACCTGCCTCCCAGTCGATCCTCGGCATGGTGGCATCTTACCAGGTCGGCCCGGTCATCTACAAATGGCTGATGGACAACAAGGGCGTGAAGAAGATCGCCTTTGTCTCCGAAAACAACGCCGATCCCATCAAGCAGCGTGACGAAGGCTCAGCCGGCGCCAAGGCGCTCGGCCTGGAGGTCGTCTCCGACCAGGAAACCTACGAGTCCGGCACCACCGATTTCTTTCCGATCCTGACCAAGGTGATCGGTACCTCGCCGGATCACATCGTGCTTTCAGGCGTATCGCCCTCGGATGTCGGCCCGCTGATCAAGGCGGCGCGTGAACTTGGCTTCACGGGAACCATGAGCACCGAGACCGGGCAGGACCCGAAGGCCATCTACGAAGTGGCCGGAGACGCGTCGAACGGGTTCATTGCCGCCGGCGGTGCCAGCACCGAGGCGATCCGCAGCGACTTCATGGTCAAGTTCATCGAGCGCTACACCAAGGACTGGGGCGAGTGGAACGATGTCGCCGGCCTCTATGTCTACGGTCCCGAGATCATGATCCAGACGCTGCAGAGCGCCGGACCCAAGGCGATCGAGGACACCAATGTGTTCAAGGCGGCACTCGACGGCTTCGTCGGCAAGAACCCGTTCCTCAAGGACGGCGGCGAGTTGAAATATGTCGGCCGCACCGACTACGGCCAGCCGCGTCAGGTCTCCGTGCCGATCGTCGTGCAGCAGGTCGAAAACGGCGAATACAAGCCGCTGTTCGTCGGAAAACTCCCTGACTGACGAACACGGGCGGCGGTTCGCCCCCAATGACCGCCGCCCGCACTTCCCTCGCATGAGGTCCGCATGACGCGGATCGCGAATGGGCGGAAGGTCCATCCTCGCACAGGAGACTTCGCATGACGCAGGTTATGCTCAATGCACTTGTCGTCGGAACGACTTACGCGCTGATCGCGCTCGGCATCACCATCATTTTCAGCATCATGAAGGTGGTGAATTTCGCCCATGGTCAGCTCTACATGATCGGCGGGTTCGTCGTTTACTACTTCAATGTCGTGTTCGGGCTGCCGTTCTGGTTCGGCCTCGTCATGTCCTTCCTGATCGTCGGCCTGCTCGGCGTGGCCATGGAGCTGTTCCTGTTCCGGCCGGTGATGCTGCGCGTCAAGCGCGAGGAGGTGACGATGCTGCTGGCCATGGGCACGGCGGTGTTCCTCGAAAGCCTGGCGCTGATCGTCTTCGGCGAAAAGCAGCGTGGCGTTCCCCCAATCGCAACCGGCGTCATCGAAGTTTTCGATGCCAGGCTACCCACCGGACGCATCGTCGTCATCGTCGTCGCAGCGATGCTGATCGCCGCCTTGATGGCCTTCATCGGCTACACCAAGACCGGCCGGGCGCTGAGGGCCATGGCACAGGACCGCGAGGCGACCGCTCTTCAGGGCGTCAATCTCAAGTGGCTCTCGGCCATGGGCTTCGGCCTCGGGACCGGCCTTGCCGGCCTGTCCGGGGGCCTGCTCGTGGCAATCTTCGCCGTCCACACCGGCGCCGGCACGGCCATCTCGATCAAGGCATTCCTGATGATCATGATCGGTGGTGCAGGCGTGCTCTCCGGCGCCATCCTTGGCGGCTTCGTCCTCGGTTTCCTCGAATCCGTCGGCTACGCGCTTTTGCCGGGCTCACTGACCTTTCTCATCATCTTCCTGATCGTGATCTGCTTCCTCATCGTGAGGCCGAACGGGATCATGGGTAAGCCCTGGGGCTGAGACGACCATGCAAAAGACCATATCCATGCCAAATGTGAACCTGTCCCCAAGCGAGCAGCGAAGCTCCTCGCTGAAGCCCATCGGGCTGGGGCTGCTGATCGCGGCAGGTTACTTCCTTGCCATTCCGCTGGCCTTCGGCGCCAATGGCTACCTGCTCAACGTGTTCACCACCATGGCTGCCGTCAGCTTCATCAGCTTCGGTGTCTGGCTGACCTTCGCCATCGGTCGCATCAACCTTGCCCAGGCGGGATTTGCGCTGATCGGCGCATACGTAACAGCCATCCTGGTGTCGCGACTCGGCGTCTCGTTCTGGATCTGCCTGCCACTGTCGGGAGCCGTCGCGGCCCTGCTCGGTGGCCTGATCGGCTGGCCGGTGCTGCGTCTCAAGGGCGTCTATTTCGCCATGATCACGCTCTGCATCACCGAGGCCTGCCGCCTGACTGCGTTGAGTTTTCCGGCTCTGACCAATGGCGCCCAGGGCATCGTCGACCTTCCGCTTCCCAGCGAATTGTCGTTGTTCGGCCTGACCATCATTCCGGCCTTCGAAAAGGGCGCGCGGCTGCCGTTCTTCTACCTCGCCGGCACGCTGATGCTGCTCGGCCTTTGGTTCATGTGGCTTCTCGACACCAGCCGCGTCGGCGCCGTGTTCCGCTCGCTCAGGCAGAACGAGGATTTGGCGTCGAGTCTTGGCATCAATGTCGCCAAGTATCGTGTCGTCGCCTTCATGGTCAGTTGCTTCTATGCCGGTGTCGGCGGTGCCTTCTTCGCCACTCTGCAGCAGAACGTCTACCCCACCACTTTCCAGGTGCTCGATAGCGTCTACTTCATGGTCTACTGCTTCGTCGGCGGTCTCGAATTCGTCGTTGGCCCGCTGGTCGGCGCCGTTGTCATGATGAGCAGCTTCGAACTCCTTCATGAGTTCCAGCGCTATCAGACCGTCATTTTCTCCGGCCTGATGATCCTGTGCATCCTGCTCATGCCGAACGGAATCCTGAGCGTCATCAAGCGGCGCTCCGCCAAGCTGGAGGAGGCGTCCAATGCTTGAAGTTCGCGGATTGACCAAGATCTTCGGCGGCCTGACCGCAGTGAACGACCTGAACTTCACGTTGGATGCGGGCGAGATCCTTTCCATCATCGGCCCCAACGGCGCCGGCAAGAGCACCTGCTTCAAGCTGATCGCCTCCTTCCTCAACCCGACGAGCGGAACCGTCCGTTTCAACGGCAAGGACATTACCGGCATCGGACCGCATGCGGTTGCCCGCCACGGCATCGTCAGGACGTTCCAGGAAAACACCAGCTTCCAGGACATGACCGTGCGCGAGACGGTGCTGCTCGGCTACCACAAGGACTGCAAGGCCTCGCTCGCCGGCATGATCTTCCGGACGCCGCGCGCCAGGAAAGACGAGCGGGAAGCCGGCGAATACGCCGATCACGTACTTGACCTGCTCGGCATGGCACATCTTGCCAATACGGTGTCCGCCGCCTTGCCGCACGGCATGCTGCGCAATCTCGGCATCGCGGTAGCGCTTGCTGCCAAGCCAAAGCTCATCCTGCTCGACGAGCCGTTTGCCGGGCTGAACTCGGACGAGACCAAGCGCGGCGTCGAGCTGATCCGCAGAATTCGCGACGAGGGCGTCACGCCTTTCCTGGTCGAGCACGACATGGCCGCGGTGATGTCGGTCAGTGAACGCATCGTGGTCGTCAGCTTCGGCAGCAAGATCGCCGAGGGCACGCCGGCGGAGATCCAGCAGAACGAGAAGGTCATCGAGGCTTATCTCGGCGCGGAAGACACGGAGATCGGCCTATGAGCGCGCAATTCTCGATCCGGGACCTCGCCGTCTCCTATGGCAGGGTTCGCGCCGTCAAGGGTGTTTCCCTCAATGCCGGCGAGGGGGAGATCATTTCCCTCATCGGCGCCAACGGCGCCGGCAAGTCCTCCATCCTGCGCGCCATTACCGGCCTGACCGCGCCTGAGAGTGGTGAGATCTGGTTCGACGGCGAGCGCATCGACGGCAAGGGACCCGACCAGATCGTGGCACGCGGCGTGGCGATGGTGCCGGAAGGGCGACGCATCTTCCCGTTCATGAGCGTGCGCGACAACCTTCTGATGGGCGCCTATCGTCGCAAGGACAATGCGGGTGTCGCTGCCGACCTCGAAGGCATTCTGACCCGGTTTCCCCGCTTGCGCGAGCGCATCGGCCAGCAGGCCGGCAGCCTGTCGGGCGGCGAGCAGCAGATGGTGGCGATCGGTCGCGCGCTGATGTCCAAGCCGCGGCTTCTGCTGCTCGACGAACCGTCGCTCGGCATCGCGCCGATCATCGTCCGCGAGATCGCCCGCTTCATCACCAGCATCAACCGCGACAATGGCGTCAGCGTCATTCTCGTCGAGCAGAACTCGCGCATGGCGCTCAAGCTCTCCAGCCACTCCTATGTGCTCGAGACGGGCAAGATCGCCTTGTCTGGGCCTTCGCATGAACTGGCCGAGAACGACGACGTCCGCCGCGCCTATCTCGGCGGCTAGGGGCAGGTCATGAAGATCGAGATCATCAATCCCACGACCACTTCCGCATTCGCCAGGAAGAACCTGGCTGCAGCGCAAGGCGTTGCCTCGTCGGGCACCGAGATCCTGTCAGTCTCGGTCGAGAGCGGCCCGCCGTCGATCGAAAGCCACTATGACGAGGCGCTGAGCACGATCGGCATCCTCGAGCGTATCCGCGAGGGAGAGAACGCCGGTGTCGACGGCTATGTCATCGCCTGCTTCGGCGATCCCGGCTATCTCGCCGCCCGCGAGATCGCGCGCGGGCCGGTCATCGGTATCGCCGAGGCGGCCTTCCATGTCGCCAGCATCGTGGCGACCCGCTTCTCCGTGGTCACCACGCTCGCCCGCACCAAGATCATCTGCGAGCACCTGCTGCAGGTTCACGGCTTCGAGCATCAGTGCCGCAAGGTCCGGGCTTGCGGGCTCGAGGTTCTCGAACTCGAGGAGACCGGCATGGCGGCCTGCCGTGACATCGTCGAGGAATGCCGCCGCGCCGTCGCCGAAGACGACATCGGCGCCATCGTGCTCGGCTGCGCCGGAATGGCCGACCTGGCCTCGCATATCCAGGAGCAGATCGGCGTTCCGGTCATCGAAGGCGTTACCGCTGCGACCAAGCTCATTGAAGGCATCGTCGCCCTGAGGCTCGGCACCAGCAAATTCGGTGACCTCGCTTATCCGCTGCCCAAGCGGCTGAGCGGATCGGTCAAGCATCTTGAAATCGCACCGCGCGACTAGGCCGGCGTCCGTCTGGAACAGGTAGAAAGGATCGAACAATGTCATACCCCCGCGATATGGTCGGCTACGGCAACAGGCCGCCGATGGCCAACTGGCCGAACGGCGCCAAGCTCGCGCTGCAGTTCATCGTCGCCTTCGAGGAGGGGTCCGAGAACTGCGTCCTGCACGGCGATGCCCATTCGGAGAACTTCATCTCCGACATCATCGGCGCGCCGCAACTGTTCGGCGTGCGCAACATGAACATGGAGTCGCTCTACGAGTATGGCACGCGCGTCGCGTTCTGGCGGGTGTTCGACGAGTTCAAGCAGCGCGGCATCAACACCACTGTTCTGGCCAACGGCCTGGCGCTGCAGCACTACCCCGAGGCCGGCAAGATCATGCACTCCCTCGGACACGAGATCGCCAGCCACGGTTGGAAGTGGATCGACCACCAGTGGATGGGCGAGGACACCGAACGCGCCCAGATGAAGCTTGCCATCGACACCATCACGCGGGTGACTGGCGAGCGGCCGGTCGGCTGGTACACCGGACGCTGCAGCCCCAACACGCTCAAGCTGGTGGTGGAGGAGGGTGGCTTCCTCTACGATTCCGACACCTATGCCGATGACCTGCCCTATTGGGAAAACGTCAACGGCAAGCAGCATCTGCGCATTCCCTACACACTCGAAGCCAACGATATGCGTTTCGTCGCGGCCGCCGGCTTCAACTCTGGCGACCAGTATTTCACCTATCTCAAGGACACGTTCGACGTGCTCTATCGCGAGAGCGACAGGACCCCGCGGATGATGTCCACCGGGCTCCACCTGCGCATCGTCGGCCGCCCCGGGCGTTGGGCTTCGTTCCTGCGCTTCCTCGACTACGTCCAGAAGCACGAAGGCGTCTGGATCTGCCGGCGCGACGAAATCGCCCGCCATTGGCACAAGCACCATGCACCTGAGCGGCAGTAGCGGCGCAAGGCTCCGGGATAGCATCATGTCGACTTACCTCAACGAAACCGACGCCGGGCGGCGCATCATGCGGCGCTGCGACGAGCTTGGCAGCATCAGCGAGCCGGGCATTGGCGTGACGCGGCTCTATCTGTCGCCGCAACATCGCACGGCCGCCGAAACCATTGCCGGATGGATGCACGATGCCGGCATGGACGCGCGTATCGACGAGGCCGGCAACGTCGTCGGCCGCTACCATTCCGAAAGCGGCGGCGGGCCCTATCTCATTACCGGCTCGCATATGGACAGTGTCGTCCATGCCGGCCGCTATGACGGTCCGCTCGGCGTGGTCACCTCGCTCGACTGCGTTGCCGTGCTCAACGGTCGCGGCCGCCGCCTGCCGTTCGGTATCGAGGTCGTCGCCTTCAGTGACGAGGAAGGTACGCGGTTCCGGACGACGCTCGCCGGAAGCCGCGCCATCACGGGACAGTTCGGTGACGACCTGTTCAACGCCAAGGATGCGCAAGGCATCAGCCTTCGCGAGGCCATGATCGCGTTCGGTCTCGATCCCGAGGCCGTCGCCAGGGCAGCCCATCGGCCGGGCGACTTGATTGGCTATGTCGAGCTTCATATCGAGCAGGGACCAGTGCTCCAGGCCGAGGGTTTGTCGGTCGGCGTGGTGACCGCGATCAGCGGCCAGACGCGCGCCGTCGTGACGCTCAAGGGTGCGGCCAATCATGCCGGCACGGTGCCTATGGGCATGCGCAAGGATCCGCTCCTGGCAGCAGCCGAGATCGCGCTGGCGGTCGAGCGCATCGCCTCGGTCCATCCCCATACGGTGGGCACAGTCGGCTTCGTCAAGGCCGACCCGGGACTGATCAATGTCATCCCGGGCGAGGTCTCTTTGACCGTCGATCTGCGCTCGCAAGCTGACAGTGTCCGCCACGCTGCCTTCGACGAACTCGGCGTCGCTGCCTGGGCCATCGCGGCAAGGCGCGGAGTGGAGATCGACATCGACAAGATCCTCGATCTCAAGTCCTGCCCATGCGCGCCCGATTTCGTCGACCGTATCGCGGCCGCCGTCGAAGCGGCCGGAACGCGCCCTCTGCGCCTGCCCAGCGGTGCCGGCCACGACGGCATGGCGATGAGCACGATCACCGACATCGGCATGATCTTCGTTCGCTGCAAGGACGGCATCAGCCATTCGCCGGAGGAGTCGGTCACCGCGGCAGACGTTGCAACGGGGGCGGCTGTGCTCTTGCATTTCATCGAGAATTTTCAGGGAAAACCCTAATGGAACCGAACCCTATCGAAAAAAGCCCCGGCCTCGGTTCAGGGCGTCTGCTGGATTACATCCGTTTGCATCGTGACGACCAGGTGCGCATGCTGGCGGAGCTGGTCAAGGTGCCGTCTGACAACCCGCCCGGAGATTGCGCAGCGCATGCCGATCGCGCTGCCCAATTGTATGAAGGCCTTGGTTTCACCGTCGAGCGACACAAGGTGCCCGATGCGCTGGTTGCGAGCGTCGGCATGATCAGTGCCACCAACCTGATTGTCCGCCATAGGTTTGGGCCCGGTCCGACGATCGCGCTCAATGCGCATGGCGACGTCGTGGCGCCTGGCGAAGGCTGGACCGTTGATCCCTACGGCGCCGAGATCAAGGATGGCTGGATGTACGGCCGGGGTGTGGCAACCTCGAAGTCCGACTTCGTCACCTATGCCTATGCGCTGCTGGCGCTGCGCGCATTGGGCGAGAAGCTGTCGGGCACGATAGAGATCCACCTGACCTACGACGAAGAGGTCGGCGGCGACATTGGCCCGCTCTACTTGCTGCAGCAGGGGCTGACCAAGCCGGACTATGCGATCTGCGCCGGCCTGTCTTACGGCGTCGTCACCGCCCACAATGGCTGCCTGCATCTCGATATCGACGTCCGCGGCAAGTCGGCCCATGCGGCGCGGCCCGAAACGGGCATCGATGCGCTGGAGGCGGCTACCCACATACTGAGCCGGCTCTACTCGCTGCGCTCGGGCTTTTCCGAGCAACGCTCGTCGGTCGAAGGCATCACCACGCCATCGCTGGTGGTTGGGCTGATCTCGGGCGGCATCAACACCAATGTCGTGCCCGACAAGATCGTCATGCGCGTCGACCGCCGCATGATCCCGGAAGAGAATGGTCCGGAGGTGGCGCGTGACCTGATCGCCTTCATCGAGGCGACCGCACGCGAGATGCCGGGCGTCGAGTGCCACGTTCGCCAGCTGATGCTGGCCGATCCGCTGAAGCCGCTCGATGGGCAGGAGCGGCTGGCCGGTGCCTTGCAGCGGCATGCCTCGGAACTCGCCGGCGAGGCTGTCCCGACGCATGGCGTGCCGCTCTACACCGATGCACGACACTACAGCAATGCCGGCATTCCGACCGTGCTTTATGGGGCCGGCCCGCGCACCATGCTCGAGGCCAATGCGCACCGCGCCGACGAGAAGCTCAAGATCGACGACCTCGTGCTTGCAACCAATGTGGTGACGCTGGCGCTTTACGACATGCTCACCGGCAACGCCTGACGACGTGGCTTAGGCATTCGAACAAGACGGAAGGCGGTGATGGATCGCCTTCCTGCCGGCTGCTGCTCGGAACACATCTGCCGCGGACACTCCTCGCCTGCGTGGCAGAACTGCAGAGCCGCGTTGCCTTTCCCGAGCTGTCAGGATATCTCTATGGGACTGGAAACAGTGGCGTTTCCCAAATCTCCCAAAGCAGACTCCGCCCGGCTCGCGCCGATGACCGGGCAGTATTCTATCGACCTGCTCAATAGGTGGCTTATAGCGCATGGCGACTGGTGACTGGCGGATTGGCGTCCTGTTTTCCAACAGTGGAGTGACCGCGGCGGCCGAGACGGCCGAAGCGAACGCGACGCGCCTTGCCATCGAGGAGATCAACGCAGCCGGCGGCGTTCGCGGGCGGCAGATAAAAGCGGTCTTCTACGATCCGGAATGTTCGGCCAAAAAGTATCAGGAACTCGCCGTTCGCCTTCTCGCCGAGGACGGCATCAAGGTCATCTTCGGCTGCTACATGTCGTCGGCGCGCAAGGCCGTCCTGCCAGAAATCGAAGCCTATCGCGGTATGCTGTTTTACCCGACCTTCTATGAGGGGTTCGAGTATTCGACGCGTTGCTTCTATACCGGTTCGTCGTCGAACCAGAACGCGGTCCAGCTTGCGCGCTATCTGATCGACAACTACGGCACGCGCTTCCTGCTGGTCGGCTCCAACTACGTCTTCCCCTACGAGTACAACCGCGTCGTCATGGACCTGGTGATGAGAGCCAAGGGGACCATTCTCGACGAGCTCTACGTGCCCGTTGAACCGGCGCGCAAGGATTTCAATCGTGTCATCAAGCAGATCAGCAAGCTGAAGCCCGACATCGTGGTGTCGACGGTCGTCGGCACCGGCGCAGTCATGCTCTATGAGGCCTACAAGGAAGCCGGTTTCGACGTCGCCACCATGCCGATCGCCAGCCTGACGACCACCGAAGCGGAGGTCGCGGAGATGGCACCTGACATCGCGGCAGGACACCTGACCTCGGCGTCGTTCTTCGAGACGCTGGACACGCCGCAGGCGCGCCAATTCGTATCGTCCTTCAAGCAACGGTTCGGCGCCGACGCCCCTGTCACGGCGAGCGCCGAGGCTGCCTATTTCCAGGTTCATCTTTACGCCAAGGCGCTGGAGCTTGCCGGCACGGACGAACCGGAAGCGCTGGCCAAACATCTCGCCGGGCTGGAGTTCGACGCGCCGCAAGGGCGGATACGCATCGACCCCGACAACCACCACACCGAATTGTGGTCGCGCATCGGGCGGGTCAATGTCGAAGGCAAGTTCGACATCATCTGGCAATCCGAGACGAGGATAAGGCCCGACCCCTACTTCGTCACGGCGTCATTCGATGATTGGATGAGCAAACCCCATCAGCTGAAACGCAAGGCTTAGCGGATCGTTCTCGGTGGCAACCAGCATACTCCAGGACCTGAAGGGCTTGCGTGTCCAAGTCATCCACCCGCCGGATGCGGCGGGATTGGCGCTGGTCGAACATCTCAGGCGTATCGGCTGCAGTTGCGAAACGACCTGGCCCTTGCCCGATGCGATAAACCCATCGGCGGTGGTGGTGCTGGTTTCGATCGAGCAGGAGAACCGCGACAAGATCTTGAGCCTGTTCCGGCCGGTGGAGCCATCCGATCCCGCCTTGATTGCGGTCGTCACCTATGAGGATCCGAGCACGCTGCAGGTGGTGCTGGAGTGCGGGGCGCTGGCGGTCATCGAGCGGCCGATACGCCCGTTCGGCCTGTTGACCAATCTGACAATCGCGCGCGCGCTCTGGCTCGAGCGGCAAAATGCCAGCAAGCGCATCCGCAAGCTGGAGCGCAAGCTGGCCGGCAACAACCGCATCCTACGCGCTAAGAATATTCTCATGGAAACGCAAGGGCTTAGCGAGCAGGACGCGTATGAGAACATCCGCCGGCAAGCGATGGCGAAGCGCGTGCCGATGGACGATCTGGCAAGCGCGATCATCAACGCGCATGAGCTCTTGACGTTCAAGGACATGCGTGACTAATATGAAAAATAATTGACGCCGGGTGAACCTCGGATGTCGATACGGTGTGAGACAATGCGGTCCGCACCGAGTGGCTATGTAGCCCGCAAACTCCTCGTCGGAGTTGGCGGGCTTTTTTGTTTTTCGGCTTCCGACAAGGCCGTTGGCAGCCGTTGGTTCGATCTGCAGCACTTTCTTGACGCTCTTTGGTCAGCGCGTGCGAACGCGTGCGCGGCATCGTTTTGTCCGTGTTTGGAAGCATGCTGCTCCACTTGTGAAAGGGTTCGTTCCGTAAAGCCGAAATAACAATGAAACTATTAGAAATAGTAGTTTGTTACTCTGCGTCGATTTGGATGTGGAATGAAGAATGTATTCGTCAATGCACTTATACAGAATAAAATATACTTATGAGTGTATTGACTATTAGGACGTTCTAATAAAGCGTGCAGGTGGTCGCGAATGGGGCGGCTTCACAAAAACCAAACGCACAACGATGCGAACAGGAGGACCTATGAAGAACCATGATCGGCGTACGTTTCTGAAAGCGTCGGGCCTCACGGCCATCGGACTGGCAGCTCCTTCGATCCTGCGTCTGGGCGACAAGGCCTGGGCAGCCGACGAGATTCCCGTCGGCATCATGTATTCGCTGACCGGGACCACCGCGATCGTCGAGAAATCGATGAACCAGTGCGCCCAGATGGCAATCGACGAAATCAACGCCAAGGGCGGGGTCCTTGGCCGCAAGCTGCGCGCGATCATCGAGGATCCGGCGTCCGAACCGCGCATCTATAGCGAAAAGGCCCGCAAGCTGACGATCGAGGACCAGGTTCCGGTGATCTTCGGCTGCTACACCACCGCCAGCCGCAAGGCGGTGCTGCCGGTCGTCGAGCGGCGCAAGGGCCTGCTCGTCTGGCCGACCTGGTACGAAGGCGAGGAGTGCTCCAAGAACGTGCTCTATGCCGGTTCCGCGGTGCCTAACCAGCAGCTGGAAAACTCGTTGCCGTGGCTGCAGAAGAGCCTGGGCAAGAACAAGGTGTTCATCGTCGGCTCCGACTATGCGTTTCCGCGCGGCATGGCCAAGACATCGAAGACGATCTGCGAAAAGATCGGCATGCAGGTGGTCGGCGACGAATATCTGCCGCTCGGCCACACCGAGTGGGCGTCGATGGTCTCCAAGATCGGCGCGAGCGGCGCTGACGTGATCTTTTCCAACGTGGTCGGCGACTCGATCGTCGCCTTCTACAGGGAGCTGCGCAACCAGGGCTACGATTTCGACAAGCTGCCGCTCTGCGCCTCGACGACGACGGAGGTCGAGATCAAGGCGATGGGCCCGGAATACGCGCTCGGAAGCTATGTTTCGCTGCCCTATTTCCAGACCGTCGACACGCCTGAGAACAAGGTCTTCGTCGAGGCGTTCAAGGCCTATGCCGGCCCAGACGCCGTGACCCATGCCGCGATGGAGGCGGTCTATATCGGCGTCAACATGTGGGCGATGGCGGCGGAAAAGGCAGGCGACCTCGCGCCCGATGCGATCGTTGCCAATGCCGGCGGGCTGTCCTTCGCCGCCCCCCAGGGCAAGGTCACCATCGACCCCGACAACCTGCACAGCTACCTCACGCCGCGCATCGGCAAGACCCGCGCCGACGGCCTGCTCGACATCGTCGACCAGTACGCCGAACCGCTGGTGCCGCTGCCTTACTCCAGCGTCGGCGAGACCGCCGAGAAGCGGGTCTGCACGACGAGTGGGGCGACTCTCTAGTCCCTGACTGCCAGCTGTGCCGGCACGGATTTCGTGCCGGCACGCCCCCGACCAACGCGGATGGAAGCGGCATGGAAACTTTTGTCATCGGCCTGAGCATCGCATCGATCTTGTTCATGGTCGCCCTGGGCCTGGCGATCATCTACGGCACCATGAACGTCATCAATCTCGCCCATGGCGAGATGGTGATGATCGGCGCCTACACCACGGTGCTGGCAACCAAACATCTCGGCTTCAACATCTATCTCTGCCTGCCGCTGGCGTTCCTGGTGACGGCGACATTCGGGCTGATCATCGAACGCACCGTGGTACGCAGGCTCTACGGCCGGCTGCTTGATACATTGCTGGCGACGTGGGGCATTGCGCTCATCCTGCAGCAGCTGATCCGTATACATTTCGGGCTCGGCCTGTTCGGTGTCGAGATCGATGGTCTGGGCTCCGACCTGCAGAACGTCCCGGTTCCCGCCGAGCTCCAGCAGGCCATTCAACTGTTCGGCGCGAACATCCCGGTCTACAGAGCCTTCGTCTTCGTCACCGCGCTGGCGCTGGGTGCGATTACCTGGCTCCTGATGTTCAGGACGCGTTTCGGCAGCCAGTTGCGCGCCGTCTCGGTTGCGCGGAATACCGCCGCGGCCTGCGGCATCAACGACAAGCGCGTCAACATGCTGGCCTTCGCCTATGGCTCCGGCCTCGCCGGGATCGCGGGGGTTCTGGTGTCCGGCTTCAAGACCGTGTCGCCCGACATGGGCACGCCCTATGTCGTCGACGCCTTCCTTGTCGTCGTCGCCGGCGGTGTCGGTCATCTGCTCGGCACCTTCGCCTCGGCAGGCATTCTCGGCGAAGTCCAGAGTTTCGTCGCCACCTGGGCAAACGACGTTTACGGACGGACGGTCCTGTTTGCCGTCGTGATCTTCATTCTCCTCTTCAAGCCTCAGGGCCTCTTTGTCACCAAGAGCCGCTGAGCTTGGCTGCAACATGGACGAGCGCATGACTTACCGCACCGCTTCCATCATCGCCTACATCGCCTTCTTCGCCGTTGTGCTCGCGCTTCCGCTGGTGCTCAACAGCTTCTGGACCAACCGCGTCGCGATCTATCTGGTCTATTCGATCTGCGCGATCGGCATCAGCATGTCGTGGGGCTATGCCGGCATCCTCAGCCTCGGGCAGGGCCTGTTCTTCGGCATGGGCGCCTACATGCTGGCGATGTCGCTGACGCTTGCCGTGCCGGAAAACAATCCGGTGCCGCAGCTGATGCTGCTCAACATGGAACCGAATGCGGTTCGTGACCTGTGCTGCGTCACGACAGGTTCGTTCCTGTGGATCCCGTTCCGGTCGGTCGCGGTCGGTATGATCGCGGGCATCGTCGTGCCCTGCATCCTCGCCGCCGCCATCGGCTACGTCATGTTCAAGCGGCGCACGACCGGCGTCTATGTCAGCATCATCACGCTGGCCTTCGCGGTGATCGGGCAATTGCTGATCATCAACAACCAGCCGCTGACGGGCGGCTTCAACGGCCTGGCCGACCTCGCGCTGCTGGAGATCGGCGGCTTCGAATTCGACCCCTACGGACCGAGCGCCTATTATGCCGTCGCACTCACCCTGATCGCGGTGATCCTGCTCGCCCGCTACATGCTGACCGGGCGCATCGGCCAGGTGCTCAAGGCCATTCGCGAGGATGAGGCGCGCGCGCGTTATCTCGGCTACGACGTCGAGAACTACAAGCTCTTCATCTTCTGTGTCTCCGCCGGCGTCGCCGGCCTGGCCGGCATGCTCTTCACGGTCACGTCGGAGTTCGCCACGCCGTCGCTGATGGCGACGTCGCTCAGCATCTCGATGGTGATCTGGGCGGCGACCGGCGGCCGCGCCTCGTTGCTCGGGGCCTGCATCGGAGCGCTGATCGTCAACTTCGTCGGCTCGCTGGCCAGCGAAAGCGCGACTTTCCAGCCGGTGTGGCCTATCATCCTGGGGCTGCTTTTCGTCGTCGTCGTGCTGTTCATGCCGAACGGAATAGCCGGGATCTTCAAGGCTTTCATCGATCGTCCCGGCAAGGCTGAGCGTCTCGGCGGAGCCAAGCTCTCCGGCAAGACCGAGCGCCCCGACAAGGCCGATCTTCTCGTCAAGTCTGAGCTGTCGGCAAGGGAGGCGTAACCGATGAATGCCGTTCATAGGCCATCCCAAGCAGGCGCGGTGTCGACTGCACCGATCCTGCGGACACAAAACCTTACCGTGCGCTTCGATGAGTTTCCCGCCGTGCGCGACGTCGACCTGTCGATCGCCGATGGCGAGCTCAGAGTGATCATCGGCGCTAACGGCGCCGGCAAGTCGACCTTGCTGGATCTCCTGTGCGGCAAGACGCTGCCGTCTGAAGGCGAGATCTGGCTGCGCGACCGCAACATCACCGGCATCGGCGAGGCCGCAATCGCCCGCAGCGGCGTCGGTCGCAAGTTCCAGACGCCGACGGTGTTCAAGGACATGACGGTGCTGGAAAACCTGCAGGTGGCGAGCAATCGCCGTGTCCGCGTCTTCGAGAACCTGTTCGAGCGGGTGAAAGGGAGGCCGAGCGACAAGGAGGTAGCGGTTGCCGAGCGTACCGGGCTTCTCGGCTCGATGAAGCGCAAGGCCTCGGAGCTGTCGCACGGCCAGCTGCAATGGCTCGAACTGGCGATGGTGCTGAGCCAGGAACCCAAGATCATCCTGCTCGACGAGCCGGCCGCCGGCATGACGGCGGCCGAAACCGACAAGACGGCGGAGCTTTTGCTCGATCTCGCCGGCGGTCACACCGTGTTGGTGATCGAGCACGACATGGCCTTCGTCCGCCGCATCTGCCGGACCATCACCGTGATGCACCAGGGGGCTGTGCTCGCCGAGGGGACGGCCGAGGAGATCGAACGCAACCCCGCAGTGATAGAGGCCTATCTGGGATCGGCGACACTCAGCCATGCTTAAGTTCAAAGACCTCAACGCGTTCTACGGAACGAGCCACATCATCCACGATCTCAACCTTGAAATCCGCGAGGGCGAGGTCTTCTGCATCATGGGCCGCAACGGCGTCGGCAAGACGACGCTGCTGCGCAGCCTGCTCGGCATCGGCGTGCAGACCAAAGGCGCCATCGAGTTCGAAGGCGCCGACATCAGCGGCGACCTGACCTACCAGCGGGCACGGCGCGGCATCGGCTACGTGCCGCAGGGGCGCGAGATCGTGCCCGGGCTCAGCGTGCTCGACAACATACTGCTCGGCTGCAACGCCCGCGCCGACGGCCAGACGTCGGTGCCGCCGCTGGTCTGGACGCTGTTTCCGTTCCTGAAGGATCACCTCCACCGGCGCGGTACCAACCTCTCGGGCGGACAACAGCAGCAGCTGGCCATTGCCCGCGCGCTTGCCACCGACCCGAGCATCCTGGTTCTCGACGAGCCGACCGAGGGCATCCAGCCCAACATCGTCGAGCACATCGAAGAGGCGATCGTGTCGCTCAACCGGGACCATGGCCTGACCATCATCCTGGTCGAGCAGAAGATACGTTTTGCCCGTACCGCGGCGCACCGCTTCGCCATCCTCGAAAAGGGACAGATCGCGGCGGCCGGCGACACCGCCGACCTCAGCAACGAACTGATCCACAAACACATGGGCCTTTAGCCGCGAAGGCGGCTGGGGGCCTGCAGGTCAAGCGCAGAAAGGATTTTGAGATGCTCCGAGTTGAAGGCGTGCTTGGCAGCCGAAGCGATCCGGCAATGCATGAGGCGATCCATCATCTCGAACACCACCACGCCGTGGAGTTCGTGACGGTGGCCGTCGGCGATCTCGACCGCCGGCGGCTGATGGCGCGAACCGACAAGGGTGAGGAGGTGGCGATCACCTTGCCGCGCGACCAGAAACTGCATGACGGCGCCGTGCTGGTGCTCGACCATCATCGCGCCGTGATCGTACGCGCTGGCGAGCAGCGCTGGCTGAGATTCACGCCGCGTTCGGCAAGCGACGCGCTTGAACTCGGCTATCACGCCGGCAACCTGCACTGGCGGGTGCGTTT
>NZ_JACJHY010000017.1 GCF_014138625.1 Aminobacter ciceronei
GCCTAGGCTATGCCGATCCTGCTACCGCTACGTTACTGAAAGCATTGGTAAAAACTTGCTCACTCGGCATAGTTCGACGGTCGGCATAAACCTGCTTATGCCGCGCGCGGCATAAACAGGTTTCGGTGAGAGAGCAAACGATCGCCCAGCGGCCGCCGCCACCATCGCTGCCGGCGAACAAGTGGTTCTTGCGGCCGAGCGCAACGGGACGGATGGCCCGCTCGACCGGGTTGGTGTCGAGCTCGACACGACCATCGGTGAGGAAGCGGGTCAGTCCGGGCCAACGCGACAGCGCATAGCGGATCGCTTCTGCAAGCGTGCTGCGTCCGGAGATGTGCTGGAGCTGCACTTCCAGCCAGGCATGGAAGGCGGCAACAACGGGTTTCGATCGCTGCAGCCGCGCCGCAAGCCTAAGGGCCGGCGACTGACCGCGCACGTCCGCCTCGACGGCGTAGATTTCACCGATCCGGCGCAGCGCCTCAGTCGCCACGGGCGATCCCGTCGCTTCGACCACGTCATAGAACTTGCGCCTGGTATGCGCCCAGCAGGCGGCAAGAACGATGTCGCCACGGGCAGCGAGTTGTTCAAAACCGGCATAACCATCGACATGCAGCACGCCCTTGAAGTGCTGAAGATGCGATACCGGGCGCTCGGCCTTTCGGTCCGGCGCAAACAGGTAGACTGCCGCTGGCGGTTCGGGTCCGGCCCAGGGTCGTTGCTCACGGGCATAGACCCACAACCGCCCCGTCTTGGTCCGCCCACGGCCCGGATCGAGCACCGGCACCGGTGTGTCGTCGGCGAACAGATGGTTGGAGGCGAACACGCTCTTCACCAGCCGCTCGTGCAGGGCTTCCAGCCACCAGCAGGCGCCGCCGACCCATCCCGCCAGCGTCGAGCGCGCCAGATCGACACCGTGGCGGGCGAAGATCTGCGATTGCCGGTAGAGCGGCGTGTGATCGCAATATTTGGAGGCCAGCACCTGCGCCAGAAGTGCCGGCGTTGCCAATCCGCCGGCGATCAACCGCTCCGGCGCAGCCACTTGCGCTACCGTCTCGCAGACACGGCAAGCGTATTTCGGGCGCGTGATGCGGACAACGCGAAGCTGTGCCGGAACCCAGTCGAGCATCTCGCTGACGCTCTCGCCGATCGCATGGAGTGCGCCGCCACAGCACCCACAATACGCTTCTTCGATGTCGAGCCGCACGTCCTCGCGCGGCAGATGATCGGGCAGTGGCTTGCGATGGGATGGCCGCTCCAACGGTGGATGGATGCTCGGTCTGCTCTCCCGGATGCGGGCGATGTCGGCGTCAAGGTCTTCCAGGGCGAGCGCCAGTTGATCGGGGTCGAGGCGCTCGGAACGCCTGCCGAACTGCGCCCGCTGGAGCTTCTTGATGATCGATTGGAGGCGTTCGATCTCGCCATCGCGGCTCTCGACGGCAGCTGCCATATCGCGCAGCAGACGCTGCAAAAGTGCTGGATCGGACGGCAGATTGTCGAGATCGATCAACATGATCCAATCTACCATGAACCGCTCAAAAACCCAAGGATTCCGGTAGTTTCCGTGTCGATCGGAGGACCGTTTTCAGCCGGCCAGAGCCGGTCTCCAGACACGCTCCGGTGTGCGCCAGTCGATGCCCTCGATCAGCATGGCAAGCTGTGCCGGCGTCAGCGTGATCGAGCCATCATAACCTGCCATACGCGGCCACACGAAGCTGCCCTGGTCGAGCCGTTTGGTGAACAGACACAGCCCGTTGCCATCCCAGAAAACGATTTTGAGCAGCGACGCCTTCTTTCCGCGGAAGGCAAACAGATGACCCGAGAACGGGTCCTGCTTCAGCGTTGCCTGGACCAGCATGGCGAGCCCGTCCAGCCCCTTCCTCATGTCGGTGTGACCCAGCGCCAGATGCACCTTCACCCCCGCCGGAACGATCATCATGATGCAGTCCCTCCGCTGTCGACGAACACTCGTACGGCAACAGGATCACTGCCCGCAGGTGCAAAGACACGCCGCCCATCCGGCAGTTCGATTGCCATCATCCCGTCAGGGGGCTGCACAAGGTTCTGCAGCGCGAATGCCGCTGCCGCGTCTGTTGCCAGCGTTACAGATGCGAGTTTCGCTTGCTTCTTCTGCGCCACGCCAAATTCCGCGCGCCAACGAAACAGGATGCCGGTCGCGATCCCATGCCGGCGCGCGACAGCCGAGACCGTTGCACCTGGAGCTTCGCTCTCCTGCACGATGGTGAGCTTCTGCGCGTCCGTGAAGAACCGGCGGCCGCGCGCGGCGGGAGTGTCATCTGGACGCCCTGTCAAGCTGTTTTCGGACGTCGCGCCGTTAGTGATATCACTAACGGTCGGGCGGGCGGAGGGATGAAGATGCGCGCGCCAGTCGATCTCAACCTCGCCATCCTCCAGGCGGTCACGCCAACGGCGCAGCGCATAGGGCGAAAGATGCAGTGCCGCGGCGTATTCGCGAACGCCCATGCCGCTCCAGTTCATCGCCTCGACATGCATTGCCCAGAACGCCTGGAGCGCACGATTGCGCACATCCGTGCTCACGCCAAAACGTTGGCGTTGACGCCGGCGCGGCCCTTTCTGGCGTTGTTGCGGACACGCTTCCCGGAGCAATTGTGCCTGCGATTCCGCATGTTTGCGCGCTACTTCCTTGCCCATCAGGTGGTCAAGCCAGCGCTCGAACGTACGCCGGTTGAGACGGTGATGGCGGCAATAGGTTGTGCGCGCCAACCCGCTCTGACGCCACGCTTCGACATGGATCACCCAGAAGGACTTACGCGCCGTGTTCTCGAAATGTCTCAAATTCACCGGAGATCCTCCATCCTACGAAGGAACTCCACATGCTGCGATTTTGCACTACGCCAACGAGGTGTCAGGACCGGACGCTTACGAAACGACTAAGGATGGCGAGATAAAAGCGCATGCCCGAAACGCGTTAAGCCATTGGCATGGCTTGCATTTTCCGGTGCATGCCGGCCGGTCGCGGGCATGCTGCCCGAATTGTTCCAATGTTTTCAATGCTTCGAGATGCACGGCCAGCCTCCGGTCACAACCGCGGGCACAGTCATGAGCGAGGGTGACCGCGACTTCCGCATCCAGCCAGGCCGCATTCGTTCGACGAAGGAGCCGAGGGCCAAGAGCTTCGTCAATCAGGTCCTCGCCGCGGCCAAGCGCGCCGGCCACATCTCTGGCGGCGCTCCATCGGGCAAGCCGGGCCGCCGGGTCGGCCACTCGACCTTCGGACGCGGGCGCAATGTCTTCGGACGCTCCCGCATCTTTTCCCCGCATCGCCGCGTCGTCATCAAGGCGCGTGTCGCTCGCCACCAGGGGCGGGCATTCCGTTCAGCGCCGCTCTCCGCCCATGTCTCGTATCTCAAGCGCGAGGGCGTCAGCCGAGATGGAGAGAAGGGCGTGATGTTCGACGCAAACACCGATCGTGCCGACGATCTCGCCTTCGCCAATCGCTGCAAGGACGACCGGCATCATTTCCGCTTCATCGTCTCGCCGGAGGACGCAGCCGAGATGACCGACCTTAAGGCCTTCACCCGAGATCTAGCGCGCCAGATGGAAGCCGATCTTGGTACGCGCCTCGACTGGATCGCCGTCGACCACTGGAACACCGACAACCCGCATGTGCATCTGCTCTTGCGCGGCGTCGACGACGCCGGCGCCGACCTCGTCGTCTCTCGCGACTATATCAGCCGCGGTCTGCGCTCCCGCGCCGACGATCTCGTCGACATCGAGCTCGGCCCGAAGCCGGAGCACGAAATCCGCAGCGCACTTGAAAAGGAAATCACGGCCGAGGGTTGGACGCGGATCGACCGGGAGATCAAGCGCGCAGCCGATGAGACCGGCTACGTCAATCTCAGGCCAGACCGTTCCGCCCCAGCTGATCCGGAGCTCCGGCGCCTCATGGTCGGCCGGCTCCAGCATATCGAGAAGTTAGGGCTCGCCATCCAGGGCAATTCTGGAGAATGGGTCGTTGGTCTCGAAGCCGAACGCACTCTGCGCGATCTCGGCATGCGCGGCGATATCATCAAGACGATGCACCGCGCCTTCACCGAGCGCGGCCAGGATCGCGGCGTCGGCGATTATGAGGTCGACGGCGGAACCTCCGGCTCGCCGATCATTGGGCGCCTTGTCGATCGCGGCCTTCACGACGAGCTGACAGGCGAGGCCTACGCCGTCATCGATGGGGTCGACGGTCGTGCTCACCATGTCCGCTTCCGGGGCGTAGAAGCCTTCGATCTGGCTCCCGCAAATGGCGGCATCGCCGAAGTCCGTCACCTCAGTGGCACGGACGGTCAACGCCCGACATTGGTGCTTGCGCTGCGGTCCGATCTCGACCTTCAAGCGCAGGTCACAGCACCCGGTGCCACCTGGATTGATCATCGCCTTGTCGAGCGCGATGCCATGCCGCTGTCGCAGGCCGGTTTTGGCCGCGAAGTACGAGAGGCCATGCAGGCGCGTGCCGAACATCTCGCCGATCAGAGCCTCGCGCGGCGCGACGGCCAGCGCATCATCGTGCAACGCGATCTCCTCGCCACGCTTCGCCGCCGCGAGCTCGATGCCGTCGGCGAGAAGCTTTCGGCCGAGACCGGACTGCCGCATGTGAAAACGATAGCCGGCCAGCACGTCGCGGGCGTCGTGCGCCAGCGGCTCGCCCTCTCTTCCGGCCGCTTCGTGATGATTGATAGCGGTCTCGGCTTCCAGCTCGTGCCGTGGTCGCGCGACCTCGATCGCAAGCTCGGCCAGCATGTCGCCGGCATGACCAAGGTCAGCGGCGGCATAGAACTCACTGTCGGCCGCAAGCGCGACCTCGGCCTCTGACAACCACGGAAAGAGATCACGCATGTCAGCGACCAAAATCCTCTGGGGCCCAATCACGGTGGTCTTCCTGATCGTGATCGTCACCACCTGGGCTGCAACCCAATATGTTGCCTGGCAGCTTGGGTATCAGTCGCAGCTCGGCACGCCCTGGTTCAGTGTCGGTGGTGTGCCGATCTACTATCCGCCCGCCTTCTTTTGGTGGTGGTATTTCTTCGACGCCTACGCGCCCGCGATCTTCAACAAGGCTGCCTTCATTGCGGCCTCAGGCGGCTTCATCGCTATCGCCGTCGCCATCGGCATGTCGGTCTGGCGAGCTCGCGAGGCCAAAAGCGTCCAGACCTACGGCTCCGCCCGATGGGCCGAAAAGAAGGAGGTGGAGGCCGCGGGACTGCTCGGCTCGGACGGGGTCGTTCTTGGCCGGCTCGATCACGACTATCTGCGCCATGACGGGCCCGAGCATGTGCTGTGTTTTGCACCGACACGTTCCGGCAAAGGCGTCGGTCTCGTGGTGCCTACGCTGCTGACCTGGCCGGGTTCGGCAATCGTTCACGACATCAAGGGCGAAAACTGGCAACTCACAGCCGGCTTCCGAAACAGGCATGGTCGCGTACTGCTATTCGATCCAACCAATCCGAAATCAGCCGCCTACAATCCCCTGCTCGAGGTTCGGCGAGGCGATTGGGAGGTGCGCGACGTGCAGAACGTTGCCGATATTCTGGTCGACCCGGAAGGTTCGCTCGATAAACGCAATCACTGGGAAAAGACCAGCCACTCCCTTCTGGTCGGCGCGATCCTGCATGTCCTCTATGCCGAGGAAGATAAAACCCTTGCCGGCGTCGCCGCCTTTCTCTCCGATCCACGCCGCCCGATCGAGGCGACGCTCGCAGCGATGATGACGACGAAGCATCTCGGCGAGGCCGGCCCGCATCCGGTTGTCGCGTCGACGGCGCGCGAGCTCCTCAACAAATCCGACAACGAACGATCCGGCGTGCTGTCTACTGCCATGTCCTTCCTCGGCCTCTATCGCGATCCGGTCATCGCGGAAGTGACTGGCCGTTGCGACTGGCGCATCGCAGATTTCACAGCCGAGGCAAAGGCGACGACGCTCTACATGGTCGTCCCGCCATCGGACATCTCCCGAACAAAGCCACTGATCCGCCTCGTCCTCAACCAGATCGGCCGACGGCTCACCGAGGACCTGCACGCCACGGAACGCAAGCACCGCGTCCTCATGATGCTAGACGAGTTTCCGGCGCTCGGCCGCCTCGATTTCTTTGAGTCCGCGCTTGCCTTCATGGCCGGCTACGGCATCAAGAGCTTTCTCATCGCCCAATCGCTCAACCAGATCGAAAAGGCCTACGGCGCCAACAACTCGATCCTCGACAATTGCCATGTGCGTGTGAGTTTCGCGACCAATGACGAGCGTACCGCCAAACGCGTCTCCGATGCTCTCGGCACAGCCACCGAAATGAAGGCGATGAAGAACTATGCCGGCCACAGGCTCTCGCCATGGCTCGGGCACCTGATGGTCTCGCGTTCAGAAACGGCACGCCCCCTTCTCACCCCGGGTGAAGTCATGCAACTACCACCGGCCGAAGAAATCGTCATGATCGCAGGTACGCCGCCGATACGGGCAAAAAAGGCGCGCTACTATGAGGATGTGCGCTTCCGCGAACGCGTCATGGAGCCGCCGGATCCATCCGAATTGGACAGGACCAGCCGAAGCGACAACTGGTCGACAGTCCTGCCGCAGGATCCCGATCCCGTATCAGCAACCGCTGATGTGCCAGACAGCGCCAATGCGGGGCTGCGCCGCGAACCGGAGCTCCCCGAACACGTGGCCATCGCAAAGGAAACCACGGATCATACGCCTGCTCAGGAGTTCGCGCATTTCCTCGACGACGAGCCGGAGGACGCCGCTCGGCGTCGTCAGGCGCTGCGCCGCCAGATGAGCGGCATCGCACGCCAGGTCGCACTCGACCCGGGCGACGGCATGGAGCTCTAGGGTATGCGTGACAGGCTCAATCTCACCCTGCCGGTGGAGCTCATCGGGCGCATCAACGAGCTTTCCGATCGCAAGAAATTGCCCAGGTCGGCCATCGTGGAGGCGGCTGTCAGTTCGTTCCTGTCGCCTGACCATGCCGATGCACGCGAAGCAGCCTTCGCACGCCGGCTCGACCGACTGTCCAGGCAGATCCAGCGAATGGAGCGTGATCTTGGTGTGACCGCGGAAACCCTCGCCCTTTTCGTGCGCTTCTGGCTTTCGATTACCCCACCACTGCCGCCTGAGGCGCAAGCTGCGGCTCAGGCCAAGGGACGAGAGCGTTTCGAAGGCTTCGTCGAAACACTCGGCAAGCGACTGCAGAAGGGCCAGAGTTTTCTGCGAGAGATTCCAGATGATGTTGATCAGCATCACACGACCGAAGGCGGCCTTTAGGAGCGACCACGATGGTTGAGGCTCACTCGGATTTCGCGGAGAGAATCCAGCGAGTATCGGTCGCGTCTCGGCAATGTCCGTGCCAGGCACCAATGTACCCGACGCCGCCCGCACCGTGCTCGACTTGATAGAGGCAGGAAGCGCAATGCTGGAGCGGGCGTTCGCTTGGATGGTCTTGTGGCGGCTATTCGATCGGCAGAGGCTGCGCATGCTTCACCTGCCCCAACGCGAAGCTCGATTCAATCGAGGCAACGCCTTCGAGGCGGGTGAGCGTTCGCTTGAGGAATGCTTCGTAAGCCTCGAGGTCCTTCACGACGATCCGAAGCAGGTAGTCGCGCTGACCCGTCATCAGGTAGCATTCTACGATCTCCGGCCAGCGCTGGACGGCCCTGGCGAACCGGTCAAGTTCTTCCTCCCGCTGCCGCTCCAGCTTGATCGAGGCGAAGACGCTGATCGGCAGGCCGACCTTCACCTGGTCGACAACGGCCACGTAACTTTTGATCACGCCCATTTCTTCCAGGTTCCGAACCCGGCGGGCGCAGGGCGACGGGGAGAGCCCGACTTCCCGGCTAATCTCGTCGCTCGTCGCATGCGCGTTAGATTGCAGGATTGTCAGGATCTTGCGGTCGATAGCATCGATGATTGGTTTTGCCATGATTTATCACATATCGGGATATTTTTCGCAAAGCCAGCCAATCCTTCCGCTCCTTGCAGTCAAAATCGACTGAAATCGCTGCGATCATCCAGTTATGGTCGTCACGAATTCGAGGGAGGATTTCGTGGAAAAAGACCAACTGGAGTTGCTGGCAGCACTGGAGAAGAAAGTACTGTGGCTCGCCACCTGGATGATCCACAACGCCAACCATATCCGTCCCAATGAGGATGGGCTTAAGGTTGGCGGCCACCAGTCGTCGTCGGCGTCCCTGGCGACGATCATGACGGCGCTTTATTTCGAAATCCTGCGGCCCGAGGACCGAGTGGCGGTCAAGCCGCATGCGAGTCCGGTGTTCCACGCAATCCAGTATCTGTTTGGCAACCAGACCTTGGAAAAGCTGCAGAATTTTCGCGGCTACAAGGGCGCACAATCCTATCCATCCCGCACCAAGGATGTGGACGACGTCGACTTCTCGACCGGTTCGGTCGGCCTCGGCGTTGCGCAGACGCTGTTTGCCTCGCTGGTCCAAGACTATCTGCACACCAAAGGGATGGCCAAGCAGCTGCCCGACGGAAAGATGATCGCGCTAATCGGCGACGCCGAGATGGACGAAGGCAACATCTTCGAGGCGCTTCTGGAAGGGTGGAAGCATGGCCTGCGTAACACCTGGTGGATCGTCGACTACAACAGGCAAAGCCTCGACGCGGTCGTGCGCGAGGGCCTGTGGGAACGGTTCGAATCCCTGTTTCAAAACTTCGGTTGGGATGTCGTTCTGCTCAAATACGGACAGTTGCAGGAGCAGGCTTTTGCCGAACCAGGGGGCGAAGCCCTTCGGCAATGGATCGACCGCTGCCCGAACCAGCTCTATTCGGCCTTGACGTTCCAAGGCGGCGCTGCCTGGAGGAAGCGCCTGCTCGACGATATGGGTGACCAAGGCGCGGTTTCACGGCTGATCGAGAGCCGCAGTGACGAGGAACTGTCGCAACTGATGACCAATCTCGGCGGCCACGACCTGCCGACGCTGATAGAAGCATTCGAAAAGGCCCGTACGCATGACCGCCCGGTCTGCTTCATCGCCTATACGATCAAGGGGTTCGGTCTTCCGCTCGCCGGCCACAAGGACAATCACGCCGGCCTCATGAACCCAGCGCAAGTCGACAGCCTGCGCGCCGCGCATGGTGTGCGGCCTGGCCACGAATGGGAGCCATTCGAAGGCCTTGTCCAACCGGCGGTGCAGGTAGCCAATTTTGTTCGCAAGGCGCCTTTCATAGCCAAGGGCAAGAGGCGCTATGCGTCGGCGCAAATCGACGTGCCCGAGGTATTGCAGGCGCCCGCCCAGCCTCAAATTTCGACCCAGCAGGGTTTTGGCCTGCTGATGCACGAGATCGGCAAACAGGACAGCGAGTTCGCACGGCGCATCGTCACAACCTCACCCGACGTCACTGTGTCTACAAATCTCGGCGCCTGGGTTAACCGCCGCGGCCTGTTCGCGCGAAACGAAATGGCCGACCTGTTTCGTAAGGAACGCATCCCGTCGACCTTCAACTGGGAATTCTCGCCCAAGGGCCAGCACATCGAGCTCGGCATCGCCGAGATGAATCTGTTCATCATGTTGTCGGCGCTGGGTCTTTCGCATTCGATCTTCGGCGAGCGCCTGTTGCCGGTTGGAACCCTCTACGACCCGTTCATCGAACGCGGTCTCGATGCGCTGAATTATGCCTGCTACCAGGACGCCCGCTTCATTGTCGCCGCGACGCCATCCGGCGTCACGCTGGCGCCGGAAGGTGGCGCTCACCAGTCGATAGCGACCCCACTGATCGGCATGGCGCAAGACGGGTTGGCGGCCTTCGAGCCCGCTTTTGTCGACGAACTGGCGACCATACTGCGCTTCTCCTTCGACTACATCCAACGCTCCGGCGAGGCCGTGCCGGACGAGGCAACCTGGCTCAGGGATGCCGTCGGCGGTTCGGTCTACCTCAGGCTTTCAACCCGATCCATCGACCAGGTGAACCGCCAGATCGGCCCCAGACTTTCGGAAGAGATCGTCAACGGCGGCTACTGGATGCGCAAGCCCGGCCCCAATGCCGAGGTGGTGGTCGTCTATATGGGCGCCGTCGCTCCCGAAGCGATCGAGGCGGTCGGGCTGATGGGGGAAGACAGGCGAGATGTCGGCCTGCTCGCCATTACCTCGGCCGACCGGCTCAACGCCGGATGGACTGCGGCCCAGCGGGCACGCGAACGCGGCCTGATACACGCCAGAAGCCATATCGAGCGCCTGCTCGAGGAGATACCGCCCCACTGCAGGCTGATCACAGTGGTCGATGGTCACCCCGCCACGCTGGCGTGGATCGGGTCTGTCCATGGCCACCGCATTCGGCCGCTCGGCGTCGAGCATTTCGGCCAGACGGGCACCATTGCCGATCTATACCGGCACTATGGCATCGACGCGCAGGGCATTGTACGCGCAGCGGAGGCGGTTTCCGGAGCCAAGCCGATACGGCATCTCGGCGTCGTTGCGATGTAAGTTCTACGCATCTAAGGCGGCCCGGCAGCACATGGTAATACGCCGCGAGCAGGCGACGGACGAGCGTTCCCTCATAGGCCGCTACCCATGTGCCATCCGCCAAAACAGCAATGTCGTTTCTGTTTCCGACAGATGCTTCCGCAAGTCATGAGATCGCATCATGCTGGTATCGATCACCAGATGCCTGGTCATAAGACGTAGCTCCCCGCCATTCGCCTGTATTTTCACGCTACTCTACTACGCCCCCTGAAACCTGTTGAACCTGCCTGATTTCTGGCTCTCTTAATCATCCCCGATCAGGGTCGCGCGGCGCGCCACCGGAACGAGAACGGGGACTACGTGGCGACTTCTCAACGACACTCAGAAGCATCCTCGCGCGGTGCGCGCATGCTGCGCACCGCACTGGGACCCGCGATCGCCGGGTTTCTGGAAGATCCGTCCATCGTCGAGGTGATGCTGAACCCCGATGGGCGGCTCTGGATCGATCGCCTCTCCGGCGGGCTTGAAGATACAGGTTGCACGCTCCTGGCCGCAGACGGCGAACGCATCATTCGCCTCGTCGCCCACCATGTCGGCGCCGAAGTACATTCCGGCAATCCGCGTGTTTCGGCGGAGTTGCCCGAAACGGGAGAGAGGTTCGAAGGGCTTCTGCCGCCTGTCGTCGCAGCACCCGCCTTCGCGATCCGAAAGCCGGCTGTCGCCGTCTTCACCCTCGACGACTATGTTGCAGCCGGCGTCATGACCGCGCAGCAGGCGACTGCGCTGCGTCAGGCAGTTGCGGCGCGCGCCAACATTCTGGTTGCTGGTGGCACGTCGACTGGCAAGACCACGCTCACCAATGCCCTTCTTGCGGAAGTCGCCAAGACCTCAGATCGCGTCGTCCTGATCGAGGACACGCGCGAACTGCAATGCGCCGCGCCCAATCTCGTGGCCCTTCGTACCAAAGAAGGCGTGATCTCCCTATCCGATCTCGTTCGATCGTCGCTTCGCCTGCGACCCGACCGCATTCCAATCGGCGAAGTGCGCGGCTCCGAAGCGCTAGATCTCCTCAAAGCCTGGGGCACCGGCCATCCCGGCGGCATCGGCACCCTCCATGCCGGCACTGGAATCGGCGCCCTGCGGCGCCTCGAGCAGCTCATTCAGGAAGCCGTCGTCACCGTCCCGCGCGCACTGATCGCGGAAACCATCGACCTCGTCGCGGTCCTTTCCGGGCGCGGTTCCGCCCGACGACTTGCTGAACTTGCTCGCGTCGAGGGGCTCGACCCCGGCGGCGACTATCGCATCGCCCCCATCAACTCCAACAACGAAGGAACCTCCTGATGACCCCACCCTTTTCCCAAGCCGGACGCCGTATCGCGGCATTTTGCTCGGTCACCGCCCTCGCACTCGCGGTCGCCCCTGTCGCACACGCCGCGGGCTCGTCCATGCCCTGGGAACAGCCACTGCAGCAGATCCTGCAGTCAATCGAGGGCCCGGTCGCCAAGATCATCGCCGTGATCATCATCATCGTGACCGGTCTGACGCTCGCTTTCGGCGACACCTCGGGCGGCTTCCGACGTCTGATCCAGATCGTCTTCGGCCTCTCGATCGCCTTCGCCGCATCGAGCTTCTTCCTCAGCTTCTTTAGCTTCGGCGGCGGAGCGCTTGTCTGATGGAGGAACCAGTCCCAGGCTTCAGCGCACCTGTTCATCGGGCGCTCACGGAACACATCCTGCTCGGCGGCGCCCCACGCTCGATCGCCATCCTGAACGCCACATTGGCTGCGGCCCTCGGGCTCGGCCTGCGGCTCTGGATCATTGGGATCGCGCTGGGGTTGATCGGGCACCTTGCTGCCGCCTGGGCCGCCAAGCGAGATCCGATGTTCGCCGAGGTTGTGCGCAGGCATCTGCGCATCCCCGGCCACCTCAGGGCGTGAGGTAATCGCCATGATGAACCTTGCCGAATACCGAAACCGAAATGCCCGCCTCTCGGACTTCCTGCCCTGGGCAGCGCTCGTGCGCGAGGGCGTTGTCCTCAACAAGGATGGCAGTCTCCAGCGCAGCGCCCGATTCCGCGGCCCGGATCTCGACAGTTCGGTCGCAGCTGAGTTGGTCAGCATCGCAAGCCGTCTTAACAACGCTTTCCGCCGCCTCGGCTCGGGCTGGGCGATCTTCGTCGAAGCCCAGCGTCATGCAGCCGGTGCCTATCCGGAAAGCACATTCGCAGACCCCGCCTCCGCCCTGGTCGATGCCGAACGCAAGGCCGGCTTCGAAGAGGCCGGAGCCCACTACGAGTCCTGCTATTTCCTGACCTTCACTTATCTGCCCCCAGCCGAGGACACCGCGCGCGCGGAAAGCTGGCTCTATGAAGGCAAAGCCGAAAGCGGCGTCGATCCGCACGAGATCGTCGCCGGCTTCATCGACCGCACCGACCGTGTGCTGCAACTCGTCGAAGGTTTCATGCCGGATTGCGCATGGCTCGACGATGTCGAGACTCTGTCTTATCTCCATGCCTGCATTTCGACCGAACGTCATCGAGTGCGCGTTCCCGAGACGCCGATGCATCTTGACGCGCTGCTCGCGGACCGGCCCCTCGCTGGCGGGCTCGAGCCACGTCTTGGCGACCAACATCTTCGTATTCTCACCATCGTCGGCTTTCCGACCGCGACCACGCCTGGAATCCTCGACGAGCTCAATCGTCTCGCATTCCCCTATCGTTGGTCGACCCGCGCAATCCTCCTCGACAAGGCTGACGCGACGAAGCTGCTGACCAAGATCAGGCGGCAATGGTTCGCCAAGCGCAAGTCGATCGCAGCAATCCTCAAGGAGGTGATGACCAACGAGGCTGCTGCTTTGGTCGACACAGACGCGGCCAACAAGGCTGCCGACGCCGATCTCGCCCTGCAGGAACTGGGCGCCGACTATGCCGCACAGGCTTATGTCACTGCGACGCTCACCGTCTGGGATGCCGATCCGCGTGTCGCCGACGAAAAGCTGCGGCTCGCCGAGAAGGTCATCCAGGGGCGCGACTTCACATGCACGCCCGAGACCATAAATGCCGTCGACGCCTGGCTAGGTTCGTTGCCCGGTCACGTCTACGCCAATGTGCGGCAACCGCCGCTCTCCACGGTCAATCTAGCCCACATGATCCCGCTTTCGGCTGTTTGGGCAGGACCACAAAAAGATGAGCATTTCGCAGCGCCCCCTCTGCTATACGGTAAGACCGAAGGCTCAACCCCGTTCCGTTTTTGCCTTCATGTCGGCGATGTCGGTCACACGCTGATCGTAGGCCCAACAGGTGCTGGCAAATCAGTGCTGCTCGCCCTGATGGCACTGCAGTTCCGCCGCTATCGCCATTCGCAGGTCTTCGCCTTCGATTTCGGCGGCTCGATCCGCGCCGCTACGCTCGCCATGGGCGGCGACTGGCACGATCTTGGTGGCGACCTGACTGGTGATACTGGCGAGCCGGTACAACTCCAGCCACTCGCGCGCATCCATCACGTACCGGAGCGTGCCTGGGCAGCTGACTGGATTGTCTCGATCCTGGTACGTGAAAGCGTCACGATCACGCCAGAGATCAAGGAGCATCTGTGGTCGGCACTGACCTCTCTCGCCAGTGCTCCGGTCCACGAGCGCACAATCACCGGCCTCAACGTCCTGCTCCAGTCAAATGACCTGAAACAGGCACTACGCCCCTACTGCGTCGGAGGTCCTTATGGCCGGCTACTTGACGCCGAGTTCGAGCGGATCGGCGAGACATCTATCCAGGCCTTCGAAACCGAGGGGCTGGTCGGTACGGCTGCCGCGCCTGCGGTGCTTTCTTATCTCTTTCACCGCATCGAGGACCGGCTCGACGGGTCGCCTACGCTCATCATCATCGACGAGGGTTGGCTCGCACTCGACGACGATGGCTTCTCCGGCCAGATCCGGGAGTGGCTGAAGACGTTGCGCAAAAAGAACGCCAGCGTCGTCTTCGCCACGCAATCGCTGTCCGACATCGACCGCTCCGCGATCGCGCCCGCTATCATCGAGAGCTGCCAGACCCGGTTCTTGCTGCCGAACGAACGCGCAATCGAACCGCAGATCACCGCTATCTACCGACGTTTCGGCCTCAACGATCGCCAGATCGAGATCCTGGCGCGCGCGACGCCTAAGCGCGACTACTATTGCCAGTCTAGGCAGGGCAACCGGCTCTTTGAACTCGGGCTTTCCGAGGTCGCTCTCGCGCTTTGCGCCGCATCCTCAAAAACCGACCAGACGCTGATTGCGCAGATCCTCGGTGAACATGGCCGCGACGGCTTCCTCGCCGCCTGGCTGCGCGCCCGCGGCGTCGATTGGGCGGTCGACCTCATCCCCAACCTCACCAATCTCGTCCCCCAGTATGAGAAGGAACCCACGCCATGACCACCCAACCCTCAACGCTTCGCGCCGCCTTGATTGCGGCAACGGTTCTTTCTGTGACCGGAGCGCTTTCGCCCGCGCTGACGAGCCCGGCGCACGCCTTCTTTGGTCGGATTGTCTACGATCCGACCAACTACGCACAGAACGTGCTCACCGCTGCCCGCACGCTTGAGCAGATCAACAACCAGATCAAAAGTCTCCAGAATGAAGCGCAGATGCTCATCAACCAGGCGAGGAACCTGGCGAGCCTACCGTACTCGTCTCTCCAGCAGCTTCAGCAGTCGGTCCAGAAGACGCAGCAGCTTCTCAGCCAGGCGCAGAACATCGCCTTTGACGTGCAGCAGATCGACCAGATGTTCGAACAGAAATATGGCAGCGTCTCCTTGTCGGCCTCCGATCAAGAGCTCGTCGCCAACGCGCGGACACGCTGGAAAAACACCGTGGGTGGCTTGCAGGACGCCATGCGAGTGCAGGCAGGTGCAGTGGAAAACATCGAGACCAATCGTGCCCAGATGTCGGCTCTGATCGGCCAGAGCCAGAATGCCGCCGGCGCGCTTCAGGCAACACAAGCCGGCAACCAGCTACTGGCGCTCCAGGCTCAGCAACTCGCCGATCTCACTGCAGTCATCGCTGCCAATGGCCGGGCGCAGGCACTCACCGACGCCGAACGTGCAGCCGCTGCCGAACAGGGCCGGGAGCAGCGCCGCCGCTTCCTGACCCCGGGTTCCGGCTATGAGCCCGGCAATGCCCGCATGTTCAACAATGGCAACTGACGGCCAGAGGAGAACATCGATGGATGGCAAGATGCTTGCGCGCCTCGGCGCAGTCGTGTTCGTCGCTGTCGCCGTCACGGCGACAGCGATTGAACTGACCCGGAAGCAACCAGTGCCCGCGACGGCGCCGGTGCTGGTTCTACGGCCCGAGGCCAATCAACTGCACGAGAGACAGCGCCGGTGCCAGCAGCTTGGACTGAAGGCGGCTGAAGACGTCGAATGCCTGCGCGTTTGGGCAGAAACACGCGACCTGTTCCTTGGTCGCACGCCCGTGCCTCCTGCTCCGCGAATTCAGGAAGAGCGGTGAAGCATGGGAGGCGCCGGCGTTATCGACAACTTCCTCGGAGTCTTCGCCCGTTACATCGACAGTGGGTTTGGCCTTTTGGGCGGAGAAGTCGCCTTCATCGCCACCACGCTGATCGTCATTGACGTGACGCTGGCAGCTCTGTTCTGGAGCTGGGGCGCTGACGACGACATCATGGCGCGGCTGGTCAAGAAGACACTGTTTGTCGGCGTCTTCGCCTATCTCATCTCCAACTGGAACAATCTCGCAAACATCGTCTTCGACAGTTTCGCGGGCCTCGGCCTCAAGGGCTCCGGCACGGGGTTCTCGACGGCGGACCTGATGCGCCCCGGCAAGGTGGCACAAACCGGCCTCGATGCAGCCAGGACGCTGCTTGCGTCCATCTCCGACTTGATGGGATGGGTGGCATTCTTCGAGAACTTCATCCAGATCGCCTGCCTGCTCTTCGCCTGGGCGCTCGTCATCCTCGCCTTCTTCATTCTGGCGATTCAGCTCTTCGTCACACTGATAGAATTCAAGCTGACCACCTTGGCCGGCTTCGTGCTGATCCCCTTCGGACTGTTCGGCAAGACGGCCTTCATGGCCGAACGTGTGCTCGGAAACGTTGTCTCCTCCGGCATCAAGGTGCTGGTGCTCGCCGTGATCATCGGCATCGGCTCGACATTGTTCAGCCAGTTCACGCAAGGTTTCGGCGGCCAGACCCCGAGCATCGACGACGCGATGGCTGTCGTGCTCGCTGCCCTGTCGCTGCTGGGTCTCGGCATCTTCGGTCCCGGCATTGCGTCGGGGCTTGTCAGCGGTGGACCCCAGCTTGGCGCCGGAGCGGCGGTGGGCACGGGTCTTGCGGCAGGTGGTATGACGCTGGCCGCTGCTGGTGCTGCTGGTCTTGCGGCCAAGGGCGGCGCTGCCGCCGTCTCGGCTGGCGCGGCAGCCGTCCGTGGCGGTGCACTCGCTTCTGGCGCGGCGTCATCTGCCTATTCGCTCGCCTCCCTCGGTCAGTCCGGCGCGGCCGGTAGCGCCTCCGGACTGGGGGGCGTTGCACATGTCGCAGGCAACGCGGCGACATCGCCGCTTCGCAGGGCTGCCGCTAGCGTCAGGTCAAGCTTCGCCGACGGCGTCAAGGCCGGCTTCAGCGCGACCGGCGGCTCCTCGACCATGGGCTCGGTCGGAGGCACGGCTGAGGCTGCGCCAGCTTCCACCATCCATGCGCCCGGCTGGGCGCAGCGTATGCGTCGGTCCGGCCACATGAGCCATGCTGTCCAGACAACCGCCCACGCCATCCGCTCCGGCGACAGCCATGCCTCCGCCTCTTCCGTCAACCTTCAGACAAGTGATCGTTCATGAACCTCTTCAGGCGACCCGCCGCGCATTACGGCAAGACACCTCAACCCGAGACCCCCTATCAAAAGGCCGCGCAGGTCTGGGACGAACGCATCGGCTCGGCCCGCGTTCAGGCCAAGAATTGGCGCTACATGGCGTTTGGATCGTTGATCCTTTCCGGCGTGTTCGCCGCGGCACTCGTCTGGCAGTCGACGCGCGGGACCGTCGTGCCCTGGATCGTGCAAGTCGACAATCTCGGTCAGGCGCAAGCTGTCGTGCCGGCAAGCGCCGACTATCGGCCAACCGATCCGCAGATCGCATGGCATCTCGCCCGCTTCATCGAACAGGTCCGCTCGATCCCGGCGGACCCGATCATCGTCCGCCAGAATTGGCTGCGTGCCTATGACTGGACCACGGATCGCGGTGCTGCGGCGCTCAACGACTATGCTCGCACCAACGACCCATTCACCAAGGTCGGCAAGCAACAAATCGCGGTTGAAGTCTCCTCGGTGATCCGCGCCTCGCCAGATTCGTTCCGCGTCGCCTGGACCGAACGCCATTACGAGAGCGGGAAGCTCTCCACGACCCAGCGCTGGACTGCAATCCTGACCAACGTGATCCAGCCGCCACGCGATGCCGAAAGGCTCCGCGCCAATCCGCTCGGCATCTATGTCAATGCCATCAACTGGTCACAGGAGATGAGCCAATGAACCGGCCGACGATCCGCAGAGGCGGCAACCCGTCCTTCCGCAAATCCGTAACTCCAGTCCTTTTGCTTTCCGCCATGCTCGCGGGCTGCGCCACCAGCAAACCGCCTGTGATCAGCTACGACGCCGACGTGCCGCCCCTCCCTGCGATCCCCATGGCTGCGGCAGATGTCAAACAGAAGGCTCTCCATATCCCGCCTGCCTGGACCCCGGCACGTGGCGGTAGTGCCGCCTTGACCCCGACAGCGCGTGTCGAGAATGCCAATGCCGCCGCGCGCGTCCAGCCACGCCGCGAAGGCTATTACAATGCCATCCAGATCTATCCCTGGAGCGAAGGCGCCCTCTACCAGGTCTATGCCGCGCCCGGGCAGATCACCAACATCGCGCTCGAACTCGGCGAGAGTCTGACCGGCGCAGGCCCGATCGCCGCCGGTGACACCGCTCGCTGGATCATCGGAGACACCGAGAGCGGTAGCGGGATCACCCGGCGTACACATGTGCTGGTAAAGCCTACACGCGCCGACATCTCGACCAACCTGGTCATCACCACCGACCGGCGCACCTACATGATCGAGCTGCGTTCCGGCGAAAAGCCATATATGCCGGCGGTGGCCTGGGCCTATCCAAAGCAGCCAGCCGGACAGCGCCAAGCCATTCCGGCAACACCACTCATTCCGGCTGTCGCAGCGCGGAACTATCGCTACGGGCTTAAGGGCGACAATCCACCTTGGCGGCCTGTCGCTGTCTATGATGACGGCCGGCGCGTCTTTGTCGAGTTTCCACGCGGCATCGTGCAGGGCGAGATGCCGCCACTGTTGATCATCGGGCCGGACGGCGAAGCCCAGATCGCCAACAGCCGCATCTACCAACACGTCCTGATCGTCGATCGCCTGTTCGGCGCAGCCGAACTTCGTCTTGGCGGCGGGGATCGGCAGCAGACCGTAAGGATTGTGCGCACTGATGGAAGGCCCTCGTCATGAGTGAGACAGACAATGTCGCTCCGATGCGCCTTCGCGCCGAAACACCGCGCATCACCCGCCTGTCGCCAAAGGTCATCGTCGGCGTCGGCGTCGTCGCCTTGCTCGGCATCGGCGGTGCACTGATTTATGCGCTTCAGACGCGCGTGCCCGGCGCCGACGACCAAGAGCTCTACTCGACCGCCAATCGGCAACCCGCCGACGGTCTCGCCGGCTTGCCGCGCGACTATGCCGGCCCGATCCTCGGGCCGGCGCTACCCGGCGATCTCGGCCGGCCTATCCTCGATGCACAGAACAGGGGGCAGCCCGTGGTACCACCCACGATCATGGCACCGCCTGTCGATGAGGCGGAACAGCGCCGGCGCGCCGAGGAAGAGGCCGCACGGACGAGCACAGTCTTTTTCCAATCACGGGGAGGATCAGCCGGGACGGTCGGGAGAGGCGAACAGGAAGCGGCTTTTCCGGGCCTTGATCTGAGCGGCCAGCTTGGGCAACAGACCATGCAAGACAAACAACTGGCTTTCCTCAACGCCGCCGCCGACAGAAATACAGTGGCGCGCGACCGCGTCATGCCACCGGCATCGCCCTTCGTCCTCCAGGCTGGCGCTGTCATCCCGGCCGCACTCATAACTGGCATCAGGTCCGATCTGCCTGGACAGGTCACCGCGCAGGTGACGGAGAACGTTTACGACAGCCCAACCGGCCGCGCCCTGCTCGTGCCGCAGGGCACCCGGATCATCGGGCAGTATGACAGCAACGTCCAATTCGGTCAGCGCCGCGCACTTCTTGTCTGGAACCGGCTCATTTTTCCGAGTGGCCGTTCCATAGTTCTCGAGCGTCTGCCGGGCGCCGATACGCAAGGCTATGCCGGCCTCGAGGATGGGGTGGACTATCACTGGTGGGATCTGGCCAAGGCCGCCGGTCTCTCCACGCTGCTCGCCGCCGGCGCGGAGTTGGCGATCAACGACGAGCACCGGCTGTTGCGCGCAATTCGCGACGGAGCGCAGGATACGATCAACGATGCCGGCCAACAGATAATTCGCAGGCAGCTCACCGTCGCGCCGACGCTGACCATCCGGCCGGGTTTCCCGGTACGCGTCATCGTCACGCGTGATCTCGTGCTGGAGCCCTATGGAGCAACGCAATGACCAAGCTGAAACTACACCCCATCGCCGACGACAGGCCCGTCAAGGTAACGTTGGAGCTTCCAGCGTCGCTGCATCGCGATCTCAAGACTTATGCCGACATCCTCAGCCGCGAGAGCGGTCAGTCGGCAACCGAGCCCATCCGTCTGATCGTACCGATGCTCCAGCGCTTTATCGCGACAGATCGCGGGTTTGCGAAGGCTCGGCGGACGCCTCATCTGAATCCGTAGCGCAGGCGCAGCCTGTTGACGGCTGTTCCAGTCCGGAGACGCCACCTAGTCCTGTATGTGCGAGATTCCCGCCGCCTGTACGACGCATTGATTTTGGTCCTTCTCCTCTCGATCACAATCGCCTTCAGTCACCTCCAACGAAAAATCGAAGGAGAGATCGATGGCCCAGGAGAGGGATTTCGCGATCAAGCGGACGATTCGACGCAAGGAGCTGCGGCAGATCATACCGCTGGCCGACAGCACCATCTACGAAATGGAGCAGCGAGGGCAATTCCCCCGCCGCTTCGCCCTCACACCGAGATGCGTGGTCTGGGATCTCAGTGAGGTTCACACCTGGCTCGCAGCCCGTAGAGCCACTCCAATCCAGCGCACACCAGCGCCGGACCTCAGCAAACGGCGACCTAGATCGTCGAAATAGACAGAGCAGGCTCGTTGACACAATCGCCTGGGGCGCAGGCCCGGTCCTCGTCAACTCATGTGCCATCCACCAGCCTTGCTGATAAACGCATCCCGCTCCCTGGCCGCGTCGGGTATTTCTATCTCCAAAGCGCCGAGCAAAGCTCTGATGTTGGACGCAATCAAGTCTGCGAAGCGCTTCTCATTTTTTTCGAGAGCCTTCAGATGGCTGGCCAGCGCAAACGCAATATCTCTCGCGTATCGCTGAGCCAGGCGCCTCCGTCCCGCAGCGTTTTCGATCCCTAGCGCTTGGAAAAACGCGTCGAGCGCGCTCGGCGTAACTTCGTCGAGCGTCTTTGCCTCACCGATGCTGTAAGGCAGTTCGTCAGTCAGGCTGTCGTCCAGTCGCGTGGGCAGAATGTCGTAGCGCGGCGCCAGGCGGACACGGCCGCCCGGCTCGTAAAGGAGAGCGAAATTCTTGGCATGGCCATCGGCATTACCCACCAAGAGATCAAATATCGTGGCTTGAATGAAGGCTTCCTTGGCCCGGGCAGGGTCAACGGTCTGTTCAAGTATCTTGCGAATGCCGGAAACATCAAAACGACGGCCTTCCCTCCCTCGCCGCTCATACTTCATCGAGGCAGGCAGCCCGAGAGCCTGGGCGAAATCCTCTTGATGCAGGCGTACGACCCTGCCCAGCCTATCTCGCCCGCGGTCGAAACGGGTGACGAGAAGGGCTTCGATTCCCCCAACCGGAAGCGCTGTAGCTTCCGCCGTCTCCATACCCAATTTCCGCGACAGATCCATCGCCTCTGCCTCATACCGCGCATCACGCTTATGCCCCTGATCCGGCACCTTCAGAATGTGCGTTGTTGGCGCACCTGATCCCGGGTTCGGTTCGGCAAACCTTCCGTCCGGAAGAACTGTCAATGCGATCTTGCTTTGCACACCAGCCAGCGGAGATGGATCCTCCATTCCGGTGGGCAAACGCGTGCGATTGTGGAGTGCCTCGACAATCGCAGCGAGCCGGTCTGGTGGTATAGGGACATAGTCCCGTTCGTAGTCGCCCGGAACCTTGGCAGGCGGCGATCCCATTGGGAGGACAGAGAGAGCCCCTGCACAGTCCTTCCCGAGATGAAACAGCAGGCCAGCGATGTCGTCTCGGGCAAGCCCCTCTCGCTCCATCACTTCCGTTAGCGCGCCGTCTCGCTCCTGAAGGAGATTGTCGAAAAAGGCCCGCGCGGCAACATCGGGGTAAGGCCCCCCAACGAGCGGAAGAGACAAAGATAAGGGGGCGGCATCGGGGTTCGCGAGATAGCGTCTGTTGTATCCGAAAGCGACGGCACCCCTTTCGTCACGTACGAAGACGCCAACAGGATCATCAAAACCATCCAGCCTTACATCAAGGGCAAGAAGATCCACGTCAGTCACCTCTGCCGAGCAAAGAGCGATATGCCGGCCGTGCGGGCGACCTTCAGAACTTTGCCCAGTTCGAGAGTCGGCTTGCCGTTTTCCAGCTCGGACAGAAACCTGCGCCCGACACCCGCCAGGTCAGCGAAGCTCTGCTGCGATAGATGGCGGGTTTCGCGTGCGCGACGCACCAGCAGTCCGAGATCTGAAGGAGAGACCACCTCCAACCCTTCCGCTTCCGTGTCACGAATAGCCCGCGACGCGATCGCATTATCGTCTCCCGTCGCCCTATTCTGCTGTTTATACGAATCCTGAACCGAATGCGGCAGGGAGACCCGTACACCTTGCGGCATGTCCGGAAGCTGAAGGTCGATCTTCGGCGCCACTTCGGAGCCCCCCCCAAACAGGGTATCTGCACCCTCAGACTGCAAGAGCGCCTTGGCGAGATCTGTTGCGTTTAGTTTGAGGCCATGGTCCGATGGCAACAATCCCTCCCCGAGGTTTGTGAGCGCATCTTTGGGAACGGTGAAATCAGCAAGGTGTTTCGCCAGGTCTTTAGTTGACTCAGGAAACGGGCGTGGCAGCGTGACCTGAACTGGTTCCAGCAAATCCGGGATCTGGAGGTCGATCTTGGGCGGTAGAGTTGGCAAATGCTTGTCAAAGTCGCTGGCAATCCCCAATCGCGAAAACGCCTTGACGAGATCTGTCGCGCTTAGAAATGGCGCGTTGATATCGGCAGCGTGCTTCGCCAGGTCTTGAGAGACAACCTGCCCAGCAAGCTTCGCAAGCTCCGTAGCGCTTTTGTCACTCAGAGTGGATTGAGGTTTCTTACTCGCCATATGTTTGCTCCCGATCGGGAACATAGCGACATGCCATCGATGTTTCAAGGGGAGGCTGATCCCGATCGGTATCATAGATCGAAATCAGCTCCCGAACGGGATCAGTTGGACGAAAAACGTTCACTTGAAACCACACCGCTACCGCTCGGGAGCAGGACACTCTGAAGGCGCGCATAAGACCGCACCCAGGGCTTACGGTGTTGCTGTCTAGTGGCTTTCCGCGGGGAAAAGCGGGCCCTTCACGTGGACCAGAGCAGCGAGAGCGGCGCCTCCTGAAGCTGTCGCCCCCCGAAAGTCATCCGCTTTATCGTTGCCAACGCCTTGAATGCCAACGGCCACGCCGATCTTCGATAATCACGTCGACTTCATCGCGGTCCTTTGTATCCGGCCAATTTAAAGCGAGATTACGTCCATTCTTAAGCAAGAGACCGTCAATCTTTCGCCTGCACAGAGCTGCCGGAACTGTCGGCACGAGACTTCGGCGCATTTGCTGCATCTGGTGCATCGGTGCCGGCGATAGGCGCCGATCACCGCGCGTTCAAAGAGATGGATCAGGCTCAAAGATCGGCAGCGAGGGCGGGATGAGAACAACCGCATGTCGCCGACCTTCGATCCAGGCGTCCACCATATCAGACCATTCCTGCATCATATGGCGGCGCTGCAGTTCGTACTCGGCCTTATTGTAGACGCCTCGTGACGAGCGACCATCTTCATGTGCGAGGCATTTTTCGATCCAATCGCTGTTGAAGCCCAGTTCATTGAGTAGCGTCGACCCCGTCCGCCTCAGATCGTGCACGGTGAAGGCCTCAAGGGGCAGACCGTCCTTCTTCGCCTGCTCGACGACAAGGTAGGTGACCCGATTAAATGTGGCCCGCGACATTGGCGCATCGGCATCATAGCGTGAAGGCAGCACGTAACGAGAGTTACCGGCGCAGGTCTTCAGCGCGATGAAGATGTCGAGCATCTGACGCGACAGATACACATTGTGCGCCTTGGACCGCTTCATGCGCTCCTTCGGGATCGACCAGACTGCGTTTCCGAAATCCACCTCATCCCAGGTCGCATCCTGAAGCTCGCTCTTTCGAACCATGGTCAACAGAAAGAGCTTCATTCCCAACCGAATGGTCGGAAGGGTTGCGATCTTCTCCAGGGTCTTCAACATCACACGGATTTCGGCCGGCGACAGCGAACGATCGCGTGGCACGAAATGCGCGATAGACGCGGGCCCCACTTCATCTGCGGGATTAGCGACCTTCTCCCCGTGCAGGATGGCAAAGCCATAAATCTGCTTCAGGATATCGCGCACATGGATTGCGGTCGCGGGTGCCCCTCGCTGGACAATCTTTGCGCAATGGGCACGCAGATCGTCAGGCGTGATTTCTGTGAGCAGGCGGTTTCGCCAGACAGGCAATAAATCGCGCTCGAAGATTGATCGGCGCATCGCGCGCGTGCTCTCGGCCATAGGCGCTCCTTCAAGCCACTTCACGCCCAACTCGCCGAAGCTCCTGGCCTCCTTCAGGCGCCGCTTATCGCGCTGCTTTTCCAGCGCAGGAGACCGCCCCTCGCGAACCGCCCGCCGGGCATCGAGACAAAGCTCGCGCGCTTTGGCAAGTGAAATACCATCCCGGCCGTACCTGCCGAGATAGACCGTCTCGCGCCGACCATTGATCCTGTAATCCAGGCGAAATGAGATCGCGCCGCTAGGCATGACGCGAACGTACATGCCGTCGCGGTCCGCCACCTTGTACATTTTTTGCTTTGGCCTCAATGACTTAAGGGCAACATCCGTCAACATGCGAGCACTTCCTCCGGAAAGTACCGTCAGGGGTATTTCAGAGGCTCGTGGCGAATAAATCTGTTTTAATTCAATGAGTTATTCGCCAAAAAGTACCGTCACGACCCTCGTTTCCTGTGACGGTACTTTCGAAAGTCGCGGAGCGCAATATGGGGGAGGCCCGTCAGAACGCACGACAGGTCCGTCTGCTGCCTGCCGATTGTCCTCGACAGGCCTAAACAGAATTTATCTTTTATTACAGGTAGTTAGATCGCAGCGTAGCGTACTTTTGGATACGGCCGGATGGGCCTGAATCATTCCCACTCGATCGTGCCGGGCGGCTTCGAGGTGACGTCGTAAACGACACGGTTGATGCCGCGGACCTCGTTGATGATGCGGGTGGCGGCCTGGCCGAGGAAGTTCATGTCGTAGTGGTAGAAATCGGCGGTCATGCCGTCGACGGAGGTTACGGCGCGCAGTGCGCAGACGAACTCATAGGTGCGGCCGTCGCCCATGACGCCGACGGTCTGGACCGGCAGCAGCACGGCAAAAGCCTGCCAGATCGCGTCGTAGAGGCCGGCCTTGCGGATCTCGTCGAGATAGATCGCATCGGCCTCGCGCAGGATTTCGAGCTTTTCGCGGGTGATGCCGCCGGGACAGCGGATGGCGAGGCCCGGTCCGGGGAACGGATGGCGGCCGATGAAGCTGTCGGGCAGGCCGAGCTCCTTGCCAAGCACGCGGACCTCGTCCTTGAACAGCTCGCGCAGCGGCTCGACCAGCTTCATGTTCATGCGGTCGGGAAGACCGCCGACATTGTGGTGCGACTTGATGGTGACCGACGGACCGCCGGTGAAGGAGACGCTCTCGATGACGTCGGGATAGAGCGTGCCCTGGGCGAGGAAGTCGGCCCCGCCGAGCTTCTTGGCCTCTTCCTCGAACACCTCGATGAACAGCCGGCCGATGGTCTTGCGCTTCTTTTCCGGATCGGACTCGCCTTCGAGCGCCGAAATGAAGCGGTCGGAGGCATCGACGAGGATCAGCGGCAGATTGTAGTGCTCGCGGAACATGGCGACCACATCGGCCGCCTCGTTCTTGCGCATCAGGCCATGGTCGACAAGGATGCAGGTCAGCTGGTCGCCGACGGCCTCGTGGATCAGCAGGGCCGCGACAGACGAGTCGACGCCGCCCGAAAGGGCGCAGATGACCTTCTTGTCGCCGACCTGCTTACGGATCGCCTCGACGGCATGCGCGCGATAGGCGTGCATGGTCCAGTCGCTGTCGATGCCGGCGATCTTGTGCACGAAATTGCGCAGCAGCTTGGCACCGTCGGGCGTGTGCACGACCTCGGGGTGGAACTGCACGGCGTAGAAATTGCGGCTCTCGTCGGCAATGGCCGCAAACGGCGCGCCATTCGAGGTGCCGATGACGCGGAAACCTGCGGGGATCTCGGTGACGCGGTCGCCGTGGCTCATCCACACCTGGTGACGGGTGCCCTTGGCCCAGACGCCCTCGAAAAGCGGGCTGTCGTCCTGGATCTCGAGAAAGGCGCGGCCGAACTCGCGGTGGTGGCCTGCCTCGACCTTGCCGCCGAGCTGGGCACACATCGTCTGCTCGCCGTAGCAAATGCCAAGCACAGGCACACCGGCGGAGAAGACGGCTTCAGGGGCGCGGGGGCTGCCGATGTCGACGGTGGAGTGCGGGCTGCCCGAGAGGATCACCGCCTTCGGGTTGATCCGCTTGAAGGCCTCTGCGGCCGACTGGAAGGGCACGATCTCGGAATAGACCCCGGCCTCTCGCACGCGACGCGCAATGAGCTGCGTCACCTGGCTGCCGAAGTCGATGATGAGGACGGTTTCGGGGTGCTCGGAGTTCTTCATGGCGGGCGTTTAAAGAAAGAATCACGTCTGTGCAATGGGCTCGATTGCATGGGTGACAAGTGCGCTGTGCAATGCCCGGCCTGGCCAGCCTATCACCGGACTTGCGGTTCAGCGAGAGCGCGCAACGCTGCCATCAGGGCATCGAAGCCGCCCTCGCCCAGATGCTGCCGGTAACGCTTTTCGATGTCGAGCTTGATGGCGTCGCCGTCGTCGAGCGCGGCAAGGCCTTTTGCGGTGTAGAGAACCAGCTTGCCGCGCTTGTCCTCAAGATCGGGCGCGCGCTCGATGACGCCCTCCGCCTCCAGCCCGTCGAGCAGTTGCTGCACCGCCTGCTTGGAGATGCCAGCGCGTTCGATGAGCGCTGCCTGCCTGGTGCCGCGGCGCGCGATGTGGCCGAGCAGGCCGGCGCGGCTTTCGCTGAACCAGCCATGGCCGGCCGCGCGCATCGCCTCGGCGAACTCGGCCTGCCAGGCGCGGCTCGCCTGCCAAAGGCGCCAGCCGACATGGTCGGGCAGCGGCTTCACCGCATTTTCGTCAAGCTGCTTGACCATTTTTCCAATCGCGCATATCGTCAAGAACCTTGACCAACTGGATAGCAAGAGGAAACGACGATGGCAATTCTCGATCAGGCCGCCCTGAAGGTGCTGATTTCAGGCACGACCCATGTGCTCGACCGCAACGGCAAGGAGGCCTATGTCTATTTCGAAACCGGCGATGTGGCGCACATGCTGCTCGACGACGGCGAGACACGCACGGGAACATGGGCGCTCGCCGAGGGCGGCTATGTCGTCGACTGGGACAATGGGGTGACCGGCCGCTGGGCGCTCGACCACGAGGCCGGTGAAATCACTTACGTGAACAGGGACCGCGACGTCAAAGTGCGGCTTGCGGGTGTCCTGTTCGGCAACGCCAAGGGCCTGCCGCGCGCTGCCTAAGGTCTCAACTCGCCGCTCGAAATGGCGCGGCCGAGCAGGTTGACGGCATGCGCCAGCTTCTCGTCGACGACGTGGAGATATTCGGTCCAGTCGTCGACATGGCCGATGTCGGCTGCACCGTCGGAGATGCCGCGCAGGCCGATGAGCGGCACGCCGAACATCTGGCAGGCGCGCAGCACGGCAAAAGTCTCCATGTCGACCATGTCCTCCGGGATCGCATCATAGGCGCTGCCCGAAATGATGGTGCCACCGGTCGAGAGGGTCGCCTCCCGGACACCGGGAATGCGCAGCGGCAAGGCCAGGGTGGCCGGCAGATCGAGGAAAGGAGTGGCGCCCTTCTCGAAGCCGAGCGCCGAGGCATCCATGTCACGATAGGCAACCGACACCGCCTGGTAGACCTCGGTCTGCTCCAGCTTGCGGCTGCCGGCCGAACCAAGGCAGACGACGAGATCGGGCAGGCCGTTGCAGGCAGCGAGCCGAGACAATTCGGCGCCGACAACGATGCCTGATTCAACCGGACCGACGCCGGTCATCAGCGGTTCGAACAGCGTGCGCAAATGCGGGCCATATTCGGCATCGACGGCCATGACGAACAGGACGTTGCGGCCGGAGAATTGGGCAACAGGCACGGTTTCAGCCCTCGATGCCGTCGCGGCCGGCAACGGCCATCATCGTTCCGGTCATGGTGGCGATCAGCTTAGCCTCGCCGTCGGCTGATATGGCATAGGCCTGACCGTCGGCGACGACGATGGTGCGGCCCGGCTTGGTGACGGAGCCGCGGAACAGGAAGCGCTCGCCCTTGCCGGGTGCCAGCAGATTGACCTTGAACTCGATGGTCAGCACGCTCGAATTCTCGGGCATCAGCGAAAAGGCCGCGTATCCGCAGGCGGAATCGAGAGCGGTGGAAATAACGCCGGCATGCAGGAAGCCATGCTGCTGGGTCAGCTCTCCGGAATAAGGCATCTCGATCTCGACGATGCCTGGAGTGACCAGCGTCAGTTCGGCGCCGATGGTGCGCATCGCGCTCTGGCGCGCGAAGGACGACCTGACGCGCTCGTCATAGTCGGCCGCGGGTACGATCTTGGCTGCCATATCGGATGTCCTCTTGGCTTCGCTTATCGCAAAGCCGGCAAAAGCTGGCAACCGGAAATGCTGCAGTGCAAAACTGAAATCAGTTCAACCACCAAAGCGCAGCATTGAGCAAGGCGGCGAAGGCGACCCAGGCGACATAAGGCGCAAACAGCCAGGCTGCGACACGGTCCGATTTCGCCGCAGTCGCCATGAAGCCGAGGATGGCGGCAAGCAAGGCCAGGATGACCAGCAGGGCCAGGCCCATCTGCTGCAGTCCGAAGAAGGTCGGCGACCACAGGAAATTGAGCACCAATTGAGCAACCCACAGGCGCATCGCAGCGCCATGAGGATCGCTGGACCAGACGCGCCAGCCGGCGAGCGCAATCAGGACATACAGCACCGACCAGACCGGGCCGAAAATCCAGTTTGGCGGATTGAAGAACGGCTTGGCGAGCCCGGCATACCATTCGCCCGGCAGCGTCAGATAGCCTATGAGCAAGCCGCCGCCGAAGACGACGACGATGAAACCGAGCAAGGCGACGTATCTGTTCATGCGACCTCCTGCACTGCGTACCCGAGGCGCAGAACGCCAAAGGCCGGATCTGGTTGCACATTTCGCTCTGCCACAGCGCAGAACGACCTGTGCTACCCGAGATCAGGCGCGACGCATCGCGGCGAAATAGAAGCCGTCGGTGCCGCTGCGGGCCGGGGTCAACGACAGGCCCTGTTCCCCGAAGCGTACGGCATCACTGCGACCAGGAAAATGCTGCGACCAGAGGGCCTGGTGGTCGACGGTTTTGAAGCGTTCGTTACGTTCGATGAACGCTGCGACCTGGTCGGCATTCTCTTCGTCGAAGACCGAACAGGTGATGTAGACGACGAGCCCGCCCGGCTTCACATAGGCGCTGGCGGTGTCGAGAATAGCCGACTGCTCGGCCTTGCGCACGTCAAGCTGGCGCTGTGTAAGTCGCCACTTGGCGTCGGGCCGGCGGCGCCAGGTGCCGCTGCCGGTGCAGGGCGCGTCGATCAGCACGAGGTCCATGTGGCCGGTCAGGGCCGAGAGTTCGGACGGCTTGGACACCACCTGGACATTGCGGTTGTCGGAGCGACGCAGCCGGTCGAACATCGGCGCTAGCCGCGACTTCTCGGAATCATGGGCGAATATCTGGCCGCGGTTTTCCATCGCCGCCGACAGCGCCAGCGTCTTGCCACCGGCACCGGCGCAATAATCGAGAACCTGCATGCCGGGCAAGGCGCCTGCCAGTTCTGCGGCAAGCTGCGAGCCCTCGTCCTGGATTTCGAACCAACCCTTCTGGAATGCCGGTTCGGCCTGGACATTGGGGTGGCGGCCGCTGCCGTCGATGGGCGGAATGCGAACGCCGTGCGGAGCAAGAGCGGTTGGTGCTGCCTGGGTGCCTTCCAGCTCGGCGATGACGCGGTCGCGATCGGCCTTCAGCGTGTTGGCACGGATGTCGAGCGGCGGACGCGCGGCAAGGGCAGCGCCCTCGGCGACCCACTCCGCGCCAAAGGCGCGTTCGAGCAGCGGCGCACACCAATCGGGGCAATCGGCGCGGACGGCGTCGGGCGCCTCGTTGAGCTTGTGGTTGGCAATCGTCGCGAGTTCGCTGGCACTCAGCGGCTCGGGTGCGAACTTGTCGCCGTCGAGCGTCTGGTTGAGTGCTTCGGCGGACTGGTCCCATTCGAGCAACAGGGCGCCGAAGCCGAGCGCACGTGAGGTCTCGTCGCCGACCAGCCAGCCGGCAGAGCGCTTGCGGCGCAAGGCGTCATAGACGATGTTGCCGATCGCAGCGCGGTCACCGGCGCCGGCGAAGCGATGGGACAGGCCCCAATCCTTCAGTGCATCCGCGGCGGGCCTGTGCCGCCTCTCGATATCGTCGAGCACTTCAATGGCCGCAGCCAGTCGTCCGCCAAGTCGCATGTTCGGTTTTCCGCTTTCGGTTGACCCGTATCAGGCCTAGCTAAACAGCAGCGGCGGAATGCACAAGCACCAGCCAGCCTTGTCGGGGCAAAAACTTCCGGCAAAGACGAGCAACAGGAAATGAAACAGGCGCGGATCGCTCCGCGCCTGCCTTGTTCGAGCGGACCGGCTTCTTATGCGAAGCGGTCGGCGTTCATCACCTTGTTCCATGCGGCGACGAAGTCCCGGGCGAACTTCGCGCCGGCGTCAGTCGAGCCATAGACCTCGGCCAGGGCGCGCAGCTGCGAGTGCGAGCCGAACAGTAGATCGACGCGGGTCGCCGTCCACCTGGCTTCACCGCTGTTGCGGTCGCGGCCCTCGAACACGTCCTTGGCGTCCGATGTCGCCTTCCACTCCGTGCCCATGTCGAGCAGGTTGACGAAGAAGTCGTTGGAGAGCGTGCCGGGACGGGCGGTAAAGACGCCGTGGGCCGAATCGCCTGTATTGGCGCCGAGCACGCGCAGGCCACCGACCAGAACGGTCAGCTCCGGTGCGGTCAGCTTCAGCAACTGCGCACGGTCGACGAGGTTCTCCTCGGCGCTCAGGCGCTGGCGGCCGCTGGTGTAGTTGCGGAAGCCGTCGGCGGTGGGTTCGAGCGGGGCGAAGGACTCGACGTCGGTCTGCTCCTGCGAGGCGTCCATACGGCCCGGCGTAAAGGCCACCTTGACGTCATTGCCGGCATCCTTGGCGGCCTTCTCGACGGCAGCGGCACCGCCGAGCACGATCAGGTCGGCGAGCGACACCTTCTTGTTGCCCGCCTGCGCCGCGTTGAACTCGTTCTGGATCGCCGTAAGCTTCTCCAGCACCGAGGCCAGTTGCGCCGGCTGGTTGACGGCCCAGTCCTTCTGCGGGGCAAGGCGGATGCGCGCGCCATTGGCGCCGCCGCGCATGTCCGAACCGCGGAAGGTCGAGGCCGAAGCCCAGGCGGTCGAGACCAGTTGCGACACTGAAAGCCCCGAACCGAGGATCTTGGCCTTGAGGGCCGCGACATCGGCATCGTCGATCAGCACGTGATCGACAGCCGGGATCGGGTCCTGCCAGATCAGCTCTTCCTTGGGCACCAGCGGGCCGCGATAGCGGGCAAGCGGGCCCATGTCGCGATGGGTGAGCTTGAACCAGGCGCGGGCGAAGGCATCGGCAAACTGGTCCGGGTTTTCCAGGAAGCGACGCGAGATCTTCTCGTATTCGGGATCGAAGCGCAGCGCGAGGTCGGTGGTCAGCATCGCCGGCGCATGGCGCTTGGACTTGTCATGCGCATCCGGCACGGTGCCGGCACCCATATTGTGCTTGGGCGTCCACTGGTGCGCGCCGGCCGGGCTCTTGGTCAGCTCCCATTCGTAGCCGAACAGGTTCCAGAAGAAGTTGTTCGTCCACTTGGTCGGCGTCGTCGTCCAGGTCACTTCGAGCCCCGAACCGATGGCGTCGCCGCCCTTGCCGGTGCCGAAGCTGTTGTGCCAGCCAAGCCCCTGCAGCTCGAGATCGGCAGCTTCAGGCTCGACGCCGACATTGGCGGCGTCGCCGGCGCCATGGGTCTTGCCGAAGGTGTGACCACCGGCGATCAGGGCGACGGTTTCCTCGTCGTTCATGGCCATGCGGGCGAAGGTGTCGCGGATGTCGCGGGCCGCTGCCAGCGGATCGGGATTGCCGTTCGGGCCTTCCGGATTGACGTAGATCAGACCCATCTGCACGGCGGCCAGCGGTCCTTCGAGCTCGCGGTCGCCGCTGTAGCGTTCGTCGGCCAGCCACTTGCCTTCCTTGCCCCAATAGATGTCCTGCTCCGGCTCCCAGACGTCGGCGCGGCCGCCGGCGAAACCGAAGGTCTTGAAGCCCATCGTCTCCAGCGCGACGTTGCCGGTCAGGATCATCAGGTCAGCCCAGGAGATCTTGCGGCCATATTTCTGCTTGATCGGCCACAAAAGGCGGCGGGCCTTGTCGAGGTTGACGTTGTCAGGCCAGCTGTTGAGCGGAGCAAAACGCTGCTGGCCCGCACCAGCGCCGCCGCGGCCATCGCCGATGCGGTAGGTGCCGGCGCTGTGCCAGGCCATGCGGATGAAGAGTGGGCCGTAGTGGCCGAAGTCGGCCGGCCACCAGTCTTGCGAATCCGTCATCAGCGCGGTCAGATCCTTGATCACCGCGTCGAGGTCGAGGCTTTCGAATTCCTTGGCATAGTCGAAGGCTTCGCCCATCGGATCGGACAGGGCGGAGTGCTGGTGCAGGACGCTGAGGTCCAGCATGTTCGGCCACCAGTCACGATTGCCGGTGCCGGTGGGCTTGTGGGCGACAGGGCACTTGCCCGCGCTCGTCTCGGTCTTGGTATCCATGTTGATCTCTTTCCGAACGTCTTTGCGTGGTTGGTTTGCGGCCTTCGGGCAGCCTGCGATCGAGGCAACGCCGGGCCAGAAGCGGTCAGGCCGATGCGGCCATGGCAGGGTCGGGCACGGGCACCCCGGCGCTCCTGAAGATCGTCGATAACGTCATGGCTTGCGCCCTCCCTCTGGATAGAACTTGCTAGACCGTTTTAGGCGGGAAACTGAATACTGTATACCGCCTTGATTGGAATAGTTCCAGTCTAGGATGCGATTCCGATAAAGCCAAATTGCCTTTTCTAAGAAGTTTGATAGTTTTTGATTATGATCCGCCTCACGATCCGACAGATGGAATATTTCGCCGCGCTGGCGCAAACGCTGCATTTCGGCCGCGCCGCCGAATATGCCGGCGTGAGCCAGCCGGCGCTGTCAACGCAGATCGCCGAGATGGAGGAACGGCTTGGCTGCACGCTGTTCGAACGCGGCGGCAAGGCCGTGCGCCTGACCGAGGATGCGCTGGAACTGCTGCCGCGCATCGACAGGATTCTCACCGAAACCCGCGAGGTCGAGGCAACGGCGCGGCGCGGCCGGCTGGCGATGGAAGGGCGGATGCGGCTCGGCATCATTCCGACTGTCGCACCCTATCTTCTGCCGCACGTTCTGCCGGCGCTGAAGGACGAATATCCGAATCTCCGGCTGGAACTGCGCGAGGCGATCACCGGGGCGCTGGTCGAGGACGCGCTCAATGGGCGTATCGACGCCTTCGTGGCAGCGCTGCCACTGGATCATGCCGGGCTCACCACCCGGGAGCTTTTCTCAGATCGCTTCTATCTCGCGGTGCCGGCCAACGACCCCGACTTCGTTGCACCGCCGGTGCCGCCGGAAAGCCCGGCGCTGGAACGGCTGATGCTGCTCGAGGAAGGGCACTGCCTGCGCGAACAGGCTCTGGCCGTGTGCGGCAGCGTCAAGCCGGTGGCGATGGCCAATTATGGCGCGACCAGCCTGACGACACTGCTGCAGATGGTGGCGCATGGCCTCGGCGTGACGCTGATACCGGAGATGGCGGCGGGCCCGGCGGGCGACCAGCGCGACCTGAAGATCGTGCCCTTCGCCGAGCCGGTGCCGGAGCGGCGCATCTGTCTTGCCTGGCGCCGCAACAGCCCGCGGCACAATGAGTGCCTGGAGCTGGCGCGGATCGTCAGCGGACTGCAGCCGCTACTGCGGCATTGAACGCGGCAAGCGTCGCCTCGTCGGCAGCATTGCGCGCCTTCAGCGACTGCACGAGGCAGGCCTGCGAACGCAGGATGACGCCGTCCGACAGGATCTTCAGATGGTTGGCGCGCAGCGTCGAGCCGGTCGAGGTGATGTCGACGATGACATCGGCGGAACCCGCTGCCGGAGCACCTTCGGTGGCGCCGAGGCTCTCGACGATGCGGTAGACCTGGATGCCGTGCATCTGGGAGAAGAATTGTTGCGTCAGCCGCCAGTATTTGGTGGCGATGCGCAGGCGGCGGCCATGGCGCTGGCGGAAATCGGCGGCGACATCATCGAGGTCGGCCATGGTGTCGACGTCGAGCCACATGTCGGGCACGGCAACGACGACATCGGCATGGCCGAAGCCGAGGCACGCCGTGATCGCTGCCTTGCGCTCCCAGTCGGCAAGGTTCTCGCGGATCAGGTCCTCGCCCGTGATGCCGAGGTCGACATTGCCCTGGCCGATCTCGCCCGAGATCTCCGACGCCGACAGGAAGGCGATTTCAATGTCGGCGCGGCCTTCGATGGTGGCGCGATAACGACGATCGTCGTCGGGCAAGTTGACGGTGAAGCCGGCCTTGGCCAGCACCTCGAGCGCCTGCTCCTTGAGCCGGCCCTTGGAAGGAAGTGCGATCGAAATGGCCATCAGCGCGCCTCCCTCAAGGCTTCGATACGGTCGAGCCAGACGGAGAAGCCGACGCCGGGAATGGGCTTGCCGGCGCCGAGCAAGGTCAGCAGGCGGTCGTAACGGCCGCCGCCGGCCAGCGGCCGGTCGGCTTCGGGACCTGATATCTCGAACACCAGGCCGGTGTAATAATCGAGCGGACGGCCGAAGGCGGCGTCGTAACGGACGGAGCCGGTGGCGAGACCGTGACCTGAGATCGCCTTGGCGCGGGCGGCGAAATTGTCGAGCGCAGCCCCCAAAGTCAGGCCGGCACCTGCAGCGAACTCCTTGAGCGCTGCCGGCGCCTCATCAAGCGCCACGTCAATGGCAAGGAAGCGTTCGAGCGCTTCGAAGGCATCGCTCGACAGCCGCACGCTGCGCAGTTCGGCCTTTTCGATCAGGCGGCGGGCAATATCGTTGGGCGTGCGGCCGGCGGAAGGCGAAAGACCGGCCTGCTCCATGCCGGCGGCGATGTGGGCGGCAAGCGCATCGTGATCGGCATCGGCGACGAGCGATGCTGCGGGCTCAGCAAGGGCCGAGATGCGGGTGGGCGCTGCGAGATCGCCGAGGGCGGCAGCCAGAAGCTCGGCCGAGCCGAAGGCGCGGGCAAGACGCATGCGCCAACCACGCGGCAGGCCGAGCGCTGCAAGAACCGCCTCGAAGATCGCCTGATCGCCAAGCGTGACGGTCAAGTCGTGCCCCGGCAGGCATAGCGACAGCAGCGCATGCGCGTCGGCCACCGAGCGCGCATCGGCCGCAGCGATGTCCTTGTCGCCGAGATCCTCGACGCCGGCCTGGAAGAACTCGTTGCCACCCTCGCGGCGCTGGCGAAACACCTCGCCGAGATAGGAATAGCGGCGCGGCGTACCGGATTGGGTGTGAATGTGGTCGAGGCAGACCGGAATTGTGAATTCCGGCCGCAGGCAAAGTGCGGCACCCGTCTCGCTTTCGGTCAGAAAGATACGGCGGCGCAGGTCTTCGCCGGCCATGTCGAGAAACGGGTCGGCTGGCTGCAATACCGGCACATCGACGGCATCGGCCCCGCGCGCGGCGAAGAGCTTCAGGATGTCGGATGCAATCGCCGGATAACGCGCGTTCATGGCCTTACTGCTTTGCCCGCTCTTCCGCCTGGGCGGCGAGTACCTTCTTCACCTCGGCGACCAGTTCGGCCTCGGGCACGGTGACCTGGGCCGGACGCGCGGCGCGCCATTCGGCATTGTCGGTGATCTCGGCCGACAAACGCGCACCCTCGATCAGGTCCTTGATCTGGACCTCACCCTTGGCGCGCTCGTCGCCGCCCTGAATGATCACGACGCCCGATCCCCTGCGGTCGGCATATTTGATCTGCGCCTTCATGCCGGCGCCGCCGAGATACATTTCGGCGCGCACGCCGGCACGACGCAGCTCGGCGACCATCTTCTGGTAGCGGCCGAGGCTTTCGGTGTCCTTGTCCATGACCAGCACGACAACGGGCGCGACCACATCAGAGGTGCCGAGCTTGCCGAGATTCTTGAGCGCGGTCATCAGCCGCGACACCCCGATGGAGAAGCCGGTCGCCGGAACCGGCTCACTGCGGAAGCGCGAGACGAGGCCATCGTAGCGGCCGCCGCCGCCGACGGAACCGAAGCGCACGACTTGGCCATCGTCATTGGGAATCTCGGCCAGCAACTCGGCTTCGAAGACCGGACCGGTGTAATATTCAAGGCCGCGCACGACCGAAGGATCGACCTTGACGCGACCGTCGTCATAGCCGGCTGCGGCGGCAAGAGCGCCGATCTGTGCAAGTTCCTCGACGCCTTCGGTGCCCCTGGCGTTGCCGGCGACGATGGCGCGCAAATTCTCGGCGGTGGTCGCCGCATCGGCAGATCCAGCCTCGGTGAAGGCGATGACGGTAGCAATCGCCGCTTCATCCAGGCCAGCACCCTTGGTGAAGTCGCCCTCGCCTTCCGCACCACCATCCCAGCGCCCCTTGCCGAGCAGCAGGCGCACGCCTTCGGGGCCGAACTTGTCGAGCTTGTCGATGGCGCGCAGCACTGTAAGGCGGCGATTGACGTTGTCGTCGCCGCCGAGACCGATGGCCTCGAGCACGCCGTCGAGCACCTTGCGGTTGTTGACGCGGATGACGTAGTCGCCGCGCTTGATGCCGAGCGCTTCCATCACGTCGGCCATCATCATCGTCATCTCGGCATCGGCCGCGACGCCTGGTGTGCCGACGGTGTCGGCGTCGAACTGCATGAACTGGCGGAAACGGCCGGGGCCGGGCTTCTCGTTGCGGAACACCCAGCCCGAGCGGTAGCTGCGGTACGGCTTGGGCAACTTCTCGTAGTTCTCGGCGACGAAGCGCGCCATCGGCGCGGTCAGGTCATAGCGCAGCGACAGCCACTGTTCGTCGTCGTCCTGAAAGGAGAAGACACCTTCGTTGGGGCGGTCCTGGTCGGGCAGGAATTTTCCAAGCGCGTCGGTGTATTCGATCAGCGGCTGGTCGACCGGCTCGAAGCCGTAGAGCTCGTAGACTTCGCGAATCCTGGCCATCATCTTCTCGACGATCCGGATGTCGTCCGCGCTGCGGTCGACGAAGCCGCGCGGCAGTCGCGCTTTCATCTTTTCCGATTTGTCGGCCATGGCGAGAATTCCGCTGTTTTCCAGAAATTTTGGCCGCGATCACGGCGCGGCGTGTCGTAACCGAAATGGGATGGAGCGGCAAGCGGTTGGCTTGCCGCCGGCAAGCCGAAACATTTCCACAATTTGACCGACATCGTGCCGATACAGCTTGAAGCGACAAGGCGCAGCATTGAATGCCAGGACGAACACCATGCCCACGATTGCAGCAGAACTCGACAAGACCGCAACGCAGCCACTGCCGGCGCGGCGCGAACAAGCCGCCCCGAAGCGGGCGTCGTCGTTCGGGGATACGCTGCTTGCAGTGGGGCTCGTGCTCTATCCGGCGCTTACCGCCGTCGGTGCCATCGCAGCCGGCATGATGTTTTCCGCATAGGACCCTTATCGGTCCCGAAAGGCACTGCCATGCCACGTATCGTCTCAACCGCAGCGCTCTGCGCGCTGTCGCTTGCCGCAGGTCTTGCAACGGCTGCGGCCTGTTCACCCGGCGACCCCAGGCTCGCCGGACATTACTATCTCAACGGCGTCATGGAGGTCGGCTCCGAACTGCTGCTCCGGCCGAACGGAAGCTTCGAATTCATGCTCGCCTATGGCGCCAACGACCAATATGGCAAGGGCTGCTGGGTCAAGCGCGGCGCGACCGTCGAGGTCATCCCGGCCGGCCGGAGTGCGGCGTCGCGCCGCCACACACCCGACGACCGCGGTTTCGGCGGTCTGGTGCTGACGGTTTCCGGCCGGTCGCTGGTCTGGAACATCGCCGGCAGCGGCTACAAGGGCCGTTACGAGCGTTAGGTTCCTTCCCCCTTTTTGAAGAAGGAACAGTGCCCCCTTACCCCGGCCGCTTGAACGCCTTGCGCTCGGCTTCGATCTTGCCGCGGCACATGCAGCCTTCGATATGATCGTTGACCATGCCCATCGCCTGCATGAAGGCATAGACGGTGGTCGGGCCGACGAAGCTCCAGCCGCGCTTCTTCAATTCCTTGGAAATGCGCGTCGAGGTGGGCGTCGTCGGGTTGGCGATCAGCGTGGGATAGTCGACGACCTTGGGCCGCTCGTCCGGGCCGGGCTCGAACTTCCAGAACCACGCCGCGAGCGATCCGGCCTCATCGGCCAGTTCGCGAGCCCGTTTGGCATTGTTGATGGTCGAGACGATCTTGCCGCGATGGCGGACGATGCCGGGATTGCCAAGCAGCCGCTCGATGTCGGTTTCGCCGTACTCGGCGACCGTGTCGAAGTTGAAGCCGGAGAAGGCCTCGCGAAAGCTCTCGCGCTTGCGCAGGATGGTCAGCCAGGACAGGCCGGACTGGAACCCTTCGAGGCAGATCTTTTCGAACAGCCTGACGTCGTTGACGACCGGCCGGCCCCATTCATTGTCATGGTAGTGCAGATAATCGGGCAGCGTGCCCGGCCAGAAGCAGCGTGTCACCCCATCCGCGCCGACCATCAGGCCTGTCTTTTTCTCGTCCATGTCTATTCCGTTCGTTAACAGTCCAGTGCATGCCCCCGAAAATCGACAGCCGATTCTCGGAAAACAATCATGCACCAACCAGAGTGCTACAGCGTCCTTTGCGCGTCCAAGAGGACGCGCGGCGCTCTAATCGCACACTGATTTACCGGTGGTTTACCAGACTCCTGAACCGGCCGGTAACCACACTGAAAGCTTTCCTGACAATCTCGCATTTTAGGCAACCCGATTCATGTTTCGGTGGGAAGGCCCGGACAACATGGCCCCGAAAAGGGAATGGGCCGTGCCCTGCCCCACTGACGATCGAGTTGAGAGCACGTCATGAGAAAACCTCTGATCCTTCTGGCATCGGCCGCCATGCTGGCCGAGCTTGTTTCGCCCGCACTGGCCTATGACCGCTACGCCGAGCGGCCGCCTGTCGTGGTGAGCCCCGACCTGTCGGCGCCCTGGGTACTGCAGCTCGGACGCAATCCTGGCGAGGTGATGCCCAGACAGCAGCGGCGCCAGCAGCGCGCCCAGGTCCAGGTCAGGCCGGCGGCACCGCGCGAGGCACCCCGCGCCGCCCAGCGCCAGAAGGTCCGTCCCGACGGCGTGCAGACGGCCGCCTTGCGCGCGCCGGAGAAGCGCAGCGTCAAGCCGCAGATCAACCCGATCTACCTGCCGCAGACTGTCGCCTATGACGGTGCCGAGAAAGCCGGCACCATCATCATCGATACGACGGAGAACTTCCTCTATCTCGTCGGGACCGACGGGCAGGCGCGGCGCTACGGCGTCGGCACCGGCAAGCCGGGCTTCGAGTGGTCGGGCACGCACAAGGTGACGTCGAAGCGCGAATGGCCGGAATGGCGGCCGCCGGCGGAGATGATCGCGCGCGAACGCGCCAAGGGCCGCGTGCTGCCGGCGATGATGACCGGCGGCCCGGAAAACCCGCTCGGCGCGCGCGCGCTCTATCTCGGCTCGACGCTCTACCGCATCCACGGCACCAACCAGCCATGGACGATCGGCGGGGCTGTGTCGTCGGGCTGCATCCGCATGCGCAACGAAGACGTCATGGATCTCTACGAGCGCGTCGCGGTCGGCACCACTGTTATCGTCAGGTAATCATCCAGTTACGGGGGCGGAGCCGGTCGCAAGGCCAGGCTCCCATGCAAAAGGGCAGCTCGGCGGAAGACCGGGCTGCCCTTTTCGCATTTGCGCGGCAGCGGCGGAATCTCATGCATTTTTCAGGAAAAATTGTTTAACATGGATAAAAATTGATCGGACCGGCCCTTTCCTTCATGAGCGCGCCGAAGTATCCCGTTTCAAGCCGATGATGACCTGCGAAGGAAGACATATGCCGCCGCTCGACGACAACCGCTATCTCAAAGGCGGCCCCGTGGCCGCCCGCATCATCGCCGAAGTCCGCGCCGCCGCGCAGCAGGCGACAGACGAGGGTTTCCGCCCCAAGCTCGTTTCGATCACCGTCGGCGACGTCGCCGCTGTCGACGTCTATGTCCGCAACCAGCGCGCCAAGGCGGAGTTGGCCGGCATCGACTTCGAGGAAAGGCGGTTTCCTGCAGAGCTGACAGCAGGCGAGCTGGAAGCGGCGATCCATGGCATGAACGCCGACCCGCGCATCACCGGCATCATCATCCAGCGGCCGGTTCCGGCGCACATCCCGATCAAGGCGATCCAGGCGGCGGTGCATCCGCTGAAGGACGTCGAGGGCATGCACCCGGCTTCGATCGGCAACATCGTCTACAACCAGCTCGACCTGGCGCCCTGCACGGCCGCTGCCTCTGTAGAACTGCTGAAGGCCACCGGACTCGACCTCAAGGGCCTCGAGGTGGTGGTCGTCGGGCACTCGGAGATCGTCGGCAAGCCGATCGCCTTCCTGTTGATGAGCGAAGGCGCCACTGTGACCGTGTGCCATCACATGACACGCTCGCTGGCGGCCCACGCGCGCCGCGCCGACGCGCTGTTTGTTGCCGTCGGCAAGCCCAGGCTGATCAAGGCCGACATGGTGAAGCCCGGGGCCGCAGTCATCGACATCGGCATCAATGCCGAGACGCTGCCCGATGGTTCGAGCCGCATCGTCGGCGACGTCGACACCGAAAGTGTCAAGGAAGTAGCGTCGTGGATCACGCCGGTGCCGGGCGGCGTCGGGCCGGTGACGGTGGCGATCCTGCTGCGCAACACCATGGTGGCGCTCAACCGCCAGCGCGCCGTCTATCGCGCCACGTTCGGAACCGCCGAGGCAACGCTGGCCGCCGAATAGGGTGTGTGCCGGCTCAGGCCGGCGCCCCCACCCTGCGGGCGCTAGAGCCGCCAGCTGTCCTGCTGGATCGGCTGCTGCGCCACCGGATTGGCGACCATCTGCAGCCCATTGGTGACGACGATCGGCGTACCGTCAGGCACGCGGCCGTAGAGGTCGATGACGTCCTGGTTGATCAGGCGGACGCAGCCCGACGATACCGACTTGCCGATCGATGCCCATTCAGGCGAGCCGTGCAGGCGATAGAGCGTGTCCTTGCCATCCTGGAAGATGTAGAGCGCGCGCGCGCCGAGCGGGTTCTGCACGCCTGGCTGCATGCCGCCTTCCCACTCGTTCTTGCCGGGGATCTGGCGGGCGCGGTACTTTTCCAGCTCGGGCTGGCGGTCGATCATCTCGTTCGGCGGGAACCAGCGCGGCCAGGTCTGCTTCCATTCGATGACGCCGCGGCCGGCCCATTCGAAACCGGCACGGCCAAGGCCGACGCCGTAGCGGATCGCCTCGCCATTGTCGGCGACGACATAGAGGAAATGGCCGGCCGTATCGATGACCACCGTTCCCGGCGCTTCGCCGGTCGGATCGGTGACGACCTGGCGGTAGTAGCGCGGATCGATCTTCTTGAACGGCACGCCCGGAATGTCATAGCCGTTGTCGTTGACCGGCGCGTACATCATCTCGGGGTCGGCGAATGACGGGTCGTTGCGCATTGTCGGCGGCGGCGGCGCGGCAGGGAAAGCCGGCACCGATGCCGCCCGCTGGCTGCTCGTGGTCGAACAGGCCGAAAGCACGGCCGAAGCTGCGCCGGTTGCGGCCAAGGCCAGCAATCGGCGGCGGGTGAATGTCGACATAGAAGCTTCCAATGCGATTTCGATCTGCTGCAACGCACGGAGCATTCGCATGTTCCACCCGCTGAGTTCAATCCCGGGCGACGCCTGGTCTGGTCAACTCTGGTTGTAGTCGCTGCGCATCGGCTGCCACATCGAGATGTCGCGCGGCGCCGCCAGTAGTTCGTCCAGTGCCGCGTGCCACTCCTCGCGATAGGGCCGATTGAGCTGCACATCCAGCACATCCTGATGATCGGCCCATGTTTCGTGCAGCAGGAACCGGTTTTCGTCGGCCGGGTCGCGGTGCAGCGTCGCGCTGACGAACATCGGCTCATGGCGCATGGCGTCGAGCACGCCATTGATCAGCTTGAGATAGCGGCTGCGCTGTTCGGGGCGGACGTTGAAGCCGATGATGTAAGTGACGCTCATTTCCAGTTCCTCTGAATTGTCCGGCAGGGCGCCGTTCGCATGACGAGGAAAATGCCAGAGCGGCGCGCAGCTTCAATGACCTCAGAGGTAATGGCTTCGATTTCCTGCGTGGCGGGCCGGCCACTGCTCACTCGAGCCCGGTGCTCACCCAGCCGCTGCCAGGCTCGGCTCGGGCAGCCCGGCGGGCTTTTCGCCGCCATAGGCCCAGTCGAGCAGCTTCACCGTGTGGACGACGGGCATGCTCGCGGCGGAGGCGATCTGGGTGATGCAGCCGATATTGCCGGTGGCGACGAGCGCCGCCCCCGTTGCCTCGATGTTCCTGACCTTGCGCTCGCGCAGCTTTGCCGAGATCTCCGGCTGCATGATGTTGTAGGTGCCGGCCGAGCCGCAGCACAGGTGGCCTTCGCGCGGTTCCTTGACGACGAAGCCTGCGCGGGCAAGCAAATCCTTCGGCTGGCGGGTGATCTTCTGGCCGTGCTGCATCGAGCAGGCCGAATGATAGGCGACCGTCAGGCCGGGTTTGCGGGCCGGTTCGGGCAGATCGAGGGTAACAAGATATTCGGTGATGTCCTTGGCCAGTGCCGACACCCGCGCCGCCTTGTCGGCATAGGCCGGATCGAGGCGGAGCATGAAGCCGTAGTCCTTGATCGTGGTGCCGCAGCCGGAGGCGGTGATGACGATGGCGTCGAGCCCGCCATTCTCGATCTCGCGGGTCCAGGCATCGACATTCTGCCTGGCCTGATCGAGCGCTGCCTGCTCGCGGCCCATGTGATGGACGAGCGCGCCGCAGCAGCCCTCGCCCCTGGGCACCACGACCTCGATGCCGAGCCGGTTGAGCAGCGATACTGTCGCCTCGTTGATGCCGGGTTCGAGCACCGGTTGGGCGCAGCCGGTGAGGATGGCGACGCGTCCGCGCCTTGTCGTCTTCGGCGCGTGCACACCCGGTTTTTCCAGCGCCGACGTCGCCGGCACCACGGCAGGCGCGAGGCGGAGCATGGCGGCCACGGGTTTCAGCGCCGCCACTTTGTCGAAGGCACCGGCGAAGGGCCGGCCGAGCTTAGCCAGCCTGAGTGCTGCGCGGAAGCGGCCGCGATGCGGCAGTACGAACGCCAGCAGTGACCGCGTCAGCCGGTTGGCCAGCGGGCGCCTGTAGGTCTTTTCGATATGGGCGCGGGCGTGGTCGACAAGATGCATGTAGTTCACGCCGGAGGGGCATGTGGTCATGCAGGCAAGGCAGGACAGGCAACGGTCGATATGGGTGACGATCTCCTTGTCGGCCGCGCGCCCATTCTCCAGCATGTCCTTGATCAGGTAGATTCTTCCCCGCGGGCTGTCCAACTCGTTGCCCAGGGTGACGTAGGTCGGGCAGGTCGCCGTGCAGAAGCCGCAATGCACGCATTTGCGCAGGATCTTTTCCGATTCCTGGACATGCGGATCGGCAAGCTGGGCTGCGGTGAAATTGGTCTGCACGGCGTTATCGCACTCTTCTCAATTGGCTAGATCAGCCAGCTTTCGGGGTTCTTGATCGGCTCGCCGCGTCCCAGCGCCTGCAGTCCCATGATGCAGCGGACGATGAACCAGACGGCGACCGCAAACATCAGGATGAAGCCGATGAAGACCATCATCAGCACGAAGGATACGAGCGCATAGAGCAGGCCGATCCAGAAGGTGCGGATCAGCCAGGTGTAGTGGCTCTCGACAAAACCGCCTGCCTTGCCCCGGTTCATGTAGGCCAGGACGATGCCGACGATGCCGCTGATGCCGATGACCAGGCCGGCAAGATAGAGGATGTAGATGACCTGGACATTGGTCGGGCCCGGATCGAGCCAGCGGTCGGTCTGGCGCGGGGTGAAGTTGGGCTGTGGATCGCTCATGGCATGGCTCCCTCTGTGGCAGCCGCCAAGCTAGCAGAGTCTGGGGAATGCACCATGCGGCCCGGATTGAGGATCGCCTTCGGGTCGAACTCGGCCTTGAGGCGGGCTGAGAGTGCCGCCAGCGCCGCCGGCTGTGGCTCGAAGACTGCCACGGAGGCGCGCCAGGCGGGCGTGGCACGGACCAAAGTGGCATGACCGCCGCCGAACTGCCTGATCAGGCCGCGCAGCAGATCCGCCTCCGGCTCGCCTTCCATGCTGAGCCAGACGAGGCCGCCCTGCCAGTCATAGAAGGCATCACACGCCGCCTGCATGCGCAGCGCCAGCACCATGTGGTGGGCGTTGGCGGGCGGCATCGAGACGCGCCAGACAGGTTTGTCGCTGCCGTCGACGAAGGGCCTGACATCGCGGACATCACGCCAGAGTGCGCGCGAGGCATCCTCTGCGACCTCCTCCAGTGGGCCGGCATTGCCGAGCATCTGCCTGAGCTGGCCGAGGCGATAGGCAACCGAAGGGCCGAAACCCTCGACCCGCAACAAGGTTGCCGGGTCGCCGCCGAGCTTGCCATCAAGCACGCGTGCCGCCATGCGCTCGGGCAAGTGCGCCGCAGACGAAACCTCGGCACTGGAGCCCATGGCGATCGACATGGCGGCAGCGGCGTTGTCGTCGAGCAGGCCACGAACAATCAGCGTGGTCTCGGTCTCGGCCGCAGGCAGCACCTTGAAGGTAACGTCGGTCGCGACCGCCAGCGTGCCCCAGGAGCCGGCCATGGCCTTGGACAGATCGTAGCCGGTGACGTTCTTGACCACGCGGCCACCCGACTTGAAGGCCTCGCCGCGTCCTGAGACGGCGTGGATACCGAGAATATGGTCGCGGGCAGCCCCCGCCTTGAGCCGGCGCGGCCCGGCGAGATTGGCTGCCAGCACGCCACCGATGGTGCCCCGTCCCGGCACCTGGCCCAGCAGCGGACCATAGTCCATGGGCTCGAAATCGAAGCGCTGGCCGTTGTCGGCGAGCAGCTTCTCGATCTCGGCCAGCGGCGTGCCCGCCCTAGCCGACAGCACCAGTTCGGCCGGCTCGTAGAGCGTGACGCCGGTAAGCTTCGAGAGATCCAAAGTGTGCTCGGCCTGCTGCGGCCGGCCGATGGCCCGCTTGGAGCCATGGCCAACGATTTCGAGCGGCGCCTCTTCGGCGGCGGCCCATTGGACGGCGGAAAGGATGTCGGCTGCTGTGGCGGGGGTGAAGGTGGTCATGGTGTGCGTGTCGCCCCTCTCCGCCTCGCTGCGCTCGGCACCTCTCCCCAGAGGGGCGAGGAAACTAGACACTGCAATGTCGCGCCACGTATCGGCTCGACAGCATGAACCGGCGTCGAAACTGGCGACGCTGCAAGTCTTGGCTTCCTCGCCCCTTTGGGGAGAGGTGCCGAGCGCAGCGAGGCGGAGAGGGATCCGATCATAGAACGTCTTCCGCTTCCGGTCGCGCCAGGACGAACCTGAGATCCGCTACCGCAACGCCCTCATTCAGCTGTCCGGCAAGGGCTGCAAGGATCGTTGAGCAGACGCTCGCCCTTGCCTTCACCGCAACCGCGCTGGAGAAGCGCAGAACCGAATAGCCCTGCCCTCGCATGAACTCATCACGCTGGCGATGGTAATCGCTGTCTGTGTGCTGCGAACCGTCTAGTTCTACGACGAGCTTTGCGGTTCGACAGGCGAAGTCGGCGAAGTACGGCCCCAGCGGCATCTGGCGAACAAAGTTGTGGCCGCCCAGGCGCTTGGCCTTGAGCTCGTCCCATAGCAACGCCTCGGCCATGTTGTCGCCATGCCTGAGGGCACGAGCACGGCGATTTGTCTCGTCTAGTCGGCGACGGGTCGCGTGCGTCATCGCCCCTCTCCGCCTCGCTGCGCTCGGCACCTCTCCCCAGAGGGGCGAGGAAGCCATGCTGGAAAAGCCCTCACCGCGATCACAACCGATGCTCCCGAAGCTTTTCGAGGGTTGCCGCGCCACGCGGGGACAGGCGGTAGCCGATGTCGAGGCTCTCGGTCAGGCCGAGTTCCTTGAGCTTGCGCACGTCCTGCTTGAATTTCAGCTTCTCGACGCCGAGGCGTTCGGCAAGAGTGGCGGCTGCCACCTCGGGGCATTGGCCGATGAGGCGGAGGATCGAGGGGAAATAGCCTGGTAAAGTGCTGTCCCATTTGGCGAAGCGGGCAGCGAGTGCGTGCCAGTCGGCATCGCTGAGGTCGGCCGCCTTGCGCAGCGCCAGCCTGTTGTCCGGCTCGATGCCGTCAAAGGCGATGCGATAGAGGGTGCCATCAGCGCGCAGGTCGTCGATCAGGGCAGCACGATCGGCGTAGCCGGCGGCGCGGGCGTGGCCGTCGGAGATGGTCGCTTCGTCAACATGCTCGACCGCGCCGATGCGGACGACGCCGATCGCCGTGCGCAAGCCGGTGCCAGCCTTGACGGTAGGCTTCTGCCAACGGCGGAAGGCGAGTGTGATGTCGCCGCGCCTGATGCCTTCGAGGGTCGCCTGCTTCAAAAGCATCAGAACCTCGGAATGTCGGGAAAGGCCACCTGCCCGCGGTGGACATGCATGCGGCCAAGCTCGGCGCAGCGGCGCAGCTGCGGGAACACCTTTCCCGGGTTGAGCAGGTGGTTGGGGTCGAAGGCGCATTTGACCCGCATCTGCTGGTCGAGGTCGATGTCGTTGAACATCTCCGGCATCAAGTCGCGCTTTTCGACGCCGACGCCATGCTCGCCGGTCAGCACGCCGCCGACCTTGACGCAGAGGCGAAGGATGTCGGCGCCGAAGGCCTCGGCCTTTTCGAGCTCGCCCGGCTTGTTGGCATCGTAGAGAATCAGCGGGTGCAGATTGCCGTCGCCGGCGTGAAAGACGTTGGCGACGCCGAGGCCATATTGCTCGGACAGCTCGCGCATGCCGGCCAGCACGCGCGGCAGTTCCTTGCGCGGGATGGTGCCGTCCATGCAGTAATAGTCGGGCGAAATGCGGCCGACAGCGGGGAATGCCGCCTTGCGACCGGCCCAGAAGGTCAGCCGCTCCTGCTCCGACTGCGAGATGCGGCAGGTGGTGGCGCCGTTGCGGTTGGCGATCGCCTCGACCAGGCCGATCAGGTGGTCGACCTCGACGGCGGGTCCGTCCAGTTCGACGATCAAAAGCGCCTCGGATTCGAGCGGATAGCCGGCATGAACAAAATCTTCGGCGGCGCGGATTGCCGGGCCATCCATCATTTCCATGCCGCCGGGGATGATGCCGGCGCCGATGATGTCGGCGACGCATTGGCCGCCCTCTTCGCTTGAGGGAAAACCGATCAGCAGCGCGCGTGCCGTCTCGGGCTTCTTGAGGATGCGGACGGTGACCTCGGTGACGACGCCGAGCAGTCCCTCCGAACCGGTCATGACGCCGAGCAGGTCGTAGCCCTCGGCGTCAAGATGCTTGCCGCCGAGGCGCACGACCTCGCCGTTCATCAGCACCATCTCGATGCCGAGCACATTGTTGGCGGTAAGCCCGTATTTCAGGCAGTGCACGCCGCCCGAATTCTCGGCGACATTGCCACCGATGGAACAGGCGATCTGCGACGATGGATCGGGGGCGTAGTAGAAGCCGTCGAGTTCCACTGATGTGGTGATGCCGAGATTGGTGACACCGGGTTGGGCTGTGACGGTGCGGTTGGGATAGTCGATCTCGAGGATGCGGTTGAAGCGGCTCATCACCAGCAGAACCGCGTCTTCCAGCGGCAGCGCGCCGCCCGACAGCGAGGTGCCGGAACCGCGCGGCACGACGCGGATGTTGCGCTCGTTGCAGTATTTGAGCAGGCGCGACACCTGGGCGACCGTCTCTGGCAGCACCACGACCAGCGGCAATTGGCGGTAGGCGGTCAGCCCGTCGCTTTCGAAGGCGCGCATCTCGTTGATCGTCTCGACCACACCCTCGCCCGGCACAATGATGCGCATGTCGGCGACGATCTCGGCGCGGCGGGCAAGCGTTGCCGCATCGGGCTTGGGCATCAATATGCCGGACATCGGTCACCTCGGTCGACAACTGGTAAAAAGCTTTTACCAGTTGGTGCCGATGCATGCAAATCGGAAGAAAGTCGTTAGCCGGGAGGCGCAGGCGCGCGGCGTTCGCAGCGTCAATCTGCCGCTGGCCTTACCTTCCGCTATGGCTCTGGGCGCTTGCCGCCGGGCGCGGCTACTCGCCCGCGTGCAGCTTGGATTCGCTGTGGGCGCGGCGGACGCGACGGACACCCCACCAGACGAGCAGGACGGCGAGCGGCACAGCCGCGGCCGTAACGATTTCCGGCGCAAAGGCGTGGTCGATGGCCGAGGCGCCCTTGGCGATGTAGCCGACGAGGCCGACGACATAATAGGAGACGGCGGCGACCGACAGACCCTCGACCGTCTGCTGCAGGCGCAGTTGCAGGCGGGCGCGGTTGTTCATCGAGGCCAGCAGGTCGCGATTCTGCTTCTCGACCTCGACATCGACCCAGGTGCGCAAGAGTGTGGTGGCGCGGGTGAGCTTACGCGACAGGTTGGCCTGGCGCTCCTCGACCGAACGGCAGGTGCGCATGGCGGGTGCGACGCGGCGCTTGAGGAAACCGGCCCAGGTGTCGTAGCCGGTGACGACCTCCTCCTCGAGCGCTTCGAGGCGCTCGCGGACGATGCCGTCATAGGCCTTGCTGGCGCCGAAGCGGTAGAGGCTCGAAGCGGCATCCGCCTCGAGCTCGGCGGCGAGTTCGGTGAGGTCGGCGAGCAGCGCCTGGCTGTCGCGCGTCTCGGTCGCCTTCATTTCGCGGGTTGCCTGGGCAAGCCGGTCCTCGATGCGACGGACGCGGCCGGACAGCGACAGCGCCATCGGCAGGCCGAGCATCGCCAGCGTGCGGTAGGTCTCGATGTCGATCAGGCGCTGCGACAGCGCACCGGTCCGCGCCGGCGTCAGGCCACGGTCGAGGATGAGGATGCGGGTCATGCCGTCGCCGTCCTGGCGGAAATCGGTGACGATGCCGGCGGCGCCTCCTTCGACAAGCGAGTAGCACAGGCTGGTCGGATCGAAGGTGGCGATCAGCTTTCCGTTGGCCGGCGTCCACTTGCGGATCTCCAGCCGGATGCCCGAGATGACCGTGCCGGGCGGGCTGAAACCGTTGCCGAAGGGCGACTCTTCGTGTGAGCGGTCGCCTTCGTCGAGCGGACCTTCCCACAGATAGGTCGAGAACTCGGTGTGGCGCTCCCAGCGCAACGTGCCCTGCCCCCACTTCATGGCGTGGTGGCGCGCCTGGCGGTCGGGTGCGGCGATGCCGAGGCGCCGGGACAGCTCAGACAGCACGGCATGGTCGACAGCGGATCCGCCCTCGGTCATGAAGGACAACTGGACCAGCACGCGCGGGCTTTCGACAAGTGGATGCGGCCGCGAATGGACCTCGCCAAGCGCACCGGGACGCCCCTCATGGGCCGGAAAGCCCAGGACGCTGCCGGTCGAACGCGGCAGGAACTCCAGTGATGACGGCTCGGCTGTCACTTCAGGCTCCCTTGATGCCAGACCTCCTGCCTCTAGGTAAGTTTGCCGCCAGTGGCAAACGCCAACTTCAGGGGTAGCTGATACTGTGCCTCACAGGGCACCAAGCTGGGAACCGCTGGACTGGATAAATAATTTGACCAGTCGGGGGGCGCGCTCCTATCCTCGCGGACAGGACAGAGCTTCCGGACAGCAGCATTGAGCGACATTTTTTCCAGGATCGAGCATTCGCGCACGGCTGACGAGGTGGTGCAGCAGATCGAAAGCCTGATCCTCGAAGGTGTGCTGCGCGCCGGCGACAGGCTGCCGGGCGAGCGCGAGATGGCCAAGCAGTTCGACGTTTCCAGGCCGATCCTGCGCGATGCGCTGAAGACGCTCGAAGCGCGCGGGCTGATGGTGACGCGTCATGGCGGCGGCACCTATGTCGCCGACGTGATCGGCGAAGTGTTTTCCAAGCCTGTCATGGAGCTGATCGTCAACCACCGCAAGGCAGCAGCCGACTATCTCGAATATCGCCGCGAGATCGAGGGGCTGGCCGCCGAATATGCGGCGCAGCGGGCGACGGCGGAGGACCTCGCCTTGCTCGACGGCATCGTGGCGCGGATGGAGGCGGCGCATAGGCGCGCCGACCCGGCGGAAGAAGGCGCGATCGACGTCGAGTTCCATCATGCTGTCGGCGAATGCGCCCACAACATCATCCTGCTGCACACATTGCGCTCGTGCTACAGGCTGCTGTCGGATGGCGTGTTCACCAACCGCCTGGTGGTGTTCACCGTCAGCGGCACGCGCGACGTGCTGCTCGAGCAGCACAAGGCGATCCATCGCGCGGTCGTCGCTGGCGATCCCGCTGCGGCGCGCAAGGCGGCGATGGACCACATCACCTATCTGGAGCGTGCCATGGCCGAGGCCGAGCGCAGCGGCGACTGGCAGCGCATCTCACGGCTCAGGCTCCGTCAGCGCACCGACAGCACCGAAACGAGCAGAAAGTCGTGACTGGAATACATTACCTCGACGCCCGCGGCCCGGACGGTATCCGCATCTACGCCATCGGCGACATTCACGGCCATCTCGACCTGCTGCGCGACATGCATGAGCGCATTGCCGGCGAGATCGCGCGCGACAAGCCGGCGGACTGGCGCATCGTCCATCTCGGTGACCTCGTTGACCGTGGGCCAGACAGCGCTGGCGTGATCGGGTTCCTGATGGCAGCTGTTGAGCGCGACCCGCGCAACATCGTGCTGGCAGGAAATCACGACGTCGGCTTCCTCGATTTCCTCACCGAGCCGGACCCGGCCGGCCTGTTCGCCTGCCATGGTGGTCGCGACACCGCCCGGTCATATGGCGTGGATCTGCATGTCGACTACGCCTCCTCGCTCGCGCGAGGCCATCGCGAACTGGCGGCGGCTGTGCCGGACGGCCACCAACGCTTCCTGCGCGCCCTGCCCCGGTCGGCGTCGTTCGGCGATTTCTTCTTCTGCCACGCCGGCATTCGCCCTGGTGTCGCCTTGGATCGGCAGGATCCAGAGGACCTCATCTGGATCCGCAACGAATTCCTGCGTCATCCCGGGCTGCACCCGAAGGTCGTCGTGCACGGGCACACACCGCAGGCGGAGCCCGAAGTGCTGGCCAACCGTGTCAATGTCGACACCGGCGTGTTCCACTCAGGCGTGTTGACCGCGCTCGTCATCGACGGCTCGGAAAAACGACTGATGTCAGTGCGAATGGCCTGACTTAGCGGGCGGCTGCGGTGACGCCGTAGCCGTCGACCGCATGATGGTCGGCCGCGGCATCCGCGGCATAAATCCCGAAGCCGCCGAGCACGATTGCCGACAGCATGGCGAAGGACAGAAGCGCTGCTTTCAAGGGAGTCATCTCAGGTTGAGCTTCCTGCATCCTGCACGAACGGAGTTACGAATAAGTTTCCGAAAAGTTTATGCTTCACCGCAGTCGCGCAGCATCACGGCCGTGCTTCTAGGGTGGTTCTGTATCGGGCTTGTGTCGCGCTGCACTCGGAGATGGTTCATTCGCGATACCATCGCCAGCTGGCGCCGGGCTGTCTTTAGAAAGGCTTCCGGGCACAATCCAGCAGGCATATGACTATGCACAGCGGTTTTTGTCCGACGTGCCAAAAATGTCACTGGACCGGCGTTGCCGCCGTCAGATGGCGGCGACCCAGGCGCGGGCCAGCGTCAGGCCGACCGCATCGGCTTCGGGGCCGTCGCGGGCGGCTTCGACCTCGTGCCGTTCGGGCCAGTCGGGGTGGCGGCTGGCGATGGTCTCGGCAAAAGCCTCGTTCCATTCACGCACCAGCGACCGGTCGGCCTCGAAATGGAACTGGATGCCATAACCGGCGCGACCGATGCGGAAAGCCTGGTTGCCGGTGACCGAACTGCCGGCGAGCCGCACCGCATCCTCCGGCAAGGTGAAGGTGTCGTCGTGCCACTGGAAGATCGGGAAACGCAGGGGCAGGTCGCTGAAGACGAGATCGTCCTGGGCCTCGTCGGTCAAGGTAATGCCGTGCCAGCCGAATTCGGTCGAGCCGCCGATCCGGTTGTGACCGCCGAAGGCACGCGCCAGGAGTTGGCCGCCGAGGCAGATGCCGAGCACGGCCTTGTCCCGTTCGACGAAGTCGCGCGCCAGTTCGAGCAGTTCGGGAAAATAAGGCGAATGCGCATCGTCACGGGCATTCTGGCCGCCGCCGAGCATGATCATCGCGTCATGGCCGTCGGCGTTCGCGGGCAAGGCATCGCCAAGATGGGCGTTGCATTGGTCGATCGTGGCCTCGACTTCGGCAAGGGCATCGCCAACCTGACCAAGGCCGGTGCCTGCATAATTCTGGACAACGAGGACGCGCATCTCGGCCTTTCCGGCGGTGACAAAGTTGCGGCGAGCCCTATCATGCGGCTTGCCACGCAGCCAAGAAGGATCGGCTATGCCACTGCAGAACCGCATCGACCCTTTCGGCGAGATCCACGCCACGCCGGAGCGCGGCATGTTCACCGGCAATCGCGGCATCATCCACGACCCCGAAACAAGGAGCTTGCTCAGCCGGCGCTGGGCGACCAAGGCATGGCTCACCTGCGCGCTCGACTTCAAGAACGCGCGCCGGGTGCCGATGGGGCGCAATCGTCCCGGCGGCAAGACCGGCTGGACCGAGCTGTTCTTTCTCGACGAGGTGACGGCGCTGGCCGCCGGGCACAGGCCCTGCTTCTATTGCCGGCGCCAGCGCGCCAAGGCCTTTGCCGCAGCCTATTCCAGCGCCTTTGGCACCGACGATCCGAAGGTCGGCGAGATGGATGGGCGACTTCACCGGGAGCGGCTGGCTTCGGGTGGCCAGCCGGTCGAGCTGGACCGGCATGGGCTGCACCTGTTGCCCGACGGGGCGATGTTTTCGGACGGCGCTTCAGACTATGCCGTGCGCGGCGGCAAGGCGCTGCGCTGGAGCTTTGGCGGCTACGATGCGGCACTCGGCTTCGACGAGATTGCCGACACCGACATGTGCATCGTCACGCCGGCGACGACGCTGGAGGTGCTGCGCCAGGGTTATTCCCCGGAATGGCACCCGAGCGCCGAGCGGCTTTCGGCAGAAGCTGTCCCTTGACCCTAGCCGCCGCCTGCCGCATTGCTCGGCCATGCGCGCAAACTACAAGATGCAACGGCTGTTCGTGGCTGATGACCTCGCTTCCGGCGCGGCCTTCGACGCCGATCCGCAGCAGAGCCACTATCTTGCCCATGTGCTTCGCCTCGGCGAAGGCGCTGAGGTATTGCTGTTCAATGGCCGCGACGGCGAGTGGTCGGCACGGATAGCCGGCAAGACCAAGAAGGCGGTGCGGCTCGAGGTTCTCGAGATCCAGCGGCCGCAGCCAGTGCATCCCGACCTGGTCTACTGCTTTGCGCCGCTCAAGGTCGGCCGGCTCGATTATCTCGTGCAGAAGGCCGTCGAGATGGGCGCCGGCACGATGGTGCCCGTCATCACCCAGCACACGCAGATGAAGCCAGGCATCGACCGCCTGCGGGCGAACGCCGTGGAAGCCGCCGAACAATGTGGCATCCTGGCCATACCCGAGGTGCGCGAGGCGGTGAAGCTGGAGCAGCTGCTCTCAGGCTGGGACAAGGAACGGCGGCTGATCTTCTGCGACGAGGACGCCTCGACCAACAATCCGACGGCTGCCTTGCAGGCCATCAAGGAACGCAAGCTCGCCCTGCTGGTCGGGCCGGAGGGCGGCTTCTCCGACGACGAGCGCCGCATGCTGCGCGCTTTGCCCTTTGTCACGGCCATTCCGCTGGGGCCGCGCATCCTGCGCGCCGACACGGCGGCGGTGGCGGCCCTTGCCGTCATCCAGGCAACGATCGGTGACTGGTAGTCGTCAGAGAACCTTGCCCGGCCATGGGTTGATGCCGTCGCGCAGCCACAAAAGCGTGTCGAGCCAGAAATCAGGCGCGTGGCGGCTGTGGAACAGGCCGAAATGGCCGATCGCCGGCCGATCGAAATCTCCAGGCGACAGCAGTAGCTGGGTCGGCTTCGCCCCGGTGTAATAGCCGAGCGCACGTCTGATGGCCTGCGGCGTGCCTATCTCGTCGTCGGTAAGGCCAACGGCCAGGATGGGCGCGGAAATCGAAGCAAAGCGACGGAGGACATCGCCTCGTTCCGCCTCGGGGTGACTCAGTTCGATGCGCGCACCACGAAAGCTCCACTCGTTGGCGACCCCTTTGGGCAGATCTTCCAGCCAGCCGAGCCGCTTGCCAGGGAAGTAACCGCAGAGGGCCGTGATGACGGGCATGGCCACATGCCATTTGAGAAACAGCCTCGGGCGGTGGGCGGCGGCATAGTCGCGCCAATAGGCATATTGCGCACCAACGGTGAGCATGCGGGTGATGCCGGTTGCGGACTCGGCCAGACCCGGCAAGGCGCCACCGATGCTGTGCCCAACCACCATCAAGGGCGCGCCTGGATCGAGGCGCCTGGCCAGACGCAGCACCGCTTCGAAATCGCGTTCGCCCCAGTCGCGCCAGCGATGGCCGCAACCGCGCAGGCGCGTCATGCGCGAAGCACCGATGCCGCGATAGTCATAGGTGACGACGTCGAAGCCGCGACCGGCGAGAAACATGGCATAGCGATGATAGTAGCTGGCAAGCACGCCGGTCGCCGGATTGACGATGACGGTCCCGGCCTTGTCGCCTCGCGCGTGCGGCCAGATGTGGCCACGCAGCACGACGCCATCGGCGCAGACGACCTCGATCGCTCTGGGCTCACTCACCAAAACCGCAATCGACATGGTGGACCTCGCTTTCCGCCCTTCAGCACTAGCGAATTCGTCTTTCCAATTACACTCACTAGTCGGTATACTTTCATGATGAGGACCTCAGGGAAGCCAACGCGCGAGCGCATCGTCGATGCCGCATCGAAGCTGTTTTATGGCGAGGGCATCCGTGCCGTCAGCGTCGATGCCGTGGCCGAGAAGTCGGGCCTCACCAAGCGCACGCTCTATTATCACTTCCAGAGCAAGGACGAGTTGATCGCTGCCTATCTCGACGGCCGCGACCAGCCCAATCTGGCGCTGTTCCAGCGCTGGTTCAGCGAGGCCGAGGGCGGGATCGATCAGAAGATTCGGGCGATCTTCCAAAACCTCGCCGAGGCCGCGCGGCATCCCAGATGGAAGGGCTGCGGCTATCTGCGCACGGCGGCAGAACTGGCCGACATGCCCGGACACCCGGCGATCAAGACCGGGATCGCGCACAAGAAGCGCGTCGAGGTCTGGCTGGCCAGCGCCTTCGCCGCCGAGGGCGTCCGCTCGCCGGAGCTTTTGGCGCGCCAGATCATTCTGTTGCTGGACGGCTGTTTTGCCGTCGTCCTGCTCAACCGCGACGCCTCCTATATGGAAACGGCCGGGGAAGCAGCGGCGACGCTGGTGAAATCAGCGTTAGCCCAAACCGGTCGCGAAAACCGCTGATTTGGGACGTGCAGTCCGCAACCGGATAATTCCAAGCATCAACATTTCACTATCGCCACCCGAAACGATCAATTCCTGTTGACGAAGGCTCAGGATTTTTCGCTTGATCGGCGAGCGCTGGATCGTCCATCAAGCGCCCGCGGTCCTTCCGCCTTCAGGAGAAGCATACATGGCGCGCGACACCACCGATTTCCGGCCTATCGAGGGGATGGACGAACTCGTCGACTATCTCGCAGCCGGCAACAAGCCGCGCGACAAGTGGCGGATCGGCACCGAGCACGAGAAATTCCCGTTCTATATCGACGGCAACGCACCGGTTCCCTATGGCGGCGATCGCGGCATCCGCGCGCTGCTCGAAGGCATGCAGAAGACGCTTGGCTGGGATCCGATCATCGATGCCGGGCGCATCATCGGCCTCGTCGAGCCGACCGGCCAGGGCGCGATCTCGCTCGAGCCGGGCGGACAGTTCGAGCTTTCCGGCGCGCCGCTGGAGACGATCCACCAGACCTGTCGCGAGGGCAACGCCCATCTGGCGCAATTGCGCGAAATCGCCGAGCCGCTCGGCATCCGCTTCCTCGGCCTCGGCGGCAGCCCGAAATGGACGCTGGCCGAAACGCCGCGCATGCCGAAATCGCGCTACGACATCATGACCGCCTACATGCCGAAGGTCGGCACCAAGGGCCTCGACATGATGTACCGGACCTGCACCATCCAGGTGAATCTCGACTTCGAGAGCGAAGCCGACATGCGTCGCAAGATGCAGGTGTCGCTCAAGCTGCAGCCGCTGTCGACGGCGCTGTTCGCCAACTCGCCCTTCACCGACGGCCGTCCCAACGGCATGCAGAGCTGGCGCGGCGACATCTGGCGCGACACCGACAATCAGCGCTCCGGCCTGCTCGAATTCTGCTTCTCGCCCGAGTTCGGCTTTGCCGACTATGTCGAATGGGCGCTCGACGTGCCGATGTATTTCGTCATTCGTGACGAGCAGTACCGCGACATGACCCACATCACCTTCCGCCAGTTCATGAATGGCGCGGCGCGCAACGAGATCCCCCAGGGGATGCCGACGATGGGCGACTGGGCCAACCACCTGTCGACCTTGTTCCCTGACGTGCGCCTCAAGCGCTTCCTCGAAATGCGCGGCGCCGATGGCGGCCCGTGGCGCCGCATCTGCGCCCTTCCCGCTTTCTGGGTCGGGCTTCTCTACGATCCGGCAACGCTCGATGCCGCCGAAGAACTCACCCGCAACTGGACCTACGCCGAAGTTCTGGCGATGCGCGACGCCGTGCCCGAGCAAGGCATTGCGGCACCGTTCCGCAACGCCACTTTGCGTGAGATCGGCCGTGAAGTGCTGGCGCTGTCGCGCCAGGGGCTGGTCAACCGCGGCCGCAAGAACCGCGAAGGTGTCGACGAATCCGGCTTCATCAACACGCTCGACGAGGTGATCGCGCGTGGCACGACGAGTGCGGAGGAAATGCTCAACGCCTACAACACGCGCTGGGGCGGTTCGATCGAGCCTGCATTCCTGGAATACGCCTACTAGGGGTTCCGATAACCCCTTCAATAGGCGCTGGAAACGCTCTACGTTTCTCCTCGGCTCAAGCTCCTGAGGAGGAAAAAATGCTGCCACTGTTCGAGATGCTGGCCAATGCCCAGAACGGCAACGGCATGGAGGCGCTGTCGCGCCAGTTCGGGCTGAGCCAGCAGCAGACACAATCGGCGATCGAAGCGCTGATGCCGGCATTCAGCCAGGGGCTGAAGCGCAATGCCTCCGACCCCTATGGCTTGGGTTCCTTCCTGCAGGCGATGGCGAGCGGCCAGCATGCCAAATATTTCGAGGACGCATCCCGCGCCTTCTCGCCCCAGGGCGTCGATGAAGGCAACGGCATCCTCGGTCACCTGTTCGGCTCCAAGGAGCTGTCGCGTGCGGTCGCCGGCCAGGCGGCGCAGGCGACCGGAATCGGCCAGGAAGTGCTCAAGCAGATGCTGCCTGTCATCGCCTCGATGATCATGGGCGGACTGTTCAAGCAGTCGACCGGGCAGATGCAGGCGGCGAGCGGCATGGGCGGCAGCAACAACCCGCTCGGCGAGATCATCGAGCAGATGATGAGGCAGGGTGGCGGCATGATGGGCGGCGGGCAGCAGCCTCGCCAGGCGCCGCAGCAGACCCAGGCGCCCGATCCCTTCGACAACCCGTTCGGCAAGGTGCTGAAAGACATGTTCGGCGGCGGCCTGGGTCAGCCGCAACCATCGCCGCGCCAGCAGGCGCCGCAGCAGAGCCCCTATGGCGACAACCCGCTCGGCAAGATCTTCGAGGAGATGCTGGGCGGAGGCCGCGCCCAGCCGGACCCGCAACCACAGGCGCGACAGCCGCAGCCGCAGGCCAATCCGAGCGGCCGGCCGCGCAATCCCTATGACGACCTGTTCGGCAAGATGTTCGAAACCGGCAGCCAGCAGCGCGACGACTACCAGAAGGGCGTCGAGTCGATCTTCGAGCAGTTCAGCAAGGGCATGGACAGGTATCGCTGAGCTAAGGCCTGACGGTCGATGCGAACCTCGCCTGAGGCTTCAGCTTGTAGCAGCGTGAACAGGTCGACGGTGCCGGTGCTCGCCAATTGCCTCGGGCATTATGACGAGCAGGCTCCGATGCCGGACCTCGACGCGCATTTCCAATGCGTATGGACCAACGCCATCCCTGACGATCATGTCGGCCCGGTCGCGGTCGTTCCGGACGGCTGCGTCGACCTGTTGTGGAAAGACGGACGGCTGATGGTGGTCGGGCCCGACATCGTTGCCGCCAGTCCCGAGTTGCATGGCGGAACGACGGTGCTCGGCATCCGCTTCCGGCCAGGCGCGGCGCTGCGCTGGTTGCGCACACCGATGAGCGCAATCGTCGGCCAGGCGGTCGATCTCGCCGACGTCTGGAATCCTGGTGTAGCCCGAGAGCTGTGTCTGCGAATCGGCGAGGCGCCAACCATCGAACGGCAGGCTGCCGTGCTGCAGCAACAGCTGCTCAAGCAGTTGCCGGACCTGGAGCGCCCGGCGCAGGGCGCAGGCGCGATCTTTGCGGCAATGGCATCGGGATCGGATGAAATCGGCGGCAGGATTTCGTTGCTGGTGGAACGGCTTGACATCAGCGAGCGCACGCTGAGACGGCGCAGCCACGACTATTTCGGCTATGGACCGAAGACGCTCGACCGCATCCTGCGTTTCCAGAACTTCCTGTCCCTGGTGCGCGCGCAAGGCAAGCAGGCCATGGCAGGCCTTGCCTATGAGGCCGGCTATGCCGACCAGGCGCATCTCGGCCGCGAAATCCAGGCGCTGTGCGGCATGACCGCCGGGAGCTTCGTGCGCCAGATCACTGGTTGACTGGGGCCAACTGGCCGTTTCGTTCAAGATTCCCGCCGCCCCGTCAGCTATCGGCGGCGATCCCACGAAACGCAGGAGAATTGCCATGGGCACGAGCGGAAACGATCGCCGGATCGACAACATCGAGTTCAACGTCAGCGACATTGCGCGGTCGCGTGAGTTCTACGGCAAGGCCTTCGGCTGGAGCTTCACCGACTACGGTCCGACCTATTGCGAGTTTACCGACGGCCGCCTGACCGGGGGACTGACGACAGGCGGTCCGGTCAGGTCGGGCGGGCCGCTGGTCATCCTCTATGCCGACGATCTCGCCGCAACCCAAAGCCGACTGGAGGCCGCCGGCGCCAGGATCGTCAAGCCCGTGTTCGAATTCCCCGGCGGGCGGCGCTTCCACTTTACCGATCCCGACGGCTACGAACTGGCGGCGTGGTCGGCGAACTGAGGTGGCGATAATGGTCGCAAGCCTCGGCTTCATTCTGTTGGGCGGCGTCTTCGTCTGCGCCGGCACTGAGCATTTCTGGAATTTCCGCATGGTCTCAGGCATGCTCGCAGACAAGGGCCTGCCTGCGGCGCAAGGTCTGCTTGCCCTGGGTTCGGTCGTCGAGATCGTTGCCGGCCTGTGCCTGGCAATGGGCGTCATGCGCCCCTACGCGGCCGTGGCGCTGATCCTGTTCACCATCGCCGCGTCACTGATGGCGCTCAATTTCTGGCGCTATTCGGGCATGGAAAGACAAGCCTTGCGCTCGGCCTTCATCATCAACGTCGCCGTCGTCGGCAGCCTCCTGCTTGCCGCGACAGCTTAGAAGGGCGGCACAAATCTGATCTGGATGCCGGAGGAGCGTCCCAAAATACGAAAAAGCCCGGTCCTGGGAGGACCGGGCAGCGTGCAGGCGAGGCCGGCGGGGACCGGCTGGGAGTGGGGAGCCTGCGAAAGCAGATTTCGGCTATGCGACGCGACGCGCCATCACTTCGATGTTCTCGCTGCGCGCCTGCCTGATCGAGCGAAGACGCACGGTCGGATCGGAGGCGAACGGCAGGTCGACAGCCACGCACAGGTCGCCGCGGGTCAGGCCGACATCGGCGAGTTCGGTGTCGCTCAATTCGCCGAGGCGATAGAAGGCGCGGCGATTTTTCCAGGCACGGAAGAGATCGGCGGTGTAGTTGACGATACGCATCGCATTCACCGGCCGCGTCGCGGAATGCGTCGTCTCAGTGGAATGGTCGAGCGTGGTCATGACGATCTCCTCTCAGATCAGGGACAAACGGGTCCCGTTCCGGTCGACGCTCCTTCAGCCGCCGCCCCGGTTCCGATTCACATGCCTCATGTGGACAATGCGAGATTGCCATCGCCGTATTGATTAATCCAACGAATGTTTCTAATCTTTACCATCAATGTTCATGATGGAAACGTCGATGGCCGCTCCTCTCGATCTTGACCAGCTCCACACCTTCATCTCCATCGTCGACACCGGCAGCTTCACGCGCGCCGCCGACGAAGTGCATCGCACGCAGTCAGCTGTGTCGATGCAGATGCGCCGTCTCGAGGACCGCATCGGCAAGGCGCTCTTCGAAAAGGAAGGGCGCATGAACAAGCTGACCGAGGAAGGCGAGCGCCTGCTCACCTATGCCAGGCGGCTGCTGCACCTCAACCGCGAGACGCTGGCTGCCTTCGACGACAAGGCGCTGGAGGGCACGGTCCGCATCGGTGTGCCGGACGATTATGCCGACCGTTTCCTGCCCGAGATCATGGCGCGCTTCTCGCGCTCCAACCCGCGCGTCGAGCTGTCGGTACTGTGCGAGCCCACCGTCAATCTCGCCGACCAGATTCGCCGCGGCAATCTCGACATCGCACTTGTGACCGAGTGCGTGGACACCCGGCCGAGCGAGATCGTGCGCAACGAACCGCTGCTGTGGGTCTCGTCGGCCAGCCATATGGTGCATGAGGAGACGATCCTGCCGATGGCTTTCGGCCGCCCGACCTGCCAGTGGCGGCAGATGGCGACGGACCTGCTCCAGGCCAGCGGCCGCGAGTACCGCGTGCTGTTCACCAGTTGGTCGGCCAATGTCATCACCGCCGCCGTTCTGGCTGGCCTCGCCGTATCAGTGCTGCCCGAATGCGCGCTGCGGCCGGGCATGCGCGTGCTTGGCGAAGCCGACGGCTTCGGCGCCCTGCCCGACTGCAAGATCGGAATCCTGCGCGGCCATTCCAGCCGGCCCGAGATCGTCGATGCGCTTGCGCGGCATATCTCGGAGAGCCTCGACAACATCTCTGTGCCGCTGACCGAGGAGAGCGGCACGTTCGATTTCGCTGCCCTTGCCGCCGCGCGTGGCCGGCGGCTCAAGCCGAGCCACATCATGCCGGGATGGTAGGCTGCGATTGACCGGCAAAGCTTGACGAGGAAGGCCACGCGGCCCTCAATCGCGCGATGAACGAACTTGCTACCGAATCACGCACCAATGCTGCCGAATACACCGTCAGCGAGATTTCCGGCGCGCTGAAGCGCACCGTCGAGGACGCCTTCGGCAATGTGCGCGTGCGCGGCGAAATCTCGGGTTATCGCGGCCCGCATTCGTCGGGCCATGCCTATTTCTCGCTGAAGGACGATCGTTCACGCATCGAAGCGGTGGTGTGGAAAGGCACGATGAGCCGGCTGAAATTCCGTCCCGAGGAAGGGATGGAGGTGATCGCCACCGGCAGGCTGACCACCTATCCCGGCTCGTCGAAATACCAGATCGTCATCGACAATCTCGAGCCCGCCGGCGCCGGCGCGCTGATGGCGCTGCTGGAAGAGCGCAAGCGCAGGCTGGCCGCCGAGGGCCTGTTCGACGACCGTCGCAAGCAGCTGTTGCCGTTCATGCCGCTGGTGATCGGCGTCGTCACCTCGCCGACCGGTGCGGTCATCCGCGACATCATCCACCGCATCAAGGACCGCTTCCCGCTGCATGTTCTGGTCTGGCCGGTGCGGGTTCAGGGCGAGACGTCGGGTGCGGAAGTGGCCGCTGCGGTCAACGGCTTCAACGAACTGTCCGAGCTCGGTGCGATCAGGCGCCCCGACCTTTTGATCGTGGCGCGCGGCGGCGGCAGCCTCGAAGACCTCTGGGGCTTCAACGACGAAGGGCTTGTCCGCGCCGTTGCCGCTTCGCACATCCCGGTCATCTCGGCCGTCGGCCACGAAACCGACTGGACGCTGATCGACCTCGCCGCCGACAGGCGGGCGCCGACGCCGACGGGTGCCGCCGAGCTTGCCGTGCCTGTCAAAGCCGAACTCGAGGCCGTGCTCGCCAATCTCGGCGCACGGCTGCGCGGCGCGGTATCGCGCATGATCGACCGGCGCAGCCAGGCTGTTCGCGCAGCCGCACGCGCCTTGCCCACTCCGGACCAGTTGCTGGCGCTACCCCGCCGCCGCTTCGACGAGGCGACAAGCCGGCTCGGCCGGGCGCTGACCGTCACCACCGAGCGCAAGCGCGCCCGGCTGTCGGCGGTGCGCCTGTCGCCGGCGACGTTGGCGCGCCGCATCAGCGAAACCCGCCGCCATCTCGACCGTGACATGCTGCGCGCCGATGCAGCGTTGCGAGCGATGGTGCGCGAAAAGCGCATCCGGTTCGACCGCACCAAAGGCCGGCTGTCGCCGGAACCACTGGTCCGCCGCCAGGAGGCATTTGGCCAGCAGCTCACGGCGCTGGAACGCCGCGCCGTGCTTGCGGTCGGGCGTAGGCTCGAACGCGCGCGGACGAGCCTGTCACAGGCGGACCGGCTGATGGCGACGCTGTCGCACAAGGCGGTGCTGGCACGCGGCTTCGCGCTTGTTCGCGATGCCGACGGCACGGTGCTCAAGCGCGCCTCCGAAGTGGCCGCGGGTGCGGCGCTGTCGATCGAATTCGCCGACGGCACGACCAATGCGATCGCCACCAGCGGCAGCGCGATTGCGGCAAGCGGCGAGGCCAAGCCAAAGCCGGTGGCCAGACCAGCAGCCAAGGTCAAGGAACCCGGCAATCAGGGCAGCCTGTTCTAAAGCGACAGGGGTCAGTCGCCCGTAGGCGACGAGATAACGGGCGCCACCAGCGGCGAAATGAACGGTGCGCTCCACGAGCCGCCGACGAAGAATGCCGTTGGCCGCACCGCCGGTGCAACAGGGGTTGTCGTCGTCGAGGAAGAGGCGGTGATCTCCTTGGCCTCGATCGCACCCGAGAGCGCGAGCCCACGACCGACATAAGGCACGATGCCGGTCAGCCAGATGCGGCTCGTCGGCGTGCGTGCCTCCGCCTTGTCGATCTTGGCAACACCGTTGGAGATGGTCGCCTTGAGCTCGACACCATCGACCGGCAGCGTACCGCCCGAGACTTCGTCGAGCGAGAAGAAACCGCGATCGGCGGTACGCTTGAGGAAGGCCGCCATGTCGAGCCCGGCAATCGCGCCGACGCCGAAGGTGGCGGCGACCGAGCCGTTGGCATTCTCCAGCAGCGTGTTCCAGTTCAGGCCCGGGCCCTGGAGGATAACCGACACGGTGCCGCGGCCGATCGGCACGATGTGGCTCATGCCCGCCGCGGTGCCGAAGGCGCCGCCGTCGATGTCGGACGCAAGCAACCGCATCTCCGCCTGTGTGCCGGCGGGCTTACGGTCGAAACGGATGCTGGCCTGGACATTGCCGCCAAAGGCTTCCGCATCGGAAATGTCGAATGCCGCCAGCCCACCCTTGACCTGTGCCGTTGCCGCGACCTCGGCGAGCGCGATGGAACCGGCCGTCGCCTTCGTCGCCGACAGCCTGAGATCGAGATTGATGCGGTCGGAAAAGCTGGTGTCGATCTCGGCCGTCGTGGGCCCGTTTGCCGGGGTCATGGGCGCGAAGGACGAGGCAAACGTCATCAGGTCGAGCGTGTCGAAAGCCAGTGTGCCCGAAAGCGCCGGCACGGGCCCATCGAGCGACAGATCGAGGATGCCCATGCCGGGATTGCCGTCGAGCGTGACTTGCGCGTTCTCGATCTTGAGGCGGGACACATCGCCCGTAATCTTGGAGGCGAGCGAAATCGATCCGACAGGGCTTCCAGGCAGGATGCCCGGCTTGGACCATTCCAGCATGCGCCGGAAGGACGGCGATACGATCTTGGCCTGGCCATCGACATGCGCATCGGGGCCCATGTCGATGGTGCCGTCGAACGAGGCTTCGACAGGCGCCGATTTCAGCGAAGCGACGATCGGTGCCTCGCCACCGGCAAACAGCATCAGCGGACGCGGCGACGACAATTCGATCGCCACCTGCTCGCCATGCCAGACACCGGTTGCCGTGAGCTTCCCGGCTTTGTTCAGCGCCGGCAGGCTGGCCTTGCCGGTGAGGTCGCTCAGGAGTTCGTCCTCGCCCTCGTCGGAAACGGCCACGACACGGCCATCGATGAACTCGACGGCGCCGAATTCGTCATCAGGCAGCGCACTGAGGTCAGGTTCGGCAGGATTCGACGCGACGGTGGCGCGGGCACGCTCGATGGCGCGGCTGAGGCGCCCGCCGGTCGAATGCGGCATCTCCACGCCGCCGTCGGCAAGCCGCTTCAGGCGCAAAGTCGGCCGGATGAAATGCGCGTCGGAGAAATCGACATTGCCGCTGAGCGCCGAAAGCGCCGACAGCTCGATTTCAACGCGTTCGGCCTCGATGACCGGCGAACCCTTCTCGTCATCCCAGTCGGTCAGGGTGACGTCGGTCAGGGTGGCGCGGAACACCGGCCAGATCTCGATGTCGGGCGTGCCTTCGATCGACACGCGGAAGCCGCTCCACGCGCTCATCTCGAAGGCGATGCGGTCCTTGACGATCTGGGTGGAAGCGATGAACGGCACGGCGGCAACGGTGGCGGCGATCAGGATGATGAGTCCTGTGATCGCCCAGATGCTGCGCCTGAACAGTGGTGATGGCATGTTGCCCTTGTGCCGCCCGTGCTGCGCCGTTGTGGCTAACGGGTGTAACCGAGTAACGCGGCATTTCAAGTCTTTGTGGCCATGCGATGACGTTTGCGCACAGCGCAATGGCGCTAATCGACATTTCCTTGATCTGCTGCAGTGCGACATGCATAACCATGCGCGTTCTGGGAGAGATGCCGATGACTGTCGAAAAGCCGCTTTGGACGCCCTCGTCAACGCAGGTGGCGCAAGCGCCCCTTACGGCGTTCATGGCTGCGGCGGGCGCGCGCGCCGGCCAGTCGTTCACCAACTATGCCGAACTGCATGCCTGGTCGATCAGCGAGCGCGAGGCGTTCTGGGATCTTGTCTGGGACTTCTGCGGCGTTATCGGCGACAAGGGCGGCCACGTGCTCGTTGATGGCAACAGCATGCCGGGAGCACAGTTCTACCCCGATGCCAGCCTGAACTTCGCGCAGAACCTGTTGCGCGGCTCGGGCAGCGGCGAGGCCATCGTCTTCCGCGGCGAGGACAAGGTCGAGCGCCGGCTCACCTGGGACGAACTTGCGGCACTGGTATCGAGGCTGCAGCAGTTGTTCGTGTCGCTTGGCGTTGCCAAGGGCGACCGCATCGCCGCGATGATGCCGAACATGCCGGAGACGGTGGCCGCAATGCTGGCAACCGCCTCGCTGGGCGCCGTCTGGTCGTCATGCTCGCCCGACTTCGGCGAACAGGGCGTGCTCGACCGCTTCGGCCAGATCGAGCCAAAGCTGTTCATCGCACCCGACGGCTACTGGTATGCCGGCAAGCATATCGAGGTCGGATCGAAGATCGCAGCCGTCGCCGGCAAGCTCGGAAGTGTGACCAAGGTGCTGGTCGTCGACTATCTCGGCACTGCGACAGACGTTGCCGCGACCATCGGCAAGGCCGAGGCGCTCGACGATGCGCTGGCGCCATTCGCGGCAAAGGCTGTGACGTTCGAGCCCCTGCCCTTTTCGCATCCGCTCTATATCCTGTTCTCGTCGGGCACGACGGGCATCCCGAAATGCATCGTGCACTCGGCCGGCGGCACGCTGATCCAGCACGTCAAGGAACTGCGCCTGCATGCCGGGCTCAAGCCGGGCGACCGCTTCTTCTACTTCACCACCTGCGGCTGGATGATGTGGAACTGGCTGGTCTCGGGTCTTGCTGCGGAAGCGACGCTGCTGCTCTATGACGGCTCGCCGTTCCATCCCGACGGCAATGTGCTGTTCGACTTCGCCGATGCCGAGAAGATGACCTATTTCGGCACCTCGGCGAAGTTCATCGACTCGGTGCGCAAGGCCGGTCTCAGGCCCATCGACAGCCACGACCTCGGCAGCGTGCGCACCATCTCGTCGACCGGCTCGCCGCTGTCGCCGGAGGGCTTTGATTTCGTCTATGACGGCATCAAGAAGGACATCCACCTCGCCTCGATCTCGGGCGGCACCGACATCGTCTCGTGCTTCGTGCTCGGCGTGCCGACCGAGCCGGTCTGGACCGGCGAGATCCAGGGCGCCGGCCTCGGCCTCGCGGTCGACGTCTGGAACGATGACGGCAAGCCGGTGCGCCGGGAGAAGGGCGAACTGGTCTGCGCCAAGGCGTTTCCGGCGATGCCGATCGGCTTCTGGAACGACCCCGACGGCAAGAAGTACCACGCCGCCTATTTCGAGCGTTTCGACAATGTCTGGTGCCATGGCGACTTCGCCGAATGGACAGCGCATGGCGGCATGATCATCCATGGCCGCTCGGACGCGACGCTGAACCCGGGCGGCGTGCGCATCGGCACCGCCGAGATCTACAACCAGGTCGAGCAGATGCCGGAGATCGCCGAGGCGATCTGCATCGGACAGGACTGGGACGGCGACGTGCGCGTCGTGCTGTTCGTTCGCCTCGCGCCCGGGGTCACCCTCGACGAGGACCTGGAGAAGCGCATTCGGACCAAGATTCGCACCGGCGCCAGCCCGCGCCACGTGCCGGCCAAAATCGTGGCGGTCACCGATATCCCGCGCACCAAGTCGGGCAAGATCACCGAACTCGCCGTCCGCGACATCGTCCATGGCCGCCCCGTCAAGAACAAGGAGGCGCTGGCCAATCCCGAAGCGCTGGATCTCTACAGCGACATCGCGCAGCTCAGGAGCTGAGACGCGGCATGCCTAACAAGACGTAACCGCCAAATTTACCTAGACTTCAGGAGTGGTACACTTTCGTAAATTTTTCATCACTGGGGTAAGGTGCTGTTAAGGTTCGACCCTGATAGTCGTTGTCAACTTGAGGGAGAAATCCCTTTCCTCATCTCTGAGGATAGCCAGTTCAGCTCAAGTCCCCGTTGAAACAGCATCTACCTTAAGGGCGCCCCAGTGGCGCCTTTTTCTTTAGCCTGGTCTAAAAAGAACTTAGAGCGATGCCTCGGCGTCGCGCACCAGCGCGCCCGAAAGCAACACCACCGGTACCATGGCGGTAATGATGATGACGATTGCCGCCACCGCCCCTTCTTCCGGGACGCCGCGTGAGGCGTTTTCATAGACATGCGTCGCCAGCGTGCTGAAGCCGAAGGGCCTGAGCAGGATGGTCGCCGACAGTTCCTTGACGGTGTCGACGAAGACGAGAACCGCAGCTGTCAGGATCGCCGGCTTGAGCAATGGCAGAAGCACGCTGGCAGCACTTTGCGCCGGCGTCTTGCCGAGGCTGCGCGCAGCTTCGTCGAGGCTGCCAGGCAGCTTCTCCATGCCGGAGCGGACCGCGCCCTCGGCCAGGGCAACGAAGCGGATGGTGCAGGCAATGATCACCGCCGCGGCCGAGCCGGTGAGCAGCAGCCCGGTCGAGAATCCGAGCCAGGCGCGCGCAAAGGTATCGAGCGAATTGTCGAAGCGTGCCAGCACGAACAGCAGGCCGAGCCCGAGGATGCCTCCGGGAAGGGCGTAGCCGACCGAGGCGAGACGCACGGTGGCGGCCATGGCCCGGCCTTTCGACAGGCGCTGGGCATTGAGCAGGAACAGCGCAATGACGACGGTGAAGATGGCCGTCAGCGACGCCGTCATCAGGCTGTTGAGGAAGGCGCTGGCCACGTCGGGCGAGACGAACTGCTCGAGCCGGCGCGAGGCATATTGGCCGAAGATGGTGATCGGCACGCCGAAGCCGCTGAGGATCGGCAACGACACGGCGGCAGGCAGGGCAAAGCGCCTCCAGCCCTTGAGGGCTGTGCGAGGCGGATGAACCTTGAGATGGGTGCCGCGCCCGGAATGGAAGCGCTGACGCCGGCGCGCCCATTGCTCGGCGACGAGCAGGAGCAGCACAAGCACCAGCATCAGGATGGCGATCTGCGCGCCGCCCTCCAGGCTGCCGCGGTTGAGCCAGGTGGTGTAGACGGCGACCGTCAGCGTGCGGACGCCGAAATATTCGGCGGCGCCGATGTCGTTGATCGTCTCCATCAGCACCAGGGCGACACCGGCAACGATGGCCGGCCGCGCCACGGGCAGAAGCACGCGCCAGAACACGCGTGCCGGCGATGCGCCGAGCGTGCGCGCGACGTCGGCGATGTTGCGGCCCTGCATCAGGAAGACGATGCGGGTGGTGAGATAGACGTAAGGATAGAGCACAGAGGCGAGTACGAAGGCCGTGCCCCAGGTCGAGCGGATATCGGGAAACCAGTAGTCGCGGATCGTCTCAAAACCGAAAATTGCGCGGACCAGGCTCTGCACCGGCCCCTGGTAATGGAAGAACTCGCCAAAGGCATAGGCCGCGAGATAGGGCGGCACGGCCAGCGGCAGCACCAGCGCCCAGGACAGGATGCGGCGGAAGGGAAAATCATAAGCGACGACCGCCCAGGCGCAGGCGACGCCGGCAATCGATGTGAGTGCGGCCACCATCGCCAGCAGCGCCAGCGTCGTGCGCGTGGCGCCGGGCAGCACGTTGGCGATCAGATGCGGCCAGTCCTCGCCCGTACCGGAAAGCGCGACGAAGGCGAGCGACAGAACCGGCAGGATGACGACGATGCCGACGGCGAGCGCCAGCGTGCCGATAAGCGGATGGCGCAGGCGCTTGACGGGCAACGGCCTGACGCCCGCGGCCGACGCCACGCCTGATGCTCCCGCCTCTGCTCCGCCTGTCGTCGGCAAAGATCAATCCTCTCTGCGGCGTCGCGCGTTCCCGTTGGACGCACATGACGCTCCATCGAATCTGCGCTTCGTCTTCAATCGATGCCGTTTTCGGGCCGCTGCGCCAATGCAGAAAAGCCGGACCGATCATCGCCCGGCCCGGCTCTTCCTCAGTTCATGTCGCTGCCTATCAGCTGCTCGGGCCGTCGTCGAGGCCGACGCGATCGACCATCTCGGACGCTGGCTTGCGGCCCTTGGCCACGTCGACCAGTGGCAAGGTGTCGGCGTTGAGCGTGCCGAACGCCTTGACCGTCTCGGATGGCTCGAGGCCCGGCTCGACCGGATATTCGTAGTTCTTCTCGGCGTAGACCTGCTGGGCCTTGTGGCTGGCGAGGAAGCGGATCAGCTTGACGGCGTTGTCACGGTTCGGCGCGTTCTTGGCGAGTGCTGCGCCTGAGATGTTGACGTGGGTCAGGCCGTTCTCGAAGGTCGGGAAGAGCACGTTGATGGCGTTGCCCCATTCCTTTTCCTTCGGGTCCTTCTCGTTGTTGCGCATCAGGCCGACATAATAGGTGTTGCCGATGGCGATGTCGCACTCGCCGGCGGCAATCGCGCCGGCCTGCGGACGGTCGCCGCCGTCAGGCTTCTTGGCGAGGTTGGCCTTGAGGCCCTTCATCCACTCTTCGGTCTTTTCCGGACCCCAGTGGGCAATGGCTGCCGAGAACAAAGCGAGGTTGTAGTCGTGCTGGCCCGAACGCATGCAGATCTTGCCCTTCCACTTGGGATCGGCAAGCTCGGCATAGGTGATGGCGGTGTCCTTGACGCGCTCCTTCGAGGCGTAGATGACGCGGGCGCGCTTGGTGACGCCGAACCAGTTGCCATCCGGATCGCGATACTCGGCCGGCAGCAGCTTGTTGACTTCCTCGTCGACCAGCGGCTGGGTGACGCCTTTTTCCTTGGCCGAGGTGAGACGGGCGATGTCGACGGTCATGATGACGTCGGCCGGCGAATTGGCGCCCTCTGCCAGGACGCGTTCCTCAAGACCCTTGTCGAGGAACAGCACTTCGGTCTTGATGCCCGTCTCGGCCGTGAAGGCCTCGAGAACCGGCTTGATCAGATCGGGCTGGCGATAGGTGTAGATGTTCACGACGCCATCGGCGAGCGCCGACGTGGTGAAGAGTGCGGCAATGGCAAGCGCACCGCCTGCGACGGCCGACCTGGCGTTTCCAATCTTCATTTTTCTCTCCTGGCCAAAGGGGGCAAATTCCCTCAGGGAACATATGGCAGCCTCGATTTCGAGACTGCTTCCCCTATGGTCATCGTGACTCTTCCGGTCAAGTTTAAAGGTCAGCCATATCAATAGTTTAGAAAACTTCTAAACTGGAGCATTTCATACCGGATTCAAGGACTTGTTCGACAATTTCTAACAATCGCATGGCTTGTTCACGAAAATGTGCGGAAATGTCGCACCTCGCTAACAAGCCACTACTCGGCAAGGACGCGCGTCGAGGGGAAAGTCACCTCGACAAGCGTGCCCTCGCCGGGCGTCGACGCGATGGCAAAACGGGCGCGATTGGCCTCGACCATCGCCTTGGTCAGCGGCAGTCCGAGACCGGTGCCGTCGCCGCGCGAGCGCTTCAGCGAGTTGATCTGCTTGAACGGCTTCAGCGCCTGCTCGATCTCGGCCTGGCTCATGCCGATGCCGGTGTCGCGCACCCGCATGACGATGTCGCCCGAGGTCTCGTAGGAGGTCGAGACGATGACCTGACCGCCGGCCTGGGTATAGCGCACGGCGTTGGACAGCACATTGAGCGCGATCTGGCGGATCGAGCGTCGGTCGGCGACGATCTCGGGCAGGCGCGAGGCAAAGCTGGAGCGGATGATGACGCGCTCGCGATTGGCCTGCGGCTGCATCATCGCCACGGTCTCGGCAAGGGTGTCGTTGAGCGACACCGCCTCGTAATCCATCTCCTGCTGGCCGGCCTCGATCTTGGAAATGTCGAGCAAGTCGTTGACCAGCGACAGCACATGGTTGCCGGAGCGGTTGATGTCGCGGAGATAGTCGCGATAGCGGTCATTGGCGACCGGGCCGAACTTCTCGTCGACCATCAGTTCGGAAAAACCGATGATGGCGTTGAGCGGAGTGCGGATCTCGTGGCTGATGCGGGCGAGAAAATCGGTCTTCTGGGACGACGACCGCTCGGCCACGGCGCGCGCCTGGGTCAGTTCCTCCTCGGCGCGCTTCCACTGGGTGATGTCGCGGACCACGGCGCAGAAGCCGCTGTCGTTGGGCAGGCGTCCGATGGTCATGAACAACGGGATGAACCGGCCTTGCGCCTCGCGGCCGATGACCTCGCGGCCATCATTGAGCACGCTTGCCACGCCATGTTCGGACAGCCCGACGAGATAGTCGCGCGCGGCACGCTGGCTCTCGATGGCGAACAGCGAATAGAACGGCTTGCCGGTAACCTCGTCGCTGTCGAAACCGAACAGGGCCTCGGCCGGACGGCTGATCGAGCGGATGGCACCGTCGCGGTCGATCAGCACAACGCCGTCCGTGGCGGTGTCGATGATCGTGCGCATCTCGGCGAGACGCTCTTCGAGTTCGGCGACCTGTTCGACGGCATCCTCGACCTCGTCGTCGGCACTGATGCGGCGGACGACCAGCATCAGCGCCTTGCCGTCCTGCCACGGCACCGAGCGCAACACAGCTTCGATTGGGAACTCGTCGCCGTCGCGGGTCTTCAGTTTCAGGTCGTGGTCGGAACCGGGCTGGTCGCCGTAGCTCTCGGCGAACAGGGCATCGAGACCGCCTGCCCGCGACAGTTCGTCGACCGAGCCGTAGCCGGTCAGGTCGAGGAACTCGGCATTGGCGTAGTGCAGCACGTCACCGGCATGGATCAGCACCGGCACCGGCAGTTGCTCGAGGATAGGTGCATCGACGGGTGTGTCGCGCCCAGCGGCCAGGGACGGGATGATTTCTTCGGCGCGCAGCGGCGGCTTTTCCGGCTCATTGCGCGTGACATCGACGGCTTCGATGACAGGCTCGACCGGCCGCACCGAAGCCAGCGAGACGATTTCCGCACTCTCGACGGCAAGCTGTTCGACGGGTGCGGGCAGAGCCGCGTCTGAAGTCGCCGGCTCCTCGGCATCCGCCGCTCCATTTGGCTCCGGCTTTTCGCCGACAGCATGCTCGGGGGATTCATCTGCCACCAGCACATGCCCGGCCGTTTCAGCGGCCGCGGCTTCAGCATAGGCCGCGATCTCGGCCGAGGCGGCTTCGCCGTTCTTTTCCGAGACTGGCTTTTCCGCCGCGGACGTCGCCTCAGGCTTCGCAGCTGTTGGAATCTCGACCGCCTCAGTGGCTGCCGCCTGCTGCCTTGTCGCGACGATCTCGTGCGCGCGCTTCAGCTTCTCGCCGATCTCGCGGAATGCGCTGCGCTCGGTGCTGGAGAGGCCCTTGCCATTGGCGGGTTCTTCAGCCGCCGTCGGCCGGTGCTCGGCCAGGCGGATCACCTTGTCGGAATAGCGCCGATCATGCTTGCGATCGATCTCGAGAGCCGGAACTTCGCCGGCGAAAGGGTCATCAGCGTTGTTCGGCTCGGCGGCTTGCCGGGTTTCAACGGAAGGTGTTTCAGCAACCTCCGGTGCCAGTTGCCTGGCTTCGGTCGGACTGGCTTCAGGCGCCAGTACAGCAGGCTCGACAGCTAAGGGATTCGCCGGTTCAACGGCGATGGCTTCGGCTGCAGGCTGCACTACGCCGGCGTCCGGCTGTGGCTCGGCCTGTTCCGGATGCTTGCCGTTGGGAACCAGCGCCAGTCCGATGCGCTCGTGGTCGACGACAGCCTCGCCGGGGCGCGCCACGCCGAAACCGCGAAAGCCTTCAAAGCTGCGATCGCGGCCATAGACCGGCAATGCGGCGAGATCGACCGGAATACGCCAGTCGGTGCCGGCGACCGGCCAGAGCACCGAGCGACCGGACCAGGTGTCGCGGCGCTGCAGCAGACCCGCGATCTCGCCCGACGGGTCGAGTTCGAAGGTGGTCGAGACATCCTGGAAACGGCGGCCGACGACATCGGCCGCATGGTCGCCGACAACAGCCGCGAATTCCGGCGAGATGGCGCTGAAACGGCCGTCGGCGTCAGTGCGCCAGACGAAGCGGACGGGGGCAGCCGAGCGATCCAGTGCCGGCCTGGCCGGCGCCAGCTGCGATGGCGCGGGCTGAGCGGCCACAGCGGGCTCTGCCGCGACGACAGGCTCTTCCAGAGGCTGCGAAACGTCAGCCGATTCGGCAACAGGCTCCGGCGCGGACGCCGGCTCGGCGGTCCGCTCTGACGGCGTGGCCGACCAGGCGACCGGCTCGGGCGCTGAGACCGGCTCGTTGGTTGGAACGTCACCTGCGGCAGGCCCGCTGACAGCCGCCTCGGTGACTTCGGCAACGACAGGCGCCGCAACCGCCCTGTCGGCCATTGCCGCGCGAACGGTGGCGCCGGCCCGGCTCTCGCGTTCCTCGGGGCTGAAATACCAGTGGTCGTGATCGGCATGGTCCTGCGACTGCACCGTCGCCGGTGCAGAAACTGGCGCGGGCGCCGGATCAGCTGGCGGTGCCTCGACGCGCGCAGCGCCGGCCGGGGCTGCCTCCTGTTGCTCGCCGGCTTCGGCGTCTTCCATGACCTCCAGGCGCTCGTCGACAACGACCAGCAGGTGGCGCGCCGGCTCGTCGGTCAGACGTGCCAGGCCCGCCGGCAGATAGCCTCCGGTCGCGGGAATGGCCCGCTTGATGATGCGGTCGCGCTCACGGCCAACCGCCGACACCAGCCCGGCCAGCGTCGATGGCGCGATGCCGAGCCTGGCAAAGCCGTCGGTTGCGGCCTCGACCTCCCCTTGGGCGTCGAGGAAAGCCAGGAAATGTCCCTGCTCGGTGAAACCGCTGATGGCATTGGCGGCGATGTCCTTGGCGCCCCGCGCGCTGGCGGGAACGGCGAGCATGATTGCGGCCGCGCCACCCGGCAGCCGGACGGAACTGGCGACGAAGGCAACGGCGGTGCTCGTCAGGCCCGACGCCACGCGCACCATGATGGAGCGGTCGCGGCCGATGTCGGGAAAGCCCGACGTTGCAGCGATCTGGCGGCGGGCGATCGGCCCCAGGCGCGACGGCGCGCCGATCACCGCATCGATGTCGTCATAGCCGAGCACGGCGGCGCCCGGACCATTGGCCCAGAGCACGTCCTCGAGATCGACCGACAGCACGACGATGGCATCGCCGGCAGCAAAACGCTGCCTGACACGATCAACGACCGCGACGTCGATAAAGGAATAGGCTGCTGACGGCATTCACATGTCCCGCAAGGCGCGCATTCTCACAATTAACGCTTTGTTAATAAAAGCCGTCATCGCCAAGGTCTAGCAAACAGCTGTCACAGAGCGAGATTATTCTCGTCACGTGGTTAACCCGCGCCAAGCCGAAATGGTGCACTGCAACATAGATATTGCAATGCACAATAGAATGCCCTATATGAGAGTTGCGAATAAACGAGACGGGTGACACCACCCCGTCCAGTCCACAGGGTGAGACAATGTCCAAGACCAAGACCGCAGAATTCGCAGATACCGTTGAACTGCCGAGCTTCGACGTTTCCAAGGCCTCCGACCAGTTCCGCGCCTTCGCAGAAAAGGGCGTCGAGCAGTCCAAGGACGCTTACACCAAGCTCAAGACCGGTGCTGAAGAAGCCCAGAAGACCATCGAGTCGAGCTACGAGACCGCCCGCAGCGTGACCAACGAGCTGTCGCTCAAGGCGATTGCCGCGCTCCGCACCAATGCCGAGGCCGGCTTCTCGCATCTCGAAGCTCTCGCCGGCGCCAAGACGCTGTCGGAGATCGTCGAGCTGCAGACCTCTTATCTGCGCAGCCGCGTCGAGCAGACCGTCGAGCAGGCCAAGGAATTCCAGGCCGTTGCCTCGAAGGCCGCCGAAGACGTCTCGAAGCCGGTCAAGACCGCTTTCGAAAAGGCGCTGAAAGACCTCAAGGCCGCCTGACAGCGACCAACAAGATACCCGGCGGGCGGTTCCTCCTCCCTCTGCCTGCCGGGCGAAGCGGCCAGCACCTCCTCCCGCTGGTCACATAAAGGAAAAGGCCGGCACCTCCTCCCGCCGGCCTTTTTCTTTTTTTGCAGGCGCCGGAAGGCCTGATTTCAACGACTTCCCACAGGCAGCGCAAATCGCCGCAGTGGAATATGCGCAAAGCTCTTGAAATGCGTCCGAAGAGTCCGTATTGACGCCGCACCAACAGGTACGCGGTTGTAGCTCAGTTGGTTAGAGCGCCGGATTGTGGATCCGGAGGTCGGTGGTTCGAGCCCACCCAACCGTACCATTTTCCTCCCCCAAGACAGCTTCAAGCATCGATGACAGGCAGCGTGGCCTTGCATAGTGCAGCCGCATTCCGGCCCGATCGTCTGCTGAAACTGCGAATCAAAGGAACATGCCCATGATCGACCTGCGCGTTGCCGCCGGCATTGCCACGACGGTGATCATCCTCGCCGGATGCCAGAAAGAGCCCGTGGCAGCACAGCCGACGTCGGGGATCTGCGATCGCGGTGCGGCAGAATCACTCGCCGGCAAGGACCGGATCGCCGACGACGAGGTGATGCGCCTCACCGGTGCAACCATCGTTCGCCAGCACAAGCCGGGCGATCCGGCGACGATGGATTTCCGCCAGGAGCGCGTCACCGTCGAAACCGATCCCACGACCGGCAAGATCGTCCGCGCGTTCTGCGGCTGATCTCGATCCCGGACGCAGACGGCCGACCATGCCCGATCCGAAGCCCCTGGATCTTTCGAGGCTGCGCGCCATCGGCTGGTCAACCTGGGACCCTATCGGACTGCGTGAGCCCGGTGCGGACTGGTGCGACCAGCCCTTCACGGATGAATATGACAGCTACCTGATCGAGGCAGCGTCCGGGCTTGGGGATGGCTGGTCGGTGGAAAAGGCCAGGGATTATCTGCTGTCGATTGCCAGCGACCACATGGGGCTGCCGCAGGTTTCGCGTGACACTGCCGAGGCAACGGCAAAGGCCATTGCGGACTACCTGCACGAGTAGAAAAACGATTGCGCGGCGCAGACAGACCTTGGCCAAACGACACTCGGTGGAAAACGAAAACCGGCGCGCTTCGGATGAAGCGCGCCGTTTTCGATGTCCCTGAGGGACGAAAATGTACCGCGATGGCGGAGGTGCTTACTGGCAGGGCGCCAGATAGGTCACCGGCTTGCCGTAGCGGTCGTACATCGGCCGGCCACGGTTGTCGTACTGGTGGTAGCGGCATTCGCCGGGCGCCGTGCCCGCGCCGATCATCGCGCCGGCAAGGCCGCCAATGACGGCGCCCGCGACGGTTGCGCCGGTGTTGCCGCCGATGGCCTGGCCGACCAGGGCACCGCCCACGGCACCGACGGCGCCGCCGCCGACCGCGCGCTCCTGCGGGGTGTTACAGGCCGTAGCGGCCAAGGCGACGAAAGACAAAGCTGCTGCTGTGGCTAGAAAACGCGTCATCGACCCTACTCCTTGAAACAATCGCCAGACGCTATCATGGCGACTTTTGCTTATCCAGTGGCATACCCTTGGAAACTCTCGCCTTTTCGGCTGCTCCAAACCTCTTTCCTGGTGCCCTATGGATCCCGTTGTGGCAGTTGCCGGCAACGACACGGGACGCCAGCTCACCCTCGCTGTGCTGCCTGTTCGTCGCGCAGGCGCTGGACCTCGCGCCGCTTGTTGACCAGCGAAGCGGCGATGACGCCGCAGGCGACGATGCCGATCAGGATTGTGCAGGCGGCATTGATCTCGGGTGTCACGCCGAGGCGCACCTGGCTGTAGATCTTCATCGGCAGCGTCGTCGCACCCGGCCCCGAGGTGAAGCTCGAAATCACCAGGTCGTCGATGGAGAGCGTGAAGGCCAGCATCCAGCCCGAGACGATCGCCGGCAGGATGACCGGCAAGGTGATCTGAAAGAAGGTTTTGACAGGCGGGGCGCCAAGATCCATCGCCGCTTCCTCGAGCGAGCGGTCGAATGTGACGAGCCGCGACTGCACCACGACGGCGACGAAGCACATCGAGAAGGTGATGTGGGCGAGCGTCAGGGTGAAGAAGCCGCGATCGAGCCCGACGGCGACGAACAGCAGCAGCAGCGACAGGCCGGTGATGACCTCGGGCATGACCAGCGGCGCAAACACCATGCCCGAAAACAGCACCCTGCCCCGGAACCTGGTGTAGCGGGTCAGCGCAAGTGCTGCGAGCGTCCCGAGAACTGTGGCCATCGTCGCCGAGATCAGGCCGACGCGGATGGTCACCCAGGCCGCGTCCATCAGGCCCTGATTGTGGAACAAGGAGACGTACCATTTGGTCGAGAACCCGCCCCAGACAGTGACGAGCTTGGATTCGTTGAAGGAGAAGACGACCAAAAGCACGATGGGCAGATAGAGGAAGGCAAAGCCCAGTACGATGGCCGTGATGTTGAAGCGGCTCCAGCTCGCATTCATCTCAGCGCCCCTGTTCCTGGGCGCGTGCCTGCGCCTGCTGGAAGAACATGATCGGCACGACAAGCAGCAGAAGCAGGATCACCGCCACTGCTGAGGAAACCGGCCAGTCACGGTTGGCGAAGAATTCGTTCCACAGCGTCTTGCCGATCATCAGCGTCTGCGAGCCGCCGAGCAGGTCGGGGATGACGAACTCGCCGACGGCAGGGATAAACACCAGCAGGCAGCCGGCGATCACGCCGGGCAGCGACAGCGGGAAGGTGACCTTCCAGAACGCCGTCATCGGCGGGCAGCCGAGGTCCTGCGCCGCCTCGATCAGCGAATAGTCCATCTTCTCCAGCGCCGAATAGAGCGGCAGGATCATGAACGGCAGGTAGGAATAGACGATGCCGATGAAGATCGCCGTATGCGTGTTGAGGATCACCAGCGGCTGGTCGATGATGCCGGTGGCGAGCAGCAGCTGGTTGAGCAGGCCCTCGGGCTTGAGGATGCCGATCCAGGCATAAACGCGGATCAGGAAGCTGGTCCAGAACGGCAGGATCACCAGCATCAGCAGCGTCGGCCGGATCGTCGCCGGCGCACGCGCCATGCCATAGGCGATGGGATAGCCGACGATCAGCGCCAGCAATGTCGAGATCCCGGCGATGATCACGCTTGAGACATAGGCGTTGAAGTAGAGCGCGTCCTGCGTCAGCCAGAGGTAATTGTCGAAGCTGAACTCGCCGATCTGCGTTATCAGGCCGGACACGCCGTCTGAAAGCCCGAGCACGGGCGTGTAGGGCGGCATGGCGATCGCCGTCGTCGACAGGGAGATCTTGAAGACGATGAAGAACGGAATGAGGAAGAAGAACAGCAGCCAGAAATAGGGAATGAGGATGACGAGGCGGTCGGTTACGGCCGAGAGCGGATGTTTCATCACCCCACCTATCGCGTCAGAACGACGCCGGCGTCGTTGCGGAAGGAGATCCAGGCCTTGTCGTCCCAGCTCAGCGGGTCCTCGGTGGCGCGCGTCGCATTGAGCGAGCTCGCCTTGACCACCTGGCCGTTGCCGATCTGGACGTGGAAGATGGTCATGTCGCCGAGATAGGCGATGTCGTAGATCTCGCCCTCCATGACATTGTCGCCGCCTTCCGGCTTCTTCGACGAAACCTTGATCTTTTCCGGCCGGATGGCGAAGGCGACTTCGCTGCCTGCGGCGGCGTCGCCGGCATTGGCCGTGCGGATGGTGACGCCATTGGCGCTGGTGATTGTCGCGCCGGCGCCGTCGCGGTCGGCGACCTTGCCTTCGAACATATTGATGTTGCCGACGAAGTCGGCGACGAAACGCGAGCCCGGTGCTTCATAGACCTCGGCGGGCGTCGCCACCTGCATCACCTCGCCCTTGTCGAGGATGGCGATGCGGTCGGCCATGGTCATGGCCTCTTCCTGATCGTGGGTGACGACGACAAATGTCAGGCCAAGCGTCTGCTGCAGGTCCATCAGCTCGAACTGGGTTTCCTCGCGCAGCTTCTTGTCGAGCGCACCGAGGGGCTCGTCCAGCAGCAGAACCTTGGGCCGCTTGGCCACCGCCCGGGCCAGCGCGACGCGCTGGCGCTGGCCGCCTGAAAGCTGGTGCGGCTTGCGCTTGGCAAACTGGCTGAGCTTGACCAGCTTGAGCATTTCGGCGACGCGGGTGTCGATGTCGGCCTTGGGCATGCCGTCCTGCTTGAGGCCGAAGGCAATGTTCTGCTCGACCGACATATGCGGGAACAGTGCATAGGACTGGAACATCATGTTGACCGGCCGACGATAGGGCGGGATGCCCCTGAGGTCCTGACCGTCTAGCAGGATCTGGCCGGAGGTCGGCTCCTCGAAGCCGGCAAGCATGCGCAACAGCGTCGACTTTCCGCAGCCCGAGGCGCCGAGCAGCGCGAAGAACTCACGCTCATAGATCGACAGCGACAGATTGTTGACGGCGGTGAAGTCACCGAACCGCTTGGTGACGTCCTTGAACTGAATGTAGGGCTTGGCGTCTGGCTTGTTCCAGGGCGCAAAGTCCCTGCGGATATTGCCGAGCGATTTCATTTCCCTCTCCCACCTGCCCCTGATGCGAAGCCCGGCGCCGATGGCGCCGGGCCGCATGCCTTGGTTATTGTCCGGTGACGATCTTGGTCCAGCTGCGGGTCACCACGCGCTGGGTCTTGGGATCGTAGGGCGGCACGGTGAAGAGCTTGGCGAGCGTCGCTTCATCGGGATAGATCGCCGGATCGCTGGAGATCTCCTTGTCGATGAACTGCTGCGACGCCTTGTTGCCGTTGGCGTAGAAGATGTAGTTCGAGGCCTTCGCCGCGACTTCCGGCTTCAGCATGTAGTTGATGAACTCATGCGCCTCGGCGACATGCTGGGCATCGGCCGGGATCGCCATCTGGTCGAACCACATCTCGGCGCCCTCCTTGGGGATGACGTAGTCGATGACGACGCCCTGGTCGGCTTCTGCGGCACGATCGCGCGCCTGGAAGACGTCACCCGACCAGCCGACGGCCAGGCAGATGTCGCCATTGGCAAGCGCGTTGATGTATTCCGAGGAATGGAACTTGCGGATCGACGGACGGACCGCGAGCAAGGTCTCTTCCGCCTTGGACAGGTCGCCCAGTTCGGTCGACTGCGGCTTGAGGCCAAGATAGTTCAGCGTCGTCGGCAGGATGTCGGTCGGAGAATCCAGCACATAGACGCCGCATTCGGCGAGCTTCGCCAGCTGTTCCGGCTTGAAGACCACGTCCCAGCTGTCGATCTTGTCGATGCCGAGCGCTTCCTTGACCTTCTTCTGATTGTAGCCGATGCCGACCGTGCCCCACATGTAGTTGACCGAATACTCGTTGCCCGGGTCGTAGGCGGCGGTACGCGAGCTCACCACATCCCAGACATTCGTCAGGTTGGGCAGCTTGGACTTGTCGAGCTTCTGGTAGACGCCGGCCTGGATCTGACGCGCCAGGAAGGGGCTGGCAGTCGGCACGACGACATCGTAGCCGCTGCCGCCGGCAAGCAGCTTGGTCTCGAGGATCTCGTTCGAATCGTAGACGTCATAGACGACCTTGATGCCGGTCTCCTTGGTGAAGTCCTCGATGATCGTCGAATCGATGTAGTCAGACCAGTTGTAGACGTTGACGACGCGCTCCTGGGCGTTGGCGGGCATCGTGAAAACGGCGATAAGGGCTGACGCGGCGGTCAGCCAAAGCGCTCTACGGTTCATGGCAGTCTCCCGTTGCGGACGCACCCGTCCCGGCGCATCCTGATCCTGTACAAAAATCGAGTGATGAAGGTAGCGCGCTCCCGCCGGCTCGCGACCCGGCGCAAACGTTACGGCGATTTACATCTGCGGACACCGAAGCCCCGGCAGTGGAACCTGGCAAGATACGCCTGTGTTGTTGTTACCCTCGACGCTCAGCCTGCCCGCCCGACGGTAGTATTGTCAATGGTAAACGACCAATTGATCAATCGGGCATCGGCATGCCGGTGACACCGGGTCTTTGCGGTTGCGCCTGGCGCCTGAACTCAAGCCCGAGATGCACGAGCAAGGCGACGAAAATGACCGCACCGCCTGAGATGGTACGGAGCGACGGCACTTCGGAATGGACGAGCCAGACCCAGATCGGCCCGAGCATCGGCTCGAAGGTGCCGATCAGCGCGGCGACGGCCGCCGGGATCAACCGCGCCCCGGTGGCGAAGAAGGCGAGGCCCAGACCGAGATTGACGACGCCGAAGGCAAACAGAAAACCCATCTCGCGCGGCGAGACGGCAAAGGCCGAGGCTTGCGAGGCGGCAAAAGCCGCCGCGATCATGGTGCCGAGGCAGGTGGCCGGCGTCATGCGCACATGGGAGAAGCGGCGGGTGATGACGGTAGCGATCGAAAACACCACTGCTATCAGCAAGGCGAGGCCGTCACCAATCGGCGAAACCTTGCCGGTGAGCGACTCCGAAACCATGATCGCCACGCCGACGATCACCGCCAGGATCGCCGCCCATGTCGCCAGCGCCACCCGCTCGCGAAACAGCACCCAGGCAAACAGCGCCGCAAGCAACGGCACGCCAGCCTGCATCAAAAGGACATTGGCGACGGTGGTGTAGGCAAGGGCAATGACGAAAGACGTCGAGGCGGTGGCAAAGCAGATTGCCACCAGCAGACCGGGCAGCCCCATGCCGCGGAACAATTGCAGCGTTCCGCGGAAGCCGTCACGCCAAACCATGAATGCCAGCAGAAAGGCTGCCGCCCAGAACGAGCGCCAGAACACCACGGTCCAGATGTCGTCGATCTCGATGAAGCGGCCGATGGCGCCACCCAGGCTCCACATCAGCGCCGACAGGAACACCAGGGCGATGCCCAAGCGCTCGTCGCGCCGAGAAACCTGCGGCGCGGTGGCGTCGGATAGCGGAACTGCCGGGTCTGTCATGGCCTCAGTATCGATGACGTTGGGGTGGCTGGATATGCTCACAACGACTTGAAACGGTCCAATTCGCTACCTCATCGCTCAAGCTACTGCGTGGTCCAGCCCATGACGATGGTTATGGCAAACCGCGCTGCATTCGAACAATCCCCCAGCGATGTCGAAGCGAACAATCCGACGGCGCTCAATTTTCTTCTTGACCTCAATATTAGTTGAGGTTTTACAGAAGCGGCTCCAACACCGATACCGAAATGGAGCCACCCCTGAAATGCCCCAGAAAATAAAGCTCGCCATCATCTATGGCAGCGCCCGTGAGGGCCGTTTCTGCGATACCGTGGTCAACTGGGTTGCCGCCGAAATTGCGGGCCACCAGCAGTTTGCCATCGACTTTATCGACCCGCGCGACCTCGGCCGAAACCGTGCCGATGTCGCCCGCCGCCTTGGCGATGCCGACGCCTTCCTGGTGGTGACGCCGGAGTATAATCACGGCTACACCGCCGACCTCAAGGCACTGATCGACGCCCACAGCATCCAGTGGCAGGCAAAGCCGCTGGCCTTCGTCTCCTATGGCGGCATTTCGGGCGGGTTGCGGGCGATCGAACAGTTGCGCCTGGTGTTTGCCGAACTGCATGTCGTGGCAATCCGCGACACGGTGAGTTTTGCCAGCGCCTGGAGCAAGTTCGACCGCAACGGCACGCTGATGGACCCGCGCGATGCGCGCAAGGCGATGTCGGCGCTGCTCGCCCGCCTGCAATGGTGGGCAATCAACCTGCGCGAGGCACGTGCCAACACGCCCTTTCTCGAGGTGGCCGCATGAGCGCGCTGCAACCGGTTCGGGTCGCGGAAGCGGCGGCTCTGCCCGACCGGCATGCCGGCCGCAACTTGACACTTCTTTTGATCAGCACATTGACGATCATGTCGGGCGCGACCATTTCGCCGTCGCTGCCGGCCATCGAAAGCCATTTCGTCGGCAGTCCCAACGTCGAGATCCTGACGAGGCTGGTGCTGACACTGCCGGCGCTCTCCATCGTCATCTGCGCCCCATTCGCCGGCGGACTGGCCGACCGCTTCGGTCGCCGGCCGCTGCTGATCGCCGCGGCCCTGCTCTATGGTCTCGGTGGCATGTCGGGGCTGGTGGCCGATAGCCTGCCCGCGCTTCTGGTCGGACGCGCGCTGCTCGGCGTCGCCGTTGCCGGCGTGATGACCACGGCAACGGCACTTGTCGGCGACTATTTCAGCGGCCCGGCGCGTGATCGTTTCATGGGCTATCAATCGGCATTTGTCGGCTTTGGCGGGCTGATCTTCCTGACCGGCGGCGGCATGCTCGCCGAAAAGCACTGGCGTGCACCCTTCGCTGTCTACGGCCTGTCGCTGCTGCTGATCCCGGCTGTCATTGCGTTCATCGACGAACCGGTCCGCAACCGCATTGCGTCGGCGACCTTTGCCGCCAAAGCCTCTGCCGGCACGGCATGGCTCGCGGTCTTCGCCGTCTACGGCGCGGCGGTGCTCAACAGCGTCGCCTTCTACCTGTTGCCGGTCCAGCTGCCGTTCCATCTCAACGCCATGGGCATCGGCTCACCGACACTGGCCGGCCTCGCCATCGGGCTCAGCAGCCTGATCGGAGCGGTTGCCGCTTTGGCCTATGCGCGCCTGCGCGCCAGACTCGGCGTGGTCGGCGTGTTCAGTCTCGCCTTCGGCCTGATGGGTACAGGCTACGTCCTGCTGGGGTTTGCCAGTGCGCTTGTCATGGTCCTGCTGGCCGCAATAGTTGTCGGCCTGGGCCTTGGCATGATGATGCCCAACATCGCAGCGGCGGCGATGGCGGCGGCGGCACCCGAAATGCGGGGACGCGTTGCCGGCGGCATGACCGCCAGCATCTTCGCGGGACACTTCATCTCGCCCTTCGCCAGCCAACCGATGATCGCGGCCTTCGGCTTCGCCGACACCTACCTCTACACCGGGCTCGTTGTCGGCGGCGTCGCCATGCTTGCCGCAGCAGCGGCCGCCTTCCGCGCAAGCACCGACCGGACAAACAGGGCAGGCCACCGCAGCTAACGGAAGCCTGCTCGGCTTCTTATTTGGCCTGTTTCGCCAGCTTCCGCACTTCCGACAGGACGGCGTCGTCGCCGGAAACGTAGCTGGCGAAGGTCTGGGCGACGGGGACCGTGGGCCGCAGGGAACCCGCGGCGGTGCCGTAGACATAGTTCGGCAGGAAACAGGTGGCCAGCTGCGATAGCCGGCAGCCGTTCTCCCAGTCGTGATAGGCGGTGGTGTAGCGAAACGCGATTTTGGAATTGGGCATGATCGTCGTGCCGCCCTCGCCCCACATCTGGCCGGCGTCACCCATCTCCTCGCCGACCAGCGTAGCACGCTCGCCGGCATAATATTTCAGCCGTGACGCGCTGCTGATCGCCGCCGAAAACGTGTTGCCGCTGGTCAGAATGAAGATGCGCCCATTGGGCACGGCCTCCGGCAGCAGGCGCGAGAAGTCGGTGCCGAGCATGTAGTTGCCGCCCGGGCTGAACCTGAGGTCGACGACGGCATGCCTGACGTCGCGCTTGCCAGCCTCCTCCAGCACGCCAGCCAGATAGTCGGCCATCGGCGCCCCGTCCGCATCGCGGAAGCGGTTGATCTGGACGTAGAGGATACCATCTTCTTCGAGATAGCTGTGCCACGCGTTCTGATCGGGACGCGAAAGATAGGGCGGCGTGACGCCGTCCAGAACATGGACCCAACCGGCGCCACCCTTTTCAGGCGCAACCGGACTGAGGTCGCGCTTCGGCCAGACGGTTCTCGTCGAAGGCTCGCCTTTCTCCGGCCCGACGCCAAGCGTGCGCACGATCTCGGAACCGTCGGCCTTGCGGAAACGAAACGCGCTCTCGTCCGCTTTGGCGGCCAGTTGGGCCGCGTGGAGCAGCTCCGGCGAAATCATGAAATTCGGCGACAGCTCGCGCACGTATGTTTCGGTGCCGCCGACATAGGGCCGCAATGCCGCGACCAGCTCGTCCGGGGTCCTTCCGTTCGTCATGAGCACTTGCGTCCCGAGAAGATCGCGATGCTCCACTGTGGCGCGAACAACGAAAAGCCCGTCGGCAAACCAGCCCAGCCGCAGCGGGATGGCGTTGAAGCCCTGCCCGCCGGCAAGACCGAGAACGTTGGTGTGGCCGTTATGGGCAAGGGCGACCGCCTTGGCCGCGCCCATCGCCAGCGCAGGCCGGTCGAGTTCTGATGCGCGGGCCGTCAGTTCATCGACTTCCTTAACAAATGCGGCACTGGTTTCAGCCGTCAAGCTGCGCTCGACCAGCTGCATGTTGCGAAGATGAGCCAAATCCTGCGCGTTCTCGTCAGCCTGCGAACTGCCGGCAGATGAAGCCGCGGCCGGATAGGACTTGAATACCGGATACAAGATGACGCCGAGCGGCAGCACAACGACGATCAGCAATGCCAGAACAGCAAGCGCCACACGCTTCGGCCACCGCCTCGACTTGGGTCGGACATCAGAATTACTCATGTGAACGTCTCCAAATACTGGGTCACCGCCCAGTTTCGGACAGCACATGGGTGCGGCGCACGCGACCTTCAATTACCTGCCAAGTCAACCACGCGCCGTGGCCCAATGGGGTGAAACGGATCGGCAAGGTTTGTCTCGGATAAAGCCGGCCAAACTCTGGAACTGCGCGTCGCGCTTTCCGAAAACGTCCCGAGTTTCGGCCGACGCGCAAGGAACCGTTCATGCTGACCGTACTCAACTGCCTCGTCACCGCCCACGACTATCGTTTTGTTGCCGCTGCCTTGGCCATCTGCGCGCTCGGCTGCGTGGTGTCGATGCGCTTGTTCGCCCGTGCCCGCAACGTCCGGCGCGCCAAGCACGTGGCCTTCGTCGTCATGGCCGGCCTGGCCGGCGGCATGACGATCTGGACGACGCATTTCCTGGCGATGCTTGGCTTCATTCCCAATGTCGAGCACGGCTTCGAGCCCAATTTCACCGTGCTGTCGTTGGCCTTTGCCATCGCCACCTCGATGGCTGGCTTCATGATCGCCGCCAGCCGCGAACGTGACTGGATGATCGAGGCCGGTGGCGGCGTGATCGGTGCCGGCATCGCGCTGATGCATTTCGCCGGAATGCGCGGTTTCGTCGTCGCCGGCACGATCAGCTACGATCCCTCCTTCGTTGCCTTTTCCGTCGCCGCGGGCGCGGCACTCGGCATGCTTGCCACCAACCGTGTGGCGCGCGGCACCACCCGCACCAGCCACTATGCCGGCATGGCAGCCCTGATCCTGGGCATCGGCATCATGCACTTCACCGCCATGGGCGCGGTGCAGATCACGCCCGACCCACGCGTCGCAGTCCCCAGCCAGCTGATGTCCGACAGCGTGCTGGCGATCCTGGTCGTCCTGGTGACCGTACTTGTGGTGATGCTCGGCGCGGTGACCCACCTGGCCGAAGAGCAGGGTCAGCAGGACGCCGTCGCGCATTTCCGGCACCTGGCCATGCACGATCCGCTGACCGGCCTGCCCAACCGCGCCGCGGTTCGCGACGAGCTGCCGATGCGGCTGAAGCAGGCAGCGGGCACCTCGTTGGCGATCCTTGCCGTCGACCTCAACCGCTTCAAGGAAATCAATGACGTCTACGGCCATGCCGCCGGCGACGCAGTGCTGGTCCAGAACCACGGCAAGGATGCGTGCAGCGCTGATCGAGGGCGAGTTTTTTGCCCGGATCGGCGGCGACGAGTTCATCGCAGTCAAGCCGTTCACCCGCGAGAACGAGGTGGAGGAGTTCGCCGCCCGCATCAGCGACGCCTTCTCGCGCCCCAACGAACTGGGCAAGGGCCGCTTCTCGATCAGCGCCAGTATCGGCATTTCGGTCTGTCCCAAGGACGGCGACAGCGTCGACGAACTGACGACTCGCGCCGACCTTGCCATGTACCGGTCCAAGAAGCTGCAGGACGGCAGTTGGTGCTGGTATGATGCCGACGCCGACGAGGACGGCCGCCGCCGCGGCCAGATCGCCATCGGCCTGCGCAGCGCCATCGCCGACAACGCACTGCGTCTCGTGTTCCAGCCGCAGATCTCGATGAAGAAACGCCAACTGCTCGGCTTCGAGGCGCTGCTGCGCTGGTCCAGCCCGCAGCTTGGCGAGGTCTCGCCTGCCGACTTCATTCCGGTTGCCGAGCAGACCGGCATCATCGTCGAGATCGGCGACTGGGTGCTGATGCAGGCCTGCCGCGAGGCGACGTTGTGGCCAACACCCATGGGCGTTGCGGTCAACGTGTCGCCGGTGCAGCTGATGCGTCCCAACTTCGCCGAGCGGCTGACCGAGATCCTAACCGAGACTGGCCTGGAGCCGACGCGGCTCGAGATCGAGATCACCGAGACCATGCTGATCGACAATCCGGGCCAGGCTCTGCTTGTGCTGCGCAAGATCAAGGCTCTTGGTGTCCGCGTCGCCATGGACGATTTCGGCACCGGCTATTCGTCGCTGTCGACGCTGTTTTCCTTCCCCTTCGACAAGATCAAGGTCGACCGCAGCTTCCTCAACGCGCTCGGCCGCCAGGCCCAGGCGACCAGTGTCATCGAAACGGTCATCGAGCTCGGCCACAAGCTGTCGATCCCGGTCCTCGCCGAGGGCGTCGAGACCGACTTCCAGGCCGCCTTCCTGAAGGACCGGCGCTGCGACGAGGCGCAGGGTTTTCTCTACGGCCGGCCGGTGGATTCCTCCACCGCGCATGCGCTCGCCCAATCGGGCACATGGGAGGACGAAAACGCCGGCAAGCTGAGCGCCTGATCCGGCGCTTACTGGAAGTCGAAGGCTGAGAGGCCAGTCACCATCTCGTCGAGACCGAGCGGCCGGGTGATCGGCGGCTCGGCGCGCGACAGGCAGCCGGACCGCTCGCAAAGCCGGCAGGCCGGGCCGACTGGTGTCGCTGCCACCAGGCCGGGCTTGGCGCCAACGGCAAGCGCCGGAAGGGCGGCGCCATAGACGATCTCGTCGCGGAAGGCGATGTCGCAGCCGAGCAGGATCGCCGTGCGCCGGGGGCGTTCGCTGAAGGCGCCCTGCGGCCCCTCGAGGGTGCGCGCAACGCAGAGAAATTCGGCGCCATCGGGCATTTCCACCGCCTCGACGAAGATCTGCCCCGGCTGGGTGAAGGCGGCATGGACCGGAAGTTTGGGGCAGCCGCCGCCGAAACGGCTCTGCGGAAAGCCTTGCGCGCCTGCCTTGCGGAAGCGGTTGCCGGCGTTGTCGACCTCGAGCATGAAGAACGGAACCGCAGCACTGCCTGAGCGCTGCAGCATGGTCAGACGGTTCGCCGCCTGTTCGAACGACACGCCGAAGCGCGAGCGCAGAACGTCAACGTCGTAGCGCGCCCGCTGGGCGGCCGAATGAAACGCCTGATAAGGCATCATCAGCGCATGGGCGGCGTAGCGGCCGAGCTCGAAGCGGGCGAGACGCTTGGCTTCGTCGGAGGAGAGTTTCAGCGCCTGGATTTCGGCGGCGACGGCGACCTGCATGCGGATCAGGCTCGCCTCCATCGCCACTTCGCGCAGCTGGTCGAAGGGCGACAGGCGCTCGGACAGGAACAAGCGCTGCGAATGGCGGTCGTAGCGACGGCGCCAGTTGGGCATGGTGGCGACCGGCAGCACCTTGACGACGATGCCATGCTCACGCCGCAACCAGCCCTTCAGCGCGCCCAACAGGTCGTCGCCGGGATCGAGCAGCGAGGTGAACGCTTCAGCTTCTTCTTCCAGCGAAGTGAAGTGGTTGGGTCGGCGCTCGAACACCTCGTGCACTTCGTCGATCGGCAACCGGGCACCCGACAGGGCCGTGGTATGCCCCTCGCGCGCCAGCAGCTCGGTCAGGTCGGACAGGCGCTCGGCCTGCTCGCGATAGGCGCGGAACAGCTTGATCACCGCAGCCGCTGCGTTGGGCGCGGCCTCGGCGATCTCGACCAGTTCCTGGTCGCCGGGCAATTCGCCCGACAGAAGCGGGTCGGCGAAAACCTCTCGAAGTGCTGCGATCGAGCCCCTCGCCTCACCCTGCAGCTCATCCGGATCGACCTTGTAGACCGAGGCCAGCTTGAGGATGAGCTGCACCGTCAGCGGGCGCTGATTGCGCTCGATGAGATTGAGATAGGACGGCGAGATGCCTAGGCCCTCGGCCATCGCCGTCTGGGTCAGGCCCTTCTGGTTACGGATGCGCCGGATGCGCGGTCCGGCGAAGATTTTCTGCTCGGCCATGGCTTTTACACCGAATTTACAACGAAAGCAGGGGGACTAGCCTACCCGACCTTTTACATTCTTTACAAATTTACAGCGGCGTTCTGTCAAACACAACACAGGTTTTCCCTATTATTTGCTGCATTTCGTTGAATTTTCTGGCTGCTTCGGCGCCGCAATGTCAAACAAGTCACATAGAAATCGCCGCAAACAAACCCAAGACGCGGTGGCCGCCCCCAGACCTAAGTGACCAGACGGAGTCGACAATGACCGATTTTTACAACCTCGTCCCTTCAGCCCCGGAAGGCCGTTTCGACGGCATCGAGCGCCCCTACTCGCCGGAGGACGTGAAGCGGCTGCGCGGCTCCGTCCAGATCAAGCAGACCCTGGCCGAAATGGGCGCCAACCGCTTGTGGAAGCTGATCCACGAGGAGAACTTCGTCAACGCGCTCGGCGCCATGTCCGGCAACCAGGCGATGCAGCAGGTCCGCGCCGGCCTGAAGGCGATTTACCTCTCGGGCTGGCAGGTCGCCGCCGACGCCAACACTGCTTCGGCAATGTATCCCGACCAGTCGCTCTACCCGGCCAACGCTGCGCCCGAACTGGTCAAGCGCATCAACCGCACGCTGCAGCGCGCCGACCAGATCGAGACCTCGGAAGGCAAGGGTCTTTCGGTCGACACCTGGTTCGCCCCGATCGTGGCTGACGCGGAAGCCGGCTTCGGCGGCCCGCTCAACGCCTTCGAGATCATGAAGGCCTTCATCGAGGCAGGTGCTGCCGGCGTCCACTTCGAGGACCAGCTGGCTTCGGAAAAGAAGTGCGGCCACCTCGGCGGCAAGGTGCTGATCCCGACTGCGGCGCACATCCGCAACCTCAACGCCGCGCGTCTCGCCGCCGACGTGATGGGCACTTCGACGCTGATCGTCGCCCGCACCGACGCCGAAGCCGCCAAGCTGCTGACCTCCGACATCGACGAGCGTGACCAGCCCTTCGTCGACTACGACGCCGGCCGGACCGTGGAAGGCTTCTACCAGGTGCGCAACGGCATCGAGCCCTGCATTGCCCGTGCCATCGCCTACGCTCCGTTCTGCGACCTGATCTGGATGGAAACCGGCAAGCCGGACCTCGAGCAGGCGAGGAAGTTCGCCGAGGCCGTGCACAAGGCGCATCCGGGCAAGAAGCTGGCCTACAACTGCTCGCCGTCATTCAACTGGAAGAAGAACCTCGACGACGCGACGATCGCCAAGTTCCAGCGCGAGCTGGGCGCGATGGGCTACAAGTTCCAGTTCATCACACTGGCTGGTTTCCACCAGCTCAACTTCGGCATGTTCGAGCTGGCCCGCGGCTACAAGGATCGCCAGATGGCGGCTTATTCGGAGCTGCAGGAAGCGGAATTCGCAGCCGAAGTGAACGGCTACACCGCGACCAAGCACCAGCGCGAAGTCGGCACCGGCTACTTCGACGCCGTCTCGATGGCGATCACCGGCGGCAAGTCGTCGACGACCGCGATGCACGAATCGACCGAACACGAACAGTTCCGCCCGGCCGCCGAATAGGCCTGGCTCCAGCTCCCCCGGAGGCACAAGGCCTCCGGGCACCGCCCGAGGCAACGCCCGCAAGGGCAAAGGCAACCACCGAGGAGAACCACAATGGCACCGCGTACCCGTGTCAAGGAACGAGCCGAAGAACAGGCGACCACCATGAGCGCCGACCAGCAGGCCGTGATCCGCATCGTCGCCAACGACCTGCACCGCCTGAACCAGTCGGTCATGAAGGCAGTCGAGGCCGGCGTGTCGGTGGAACTGGTCCGCTCGGCCCGTCACCATGGCGGCGACGGAAACTGGGGTGACCTGCTGATACCCGTCATCGTCACCCAGCAGCCACACGGCTGACAAGCGTTCCCTCTGCCCCCACGGATCCCGTCCGCAGCCCCTGCTGCGGACGGGATTTGTCTTTTAGCCACGGCTCATTTGACTACGACCCACCTGTCGAGTTTCTATCGCCTGCTACCAAAGTCGAATGTCGTTTCCAGCGTATTACTTGACACTTCCCGCAGTTGACGCGAACGTAAGGGACCGAACGCAACCCGATTGAACAGACGCCCTCAGCTGTCGGCTAAGCCAATGAAATGGAATGACCCAGATTCGGGCGGCAGTCCGGATGAGAGTGCGCGCACCCTTGAAGGCTGTGTCGCTGACCTGAGCAAGGTGCTCGTCGTCGGACGCTCCCCGATCAACCGCGTCGTCGTTGCCAAGATCGTCGAACGCTCCGGGCTGAAGACGATCTCGGAAGCGCCTGATACGGCAGCTGAGATGCTGCACGCGCTGGCTCCGGGCACGATCATCCTCGACGGCGGCAGCGACAACCGGGATTGCGACGGGCTGATGCAGTCGATCCTGTCGCTGAGGCTGGCGTCCGGCAGCAACCTGCCGTCGGTGATCCTTTTGTCCAACCGCGCCGGCACGCCCGAAAGCCTATCGCTGTCGAGTGCCGTCGACATCGTCGTCGCCAAACCAATCACCCCGGAGCGGCTGCAGCCCGTCGTCGAAAAGCTGCTCGGCCGCTGCTGAACCTCAGTCGAGGTTTTTCAACAGCTTCGACAGCTCGCCGAGATGCTGCAGCTTGCGGAAACGTGCGGCCGCTGTCGGTTCGTCGACATGCTCGTAGGCCCAGGTCAGGTCGTGGGGGATGTAGACGCCCCAGCTGCCGGCCTCGATCGCCGGCACGACGTCGGACTTGAGCGAATTGCCGATCATCATGCTGCGTGCCGGCCCATCGCCGTGGCTGCTGAAAATGCGCTCGTAGGTCGGCCGCGACTTGTCGCTGACGATCTCGACGGCATTGAAGAAATCGCCGAGGCCCGACTGCGCCAGCTTGCGCTCCTGGTCGAACAGGTCGCCCTTGGTGATCAGCACCAGCCGGTAGCGGCCGGCCAGCGCCTCGAGCGTGTCATGGACATGCGGCAGCGTCTCGATAGGATGGCTGAGCATCTCGCGGCCGGCGGCCAGGATCTTCTCGATCACAGAAGCCGGAACCCGGCCTTCCGTCACCTCGATCGCGGTCTCGATCATCGACAGGGTAAAACCCTTGATGCCGAAGCCATAGGTGCCGAGGTTGCGCTTTTCGGCCTCCAGCAGGCGTGACTTCAACTGCTCTGCCTCGCCATGATCGGCGAGCAATTCGGCGAAGTGTTCTTCCGTCATGCGGAAGAACTGCTCGTTCTGCCAGAGCGTGTCGTCGGCATCGAATCCGATGGTGGTGAGGGCGGGCAAAGCAGATGTCATGGCGGCTCTCTAGGCCGAAAATCGGACCGAAACCAGCTGATTTCAGTTCGAACCCAAGCAGAATCGCCTGATTGCCCCCCTTTTCTTATTTCATGGCGCCCGGCTATACTCGGCAATCTGCAACGACAATCTGGTGAATGATGCCGCCTGCAAAGAAGGAAGTCCGTCCGACCACTCGGGGGGCTCGCGCCCGCACGCCCGCATTTGTGAAAAACAAGCGTGGTGTGAAGAACTGGAAGGAAGCCTCCGAATGGCTCGAATGGCGCGGTATCGAGGACATAGAGTGCATCACGCCTGACCAGGCCGGCGTTGCCCGCGGCAAGATGATGCCGTCCAGCAAGTTCACCTCCAACACCTCGCTGGCCTTGCCGTCGGCACCGTTCATGATGACGATCTCGGGCGTCTATCCCGAAGATGGCAACGGCTTCGAATACCCGGAGGATGACGGCGACCTGAAGCTGGTGCCGGATCTCTCGACGCTTTCAGTGGTGCCGTGGGAAGACGATCCGACCGCCCAGGTGATCTGCGATCTCGTCCACCAGGACGGCCGCCCCGTCGAGTTCACGCCGCGCAACGTGCTGAAGCGCGTGGTGGCGGCCTACGAAAAGGTCGGCCTCAGGCCGGTTGTCGCGCCCGAAATCGAATTCTATCTCGTCCGCAAGAACCCCGATCCCGATTACCCGCTGACCCCGCCCGTCGGACGCTCCGGCCGCCCGATCGGCGGCGGTGCCGGCTATTCGATCGCCGGCGTCAACGAGTTCGACGAACTCATCGATGACATCTACCATTTCTCCGAGGCGCAGGGCCTGGAGATCGACACACTGATCCACGAGGAAGGTGCCGGCCAGCTCGAGATCAACCTGCGTCATGGCGACCCGATCGAGCTCGCCGACCAGGTGTTCCTGTTCAAGCGCACGATCCGCGAGGCGGCGCTGAAGCACGACACCTACGCCACCTTCATGGCCAAGCCGATCCAGGGCCAACCGGGCTCGGCGATGCACATCCACCAGTCGATCGTCGACAGAAAGTCCGGCAAGAACATCTTCACCGGCGAGGATGGCACGGAAACCGATGCGTTTTTCCACTTCATCGGTGGCATGCAGCAGCATGTGCCGAATGCGCTGGTGATGCTGGCGCCTTACGTGAACTCGTATCGCCGCCTGACGCAGGCGGCCTCGGCGCCGGTCAACAACAAGTGGGGCTACGACAACCGCACCACGGCCTTCCGCGTGCCGCGCTCGGACCCGGCGGGGCGGCGTGTCGAAAACCGCATCCCGTCCTCGGATGCCAATCCCTATCTGGCGCTCGCGGCATCTCTCGCCTGCGGCCTGATCGGCATGAACAACAAGCTTGTGGCCGAGCCGCCCATCCTGACCACCGCCAACGAGGACGAGATCGACCTGCCGCGCGGCCTGCTTGAGGCCGTCGACCTGTTCGAAAGCGACGACGAACTGGCAACGATGCTCGGCAAGTCCTTCGCCTCGACCTACGCGGCGATCAAGCGCGCCGAGTTCGAAACCTTCATGGAAGTGATCAGTCCGTGGGAGCGGGAGTATTTGTTGCTGAACGTGTGACGAAGCGAATAGCGAGCAGCGGAATAGCGAATAGAAGCGCTCATTTCCCTGTTCGCTACTCACGATTCCCTGTTTGCTCCCATCGCCCGAAATCCCGGAGCCATCTCCGTATCATGCTCTATCAGTCACCTATTTCCCCCGGCTTCTCCTGGTACGAGGACACGGCTGGCCCCCGCCCCGAATATCCGGCGCTTGACGGCGATCTTCAGGCCGATGTCGTCATTATCGGCGGCGGCTTCACCGGGCTTTCGGCAGCGACGCATCTTGCCAAGGCGGGCACCAATGTCGTCTTGATCGAAGCGCATCGTTTCGGCGACGGCGCCTCGGGGCGCAACGGCGGCCAGCTTGGCACCGGCCAGCGCGCCTGGGCCGAGGAGCTCGAAGGCGAGCTCGGCTTCACCCGGGCCAAGGCGCTGTTCGACCTGGCCGAGGAGGCCAAGGCGCACCTGCTCGATTTCACCGCCGCCAACGGCATCGACATCGACTATATGCCGGGCCAGATGTCGGTGGCGCACAAGCGGCGTTATGTCGACGACTACAAGGCCCATGCCGAGATCATGGCCAGCCGCTTCAACTATCCGCATGTCAGCTTCATGGACGCGAGCGAAACCGCCGAGCGGCTTGGCTCGACGCACTACTATGGCGGCACGCGCGACACCGGCACCGGCCACATTCATCCGCTCAAGCTGGTGATCGGCACGGGGCGCGCCGCGGCCGCCGCCGGCGCCCACCTCTTCGAAAACACGCCATCGACCGACATCACCTCACAGGGCGGCAAGGTCAGGGTGACGACGCCGCGCGGCACGATCACGGCACAGAAATGCCTGATCGCGGTCAACGCCTATGGCGGCAAGCTGGAGCCGGTGAGTGCCGCTCATATCATGCCGATCGGCTCGTTCATCGGCGCCACGGTGCCACTGGGCGCGGATTCGAAGGTCATCCCCGGCGGCGAGTCGGTCGACGACTCCCGCTTCGTCGTGCGCTACTTCCGCAAGTCGCGGGACGGGCGGCTGCTGTTCGGCGGGCGCGAGATCTACGGCGTCAACGACCCCAAGGACATCCACATCCACATCCGCAAGCAGATCACCGAGATTTACCCAGCACTGAAGGATGTCGAGATCACCCATGGCTGGGGCGGCTATGTCGGCATCACCGTGCCGCGCAAGCCGTTCGTGCGCGAGGTGATGCCGAACGTCATCTCGATGGGCGGCTACTCCGGTCATGGCGTGTTGCTGTCGAACTTCTTCGGCAAACTTTACGCCGAGGCGGTGGCCGGCAACCGCGACCGCCTCAAGCTGATCGAGGAGCTGAAGATCCCGCCCTTCCCCGGCGGTCGGCGTTTCCGGACGCCGCTCCTTTTCCTCGCCCTCAACTGGTTCGCGCTGCGGGACAGGATATAGCGCCATGGCGGACGAGTTGGTCGATCGTATCTACGAAGCGGCCTTTGTCCCGGATCATCGACGCTTAAGGCGATGATCGCCGCTTCCGGCTCCGCTTCAGCGGCATGCCGCTGTTCGATGGCTAGGCCCTGGGCGTCGACCGCCGAAGGGCACGGCAAGGTCCAGATCGAAACTCCATCGGCGCAGATGGCTCGGCGCAACCTTCAGCTGGTCTGCCTCGCAGCCTGCGGCTTTGCGCCCGACGTCGTCGGCTGCCACAGCGGCAGCTGTAGCCTGACGCGGGCGCCGACCCACGGGCCAACAAGGATTTCGACGCTGCCGCCATGCAGCCGGGCAATCTCGCGGGCGAGATTGAGGCCGAGGCCGGCGCCGCTGTTGCGCGGGCGCAGGCGATAGAAGGGCTGGAACACACGCTCATGCTCGTCGTCGGGGATACCCGGACCCTCGTCGTGGATTTCCACCCCACCCCTACCGTCGACCACCACCGATATGGTGCCCTCGCCGCCGCCATGATCGATGGCGTTGCGCAAGAGGTTGGTGACTGCCTGCTGGATCTGCAACGGCTGGATGTTGACCAGCACGCTCGTGGCCAACGGCTCGAACGTAAAGTCGTAGCCGGCGCCGAGCGCCAGCGGCGCGAAATCTGCGGCGAGGTGGCGTGCGAATGCAACGAGGTCGACGACCTCGCGGGCACCTGCCGACTGGTCGAGCACCTGCCGGTCGAGCAGCTGCTGCGCAAGGTTGGACAGACGCTCGATGTCCGTCAGCAGGCGCGCGCTTTCGGGATCCTCGCGCAGAAGTTCAGCGCGGGTGCGCAGGATGGCGATCGGCGTGCGCAGCTCGTGCGCCGCGTCGGTCAGGAAGCGGTTGCGCTGGTCATAACCCTGTCCGAGGCGTGACAGCGCGTTGTTGAAGGCTTCGACCAACGGCGCAATCTCGGTCGGCACCTGCTCGGTCGGCAGTTGCACGGCGCGATTGTCGATGTCGATGCGCTTGGCCTGTCCCGCCGTGGCGACCAGGCCGGCAAGCGAGCGGCGCACGACTGCCGGCGTGGTGACCAGCGTCGTCACGCCCATGACGATGATGACCGGCGAGAGCATGATCAGCACGACGAGCGCCAGGATAGGGATGATCCGGACCCAGATGGGCTGGCCGTCGGGATAGCGGACGACGTCGAAATCGAGGTCGACGTTGATTTCGAGGCCATCGGTCTGGTCGCGCGAGGCCACCGTCGCGGCGATGATCTGCATGCGGCCGGTACGGGTGTCGGCGTTCATCAGCGTCGCCTCGGGAAGGCGCAGTTCCTTATTGAAACCGAGGGTCGCCTTGTTCACGCCCCACAGCAGTTCGCCCGTGCCTTTTGCATAGGCCTCGGGAACATCCCCTTCCCTGAGCACCTCGCCCTTCTCGTCGCGGACGACGAACCAGAGGTGGGGGAACTCTTCCCGGAATTTGCGAAGGTCATCGGTATCCTCGATGACGAGACGACCTTGCGCGTCCCGCGCAATCGCCTCGGCGACAAGTCCGGCTGCCACTTCAGTATCGATGATCAGTCGGGGCTGGGCGATGAAGAACGCCGCGCACAGGAGCGCGATGAAGGTAATCAGCGTCGCCGCCTGGAGGAGAATGAGGCGGCGGACAAGGACCCATTGCAGCGAAGTCGGGCGCAGCTTCTTCATGCCACGGCGCGCAAGAGATAGCCGAGATTGCGGATCGCCCTGATCTCGACCCCGGCCGAGACATCGTCGAGCTTGCGGCGCAACCGCGAGAGGTGCGAATCGAGCGCGTTGGAACCGATCTCGTCGTCCATGGCGTAGACCGATTCTTCGAGCGTCGCGCGCAGCACGGTGCGGCCGGGCCGGCGCAGCAGCGCTTCAAGCGCCAGTTGCTCGCGCCGCAACAGCTCCAGCGGCTTGTCGCCGACGCTCGCCTCGCGATGGTGGAAATCATAAATGAGCCGGCCGACCACCGTCTGCTCGGAGCGCAGCGCGACAGGGCGGCGATGCAGCGCCCGCAGGCGCGCCATCAGCTCCTCCATGGCAAACGGCTTGACCAGATAGTCGTCGGCGCCTGCGTCGAGCCCGGTGACCCTGTCGTTGAGGCCGCTGAGTGCCGTCAGCATCAACACCGGCGCATCGACACGCAAGGCGCGCAGCTTGGGAATGAGGTCGAGGCCTTCGCCATCCGGCACGCGGCGGTCGAGCACGATGGCATCGTAAGGTCCGAACTCGGCCGCAGCCTCGGCATCGGCAAGCGTGGCAACGTGATCGACGATGACGTTGCGGCGTGCCAGCGCCGATTTGAGCACCGAGGCCATCTCCGGCTCGTCCTCAAGCAGCAAAATGCGCATGCACGTAATCCTTCGATCAATCCCCGGCCCCAGCCAAAGCCGGTAGGGGCATTGGCCCGCCACCGGCACCGGCACAGCCTCAAGCGGTTACTCGCATTCCAGCTTCGGCTTACGGAAGTTGGTGATGTACCAGCGCCCCTCGGACCTTGTGGCGTAGAATGTGTAGAAGCACTCCTGCTGCTCGACATAGCCTGGCGTGGTGTATTCCTCATAACGCGTGCCGCGCCTGGTGTCGCGATACTCGCCGCTGGTCGAGCCGGCGACGGCGTTTGTCGATATCTTGCTCCACTGGTAGGCGCGCTGGCCACGGCCGAGTTCGATCACCGAGGTGGGTGGGCCGTAGTCGATGATGACCGACTCGAGCGGCTGGCCGATATAGCCCTTCATGACGTCCGACTGGCAGCCGGCCAGGAAGATCGCGGCGGCGACGGCAAGTGTGCCGACAGCGCGGCGTGCAGTGCTGAGAGACATGTCTAATCCCAGTTTGTGGATGATGTTCCCGGGCAGCTACGCCGCCAAGATTGCATCTACATTGCAGCGGTCCCGGCGATCGCGGCCGGGATCGGGAATCTCCCTTGTCCTTGGAATTTTACGCGATGCGTTCCCCGAGCATCATCGATGATGACCTCTGCCTTCACCATGGGCAGGCGGCCGCACATTCACGGGAACCTTTTTCGATCGCTGACATCCAATGACTGAAGCCACCGCACAATGCGTTGGCGCCAGCAGGAGATATCTAGATGAAACTGGTTTCCGCCGCACTTTCCCTCGTGCTCGCGAGTGCCCTGCCCGCGCTTGCTCACGACATTCCCGCCGATGTCGCCAAGTCGCCGCCGGCCGGCGCCTTCAAGGCGGTCAGCAGCCTGGTCAAGCTGCCCGACTTCCTGCCCGGCATGGGCCAACTGTTCGTCGATCCCGCGTCGCTGCCGGCCGGACCGTTCCTCGCCTACGACCATGACGGCAAGCTGGTCAGCACCATCTACATGCTGCCGATCAAGGATCTCAATCCCGACAAGCGCTTCGACGATCTTGCTTCACCGGGCGGCAATGTCGACCACGTCAGCGTCTACTACAATGCCGGCCATCCCGGGGTGGAAGAGCCGCATGCCCATGTCGTGCTGTGGCATGTGGCCAAGGCCGACGAGGCACGGGTGGCGAAATGATCGTCACGCGCAGACGCATGATCGAAGCCGGCGGGGGATTTTTCCTCGCCGCGCTTCTGGCAAGGCCGGCGCTCTCGGCCGGCGCAGTCATCGACGTCGAGATGCACGGCAAGGATGACGGAGCGCATGTCTGGTTCGATCCGATCGGCATTCACATCGAGCCCGGCCAGACCATCCGCTGGACCAATCGCGACCCCGGCAATTCGCACACAGTGACGGCGTATCACCCCGACATGTTCGAGCGGCGGCTGCGCATTCCTGTCGACGCCAAGCCTTGGAATTCCGACTATCTGATGCCGGGCGAGACCTTCTCGGTGACGCTGACGGTGCCTGGGGTGTACGACTATTATTGCGTGCCGCACGAGCACGCCGGCATGGTCGGGCGGATCGTGGTCGGCGTGCCGCCTGCACCGGTCGAGACGGCAACAGCGGCAGACCCGACGCCGCTGCCTGACATCGCGCTGGACGCGTTTCCGCCGGTGGACGAGATCATCGCCAAGGGCATCGTCCGCAAGGCGTGAACGGCGAGCCGGAAACTGGAGCGACAACATGCAACTGGCAATCTTGTGGAAACAGGTCGACCTCGACAGGTACCGCGACGAGGAACTGGTGGCACTCGCGCGTCAAGGTGGCGAGAACGCCATCCGCGCGCTCATCAAACGCAACAACCAGCGGCTTTTCCGCATTGCCCGTGCCGTCACGCGCGACGACGCAGAGGCGGAGGACGTGGTGCAGGAGGCCTATGTCAGGGCCTTTACCCGGCTCGACAGCTTCAAGGGCAAGGCGCTGTTTTCGACATGGCTCACGAAGATCGCGCTCAACGAGGCGATCACGCGTATCCGCAAGCGACGGCCTTCCGCCGAGCTGGACGAACTGGATGCCGCCGCCAATGGAGGCCAGGTGGTCATGTTCCCGACATCGCTGACACCACCTGGAGCAGATGCCGAGCTTGGTCGCGGGCAGGTACGCGCCTTGCTCGAACAGGCGATCGACGAATTGCCGGCGGCCTTCCGCATTGTCTTCATCCTGCGCGACGTCGAGGAGATGAGTGTCGACGAGACCGCGGCACAGCTGGCGCTCAAGCCCGAGACGGTCAAGACGCGGCTGTTCCGCGCCCGCAAGCTGATGCGGGCAGCGATCGAAAAACGCCTGTCGAGCGGCTTTGCCGAGTTGTTCCCGTTCAATGGCTGGCGCTGCGAACGCATGGCCGACCGGGTGGTCGAGCGGCTGCGCGGCGAGGCTTAAAGCTTCCTGACGATCACGCTGCCGGCGGAGTAGCCGGCGCCGAAGGAGCAGATCACGCCGAGGCCGCCAGTGGGCAGGTCGTCGGAGAATTTCGAAAACGCGATGATCGAGCCGGCGGACGAGGTATTGGCGTAGTCCTGCAGCACGTTGGGCTGCTCTTCGCGGCTCGGCTCGCGACCCAGCACCTTCGAGCCGATCAGGTCGTTCATGCCCTTGTTGGCTTGGTGCAACCACAGCCGCGACAGGTTTTGCGGCTCGATGCCCTGCTCCGCCAGATGGCCGAGCATCAGTTCGGCCACCATCGGCACCACCTGCTTGAACACCTTGCGGCCTTCCTGGTGGAACTGCATGTCGCGGCGATCGGCCATGTGGCCTTCGCGGGTGCGGCGCAGGAAGCCGTTGTTGTTGCGGATGTTGTTGGAGAACTCGGTGAGACAACGGGTGGCCAGCACCTCATAAGCATAGTCCGTCTTCACCTCGTCGACGCGCTGCAGGACGACCGCCGTGCAGACATCACCGAAGATGAAGTGGCAATCGCGGTCGCGCCATTCCTGATGCCCGGAGGTGATCTCGGGATTGACCATCAGGATCGCCCGGGCCGAGCCGGTGCGGATCATGTCTGATGCCAGCTGGATGCCGAAGGTCGCCGACGAGCAGGCGACGTTCATGTCGAAGGCAAACCCCTTGATGCCGAGCGCCTGCTGCACCTCGATGGCGACAGCCGGATAGGCACGCTCGTGGTTGGAGGCAGCGCAGATGACCGCGTCGATGTCGGCGGCGGTCAAGCCCGCCTTCTTCATCGCCTCATCGGCTGCCTTGACCGAAATCTCGGCCATCAGCGACAGCTCGTCCTCGGCGCGCTCAGGCAGCACCGGGTGCATGATGCCGGGATCGAGAATGCCGAACTTGGAGACGACATGGCGGCGCTCGATGCCCGAAGCCTTGACGATGAACTCTTCCGACGACATCGCCATCGGCTCGCGCTCGCCCGCCTCGATGGCGTCGGCGTGGAGCTTGTTCTGGCGGTGGGCATATTCATTGTAGGAGGCCACCAACTCGGCGTTGGTGATGACCTCCTCCGGCGTGAAGATGCCGGTCCCGCTGATCGCAACCCTGTGCATGGCGTTTCCCATTGGTTTTGAGCCATTGGAATAGGGTTCAGGCAGCAGCGGTCAAGCTTTGTGACCACAATTTCAGGTCGAAAGCGCGGTTACCTCGCGGCAGAAATGCTCAAATGCAGCGCCCGCCATCCACTTCCATGGCCACGCCGGTGATCAGAGAGGCCTCGTCGGAGACCAGGAACAGGGCGGCGTTGGCAATGTCGAGCGGGGTCGAGAAACGGCCGAGTGGGATCGACGCCTTGAACTTTTCGCGGATCTCGGGCGTGTCCTTGCCCATGAACTTTTCCAGCATGCCTGTCTCGCCAGCGACCGGGCAGAGGCAGTTGACACGGATGTTCCTGGGCGCGAGCTCGACCGCCATCGACTTGGTCGCGGTGATCGCCCAGCCCTTGGAGGCATTGTACCAGGTCAGGCCCGGGCGCGGTCTCAGGCCGGCGGTCGAGGCAGTGGTCAGGATCGAACCGCCGCCCTGGCGCTCCATGATCGGCACGACCGCGCGCGCGGCATGGTAGATCGCCTTCATGTTGACTGCGGTGATCAGGTCGAAGACGTCTTCCTCGACATCGACGAGATCGCCGTTGCGGTGGGTGTAGCCGGCGTTGTTGACCATGATGTCGATGCGGCCGAAGGCACTTTTGGTGGCGTAGACCAGCTCGTCGAATTCGGAGCGCTGCGACACGTCGGTTGTGATTGCGATCGCGCCATTGCCGATCTCGACCGCGACCCGCTCGGCCTCCCTGGAGTTCAGATCGGCAACGACGACCTTCGCGCCCTCCTCGGCAAAACGCCTGGCCATGCCTTCGCCAAAACCGGCGGCACCGCCCGTGATGATCGCGACCTTGTCCTTGAGCCTGTCCGCCACGTTACGCCCCTTTCGAATCGAACCCTGTCACCAGCCACTCATCGAAAACGAAAACGCCTCGGTCAGCAACAGACAAGCAGTTGCCGCGGAGTGCTCGGCTTGCGGCACACTTCAAACAATTCTAAAGTAAATGTCTGCCTCTGGGTGGGGACGCAAGCATGAAACTTCGTTTCTTATTTGCATTGTTTTCAGCAAGTGCAGGTCTGTTCATCTGTTACCAGCAAGCAGCGAATGCAGCCTGCATGGTGCCGAGCTACAACCAAAAGCGCGGCATACCGCCCGGCTTCACCGAGGCGCAGGGCTTCAAGGGCCGCTTCGACTTCCCCGCAAGCACCAGTGAACCACTTCCGGCCTTCCTGTCGATCGACTTCACCCAGGACTGGCGCGCCTATATCCAGGCGGTGCTCGACTATTCGTTCGAGGGCAACATCGCCGTCGACTTCGACGTTGCCGACAACAATGTGCGCAACTGGTATCATGCGCTCTGGATGCATCCGGGCAATTCGGGACGGGAATTCCTGCACGGCTTGACCAAGGAACGCGCCACCGACCCGGAACAGCTCGCCGAGGGCGTGACCAAGTCCTTCGATACATGGGCGGTCGGCTTTTACAATGCGCTCGGCGCCACCACCTTCGCCAAGGTGTGGAACGACCCGTGCAGCCCCAAAATCGACGACATCTATTTTCCCATCGGCACGACGACGTTCAAGCTGCTGTTCACCACCGCCACGGCAACTGACATCCCCTATCTCGCCGGCGCACCGGAATGGGAAGGTGACATCGGCCGGGCGCCCAATCGCATCGGTAAGCTGCATCTCTATCAGATCGACATCGCCGTGCGCGACCCGCGCTCGCTGCAAACCGGATGGGTGTTCGGCACCTTCGTCTACCAGGGCAGCGTACCCGGCACCGATCCGTGGAAAAAGCTGGTGCCGGTCGGGCTGAGCTGGGGCAACGACCGCTTCGTGCCGCCGCCGGGACAATTGCGCCAGAACGTGCTCAACGAAACGCTCGAGGGAAAGATCTATGGCTGGGCCGGGCGCAAGGAGCTTGGCTGGGGTGGGCGCGTCAACGGCCCGGCCGACAACCAGATCAGCTCCTGCGTTTCGTGCCATGGTTCGGCGCAATATCCGCGCAGCGACGATTTCGGCAACTTGCCACGGCAGCCGGCGACGCCGGTCGATTACCAGCGCCGGCTCTTGGAGTATTTCCGCGACATCTTCGCCGGCGGCGTGTTCGACGGCGAGTCGCGTTACTTCGGCACGCAGACAGCTGTCTTGGCGCGGCCGCTCGACTACTCGCTGCAGTTGCAGGTCGGCATCGAACGCATGTGCGCTACGGTCACCGCGCGCGAGGCGCCGTTCAATGACGGCACGGTCCCGGTCCCGCCGGTTTGCCCGACACCTCCTGCTGTCGTGGCTGGCGGCCCCGAAAGCCTCTCGACCGGACCGGCGCTTGCCGATCGCGACGACACGATCGACGCCCTGCTGGAGCCGATCAGATAGTGAGCCGGGCTACATGGCGGCAGGGATGCACGGCAGCATCTCCGGCATCGGGTACATGCCTTGCAGCCCGAAACAACCTATCTTCGGCTGGCGCCACGGCTTCGTCTGGACCACTATCAAATCTTCGCGTGTGACACCGTGGCACTGGCTTTTGGGCTGGCGCTTTTAAATCGATTAGATTATATCAGGCGGCGACGCGACGACCGTCTTGAAATTGGAACGATCATGACCAGCCAGATCATCCCCGTCGATCCTTTCGACTTCATCATTTTCGGGGGCACCGGCGACCTGTCGGAACGCAAGCTGTTGCCGGCGCTCTATCACCGCCAGCGCGACCACCAGTTTTCCGAGCCGACCCGCATCATCGGGGCGTCGCGCACCAAGATGGACGACAAGGAGTTCCGGGCCTTCGCCAAGAAGGCGATCTCGGATCACGTGAAGCCCGAATATATCGAGGAAAAGGAACTCGCGACCTTCCTCGACCGGCTGAGCTACGTCACCGTCGATGCCAAGTCGGGCGACGGTTTTGCCGAACTCAAGAAGTCGCTTGCCGACAGCAAGCGCATCCGCGTCTTCTATCTCGCTGTGGCCCCCAGCCTGTTCGGCGACATCTCCGACCACCTCAAGGCGCACAAACTGGTCACTTCGGATTCCCGCATCGTCGTGGAAAAGCCGATCGGCCGCGACCTCGAGTCGGCCAGGGCGCTGAACGACATCATCGGCGACGATTTCGGCGAGCACCAGATCTTCCGCATCGACCACTATCTCGGCAAGGAGACGGTGCAGAACCTGATGGCGCTGCGCTTCGCCAACGCGCTCTACGAGCCGCTGTGGAACTCGGCCCATATCGACCACGTGCAGATCACGGTGGCCGAAACCGTCGGCCTGGAAGACCGCGTCACCTATTACGACAAGGCCGGCGCCTTGCGCGACATGGTGCAGAACCACATGCTGCAGTTGCTCTGCCTCGTCGCCATGGAGGCACCGGCCTCGATGGAGGCCAATGCCGTCCGCGACGAAAAGCTCAAGGTTCTCAATGCACTGAAGCGGGTCAACGGCAACGAGGCGCCGAAGCAGACGGTGCGCGGCCAGTATCGCGCCGGCGCATCGGCCGGTGGCCCGGTCAAGGGTTACATCGAGGAGCTGGGTGCGGAGAGCAACACCGAGACCTTCGTCGCCATCAAGGCCGAGATCGCCAACTGGCGCTGGGCCGGAGTGCCGTTCTATCTGCGCACCGGCAAGCGGCTGGCCTCGCGTGTCTCCGAGATCGTCATCGAGTTCAAACCGATCCCGCACTCGATCTTCGGCGAGAGCGCCGGTCCGATCTTCAACAACCAGTTGGTCATCCGCCTGCAGCCCGACGAGGGCGTCAAGCAGTTCATCATGATCAAGGATCCGGGCCCGGGCGGCATGCGTCTGCGCCAGATCCCGCTCGACATGAGCTTCGCCCAGTCCTTCGACGGGCGCGCGCCGGATGCCTATGAGCGCCTGATCATGGACGTGGTGCGCGGCAACCAGACGCTGTTCATGCGCCGCGACGAGGTCGAGGCGGCATGGAAGTGGATCGACCCGATCCAGCACGCCTGGGAAGGCAGCCGCCAGGAAGCCCAGGGCTATACCGCCGGCACCTGGGGTCCGTCGGCGTCGATCGCGCTGATCGAGCGTGACGGTCGCACCTGGCATGAGAGCAATTGAGCGCCATGGCTGGCATTGCGCCCCACTGGAACGAGTTTGAGACGCGCGACGCGTTGGCAGCTTCGCTGGCCGTTGCTGTCGCCGACACTCTGCGCGCGGCGATCTCGCGGCGCGGCGAAGCGTTCCTGGCCGTTTCCGGTGGCTCGACGCCCGGCCGGTTCTTCGCAGCTCTGTCGCGCGAAGAGCTCGACTGGGGCAAGGTAACGGTGACGCTTGTCGACGAGCGTTTCGTTCCAGAGACTTCATCACGTTCCAACGCATCGCTTGCCAAGGCTAACCTGCTGCAGAACGCGGCGTCCGCCGCCCGTTTCGCGCCGCTGTTCCAAGAGGCAACGAGTGTCGAGGACGGCGCGCGCCTTGCGGAGTCCGCGCTGAAGACCCTGCCCTGGCCGCTCGATGCGGCGATCCTCGGCATGGGCGGCGACGGCCACACCGCTTCGTTCTTCCCCGATGCTGTCGGGCTCGACGCCCTGCTCGACCCGGCTACGTCCCGGCTGGTGATGCCGGTTCATTCCGACAGCGCCGGCGAGCCGCGGCTGACATTGACGCTGCCTGCGCTGGTGGGCGCCGGGCTGGTCGTCGTCCATATCGAGGGCGCGGAAAAGCGCAACGTCATCGAGGCGGCACTGGCCACCGACAAGGCCTTGCCGATCCGCACCGTGATCGACCGGGCGCCGCGCGCCGCCGAGATCTACTGGGCCCCCTGATCGGGACCCGGCCGCGCCGAGCTCCACCAGGGGCCGCGGCGCCGCGAATGCCGAAATCGAGCATGGTCCGGCGCAATCGGCTGCGCCGTCTGCCGGTCCATGCCAGCCCGAAATTCCTCCCGGTTCGGGCCCCGCGTTGAAAGGACTGAGGCCATGACAACCAGGAACGACATCCAAGCCATCACCGAGCGCATCCGCGAACGCTCGAAGGTCAGCCGCGAAATCTATCTCGACCGCGTCAATGCAGCAGCCGGCAAGACCGCCAATCGCGGCGTGCTGTCCTGCGGTAACCTCGCCCACGGCTTTGCCGTCTGCAGCCCTTCGGAGAAGATCGCGCTCGGCGGCGACAAGGTCGCCAATCTCGGCATCATCACCTCCTACAACGACATGCTGTCGGCGCATCAGCCGTTCGAGACCTATCCGCAGCTGATCAAGGACGCGGCGCGCGAAGCCGGCGGCATCGCCCAGGTGGCCGGCGGCGTTCCCGCGATGTGCGACGGCGTCACGCAAGGGCAGCCCGGCATGGAGCTGTCGCTGTTTTCGCGCGATGTCATCGCCATGTCGGCCGCAATCGGCCTTAGCCACAACATGTTCGACGCCGCCGTCTATCTCGGCGTCTGCGACAAGATCGTGCCGGGCCTGGTGATCGCGGCGCTGACCTTCGGCCACCTGCCGGCAGTGTTCGTGCCGGCCGGACCGATGACGTCAGGCTTGCCGAACGATGAGAAGGCCAAGGTTCGCCAGCTCTATGCCGAAGGCAAGGTCGGCCGCGCCGAGCTGCTCGAAGCCGAGTCCAAGTCCTATCATGGACCGGGCACCTGCACCTTCTACGGCACCGCCAACTCCAACCAGATGCTGATGGAAATCATGGGCCTGCACACGCCAGGCGCCTCCTTCGTCAATCCTGGAACACCGCTGCGCGATGCGCTGACCCGCGAGGCGACAAGGCGGGCACTCGCCATTACCCATCTCGGCAACGCCTACACACCGGTCGGCCGCATGATCGACGAGCGCTCGGTGGTCAACGGTGTCGTCGGCCTGCACGCCACGGGCGGGTCGACCAACCACACCATCCACCTGATCGCCATGGCCGCCGCTGCCGGCATCCGCCTGACCTGGCAGGACATCTCCGACCTGTCGGATGCAGTGCCGCTGCTTGCCCGCGTCTACCCGAACGGCCTGTCCGACGTGAACCACTTCCAGGCAGCCGGCGGCATGGGCTTCCTGATCCGCGAACTGCTCGACGCCGGCCTGCTGCATGAGGACGTGCAGACTGTGTGGGGCGAAGGCCTGCGTCCCTATGCTGTCGAAGCCAAGCTCGGCGCCGACGGCTCGGTGGTGCGCGAGGCGGCACCCAAGGTCAGCGGCGACGAAAAGGTGCTGGCGCCCGCCGCCAAGGCGTTCCAGCCGACCGGCGGCCTCAAGGTGCTGGGCGGCAATCTCGGCCATGCCATCATCAAGACCTCGGCGGTCAAGCCCGAGCGCCGCATCATCGAGGCGCCGGCGCTGGTGTTCGACAGCCAGCAAGGCCTCAACGACGCCTTCAAGGCCGGTCTTCTCGACCGCGATTTCATCGCCGTCATCCGCTTCCAGGGCCCCAAGGCCAACGGCATGCCGGAACTGCACAAGCTGACCACCGTGCTCGGCATCCTGCAGGACCGCGGCCACAAGGTGGCGCTGGTCACCGACGGCCGCATGTCGGGTGCCTCAGGCAAGGTGCCGGCGGCGATCCATGTCACGCCGGAAGCGCTCGAAGGCGGGCCGATCGGGCGGGTCCATGACGGCGACATCGTCAGGCTCGACGCCGAGGTCGGCACGCTCGAGGTCCTGGTTCCCGCCGGAGATCTGGCGCTGCGTCCTGAACCGGTCTGCGACCTCTCGGGCAACGAGCACGGCATGGGCCGCGAGCTGTTCGCCGGCTTCCGCCAGATGGCCGGCCGCGCCGACCACGGCGCAAGTGCCTTCGGCACGGCCTAGTCCAAAAGCCGAGGCTCTACCCCGAGGTCGAGCCTCTCGCTACTTCACCACCTCGCACGACATCACCGCCGGTGCATCCTCGCCCTTGGTCAGGTCGTAGAGATCGGCATTGTCGCCCTTGGTCCACCAGACATAGTTCTGGCCGGCATATTTGGCGCCGCTGGCGCTCAGCACGGTGACGGCCACGACCGTCCGGTCACCGAGCGTGAGCACGGCGAGCGAATTGTCGCCGGCATTGACGTATTCGGCCTTCACCGTCTGGTCGCCGCATCCATAGTCGACCGCGTTGCGCTCGACCTCTGCATCCCCCGGCAGATCCAGCGTGACGGTCGAAGCCATTGCCGCACTGGTCGCGGCGGCGAGAATGATCGCAGTGACGCTCCAGCGCATGACGGTCTCCTGAAATGCTCGTCATGCGACGATAGCACGCCGAAACGGCCTGCCGAAACCAAGGCTCCGGCAGGTCATTTCGCGCGACGGCGGCTAGGCGCCGTTTTTCGCCACATCTGCAAAGAAGCCTTCCGGGCTCTCCACTTCGACCAGCCGTTTCTTCTCGATTAGCCAGAAGCGGTTGCCGACGGCGCGGACGAAGCTGCGGTCGTGCGAGACGAGCAGGCAGCTCGCCTCGTGCTTCAGCAGTTCATCCTCCAGCGCCTCCTGCCCATCGATGTCGAGATGGTTGGTCGGCTCGTCGAGCAGGTAGAAGTTCGGGTTTGTCAGCCTGAGCACCAGCATGCCCAGCCGCGCCTTCTGGCCGCCGGACAGGCGGCCGATCGGATTGCCCTGCATCTCGACGGTCAGGCCGGCGCCGGCCAGCAAGGTCCGGGCACGCTGCTCGCCGAGCTCGAACCGACGCGTCAGCATCGACAGCGGTGCGTCTTTGTCCCTGAGATCGGACAGGCCCTGGTCGCCATACCCCAGCACCAGCGAGGGCGTCGCCTTGACCACGTCCCTGGCGTTTTCCGGTGCGCCGATGGCCTGCCTGACCATGTTGACCAGCCGGGTCTTGCCGGTGCCGTTGCGGCCCAAAAGGACGACGCGGTCGCCCTGGCGAAGCCACAGTTTGCCGGTACGGAACAGCAGCGTTCCATCTGGCGTGGTGACGGGCGCGTCGTCGAAGGTGACCAGCACCTTGGCATGGGTTCCACGATTGGCGAGCCTGATGGCGCCAGCCGAACGCTCCTGATGGGCCGGCCGCGCCGCATCCTCCAGCCGGTCGGCCCGCTCCTTCAACTGCTTGGTCTTCACCACCAAGAGGTCGCTGCCCGAATTGATGCCGATGTTGTTGAGCTTGGCGGCCTGGCGGCGCAATTGCTGCGCCGTCTTCATGTCCTTCTCGAAGCGGCGGGCCTCCGATGCATCGATCTCATCAAGAGCGTCCCGTGCCCTGGTATAGGGCAGCGAAAAGACCTGCGAGTTCTCTGGCCTGAGGAACAGCGTCCGGTTGGTGACGGCGTCGAGGAAGGCGCGGTCGTGACTGCAGATCACCACCGGCACGTCGCGCGGCAGGGCGTTCAGCCAGCCTTCGAGCTGGGCGATGCGCGCGAGGTCGAGATGGTTGGTCGGCTCGTCGAGCAGCAGCATGTCAGGCTCGGTCACCCAGACGCGGGCAAGCAGGGCCAACCGCTGCCAGCCGCCACTCAGCTTCGACAAGGGCCGCTGCCGCATCTCCTCGGGCACGTCGAGATCGTCGAGAACGATGTCGACGCGCCAGCTCTCGCTCTCAGCCTGATCGGCGGGAAGCGCTGCAAGGACGGCGTCATGGAACGCCATGTCGATCAGGCTTGCCGGCACGTCCTGCTCGACATGGCCGACCCGCAGGCCGCGTGAACGGGTGATATCGCCTGATGTCGGCTCGAAGGCGCCCGTGATCGCGCGCAGCAGCGTGGACTTGCCGCGACCATTGGCGGCGACGATGCCAAGCCGGTCACCCGGTTCGACGGACAGGTTGAGATTGGAGAAGAGCGGTGCACCGAGCGTGACGCCGAGCGACCTCAGATTGATCAAAGCCATATCAGTTCTCTGGTCTGGCCGGACCTTCGCCCGCATCCGATCATACGAGATGCTTTTGGGAAACCGGGTCCGGTGATTGTCCAGATGCGGACGAGCCCAAGGCTCGAGGCCGCATCACCACTGAGGGCAGACCGGGAGAGAGATACGCAACATCGAATGCCGCATCATACTGTCCAAAAATCGTAACTGATCGTTGGGGTCGATGCTGTTGGCGCGTCGTCCGAGGTCAGCCCTGCAAACGCATCTGCAGGGCGTGGACAGGGCCGCGCTGACGGTGGTGACGAAAAAACGTGTACACGCAGCCCTCCTTTGTTGTTCGAGTTGCGCGCCCTAGATAGCCGCGACCTCGTTCCTTTGCAAGCCTACTGGATCGTCAGCTCGCTGCGCTCCGGCCTATTGGATCGTCAGCTCGCTGCGCTCCGGCCTATTGGATCGTCAGCTCGCTGCGCTCGCCGGCCCTGACGGTCGCCGAAGCCTCCTTCTTGCCGGCGTCGCCGCGATCGACCTCGACAACATAGTCGCCTGCCGGCAAGGTCGTCTGGTGCTTCTGGTCGTAGGCGTAGCCGAAACCCTGGCGATTGCCCTGGATGTCCTTCTTGGCCGCAAAGACGCGGATTTCCTTGGCGCCGGGAGCATCGATCGCCAGCACGCCGGCGCCGAGCACGGCGGTCACCTGGCCCTGCTCGCCGACCCGGACATTGAAGGGCTGTTCGGCCTCGGACTGGTCCATGCGGGCGACCAGGACATAGTCGCCGGCGGGCAGGTCGAACTTGTTGTCCGGACCATAGCCATAGGTGACCTGGTCGCGGGTGCCGTCGATCTTTTTCCTGGCCTTGTAGACCCTGACGTCGAGACCGCCGGCGTCGACCTTGTCGGCGCCCTCGGCATAGATCGCATTGACCACGACATGGCCGACGCCGACGATGATGTCCTTTTCGACGGTCTGGCCGGCAGCAAGCTGGATCGTCTCATTGGCCTCGCCCTGGCCGATGGTGACCTTCAGCCTGGTTTCGCCGGCAGGCAGCACCACCTTGGTCTGGCCGTAATAGGTCGCCGGGTGGTCGCCACCAGGGAAGTCGAGCACGACGGCCGCCCCATCGACGATGTCGGCGCCTTCGCTGGGGCGTGGCCTGACGACGAGCGTGCCGGCATTGAGCACGAACAGCGGCTTGTAGGCCTGGCCGGCCTCGACCTTCAGCGGCTGTTCGACAGCCGCTTCGCCGAGCGTTGCACGGATGATGTAGTCGCCGGCTTCAAGCGATCCCTTGTAGTTGTTGTATTCGGTGGTCAGGCGCTCGCCCTTGGAGCCGTCGGCATTGGCCTTGTAGATTTCCCAGGCGTTGCCGGCGTCCTTCAGCGGCGCGCCGCCTTCGGCCAGCGTCAGCTCGGGAGCGAAGTTGAACTCCGGCTTGGCCGGTTCCGGCGCAGGCGCAGGTTCCGGGGCCGGGGCCGGCGCGGCAACCGTCTGCACCAACGCATCTTCCAGACCCTTGGCGTCGGTTGCCTGGATGTATTTGCCGCCGGTGTTTTCGGCGAGGCAGGCGACCTGCCTGCCCTCTTCCGCCGTCAGGCCGAAGCCGACGACATGGGCGGTGAAATCGACACCCGACTGCTCCAGTTCCTTGCCCAATGCGCAAGGGTCGGCGTTGCAGGTCTCGAGCCCGTCGGTGATCAGGATCACTGTCGCCTTGTCCTCGGTGTATTTGAGGTCCTCGGCGGCCTGCTTGACGGCAGCGGACAATGGCGTCTTGCCGAGGAATTTCATGCTGTCGGCGGCAACGGTGATGGCGCTTGCCGAGCCTGACGCCGGCGGCACCACCAGTTCGATGTCGGTGCAGCTGCCCTTTTCGCGGTGGCCATAGGCCATCAGCCCGAGTTCGGTGTCGGCGGGAATGGTGGTAAGCACCGAGCGCAGCGCCTCGCGGGCGATTTCCAGCTTCGGCTTGCCGTCGATCTGTCCCCACATCGAGCCGGAGGCATCGAGTACGATGATGGCGCGGTCGGCGGCGTTGGCGCTTGCCACTCCCGACAGCATGAGGACAGACGCCAGGATGCCTCGTGTAAACGCCTTCATGCTGCCCCTCGCCGATTCAGTTGAATGACGCGAAGCTAAACAACGGCCATTGGGCTGACAACCCTGAGGCTGATCAATAGGTGGTGCGGCGTTCTTCGCTCGGCGGACGGCCGAACTGCAGCCGGTAACTTTGCGCGAAATAGGAATGCGAGGTGAAGCCGGTGGCGATCGCCACGTCGAGGATCGGCATGTTGGTCTGGCGCAGCAATTCACGCGCGCGCTCGAGCCTGAGCCGCATGTAATAACGGCCAGGCGTCACATTGAGATGGCGCAGGAACAGGCGCTCGACCTGGCGAACCGACAGCCCGGCCGTCTTTGCCAGTTGCACCGCCGACAGGGGCTCATCGAGATGGTCGGCCATCAGTTCGACGATGCGCTTGAGCTTGTCCGACTTGCCGGTGAGGTCACGTTCGGGGCCAACGCGCTGGCGGTCGCCGGCAGAACGGATGCGCTCGTGCTGAAACTGGTTGGCAACCTCGTTGGCGAGATTGGCGCCGAAATCGCGCTTGATGATCTCGAGCATCAGGTCGATCGAGGTGGTGACGCCGGCACAGGTGTAGCGCTTGCGGTCGATCTCGAAGACGTTGTTGGTGCACTCGATATCAGGGAACTTCTCCATGAAACCGGCGCGGTTTTCCCAATGGATGGTGCAGCGGTAGCCGTCGAGTTGGCCGGCTTCGGCCAACAGATAGGAGCCGACCGACAGCGCGCCCAGGGCAGCGCCGCGCCGGCCCCAGGAACGAAGCGCGCCGAGCACCTTGCTCTTGCCAGGAAATTCGGTGGCGACGCCGACGCAGACGAACATGATGTCGACCGCCGGCACGTCGGCGACGGAATAGTCGACCTTGAGCGGCAGGCCGTTGGAGGCGATCACCGCCTCGCCATCGGCCGATACCGTGGTCCAGCCATAGACGTCGCGGCCGAGCAGCCGGTTGGCCGACCGACAGGTGTCGATAGCGGCAACCAGCGAGAACATCGAGAACTTGTCTACCAGCAGGAAAGCGAACTGGCGGCCTTCGGGGTGGGGCTCTGACATCGCGACCAAATCTACAGAACGCGCCGGGTTGAGCAAGGAAGCGGCGCCGGTTTCCACAACGCCGCGATCATTCAGAAGCCCGGTTGTTCGAGGCCGGCGTGGCGATAGGCCGACACCAGCGTGTTGGCCATCAGCATGGCGATGGTCATCGGACCGACGCCCCCGGGAACCGGCGTGATGGCGCCCGCGCTCTTTTCGGCCGAGGCGAACTCGACGTCGCCAACCAGCCTGGACTTGCCTTCACCCTTGTCGGGTGCGGGAATGCGGTTGATGCCGACGTCGATGACGGTGGCGCCCGGCTTGACCCAGTCGCCCTTGACCATTTCGGGCCGGCCGACGGCTGCCACCAGAATATCGGCACTGCGGCACAGCGCCGGTAAATCCTTGGTGCGACTGTGGGCAATGGTGACGGTGGCGTTGGCGGCGAGCAGCAGGTTGGCCATCGGCTTGCCGACGATGTTGGAACGCCCGACGACCACCGCATTGAGCCCGGACAGATCCTTGCCGTGCTTGCGTTCGATCAGCAGCATCGAGCCGAATGGCGTGCAGGGCACCAGTGCTGTGTCGAGCTCGCCTGTGGCGAGCTTGCCGACATTGATGAAGTGGAAGCCGTCGACATCCTTGGCGGGCGCGATCGTCTGGATGATCTTGCCGGCGTCGATATGGCCGGGCAGCGGCAGCTGGACGAGGATGCCGTGGATCGCGGGGTCGGCGTTGAGCTTCTCGACGAGGGCGACGAGATCGGCTTCGGAGGTCTCGGCGGCAAGCGTGTGCTGGACCGAATGGAAGCCGCATTCCTTTGATGTGCGCGACTTGTTGGCGACATAGACCTGGCTCGCCGGATCCTCGCCGACGATGACCACCGCCAGTCCCGGCTTCACGCCATGCGCGGCAAGCGTGGCCGCTGACTTCTTGACGCCTTCGACGACCTCGGCTGCGACACTCTTTCCGTCAATGATCTCAGCCATGTCTCTACTCCGTCTGCGGCATGCTTCGGGCGGCATTGTCATCAAATTTTCGACCCGCAACCTCGCCATTGCGGCGTCCGGTGCCGTAAACTCGAAACCGCATGGAAGAATTTCAGAAGTAGCGGCGTGAGCGCCGCTCCCTGAGAAGGTTCAATTCCTTGCGAACCTCGCGCAGGCTTTCGCTGATCTCGTCGATCTGGCTCTGCGGCGCGGGCGCATCGGCTCGGGGCGCTGCCGGCGGCGTGGAGTAATGCTCCGGCGGCCGCTGCCGATAGGACGGGCGGTACTGCCGAGCAGCGGCATAGTCCGGTTGCTGCTGTGGCTGTTCGTAATAACCAGGCCGCGGTTGCGGCACATAGGATGGGTCAAGATCGCCCTGCGGCGCCTGGTACCCGGGCTGCTGCTGCATCGGCTGCGCCTGCCACGACTGCGGCGGCTGCCGGTTGTCGACGATCGGATCGGCGGCGGCGACAGGACCGGTCGCCGCCGGCATTACCGGGGTCGTATCGACCCGTGCGGCGGTCGCCTTGACGCGGTTGTCCGGCTGGTTGTTCGCGGCTGCCGGTTCGCCGCGCATTTCGGGCTTCGCCCGGCTGCGTCGCCTCGCCGTGTTGCGCAGGCTCTGCAGCGCCCCGCGCATGGCACCGAAGCCGACGCCAGAGGCAAAGCCGAGCAGCATGCCGCCCAGCGCAATCATCGCCCGCGACGGACCGGTCGACTGCAGCGGCGGCGATGCCGGTGATATGATTGTCACATTGCCCGAATTGATGTCTCTCTGCTCGCCGGTCTCGCGTGCCCGCAGCAGCGTTGCCTCGTAGACGGCGCGCTTGGCGGCAACGTCGCGATCGAGCTCGCGCAGCGTGACCATTTCGCCGCCGACATCGCTCTGGCGCACCTTGAGCTGGGCAAGGCGGGCCGCGAGCTCCTGTTCCGTCTGGACGGCGCGCTTGAGGTCGACCTGGATGGAGCCGGCGACCCGGCGCAGTTCGTTGGCGATACGCTCGCGTGCTCCGCTGAGCTGGGCATCGACAGCCAAACGCTCGGGATGGCGCGGGCCAAGCCTGACGGCGGCCCGGTCCGCTTCCTGGGTCAGCGCCGCATATTGCGCGCGCAATTCGGTAATTGCCGGCGAGCCGATCGCTTCGGGCAACGCGCCTGCAAGCACCGAATCGACACCGAGGTCGCGGGTCGAGGAGGCACGCGCGTTGAGTTCGAGCGTGCGGGCTCGTGCCGCGGTCAGCTGGTCGTTGACGCGCTGGATCTCATCGTCGGTGATCAGGCGCCCTTGCGGATTGATGAGTTCGTTCTCGGCCTTGAACGCCTCGACCTTGCGCTCGGCTGTCTCAACCGACTTGCGCAGGTCGTCGAGGCGGCGGGTCAGCTCGTCGGTCGCGCGTCCGGCCGTTCCGGCCTGCAACTCGCCGAAAGTCTGGATGAAGACATCCGTCATCGTGTTGGCGATCAGCGCCGACTTCTCGGGATCTTGCGTCTTCGCCCCGACCGAGATGACGAAAGTGTTGGTGTCACGCTGGATGGACAACGCTTCATAGAGGTGTTCGGCGGCCAGCGCGTGCCGCCGCCCGGGGTCGTCGCCTGTCTGTTGGTTGGAAGAGATCAGCGAACTCACAAAACCGCGAATGCTGAAGCCGCCGCCAGCCTTGCCGTTGAATTCCGGGTCCTCGGCCAGATTGAGCTTGTCGACAACCTTGACCAGAACGGAGCCGGAGGTCAGCCGGCGCACCTGGGTTTCGACCACCGCCAGCGTCGCGTCCGACGGCAAGTCGCCGACGGTCAGCTCCTTGTCGGAAAGCCTGAGGTTGCGCGGATCGACGATCATCTCGGTCCACGCTTGGTATTTCTTGGGCGTCGACAGAGCGAGCGCGACACCCAGCAGCGCGCCGGCGAGCGTCGTCGAGGCGATCAGCAGTTTCGAACGGGTGATGCCGCCGATGACCGCCATCGGGTCGATCAGCGGTTGCCAGCGGACGTCGTCGTGATCGCCATGCTGTGCAGATGGCTCGACCGAGGGCTGAGGCATGGCAGCAAGCGGCTCCGGAGCGACTGAGCCGATCGCCCTGTCGCGCCAGGTGCCGATCATCGAAGACGGAGTCGGTGCAGGCTTGTCGCTTGCGAATGCGGACGCAGCTTCCATCGGCTGTGCGACAACCGGCTGTTCCGGTGCGGCCGGCTTTTCGGCCAGTTGCTCGCGGGCAGCACGTTCGGCCTCGCGCCGGAAACGCGCCATGCGATGGCGGGTCGCAGGATCCTGGAAATCTTCGTGGCCAATGTGGTCTTCCGCTGACATCGACAGCAGCGACGAGCCTCGCGTCTTCGGATCGGCGTCGTCCCGGTCCAGCGCAAGCAACGAGCGCTTGCGCCTCCAGTCCTCGCGGTTTCCAGATTCGGCCATGCGGGCAACTTCCAAAAATCTATTCCGGATCACCTGTCCGGTCGTTAAGCCACGCTAAACAGACATGGGTAACAAAACGTTAATTCCTGCTTTGCGGCAGTATATAGAGCTTCATCGCAGAACGGCACATTAAGCTTTGGCTTTTATCGTCCAACTGGATCATGACCAAGGCGAACGACATACCGCGCACGACGCTGCGCCAGCGGATCGGCAGTTTCGTCGTGCAGCGGCAGGCGGTCCTGCGCGACTACTTCTCGGCGATCAGCGGCTCGATGGGCCGGCTGGTGTTTTCGCTTATCTATTTCATCGCGCTCGCCAACACACTGTCGATCGCCGATTTCGGCTTGTTTGCTACCGCCTCCGCCGCTGGCGTCATGCTGTCGCGAACGCTGGCCTTCGGTTTCATCTCGGCGCTCTACCGCACGGCAACGATAAGACCCCGCCTGATCGGCAGCTACACCGCCGGCTTCCTGATGCTCGCCGCGCTGTCGCTGCCGGTGCTCGTCGCCGCTTCGGCGCTGACCTGGTTCCTGTTCTTTTCGACATCCATGCCGGCCGCCATCTTTGCCGCCGTCATCTTTGCCGAGGCGCTGTTGTGGCGACCGGTCGAAGTGGCGATGATCGTCAACAACGGTCTCGGCCGCTTCGGCCGGGCGGCGGTTCTGGCGATCCTGACCGCCGCGATCAAGGCCGCCGCTGCTGCCCTGTTCATCTTCTGGCCAAGCCATACGGTCGGCGCCTGGGCCGGGTTCTACATCGCCTCGAACCTCGTCTCCCTGGCGCTCGCCTTCGGCTTCTTCTATCCGCGCCAGCGGCTTAGGCTGACGCCTGACCTTTACTGGCGTCGGCTGTCGGATTCGATCTATGTCGCCGGTGCCGAAGTGCTGTTCTACCTACAGATGGAGTTCGACAAGCTGCTGGTGCTGGCCATGGGCGGCCCGCATCTCGCCGGCATCTATGCCATCGTCATGCGGCTGGTCGACCTGACCGCCATCCCGATCCGCACCTTCTCGATGATGCTGGTCCAGCGCATGATGCGCATACCCGAAATGCTTGCCAGGCTGAAGGTCAAGGTTGGCATCGAGGCGGGCATTTTGATCGTCTCGACCTCGGCCCTGCTGTTCCTCGCCGTGGTACTGTACTTCTATCCCAACTTCCTCGGCCGCAACGTCGCCGAGGCGGCCCCGCTGGTCGGACTGGCGCTGTTCGTGCCGGCCCTGCGCAATCTCGTCGAGTATCACGCCGAGCTTCTGTTCGCGCGCGGCCAGACGCTGGTCCGCGCCGCCAATCTCGCCATGCTGGCGGGCCTCAAGGCAGCGTTGCTGTCGCTGTTGCTGATGCGCGTCGCCGACACCGAAACGCTGGTGTGGATGCTGAACGGCATGTTCGCGCTGCTTTACCTGGCGTCGGCCGCCGTCACCTACACGGCGCTGCGGCGTCCAGCCAGGGCAATCTAGGCCTCAGGCAACGACAAGCCTGCGAATGCGCCCGAGATCGGTGCCGATGAATGACTGCATGCCGATCGCCACCTGCTCCGGCGACATGGCGGCGACGAAGGCCTCGAACTGCATATCGGTCAGCGGCGTGCCGGTCCAGTGGACACGGCAGAACTCTTCCGCACCGACATAATGTCCGGCGCCATCGGCGACCTCGTCGACGAAGCGGCCATAGATCATGCATTCGGAGAACTTGCGTCGCGCGCTCACCGCCTCGACCCAATGCCGTCCGCTGACCTGTTCGATGCGGGCTAGCATGTCGCGCACCGACGACCGGCGCCAGGCGATCAGCGTCGAGATGTAGTCATGCGGCGAAATCTCGGGCGCGGCGATACCGAGCACAGCGGCAGCGTTGGCCGACCAGATGCGATGGTTGTCATGGCCGGGTTTCAGCAGCACGCCATCGCGCCGGAACAGCCTGAGCTTGCCGCTCAGCCAGAACCGGGCGCAATCGAAAGGCCTGAGGAAAGCCACGTCAGAATCGACGTAAACGAGGGTTTCCTGCTCGATGCGTTCAGCGATCGCCATGCGCCTGAGCTGCTGCACATGCCAGCCACGCAGCGGCGGCGCCTTGCGACTCAGCCAGACGCGGCGCTTGAACAGGCTCGTCGGATCGGGAATGTCGCGCAGCCAGGACGGCAAGAGCTCCCGCTCGTCGATGACCGTGCGGCGCTTGCCCTCGAGCTGCTGGAACAGCGCGAGGTCGCGGTGCTCGACCAGGAGATAGTGATGCGAGGCGCCGGTGACATGGCGATCGACGGTCTCGCACAGCAGGCGGCAGCGTTCAAAATCAGCGGCGTAGCTCGCCGTGATCAGTGCAGCGTCCGGGGCTGGAGACATGGCCTTGGCGTTCAAGACTGCCCTCCCCCACGGATCTTCTGGCGCAGCACGCGAAACAGGAACAGCGGGTTGCCGACGACATAGCGCCGCCACAGCCGGCCCGGTTCGATGAGCAGGCGGAACAGCCACTCCAGGCGGAGCCGGCGCACCCAGGCCGGCGCGCGCGGAACCGAGCCACTGAGGAAATCCAGCAGCGCGCCGACGGCAATCGGCAATGTGCAATGTTCAGGGCGCATGTACTGCGCGATCCACATTTCCTGGCGCGGCACCCCCATGGCAACAAGCAGGATGTCGGGGCGAAGGCTGCCGATGGCGGCGACGATCCCGGGCTCTTCCTGAGACGTGAAGAAGCCGTCATGGACGACGACGATCTTGTGATGCGGGGCGATCTGGCCCAGCCGCGCCGCCGCCCGCTCGGCATTGGCACGCTTGGCGCCCAGGAGTGCCACGGTCAGCGGCTTGTCGCTCGCCTTCAAGAGGTCGGGGACGAAATCCGTGCCGTTGAGATTGTCAGGGAACGGCGCGCCATAGAGCCAGCGCGCGGCGATGTCGACACCGATGCCGTCCGCCAGCACGAGAAAGCCGTTCAGGACGGCGGCGAAATCCTTGTCGGAACAGGCGATGTTGGCGTTGTGGGCATTGAGGAAGCTGACCTTGGTGAAGCTCCTGTCCCTGATCTTCTCAGTGAGCAGCGAGATCGCCTCGTCGCGCCGCAAGCTGGCGACCCGGATACCAAGAATGCTGCGGTAGGATGCGGCCGCTTCCGAAATCGTCATGCTCACGCCGCCACCTCATGTGCGCCCGCGCCAAGCCGGGCAACGCCACCTGCCACTGCCAGGTCGAGCGCGGCGATCTGCCGGCGATGGAAGTCCGAACCGTCGACTTCAGCGACCTTCTGATCGACGGTTCGTTCAAGCGCCCTGGCGAAGGCTACGGGATCGTCGGTCATGGTGCAATTGGCCGGCTTGTAGGCGATGCCACGCAGCGAATGCGCGGTTGCCACCGACGGCAGGCCGAGTTCGAACGTCTCGATCGTCTTGAGCTGGACGCCGCTGCCCGAGGTGCTGATGAGCGGGATGACGGCGGCGCTGCGCACAAAGGCCTGGGCATCGGGCACGCGGCCGACAAATGTGACGCCGGGATGTGGCGAGGACACCCCTGCGGGAACACTGCCGGCGATCCGGATGCGGAAATCGTTGCGCAGGTGCGGCACGACCTTGCCGAGGAACCAGTCCAGGCCGATGCGATTCGGCTCCCAGGTCCAGGTACCGATGAGCGCTGCATCGCAGTCGATGTCGCGCTTGCCCTGGTGTGCCGGAAGCTGTGACCGAGTGACCAGCGGCAGCGCCACCGAGCGTGTGTCGGAGGCAACGCCCAATTCGGCGCGATCCTCGTCGGCGAGTGTGAAGACGAAGCGCGCATTGCGACACAGACGCCTTTCAATGACTTCGAGCAATCTTGCCTCGCGGCGAAACAGCAGGCGTTGAAACGCGCCGTTGGCGGCACGCGCGTTCTCGGCGGCCGAGCGGAATTCGACATTGTGCGCGACGAAGATCGAAGGCCGGTCCTGAAACAGGCTTTCGAACGCCGCCGCCATCTGGACCGAATTGAGGATGTAGCCATCGAACGGTCCCGCCGCCGCGATCGCCTGCCGCACCGTCTCATCGGAGACGATGCGCAGCTTGGCCGAAGCGAAAGTCAGCCCGGAGGCAACCGCATTCGCCAGCCAGCCCAGCTTGCGCTGCAAGGGGGCGACATCGGTGCGCACGTCGAGCGAGCCGAGCAGGATCGTGTTTTCGGGGTCTGACGGCGGTTTGCCCGGCCAGCCGAAGCCAAGCACGGTCACGCGCACGCCGGCCCGGCGCAGCGCATCGATGATCGCCTGGTTGGCGATCTCGTAGCCCGACGAGAGTGCTCCGTCAGGCACGATGGATGTGGCAAACAGCAGATGCATCACGACAGTTCCTGCCTATGCCCTAACAAAGCGCGGTGAAGTCTTCATTAAGCAATTTCAGCCGCTTGTGGAACCTGCCCGGCAATCCGCAGTTTGCTTCCGGCGTGTTTAACTGAGCGTTATGGCGCCCATGATAGCGAAGAGGCATCAATAACCGGCAGCTTGTCATGAATGCTATACCTCCACTCAAGTCCGTGACCATTGCCGGCACTTCGCCTGCACTGGCAGTGGACGACGTCGAGGTGGTGGTCACGCTGCCAACCTTTCGTCGGCCACAGCAAGTTCTGGCAACGCTCGATTCGCTGGCCAGGCAAAAGACCACGCGCCGGTTCGCCGTCATCGTCATGGAGAATGACGACGAAGGCAACGAAGGCATGCACGCTGCCTTGCCGCTGTTTGAAAGCGGGGCGATGCGCGGGCTGGTCATCGTCGCACATGAACGCGGCAATTGCAGCGCCTACAATGCCGGCTGGCACACCGCCTTGCTGCGCTTTCCGAATTTCTCGCGGCTGCTGGTCATCGATGACGACGAGCTGGCCGATCCGATGTGGCTCGAAACCATGTGCCTGGCTGCCGAACGCCTCGGCGTCGACATCGTCGGTGGGCCGCAGGTGCCAGTCTTTTCAGATCCCGGGCATCAGGTCTGGGCGACACATCCGGTGTTTGCCCCGCCCTATTCCGTCACCGGTGAGGTCGGCGCGCTCTACTCCTCGGGAAACCTGCTGGTCAGCCGCAACGTGCTTCTGGCCATGGGCCCACCCCATCTCGACCTGCGCTTCAACTTCATGGGCGGCGGCGACTCGGATTTCCTGAGCCGCTCGTCACAGAAGGGTTTCAAGCTCGGCTGGTGCGCGGAAGCAAAGCTGTTCGAGACGGTTCCGGCACGGCGCACCGAGGCCGACTGGATCCGGGCACGCGGCCTGCGCAACGGCGTCATCTCGACGCTCGTCGCCAAGAAGAAATATGCCGGCACGCCGTTCGCCAACACACGCGTCTTCCTGAAAAGCCTGGCGCTGCTTGGCGCCTCGCCATTACGTGCAATGAAGCGCCTTATCGAGACCGGATCGCCATCGGTCGCCGTGTACCCGATCCATGTGGCGCTTGGCCGTGTGATGGCCGAATTTGGTTATGCCAATGAGCAGTATCGTCAGCCCGAGAAGAACTGACGCGCCGCCGCTGACGGCGGCGTTCACGGCATCGGGCGTCGCCACCGCGATCGCGACGATGGTGCTGACCATCGTCATCGTTTCGTTCAGGCCGTTCCAGCCGGCGGGCGCCGGTGCGATCGAAGGCGGCGACATCGTCAACCAGTTGGGCTTCGGATCGCTCGGCGCCTTCGCCATGTTTGCGTTGGTGACCATGGCCAATCCGGCCCGGTTGCGCGCCATTGTCGGGCTGCCCTGGATCGTCCTGCTGTGCTTCTTCCTGATATCGGTCGGTGAAGCCGCCGACCCCAATGCAGCGTTCCGGGCGGCAAGTTTCACCCTCATCGGCATCACCGCCATGGCAACCGTGCTTGCCTTGCCGCGCGATGGCGATTCCTTCTCGACCGTGCTGATTGTCGCCGGCTTTCTCATCGTCGGGCTGAGCTACGCCGGCGTCATCCTGTATCCCAGCGTGGCGATCCACGGCGCCGACGGCTTCGAGCCCGAGCATTCCGGCTTGTGGCGCGGCGCCTTCAGCCACAAGAACATCGCAGCGCCCGTCATGGCCTGCTTCAGCTTCGCCGGCATCTACCTGATCCGAAGGCATTGGCGCTGGTCGGGTTACATCCTTTTGGCCATGTCGATGTTCTTCATGGTGCACACCGGATCGAAGACGACGGCCGGGCTGGTGCCGCTGTCGATCATGCTCGTGCTTCTGCCCGGAATGATCGGCATGCGGCTCGGCACGCCGCTGCTGTTTGCGCTGGCCGTCGTCGGCACGGCATTCGCCACGCTCGGCATCGTCTTCATCGAACCGCTGCAGCAGCTTGCCGCGCACCATTTTCCCGAACTCACCTACACCGGGCGCACGACTGTCTGGGCCTTCGCTGGCGAGATGATCGCCAAGAAGCCGTGGTTTGGATACGGCTATGAGAGCTTCTGGCGCACGCCGCTGGTGACCGGAATCGGCCATGCCTACGACCAGGGCTGGGACATCCGCTTCATCGTGCACGGCCACAACGGCTATATCGACATCGCAGTGACCATGGGCCTGCCCGCGCTTGCCGCCGCCGTCTATGTCTTCCTGATCGCGCCGCTGCGCGACTACATGCGCATCCCGCTCTACAAGGAGAACGTCTTCCTCGGCGACTTCTTCATGATGGTGGTGCTGTTCACCGCGCTCAATGCCTTCCTCGAAAGCTTCTTCTTCCGCCGCATCGACCCGGTCTGGATGTTCTTCGTCTTCGGTGTCCTGGGGCTGCGCATGGTCTCGCGCATGGTCATCCACAAGAACACCGGCTGACGGAACGCGCTTGCTCCGCTCCGGCGGCCACGCCATTCGGAGATGGTATGATGTTGGATTAATCGCGCCTGCAATGACACTACGCAGCCTGTTGCCAGCCTAATAGCAGGTCATGCTGCTCAAAGCGCTATGACAGTTACTCCTGTTTGAACTCTCTGTAGACCTGCATCGGTCACGACAGCCAAATTGGTCGGTACTCGAACTACAACCACTTTCGCAGGCAGAGAATCCTGAACTTGCATTGCTTAAGCAACGAGCCAGCGTGTCAGCCTTGTTGCGCTCGCACTCCCGCCTTCTTGCCTCTTCCGCTTGCCGTCTCTGCTCGTTGCTCTGAGCCAGCTGAAAAGCGCCGTCGGCCGCGAACGCTTCCACGCGACTGAGTTGAACCAGTCCAACAGTCAACTGAAGATGAAGCAAAACCATGATAAAAAACTTCATGTTTACCCCTCTTGTCAGCATTCGGATACGCTCTTCCACTATAGCTGTTATTTGATTTCAGCGCATCCGACAGCGTTACCCTGGCGTTTGCCATGCCGGACCGTAGCGTGAACGAACTGAAAAAGGACTGTTCAGCGCACGCATTACAGACCGTTGGTGCGAAGTGCGACCGATGGGGCTGTCCCCGTGGTGTTGAGCCGACTTTACCACGCTAGCCTGATGCTACCGTGAAACCTTGTTACATGGTATGTTTCCTGAACAAGTGCAGGGAACTTAGCTATGAGCGCAACAGGTGAGGCCTCAGACTTCGGACCGTATATTCTCGTTTGCAATAGCAATCGCGATTATTGTCGTGACCTACACGCTATATTCTGTGTTGAACCACGATCCGACATCAGCTCTTCCTGATGTTCGTGGAGATAAGATTGCTGAAAGTGACCTGCAGGTCAGAATCGCCTCTGCTGAGGTTACGAGAGAGACCGTATCGTACCTTGTAAGTCTTACATTCGCACTTTCGGCAGTTATCACTTTTCTTATCAAAGATGGATTGGGAAGCAAGCCACTACGAAAGGCCACCAATCTTGTCCTTTCTTCTATTGCCGTTTTCTTCATCGTTCGAAGCCTGCAATATGCATATGACGCTTACGGCATGATCGCTATCCAGCTGTCGGATGGCTATTTCCTGATTTCACGAGTCCATGACGTCATCGCATCCCAAGCGCGCAACCTTCTCGGCACTCTGGTTGTCGCCATATTGCTAATCGTTAGTGTCAAATTCAGTTGAAAGAGGTGCATCAATGAGCAGTGCTCCCGCTCGAGGACGACCTCGCACATGGATAATCGTGGCTTTATTGATGCTTTTGGCAAATCCGCGCCTGATCCATGCCCAAGAAGCTTTTGACACCTTACGCGTAGAGATCGATCCCAATGTCCAGGTGGACAAACTTCCTCCGCTTGTATTCGTGAACGGAACATTGGCTGCCGCCATTGAAGGCTTGACATCTGTCCCGAGCGAATCTGAATCCGTTATAGAGGTTGGCTTACCTCAAGCCCGACAGCCGCTGTACAGCTTCAAAATTGGCCCCGAGCAAATCGAGAAGAAGCTGGTAAGCGTTGTCATGACTACTTACGCATCAAAGGACGGAAGTCCCGATCAAGTTTGGACAAACGTCCTCATACATCCCAACGTGAAAGAGGATGTTCCTCTCCGGCGCGCCGAAACTGGGGAGTTTGAGATCACACTTCCGGCTATGCCTTACGCTGGTTTCTCCGAGACCCTTGCGAAGTTTGGCCTCAACTCGACCAGTGCAAACTGGATCGAGGCCATCCCAGACGTCAACGACATGAGCAAGCAGTCAGGGATATTGCATTTGTCGCAGACAATCGGTGACACCGCCACAACCTGGTCTGGGTCTTACAGCACAGCATTACGGGCTTCTTGGCCACCGCCTGCCTATGAGGTGAGAGACTGGAAAATCACCTCCACACCTGTCGGCGCTACCATCTTCACCCAACATGGGCATGAAGGAAACACCAATCGAACTGTGACGCTGCCAAATCTGTCTGAGACCTACGTAACTCTGAGGTTGGACGGCTACCTTGATTGCCCACATACGCAGTGTTCCAAAATGGACAGGGGCGGTTACATCGACTTGAATTGCACACTGAAGAAGCCAAAAAAGAAGAAATGACGAAGGGCTTCGATCTCGCTGATTGATCGACGCCGCTAAGCTTTCTTTTCAGCTCAGAGCACCCGTGGCTGATGTCGTCGCAAACCTACTGCGCGGGAAATGTCCCGACTGGAGCTTGCTGAGTGGCCGATACCTTGCCCGCTTGGATCAAAAGGTCCTGTCCGGGCTTCACCATGTCGTAGGTGACTCCTGCGCGCTTGTGCGCGTCACCGACGCCTTCATGGACGTGGCCCCCGCCGAAGCCGGCCTGCATGGCGGCATCACCTTCACCAATGCCTTCACCAGGGTGCTGGACCACACACGCTGAAGTGGCGTTGCACCCTTCCGCATGGCTCCAAGACGGTCTATGTCAGTTCTGTTCGGAGGCTTTGCATGACCATCAGACTGATCCTCGCCGGCTGCGGCAACATGGGCTACGCCATGCTCACGGGCTGGCTCAACTCGGGCAAGCTCGCGCCCGAGGAAACATTCGTTGTCGAGCCCAATGCGGAGCTGCGCGCCCGTGCCGCCGATCTCGGCAGCCGTGTCGCCTCGGAAGTCGGTGGCGTTCCCGCCGATGCGGATCCTGGGATCGTCGTCATCGCCGTCAAGCCGCAGGTCATCCGCGAAGTCACTGCCGGCTATCGCCGCTTCGGCAACGGCAAGGCGACCTTCGTCTCGGTCGCCGCGGGCACGCCGGTGGCCACCTTCGCCGACATCCTCGGCAGCCATACGCCGATCGCGCGCTGCATGCCAAATACGCCAGCAGCCATCGGCAAGGGCATGATGGTTGTCTATTCCAACGAGCACGTCTCGGAAGCGGCCAAGGAAGTTGTCGGCGACCTTCTGTCGGCCAGCGGCGAAGTCGCCACCATCGCCGACGAGGGCCTGATGGATGCGGTCACCGCCGTCTCAGGTTCGGGCCCGGCCTATATCTTCCATTTCATCGAGTGCCTGACGGCAGCGGCTGAAAATGCCGGTCTGCCACCGAAGACGGCAGCGCTTCTGGCCATGCAGACCGTCTATGGCGCGGCGAGCCTAGCCGCCGAAAGCCGCGAGGATCCGGCCGTGCTGCGCCGCCAGGTGACCAGCCCGAACGGCACGACGGCGGCGGCGCTGGGCGTGCTGATGGGTGACGATCGCCTCAAGACCCTGCTCACCGAAGCTGTCGAAGCGGCCCGGCTGCGCTCGATCGAACTCGGCAAATAGCTACTTCGCGTCAGCTTCGGCCTGCAGCGCCTCGACATAGGGCGCTGCCGCCGCGTGGACCGCGCGCTCCATGTCGCGGAACCGGCGCACGACGTCTTCGCCGACAGGCGTAAGCTCTGCGCCGCCGCCATGCTTGCCGCCGGTCTTGGCGGCCACCAGCGGCTTGCCGAACATATCCTTCATCTCTTCGACCAGGTCCCAGGCGCGCTTGTAGGACATTTCCATCGCGCGGGCCGCAGCCGAGATCGAACCGGTGGCGGCGATCTGCTCGAGCAGTTCGACCTTGCCCGGACCGAGACGTCCCGTCGGGTCGAGATAAAGTCGCAAGGTCAGAGATGGCATCGGCTCGCTCCAGTCAGTCGCTGGTTAGCACAAGCGGCGCCCCCGGAGAAAGATTGGCGCGGTCGAAAGCAACGGTCTTGATGACGGCGAACACCTCGCGCCCGATGGCAAGGTGCAGCGTCTGGAAGGACTGGCGGGTGATGCGCGACACCAGGATGTCGCCATGGCAGTCGAGCTTGAGGTCGACCTGGGAACCGTCGACCTGGCTGATTTCGGCAATGCGACCAGGAAGAATGTTGAGCGCGCTGAGACCTTTCGGCCGTTCGGTTCCGATCATCACGTCGCGGGCGCGGATGCGGACACGCACGGCGGCACCAAGCGGCCTGTCGATGCGCGGCACGCGCATTTCGCCGGCACGGGTGCCGAGCACTGTCATGCCGAAGGCTTCGTCGTGGCCGAGCACTTTCATGTCGAGCACGGCGCCGCCCTCGCCCACCTCTTCCGGCGGCAACAGGTCGAGCCTTCGCATGATCTCGCCGGTCGGGCCGCTGGCTGCCAGCTTGCCGTTGGTCATCACGACGATGTCGGTGGCAAGCCGCGCCACCTCTGCAATGGAATGGCTGACATAGACGATCGGAATCTTCGTCTCGTCGCGCAGCCGTTCCAGATAAGGCATGATTTCAGACTTGCGTGCGTCGTCGAGCGAAGCCAGTGGCTCATCCATGAGCAGCAGCTTCGGGCTTGCCAACAGCGCACGGCCAATGGCGACGCGCTGCTTTTCACCGCCCGACAGCAGCGCCGGTCGACGCGCCAGGAGGTGGCCGATGCCGAGCATCTCGACGACCCGGCCGAACTCGGCATAACGCTCTGCCTGTGGCGTGAACCAGCGGCCATAGAGCAGGTTCGAACGCACGCTGAGATGCGGAAACAGCCGCGCATCCTGGAAGACGAAGCCGACCTGGCGCCTGTGGACAGGCACGAAGCTGCGCTGTGCCGTGTCGACCAGCGTCTTTCCGTCGATGACGATGCGCCCGCTGTCCGGGCGGATCAGCCCGGCGATGATGTTGATGATCGAGGTCTTGCCCGACCCTGACGGCCCGAACAGAGCAGTCAGGCGGCCGGCGCTTTGGAAGCTTGCCTCAAGGTCGAACGCGCCGAGGCGATGGTGGATGTCGACGAACAGCATCAGCCGGCATCCACGCGTTGGCCGATGCGGCGGGCGAAAATTTCGGAGACGACCAACGCGATCATCGAAATGGCGATCGAGATCAGCGTCAGCCGCATCGCCCCTGCATCGCCGCCGGGAACCTGGGTGAAGGTGTAGATCGCCGAGGGCAGCGTCTGGGTCTCGCCGGGGATGTTGGAAACGAAGGTGATGGTGGCGCCGAACTCGCCCATCGCCTTGGCAAAGGACAGGATCATGCCTGCAACGACCCCGGGCAGGATCAGCGGCAGCGTCACAGTCGCAAACACCCAGAGCGGGCTGGCGCCCAGCGTGCCGGCGGCCGATTCGAGACGACGGTCGACGGCTTCGATGGACAGGCGGATGGCTCGCACCATCAAGGGGAAGCCCATGATCGCGCAGGCAAGTGCGGCACCGGTCCAGCGGAACGAAAAGACGATGCCGAAATACTGGTCGAGCAAGGAGCCGATCGGCCCCCGGCGCCCGAAGCTCAGCAGCAGCAGATAGCCGGTGACGACGGGAGGCAGCACCAGCGGCAGATGGACGACGCCGTTGAGCAGCGACTTGCCCCAGAAATTGCCGCGCGCCAGCAACAGCGCGATGCCGATGCCGAATGGCAGGCTGGCAGCCATCGCACACAGCCCGACCTTGATCGACAGGTGGACCGCGTTCCATTCGTCAGGAGTGAGGTCCAGCATTCCCCGCTCGCATCCCCTCAAAAAATCCGTCCCACCCCGCGATGCGGAATGGGACATCAGTCACAAAGATAGAGCCTAACCGACAGGGGTAAACCAGTCGCTATTGGACCGGCGCCAGCACGGTGAAGCCCTGAGCCTCGAACAGCTCCTTGGCCTTGGCGGACTGAAGATATTTCACATACGCCTCGGCGTCTGCGTTCTTCGAGCCCGCCGTCACGCCAACCGGATAGACGATGGGAGGATGCGTCTCTTCCGGGAAAAGGCCGACGATCTTGACGCCCGGCTCGGCGGTGGCGTCGGTCTGGTAGACGATGCCGAGCGGCGCTTCGCCAGTCGACACCAGCTTGAGGGCGGCGCGCACGTTCTCGGCCTGGGCGATCTTGCCTTCGACCGAGGCCCAGACGCCGAGCTTCTCGAGCGCTGCCTTGCCATACTTGCCGGCAGGAACTGCCTTGACGTCGCCCATGGCGAGACGGCCTTCGCCGAGCAGGCCGGCGAGGTCGAAATTCGCCGCGATGTCAGCCTTGGCAACCGAATCCTTCGGCGCCACCAGCACGATGCGGTTGCCGAGCAGCTTCACCTCGGAGCCGTCCTTGATGAGCTTCTTGTCTGAGAGATACTTCATCCAGTCGAGGTCGGCCGAGATGAACACGTCGGCCGGCGCACCCTCTTCGATCTGCTTGGCCAGCGCCGAGCTCGCGGCATAAGACGCGGTGGCAGTCTTGCCGCCCTCGGCCTTCCAGGCCGTGTCGACGGCGTCGAGCGCGTTCTTGAGGCTGGCGGCCGCAAACACCACGACGTCGCCATCGGCGCGCGCCGCCGGCAGGCCAAGCGCCAGTACGGCGGCGAGACCACCCGCCATGGCGGCAAGCCGCACCCCAAAACTCCTACGCGCGAACATCAGAATTCCCTCCACCATCTAGCCCAGCCCGTCGCGGGCCACGGATTCGTTATATTCATACGGATACAACACTTGGCAGGCAACTACCCATCCAGGTGGTTTTGCGCGAAACAGTTCCGTCATTTCGCCCGAGATTGGCCTCGCCGCTGGCCCTGTTTTCAGGGGGAGACTGGTCCGGCTCTTCATGTCATATGTCGCAACGTCATTCGCGAGGTGAGCCGGGGCAGTTCGTGCCGAGGCCCCCTCCTCGCACCTTCCGCACTTGCCAAGAGATCCCCTACATGGCCGGCATATCGACGTTTGAAATCATCTGGCTCGCCGTAGCCTTGCTCGGCGCCGGCGCCATCACCGGCCTGCTCGCGGGCGTCTTCGGCGTCGGCGGAGGCACCGTCATCGTGCCGGTGCTGTACGAATTGTTCCAGGCCGTCGGCGTACCGGAAGAGGTGCGCATGCCGCTCTGCGTCGGCACCTCGCTTGCGATCATCATCCCGACCTCGATCCGCTCGTTCAACGCGCATCGCGCCAAGGGCGCCGTCGACATGGCGATCCTGAAGCAGTGGGCGATCCCCGTCATCATCGGCGTCGCCATGGGCAGCGTGATCGCCCGCTACGCGCCGGCCGACCTGTTCAAGGCGGTGTTCGTGGTGGTCGCCGGCATTTCGGCGATCCGGCTGCTGTTCGGCAAGGATTCGTGGCGCCTCGGCCTCGACATGCCGGGCAAGATCGTCATGAACATCTATGGCTGGATCATCGGCGTGCTGTCGAGCCTGATGGGCATCGGCGGCGGCCAGCTCTCCAACCTGTTCATGACCTTCTACGGCCGGCCGATCCACCAGGCGGTCGCCACCTCTTCAGGCCTCGGCGTGCTGATCTCGATCCCCGGCGCGCTCGGCTACATCTATGCCGGCTGGCCGCGGGCCGCCGAATATCCCGATGTCGCGGCGCTGCAGTTCCCGCTGTCGCTCGGCTATGTCTCGCTCGTCGGGCTGATCCTGTTCGTGCCGACCAGCGTGCTGACCGCGCCTCTGGGTGCGCGGCTCGCGCACGCGCTGTCGAAGCGCAAGCTCGAGGTCGCCTTCGGCATCTTCCTGCTCCTGATCAGCCTGCGCTTTCTTTACAGCCTGATCGGCTGAGCAAAGCAAAACGCCCGGTAATGCCGGGCGTTTTCATGTTCGGCGGACGCAGGCCTCAGCCATCCTTCGATCCTTGCCTCGCGCCGACAGCCGCGCCCTTGTGGGCGGCACCGCTGCTGCGTGCCTTGAGGTCACGCAACGTCGTCAATTCCAGTTCGGTCGGTTCGGGCGTTTGCTCAAGCGTGTCGGCAAACTTGACAGTCCAGCCGCAGGTCTCCTGCACCTTGTTGCGGGTCACCTCAGGATGCAGCGAAACGACGGTGAATTCCTTGGTGACGGGGTCCGGTTTCCAGATCGCCAGGTCAGTGATCAGCAATGTCGGCCCCTTGGTGTCGATGCCGAGGCGCTGGCGATGGTCGCCGCCGTCGCCATGGCCGAACGAGGTGTAGAAGTCGATTTTCTCGACCATGGCGCGCCTGGACTGGGCCATGGTGATGAAGATTTCCTTCGACGACGTCGCGATCTCGGGTGCGCCGCCGCCGCCGGGGAGGCGGGTTTTCGGATGAGCGTAATCGCCGATGACCGTCGTGTTGATGTTGCCGAACTTGTCGAGCTGGGCTGCGCCCAGGAAGCCGATCGAGATGCGCCCGCCCTGCAGCCAGTAGCGGAACATTTCCGGCACCGAAACTGTGGTGACGGCGGTGTCGCACAATTCGCCGTCGCCGATCGACAGCGGCAGCACTTGGGGTGCCGTGCCGATGGTGCCGGATTCGTAAATCAGCGTGATGTCGGGTGCATGGGTCAGCCTGGCGACATTGCAGGCCGCCGAGGGCGCGCCGATGCCGACGAAGCAGACATCGTCGCCCTTGAGCGCACGCGAAGCGGCAATTGTCATCATTTCGTTGGGGCTGAAGCCTGTCACGCTCATGCGACGATCCTCAGATGTTCGACGCGGGCCGCGAAATCGTCGCTGGTCTTTTCGATGACGTTCGTCTGCATCCACTCGCGGAAACGGTCGCGGTCGGCTGAGATCTCGTCCCATTCCAGATAAGACGCGTTGTCCCTGACATAATAGCCATGCGCGTAGGACGGGTGCGCCCCACCCGGCACGACCGAGATCGCCGTCACCGACCATCTGGGCAGTACTGTCAGGTTGGGGTGCAGGTCGTCGAAATTGTCGACCACCTCCTCGACGGTCACCACCGCGCGCCGGGCAGCAAGGGCTGCTTCCTTCTGGATGCCGATGATGCCCTCGACCAGCACGTCGCCGCGCCGGTTGGCCTTCTGGGCATGGATGAAGGTGACGTCGGGCCGAACCGACGGAACCGCCGCCAGCACCTCGCCTGAAAACGGGCAGGTCACCGACCTGATGTTCGGATTGACCTTGGTGAGCTCGGCACCGCGATAACCGCGGAAGATGGCGCAAGGCAGGCCGGCGGCGCCCGCCTCATAGGCATTGGCCATGGCGGCGTGGCTGTGCTCCTCGATCTCGAGCGCATGCGGAAAACCATTCTCGACAGCGTCACGCAGGCGGCGCAGCAGGCCGACGCCGGGATTGCCGGCGTAGGAGAAGATGGCCTTCTTCGCCATGCCCATGCCGATCATCTGGTCGTAGATCAAGTCGGGCGTCATGCGCACCAGCGTCAGGTCCTTGAAGCCCTGGCGGATCGCCTCATGTGCGGCGGCGGTGGGAATGAGATGCGTGAACCCTTCAAAGGCCACGGTGTCGCCACTGTTGAGATTGTCGGCGACCGCCCGCGACAGGGGTAAGAATTGGGCCATGCGCTTCGTCCCTGACGTCGAAACTTCATTTGCAGGCATCTGTCCGACATTATGTAGCGCACGCGTCCCGGTCGCGCATCATCGGCGTCGACAGCAGGTCTTGCCGGACTGTGCCGTCGCTGCTGTCTGCCGTCAGGCAAAGGACGATCGCCCGAAGCGGGTCGACAACCGGCGGCGCAGATCAGCGATTTCTTCGTCGGGCAGTGATCAGGCGGCCTCGGCGAGGCCGTTGCCCTTGGCGTTTAGCCGAATGACCGCCTTGATCGGCAGGTGATCCGAGGCGATGCGCGCCAGTGCCGTGTCATGCGCTTCGAGCTCGGTGAGCAGGCTGTGCGGCCGCGCCATGACGCGGTCCAGCGCCAGCACCGGGAAACGCGAGGGAAAGCTCGGAACGATGGCATGCATCGGCCCGAAAGCCGGTTCCAGGCTGCGCAGCGACGAGCGCTTGCCCAACCGCCATTCGTTGAGGTCACCGACAAGAACCGTCGGTTTGTCGCTGTGCAGTTCGGCTGCGGTCAGAAGCGTTCCGGCCTGCAGCTTGCGCGAATGGCGCAACAGGCCGAAATGCGCCGCGATGATCCGAAGCGGCCCGGCTTCGAGCTCGAGGTCGACGACCACGGCACCGCGTGGCTCCGCACCGGGCAACACGATCTGCCGCGCCGAACTGACCGAACCTTTGCGAAACATGACGACGTTGCCGTGCCAGCCATGGCTCTTGCGCCGGCCGGCCAGCGGCACCGGAACAAGCCCAGTCTCGCGCTCGACCGCTTCCAGGTCGAGCAGCCCTGCCCGGTCGCCAAAGCGCTGGTCGGCTTCCTGCAAGGCGATGACGTCGGCGCCGATCTCGGAAATGACCTGCATCGTGCGCTGCGGATCGAAACGGCGGTCGAGGCCGACACATTTGTGGACGTTGTAGGAGGCGACGACGATCTCGCTGTGCGCGCCGGCCTCAGGCGGCAACGACGTATCGCCCTGCTCCAGCGTCGAGGACCGGTGCGCGGCACCTGCTTCTGCTGAAATCTCAAAGCCTGGTCTGCTAGCCATCACTCGTCTGGAATCTCTGGGAAATTCGTGTTCAGTTGCGACAGGCGTTTCGCCAACAGTAACCTATATGGTCGAGCTATTCGAGGTTTACCACATGCGTCACGATGGCCTTCCACCGAAATGCTGTCGTCGGCACAAGGTTCCCATCGAAAGGTCTTGGGCCGCCTGACACATGAAACTCGTGGCCGTCGTCATAGCAGTTGTCGGGTTCCTGGTCATTGCCTCGCTGCTGGCGGTCTATGCCTATGGCCGCTTCGCCAAGCGCGCCCAGGGCATTTCTTCCCGCGCATCGCCGACGGCTGACAGCGACACCCCGTTCGACCGGCTGATCACCCCGCTGCTTGCCGACCATCCCGGCCAGAGCGGACTGGCGCTCTTGTCGTCCAACCTGCATGCCTTCGCCATCAGGGCCTACACCGCGCGCCACGCCCAGCGCAGCCTCGACCTGCAATATTACTACTGGAAGGACGACCTGACCGGCAGCCTGCTCGCTCGCGAGGTCCTCGGTGCCGCCGACCGCGGCGTGCGCGTGCGGCTGATCCTCGACGACATCAACGCCAAGGGCTACGACCCGAACTATCTCGCCCTCGACAGCCACGCCAACATCGAGGTTCGCCTGTTCAACCCGAGCTGGGCACGCGCCTTTGGCCTGCAGCGCGGGCTGGAGCTTGTGCTGCGCGTCATGCGCAGCACAAGGCGTATGCACAACAAGGCCTGGGTCGCCGACGGCAGGCTGGCGATCGTCGGCGGGCGCAATGTCGGCGACGCCTATTTCGATGCCTCGGAAGACGCCAATTTCCGCGACATGGACCTTTTGCTCGCTGGTCCTGTTGTCGACCAGACGGAGGCCATCTTCGACCGCTTCTGGAACAGCGAGGCGGTGCTGCCGATCCGTCACGTTACCGGCAGGGCAAGGGGCGACCTTCCCGCCCTGCGCAAGCGGCTGGAACGCACGGCAACGACCGGCCTGGCGGAGCCCTACATCCATCGCGTTGCCGAGGAGAGCCGGGAATGGTCGTCGTCAGGCATGGGCAGGCTGCGCTGGACCAGCGAGGCGACAGTCGCCTCCGATCCGCCGGAAAAGGCATCGGGTGCCGGCCAGGACAGCTGGCTGATGACGGCAATCCGGCCGATCCTGACGTCGGCCCGGCGGCAGCTGCGCATCGTCTCGCCCTATTTCATTCCCGGCGAGACCGGTACCCGCGAGCTGACGGCGCTCGCCCGCAACGGTGTGGAGGTCACGGTGCTAACCAATTCACTGGCCGCCACCGATGTCGCCGCCGTCCACGGCGCCTATGTCCGCTACCGCAAGCCGCTGCTCGAGAACGGCGTCGGCATCTTCGAACTGAAGCCCGACGAAGACCGCACCGACATGTCGCTGTTCGGCTCGAAGGGTGCCAGCCTGCACACCAAGGCGTTTATATCAGACGGTGCGGCCGGTTTCGTCGGCTCGTTCAATTTCGACCCGCGCTCGGCCGCGCTCAACACCGAGATGGGCGTCCTGTTCAGGCAGGAGGAACTGGCGCGCGAGGTCGAGGCGGTGATCTCGGCGCAGACATCGCCGCGCAGCGCCTTCAGGCTGTCGCTCCATGGCGGCAAGCTGCGCTGGACCGACAGCGGCGACAATGGGCCACGCGAGCTCGGCCACGAACCGCAGGCCAGCCTGCGGCGGCGCCTGGTGGCCAAGGTGATCAGCTACCTGCCGATCGAATCACAGCTTTAAGCTGGACGCCAAGCGGTCCGCGATTTCGACGGCTTGCCGTCAATCCTGCAACAAAACCCTACTGCTCACCTACAATTCCTGACGTTTCCGGCCGTTTCCCGCGAAGATTTCGAATCAGCGCGGCCGGCACACGCCCGTCTTGCAATGCAGGCGCAATGCGTTGCGCCCCTTAGATCGCTCCGCCAGCCCACTGTTCCGGGCCGGCAGACGCAGTCTGAAGGAGCTGTCACGTGCGACACGAATGGAAACCGGAACTGGACCAGCGCAACCTGCTGCTGCCCCAGTCGCCGACGAGGCGCGAAAGCCGCCGATCATCGGTTTTCCTGCAGATGCTCAGCCTCGGCGCCCGCATCTCGCTCAAGCGCTCGGCGGTGTTCTGCCTGCGATTCGTCTGTCGGCCGGTCAGCACCTTGGGCTGGGTCAGCTTTCTCGGCGATTTTTCCCTGAAACAGGCGCTGGGCCGGCCGCATGACGACCTTTTGCGCAAGTCGCTCGACGTCTTTTTCGTCACCGGTATTTCGAGTCCTGTTCGCCTCGGCCTGATGAAGACGCATTTCCAGGTAGCTGCCGAATTGTTGCGCCATGACGACCTCGCCGCCCTCTGGCGCGGCGAACGCCTCGACATGGGCGCTGTCTTCGGTCGCCATGAAACCTACAATATGCAGATGCTTTTGGCCGACCACTGCGGCTGCCGTCATGAAGGCGTCTTTGCCATCAAGCTGTCGCGGGCGCGCGACGACTACACCTTGTGGACGGCCAGCTTCGTCTTCATACGCGGCGAAGACGGCAGACCAAGCCTGGCAATCGGCGGCATGCAGGGCCCGAAAGGCGCTGACGCCAAGCGCGCCGTCATATCAGCCACCCGCTGCCTCGGCGGCCTGCGCCCCAAGGACGCCATGCTGCTCGCCCTGCACGGACTGGTGTCCGCCCCTGATATTTTGGCGGTGTCCAATACCACCCATGTCATCAACCAGCGCCGCCGCAAGCGAAGGAAGCTGATGCAGGCCGACCTCGACGGCTACTGGACCGAACGCGGCGGCATGCCGGCCGAACCATTCGGCTTCCGGCTGCCCGCGCCGTCAGAGCCTCAGATCGACAGCCCGAACAGACGGGAACAGAGCAAATGTACGTTTTGGGATTTGGGTAGCAGATTTTGCCGGTTCGCGAGCGTGAGGGCGCTTGCAAGTTCGCCGCTCACCAAAACGTAACGTTCACGCAAGCATATCATCTTGGGAGCATTGGCGTCACAAGGCCACGGCGCGCCGACGCCTTGGGACGAGGATTGGCATTTTCAGGCCAAATCCGATCTGCTCGATCGCACCATACTGCGCCTCAAGGCGGAACCGTCGCTCAGGATCGGCATGGCTTTGCGGAACGAGAAGTTGTCAAACCGCCCCGAGGAACTTTGGGACCGAATTGAACGCCGACTCCACTGCCGCCTATCGCGGCGACGCCGATGGCGCGTCCTCGACACGTCTGGCGTCCTGCACAAGGCCGTCAAACCGATGCTCCGCCGCGGCGCAACGTCCAAGTGGTGGATTGCAGAGAAGAGGAATGCGCTGCCAGAGACGATTGAATTGTCTATTATCTTATATAAATCAATTAGTTATCGGCGTTTTTGTAACATTGTGGCGACCGGCAAATTGTGTGACTATCGGCACAAACAATCGCCAGGCAAGAAGAATGCTCAGGGACTTATTAGACCTGTTTCGCGGGAGACGGGGAGACCAGCTAGCAGCCGCTGCAATCAACAACATCGACACCGGATTTCGGGACTCATCTGGTGAGCTCGCAGAATACGAAAACGTTTGCAGGGCGCGTCAGTATCACCGCAAAAGTTCGTTCGTCAGAGCCTATGAAGCTCGATGGAGCGATCTGGGCGCGTCTGATGCTCAGCGGGGAATCTGCAGACGAGACCGCTATAAGATCCGAGCTTATGATCTCGGATGGTGCATTAGATACGAGGCACTCCGCTCCAAGGGTTGGCGACATTCAGAGCTTGAGCGCTATCACGAGCAAATACTGAAAGAACAAGCGGCAGCTATATTGGCTTAAATTGTGCCCATTGCTTTAGCCGCCCGGTAAGCGTCGTCGCGCTATACGTGCATAATGACGCCGAGACGCCATCATAAGCCGCACTGGGCCGCACAAGGTCACAGGTCGCGCAGGACGCAGTGGCCGGCGTTTCCGGTCATCATGTTACTAGGCGGCGTGTTTGGCGCTGCGGCGTTCTCTGACGGTCTGCCTGCCAACGGGATTGCCGCCGCCCTGCCCGGCTCGGGGTGTAACATCAAGGGCAATATCAGCCAGAACACTGGCGAGCGTATCTACCACGTGCCGGGGCAGCGTTATTACGAGGAAACACATATCTCGCATGCATGGGGGGAGCGCTGGTTCTGCTCAGAAGCTGAGGCTAGGCGGGCAGGTTGGCGGCGATCGAGGGTCTAACACAGCAAACGCGTGCCCGATCACGCAGTTCGACTGACAAAGCACATAGAGTTCGGCGACATTGCTGCAGCTTTTGGCCTCAGCCTGCCTATTGAACTTGGGCATGTGTCGCAAACGACATTCACCCGCTATTCTTCCTTCCGGGGAATGATTCACTACGGGGGAAACATGCCACGCTTCAGCACAGTGTTCCAGCTCTCAAACGAGCAGGCCGCGTTAGATTTCGTCGACATTGAGCTTTCGACGGATACACGCCTATACCTTGATCCATACGCAATTGAGATCCGAGAAGACGAATGGTCTTCTATCTGCGGCGACCATATTCGGTCATTTTTCAACGACGTATTGAGTGCATTGAGGAACGACGATCAGGCCCATGCATACCATCTGCTCAGCCATCTTCGAGAGCCGAACGAAACCTACCTTGGTCAGTCAAGCGGAACCCCCAACGGGCGAGGTGTAGGCGATTTCAAAGCACGGCAGTTCGTTCACGCCCTTCGAAAAAGTAGGGCTTTTGAAACAGGTCTTCTTGCAGACATATCTGAAGCAGAATTATTCATCGAAGGTATCGGGCCAGATACAATCTCCGACCTTACGACCAACATACTGCGAGGAGTTCTAGCAGAATACACCGCCCAACAGTGTGAGCTTCACAGCATACCGACCCGTGCTGTGACCTCGATAGGACCAGCTTGGAATGCTGCGCGTTTGCGCTGGGAAGCTCGCACATTCCAGCTTCCCACCCACAAGCGTCGCCCCATACTTCTCGTTCCCAAAATAGCCGTTCGACACAGAATGTCTTTGGACAGTCAGGAATTCTACAATCATCATATGATCGAGTTCTTGCGCCAGGAATATCTTCAGTCAGGGAGCGGACTGGTCCACACATTTAAGAACGGGAGAAAAGATGTATTCAAATCGTCAGTTAAGGAACGACATCCTTTCGTCAAGGACGACCTTGCCGACTTTGTGCGGAGGCACCCAGAAATACTTGATGAATATAAGCAACTGAAAGGTGCACAGGGAGCTCTCGCACCGGAGGATTTTGAAAAATTCTTTGATGAGCGAGCATTTGCTCAAGTTCTCATTGAACGATTGGCCGCGATACCGTTCGGAAACGAGCATGCAAGTGCGTATCACTCGCTATCAGTCGGCATATGCACCTTTTTGTTCTACCCGAGCCTGATAAGTCCTATTCGAGAACATGAAATACATCAGGGCAGGAAAAGGATTGACATCAAGTTCACGAACGCCGCGACGGATGGTTTCTTTCACTCAATGCTTGCGTCAGATCAAGCCCGCGCTTTGAATGTGTTTGTAGAATGCAAGAACTACACCAAAGAAATGAACAACCCAGAGCTAGACCAGCTTGCGGGACGCTTTGGGCACCAGCGGGGACGCTTCGGAATGCTCCTCTGCCGTCAGATGGACAATCGGCAGCGAATAGTAGAGCGATGCCGCGACACGGCTTCCGACAACAGAGGTTTGATGCTGGTGTTCGAGGATGCGGATCTTATCCAAATGCTCACATTCGTGGTTCAAGGGCGCCGGAGAGCGATTGACCGCCTTCTTCGAGAAAGGCTTTCGGAAATCACAGATTAGCGACACAGCGCAAGAATAGGCGCGTTTGATCCGCGCCTAAAACATCCCACAATATGCGGCCTATGCCACGTCCTCGCGGATCGACGCCGGCCAGATATTGCCAGTCTCGCCGAGCACCCGCTTCACCCCGTCGGGCTCATAGGCGGCCGTGCCGGAGTCGGGCTCGATGTCGGCCAGCGCCTCGACAAGCTCCTGGCGCTTGGTGCCGGTGACACCCCCGGCACCGAGCACAAGGTCGCCGGTATCGATGTTGCTTGTCCGCAATGCGGCAAGCAGGTGCATCTTCAAGCCTGCCGCGTCTTCGGCAGGATTGGGATTGAAAAGGGACTTCTTGTAGCGCCGGAGAATGTGGGTCAGGTGCTCGACCAAGATACGATAGGCCGTGTCGTCGAGATAGGTTTCGGTGGTCGCAGTAGTCATCAAAGATTGCCTTTCAGAAAAACTTACACGGCGTATGTGAGTCATTCGGTGAATCACGTCAAGCAACGTATATTCTGGATCAATGAAGTTTACTCAGATTGATCCAGAATTAAGTCAACACTTACTTATTTTTACTTACCTACGCTTGAAATGAATAGACAAATGCGCCGTCCGATTGCGAGCCGGATGATTGTTCGCCTATCTCTCGCGCAGACTAATAGGATTTTTGTCCTATTTTATGTTGCATCTCGGTGAGGAATTGGATATAAATGAGGTCGAAGCTTCCTCAAGAAAGTCTTCGAGAGAGAAGGCCGGCCGTTCAAGTCACCAACGGTCGGCCTTTTCGCTTTTTCGGCGGCCGTCGGCAATTTTCTCAACTTCAGCTTCCAGTTCGAAAGACGCCTCATGGGTCTCACTGCGCTTGAAGCCTCTTAGCTCCTAACAACCTCTCCTAGGAAATGAGGCATAAACTTCACCTACACACACAGAGAGACGTAATGCCTATCGGCTAAGCGTCCAACTATGCTGTAGGTGAAATGCAGTCCGAGGAACCGAGGTTCTCTCCTGAGGCCACGACTGCCACCATATGACGGGGTCAGTTCGGGGGACATAACCATGCTCGACCAGCCTTGAGACAAGGTGAGGCGGGGTCAGACGGTCGCCTCTTACGGTCGGACTTCCCAGACCTTTCGGGCCTGGCTGGCGTAGTCTCGCTGAACCAACATGGCGATTTCAGCGATCCTTGCGGGTTACAAGTCACCAGTAGAGCCCGCACCTACAACTTCTTACATACGGCTCCTGAAATCGTCAGCGTCTATGACGCCTATTCAGGATGCAGGCATGGCGAGAAGCCGCTTTTAACCTGCCGCAAGGCAGGCACCTATCAGTATATCAATTCGGGCGCTCTCCTGCATCACTAAATGTTCACGTTATGTTTTTTTATCTTGGCACACTACCTGCCTCTGGTATTCGCCATGTTGCCGGGCTTCATCTGCCGCTGCATCTCGGAGACGACGACACCACGCATGGTCGCCTCCATCTCCTTGCGCATGCGCTTGGCGAGATCCTCGTTCTGCTCGGGCGTGCCGGCCGAGCCCTGAACGGTGATTGGCGCATTGACGCTGATCGACTGCATCGGCGCGTTGTTGTTCGCCGGGACATGCACGCGGCGCACGGCAGGGCTATCACCGACATAGCCACCATCGGCATATCCGCGCAGCGCGCCCTGGTGGAGCGCTTCAAGGTTGCCGACGCCGAGCCGGCGCGTTGCCGCCTTCGACATGACATACTCGCCTTTATGGACGATGCCGGCCGGCTGATACTTGCCACCCTCGCCGGTGTAGCCGCCATCCGCGAAGCCGAACAGCGAGCCGAAGATGCCGGTGGCACCGCCGAACAGGCCGGCCAACGGGCCCTGCCCTAGCAAGGTCGCCTGAAGCACGGCGTCAATCAGGCTGTTGATCAGGCTGCGCACGGCGCTGTTGAGGTCGGTCGTGCCAGTCAACAAGCCAGACAAGGCGCTCGTAAACTGCTGCCCGAAGAACTGCCCGGCCTGGGCAAGCGCCTGTTGCTGCTGTGCTGCCTGGGCGGTGCTGGTCTGTAGCTGCCCGGTGAGCGCGATCTTCTCGCGCATAGCCTGAAGCTCCTGGGCGGACAGGGTGACGCCTGCCCGCTTGGCCTCCTGCTGGTAGCGGAAAAGCTCAAGCTCGACACGCTGCTGCTGTTCGGACATGCCGGAGATGGACTGTTCGAAGCGGGCAAGCTCTAGGCTCTCCATATTGCCGGAGAACTGCTTGGCGCGGCCTTCCATGCGCTTGAAGTTGTCATTGGTCGCACGGCCGGCGCGCTGCATATCACGCTCGTATTTATTCAGGCGGGCCTCTAGCGCGACCACAAGGCGCTGTTCGTCATTCATGTTCGGTCGTCCTTATGCTGCGTCGGCGGTCAGCCGGTCGAATTCGTCAGGGTCGAGGTCGAGGAAGGATTTGCGGTTGTCGTTCGCGGCGGCACGCGAAACGGCCATGACGGCAGCAACCGCGCCGTCGATACGGTCGGTCTTTTTGCCCTTGTGCATGCGGACAAGGCCGGTGTCGTTTCGCGAAGCCACGACGCTATCGAAGTGATGTCGAAGGACCGGGTGCCCGCCATGCTGAAGCGCCCTGCCGTTCACAACACGCTCAAGTGTGCCGATTGCCGGCCCCATGGTGAGCGGCCCCTGGCGCATCTCGACGGCCGGCAAGCCATCGTCGTGCAAGCGCTGCATGGTCATGCGCGCAAGGTGCGGATCGAAAGCGACCTCGCGCACGTCAAAGGTCGCGCAAAGCTCGCGAATGTGCTGCTCAACTTCGGTCGGCTCGATCACCGGGCCGTCGATCACCGTGATAAGACCGTCATCGCGCCATTGCTCGTAAGGAACGCCGTCGCGTTCTGCCCTGCCCTTCAGATCATCGCCGGGCACGAAAAACCAAGGCTGGACAGTGATCCGGCCGTCATCGTGCCGCCACGCGGCGACGACGGCGGTCAGGTCGCCGTTCACAGACATATCGACGCCGATGAAGCACGGCACCGCCTCCATGTCGGCGAGGTCGAGCGCCATCATGCCGGCGTCATAGGTCGCCATGTCGAACAGCGGGTCGCGGGAATGCGCCTGCCAAATATTCAGATTGAATTGCTTGAAGGCGGCACGGTCTGCCGGCCGGTGCTCCGCTTCCTTCGCCGCCGTGCGCAGCGCATTGAGGTTCGGGAAGCCATGCACCAGGCCGGGATTGACGCGATGCCAGAGCGCTTCGTCATGCCAGTCGTTATCGTTGGCAGCTTCGAAGATGATCGGCAGATAGGCCGGATTGACGATCTCGCCGCGCGCCACGCGGCGGGCGTAGTCATACTGTTCAAAGCCGATATTCTCGGAACCGCGCCCGGCCGTGGTGGCGATCACCATGAGCGTGCCACTGGTCTTGACCATGCCAGACTTGAGCGCCTCCCAAAGGTCGCGGCCCTTCCACACATGGATTTCGTCTACCAGCACGAAGGCCGGTGTCTTGCCGTGCTGCGCCGCGCCGTCGCTGGAAATCGCCTGAAGCTCGACGCCTTGCGCCTTGAAGAGGATCTTTTTAGCACTGTTATGAGCGTCATAGATGCGCGTTGCGGCAACCAAGCGCTTATGCGCGAGCTTGTAAGCGGGATGATCCTTGGCGGCTTTCTTGCTGTCGTCTTCCTCGCGGTAGAGCTTCGCGGGCAGACTGCCGACAGTCTCAGAGATAAGCCGAACGGCCTGAAGCACCGCCGGCACGCGTAGCGCGGTGCTGGCAGTAACGGCCACGCCAGAAGCGGACGGAATTACGCCGAAAAATTCAGCAATGGCAGGATCGGACAGAGGCAGTGCCTTCTGTTCCGATCCGAATCCGAAAGACTTCTTTACGCCGTTGAACGCTTTACGCAGCACTACAGACAAACACCTAAGATTGAACTTAGGAATATTGTCTCATATGCCGAATCGCAGGGTCAACAGAAAAAGGAAAAGAATCCTATATTTCGTATTTAGGCATCCGGTCGATTGCCGCTTTCCTCGCCTTAACTGTCACGTCGCCGTAGCCGTCGCCGGCAGTCCTGCCGGCGTGTCCCTGGATGGCGTCGGAGACGCGCTCGGAAATACCAAGCTCGTTGCTCACCGTTTTGAAGCGATGCCGCCATGCATGGTTGGGCTGGATACCATCAGGGATCAGGTGGTCACCCTGTAGCCACTTGCTGACGCGGCCGGCGACCGTCTGAGCGGCCTTCACAGGATCACGGCCTTTGCGCTCGGGGTAAAACAATGCGCCCCCCGGCGAGGCATCCACAAAGTCGAGGAAGCCCATGTCGATTAGCTGCTGATGCAACGGCACGTCACGATAACCGCCGGCCTTTACGGTGCCGGCGTCCGGCGTGATGCGCAGCACGTAAGCATCACCCTCCTGACGAATATCCTGCTTGCGTAGCTGCGTCATCTCCGTGACACGCGCGCCGGTATGGGCACATAGGATCGGCGTCCAGCGCTTCGCGGCTGAAGTCTGCGGAAGCTCGGAGTTCGCCGGGTTGTCTGAGGCCTTCGGAACGTAGACACACGCCGCCTTGAGAATCGCTTGAGCCTCCGACAGCGTGAAGCCCTTTTCGCGGCTGAGCGCCCTTTTCGGAGCGTCCTGTCGGACTTCTGCCGCTACGTTCGAATCAATCCGGTCATTCTCTTTCGCCCATCTGAGCACCGCGCGCACCGAAGCCAGATAAACGTCGGACACGGTTTTCGGTGAGAGGGTCTTAAGACGCTCGTCGCGCCACTGCATGAGGTTCTGCTTTGTGAGCCGCCGCGCATCGTCGTGCCGGGTGAACCTCACCAGATCATCGAAGACCGGCTTCCAGCGCTTTTCCGTGCCTTTCGCCTTACCGACGATCTTTTTCGCGGCGATGTAGTCCGCCAGCAAGCGCTTGAGCGAGACGGGCGGTAGCTCATCCTCTACGGGCGCAGCGTTCACGATCAGCGGATTGCTCGGCCGCCCGGTGAAATCGCCATCGTCGCGCTCTGCGACGCGCTCCAGGGCCTCATACTCGGAAATACAGACGGCGCGCGCCAAGGTGCGCCATTCGGCCGTGCCCGGCTCGGCGGTCGTGTTCCCGATCTGCCGGAAGCGGTCAATGCGATGTTCGACCAATTCGGCCAGGTCGGCGTTGGACAACTGCCCGGCGATGCCCCGGCGTAGCTGATCTACAAAACCATCATCAATCGACAAAGAGGCCCAATGCCTGCCGGCGTTGCGCATCTGGTCATCCTGGGCGAGGCGATCATGATAGTTGCGAAGCGCGATCTGATCGACGGCGAGCGGATAGCGACCTAGCGTCACCGTCTTCTCGCCGGCCGCGACTGCCCGACGTTCACCTAGCGCAATCTCATGCTGAAGGATGGCAACAGCGCCGGGAAGCTTCTTCAGCGCCTCGCGTCGGTCAGGGCCCAATGCGGTTCGCAGTTCGGTTTTGCCGTTCATGAACGGCCGAAGCTCCTTCGGAATCACCAAGCGAGCGAAATAGCGCCCCTCGCGATTGAGCAGATTCCGAACGTTGCCGGCCATCGACTTCCACCTGATTTGTTACGTGTTTTGTAACGTCAGAATGGACGGAAAGCCTTGCAGGTCAAGGGCTTCAACGATTTCAATAGGATGAATGGTGCTGCCAGAGAGGATTGAACTCTCGACCTCTCCCTTACCAAGGGAGTGCTCTACCACTGAGCTACGGCAGCATTCCGTGAACGGGGCGGCTTGTGCCACATGATTCCCGGGAGCGCAAGTTATCAATTGCCCGAAATCGTGTATCATTTTCCAAAGGCCCGCTTACGCCACAATACTGGCCATTTCGGTTGCCAAGCCGCTATGAACGATCGGCAAGCGGGGACCACCACATGTCGTCGACCAAGAAAACGCCCTCAAGCGGTGCCGAACAGCGTCAGGCGCGGCTCGCGGCCGAGCTGCGCGCCAACCTGATGAAACGCAAGGCGCAGGCGCGCTCGCGCCGCACAGGCGAGGCCGACACCAGGCCGGAAGGCCTGGCGGCAGCGGAGGGGGAGACGGAGAAACCTGAGAAAGCCTGACCGGCGACGGCAGGCGCTTGGCGCCAAAGACCGCAAAATGCGCCTTTCTTGAACCGGAAAGCGCGATGGTCTAGACGGGCGGCAAGAAAATTTCTCGCCAGAACCGGGGTTGCCCGGAGAAACGACGGCCAATGGATCGCATCAGAATTGTCGGCGGCAACGAGCTGACCGGAACCATCCCGATCTCGGGCGCGAAGAACGCAGCCCTTCCCCTGATGATCGCCTCGCTGCTCACCGACGATACGCTGACGCTCGAAAACGTGCCGCACCTGGCCGACGTCGAGCAGTTGATCCGCATCCTCGGCAATCACGGCGTCGACTATTCCGTCTCGGGCCGCCGCGAGCGCCAGGGCGAAGGTTATTCGCGCACCATCTCGTTTACCGCGCGCAACATCGTCGACACGACAGCACCCTACGAGCTCGTTTCCAAGATGCGCGCCAGCTTCTGGGTCATCGGCCCGCTGCTCGCCCGCATGGGTGAAGCCAAGGTGTCGCTGCCGGGCGGCTGCGCCATCGGCACGCGACCTGTCGACCTGTTCATCGACGGCCTGCAGGCGCTGGGCGCCGACATCGACGTCGAGAACGGCTATGCCGTGGCCAAGGCCAGGAACAAGCGCCTCACCGGCAACCGCTATGTGTTCCCGAAGATTTCCGTCGGCGCCACCCACGTGCTGATGATGGCGGCAACGCTTGCCCGCGGCGAGACGGTGCTCGAAAACGCCGCCCGCGAGCCCGAGGTCGTCAACCTCGCCGAATGCCTCAACGCCATGGGCGCCAGGATCACCGGCCAGGGCACCTCGACCATCACCATCGAAGGCGTCGATTCGCTGTCGGGTGCACGTCACCGCGTCATCCCCGACCGCATCGAGACCGGTACCTATGCCATGGCGGTCGCCATGACCGGCGGCGACGTGCTGCTCGAAGGCGCGCGCGCCGACCTGCTGCAGGGCGCGCTCGACGTGTTGTCGCGCACCGGCGCCGAGATCATCCCGACCAATTCCGGCATCCGCGTCCTGCGCAACGGCGCGGGCATCACCCCGGTCGATGTCGTCACCGAGCCCTTCCCCGGCTTCCCGACCGATCTGCAGGCGCAGTTCATGGGCCTGATGACCATGTCGAAGGGCAAGTCGAAGATCACCGAGACGATCTTCGAAAACCGCTTCATGCATGTGCAGGAACTTGCCCGCCTCGGCGCCCACATCACGCTGTCTGGCCAGACGGCGATCGTCGAGGGCGTCTCCAAGCTCAAGGGCGCGCCCGTCATGGCGACCGACCTGCGCGCTTCGGTGTCGCTGGTCATCGCCGGCCTCGCCGCCGAAGGTGAGACCGTGGTCAACCGCGTCTACCATCTCGACCGCGGCTTTGAGCGCCTGGAAGAAAAACTGTCGCGTTGCGGCGCGGTGATCGAGCGCATCAGCGGATGAGTTAGGGGAATAGGGCAATAGGGGAGCAAGGCAGTGTTGCGTGCCCTACTGCCCCACTCCCTTACTGCCTTCCCTTTAGCATCAAGACCGCCTAACAAAGCCGGAAGCATTACCGTTCCGCACAGGCAGCCGACCGAACATGAACCTGCTCAAACTAGTCGCCCTCGACGAAGAAGACCTGGAGATCGTTTCGGCGCATGTGCAGGATGCGGTGATCAGGGTCGGCGACATCGCCTTCGATGCGCCGGCGAAGCGCTTTGCGCTGGCGATGAACCGCTTCGCCTGGGAAACCAGGAAAGGTTTCTTCCGACCTAGATATGAGCGGCGCAGGTCGATCCTGCATTTCGACCGCGTGCTGTCGGCGCAACTGCACGGCATTTCGCGCGCCAAGACCGAAGACGTGCTGGAGCTTCTGGCGATCGGCTTCGCGCAGGAGGAAGGTCCGACCGGCACGATCGAGTTTCTGTTTTCCGGCGAAGCCGCCATCCGCCTCGATGTCGAAGTCATCGAGGCCCGGCTGACCGACACGGGTGCGGCCTGGCAGGCCTCTTCCCGCCCCATCCACAATACCTGAGCATTTCCAGACAATGGCCATCACGCTTCGCCAATCAGACGCAGACTTCGAGAAGCGCTTCGCCGCCTTCCTGACCACGAAGCGCGAGATTTCGCCCGACGTCGATGCGACGGTGCGCGCCATCATCGACGACGTGCGCAGCCGCGGCGATGCGGCACTGATCGACTACAGCAGGAAATTCGACCGCGCCGACCTCGGCACGCTCGGCATCGCGGTGAGCCGCGCCGACATCGACCAGGCCTACAAGGATGCCGATCCGGCGACTGTCGAGGCGCTGCGCTTTGCCCGCGACCGCATCCATTCGCACCATGCCCGGCAGATGCCCAGGGACGACCGCTATGTCGATCCGATCGGCGTCGAGCTCGGCTCGCGCTGGACCGCAGTCGAGGCGGTCGGGCTCTATGTTCCAGGCGGCACGGCGAGCTATCCCAGCTCGGTGCTGATGAATGCCGTGCCGGCCAAGGTTGCCGGCGTCGAGCGCATCGTCATCGTGGTGCCGGCATCAGGCGGCGTCATCAATCCGCTGGTGCTGGTCGCAGCCGACATCGCCGGCGTGTCGGAAATCTACCGCGTCGGCGGCGCCCAGGCAGTCGCCGCCCTTGCCTATGGCACCGAGACCATCCGTCCCGTCGCCAAGATCGTCGGCCCCGGAAACGCCTATGTCGCGGCTGCCAAGCGCCAGGTGTTCGGCACCGTCGGCATCGACATGATCGCCGGCCCTTCGGAAGTGTTGATCGTCGCCGACAGCGACAACGACCCCGACTGGCTTGCCGCCGACCTGCTGGCCCAGGCGGAGCATGACGTCTCCGCGCAGTCGATCCTGATCACCAATGACGCCGCCTTCGGCAAGTCGGTGGAAGCAGCGGTCGAACGCCAGATCAAGCTCCTGCCGCGCGCAGAGACCGCCGCCGCAAGCTGGCGCGACTTTGGCGCGGTCATCGTCGTCGACGACTTCGACGTGGCCATTCCGCTCATCGACCGCATCGCCGCCGAGCATCTCGAACTCGCCGTCGCCGATGCCGAGACGCTGCTCGGCCGCATCCGCAATGCCGGTGCGATCTTCGTCGGCAAGCACACGCCCGAAGTCATCGGCGACTATGTCGGCGGCTCCAACCACGTGCTGCCGACGGCACGCTCGGCGCGTTTCTCCTCTGGCCTGACGGTGCTCGACTTCGTCAAGCGCAGCTCGATCCTGAAGCTTGGCCCCGACCAGTTGCGCGAGCTTGCTCCCGCGGCGATCGCGCTGGCCAAGGCCGAGGGTCTCGATGCGCATGCGCGCTCCGTCGCCATCAGATTGAACATGTAGGCGGCGATGTCCGACAAAGGCCACGCACGCTCCCGCCTGGTCGACGTCGAACTCGACGAATCGATCGGCCGTTCGACGCCCGACGTCGAGCACGAACGCGCGGTCGCGATCTTCGACCTGATCGAGGAAAACAGCTTCCACCCGATCAACGACGATGGCCACGGCCCTTACCGGCTCAAGCTGTCACTTGTCGACGCGCGGCTGGTCTTCGCCATCTCGCGTGAACACGGCGAAGCGGTGGTCACCCACATCCTGTCGCTGACGCCGTTCCGCAGGATCGTGAAGGACTACTTCATGATCTGCGAAAGCTACTACGAGGCGATCCGTTCATCGACGCCGAGCCAGATCGAGGCGATCGACATGGGCAGGCGCGGCCTGCACAATGAGGGTTCGCAAACCCTCCTCGACCGGCTCTCCGGCAAGATCGAGATCGATTTCGACACCGCGCGCCGCCTGTTCACGCTGATCTGCGTATTGCACTGGCGCGGATGAGGATGGCGGCAAACGGCAGCTCTCCACGCTCTATCCTGTTCATGTGCCGGATGAATTCGGTCCGCTCGCCAATGGCCGAGGCCATCGCCCGCCACCATCTGCCGGCATCGGTGTTCGTGACGTCGGCCGGCGTGCGCGCCGGCGATCGCGACCCGTTCGTCGATGCCGTGCTGGCCGAAGAAGGCATGAGGCTCGACGAGCATCAGCCACGCACCGTCGATGATCTCGAGGACGACTATTTCGACCTGATCGTCACACTCGCGCCCGAGGCGCATCACGCCGCGCTCGAATTCACCCGCTCGATGGCAGTCGACGTCGAATACTGGCCGACGCCCGATCCGACCGCCGTCACCGGCACGCGCGACCAGATCATGCACGCCTACCGCGACGTGCGCGAACGGCTGAAGCACAGAATGGCCAATCGATTTGCCGCCGAGGCCCAAGGAAACGACGCCGATTAAGCGTGTTCACAAAGCGTGGATTATCATATAGGTTCCGCCCAAATTCCGGCCGGGTCGCCGGAAAGTCATCCAAACCAAAGGTACCGAATGCCGAAGGAAGAAGTCCTCGAGTTCCCGGGCGTTGTTACGGAATTGTTGCCGAATGCGATGTTCCGGGTCAAGCTCGAAAACGAACACGAAATCATCGCCCACACCGCTGGCCGCATGCGCAAGAACCGCATCCGCGTCCTCACCGGCGACAAGGTCCTCGTCGAAATGACGCCTTACGACCTGACCAAGGGCCGTATCACCTACCGCTTCAAGTAAGCCGCCTGCTTCAAGCACGCCGGCCGGTCTCAGCCTACAGGATCAACGATTGAGCGATCTGCAAAAGCTTGTGCTTGCCTCGGGTTCGCCCCGCCGTGTCGAGCTGTTGCAGCAGGCCGGCATCGAGCCTGATCGCCTGTTCCCGGCGGATGTCGACGAACGCCCGATGCGCGCCGAACACCCGCGCTCGCTGGCCAAGCGCCTGTCGGTGACCAAGGCGCAGAAGGCGCATGACGTGCTTTCCAAGGAAGTGGAACCCGCTTCCGGCTTCATTCTTGCCGCTGACACGGTCGTTGCCGTGGGACGGCGCATCCTGCCCAAGGCCGAGAGCTCTGACGAGGCGCTGCATTGCCTGCAACTGCTGTCGGGCCGCTCGCACCGGGTCTATACCGGCCTCGCGCTGGTGACGCCTGCGGGCAAGCTGCGCCAGCGGCTGGTCGAGACGCGCGTGCGCTTCAAGCGCCTGTCGAAGCAGGACATGGAAAACTACCTCGCCTCGGGCGAATGGCGCGGCAAGGCCGGCGGCTATGGCATCCAGGGCCTCGCCGGCACCTTCGTCGTCAAGCTCGTCGGCTCCTATACCAATGTGGTGGGCCTGCCGCTCTACGAGACCACGTCGCTGCTGTCGGGCGAAGGCTATCAGGTCCAGCTCAACTGGCAGGCCGGCGCGCGCGTATGACCGACAAGCCAGCCGCCGTCGTCACGCCGCTGCGTGCCAAGATCTCCTGCCCGGAATGCAGCAAGCCATCGGCGCGCGAGACCTATCCGTTCTGCTCGCCACGCTGCAAGGCGGTCGATCTCAACCGCTGGCTCTCGGGCAGCTACGCCATTCCGGTCCGCGACGACGAAGACGAGGATTCGGACGGAAACAGCGAAGCCGGCTGATAACGCCGAGCGGCATTTGCAGCTTACGCAACGGCCTGTGATTTCTTCCAGAAAAACATCTCGCAGGCGCTGGACAGCGGCAAATCTCGTGTTATAACCCACCCGCTTTCAGGGTGCAGCGCACCACTCAAGGCATCCGGATCAAGGCTCTCGCCCGATCTTGGAACTAGGCCCAGATAGCTCAGTTGGTAGAGCAGCGGATTGAAAATCCGCGTGTCCGTGGTTCGAATCCGCGTCTGGGCACCACCACCTCTCTAAGGTGTTGACTTAGCTGAAAAATCAGTAAAATTAAGTACTTAAGGCTACCCGAGTGATGCACACGGGTGACGCACATGGTGCTTGCAATGAGCCGTCCTTTTAAACACCCAAAGACCGGCGTGTACTGGCTTCGAAAGCGGTTACCGGCCGACATTGCGGAATCAACCGGCCGCAGCATCATCACCAAGACACTCGGCACGAAAGACCCCGAAGAGGCCAAGCGAAAGCACGCAACGGCCCTTGCCGAGCTTGAGTTCGAATGGACGCAAATTCGTCTACGGGGCCGACCAAACGATCCAGACGCCGTCGCAAATGCCGATATTGAGGATGCGACGCGAGTCATCACCGACCGTGAAGCGCACTTTCTTGCCAAGCCCATCCATGACAAATGGCTTGCAGATTTCCACGAAAACCCGAGCGAGCAGCTCTACTGGCATACCAACCTGTATGATGGCATGTGGACGAAGTACCCGCTGCCGCAAATCGAGCCTGTGCCGGGCGTGGAAGGCATTGCAGACGCGGTGCCGGGCACTATTCCAATAGAGAACATCCTTTGGAAGGCGATGAGAACGCGCTGCGTCGAGACCGCTCAGATGATCTTGCGCGAAAATGGCTTCATGGATGATGAGTGGAGCATCCACAAAACGTCGCGTGCGGTCGCAGCCGCTCTGCAGAAGGCAAGCTTGGCATTGCAGCGCCTAGAACGCGGCGATTTCGAGCAAGAAGATGATCCTGCTGGCCTCAATCCCCGCCCACCAAAGAGCTGCACTGATCCGGCCGATGCAAAGCCACGGTCTTCTGGCGCGGCAGGAACGGCGACTACATTGACAGGCTTGGTTGAGAGCTGGTGGCAGGAGAGCAGGGCTGCAGGACGAAAGCCCAGTACCTACGAGAGCTACAGAAACACCATTGTCTATCTTGTCCGGTTCCTCAAACACGACGACGCATCAAAGGTGACGATGAAGGACGTAGTAGCCTTCAAGGATCACAGGCTTGCAACGCCCTCGCCGAAGACCGGCAAGCGGGTCTCTGCCAAGACCGTTAAGACAAGCACGCTTTCTGCCCTAAAAGTCGTCTTCGACTGGGGCGTGAAAAACGGACTTATTACCCACAACCCAGCTGCGAACGTTACCTTAAGAGTAGCAAAACAGGCACGCCTGAGGTCGAAGAGTTTTACAGACGTCGAGGCTAAGGCGATCCTGTTTGCTGCGTTGGCACATCAGCGAGGCCATGAGAACTCAAAGACCTTTGGTGCCAAACGCTGGATTCCGTGGCTGTGTGCATTTACAGGAGCCCGTGTGGGCGAACTTGCTCAGCTGCGAAAACAGGATATTTCCAAGCAGAACGACCTATGGGTAATTCGAATAACCCCTGAGGCCGGAACGGTCAAAACGAATGAAGCTCGCGAAATACCACTACATCAGCAGCTGATCGATCTAGGTTTCGCGACGTTTGTGCAGGAGACCGGTGATGGTCACCTTTTCCTGAATGTCGGCTCCTCCGAGAATCCTCGCGGAGCATTGCGGGGTCTGAAAAACCGGCTTGCCGAGTTCGGACGCACCATCGTGGCAGACCCGAACGTGGCGCCCAATCATGGCTGGCGACATCGCTTTAAGACGGTTGGCATGGAAGCTGGCATCTCGCCCCGCATCCTTGATGCGATTCAGGGACAAGCACCTCGGACAGTTGCCGACACCTACGGAGAGGTCACACTCAAGACAATGGCCGCAGAGATTGCAAAGCTGCCCTACTATTCGTTCGACAAACTCAGCCATTCACGGCAGTAGCTTGCGCGGCCCATGCGCCTCCTGGCCGAGTGTGACCGTAGCTTTCGAGCGAAAAACCTTTGTCCGCATTCTCCGACGACCCATCGTCACTTAGCAGCGCCGCTGCGGAAGTGTTGTCGAGGAGATGGATTCTCGCTGCAGCTGTGATCAAATGTTCCTTGGCAACTTGGGCGATTCGGGGTCTCTGATGGGCTACAGAAACAAGACTTACGTCATTTTCGACGGCGACAATGACATGTGGGCATACGCTTACATGAAGGGGTGGAAGAAAAACGAGAACATCGAGTTCGACTTCCATGACGCGCACGAGCTCAACACCATTACGAACCTTTCGGGCGAGGAAAACACAAAACGAAAACTTCGGGAGAGGCTGAGCACGGCAAAGCAAGCAGTCGTCCTGATCGGCGAATCAACAAAAAACCTCTACCGATTTGTGCGCTGGGAGATTGAGATGTGCCATAGCCTTGGCCTCCCGATTGTCGCGGTGAATCTCAACAAAAAACGTCGGTATGACCCTGATCTTTGCCCGCCGATTCTGCGCAATGCAGATGCTGTCCATGTTTCGTTTAATGCGAAGATCATAAAGCATGCCCTCGACGATTTTTGTGGAAACTACGGGAAATTCAAAGGGGCATCCGACAATTGGTACTACAAATCTGGCGTCTATGAGGGCCTTGGCCTATGACACAGGATGAGTATCCTGCTCTCTACCAATCTGCAGATAGCTCGTCAGCTGATGCGCAGTGGACGTATCTGCTCCTCCTGCGCCTCCAGTACGGATTACTGTTCCTAGCAGCTTTTATTTCACTTTGGTTTGGCGGGACGCCAGACATATATATTTTCTACGTATTTGTAGTTGGGACCTCTACCGCTCTCCTAATCTACACTTCCGTCCAAAAGCCAGAGAAAGACTGGTATGCGTGTCGGGCGCTTGCTGAATCTATCAAGACTTCGACTTGGCGCTATATGATGCGGGCTGAGCCATTTGAAGATAGCCCGAAGATTTCCACTGTAAAATCCAAGTTTTCTAGGTTTTTGAAGGAAATTCTGGACGCTAATAGCCACGTGAGAGATCCGATTTCGAAGAAACCGTCGACTGGTGATCAAATTACAAAGGCGATGAATGCCACCCGTGCTCTGTCGCTTGAAGACAGGATCAACCGATATCGTACTGAGCGCATTGAGGAACAGCGTCGATGGTATGTATCGAAGGTCAAAACGAACCGTAGGCACTTTCGAGGCTGGGTAATATTCTGCGTCATTGTGCAAGGCGCAGCTATAGGTCTGGCGATGCTGCGAATTCGCTATGACCAGCAGTGGTCGCTATGGCCCACGGAACCATTGTTGGTGTTGGCATCCGCCGTTGTCGGCTGGATACAGATCAAAAAATTCAATGAGCTAGCATCGGCATACAGCCTAACTGCACACGAGATCGGCATCCTGCTCACTCGCATCGATCACGTCAAAACAGAAGAGGATTTCTCTTTGTTTGTGAATGACGCTGAGCGCGCATTCTCGCGCGAACACACACAGTGGGTCGCGCGGCAGACTGAAGAGAACCTCTGACCCATTGGTACTGTGGCACAAGCCTTGCCGAAAGGCGTGGGCTCGATCTGAAAAGCTGGAGACGTAATGTACAACCTACTGGTCAGCGGTGGGGGTTGGGCTGACGACCATGGCACATTCCCTGCATCGCGAGTATTCGAACACACCAATCGCGAGATTGCCGACAGGTTCAAGAACGGCGAAAACATCGATTTCCAATCGCTCCGCGCTCTTCCCACTTTGTTCTTGGAGGAGACTTTCGGGGATCGCCCTCAATTAGCTCGTGTTGGGACCATCCGAAGTGCGAGCGTGGTTGGGCGCGATGTCATACTAGGTGACCGACTCATAACTACGCAACCAGATGCGGATTGAAGCAAGCTGGACGGAAGCGAGGAAGTTGTCGTCGCGCTTGTCGTAGCGGGTGG
>NZ_JACJHY010000018.1 GCF_014138625.1 Aminobacter ciceronei
GGGGCTTCAGCCCCGCCCTTCTCTCCGAATTCCGACATGACCGAAATGGGGTGGATTCCTGCCCGTCCGGTTCTGAGCGGTGGAGTCGGAAAAGCGGCCATTCAGGTGGCCGCCCCACTTCGACCGCAACGCGCCCCAACGCCGGTCGTCCACACCGTTCGCCTTCAAACCTAATAGCAGTCAGACTTCTTCTTGACCCGGCACGTCCAGAACGCCCTTTGGCCCTCGTCGGGAATTACAGGCTGAAAACTGAATGGGCAGTATCACTCGCCGCCGCTCGCGTCACGCGAACACAAAGCTCGGCGCGTTCGTGGTTCAGACCCAAGACTTCCGCAGTTGATACGGATAAACATAGGGTTCGCCGACGATCAGCAGACGGATTGGCTCAACAGCCAACACACAGGTGAAAACTTTGGAGCTCCCCGAGACGAAGCTGCGACGGTCGATAGGGCCGTTTCAGCTCACGCTCTACGGCCTCGGTAGCATGCTCGGCTCCGGCATCTATGGCCTGATCGGACAGGCCGCCGGGCTGGCAGGCAATACAGTCTGGCTGGCCTTCCTGGTGGCCATGGTTGCGGCGTTGCTGACGGCGCTGTCCTATGCGTCGCTTGGGTCGCGCTATCCGCGAGCGGGTGGTGCCGCCTTCGTCACCGAGCGTGCCTTCGGCATGCCGCTCCTGAGCTTCGTCGTCGGCCTCTCTGTCGTCGCCTCCGGGCTGACGTCCATCGCGACCCAATCGCAGGTCTTTGCCGTCAATCTCGCCTCGGTCACCGGAATGGCGATGCTGCCGATCTGGGCGATCGCAATCGGATTCCTGCTCGTCCTGACCGGGCTGGTGCTGCGAGGCATTCGTGAGGCGATGTGGGTGAACGTCACCTGCACGCTGATCGAGGCGGCGGGGCTTCTCTTGGTGATCGCGGTCGGCATTCCTTACTGGGGCTCGGTCGATCTGCTGGAGACCCCGGGGCTGCCCGGCAACGACGTCCTGATCGTGCTGGTCTTCCAGGGCGCGGTGCTGACCTTCTTCGCCTTTATCGGGTTCGAGGACATCCTCAACGTCGCCGAGGAATGCCGCGATCCGCAGCGCACGATTCCCGTGGCGCTGGTAAGCGCGATGGTCGTGGGCGCCTCGATCTATGTGGCTGTCGCCATCTCGGCCATCTCGGTCGTGCCGTGGCAGGAACTCGCGGAAGCTCCGGGCCCTCTGACCGAAGTCATGCGCAGGGCCGCACCCGCCATCCCGGTTGCTGTGTTCGCTGGCATCACCCTTTTCGCCGTCGCGAACACGGCGCTCGTCAATTACGTCACCAGTTCGCGCATGATCTATGGCATGGCGCGGCAGGGCCTTCTTCCCGCCGCCCTGGGCAAGGTTCAGTCCCGGACACAGACACCCTATCTGGCAACGCTCGCTCTCCTTGTGCTGCTTCTCCCCCTGGCGTTCTTCGGCAGCATCGCCCAGCTCGCGTCGGCTTCGGTGCTGATGCTGCTTGTGGTGTTCGCGATCGTCAACGGCGCGCTCGTGGTCCTACAGGGCCGGGTCAGCGAGGCGAAGGGTAAGTTCGAGGTGCCGCGTTGGGTGCCTGCGCTGGGAACGATCATCTGTCTCGTCCTGATTTCGGTCAGGCTGACCAGCAGCGACTGGCAGGCGCCCGCGCTCGCCGGAACGATGCTGGTGGGCATGCTTGCACTCTATGCCGCCCAGACAGGTCTGGCGGCGCGCCGGACATGAGTGTCCATCTTCTGCGCTTCAAGCGTAGTGACTGCCGAGAGGAAACCGGACGGCTTCTCCATCCTTCAGGGCCACGATCTCTCCCTCGCCGAGCGGCTCCCAGATGTCATCGCTCAGCGGCACGCTGGCGACGAGGGTGACGAAATGATCCTGGCCCTCGATCGATATGCCGGGTGCCATGCCGTCACGGGAATCCCGCGAGCAGTATCGGCGCAGCAATACCAGTCCTGGAGGCCCGACTTTTCGGGTGCTTCCGTTCTTGCGGCGGTCGCCTTGAGTGAAAAGGGTGTCGCCGTCCGAGTAGAGAAAGTTCGCGGGACCCATCACCCTCAGTTCCGCCGCGCACGAAGCGAGCACCGCCATGCGTAACTCCAGTGAGGGAACTTCCCCAGGCACGGTCCAGACGGAACGCATTCGATCAAGCAGGCCGCAAAAGGCCAGTTCCGCATCCGTTTCTCCGACGGGGCAAAAGGACTTCGACTGGAAATCCTAGTCGGCGAGAATCCCCTGCAGCCAGCCGTTGTGCGCGAACAGGTGGTCCGAACCCGACAGCTCCCGGATGAAGGGCTGGGTAATCCGATAGGCACCGTCGCCCATCGTCGCCTTGCGGATGTGGGAAACGACGATCCGACTGCTCAGATCGTGATCCGCGACGATCCGGACCCAGTCGCTGAGGAAGCGCCAGAACAATGCGGCAGAGGCGGCAAATTCCGCCAGGTCATCAGGGCAATCCAGGCTCCGCACTTTGTAGCTGTAGACTATGCGGCTCTCCCGATCGGTCGGCGGCTGCATCAGCTATTCGGATTTGTCTTCCAGCCCACGCCGCAAGCGCCTGATGATTGTCGAACGAGATCGTTCGTCGGCGGCGGCGTTGACCTCCTGAGTGATATCGATGAGGAGCTTGGAGAGGTCGTTGTGCCAGTCGAGTCGCGCAACTTTGTCGGGTTTAAGCCGACGAGGCTTGTTGACGTCGATCTGCTGGGCCGCCTCGGGGCCAAGCTCATAGGCATCGTCGATGAGCGGCAGGATGAGCCGGTTGTACCCCAGAGAGGATGAAAGCCGGTCGCGCAACCCATCGAGCCCGGCTTCTTCGCCGTGGGTGAGGAACATCGATCGGCGCACCGGGAAGCGCTTCTTCACCCAGGACACGAGTTCTGGCGCGTCAGCATGGCCGGAATAGAAGTCGAACTGTTCAATGCGCGCCTTGACGTCGACCTCTTCACCCTGGATGCGGACCCGCGAGGCGCCGTCGAGCAGAATGCGCCCGAGTGAGCCTTGCGCCTGAAAGCCCGCCATCATGATCGTAGCGTTGTGTCGCCAGAGGTTCGCCTTGAGATGATGGCGGATACGGCCAGCATCGCACATGCCGCTGGCAGCGATCACGATGAAGAAGCCGGAGAGCCGATTGATGGCCTTGCTTTGCTCAACGGTCTCAGTGAAGCGAATGGAGTCGGACCGCAGCGCGGCAAGCAATTCGTGTCCACCATCTATCTCGGCAGCATGACGCTCGAAGACAGCGCTGGCTCGGGTTGCCAAGGGCGAGTCGACGAAGATTGGTCCGGACGGTGTCGAGCCATCACGTGCAAGCAGGAAAAGGTCCACAAGCAGTTCCTGGGTGCGCTCCACCGCGAAGGAGGGGATGACGAGCGGACCTCTCTGCTCGGCCGCGCGCCTGACTTCCTCGCCCAACTTCGCTCGGCGGCCTTCGCGGGAAACCTCTGACCGGTCACGATCGCCATATGTGGCCTCACAGATGAGGTAGTCCACGCCGATCGGCCCATCCGGCTCGGCCTGCAGCAACTTCTGACCGGGCCCGATGTCGCCGGAGAAAAGCAACCGCAGCTGCCCTTCCTGTGTGCCGGTATCGATCTCGATCTCAACCGAGGCCGACCCGAGCAGATGTCCGGCATTCCAGTAGCGTGCGCGCATTCCGGTCGCGACAGTTGTCCATTCGCCATATTGCACCGGCCGGAATTGGCGCATGCACGCGGTAACGTCCGACATCGTATAGATCGGCGTAATCTGTGGGCGGCCCCGCTGCGCGTTGCGGCGGTTGAGGTGCTCGACTTCCATCTCCTGGATGTGCGCTGAATCCGGCAGCATGACGGAGCAAAGATCGACTGTCGGCAACGTCGCGTAGATCGGCCCCGCGAATCCGTGCTTGATCAGCTTCGGAAGGAGACCGCTGTGGTCGATGTGTGCGTGGGTGAGGAGGACGGCATCGATCGCGTCTGGTCTGAATGGAAAATCGCCGTAGTTCAGCTCCTTCTCGGATTTTGAACCCTGGAACATGCCGCAGTCGACGAGAACGCGACACTGTCCGGTTTCGATCTCGTAACACGAGCCGGTAACGCCGTGGGCGGCACCGTGAAAACGTAGAACCGGGCGCATGAACCCTTCCCAATGTCTGAAGCCGAGAGGGCCTGTCGCCATCCCTCGAAAGGCTTTCGCATGAGCCGCGTCTCGGTCAGCTCGAAGCCCACTGAACTCCATGCTAGCCTAGCACGAAAGAGTTGCCCGGCAATCACGGGCTTGGCCCAAGGGATCTGTCCGCAGTGTTGAAGCTGAAGCGCATCGGGATCGACACGCAAAACGAGAGCATCGCTTATGTCGACAGGCACTGCCAGCTGTTCAGACCCGACCAGCACCGAGCTCTGAAAAAGGTCAGCATCACCGGGGAAGGAGGACGCGAAGTTCTCGCATCGCTCGCCATTGCCGACGACGAAGGTATCGTTGCTGATGACGAACTCGGGCTCTCGGAGCAGGGTTTCTCAAGCCTCGGCCTTCCGGAAGGTTCTCCCGTCACGATCGCACCCGCAGTGCCTCCCCGCAGCCTCGAAAGCGTTCGCTCGAAGATCAGGGGCGCCACGCTTTCCTCGGACGACATCCGCAACATCGTCGTCGATATAGCCCATCACAGATACAGCGAAATGGATCTCGCAGCCTTTCTGATCGGATCGGCGAGTTTCATGACCACAGACGAGCTATTGGCACTCACAGAAGCGATGATCGCGGTCGGCAGGAAGCTGGAATGGCGTCAGCCGATGGTCGTCGACAAGCACTGCATCGGTGGGATTCCTGGCAATCGTACCTCAATGATCATCGTCCCGATCGTGTCGGCCTACGGCCTCACGATCCCCAAGACATCATCGCGGTCCATCACATCTCCGGCGGGCACAGCCGATACGATGGAGGTGCTTGCGCGCGTCAACCTGTCGGTAGATGAAATGCGCCATGTCGTGAACGAGTGTGGTGGCTGCATCGTCTGGGGTGGCAACGTGAACCTCTCGCCAGCCGATGACATCATGATCTCGGTGCAGCGCCCGCTGGGGATCGACACGCGTGAGCAGATGGTGGCTTCCATCCTGTCAAAGAAGGTGGCGGCAGGATCTACGCATCTTGTGGTGGATATTCCTGTTGGACAGTCCGCAAAGGTCCGCGGGATGGAAGATGCGGTGCGCCTGAGAAAACTGTTCGAATTTGTCGGTGACCGGCTCGGACTGCACATCGATGTCGCCGTCACTCCGGCCGCCGAACCAATCGGGCGGGGCATCGGGCCTGTGCTGGAAGCGCGTGACGTCATGGCCGTGTTGCGGTGTGAGGCGGACGCGCCTTCGGACCTTCGCGAAAAGTCCCTGCAGCTGTCCGCGCGCATCATCGAACTGGATCCGGCGTGCCGCGGCGGAACCGGTTATGCACGTGCCAGGGAATTGCTGGACTCAGGCTCCGCCTTGCGTTCGATGGAAAGAATAATGAGGTTGCAGGGCCCCCCGTCCATGACCTTCAATCTCGGCGAGCTGACCCATGAGGTGAATGCGAAAGTCAGCGGGAAGGTCCGAGACATGGATTGCTACCGATTGGCACGGATCGCCCGGTTGGCGGGCGCTCCACTCGATCGCGGCGCCGGCATCGATCTTCTTAGGAAGACAGGCGAAGTCGTAGAGGCAGGCGAAGTCGTCTATCGGATTCATGCGGCCCACGCAGGAGACCTGGCGTTGGCAACCGAAGCTGCCGAACGCAATGTCGGCTTTGCGGTGGCACCCGCCAGTTTGCCCTGATGCCCGTCTGGTCCACCGTCCACGCCTTCGGCGATCATGAAGAACCTGCGCGGCGGCTCGCGGAAGCACTCGGCTCGGATTTCAGGAGGATTGAACTGCGGCGGTTTCCGGACGGCGAAAGCCTGGTACGGATAGCGCCGGAGACGGGAGCAGCGGTCATCTATTGCAGTCTCGATCATCCGAATGATCGGCTGGTTGACCTTCTGCTCGCATCGTCCGCCTTACGGGACTCGGGCGTCCGGTCCATCGTGCTCGTAGCACCGTATCTCTGCTACATGCGCCAGGACGTGGCCTTCCAACTGGGCGAGGCAGTCAGCCAGAGGGTTGTTGCCGGACTTCTGTCAGATGCATTCGAAGGGCTGGTCACCGTCGACCCGCATCTGCATCGGACGCACGACCTGAACAGTGTCTTCAGCATACCTGTTACGCAGTTGAGCGCCGCGCTCCTTCTGGGTCGCGCGATCACCGCCAACAATGCCGGGAAGGACGCTGTCCTCGTCGGGCCTGACTGGGAATCCCGACAATGGGTCGAGACTGCCGCGAAAGCATCGGCACTTGATGTTCTCGTCGGCAGGAAGGTGCGCCGCGGCGATCGCGATGTCGCCATCGAGATTGCCGGGTTGGATCGCGTCAAGGGACGGACGGCAGTCATCGTCGATGACGTTGTATCGTCGGGGTCGACCGTCTGCGCCGCCACCCGTCATCTTCTGGATGCGGGAGCAGATCGCGTTGAACTGTTCGCAACGCACATGCTGAGCTCCGGAACAGACACTGCAGCGCTACATACTGCTGGGGTCTCCCGAATCGTCTCGACCGACAGCGTGCGCCACGCCACGAACAAGATCCACCTCGCACCCCTCCTAGCTGAGGCGCTGCGTATGGGAATCGAATGACCCATAACCCTTCGGGCTTTGCGCCATGGGCTTCGCAAGCGTCGAGCTGGAGGATGCCGCTGCTGACCCGAGTGAGACGATCTCTGGAGAGCGTGGCACGTAGATCAAGCCCAACCCGTTGCGGCCCTACCTGCAACGAAATTCGCCGCCTTGCTAAGCCTCGGACGGAACAGCGGTCAACGATGGGACCCACTCAGTTTGATACGCGCCTCAAAGCCATCGATATGGCCGGGGCGCGGTGAAGAGAGGTCGAGCCTGGTACCAATCCGCTCGGCGATTGTCGCCACTATCGATAGTCCGATCCCGCTTCCCCGGCCGATACTGCCGTTTCGCTCGAAACGCCTGGTGAGCAATTCCAGTCTTTCCGGAGATACGAGCGGCCCCCCGTTCGCGACCGAGAGTTCTCCACTCGCTGACAGCGAAACCTCGACCGCAGAATTCTTGCCGCCATGCTGAAGCGCGTTGTCGATGAGGTTGCGGCAAAGGATTCCGACCGTATCGGGGTCAATCGGCGACAGGACCGACGTGTCAGGAAGTGCCAGAACGATGCGTTCCTGCTGTCCGCTACGGTTCATGTCGTGCACGACCACGGACACCGCATCGCGCAGGTCACTGTCGGCGTCCAGCGTCAGCCGCCCACCTTCCGCCCGGGCCAGCTGCATCAGCCGTTCGGATCGCGCGGTGAGGCGCTTCAGCGCGGCCTCGATGTCGGAGGCGCGCTGCGCTGTTTGGGGTTCCGCGGTCTCCTTGCGGATGCGCTGCGCCTGGGCGATGGCTCCGGCAAGCGGGGTGCGCAGTTCGTGGGCGGTATTTGCCGCGAGGCTCCTCTCGGCGTCGAAGGCCGACCGTAGCCGTGCGAGCAAAGCATTCATGGTCTCGGCCAGTGGCGCGACTTCGCTCGGCAGGTCTTCGGCGGAGACAGCGGCGAGGTCCTTCTCGCTGCGGGTCTCCAGCTGTTCGCGAAACCTGCGCAGGGGCCGCGTGCCCTGTCGTACCGCGAGGATGATCGCGCCGAAGGCCGCTGGTATGACGAGGAGCACCGGGAGCCCCAGCACCATCTGCATCTCGCGAATGACAGAAGTTTGGTTGGACACCGGCTGCGCGACGGTGATGACGACGGTGCCCTGCAAAGCCTCTTCGCTGTAGAGGCGATGCCGCGCGGTGCGCCGGAAACCCGGACCGTCATAGGGCGGGAAGGCGGAAAGATCTGCCGCGTGGGATTGCAGCAGAACCGCGCCGCTTTCGTTCCGCACCACATAGGTGAACAGCTCCTCGTGGCTGCGGATTGCCGCCAGCCGCTGGCTGGCCGCGTCGCCGTCCTCGCGACTGACGATGTCGAGCACCGCCAGCGGCAGCAGGCGTTGCGCCGTCTCCTGAAGCGACGAATCGAAGACCTCCTCGATCTCGTGCCGAAGTAGTACAGCGGTCGCCCATGCGGCGCCGACCCATATCGCAAGCATGACGGCGCCTAGCGTCAGCAGGAGCCTTCCCTGCAAGCTGCGCGGCAGCCTCATGCCCTTGCCAGCCGATAGCCGAGGCCGCGCTCGGTCTGGATGAGATCCGGTCCAAGCTTTTTGCGCAGGCGACTCACATGAACCTCGATCGTGTTGCTCTCGATCTCGGAATCAAAATCGTAAAGCTTCTCCTCCAGCTGGGATTTCGACAGCAACTGACCGGGGCGGGTAAGGAATGCGTCCAGCAAGGCCCATTCGCGTGCCGTCAGCTGAACTGCCTTTCCTTCGCGCCGGACGCTTCGGCGGGCGATGTCGATTTCCAGCGGACCGATGCGGATGATCGGGTTGGGATTGCCGGAATACCGTCGTGCGACCGAACCGATCCGCGCGGAAAGCTCGTCCAGATCGAATGGCTTGACGAGGTAGTCGTCGGCTCCGGCCTTCAGCCCTTCGATCCGATCGGAGACTTGGTCAAGGGCCGTCAGGATGATGACCGGGGTAACGTTGCCTGCGCCGCGCAACCCCTTCAGGAAGACGATGCCACGACCGTCCGGCAGCATGAGGTCGAGAAGGACCAGATCGTGCGCCGCGCCGGCCATCGCGTCGCGAGCCGCGTCAAGGCGCGTCACCCAGTCGACCGAATGCCCGTCACCGGCGAGTTGGTCACGCACCGCCGCACCCAGCACAGAATCGTCCTCGACCAGCAGCGTACGCATCTCATGCCTTCATTCGAAATCGAACTGTATCATCATCGCTGATCCTGACGACTTGCTGAAGCAGCATGCGGCCGCGCTTCAGGAAAGCGTCAGCTTGATCTTCCAATATGAGGAAAGTCACCCCGGCTGGAGTCATGTGCCATGCGCCTCGCCCTGACAATTCTCGCGTCGCTCGTCGCCCTGCCGATTGGCAGCGCGCGGGCCGATGACGACTGCTTCATTCCGATGGCCGACTGGATGCCGCGTGAGGCGGTGGCCGCGATGGCGGCTGAGCTTGGCTGGACCGTGCGCCGGATCAAGATCGACGACGGCTGCTACGAAATCATCGGAACCGACGCCGAGGGCCGGCAGATGGAAGCGACGGTCAATCCCGCGACCCTCGAGGTGATGAAGATCGAAGCGGACGATGACGACCGTGACAACGGAGCCCACCACAAAGGGCGACGAGAAGACAGGTAGCGCGGCTTCATCAAGCCGTAACCGGATTGACCAGGCCCCGCCACCCCGGCGGGGCCTTCTGCTTTCTGGCCGCATGCTGACGGGAAGCTGAAGCAGAAAGTCCGGACGCGTCAGCGAGCGATCAGATGGAGGCTCCACAAGAGGCCAGCAGAAAAGGAGACCTGCCATGAAGAAGACCTTTGCAATCCTCGTCGCCTCGACCGCTCTGGCCATCGGCGCCGGCATTCCAGCCTGGAGCGGCATGCACCGCGCCGCGCATGCGTCGGCGAGGACCGATGATGACGGCATTCTGAAGCTCGCCAGCGATGACCGCCTTGATCGGGATCACGTAAGAAGGGCGCGCAGCGACGACGATGACCACCGCTACGGGGACGATGGCCATGACGATGACGACGACGATGACGACGATGACGACGATGACGACGATGACGACGGATACGGCCGGAGGGCATCGACCAACCCCGCGCCGGCGGGAACCGTCGCACCTCCCGCCAATGGCCTGTTCGGCAGCGACGCGGCTCCCAAGGTCAAGCTGAACTGACGGACTGATCGTGAAGCACTTCGGAGAATCATCATGAAGAAGATCCTGGCCGCACTGGTCCTGACGACCGCGCTCACGCTTCCCGGCGTGGCGCTGGCTCGTCCCGTGACCCTGACGACGACGCTGAAGAGCTACGGCGGCGACGGCGCCTACCTCGCCATCTACGTCACCGACGCCAAGGGCGCCTATGCCGGCACCTTGTGGATGGCGGGCGGCAAGGCGAAGTATTACGAGCACCTGGCCGACTGGTACCGCGCCACGGGCGGCAATGCGGCGGAAATCAACGGAATCACTGGGGCCAGCGTCGGGGCCGGGCGCACCCTGGAGATCACGCTCGACCTCGCCGACGCGTTATTCGACGCAGGCTACACGCTGCATCTCGATGCTGCCGTGGAGGACATGCGCGACAGTCCCAACGACGTCTCGGTGCCGTTGACGTCGGCGAATGCCGGGCAGGCGGTCCAAGGCCGCCGTTACGTCGCCAGCCTCGCCTACGCGATGTGAGGCTGTCATGACTCGGCTGCTCCATCGCTGGCCCGGCCTCGTCGGCCTTGCGTTGCTGGCGCTGCTTGCGCTCAGCGGCGCGGCACTCTCAATCTTCCCTGCGGCGGAGATGATTTCTTCGCCGCAGGCCGATCCGGCTGCAAGCGTCGCGGAACTCGCAACAAGGATTCAATCGGCAATTCCAGGCGTCGAGCAGATCAGGCGTTCGCCGTCTGGCCGCATCACCGCCTTCTGGTTCGACAAGGGTACCCCGGGCTCGGCGGTGATTGACCCGGAGACCGGACAAGCGGTCGGGTCGGCCGATCCGAACCAGGTCGAACGCTGGCTGACGAACCTGCACCGCTCGCTCTTCCTGGACGACACGGGACGCCTCGTTTCGGCGGCGGGCGCTGCTTCCATGCTTCTGCTGTCCGTCTCGGGAATCCTGCTGGTGGCGCGGCGCACCGGTGGCTGGCGGCGCTGGTTCTCGCCGCTGCGCGGCCCGCTTGCCGGGCGCGTCCATGTCGAACTCGCGCGTGCCGCAGTTCTGGGCCTGCTTCTTTCTTCGGCAACCGCGCTCTGGATGACAGCCTCCACCTTCAGCCTTCTTCCTGACGGGCCAGCAGCGCTGGATCAGTCCGACGCGAGCGGCAAGAAGGGCGCCGCGCTCTCCGCAATGCCGCTGCTCGCGGCTACGCCGAGCGATGACCTGCGCGAGCTCACCTTCCCGTACCCTGACGATGCAACCGACGTCTTCACCCTGAAGACCGATAGCGGAACGGGTGCCATCGACCAGGGCACCGGGCAGACGCTCGGCTGGGTCGACCTGACCGCCTGGGAGCGCGCTACGGAAACCGTCTACATGCTCCACACGGGTCGCGGCGCGTCTCTGCTTGGGCTGCTTCTGGGCGTTATGGCGCTCGCGGTGCCTGTCATGGGCATCACCGGCCTTGCCGTCTGGGCCGCCGCGCGGGGCGGCCGACCGCCGATCAAGGGCAATGCCTCGCCTTCCGGCGCGGATCTCGTTGTGCTCGTCGGCAGCGAGGGTGGCAGCACCTGGGGCTTTGCCGCGACGCTCCACGCGGCGTTGACCAAGTCCGGCAAGCGAGTTCATGTCGCGCCGATGTCCGCCTTCGCGCCCGGCAGAACCCGGGCCGCGCAAAATTACATCATGCTCGCTGCCACTTATGGGGACGGTGACGCACCGGCTTGCGCCAAGGGCTTCCTCGACCGTCTGGCCGCACTTCGGGCGGCTCCCTCGGCACCGGTCGCGGTGCTCGGCTTCGGTGACCGGAACTTCCCGCGCTTCTGCGCCTATGCCGAGGCTGTCGGTGCCGCCGCACGCGTGAAGGGATGGGAGACCATTCTGCCCTTCGACACCATCGATCGCCAGTCGCCGCAGGAGTTCGCGCGGTGGGGCCGCGCACTGGGGCAGGCTCTCGGCATCCCGCTGGAACTGGACCACCAGCCGGTCGCGCCCCGGACGACCGGATTGACGCTGGTTTCTCGCCGCGACTACGGCCAGGACGTGCAGGCGCCGACCGCGATCCTGCGCTTCGCCCTGCCGCGCCTCGGATTTCTACAACGCCTATTGGGCCGCGGCTTCGCCCGTTTCGAGGCGGGGGATCTCATCGGGATTCTCCCGCAAGGCGCCACCGTGCCGCGGTTCTATTCTCTGGCATCCGGCAGCCGCGACGGGTTCCTCGAAATCGTGGTCCGCAAACATGCCGGCGGCGTTTGCTCCAGTATGCTGACCGGGCTTCAGCCGGGCCGGTCTGTCGAAGCCTTCCTGCGGCGCAATCCGACTTTCCATCCGCCCCGCGGTCGCAAGCCGCTGATCCTGATCGGAGCCGGCACCGGGATTGGACCGCTTGCGGGCTTCGTCCGCGCCAACGATAGCTTGCGGCCCATGCATCTGTTCTTCGGGATGCGGCATCGCGACAGCGACTTCCTCTACGGGGAAGAACTGGCGCACTGGTCTTCCGAAGGTCGACTGGCGAGCCTGGCAACCGCCTGCTCGCGAGGCTCGCATCCGCGCTACATCCAGCACGTCATTGCGCGGGAAAGCGCGGCCCTTGCGGCAGCAATCGGGGCCGGAGCGCACATCATGGTCTGCGGCGGGCGCGAGATGGCTTCCGGCGTTGCAGAAACTCTTGCCGCGATCCTGGAGCCCATGGGCCTATCGCCGGCGCGGCTCAAGGCGGAGGGACGCTATGTCGAAGATGTCTACTGATCCGGTTCGTCATGCGCTGAGCGGCCCGACCATGGGAACGCGCTGGTCGGCTCTGTTCTGGGCTGAGCCCGGATTCGATGTGGCCCGGATCCGCTCCGGCTTGCAGGCTGCCGTCGATGAAGTCGATGCGCAGATGTCGATCTGGAAGACCGACAGCGCTCTCATGCTGCTGAACCGAGCCCCGATCGGCGCGGCAGTGCCGATACCCGCGATGCTCGAACAGGTCCTGCAACTCGGCGTGGCCATCGGCAAGGCATCCGGCGGTGCATTCGACATGGGCGTGGGCGACGCCGTATCTGCCTGGGGGTTCGGGCCGGGTAGCGCCTCTCAAGATTCAATCCGCGCAGCGATGTCGGCGCGCCGCGTGTCGGCAGTCGAAGCCCTCGCGTTCGGCCAGGGAACCGTGACGAAGCGTACCGCGATCATGCTCGATCTCAATGGGATCGCGAAAGGGGTCGGAGTTGATCGCCTTGCCGAATCGCTGTCGGCTTTCGGCGTCCGCGACGCTCTGGTCGGGATCGACGGCGAGATGCGTGCCATGGGCCATCGACCGGACGCGCAGCCATGGACGGTCGCCGTGGAAAAGCCCGATCCGGATCGACGTGCGCCCCATTCGGTCCTTGCTTTGACCAACTGCGCGGTGGCGACCTCTGGCGATTATCGCCACTTTGTCACCGTAGACGGACGACGGCTGTCGCATACGATCGACCCGAAGCGCGGCGCGCCGCTGCTCCAACCGCCTGCCTCGGTGACGGTTATAGCCCCATCATGCGCCGTCGCCGACGCCTGGGCGACGGCGCTGATGGTCCTCGGGCCTGCCGAAGGGAGTGCGTTGGCGCGGAAGATCGGCCTCGAAGCATTGTTCCTGCTTTGCGACGAACGCGATACGGTTCGCGCACGGGGCGTGGGCAATTCATTCGTGCATGCCGCCTAGGAGCGACTTTGGTATGGAACTTTCAGTAGGCGACAGGGTGAAGACAGCGCTTCTGGCGGTGGCGGGGGCAGGCCTTCTGGGAGGTCTCGTCCTAGCCTACGTGATGGACCGACCGGATCTTGCTGCGACTACCTGGATGATCGGAGTCATCCCCATTCTGGCTGCACTGCTGGTCGAGATCCTGCGCAGCCTTGCGCGAGGCGAAGTCGGGCTGGACATTGTCGCGGCGCTGTCGATGACGGCGGCTCTTGTGTTCGGCGAGACGCTGGCCGCCGCGGTCGTTGCCGTCATGTACTCCGGCGGCACGTTTCTCGAAAGCTTTGCCGAGGGTCGCGCGCGGCGGGAGATGCGCGATCTTCTTTCGCGCGTCCCGCGCACGGCAACACGGCACCGCGACGGCCGCCTCGAGGACGTGCCGCTCGATGAGATCGCGCCCGGAGACCGGCTCCTGATCCGGCAGGGCGACATCGTTCCCGTCGATGGCACGGTCGAGTTTCTGTCGGCGTTCCTCGACACCTCCGCGTTGACGGGCGAATCCTTGCCGATCAAGCTCACCGCTGGCGCAGAGGCGATGAGCGGCTCGACCAATGCCGGCGATGCCTTCAATCTCGTTGCCACCAGGGAGGCGCACGACAGCACCTATGCAGGCATAGTGCGCCTGGTCGAACAGGCCCAGTCATCCAAGGCTCCCATGTCTCGGCTCGCCGATCGTTGGTCGCTTGGCTTCTTGCTCGTGACCGTGGGGATCGCCTTCGCCGCGTGGTGGTTCACCAACGACCCTATCCGGGCAGTTGCGGTGCTGGTAGTCGCGACGCCATGTCCGCTGATCCTGGCGGTGCCCGTGGCGCTGGTGGCGGGCCTCTCACGCGCCGCCCACTTCGGGGTGCTCATCAAAGGCGCCGGTCCGCTTGAGGCCATGGCGCGCGCGCGCACGCTCATTCTCGACAAGACCGGCACGCTGACCGACGGCCGACCGCAGATCGTTTCGATTGACACTCATGACGGTATCGAGACGGATGAACTGCTGCGGCTTGCGGCCGCTCTCGACCAGGCAACCAAACACCCTGTAGCCCAGGCGATTGTTGCCGGAGCGCAGGAACGCGGACTGACGCTGCCCGTCCCCCAAGAGGTCAGGGAGACGCCTGGCGAAGGGCTGACCGGCATCGTCGAGGGCCGACGAGTGATCGTGGGCGGACACGGCTTCGTGGTGGGACAAGTCGATGCCGCAGCCGTCGACCATCCGGCGCTGTCGGCGGGTTCGGTGCTGGTGGCGGTCGGGATCGACGGCAAGCTCGCAGGCCACATGGTCATGGCCGATCCATTGCGCGATGGCACACATGACATGCTGTCGGGACTGCGTCGACAGGGGGTTGATCGCATTCTTCTGGCTACCGGAGATCGCCATGAGGTTGCGGAACGCGTGACCGCCGGCCTGGGGCTTGACGGCATACGCGCCGGACTTACCCCGGATCAAAAGGTTCTTCTGGTCCTCTCGGAGCGCAAGCGCGGCCCGGTGATGATGGTCGGCGACGGGGTGAATGACGCTCCCGCCCTGGCCGCAGCCGACATCGGCGTGGCCATGGGGGCGCGAGGGGCAGCCGCCTCCGCGGAAGCCGCCGATGTCGTCTTGCTGGTTGATAGAGTGGACAGGCTCGGGCCGGGCGTCGAGATCGCTCGCGGAGCCCGGCGAATCGCTCTCGAAAGCGTTGTGGCGGGCATCGGACTTTCTGTCATGGGGATGATCGCGGCCGCTTTCGGTTATCTCACGCCTGTCCAGGGGGCACTGATCCAGGAAGCCATCGACATCGCCGTTATCCTCAACGCGCTGCGTGCACTTCGAATCCAACCAGCCGAAACCGGGCCGATGCATCTGACTGACGGCGCGCTTGTAACTAGGAAAGGTATAAAGACATGAGCCGCCTTTCGCATTCGGAAGTCCACATGGTCCATCGCATCGGATGGCTGCGCGCCGCGGTGCTTGGAGCCAATGACGGTCTGGTCTCAACGTCCAGCCTCGTCGTGGGCGTGGCGGCGGCGGGGTCTGGTTCCACGGAAATCCTGATCGCGGGCTTCGCCGGTCTCGTCGCCGGGGCCATGTCCATGGCTGCGGGTGAGTACGTGTCAGTGAGTTCGCAGACCGACGCTGAGAATGCGGACCTCGCTCGCGAACGGCGGGAACTGGCGGAGACGCCGGATGCCGAACTAGAAGAGCTGACCCAGATCTATATCAAGCGCGGCCTCGATCGCGACCTCGCGGGCCAGGTTGCCGCCCAGCTTACGGCAGGTGACGCGCTGGCCGCCCATGCCCGCGACGAACTTGGCATCTCCGAGACCTTGGCCGCGCGGCCGGTCCAGGCAGCTTTGGTTTCCGCATTGACCTTCGCGGCGGGTGCCATCGTTCCTGTGCTGGTGGCAATGGCTACGCCTGCCGACCAGACCAGCATTGTCGTCGGTGCATCGACCATCGTTGCCCTGGCGATCCTTGGCGGACTGGGAGCGAACGCAGGCGGAGCCGGCATACTGCGCGGCGCGCTTCGCGTCACTTTCTGGGGCGCGCTCGCCATGGGCGTCACCGCCGCCGTCGGTGCTCTGTTCGGTGTGAGCGCGGGATGAGGTCCAAGGCCCTCCCACTTTGTCCTGCGAGGGTTCCGGGAAGTCTGCGACCTTTGCGGCGCCGTCGTTTGCCTCGCCCAGACAAGGCAATGCATTGCAACGTCTTCACGGCTCAGATTCTGAAACCGACGCCCACCGCATCCGAATTCGCTATCGTGCGAATTGGGCAACAGGCTTTGATGGGTTTCGGCTGACCCGATGGACCACACTATTGCAAGACTGGGGCTGGCTCTGGCGATTGGCCTTCTCGTGGGTCTGGAGCGCGGATGGCGTGAGCGTGACGCTGCCGACAGGAGCCGTACGGCCGGCATTCGCACCTTCGGCCTGTCGGGGCTGCTGGGCGGCATCTTTGCCGCGCTCGCAGCCGCCTTGGACTCAAGCGCCATATTGATTGCCGGTTTCTTCGGCTTCGCGGCAATCTTCGCCTGGTTCTCCTCGCACGAAGCCGAGCATGACCAGAATTTCAGCGTGACGGGTGTCGTGGCAGCATTGAGCGTGTTCGCGCTCGGCGCACTGGCGGTTGTCGGCGATCAACTCGTCGCTGCTGCAGGCGGAGCCGCGCTCGCAGCTGTCCTGGCCAGCCGGGAGATGCTTCACGGTCTGCTGCGTCGCCTGACCTGGATCGAACTGCGCTCGGCCATCGTCCTTGCAGCGATGACCGCGATCGTCCTGCCCCTCCTTCCGGACAGAACCGTCGATCCCTGGGGAGGGCTCAACCCGTTCGAGATCTGGTTCTTCACCGTCATTGTCGCGGCGATATCCTTCGGTGGCTATGTCGCGGTGCGCTTGCTGGGCGAGACGCGCGGATTGCTCGTCGGATCGATCGCCGGCGCCGTTGTTTCGTCTACCGCGGTCACCGTCGCACTGGCACGTATGGCCAGAGCGGAAGCCAACGCGACGCCGCTGGTGGGCGGGGCAGCGCTTGCGGCGCTGGTATCCGTTCTGCGGGTCTGCGCCATCGTTGCGCTGCTCGCACCTCAGGTCATCGCGTACATGATCGCGCCCGCGATCGCCGGTGGATTCGTCCTTGCCGCGGCTGGCGTCCTGCTCCTGCGTCGAAGCGGCGCGCACGATGCCGGCGACCAGCCCGGGCGCAATCCGTTCGAATTTGGAGCCCTCCTGGTCTTTGCCGCTGCGTTCGCACTTGTTTCCACTGTCAGCGCGGCACTCTCGAGCCGGTTCGGTGAGAGCGGGCTTTTGGCCACGACTGCCGTTTCAGGCGCGTTTGATGTCGACGTGGCCGTTCTCAGTTCGCTTCGGCTTGCCGACGGGGGAACCGCCATCGCGCTCGTGGGTCAAGCCGTGCTTGTCGCGCTCGCCACAAATGCCGCAGGGCGTTTGGTCCTCGCAATTCTCGCCGGTCCCCCGCGTTTCTCGCTCCCGCTCGCTGCAATCACGGGATGCGCGGTCGTGGTGGCTGTCGCTGCCTTCGTGTGGTTCCCCTTCGCTTGAGATCAGCGGTCGGCCTGCCCGGCGCGCGAGGAATTTGCCGCTGTTTCCCAAGCAGAAATAACCACACGGCGACCGCCTCCGAACGACAATGTCCTTCTTATTCTCGCTTGAACCGGACCGTTAGTAGATGACACCGTTCAGGCCGAGTTTCAGAGGGGCCCCGAATGGCGGGTTTCGGGCCGCAGGCAAGCCAAGCGGAACGACCGAAATGGGGTCGGTAGCTGCCGGATCGGTTCGTATCTGACGCTGATGTGCTGCAATCCACGGTCGTTGACCATTGGACCAGCGTGGCGGCAGGGCACCTCCAGTCGGCACAGGGTTGACCAATGATATCGACGACAGTCACCGAGTCCTGGCGCGGTCCAATCCCGCTCTCTCGTGATGGCTTTTCCTGGTGCGAGGGCGGATCTTCCACGATCAACCCGCAAGGGGTCGGCTAGCAAGCTGCCGCCGCTCGGCTTCGCCTTCGCGGTGATCGCGACCGAGGCCGGACGCTGACGGAGCCATCGAGCGGGATTGGCCCGCTCCAATGATGGAGCCCCTCAGATGCCGAACGAACTTTCCCTCGCGCAGAACCACGCATACCAGCTCGCCCACACGCTCATGGCGCCCGTCACGCTGTTCCGAACGGACGCCGGGTTCGGCATCCAGCCGAGCGCGGAGCTCGAAGACGACGAAGTCGAGACCCTCGCGGAATACAATCCCTTCGACGGAGGGCCGGCTCTTTGAGCCGGCCCTCTTCCTTCCGGCGGTGCCGCTTGCGAGCTGCGGCGGCAAGGGAAGCTACGCCGCGGCTGGCACGCAGCGGCCGGCGCGCGCTCACAATTCCCTCAGCTTGTGCCAGCCGCGCCCTTGCCCCCTTTGCTCTTCGCGGCGTCCGGAAGGGGCTCCGCGAGGTGCGGGGAAAGGAAAACAAGGAAAGGCGGACGCAAGGGCGTGCCGACAAGGATATGGAAAAGAACGATCTTGAAGAGCTGCGTGACCGCGTGCCCTGCGCCGCCGTGCTGGAGACGGCAGGGTTCGCCATCGACGTCAAGGAGAGCACGCGCAAGGCGGTCAAATACCGACGCGGCGCCGAGATCGTTATCGTCATCCATGGCGGCAAGGGATGGTTCGCTCCCTTGTCCGACGCCAAGGGCGATGTCTTCAGCCTGGTCGAGCATCTGGACCGTGCGCCCTTCACAAAAGTCGTCGAGCGCGTTGCCTCGCTCGTGGGCTTCGTCCCGACCGTGCCGACCTGGTCACGACCGGCCGACGACAGAAGGCTCGCCAGCATTCCCACACGTTGGGCGAAGCGCCGCAAGCCTTGGCCGGGGTCGATGACCTGGCTCTATCTGCACGGCGAGCGATCCCTCCCCGATGCCGTCATCCGTGCCGCGATCCGCCACGACCTTCTGCGCGAAGGTCCCCGGGGCAGCATGTGGGCGGCGCATAGTGATGGTGACGGGCGCGTCACCGGTTGGGAGGAGCGTGGTCCCGATTGGCGAGGGTTCTCGACCGGAGGCGCCAAAGTCCTCTTCCGGTTCGGCCCGATCCACGCCTTGCGCCTTTGCGTCACCGAAGCGGCCATCGACGCCATGAGCCTCGCCGTGCTGGAGCGCGGGCGGACCGACAGCCTCTATCTCAGCACAGGCGGCGGCTGGTCGCCGGCGACCGACACGGCGATCCGCGCTCTCGCGGCGCGCCATGGCGCGGGGCTGGTGGCCGCGACCGACGACAACGGCCAGGGCGACAGATATGCCGATCGCCTGGAGAGCGCCGCTGCGGAGATCGGTTGCAGCTTTGCCCGTCTTCGACCGCCGGCCGTCGATTGGAACGCCGAGCTGGAGGCATGGGCGGCAAAGCAGGGGGAGGGTGATGGAGAGGAGGAAGGAAAGAAGACCCGGCTGCCGCATGCCCGCCGGCCGCGTCAAGGGTAAAGCTTCGCCCGGCTGCGCCGGCCCTTGACCCGGCCGGACGGAGAGGCGGCCGCGGGGAGGGGTCAGAAGGGCCGAAGAGGATGGACATCCACTGTGGATGAACCGCGCTCCGGCCCGACGAGGCCAAAGGAGCCCGCCCATGACCCTCTCTCCAATCCGCAAAGTCTATCAGGGCATCGCCGACCGCAGGCAGATGTTTCGAATGTTCGATCGGCACGCACAGCGTCCGAACCGTTTCGAGGACGATGCCGCCCCGCTCTACCGGGGCGAATGTTTCGAGATCTCGCAGACCGAGCACACCTATATGTTCGATGTCCTGCCGCCGCTGTTCATGCGGGGCGAGATGTTCGCGCTGCGTGAGTTCCTCACGGGCCAGATCACCAGTGTCTTCTACGAGCTGAACATCGACGGCGACGTGCGGTATTTCCATGCCTATTGCGATCTCGCAGAGACCGGGTCGCCCGATCGCATGCGCGACGCGATCGTCGAGCGCGAGTCGCGGCCGGTCCGCGCGATGTCGCGCGAGGAGCGCATCGAGCACATCTGGTCGAGCACCAACGACGAGTATCGCGGCTATGCGGACTGGCGTTTTCCCCGCGACCTGCGGGGCAAGCGCATCGTCATCGTCTACGGACCGGCCCGAAGCCATGACTTCAAGCTGCTCGACCATCTCACGGACGACGAGATCGCGGCCAAGCTGCCGGTGCATCTGCGCTACCTCCCCGAGCGACAAGCTGCGTGACGGAGGCAACGATGTTCACGTTCCCCATCCTTGCAGTTCGCAAGGTCATCGACCGCGGCATTGCCGATGCGAACGCCAATGGAGGCTTTCGCCTTCCGCACGGCGATTTCTCGCCGGTCGAGCAAGCCCGCCCCGGTCTGTGGCTGGTCGGAGATCAGGGCGTCTACATCATGGCCAACGGCAAGCTGCCCAAGGGCGCCAAACCGTTCGTCGTCTATTCTGAGCAATGTCATCCGAGAGGCGACATCGATTGGTGGCACTACAAGCGCCGCCATTTCGGCGGCGATGACGGCGTCGAGTTCATCGCAGCCGAGCAGTTGATCCCGCTCTTCGACCGCAACCTGCGGGCAACGCATATCAACCTCCAGCTCACCGAGACCGAAATCACGTTCTCGCTGACCGCCCGCTGACCCATCCGAAAATTGTCGCCGACGCCCTGGCCGGCATGCCTTGGCCGGGCTTTCGCGCGCCATCCTCCCAGGAGACATTCCAATGTCCAACGACGATCCCTTCACCATCGACCTCTTCGGCAACACCGCGCTTTCGTCCGGCCTCGGACTCGGCGTCACCGCCTTTGCGGGCGACTTCGATCCCGATGACGATCCCGATCCCGCGACGCCCGCCCCGGCCATGCCGGTCCCGAAAGCCGCGAAGCCGTCTGCTGCTGCTCCCCGGGCGCGTGGGACGAACTTTTATCTTGACGGCGACCGCGGCCTGGCGCGCGGCTGGAAGGAGCGGGCGCGCGACAATATCGCCGCCATCCGGCTCGCTGCCGAGATCGACGCGGCCGAGCGGCCGGCCACTTTCAAGGAGCAGGAAAAGCTGATCCGCTTCACCGGCTTCGGCGCGTCCGACCTTGCCAACGCCGTTTTCCGCCGGCCCGGCGAGATCGAGTTCCGCAAGGGCTGGGACGAGATCGGCTCGGCGCTTGAGGACGCGGTCGGCGAGATCGACTACGCTTCGCTCGCGCGCTGCACGCAATACGCCCACTTCACGCCGGAATTCATCGTGCGGGCGATCTGGTCTGGCCTGCAGAGGCTTGGATGGCGCGGCGGTAGGGTGCTGGAGCCGGGAGTCGGCACCGGCTTGTTCCCGGCGCTGATGCCCGAGGCCTTGCGGGACGTCACCCATGTCACCGGCATCGAGCTCGACCCCGTCACGGCGCGTATCGCCCGGCTGCTGCAGCCGCGCGTCAGTATTCTTATGGGCGATTTCGCCCGAACCGAGCTGCCGGCCAGCTTCGATCTCGCCATCGGCAACCCGCCATTCTCCGACCGCACCGTGCGGTCGGATCGGGCATACAGGTCGCTTGGACTTCGCCTGCACGACTATTTCATCGCGCGTGCGATCGACCTGTTGAAGCCGGGCGCCTTCGCCGCTTTCGTCACCAGTTCCGGCACTTTTGACAAGTCGGATTGTGCGGCGCGCGAGCACATCGCGAAATCGGCGGATCTGATCGCCGCCATCCGTCTTCCCGAAGGCAGTTTCCGTGCCGACGCCGGCACCGATGTCGTGGTGGACATCCTATTTTTCCGCAAGCGCAAGATCGGTGAGCCGGAAGGCGACCAGTCCTGGCTCGATACAGAGGAGGTGCGGCCGGCGACCGACGACGAGGGCGTGATCCGCATCAACCGATGGTTCGCCCGGCATCCGGATTTTGTGCTCGGCACGCATGCGCTGACCTCCGGCCCCTTCGGCGAGACTTACACATGCCTTCCGCGCAAGGGCGAGGACCTGCCCGGAGCACTCGCCGCCGCCATCTCCCTGCTGCCGGAAGACCGCTATGACGGTGAGCCTACCGAGATCGATTTCGATTGGGAGGATGCTGTCGACAAGGCTCCGGTCGATCTTCCCTCCGACCGCCACGTTCGCGAAGGCAGCTTCTTCGTCGACAATTCCAGTGGCCTGATGCAGGTCATCGACGGCGAACCCGTTACCGTGAAAGTTCGGAAAGGTCGGGACGCCGACGGCATGCCTGAGAGGCATGTCCGTATCGTCCAGAAGCTGATCCCGGTGCGCGACGCCGTGCGCGAGGTGCTGAAAGCGCAGGAGCTCGACCAGCCGTGGAAGGAGCTGCAGGTCAAGCTGCGCATCGCCTGGTCGAGTTTCGTGCGCGACTTCGGCCCGATCAATCACACCACCGTCTCGATCGCCGAAGACGAGGAGACCGGCGAGGTGCGTGAAACGCACCGCCGGCCCAACCTCGCGCCGTTCCTCGACGATCCCGATTGCTGGCTCGTGGCCTCCATCGAGGACTACGATCTGGAGAACGATACGGCGAGGCCCGGGCCGATTTTCTCAGAGCGTGTGATCTCGCCGCCGGCTCCGCCGGTTATCGCGAGCGCTGCGGATGCGCTCGCCGTCGTCCTGAACGAACGCGGCCGCGTCGATCTCGACCATATCGCCGAATTGCTGCATCGCGATCCGGACGATGTCGTCGCCGAGCTCGGCAGCGCCATCTTCCGCGACCCTGTCGATGGCTCATGGCAGATGGCCGACGCCTATCTGTCCGGACATGTCCGCGACAAGCTGACGGCGGCGGAAGCGGCCGCCGCGCTTGATCCCGCCTATGAGCGCAACGTCGCGGCCCTTCAGGCCGTGCAGCCGGCCGATCTAAGGCCCTCCGACATAACCGCGCGTCTCGGCGCGCCCTGGATTCCCGCCGCCGACGTGGTGGCCTTCGTCAGGGAGACCATAGGCGCCGACATCAAGATCCACCACATGCCGGAACTGGCGTCCTGGACGGTCCGGGCCGGCCAGTTGGCCTATCTCGCGGCCGGCACGTCCGAATGGGGCACGAGGCGGCGTCATGCCGGCGAGCTGCTCACCGACGCGCTCAACAGCCGGGTGCCGCAGATCTTCGATGCGGTCGAGGAAAACGGCAAGGAGCGCCGCGTCCTCAACGTGGTCGATACCGAAGCGGCCAAGGAGAAGCTCCAGAAGATCAAGGACGCCTTCCAGCGCTGGATCTGGTCCGATCCGGACCGGACCGACCGGCTGGCGCGCGTCTACAACGACAAATTCAACAATATCGCCCCGCGAGCCTTCGACGGGTCCCACCTACGCCTTCCGGGCGCCAGCGGAGCATTCACCCTCTATCCGCACCAGAAGCGCGGCATCTGGAGGATCATCGCGGCCGGCTCGACCTATCTTGCCCACGCCGTCGGCGCCGGCAAGACGATGACCATGGCGGCCTCGATCATGGAGCAACGGCGTCTGGGACTCATCAACAAGGCGATGCTGACCGTTCCCGGTCATTGTCTCGGACAGGTCGCGCGCGAGTTCCTGGCGCTGTATCCGAATGCCCGCATCCTTGTTGCCGACGAGACCAATTTCACCAAGGAGAAGCGTGCGCGTTTCCTGTCGCGGGCCGCGACGGCGAACTGGGACGCCATCATCATCACGCATTCCGCGTTCCGGTTCATCGGCGTGCCCGCCGTCTTCGAGCAGCAGATGATCCATGACGAGCTGGAGCTCTACGAAAAGCTTCTTCTCGACGTCGAGGACGAGGATCGGGTCTTGCGCAAGCGCCTGGAGCGGTTGAAGGAAGGCCTGCAGGAGCGTCTGGAGTCGCTTGCCACGCGCAAGGACGACCTCCTGACCATCGCCGAAATCGGCGTCGACCAGATCGTCGTCGACGAGGCGCAGGAGTTTCGGAAGCTCAGCTTCGCCACCAATATGTCGACGCTGAAAGGGGTCGATCCGAATGGCTCGCAGCGCGCCTGGGATCTCTACGTGAAGTCCCGCTTCATCGAGACGAAGAATCCCGGCCGGGCGCTCATCCTCGCCTCCGGCACGCCGATCACCAACACGCTCGGCGAGATGTTCACAGTGCAGCGGCTCATGGACATTGCCGCCCTGATGGAGCGCGGCCTGCACGAGTTCGACGCCTGGGCCTCGACCTTCGGCGACACGCTCACGGAGCTGGAACTGCAGCCGTCCGGCAAATACAAGCCGGTCTCGCGCTTCGCCAGCTTCGTCAACGTGCCCGAGCTGATCGCCATGTTCCGCTCCTTCGCCGACGTGGTGATGCCGGAGGATTTGCGCCAATACGTCAAGGTGCCGGCGATCTCGACCGGCAAGCGCAAGATCGTCACCTCGAAGCCTACCCAGGACTTCAAGAACTACCAGATGCTGCTGGCGGCGCGCATCAAGGCGATCGAGGAGCGCGACCGGCCGCCGGAGCCGGGCGACGACATCCTGCTTTCCGTCATCACCGACGGTCGGCATGCAGCGATCGATCTGCGCCTGGTCGATCCCGGCAACGACAACGAGCCGGACAACAAGCTCAACAGCATGATCGCAAACGCGTACCGCATCTGGAAGGAGACGGCGGAGATCACCTATGTCCGAGCCGATGGCAAGCCCTACGAGCTTCCAGGCGCCGCGCAGATGATCTTCTCCGACCTCGGCACCATCAGCGTGGAGAAAACGCGCGGATTTTCCGCCTATCGCTGGATTCGCGACGAACTGGTCCGGCTCGGTGTGCCGGCGTCGGAAGTCGCCTTCATGCAGGACTACAAGAAGTCGGAGGCGAAACAGCGGCTGTTCGGCGACACGCGCGCCGGCAAGATCCGGTTCCTTATAGGATCGTCGGAAACCATGGGGACCGGCGTCAATGCCCAGCTTCGCCTGAAAGCCCTCCATCATCTCGACGTGCCGTGGCTGCCGTCGCAGATCGAACAGCGTGAGGGCCGCATTGCCCGCCAGGGTAACCAGCACGATGAAATCGACATCTTCGCCTATGCCACCGAGGGCTCGCTCGATGCGGCCATGTGGCAGAACAACGAGCGCAAGGCCCGCTTCATCGCCGCAGCACTCTCGGGCGACACCTCGATCCGGCGGCTCGAAGATCTCGGAGAAGGGCAGGCGAACCAGTTCGCCATGGCCAAGGCGATCGCGTCTGGCGATCAGCGCCTAATGCAGAAGGCGGGGCTCGAGACGGATATCGCCCGCCTGGAGCGCCTGCGCGCCGCGCATATCGACGACCAGCACGCCGTTCGACGGCAGCTTCGCGACGCCGAGCGCGAAATCGAGCGCTGCACCCGCCGCACCGCTGAGATCGGGAAGGACATTGAGCGGCTGGTTAAGACCGCCGGAGACGCATTCGCCATGACCGTAGCGGGCAAGGCCTGCTCCGAGCGCAAGGAGGCCGGCCGGGCGCTTATGAAGGAAATCCTGACCCTGGTGCAGCGCCAGCAGGACGGTGCGAGCGTCATTGCCTCGATCGGCGGCTTCGATCTCGAATATGCCGGCGAGCGCGCCGGCCGGGACGGATATCGATATTCCACAATGCTGCTTCGCACCGAGGCGGCCGACGAGATCGAGCTGCCGATCACGGTGACTCCTCTCGGGGCGGTTTCGCGCCTCGAGCACGCCATCGACGGATTCGAGAGCGAGCGGGAGCGCTATCGCCAGCACCTGGCCGATGCGCAGCGCCGGCTCGCGTCCTACAAGGCTCATGGCGACGGCGGCGACTTCGCCTTTGCCTGCGAGCTGGCCGAAAAGCGCCGGCAGCTTGCAGCGGTGGAGGCAGCACTGGCGAAGGACATCGACGGCATTTATGAGCCGGCAGCAATTTCCGCATGATCCGTTTGCTGGCCGGTGCGCCTCATGGCGTTCCGGCCAGTTTCATGTCGCGCTTCGAGCGCCGCGGCGCCGATCGTTGTTTCTCCAGCGACTACGCGGCGGCGAGGTCGTCGATGATCTGCTGGATCGCGTCGCGGATCTGAGCCGTGGTCTGGCTGTCATGGATTCCGGAATAGGTGCTCGAGGAACCGTTCCAGATGCTTCCCTTTGTGACGAACATGATCTGACCGTTCAGCAGCCGCAAGACTGGCCGAGCATCGTCCGGCAGCTCGCGCTCGTTGCCGCGATCGTCGAGGAAGTAACCATCGTCATAAACGGAGCGCCCAGCATACTCTCCACGACCGACTTCGACCACTTCTTCCTGACGCCGCGCGGTGCTTCTTTCACAATCTTCGCGGGTCGTTCCGGAAGGCTCGAGATCGTCCAGTTCGAGCATGAGGAAGGATTCCGCGGGATCCGATGCAATGCGCTCTAGGACGAGCCTGCGCGGTTTGACCACGACAGTCGTGCCCGAAAAAATCCCGAACTCGATGCAACCTGGTTCCCTGCCTTTCGCAACCGAAAGGAAGTCGAAGCCGCCGCTGCGCGGCAGATGCGCGTGGTTCTTGTTCGATCCCATGAATGGCTGCAGCGTGGTCACGATGTCATCGACACGCTGCCATGACAGCGTCGCGTCGCCGTTGCTGGTGATGTGGTTGACCATGGAAGTCCACTCTGCGCGCGAGCGGATATGGAAATCAGATTGAGACATTGGTGATTGCGACCTCGTGGCGGAGGCATGCGAAATCGACCGCGGCGCTGTGCGTGGCGGTGAAAGTGCATGCTTTGCGTGGATGAAATTCTGGTAGCCGGCAAGGACTGCCGCCTCATTGAGCGCAGTTGTGTGCTTGACCGACTTCTCGGACGCAATCTTCTTGGCGAGGCGCTTGATGCCTTCGATTGACGAAGGCCGGGCCGACCGAGTCGACATGTCGATTCTCCGGCTCTTGCGAAGTGTCGCCCGATCCACTCCCGAGCCCGAACCAGACATGGACGGGTGGGCGATGATGAGCAGTGCCGCTTGCAGCTTTGCGATATCGGGCGTCAGGCTCCTGCCGAGAGCCAGCCCCAAGGTGGGCGCTCAGCCTTGCTTTGGCAAGAGGGCGTGAAGAATTTCGTGCCCCGGACGAGGATCAGCAGGAAAGGGAGGAAAAAGGGGAAGCAAAGCCGCTCGCAGATCGGGCGGGCCGCCGACGCTGGCGCTCAACCGCGCCGCTCGCGATCCCGGCCCGGCGTCCTGCGCAGGGCTGTAAGCCCCGCTTGGCCGGCCGGGCAGGGATGCTCGGCCGCAGTTGCACCGGCCCGTCCGCTCCGCGGGCCGGATGGGGTCTTCGGCAAGAAGACGGAGAAGGACCGGCAAGCCGCCGCGTCCACAACCCTGAAAAGGAGCATTCCATGTATCTCATGAAGATGGATCCGCGCGCACTGGTGGAGAACCCCAACCATTCGCGCCAGACCAAGCCGTCGCCGCAGGCCGACGCTCTTCTGCTGGCGTCGATCAAGGCGATCGGCATCGTGCATCCGCCCGTCGTCACGCCGCAGGGTGATGGCGGCAACGGCTTTGTCATTGAGGCAGGCCGTCGCCGTGTCAGGCTCGCGCTCAAGGCCGGCATCGAGGAGATCGACATCCTTGTCAACGATGCCGACAACGACAACGCCGGCGCCAACGGCGCGATGCGCTCCTTCGCGGAGAACATCGTCAGGGAGCCGCTCAACCCTGTCGACCAGTGGCGGGCGATCGAGCGCCTGGTCGCTCTCGGCTGGACCGAGGACGCAATCGCCGTCGCGCTGGCGCTGACGCCGCGGCGGATCAAGCAGCTCAGGCTCTTCGCCAATGTGCTGCCGGCGATGCTCGACCAGATGGCCAAGGGCGACATGCCGAACGAGCAGCAGTTGCGCACCATCGCGTCCGCTTCGCTCGACGAGCAGAAGGAAGTCTGGAAGGCGCACAAGCCGTCCAAGGCCGATCCGAGGGTCGGCTGGTGGAACGTGGCGAACGCGCTGGCGAAGACCCGCATGTACGCCAAGGACGCCAGCTTCGACGACGAACTGGCGCGCGCCTACGGCATCGAATGGGAGGAAGACCTGTTCGGGCCGGCCGACGAGGACGGCCGCTACACCACCAATGTCGAGGCGTTCCTCGGCGCGCAGCAGGAGTGGATGGCGAACCATCTGCCGAAGCGCGGCCTCATCACGGAGGCCAACAGCTGGGGTCAGCCGGTGCTGCCGCCGAAGGCCGAGCGTGTCCACGGCAAGGCGGCGAAGAGCGACTGCGTGGCCATGTATCTCGACCGCGACGGCAAGGTCCAGAGCGTGACCTATCGCATGCCGGAGGCGAAGAAGAAGGGCAAGGACGCCGACGATATCGGTGCCGTCGCGAAGCCCCGGCCGCCGGTCACCAACAAGGGCATGGACATGATCGGCGACTTCCGCACCGATGCGCTGCGCGAGGCGCTCGACCGGGCGCCGATCGAGGACGACACGCTGATGGCGCTGCTGATCCTCGCCCTTGCAGGACAGAACGTCTCGGTCAGGACCGACGGCGGCGAGTCGCTCTATGGCAGCAGTCGGCTGGCGAGGCGCGCGGCGAGCCTGTTCAACGCCGAGGGCCAGCTCCAGTGCAGCGAGGAGACGTTGCGCGTCGCCGCACGCCTCTCGCTGATGGAGGTTCTGTCGTGCCGGCGCAACGCGTCCAACAGCGGCATCGTCGCACGCGTGGCCGGCGATGCGATCGGCGCGAACATCTTCCTGCCCAACATGGGCACCGAGGATTTCCTGTCGTGCCTGTCGCGTCAGGCGCTCGAAGCGTCCTGCACCGACACGCCGGTGCTGCCGCGTGCGCGGGTGAAGGACACGCGCGCAGCTCTTGTCGAGCACTTCAAGGAGGACCGTTTCGTTCACGCGAGCGCGCTGTTCGCGCCGGACGAAAAGGAACTCGCGAATTGGCTCGCCACCAATGCGCCCGAGCCGGACGAGGACGAGGAGTCCGCCTCCGGCGACGACCTGACCGATGCCTCGGAAGAGCCCGACGAGGGTGAGGACGAGTTCCGCGAAGCGGCCGAATAACCGCTTCCTTTTCCAACTTCGAATGACGTTCCGCCGCCGGCCCATCCGGCGGCGGTTCTGTTTTCATCGTCCACAACAGGAGGACAAGAATGTCCGCTTCATTGATCTTCGACCTGGCGCCGCTCGGCGCAATCGTAAAATACTCCGACGGAACGCCGCGCCCGCCGGAGCACCATCGCAAGAAGCTCGCGGCCTGGAAAAACCGCAACAATGGCGGCCGACTGATCGCCAAGCGGCCACGGCACGTCGCCAGCAGCACGACGATCCTGGAGTCCTTCACGCTCCATGAGGGGGATTTCGACGCAGCTGGCCTCGTCGTGCTTCGCGTCCACCGCAGCTTCTCGATCGACAGCGACCTGAAGTTCACCGTCGTCGAGCGGCCCGCCATCGGCTCGGTCGTCGTTCTCGACCGGCCCGACGGCGAGCTGGTACATCTGGCCGAAAACCATGCCGCCGCCGAGACCTGGCTGAAGAGCCACGGCTATTCGCATGCGATCCTGCAGCCGGTCACCGCGAACCAGGTGGCAGCCGATGTCGTCGAGGGGAGGGCCGCGGCATGAGCGCGCTCGCTTCCCCGATCCCCAACGATGAAGCCCCCGGTTTTCCGGGGGTTTCGTTTGGTCTCAGCGCCGACGGCATGAACGTCGCGTTGGTCGGCGACCATGCCTACGCCATGGTCCCTGCCAGCGGCGGCAAGCACTATCTCGCCAGCGGCTGGCGGATTCGACGCCCCATGCCGGAATGGACGCGCAGCGATTTCTACAGCCACCACGGTGAGCTCGCCGACGCGGCCGCGTTCCGCGCCGCCGTGCTCGAACGAGCCGAGCACGCTCGAGAGCTGCGCGCGCTCGGCCGACGCGAGGCGCATTTCCCAGCCAGCACGCCCTGGGGACCGTCCCAGGGCGCGACCTTCTATGCCGAGGACGTCGTGTTCCACAGCACGGCCGGTCATGGCGGGTTTCATCTGTCGGGCGCTCGCAACGCAAGAGTCCATCCGACGCTGCGCCTCGCCGGCGGCTGGTACGAGGAAGACGCGGCGTGGGCCTTCGTCGCGATCTCGTTCCCGCATCTCTTCACCACCTTCGAGCGGCGCTGCGCGGAGCGCACCGTCAAGGACACCTGGCCGGACGCCTGGGAGGCAATCTTCGGCACTGTGCTCCAGCCGGGCGAATCCGAGACGAAGGACCGCCGCGCCTTCGAGCGGGAACATGCGAACGACTGGATCGTCGTCTCGGCGATCACGTCCGACCGCGAGAAGGGCTTCGTGGAAGTCGTCGCTACGCCCGGCGGCAGGCGCGGAGCGGGGACCGAGGAACGCCGCTTCCTCGTCCCCTCGCAGGAGTATGAGGTCGGCCGCTTCGGCTTCGTCATCGATGTGGACCGCCATCCTGTCTATTGCGGCCCTTCGAGCTTCGTCGGCTGGCAGCGGGGGAACGCGTCATGACCCGCGCCTGCGAACGCGAGGCGCAGCTCTCCCGCATGGAGGAAGCGCGTCGGCAGATACAGCGCCAGCTCGACATGATCGAGCGCCAGATCACGCGGCGCATGACGGCGCTGATCCCGCAATTGCAGCCGCGCCGCAGGGCTTACAGGCGCGGCAAGCCGCCCGATCCGAGCGCGTTCCTCGAGCGCTACCGCTCGAACTTGGCAGCGATTAGGGCGGAGCGACAGCCCGAGATCGACGCCTTGTCACGCAAGCTCGCCCGGCAGGATCGCGCGATCGCGGCCTTCCGAGCGCGCCACCCCATGCCCGACAGCCAGGAGGCCACATCATGATCGTCTACAACGTCAAGCGCCGGTGGTTTGCCATGAAGGGCGCCGCCGAGCAGTACCGCATCCGGGAGAAGCTGCCTCCGGACGCCACGATCAAGATCGGCATCGCGGACCGCACCCAACTCGCAGCACTTCTCGACGCGCTGTGCGAGCCGCCGGCCTCCCCCGCCGAAGGCGCCACGCAGCTCGCCGCCGTGCCGGAGCGGGTCATCGACGATGCCTTTGTCGATCCCGACCTCGACATTCCAAAATTCCTTCGCGAGAGCTGGGCGCGGCTCATGGCCGGGAAAGGAGACTAGCGATGGCTGCGCCCTGGTCCTTCATCGCGTCCTATATTGGAGCCGCGCTGTGGTCTTCCTGCGACGGTGACGGCGTTCCTCTCGACCGCCGCCATGACATCAGCGATCTCGCCGCCGGGACGCGCGAGCGGATGGAAGCGGATTGCCACGCCTTCTATGACGCGAACCACCGACTTGTCCATTGCCTCGACGCGCCGCTCACAGGGGATGTCGAGGGGCCGGCCAGCGACCGCGAGGCGGCGATGGCCGGCCATGATTTCTGGCTGACGCGCTGCGGCCACGGCGCGGGCTTCTGGGATGGCGACTGGCCCGAGCCTCATGCCGGCAGGCTGGACAGCGCGGCGCGCTCCTTCGGCAATGTCGACCTCTATGTCGGCGACGACGGCCTCATCCATCTTTGAAGGCCGGCCCGACGTTCGGGCGCGCGCATCGGCGACGGCTTGAGCCGTCCCGGATAGGCGCCGCACCTCGCGGCAGCGCCGCTGCCTGTTCGTCACAGGCCGCGAGACCGGCCCGATCACGGCGGTCCTTTTCCTGCCGGCCCTTGCCGGCCCTCCCTTCGGATCAGGGTGCGCTCGTAAACCGGCGGCCGCGCGCTTCAAGGCCGCTTCGCGCCGCCTTGCGGCCGGGCCGACCGATCTCGCCAAGGCAGGCCCGCGTGCTGCGCGGGGCTGATGAGCCCCGCTGGCCCGCAAGCCGGCCTCGCTCGATCCCGTCCGCCCCGGACCCTGAAGCGCCCGTCTTTCCGCCGGTTTGGTCCGAGCACGCCCGAAGGGAGGGCCGGCAAGGGCCGGCCCGAGCCTTCGGCCGAACCGAAGGAAAGGACATCCCCATGACGAAACCCGCTCGCACCCAGCACCCGACCGCCCGCGTCGTCCCGCTGCGTAAGGGCACGACTCTCGAAATGGTCCGTCTCGCCTGCCCGGACGCCGCGCAGGCCGCACTGATCGCCGAGAGCTTCGGATCTCCGGTGGTCGACAGCGACGGCATCCGCGAGCTTCACGAACGGATGATCGTCGAGACCGCCGAAGCGCTCGGCGAAGGGCTCGGCGAGCGCGCCATGCAGATCCATCTGCAACGCATCGTCGGTGCCTATGTTGGCTCCGCCCACGGCGCGGGCCAGTTCTACAGCCGGGCCGTCACGGAAGCGCGCGACCTTACCGCCAAGGCCGCCAACGACCTGCGCGACGAGGACATCGACGGTCCGGTCGGCTTCGAGAGCGCCGCGCAGCGCAAGCGCGAGTTCGCCGCCGACATGGGCATCCAGGCCCATGCGCTGCGCATGGCTGCCGAAGGCGCCGTTGCCGCCTACGATCACGTCGTCGGCGAACGCTGGAAGCCGTTCGAGCGAGCCGTCGAGAATCCCGGCCAGACGCTCGACCGCAAGGCTGCCGAGATGCAGATGGCGGCTCTCGGTTGAGGCGCCTGTCGGGCGGGGCTTCGGCCTCGCCCCTTTCTTCGAGCCGAAGAGGCCGGTCCCATGCGGGGCCGGCCTCTTCCCGTGTTGCAGCAACTCGCCGCGCAGCTGAGGGACGGAAGGAAAGGACGAGGAGGGCTGCGCCTGCGGCCCGTCCCGGACGGCGGTCCTGCCGGGGCCGGCGGTCCGCGCAACGGCTTCGCCGTCCTCCACTTTGTTCCGGCCCTTCCCGCCCGTCGCAATGCGACGGGCCTGGTCGGGTGCGCGATCCTCCTGATTGCCCCGGCAACGGACCTCCGCGACGGGCCGCGATGGACGCGGCCCCGAAACGGAGGACATGAAAATGACGACCAGGAAATCCGGCTCGCGCGCCGACGTCTACACGCGCATCGCCGAACGCATCGTCGCCGATCTCGAAAACGGCGTCCGGCCGTGGGTCCAGCCATGGGGCGCCCGCAACGCCAACGGCCGCGTGACGCGACCCCTGCGCCACAACGGCCAGCCCTATACCGGGATCAACGTGCTGCTTCTTTGGTCCGAGGCGATGGCGCGCGACTTCGCCTCGCCGATGTGGATGACCTTCAGGCAGGCGTCCGAGCTTGATGCGCATGTCCGAAAGGGGGAGAGCGGCACGACCGTCGTGTACGCCAGCCGGTTCACAAAGACCGAGGTCGACGCGCATGGCGGCGAGGTCGAGCGGGACATCCCTTTCCTCAAGGCCTACACGGTCTTCAACTGCGACCAGATCGACGGGCTTCCTGACCAGTATTACAACCGGCCCGAGCCGGTCATCGATCCGGTCGAGCGCATCGCCGAGGCGGACCGCTTCTTCGCCAACACCGGCGCGGTGATCCGGCACGGCGGCGGTAAGGCGTTCTTCTCGCCGTCCAGCGACCATGTGCAGATGCCGCCCTTCGAGACCTTCCGCGATGCGGCGAGCTACTACGCGGTGCTCGGCCACGAATGCGTCCATTATGCCGTAAGCTGGATTATGCCGCATGGCCGAGTTCGGCGGCTGCTGCGTCTGCTGTCGGCCATGCGGCAGTTCGGCATAATCAGAGCGCTTTGAAGAAGGCGAGTATGGGGTGGGAAGCGGTCAATCCGCTTTCAAGACGGATACTTCCTAAGCGGACGCGAGAATCTGGTATTTCAGCCTGACAGGTGAATCACTCGTTTTCTGGAATCGGATCGGACATGCCTAATAAGTCGCCGTTAGAGCTTGATTTAACACAGCTATCGAAAGCGCTCATCGAGCGACAGTGGACTGCGCGCGAGGTTGCCGAGGCATCTATATCCCGTATTGAAACGCTTGACCGCGATCTACATGCCTTCTGCACTTTGGATGAGACGGCAATGGCTCAGGCTGAGGACATCGATCGCCGCCTTTCTGCCGGATTGCCCGTGGGGCCGCTGGCAGGTGTTCCCGTCGCTGTGAAGGACCTGATTTGCACCCGAGGTTTGCGCACGACGTTTGGTTCGCGTCTGTATGACGATTTTGTTCCCGATCAGGATGATATCGTGGTCGAACGCCTCAAAGCGGCGGATGCGATCATTGTCGGCAAAACGAATGCGTCCGAATTTGGCTACGGCGCTGTCGGCCACAACCACCTTTTCCCTACGACACGGAATCCATGGAACACGGCTCTGACCCCGGGTGGTTCCAGTGCCGGCTCGGCCGCTGCTATCGCCGCTCGAATGGTTCCATTGGCCCTGGGAAGTGATGGCGGCGGCTCAATAAGAATCCCCGCGTCGCTATCCGGCGTCTTCGGCATGAAGCCCTCTTGGGGGCGTGTACCTCTTTACCCAGGGTGTCGCGACGAACGCTATCCTGGCCAGTCCAGTTGGGAGTCCCTGGAGCACATCGGCCCATTGTCCCGCAACGCGGCGGATGCCGCTCTTGCCCTATCCGTTATCAGCGGCCCCACCCCTTACGATAGGCACTCGATTCCATCGGAAGCCAGCGATTGGGCTTTGGATGGCATGGAGGCGATGAAAGATGTCCGCATCGCATATACGCATGATCTGGGCTTTGCGCCCGTCGATCCGGAAGTGAGCGCGGTCTTCGAAAATGCCGTCCGGCAGTTGGAAAGGATAATCGGCACCATCGACTGCGCTTATCCGGCCGTCGGCAACACGGAAGGCCTGCTCGACACCCTCGTTGCGCTTGAGACGGATCGCGCGGGACTCAAGGCCATGGCCGCCGAGCGCGGGATCGAATTGGACGGCTGGATAGGCAGCATCCTTGAGCGCACGTGGAGCACGGACCAGTTCACTGCCGCACTTTTGGAGCGGAAGCGGGTTGTCAATATTACCGCCAAGTTCATGGCCGACTTTGATTTCCTGCTAACGCCGGCAACCGCAACGGCGGCGTTTCCTGTCGATACAGACGGCCCGGCGGAAATAGCGGGGCATGCCCTTCCTCCGTCAGCGTGGGTTCCATTCTCTGCGCTCGCAAACTTTACGGGTCAACCTGCGGCCTCAGTTCCAATCGGTTTCACAAATGACGGTCGCCCGATTGGCTTGCAGATCATGGGCCGTCACCTGGACGACAGGGGAGTTCTTTCCTTGTCTGCGATAGTCGAAAAACTCTTTCCAAATAATCGTTGGCCAGGTCCGACGCTGTGACAATGGATGTGCGGTGTCGGTTGGCATCTCATTGAAGAGAAAACAATGACAACCACCGCAGCTCGTGATTTCTGGTTTCAGGAGTGATGATCGCCGACACTAACGACCGCAATGGCGTCGTCTGCTGCCACAGGTGGGCTGGAAAGTTTATTGAATAAACTTCTCCTCCGGCCGCGCCCGCTATGACCATAACCATTTGCTGCGGGCTGGCCCTGACATTAGCCATGTATGTAACATAACAGAAAGTCGGCTTTCGATAGTTTTGATGATGTATTCACCTAACTCGCTACCTTTCCAGCGTCCTGCACATCGCCCGGAATGGGGCGGAAAGGCGACGGCCCCGCTCATGGTCATAGTGAGATTATTCAGTTCAGCTTACTGAAAGCGCCTCAATCACGCGGCACTCCGAAACGCGCCCCTGATGACATTCACCTACCATGCGGGCCAACTCGTCGCGCAAAGAGAGCAAGCGGGCGATGCGTCTTTCGACTTCCTCAAGCTGTCCCTGTGCAATGCGGCTCGCGTCCTCGCACGATGCTTCGGGTTGCTCCTGCAAAGCCAGCAACACCCGAACACTTGGCAGATCGAAACCAAGATCGCGGGCATGGCGGATAAAGCCCAGCCGCTCTGCATCGACGGTGCTGTAAGTGCGCCGTCCGTTGGATTGGCGGGCAGGCTTGGGCAAAACCCCGATGCGCTCGTAATAGCGGATTGTTTCGATGTTCACGCCTGCCTGTCGGGATAAGTCGCCAATCTGCATCTTTTCGTCTTGCTCCTGTAGTGACTACAGGTTGTAGCATAACAAGGCTAGAATTTCGAGGATCGACCATGGCCGCCGCAACCGACACAGTCCGCTATCATGTAACCGGGATGGACTGCTCGTCCTGTGCCGCCAAGATCGAGGGCGCGACCCGCAAGGTCGATGGCGTCAATGATGTGAAGGTGTCGATTGCCTCCCAGATCATGACGCTAAAAGTCGATGACCCGGCGCGGCGTCTGCCAGTGGTGGAATCCGCCATAACCGACCTTGGCTATCAACTCGACCGCCTAGGCCAACACAAGGCCGAAGGCGCGGGCGATGATGATGACGACGACCAAATTCCCGACCTGTCGCACGTCACCCCGGCGTATAAACGGGCGCTCTGGATCGTCGTCCTGCTCAATGTCGGATATGGCATTATCGAGATTGGCGGCTCAATCCTGTCAGGATCACAAGCCCTTCAAGCCGACTCCCTCGACTTTATCGGGGATGGTCTGATTTCATTTCTCGGCCTGATCGCTGTCGGATGGGGTCTTGCTGCCCGCGCTAAAGCAGCCCTGCTGCAAGGCGTGTTTCTAGCCCTGCTCGGCTTCGGCGTGATCGGCTCGACCGCCTACCGGGTGTTTGTCGAGCATGAACCGCAAACCATGCTGATGGCGGGGTTTGCTTTCGTGGCTTTCATCGTCAACGTGCTGGCTGCCGTGGTGCTGATCCCGCACCGAAAAGGAGATGCCAATATGCGGGCCGTATGGCTGTTCTCGCGCAATGACGCAATTGGCAATCTGGCCGTTGTCGCTGCTGCTGCTCTCGTTTGGTGGCTCAATAATCCATGGCCGGATTTGCTGGTTGCCTTCGCCGTGGCGGGCCTGTTCCTGCAATCGGCATGGTCGATCATTAGAGACGCACGGCAAGACCTTTCACAAGCCCGCCGCGTTTAGTCTCATAGTCGATATTACCCGTTTCCGTGGCCTGCGGCTTCTTTCCAGAGATGGCATTGGTGCGCCGAAAGACAGGGGCAAATGCCGACCAGGGCAGCATCTACGGCTTAACGGCTAAGCCATTCAAATCATTGCGCCTGGCATGGGACACAACCATTGCAGGGGGTCGGCCCCAGCATGAGTCGTGCATGTAACGTTTGAATCCCCGGTTTTTGGGCACCTTCATGACGTTCCGCCTCCGGCAAACATGTTGTTCCTCTTCTTAGGAATGGCTTATTTGGGGTGGCAAGCTGCCGACCGCTTCTGGGGCCCAAGCCGGGAAAGCGGCCGTTCAGCAGGCTACTGTACTTCGACCACAATGCGCCTCCTATCCGGCCGTTCGACTGCCGCTTGCGGCGTCCCGAAAGCCGACATTGCTCACGGCCTAGCCAAGCGCAAGCCGATTACTCCGGCGTATATGTTCGAACCCCACCCGGTCCGCCACTTTGGTAAAAATCGGGAACGCCGATTCTCGCCGACTTCCCTCCTTTGGTGGCTACCGGCTTCCTCAACAGGGTATTTTTGCTGCCCTTGATGTAGATCGCGTCGTCCGCGATCTCGACGTGTTGGTCGAAGGCGCTGACATGTTCCCGCCGATAGCCGCCCTTTCAAAGCCGGAGGCGAGTGCGAGCTTCGCTTGCCAGCTCCGGCACGGCCGCTTTGGCGTGACTCTAAATTCAAACAGCAAAGCGCCCGATGGGTTGCACCGGGCACTTCTTTCTCAAGTCACCTCGAGATTACTTGGTAGCGAGGATTTCGAAATTGTGGGCGTTTGCCACCACACCGTCGTCCCATCCACCTGAGATCAATTCTGAAGCCTTTTCATTCAGGAGTCCGGCGACTTGTCCGGCAAAGTGCGCTTCGCGGCCAGAGTTGTCGGCAAAGATGTCGAAGATGGCGAAGTTGGTCTCGTCAATCTGCAGCGCCGCCCAGAACAATGTCTTGGGTTCAGTTTCTGCGACGATGGGGCCGGCGGCGGTCAGCAAGGCTGCCAATTCGGGGCCTTTACCTGGAGCAGCTTCGAGCTTGATGTAAGTTGCGGTTGTTGCCGTGGAGAGATCAACCGGCGCCTTGACCGACAGGACATCGGAGTTGTTGATATTCGCGACAACACCGTCGTCCCATCCGCCGTCGACCAGTGCGTCGGCGTTTTGGTTCAAAGCCGCAGCAACCGCTCCTGAGAAGTGAGCGTCGCGTGCTTCTTCGTCTGCGAAGATGTCAAAGATTGCGAGCGTGTCATCGGCTTGCAGAGCAAACCAAAGGACGGTGCCCGGCTCTGTGTCCCGCACGATCGCTGCGGCACCAGCCAGAAACTCCGCGAAAGCTCCGGTCTGGCCTTCGGCGGCCGGCATGGCGATGTAGCTGGCTGTATGATTTACCATTGGGTTGTCCTGTGCAGTTGCAGAAGTTGTGATCAGCGCCAGTGCGGCGACTGTTTGAAGTGGTCTGCCCCCTGAAAAGTGGTCCTCCCTGAAGTAGGCTATTGAGCCTTAGAGAGGACGTTGGAATGCCCCAGAGAAAGCACAAGCCTGAAGAGATCGTCGCGAAGCTGCGCCAGGTCGATGTTCTGTTGTCACAAGGCCGCTCGGTCGGCGAAGCGGTCCGATCGATCGGAGTGACACAGTTCACCTATTACCGCTGGCGCAAGGAGTTTGGTGGGCTGAAGGGCGACCAGGTTAAGCGCCTTAAGGAGCTCGAGAAAGAGAATGACCGGCTGCGCAAGGCGGTGTCGGACCTGACGCTCGAGAAATTGATCCTCAAAGAGGCCGCATCGGGAAACTTCTAAGCCCCGCCCGCCGTCGTCGCTGCGTCGACCATGTCATGGTGATGTTCTCTATCTCGGAGCGCTTTGCCTGCAAAGTCCTCGGCCAGCACCGTTCGACCCAGCGAAAGAAGCCCAGAGGCCGACCGGATGAAGAGGCGTTGACCGCCGATATCATTCGGCTCGCCTCACGCTACGGTCGCTACGGCTACCGCCGGATCACAGCGATGCTGCGGTCCGAGGGCTGGACGGTGAATGCCAAACGCGTCGAACGCATCTGGCGGCGGGAGGGGCTGAAGGTTCCCCAGAAACAACCGAAGAAAGGCAGGCTCTGGCTTCGGCCCGAGTACCCAAACCATGTCTGGTCCTATGACTTCGTAGAGGGCCGGACCCACAATGGCAGGAAGTTCCGCATGCTCAACATCATCGACGAGTTCACCCGGGAGTGTCTGGCGATCCGGATCGGTCGCAAGCTCAACTCAACCGACGTCATCGACGTCCTGTCCGATCTGTTCATAATGCGGGGTGTGCCGGGCCATGTTCGTTCTGACAACGGTCCGGAGTTCATTGCCAAGGCAGTGCGCGAATGGATCGTGGCCGTCGGCGCAAAGACTGCGTTCATCGAGCCAGGAAGCCCTTGGGAGAACGGCTATTGCGAGAGCTTCAACTCGAAGCTTCGCGATGAACTCCTCAACGGCGAAATTTTCTACAGCCTCGCTGAGGCAAAGGTCATCATCGAGGCATGGAGACGCTACTACAACACCGAACGGCCGCACTCATCGCTTGGATATAAACCGCCGGCACCGGAGGCTATTATCTGGCCTGCGCCGCCGCGCGGATCAGCTCCACCATCTGCCCAAGCAATAGCCGAAAAGCCCATCATGCACTAAGACTGAAATCGGATCACCCTATGGGGTCAGGCCAGAAAACCCGCCCCGGCGGCCGGGGCGCATGGCGGGGAGGACACCTCCCGACGCGGGCGGACACGAGGCGCGGAAGCCGTCGCACGCTAAGCCAGAGCGCCGGATGATGCGGCGCGGTGCCGGAATGCGCGGCATGGGCGGAGACTGGCCTCGCCGAGGCCGGAGATCGTCCGCAGGACGGCGGCCGCGACCGTGGCGGACCGGGGATGCGGTCGGAGCAGCCGGGTACAAGCGGCGGCCGTCGGTGCCGGCCGGGCAGGACAACGAGGGATGGCGGGGACATCGCTGCGGTCCGGTGGCCGTCGGCGTGTCCTCGAACTCCACCGATGAGCAAGGAGCCAGGGTCAGGCTCCTGTCCGCGTCTGGCTGCGGGGCGCCCACGCAGGCCCCGATGAGTCCGGTGTGACCGCAGGACGACTGCGTCTCGATCGCCTTCCCGCAACGACCGGCCCCAGCTATTTTCCGCCGGCGGCTGCGCCGCCTTTGCATCGCGAAGCAAAATAGCCGTTTCCGGCCGCCCTCCACTTCGTTCCGGCCCTGCGGGTGCGGGGTCGATCGCCTCCGGTCCTTTCACCGTCATCGAGGCCGCGATGGGCGCGGCCCGAGCAAACCGGAAAGGAACCTATCATGGCTGTCATCGGCAATTTCGCGACCAACGGCAATGGCATCGTCGGCAACGTCCGCACTCTCTCCGTCGGCTTCCGTGCCCGCCTCAACCCGATCGAGCGCGTCTCGCGCGACGCCCCCGACTTCCGCATCACCGCCGGCAACGGCGTCGAGGTCGGCGCAGGCTGGAAGGCGGTCTCCAACGACGGCGAGGAATACATCTCCGTCAAGCTGGACGATCCGAGCTTCGTCGCCCCGATCACGGCGGCGCTCTGGCCGAGCGAGACGGACGGCGAATACGCCCTCATCTGGAACCGCCCGAAGCGCGAGGTCTGATCCCCGCCACGCAGGAGCCCCGCCGCAAAGCGGGGCTTCTCGCCTGCGCATGATGAAGCCGCAACCGGGCATCGAGCCCGGTTGCGGCTTGCCGGGCGCTCAACCGGAGACGTGGGGTCTGCTCAGGTCGTCCCATTGTGCCGTGCCGGTCCGAAGGCCTCAAGGACGAGCGGTCCCCCCAATTTTCAGCCGCCGCCCGAAAAGGGCGTCGTCAGAAAATCGGCTCCCCCGCTCGCCGCCTCCGGCGGTCGCTTCGCGCTCCTTGACCCCTCCGGCCCGCCGCGGCCGCCGGCGTCGTCCTTCACAAACATCAAGGAGACGACGATGTCGATCGATCAACACATTGAAGAGCTTCGGGCCGAACTGCGGAACGCCGTCTATCCCGATGAGCGGCGCTGGATCGAGGAGGAGCTGGTGATGGCGCTGGCCGAGCGTGAGGCGATCTGGGCCGAGCATGAAGGCCTCGCCAGCAGCGAGCCGCCCTTCTAGGGCGGCGTCGCGCTTCGGACGCGCTCGGCGGCCTCAGCCGTTGAGCGCGTCCTTGACGGCTTTCGCCGGCGCGAAGGTCAGCTTCTTCGACGCCGGGATCTTGATCGTTCCCCCTGTAGCCGGATTGCGGCCGTCGCGCGCCGGCGACGCCTTCACCTTGAATTTTCCGAAACCGGCGATGTTCGTCTCGGCCCCGCTCGCCGCCGCGGACGCAATCTCCTTGAAGACGGTGTCGACAATGGCCTTGGCCTGCGCCTTGGTCAGGCTCTGCGTTGCGGCGATCTTGTCGGCAATCTCGGTTGCTGTCGTCATGTCGGTGGCTCTCCTCGCTGTTGGATCAATCCCTTTCCTATGCAACGAATGCGCAGCGAGGGTAGGGGCGGCGCTCGGGCAGGGGCGCGCATCCACTGAAAAGCGCTGGTTTGCGGGCATTTCGTCGCCTCGAGCGGGATCAGCCAAGTCGGCTGTCGCGATATCCCTTGCGCCGTTTGGTGCGTTCGAGCCGGCTGGAGGCGCTGGCGGCATCGGCGTCGCGGTCGAACGTCTCCATCATCGACCGGCCGCTGGTGCCGATCCTGCCCCAGTTTCGAATAACGGAGGCGCCGCCGAACAGGGTCGGCTGGATGGCGAGCGTATAGAAGCGCCGCATGTTCCGCGACGGGTCGATGCGTCGAAGATGAACCGGGCCTGTTTCCTCGTGATCCATGGCCGGAGTCTCGCTTCCTGCGGAAGCGGCGTCCAACGACATTGCTGAATCGATCCGGCACGACCGATTCATGGCGGTGATGGATCGGCATATTCGGCAAGGGCAGGGTTGGCCTTTCTTCCTGAAGGAAGGCTTGGGCGAGGTCCCTTCGGGACACGGCTCTACTCGCGCCCTGCGGGCGCTCACCGAACCCGCTGCGCGGTTTCGGCCCATCCGGGTGACGAACCTCTCGCGGCGCACGACCGTTTGGGAAAGATCGCCGACGTCTGGACGCAGGGCCGGCTGGCCGCCGGACGCGGACCGCGCCCTGTGGGCGCGGGGCTCTTCTTCTGACGTCCGATCATACGCCAGCCCATCGCGCCTCAAGGACGAGCGGTGCCCCCAATTTTCAGCCCCGGACCTTTCCGGTCCGGGTCAGAAAACCGGCTCCCCCACTCGCCGCATCGCGGCCGCTGCCGCGGTCCTTGACCCGCTCAAGGCAACAGCGCGGACCCCTTCCGTCAAAAGACGAAAGGAGACTTCCCATGAACACCTTCAACGCAATCGATCTCATCCCCGCCATCGCCGCCATCCGCGACGATGTTCTGGTCAGCCGCGTGTGGGTCGAGTGCGGGCCGATCTCGCTGCTGGATCGGATCTTCGAGGATGTCGTCTTCGAGGGAGAGACGTGCCGGGTCGGTCTCGAATACGCCATCGTCCCGGCTGCGGAACTGGAGGGTCTCGCGGACATCCTCGACACCATCCGGCGGCAGATGGGCATCGCGTTCATCGCTGCACGCGTCTGAACTCCCAGGGAGGCAGTGGGGGCCGTCTCCCTTTCTTTTCCTGCGATCCGCGCGACGTCGGCGACATGACCTCCGGGCGGTCGACCGGCCCGATGTCTTGTGAATGCCTCACGGAATCAGCCGCTTTCGCCGACACGGGCAACGGAGCGCCCACCGCGACCTCTCTGGATTGGTATGACCGGCGGACGACTGCGTCTCGATTGCCGTCACGCAACGGCGGGATCCGGGTTTTTTCCGCCGCCTACGGCTTTGCAGCGCGAAGCAAAAAGCCCGGACCCCGCCGCCCTCCACTCCGTTCCGGCCCTTCGGGTGCGCGCTCGATCGCCGCCGGTCCTTACACCACCATCGAGGCCGCGATGGGCGCGGCCCGACCGAGCGAAAGGACATTCCGATATGGCTTTCAATCGCAATTCCATCCCCGCAGGCGCCTCCCACAAAGCACCTCGTCGCCCCGATCCGGAGGACATTGCGCTCTGGCCAGATGGCAGTTGGGCTCACCTCGGCGACGTCTGGAACGGTGAGTTCGACTGGAAATCGGACGACTACGAGGTCATCGGTCACGACGACGAAGAGCGGTTGTCGAAGACCGGAATTCTCGATCAGCTCGAATGAGCACAGACTGCCGTCACACCTCCCTGTAGCCGCGCCTGTGCTTCGTGCGCGCAAGGCGCACGAGCGCGCCGTCCGTGTCGTCCTGATGATCGAAGAGCTTCATCTTCGACGGGGGTGCAGCAACCTCTCCAACCTCCTCGTTCCGATGCGGACGCGGCCCTGGTCGGGCCGCGGGCTCTTCTCTCTCTGACCGCCCATTGTCGCACCGCCTCCCCGGCGTCAAGGACATCGCGGTCCCCCCAATTTTGCCGCCGTCCGCCGGGGCGTCCGTCGACAAAATCGGCTCCCCCGCTCGCCGCCGCTGGCGGTCGCTTCGCGATCCTGGACCCCTCGACGCGCCGGTGCGGGCTCCTTCCGTCAGAGACGAAAGGAGACCTCCATGACACACCGCAACTTCATCAGCGTCGACGGCGGCAGCGCCGAATACTGGCGGCAGCGCAAGCAGGCTTTCCGGCTCATCCGCGAGGCGGAACGGGCCGCCGAGGATCTGGCGAGGGCGCCGATCTACATCCGTGGTCGCTGGGACGACGAGTACGGTGACTACGAGCCGGTCGAGAACCTTGGTCCTCATGACGACATGGACGATGCGATCCGGGCGATCGAGGCCGACGAGACCGCCGTCGGCATCTTGGTGGCGCAGCGCCGGGCGCAGATCGGCAATCATCCCGTCACGGCGGTGATCCGCGCGCTGGCGCAGCTTGACGTCAGCGGCATCGACGAGGACGTAGAAGGCGACTACGAGCGCCTGCACGGCCCGGACTGGTAGCGGTCCGCCAGCGACAGGCGGCTTCGGCCGCCTGTCGAATCTCCTTTTGCACTGGGAGCCCTGCCGGCCGGATCGACCGGCCGGCAGGGCTGATGAAAGGGGGGCAAGCCGCCCCTCTCAGGCTCACCCCATGAGGGAAGGGCAAGCCCCTCCCTCAAACACCCTCCCATGGGGAAAGGGGACGGTTTCCCTCCTCCCTTTCCCCAAACCCCTATCCCTCTCCCGGATGCGGCCTTCGGCCGCCGCTCAAAAGGGAAGGTCCGGCATCGGTCCGTTGGCGATATCCCACACCCATGCCGACATACCGCTTTCACCGATCAGCTCTGCGAGCCGCTCGCGAAACGCGGCATCGGCGTCGGCGGGCACGAGATAGAGCGCGGTCGACCCGCCGTCCGCGCGCGCCAGCACCAGGCTCGCCATCGGCTGGGCGGCGGGAAGGTTGTAACGCAGCGACTTCACGAAGCCCGCGCCATGCTTCGTCAGCCGCTCGACCAACATCGCCTCATAGCCGGTCTCGACCGGAATCCAGTTCTCGCTGACCGTCATTAAGGCAATCGCCTCGACCGTGGCGACGCCGGCCGCGCCGATACCGAAGGTGGCGATGGCAACCAGATGCGAGTCCGCATTGGCGTCCCACAGCGCCAGCTCGTTGGCGAAGGTCTTCTTCATGCGGCGCTCGACATCCTCGGCCAGCATGAAGGGAAAGCGTGGCGCATGCTTCACCACCAGCCGCGCGCCGATATGCGACGGCGCGATCTCCTTGACCTCACCGATCAGGATGGCCAGCGATCGCCTGTTGCCGGCCGACTGGATCGCCCGGCTCAGCAGCTCGGCGCGCCTGCGCACGATCGCATCCTCGCGCTTCGCGTCGAACATCTCCGGTATATAAAGAGCATGCGCCAGCGGCCTGCCCTTCGCCGTCGAGACGGCGGCGGCGTCGAGAAGGAACTTGCGCAGCACGGCCCAGTTGCGCCGTCCCGCCATCGCCGGGCGCCAGCGATTGAAGCCAGCCCGATCCCACAGGAAATGCAGCGTCGCCTTCAGCGAAAGCCGCGCGCCGTCGGCTCTCGCTTCGCCGGCTTCGCGGCTTTCGTTCGCCGCCGGCGCGGCGCGGCCGGCAATTTTCGACAGGCTGAAGCCGAGCTTCAGCGCCGTCGTGCCGTCCTCGACATTCTCGACGATCGCTTCGCCCTCCACGGCCGCCAGTCCGGACAGGCCGGACGGCGGCTCGTAGGAGTCGCAATCGACGTCGTGGCGCAGGCCGGTTCCCGGCATCCGCTTCAGAATGTGCCGGGCCCCGAAGCGGGCGATATACATCGCCACGCCTTCGGGGCAGCACAGGCACAGCGGATGCTCGCGGCGCGCATAGGCGTCGGCGAGCAGGTTCGCCGGCGGCTCGCCGTCGACCGCGACGTTAACGCCGCCGATGCGGAGGCGGCGGGTCATGTCGGCTTCTCCCGATGGAACCTGTTCTCGCCGACACATGCTTTCATGTCGTCGCGCCGGAACCAGATCGCGCGGCCGCAACGCAGCGGCGCGTTGCCGGCCGTGAACACGATCTGTTCGTCGGCGCGCATGCGCATGATCTCGTGCGGCAGGATCAGCGGCCGCCGCGTCAATTGCTTCGAACGCGTGCGCGACGAACCCGACATCTGGCTCGACCGGCTCAGCTGGTCGACCTCCACCGTGGTGTCGCCGCAGCGTTTGGAGATGTAGTCGGCCGTATCGGGGTCATTGATCGCCGAGAAGCTGATCCACGACGCGCTCTCGAACCATTTCGACGAAGCGTCACGACCGCCATAGGCCTCGCGCATTTGGCCGAGCGACTGGAAGATCAGCGTCAGCGTGATGCCGTATTTGCGGCCGGCGTCGCGCGCGGTTTCGAGGATGCGCAGATAGCCAAGCCGCGCCACCTCATCGAGCAGAAACAGCGAGCGGCCCTGGACGTCGCCGGCGCGGTTGTAGATCGCGTTGAGGAACGATCCGATCACCACGCGCGCCAGACCCGGATGCGCCTCCAGCACCTTCAGGTCGAGGGCGATGAAGATGTCGGTATTGCCGCCCGCCAGATCGTCGGTGGAAAAGGCATTGCCGGACACCAGTGCGGCGTAATTCGGGTATGACAGCCAATGCGTCTCCTTCACCGCATTGGCATAGACGCCGGAAAAAGTCTCCGGCGTCATGTTGACGAAGACGGCGACGTTCTCCTTCACGAAGTCCGATTCCGACTGTTCGTAGATGCGCGTCAGACGCTCGCGCAGCTTCGGCTCCGGCTCGCTGAGATTGGACCGGACCTGGCGCAGCGTCTGTTCCTCTTTCTCCGTGTGGCCCGAGAGGCAGACATCGGCGATCAGCGCGGTGAGGAGCTGCATGGCCGAGGCGCGGAAGAAGTCGTCGCGGATCGATGTCTGCCGCGCATTGTCGGTCATCACCCAGGTTGCCACGGCGACGATGTCCTCTTCCTTCGTCCCCTTGAAGCGACCAATCCAGTCGAGGGCGTTGAAGCCGGTGGACGGGTCCGTCGGATCGAGGACGATCACGTTGCGGCCCGCCTTGCGGCGATGCTCGATCACCATCGGCGCGACCTCGCTGGATGGGTCGAGCACCACCAGGCCGCCGCCCCATTTGAGCGCTGTCGGGATCGTCACCGACGTGGTCTTGAAGCCGCCCGATCCGGCAAAGACGATGCCGTGCGAGGATCCGAAGCTGCCGTCGAAGCACAGGAGTGGAGATCGCCCGCCGGCGCCCCATGTGTCGCGGGCATCGGCGCGGAACGGCACCGCGGCCACGCTGTCGCGGTCGACCCGATAGCGCTCGCCGATAACGATCCCGCCCGCGTCGGGAAACATCGCTCCCGCCTCCTGCATCTTCATCCAGTCGGCATCGCCATGCACCGCGCGCCTGCCGCGCATGCGGCGCGGCGCCGGCGCGGCGAAAGCGGCGTTGCCGCGCAACCCGACACGCAGGGCGAAGATGCCTGCGAACAGCGCGGCACCTGCTCCCATCAATGTCGCGGCATCAGCAAAGGCGAATACCGAGTGATCCGGCGGCACGCGCTCGGCGAGGCCGGACAACCGCGTCATCTCGCGCCCGCCGGCGAGCAGGACCGTCGCCAAGCCGCCGGCCGCGACGCTCCAACCAGCGGCCTTGATGTTCGCCGCGCCGGCCGCGGCGAACAGGAAGATCATGCCGACCGCTCCCGCCGCCGCATAGGGCAGAGCCAGTCCGACGCGTCCCAGCGTCATCCGCGCACCGTCGCTCTGTCCGAAGCCGGCCAGCCACTGCTCGATGCCGGTCATGCCGATCGCACTAGCGATCATCAGACCGGCCGGGACCGTCGCGAGCAGGAGCCTAGTCGCGGCCATGACAGAGCGCCTCCGCTCCGAGCGCAACGAGCCTCGCCCGCTCGCTCTCATCCCGCTCGGCCCGCCGGCGCCCGTCCACCAGCAGGCCGAGCAACAGTTCATGTTGCCCGGCCTGCAACCCGGCTTTCAGGACCAGTCCGCCAAGCGCGATCTTCTCGCGCGTGTCCTTCTTCCGGGCTTCCGATGTCGCCAGCCTGCTCATGCGCTCAGCCCTCGCCAGTCTCGCCCGAAGCCGCGCCAGGCGTGACCGCCGTGGCGGCCGGTTTGCGCCCACCCCCGCCGCGCCTATCCTGCTTCCCATCGCTCCCTCCGCGAAACCGTCCCGCCAGTTCCTCGAACGCTGCGAGCAGCGCCGTCTCCTCGATCTCGATCTCGCCAAGCCCGGCCCTGAGCGCGATGCGGCCGATGCGCTCGGCCTCGCGGGTCTCGGCCTGCCGAAGCTGATCCTGTAGCCTGGCGATCTCTTCCCTGATCTTCGACGATGGTTTCTTCATTTCCGCCTGTGCCTCCGTGCTCATTTCCGTCGATTGTCTGCGAGCAGAATCCCGCGAATGGAGGCGTCCGGCGACTAATAGAAATGCTAGTCGGCGAAGCCGATCAGGTTTGAGATCATCCCGGCCGTTCCGAAGGAAGGGTTCAAGGGCGCAGTAATACGTCGCTGGCGCGACGTGCTGCTCAGTCCGGCCCGGGCAGGGCCGCTTCCGAGGAACACGATGCTCGTATTCCGTCGGGAGCCGGTCCTACCATGGCGATCACGCATTTTACGCCCCAGCTCATCGGTCGCAGCGGCGGTCGCAGCGCGTTGCTGGCGGCCGCCTACCGGCATTGCGCAAGGATGACGCATGAGAGCGAGGGCCGCACGGTCGATTTCTCCAACAAGGGTAATCTCGGCCACGAGGAGTTCCTGCTGTCTCCGGACGCACCGCAATGGGTGCGGGCGCTGATCGCCGATCGTTCCGTGGCGGGCGCTGCGGAGGCCTTCTGGAACACGGTCGAGGCCTTCGAGAAGCGCGAGGACGCGCAGTTCGCCAAGGAGTTCATCATCGCGCTGCCGGTCGAGTTGTCGAAGGAGCAGAACATCGCGCTGATGCGGCAGTTCGTGATCGAACAGGTTCTGGCGCGCGGGCAGGTCGCGGACTGGGTCTATCACGACGAACCGGGCAATCCGCATGTCCATCTGATGACGACGCTGAGGCCGCTCACCGAGAATGGCTTTGGTCCGAAGAAGGTCGCGGTGGCGGGCGAGGACGGGCAACCGCTGCGCAACAAACAGGGCAAGATCCAATACCGGCTATGGGCTGGCGAGAAGAAGGAATTCCTGCAACAGCGCAATGGCTGGCTCGATCTCCAGAACCAGCATCTGGCGCTCGCAGGATTGGAGATCCGTGTCGATGGCCGCTCCTATGCAGAGCGTGGCATCGAGCTGGAGCCGACCGCCCATATCGGCGCCGGCGCGAAGGCGATCCAGCGCAAGGCCGAGCGTGAGGGATGGTCGCCGTCGCTGGAGCGCATCGAGATCGCCGAAACGCGAAAGTCAGCGAATGCAGCGCGGATCCTCAAGCGTCCCGAGATCGTGCTCGACCTCCTGACCTCCGAAATGAGCGTCTTCGACGAACGCGACATCGCCAGGGTATTGAATCGCTACGTCGACGATGCGGCGACCTTCCAGGCGCTGATGACGCGTATCCTGCAGAGCCCGGATCTGCTGCGGCTGGAACGTCCCACGGTCGATTTCGAGACCGGCCGCAAGATCCCGTCCCGCTACACGACGCGGGAGATGATCCGGCTCGAGGCCGGGATGGCAAACCGGGCGATCTGGCTGTCGGTGAAGGCGACGCACGGCGTTCGCGAGACGGTGCTGGAAAGCGTCTTCGATCGCCATGAGCGGCTTTCCGACGAACAGCGAACCGCGATCGAACATGTCACGAAGGCCGGACGCATCACTACCGTCGTCGGTCGCGCCGGCGCCGGCAAGACCACGATGATGAAGGCCGCGCGCGAGGCATGGGAACTTGCCGGCTATCGCGTCATCGGCGGCACGCTGGCCGGCAAGGCCGCAGAAGGATTGCAGAAGGAGGCAGGCATTGAAAGCCGGACGCTCGCCTCCTGGGAACTGCGCTGGAAGGACGGACGGGATGCGCTGACCGACAAGACGGTCATGGTGATCGACGAGGCCGGCATGGTCGCCTCGAAGCAGATGGCGTATTTCGTCGAGACGGCGGTCCGGTTCAGCGCCAAGCTGGTGCTGATCGGCGATCCCGAGCAGTTGCAGCCGATCGAGGCGGGCGCGTCCTTCCGCGCCATTGTCGAGCGCATCGGCTATGCCGAACTGGAGCGCATCTATCGCCAACGCGAGGAATGGATGCGCACCGCATCGCTCGACCTCGCGCGTGGCAATGTCGCCAAGGCCATCGGCGCCTACAATGGTCATGGCAAGGTGATCGGAGAAAAGCTGAAGGCGCAGGCGATCACCAGCCTGATCGCTGCCTGGGATCTTGAATACGATCCGGCGAAGTCGACGCTGATCCTGGCGCATCTTCGCCGCGATGTCCGCGAGCTCAATCGCCTTGCCCGCGAAAAGATGGTCGAGCGTGGTGTGGTCGGAGCCGGTCACGCGTTCCGGACGGAAGACGGGATGCGCAGCTTCGATGCTGGCGACCAGATCGTGTTCCTGAAGAACGACGGCGCACTCGGCGTGAAGAACGGTATGATTGCGCGTGTCGTCGAAGCGGCCCCCGGCCGCATAGTCGCGGAGCTCGGAGAGGGCGCCGATCGACGCCATGTCGCGGTCGAGCAGCGCCACTACCGCAATATCGATCACGGCTATGCGACGACCATCCACAAATCGCAGGGCGCGACCGTCGACCGGGTCAAGGTGCTGGCTTCGCTCTCGCTGGATCGCCACCTGACCTACGTCGCGTTGACCCGCCATCGCGAGGATGTGGCGCTCTATTACGGCAAGCGCTCCTTCGCCAAGGCGGGCGGGCTTGAGCATATCCTGTCACGGAAGAGGGCCAAGGAAACCACGCTCGATTACGAGCGCGGCACGCTCTACCGGCAGGCGCTGCGCTTCGCCGAGAACCGCGGCATGCACATCGTCAAGGTCGCCCGCACGCTGGTCCGCGACCGGCTCGACTGGACGCTGCGCCAGAAGCAGCGTCTTGCCGACACGGCAAATCGGCTGCGCGCGATCGGCGCCCGGCTCGGGCTGCTCGACACCGGACAATCGCATTCACTGAAGGAGGCACGGCCCATGGTCGCCGGCATCAAAACGTTCGCCAAATCCGTTCCCGACATTGTCGAGGAGAAGCTTCATGCCGACCCCGCCGTGAAGAAGCAGTGGGAGGAGGTCTCGACGCGCTTCCGTTACGTGTTCGCCGATCCGGAGACGGCCTTCCGCGCGATGAATTTCGACGCGGTGCTGACGAACAGCGATACCGCGCGGCAGACGCTGGCGAAACTCGTCGGCGAACCCGCCTCGATCGGGCCGTTGAAGGGCGGAACCGGCATTCTTGCCGGCAAGACGCAGCGCGAGGAACGGCGCGTGGCCGAGCTGAATGTCCCGGCGCTGAAGCGCGACATCGAACGCTATCTCGATCTTCGCCAGACGGCCGGCGAGAAAATCGCGGCCGAGGAGCAGGCGGTGCGCCGGCGCGCGTCGATCGACATACCGGCGCTCTCGTCCGACGCCTATCGCGTTCTGGAGCGCGTGCGCGACGCGATCGACCGCAACGACCTGCCGGCAGCACTCGGCTACGCCGTCAGCAATCGCGAGATCAAGACCGAGATCGACGGCTTCACCAAGGCGGTGGCCGAGCGTTTTGGCCAACGAAGCTTGCTGGTGAGCGAGGCGAAAAGCCCATCCGGAAAGCTGTTCGACAAGGTGGCCGACGGCATGGCGCCGGCGGAGAAGCAGAAGCTCGCCGAAGCCTGGCCGGTGATGCGCGCCGCCCAGCAGATCGCCGCCCAGGAGCGAACGACCGAAGCGCTGAAGCAGAGCGAGAATTTGCGCCTGTCGCAACGCCAGAGCTCGTTGCTGAAGCAGTGAGACGTCGCGGCGCCATCATACTCGCCATCACCGGAGCGGCCTTCCTGTCCGCGCTGACGGCCGCCGGTTGGCTCGGCGGCTTGCGTATCAATCTGACGCCGAGCTATCCGCTCGGCCTGTGGCGCATCGAGGCGCTGCAACGACCGGTCGCCAACGGCGATCTCGTCTTCATCTGCCCGCCGATCACGCCGGCCTTCGCCGCAGCATACGCCCGCGGCTATGTCCGCCGCGGTCTTTGCCCCGACTGGTTCAGCCCACTCATAAAAACGGTAGTGGCGATGGAGGGCCAAGCGGTCGACATAGGCGAGCATGTATCGGTCGACGGGCAGCCTCTCAACCATTCCGAAATGCGTCGCGCGGACGCCGAGGGCAGGGCGCTCGACGCCTGGTCAGGTGGCGTCGTCCCGACCGGCTTCCTCTATCTGCACTCGGATTTTGTCGGCTCCTATGACTCGCGGTACTTTGGACCGATCCCGGAAAGCGGCGTGCTCGGCCTCGCCCGTCCGGTCTTCACCGTGGATCCCTGAATGGCTGCACGCAGCTGCGCTGATCGTCTTGGCGATCGTCACCGGCGTCGTCGGCTGGAGCGGGAACGTGCTTGCCCTTCCGGTCGCATTTCTGTTCCCTGCGTTATGGGCATGTTCGTCAAGGCGTCTGGTCGCGGCTGCGGTGTCGGCGGCGTATTTCCTGGCTGCCTCTCGTGGCCTGCCGCAGGGCGTCGCCAACTTCTACGCCGTCGATCCGCTCCCTGGAGTGGCGCTGTGGTTTGCCGCGTCGGCCGCGTTTGTCCTGATCCATACGGTGTTCTGGACAGGTCGACCGGGAAAGGGGAGGGCGTTGAGCTTTCTTACGGCGGCGGTGCTGATGGCTGTGCCACCTTTCGGCATCGTCGGCTGGGCGCATCCGCTCACCGCCGCGGGTGTCGTGTTTCCAGAATGGGGATGGTGGGGTCTGGCGGCGGCCTCAGCCGGCCTGCTTACCATGACGACGCGTTGGTGGCCGGTTGCGGCACTAGCCATGGCTGGCTTCTGGCTCTGGTCGGCGGCGACCTGGACGACTCTAACCCCGCCGACAGGATGGGCAGGCGTCGATCTCGAGCTGGGGCAAAGCCTCGGCCGTGACGCCACGCTGGAGCGGCAGCAGGAGTTGCTTGGAGCCGTAAAACGGAAGGCGGGCGAGGGCGCCCGCGTCGTCATTCTTCCAGAAAGCGCACTGGGCTTCTGGTCGCCGACGGTGGAACGGCTTTGGAAAAAAGAGCTGCGTGGTACACCTCTCACCGTGATGACCGGTGGGGCGATTGTCGAGCCTGACGGCTACGACAACGTCATGGTCGGGATCTCGGCCGACGCATCGGCAGTCCTCTACCGCGAACGCATGCCGGTCCCGGTCTCCATGTGGCAGCCATGGAGGCCTTGGCTCGGCGGAAGCGGCGGTGCGAGGGCGCACTTCTTTGCGAATCCGGTCACGGAGATCGACGGCGCGAGGATCGCACCGTTGATCTGCTACGAGCAGCTCATCCTTTGGCCGGTCCTGCAGTCGGCCGCCCATTCGCCGGGCGTCATCGTTGCCGTCGGCAATGGCTGGTGGACAAAGGAGACGTCGATAGTCGCCATCCAGAAAGCCAGCGCCGAGGCCTGGGCGCGGCTCTTCGGCATTCCGCTCGTCACCGCCTTCAACATCTGAGCGGGATATCTGGGATGATCGATGCAGCCCTGATCGAGACATGCGCCGACCCGGCGCTCGAGGTGACGATCGTCGAGCGCTTCATCGCCGAGGCTGGATCGCCCGATCCCCTCGCGGTCACTGTCACTTTGGGAGATCGGCTCGTTCTGCTGCCGAAACCGACAACGACGGACGAAGCAATGGCGCTCATGCGGGATCATGTCGGCAAAGCTGTGGTCCGCGTTGGCATCACCCAGTATCCCGCCGGTCTCGGTATTTCCGACATCTCCGAACTCGATGCCGATCTTGTTGACGCCTGTGCGAACATCCGCATGGGCACGGCGCTGTTCGGCAAGGTCTATCGCATCGTCACGAAATGGTATGGCAACGCGGTCGACGAAGCCTTCGATGATGCGATCCATGCGTGGAAGACTGGGTATTTCGACGGGAAAGCCGTCTTTTCCGAGCGTGATCCCGGCGATGTCGAAATTGCTGCGCCGACGGAGGATAATTCCTCGCAGGTAGGCGAGGATGACATCGCGCCCGATTCAGTCGAGCCGGTGCGAGGCCAAGCGGCGTCAGCGGATGATCCCAACCAGGCAGGAATGCGCATCGACCTGTCTGGCATCGGCGGACGTGCTCCTTGAGCCCATCGCGGCCAATGTTCTCACATCTGCAAGTCAGGCATCGTCCCGGCGCGCCGGCTCGCATTCGCCGGACATTTCGAGCGCGGTGACCGAACCCACGCCCCGCCAAATAGTCGTACCACGATCAACGTTCTGCCCCATTCAATTTTGCTCAAATTCGGCTAAAGCTTTGATCTGGCGATGGGGATCGCACCTCGTTATAGAGGTACCGGGGTAGTACGCGCTGCCCCGGGGTGTAGAAACCCCTTGTCCACCGGTTGGTGTCGGCCGTGACGGCACCAGGATCCTCTGGCCAATGGCCGGGGGCCTGTGACGTATGTCCAGGTGCCTCGGTGCTAAAGGTCACGGGACCGTGTGGACACGGTTTTCTACCCCCCGGCTTGGGGTCAAGGGATGCATGTCGGCGGGGGCGCACCGCGGACACCGTCCGGGGGAGTTTGCAATGGGTTATGTAACCGAAGCTCGGTCTGAGCCTAAACTGCTGCTGAGACCGGTTGTCGGCCTGGCCGAGGGTCTGCCGAAGAGCGATCTGGAGCACATCACAGTCGAGGTAATCAGGACGCATCGACGCCTGCGTGACGAGGCAGAGGCGCTCGAAGCTCCCTATGTCGAAAATCCGCAAGCGAATGACAGGACCGTCGGTGCAGCCCGGCTCGCCTGGGTCAGCGCAATGATGGCCTTGCACGCCCACCAGGCGCTGCTGTCGACGTTGCTCGACGTTCTCGGCTACATCCCCGACGTTCCTGCCGAGCTGCAAACCGCGAGACGCTCTAGATCAGCTTGAGTTTTGTAGCGAGAGCAGTGGCTTGTGGGAGGCTCGTCGCGTCAAGTGCCTTCTTTGCATTGTTAATATGGAAATTGACGTTTCCGTATGACATGTTCTCGATCGTCGCGATTGCCCTCATCGACTTGCCCTCGGCCGACCATTTGAGGCACAGCGCCTGCTTAGCCGTCAACTCGACCGATCGCGCAGCGGTCGGCTCAGCCTTGTTACGCTCAAAGCTGGCATGCAATAGCGCAACGGATGTGACCGCGGCGATCTGATCGATATCAGTCTTCAACGACAAAGACTGCTTGTTGGAAGCAAGGGTGAGCATGGACATATGTCCAAATGCGGTTCTAATAGGGATACTGATCCCTGATCGGATGCCAAAGTCCGCAGCTTCCGCGTAGAACGTTCTGACTGACTTAGAAGCAGCTTGTCTTGGACTGCCTGCCGCCCATGTGAAAGCCTTCATCGTCTTTCGAGCCATTTCTACCACGGGGTCCACAAGCGTGTAGTCGCGAGCGAGGTAACGTGCCTGCCAATCCGTCGGATAATTTGAAACGGCGTACGTACTAACCGGCCGCACGTTTGGAAATGCATATCCAGAAAAGCCAAGCTCAAAAGCCAGTTCGGACAGCATTCTTTTCAGCAGTGTGTCCGAGCTTCCAATAGAAGTAGCATTGATGAGGTTCTCGAACCAAACTTTCACAATCCCGATCTCCGGTTCTAAATTTTGTGGTTGCAGAGGTTCTTTCCCCAGCTTGTAGATCATCCCCGCTTCTGTGCTGATTTTGACCGTCTTTATCACTGCGTCGGCAGACGACAACCACCCCTTTGCAATCTCAGGCTGACTACAAACGCCTTGACCAATGTCAGGCGGAAATGACCGCCATGGGCAACTCTATTCCCGGTTCGAGTGCTTAGACTTCTCGCGACTTTTTCCTGTCGAACAGCTCCTTCAGGTGCGCCTCTCACCGCAATCTACGAACGATCACGCCAACTAACGAGCTGATCGTCTGGTAATTTGCCCGTGTCCGATTCAGTTGTAGATCCCATTTGCCACTAAGACCTCGAAATCGTCGGCCTCACTACAACATCCTAGCTTTCTGCACACAAGAGGCAGACGGGTCTGTCCATTTGGTGGCATGCCCTTAATTTCAAGAGTTCCGCAAGAGGGGGTCTATTCCGACCGGCGAAAAACCTCACCAATCGTTTTGACCATCCCGGCGTCTTTCACCCTATAGCCGGGGATTCGCGAGATGGCGTCGTAGAAGTCGCTGCTCCGCATGACCTCGAGTACACGTCTGACGGCATCCACCTCAAGAATGTCTTTGCGGCAGACGAAGAAGTAGTCCTCCGTCAGTACCCGTACAAAATCGAGACCGAATTGCGCGGCTGCCGCCTCCACCCCGAAGGCTACGTCAGCCATTCCTGAGGCAACGTAGGCGGCGACAGCTGCATGTGTGAATTCGGCATGCTCGTATCCGTTGATGCGGGTGCCGTCGATTTTTTGTTGAGCTAGGAGATGTTCAAACAGTTGACGTGTTCCGGAATCTGGATCCCGGTTTACGAAGCGGATGTTTCCATCAGGCAGTTGATTGATTGAAGTGATACCGTGGGGGTTGCCCTGTGCAACAATCAGGCCGACTTCCCGCGTAACGAAGCCGATCACCCGGTGGGCACTCGGCGTTAGCCATCCCTTACTGGCGGCGATGACACGCCTGCGCAATTCGCCCTGAGGCAGATGCATGCCGGCGAGGTCGCAACCATCGTGGGCCAGCGAAGCAAGCGAGCTTTGGTTGCTAACATAGCGGAAATCGACATCGATATCCGGTTCGCGGCTGAGCAGATCGCGCAGTTTGGGGACGGCGAAGCCGTGGCTCGCATGGACACGCAGCACGAGAGGTCCACGCGGGAGCATTTGATTGATCTCGGTTTCCAACTCTTGTGACAGATTTTGTAGCAATGGCCGCAGACGTGCCTCCAGGCGCTGCCCGGCCCAGACCAGCTTGTCTCCGAAAGGCGTGAGCTGGGTTCCGCTTCCCTGCTTCCGCACCACCAGCGGCATGTCGAAGAATTCCGACCATTTCTCGATCAAGTTCCAGGCGTGCCGATAGGAAACTTCCGCCCGGTCGGCAGCCGATGTCAATTTTCCAGTCGTTCTGATCTCGGCGAGGAAGTCCAGCATGATTCGCAGGGACCGGCTGTCTTCGCGCCGTTTGAATCGCCAGACCGGCTCGATCTCGACTTGGATCATGCGCCTCTCGCCTCGGAGTCGGATATGATGTGCAATTCATATATTGTGATGATTAGCATAGGGTTCGCAGTGCATATCTCGTCGCTGGCTGTTCGGCAGAAGATTTCATATTCCCAATATTTTAAGGCAAGAATAGCTTTGCTGCAATCTCTCGACCGGTAACGTTGAGTTGCGGCCGGTTTCTTGAGATATGAAATGCATTTCATATGTGAGGTTTGCCTTGCTCGACCGGATCGCCGACAACACCAACAGGCTGCTGATAGACGGGCATCGAACGGCGTCCGCGTCCGGCGGCACGTTCCAGACGCTGAACCCGGCGACCGGCGAGGTGCTGGCCACGGTGGCGGAAGCCGGCGTCGCCGACATCGACGCCGCCGTGCGGTCCTCGCGGGCCGCCTTCGAGGGCGCCTGGAGCCACATGAGGGCCTCCGAGCGCGGCGCGCTGCTCTTGAAGCTCGCCGATCTGATCCGCCGCGACGAGGACGAACTGGTCCGGCTAGAAAGCCTCGATTCCGGCAAGCCGGTTTCCGCCATTCGTCGTCAGGATCTGCCGGCCGTCCTCGACACGCTGACCTACTATGCCGGCATGGCCGACAAAATAAGCGGGCAGGTCATTCCTGCCCGGCCGGACGCACTGACTTATACCGTACGCGAGCCGCTCGGCGTGGTCGGGGCCATCATCCCATGGAACTTCCCACTGATGATCGGCATGTGGAAGATCGCGCCGGCGCTCGCCTGCGGTTGCACGGTGGTGTTGAAGCCGGCCGAGGTGACGCCGCTCACCGCGCTCAAGATCGGCGAGTTGGCGCTCGAGGCCGGCCTGCCCGCCGGGGTGCTCAACGTCGTGCCCGGCTTCGGCAAGGTTGCGGGCCAGGCACTCGTCGATCACCCCGATGTCGACAAGGTAACCTTTACCGGTTCGCCCGTGGTCGGCCGTCAGATCCTGCAGGGCGCCGCCGGCAATCTGAAACGCGTGACGCTGGAACTCGGCGGCAAGTCGGCGAATATCATCTCTTCGGATGCAGACATCGACGCGGCGGTAAAGGCGGCAGGCTCCGGCATCTTCTTCAACACGGGACAGGTCTGCTCTGCGGGCTCGCGTATCCTGGCGCATGAGAGCGTTTACGACGAAGTCGTGGAGCGACTGGCCGCGCGCGCGAAGTCGACCCGCATTGGCGACCCCCTGGACGCATCGACCGCCATGGGACCGGTCGTGTCGGAAGTGCAGATGCAGCGGGTGCTGAACTATATCGACATCGGCCGCAACGAGGGCGCATCCATAGTGACCGGCGGCGCCAGACGCGGCGATGCCGGCTATTTCGTCGAACCCACGGTCTTTGCTGGCGTGCGCCACGAGATGCGCATTTCGCAGGAGGAGATTTTCGGGCCCGTCGCGGCCGTCATCCCGTTCAAGGATGACGAGGACGCCATCCGCATAGCAAACGGCACGGTTTATAGCCTGGCAGCTGGCGTGTGGACCGGCGACATAGCCCGTGCGCACCGCTTCACCAAGAAGCTGAAGGCAGGCACGGTGTGGGTCAACACCTACGGTCCGACCGACATACGCCTGCCCTGGGGTGGGTCGCGCGATTCCGGTTTCGGCCGCGAGCATGGCGACGCCGCGATCGATAATTTCACCGAACCGAAGGCCGTCTGGATCAACACGGGCCGCTGACGCCCCGCCACTCCGGTTTTGGCCGGAGTGGCGTTTCCATCAACCGACGCCGATCCGGCCGCTGCCTTTGGCATTCGGCATGGGAAAGGCTTGTCCGAATTCAAGGAGAACAGCATGCGGATCGCGATCATCGGCCAGCAGGCCTTCGGCAAGAGCGTCCTGGAAGCCTTCCTGGCGCGTAGCGACGAAGTGGCCGGCGTGTTCTGCGCTCCGGAGAAGTCCGGCGCGCGCGCCGATCCGCTCCGGCTCGCAGCCGAGGAGCATGGGCTCAGGCTATTCCAGCTTCCAAACCTCAAGAGCCCCGCCGCGGAAGGGGCGCTACGGGCGCTGGACGTCGACCTCGCCGTCATGGCCTATGTCCTGCAGTTCGCGCCGCAGGCCTTCGTCAACATCCCGAAGCATGGCACGATCCAGTATCATCCCTCGCTGCTTCCAGCATATCGCGGGCCGAGCTCGATCAATTGGCCGATCATCAAGGGTGAGAAAGAAACCGGCATCACCATTTTCCGTCCGAACGACGGTCTCGACGAGGGGCCGGTCATCTTGCAAAAGCGTGTCGCCATCGGGCCTGACGACACGCTGGGTACCGTCTATTTCGATCGTCTGTTCCCGCTCGGCGTCGAAGCGATGCTGGAGGCGGCCGATCTGGTCGTCGCCGGACGCCACACGGAAACCGTTCAGGATGAGGACGCAGCCTCCTACGAGGGCTGGTGCCGCGATGGTGAGGCCGAGATCAACTGGCACATGCATCTCGATTTCCTGCACGACCTGATCCGCGGATGCGATCCGGCACCCGGCGCCTGGACGACGGTGCTCGGCCAGAGGGTCCGGCTCTTCGAGAGCCGCAAGCACGCCGTGCGCCGCTTCGGCGACGTAGGGGGCAAACCCGGCACGATCACCGCAATCGGCGACCAGACCATAAGCATCGCCGCGCAGGGTGGGACGGTCGAGATCGGCAAAGTCCGCACCGAGTCCGGCCAGAAGTCGTCAGCCGCCGCCTTTGCCAAATCTCATGGGCTTGCGGTTGGCGATGTTTTCGAGAGCGAGATGCGAGATGAGCTTGCAGAGGTGGTTGGCTAAATGTCCTTGGCAGAAGCTTAGTGCTGCTTGACGGCCACTAAAACGACCCCGAGCTCCTTTTCAAGCTGCTGAACCTTCTGGAGCTTCTCTTCCTCAAGGACGGGAGCTTCTACCTCAACGCCTGTTACGGCAATGACTGAAAGGCCCAGATCTTTCTCAAGGCCTTGGATCGCCCTGAGGTTTCCTTCGTCCAGATTCGAAAGAGCATACAACATCTCATCGGCCTCCTATTCGCCCTGCCAGAATCATATGGTAGCACACCAGCATCATTTGTCCCAGAAAATATAGACTGATCTGTACAAATCGCCGGCACCTGGACGAGAGCGGTCGAGCCGCTCTCTGACGCAACGGCCATGAATAATCCCGTCGCAGATGGCCAACGCCCGTCCGGGCGGGCTTCCACTACCTGATAGAGCAAAAAACCTATCCAGGCGGGCGATTGCAACGTGTCTCTATGAAACTTCAATACGGTGGGGCGAAGTTCAGCGCTGGGAGGAAGCATGCGCTCGGTTGCCGACCGGCAGATAGTTTTCGACGACAACTCTGTTGGGTCGGTGGCCGAGAACGTCGAAAGGGATCGATTGGCGCATGAAGACGTGCGCGGCCTGCTGCTCTCTTTGCTCAGTTCGGTTGCGCAGGCACGCGACCCGATTCTGCCACCAGTGCTGCAAGGATCACTTCCAATAAGCGAAATAGAAGCATCGCGGCGCATACCGGCCTTGCAGGCGATCGGCATCTGGTTTCAACTACTGGCAATTGCAGGCGAGTTGATCAGTGTGCGCACTCGCCGCGCGATCGAGCGGTCCGGCAGCTCTGATGCGGTGGTGGGCTCCTTCTCCAATGTTATAGGAGGACTTGCGCGAGCGGGCTACGGCGCGAGCGATCTGCAATCGGCGCTCGAATCCTTTCAGGTCGGCCCGACGATCACAGCGCATCCGACGGAGGCCAAGCGAGTCACGGTCCTTGAGGCTCATCGCCGTATCTACCGGAAGCTGACCGAACTCGAACAGCAGCGCTGGGCCCCCCGCGAACGGGACAGGCTCGTGGAGGACATGCGCGCGGAGATTGAATTGCTCTGGATGACGGGGGAATTGCGACTAGAACGGCCAACTGTCGAGCGCGAGGTGGCATGGGGGCTGCATTTTTTCCGCGAGGTTCTTTTCGAGGCCACGCCGCAGATCTACGACGCGCTTGAGGCAGGTCTACGCAGGCATTTCGCCGAATACGCTTTGAGACCAACCGCGTTCCTGCGCTACGCTTCCTGGATAGGCGGCGACCGGGATGGCAATCCTAATGTTAGCGCCACGGTCACCCGCTCGGCCTTCGATGCTTATCGGAACGCGGCAATTTCGTCTTATATGGAGCCGCTCCGCAGGTTGACTTCGGTTCTCAGCGTCAGCGCCAACGTGGTCAGGCCGCCACAGTCCTTCTTCGACGCACTTTCCGGCCTGATTGCAAAATCAGGCGATGGTGCGGCTATCTCCGGCCGAAACGCCGAAGAGCCGATGCGCCAATATGCGAGCGCGCTGCAGGCGCGTCTTGCCGCGACATTGGACCCCAGCGCAAATCCGGCCGAGCCCTATGTCAACGCCGAATTGTTCCGCAAGGATGTGGCGGTTCTTTTGCGAGCGCTTGAGGACCTCGAAGCCGGGGCTGCGGCGCGGCGTCTCATAAGGCCGCTTCTTCAGCGCATAGAGACTTTCGGCTTTCACGCGGCGACGCTTGACATCCGGCAGAATTCAATGGTCGTGAATCGCGTCCTCCGCGAGATTTTCGCCATTCTCGATGGCGGCGACGCGATCCAGCCTGGTGCCAAGGAATGGTCGCAGCGCCTTCGGCAAGAACTGCGGTCAGGCTCCGCACGCGATCTCAGAAGTCTCGAATTGTCGACGGAATCGCGCGAGTTGGTGGACCTACTGGACACTATTCGCGACGTCCGCAACCGCGACAGGCTCGGCGTCGGCCCGTTTATTCTGAGCATGACGCAGTCGGCTGACGACCTGCTCGCAGTGTACCTGCTGGCACGTTGGGCAAGGCTCGGCGATGGGGAAGACGGCGGCACCGTTGGCATCAAAATTGTCCCGTTGTTCGAGACGATCGCTGATCTTCAGGGAGCCTCGACGATCCTCGAAGATCTGTTCTCGGTGCCGATCGCGCGGCGGTCGATCGCTCAGTTTGGCAGCCGGCAAGAAGTCATGCTCGGCTATTCGGACTCCAATAAGGACGGCGGCTTCCTCGCTTCAAACTGGGAATTGGCGAAAGCCCAGAAGCAGATAACGAAGATCGGATCGAAGCACCGCATCCGGATTACTTTTTTTCATGGTCGCGGCGGATCGGTGAGCAGGGGCGGCGCACCTACGGGCCGCGCCATCGCCGCGCAGCCCCCCGGCACAATCGCCGGATCGATGCGCGTGACCGAGCAGGGCGAAGTCGTCTCGGCTAAGTTCGCAAACCGCGGAACGGCACTGCACAACCTCGAAATCCTGTCGGCGGCGGTTCTCGCGCACACGATGAAGTCCGACAGCGAGGGAGCCCTGAAAGACGTGCCGGAGTTCGAGGAAGCGCTGGGCGCTTTGACCGGCATGTCGCAGGCGGCATATGCCGGGCTCCTCGCCGAGCCGGGGTTCATCGACTATTTCAACCAGGCCAGTCCGGTCGAGGAACTGTCGCTTCTCAAGATCGGCTCGCGGCCAGCAAGGCGCTTTGGTGCCCGAGATATCGCGGACCTGCGCGCTATTCCATGGGTATTCGCCTGGAGCCAGAATCGCCACCTGATCACGGGCTGGTATGGCATGGGCACGGCGTTCAAGTCGTTTCTCGATGTGCGCGGCCAGGGTGGACTCGACCTTCTCAGGCAGATGTTCGAGCGGTCCCGCTTCTTCAGGCTGATCGTCGACGAGGTTGAGAAGACCCTATATCAAACGGATCTCGGCATCGGGCGCCTCTATGCCGACCTCGTAGCGGACGCTACAGCGCGCGAGACCATATTTTCGAGGATTGCGCGGGAGCGCGAACTGACTGTCGCAACTATCGAGCGGATCATCGAAACGGCAGACTTGTCGGTGCGGTTCCCCGCATTCAAACGACAGGTTGACCGCACCAGGCCTCAGATGGACGGCGTACACCGATTGCAGGTGGACTTGCTCCGCGAGGTTCGCTCCCACACCCCGGAAGTGCCCGCTCCGAAGCACTCGGTCAACGCTCTCCTTCTTTCCATCAACTGCATCTCAGCCGGCCTCGGTTGGACCGGCTAAAGCTACGGGAGCCACAATATGGAAATGCCTGCCAGGCCCGGTATAGGCACCTCACAAGCTCGCTTCTTCCACTTCGGAGCCGCGAACTCCGATCCCCAACTCGCTGCAATCATCTCAAGAGAACTCGGCCGGCAACGTGACGAAATCGAGCTGATCGCCTCCGAGAACCTCGTCTCGCGCGCCGTTCTTGAAGCACAGGGATCGGTCCTGACGAACAAGTATGCCGAAGGCTATCCAGGCCGCCGGTACTACGGCGGCTGCCAGTTCGTCGACGAAGCGGAAGACCTAGCGCGCGAGCGGGCGAGAGCACTTTTCAACTGCACGTACGTGAACGTGCAGCCGAACTCAGGGAGCCAGGCGAACCAGGCGGCGTTTATGGCTCTCATGCAGCCAGGCGATACTTTTCTCGGTCTGAATCTCGCCGCCGGCGGTCATCTTACCCACGGCGCGCCGGTGAACCAGTCCGGCAAGTGGTTCAACGTTGTCTCCTACGGCGTGCGAGCGGACGATCACCGTATAGACATGGACGAAGTCCGCGACCTCGCCCAAAAACACAGGCCCAAGATCATCCTGGCCGGTGGCTCGGCCTATCCGCGCATCATCGACTTCGCGGCCTTCCGAACAATAGCGGACGAGGTGGATGCGAAACTAATGGTCGACATGGCTCATTTCGCGGGCCTCGTGGCGGGTGGTGTGCATCCCAATCCTCTCGAACACGCCCACGTGGTAACGACCACCACGCACAAAACTCTTCGCGGTCCTCGCGGCGGGATGATTTTGTCGAAAGACGAAGATCTCGGAAAAAAGATCAACGCTTCCGTTTTTCCGGGACTTCAAGGCGGTCCGCTAATGCACGTTATCGCTGCCAAGGCGGTCGCGTTCGGCGAAGCCCTTCGTCCTGAGTTCAAGGACTACTCAAAGGCAGTAGTCGACAATGCGCGGACGCTCGCTGATGCGATACGAGAGGGCGGACTGGACATCGTTTCCGGTGGAACCGACACCCATCTGATGCTGGTTGACTTGCGCAGATGTGCTCTGACCGGCAAGGCGCTGGAGGCGGCACTAAGTCGAGCTCATCTGACCTGCAACAAGAACGGTATCCCGTTTGACCCTCAGCCCCCGAACACAACGTCCGGCATCAGGCTTGGAACTCCAGCCTGCACGACCCGCGGCTTCGGAAAGGATGAATTCCAGCTTGTTGGCGAGCTGATCCTGAAAGTGGCAAAGGGACTAGCGCGCGACGGCGACGATGGAAATGCTCCTCTCGAAGCCGAGGTGCGAGACACCGTTGCCTTCTTGACGCGTCGTTTCCCGGTCTACGAATAAACCCGGAACATTGGGAGATATACAGCCAGACTTTCCTCGGTTTGTTGGTCGATCTGTTATCGTTTGGGTTGCAGCAGTTGAAATGAATGAGGAGTGGCCCAAGAGCTTTCTCTTCGTTCGGCCTTTCAAAACAAACCTTCTATGTACCCGGCGTCGTTCAGGAAGATCTTCTCCGACGACGGCACCTTCGGCAGGCCCGGCATGGTCATGATCTCACCGCAGATAGCCACGACGAAGCCGGCGCCGGCCGACAGGCGCACCTCACGCACCGGCACGACATGCCCGGTCGGGGCGCCGCGCAGTCCCGGATCGGTCGAGAAAGAATATTGCGTCTTCGCCATGCAGACCGGCAGGTTGCCGTAGCCGGCGTCTTCCCAGGCCTTGAGCTGGTCGCGCACCGCCTTGTCGGCGATGGCCTCGGAGCCGCGATAGATGCGCTTGACGATCGTGTCGATCTTGTCGAACAGCTTCATATCGTCGGGATAGAGCGGCGAGAACTGCGAGGCGCCGCTTTCAGCGATCTGGACGACCTTGTGCGCCAGCTCCTCGATGCCCTCCGAGCCCTTGGCCCAGTGCTTGCACAGGATCGCCTCGGCGCCCTGGGCCGCCACGAAATCCTTCATCGCCTGGATCTCGGCCTCGGTGTCGGTGGTGAAGTGGTTGATGGCGACGACGGCCGGCACGCCGAACTGCTTCACATTCTCGATGTGGCGACCGAGATTGGCGCAGCCCTTCTTCACCGCCTCGACGTTCTCCTTGCCGAGGTCTTCCTTCTTGACGCCGCCGTTCATCTTCATGGCGCGAACGGTAGCGACGATGACGGCGGCCGCCGGCTTCAGGCCCGCCTTGCGGCACTTGATGTCGAAGAATTTTTCCGCGCCGAGGTCGGCGCCAAAGCCGGCCTCGGTCACCACGTAGTCGGCGAGCTTGAGCGCCGTCGTCGTAGCGACGACCGAGTTGCAGCCATGCGCGATGTTGGCGAAGGGGCCGCCATGCACGAAGGCCGGGTTGTTCTCCAGCGTCTGCACGAGGTTCGGCTGCATGGCGTCCTTGAGCAGCACCGTCATCGCGCCATCGGCCTTGATGTCGCGGGCATAGACCGGGCTCTTGTCGCGGCGATAGGCGATGATGATGTCGCCGAGCCGCTTCTCCAGGTCCTTGAGGTCGGTGGCGAGGCACAGGATCGCCATCACCTCGGAGGCGACGGTGATGTCGAAGCCGGCCTCGCGCGGGTAGCCGTTGGCGACGCCACCGAGCGAGCAGATGATCTCGCGCAGCGCGCGGTCGTTCATGTCCATGACGCGGCGCCAGGCGACGCGGCGCGTGTCGATGTTCTGCTCGTTGCCCCAGTAGATGTGGTTGTCGATCAACGCCGACAGCAGATTGTGCGCGGTGGTGATGGCGTGGAAATCGCCGGTGAAGTGGAGGTTCATATCCTCCATCGGCACGACCTGGGCATAGCCGCCGCCGGCCGCACCACCCTTGATGCCGAAGTTCGGCCCGAGCGAGGCCTCACGGATGCACACGATCGCCTTCTTGCCGATGCGGTTCAGGCCGTCGCCGAGACCGACCGTGGTCGTGGTCTTGCCTTCGCCCGCCGGCGTCGGGTTGATGGCGGTGACCAGGATCAGCTTGCCGTCCTTGCCGCCGCGCTTCTCCTTGATGAACTCGGCGGAGACTTTGGCCTTGTCGTGACCGTAGGGCAGCAGGTGCTCTGTCGGAATCCCGATCTTGGCGCCGATCTCCTGGATCTGCTTCTTGTCAGCGGCGCGCGCGATCTGGATATCGCTCTTCAATTCGGCCATCAGGCTCCCTCCCATCTTCTTTCTGATTGACGGGACACATAGCTTGATGAGACAGACCTGTCTATAAATTTCATCGGTGTATCAGCGGAAGAGGACCATCCGGTCGCGTAAGAAGGACCATGCTGCATATACGAAATGGCTGAAAAAGCCTGGAAGTGTCTCACGCTCAGAACTGAAAACGTCTGTGATACCAACCGTGCAACAAGACAAATAATAGACAGGTTAGTCTGTTTTGTGCAGAATGCCGATCATACGGTTCGCGATTGAACAAGGACCGTGGCAGGGAAACGCTCGTAGGTCAGGTGTCATATGGTGGAGGAGACCGTAGTTCGCGTCCTCATTGCCGAGCGCAATCCACTGGTCCTTTCGGCGCTTCGGGAAATGATTGAACGTGATCCACGTTTTGCCCTGGCCGAATGCGTGCAGGCCGGGTCGGCCTTGCTACAGGCTGCGTCCGAGCGGGCGGAATTCGATGTCGCAGTTGTGGGTTGGAAGCTTGCCGACATGGATGGAGCGGACGTGCTGGCCGCCATACAGGAACGGGGCCTGCCGACGAGGGTCACAATCTTCTCGAACGACCACGACATCGGCATCCTGAAGCAGGCGGTGCGCCTTGGCGCACACGGCTTCTGCTTTCAGTTTGATGATCCGGCCATCCTGTTCGACACAATTCAGGCCGTCGCGCACGGCAGAATCTGTATCCCCTACATCGACGTGACAAAAATCAACGACTCGCCCCTTTCGTGCTTGACCGTGCGCGAACGGGAACTCCTCTCCGTGTTGGCAGATGGGTGGACCAATCTTCAGATTGCCACCCGCACGGGAATTTCAGAAAACACCGTAAAGTACCATCTGAAGAACCTCTACGACAAGCTCGACGTGCGCAATCGGGCGATGGCCGTAGCCCTGTATGCGAGCGAAAAACGACGACGCACCATCTGAGTCGCTGCCCCCTCGGGTAGGCTTGCACTACCCCTCCACCATCGAGTTTCTACCCGGCAAGGTGTTGTTCCGAACGCGTGCAGAACCTCCAATCCGGATGACAAACCGAGCCGGGGAGGAACCGTCGTGGCTGGCTTCACTCATCTCTTCATTCCAGGTCCGACAAATATTCCCGAGCAAGTTCGGCAGGCGATGAATCTTCCGATGGAAGACATGCGCGCGCCCGACTTTCCGGCCTTCACCCTGCCTCTGTTCAACGACATCAAGCGGGTCTTCAAAAACGACACAGGGCGAGTTTTCATCTACCCCTCTTCCGGAACCGGTGCGTGGGAAGCGGCGATGGAGAACCTGCTGTCGCCCGGCGACCACGTCCTGATGTCCCGCTTCGGCCAGTTTTCGCACCTTTGGGTGGACATGGCAGAACGTTTCGGTCTGGTCGTCGATGTCGTCGAGTGCGAATGGGGCACAGGCGTGCCGGTCGAAATCTATGCGGAGAAGCTGCGCGCCGACCCGCAGCACCGCATCAAGGCTGTCTTCGCAACCCACAACGAGACGGCGACCGGCGTTACTTCCGACATCGCTGGCGTGCGCTCCGCGCTTGACGCGGAAAAGCATCCCGCCCTGCTGTTTGTTGACGGGGTGTCCTCGATCGGCTCGATCGACTTCCGTCAGGAGGAGTGGGGCATCGATTGCGCCGTCAGCGGTTCGCAGAAGGGCTTTATGCTGCCGGCTGGGCTCGGCTTTCTCTCGGTAAGCACCAAGGCGCTGGAGGCGTCTGGACGAGCCAAACACCACCGCTGTTTCTTCTCCTTTGAGGACATGATCAAGGCGAATGACGGCGGCTACTTCCCGTATACGCCGGCCACACAGTTGTTGCGTGGGCTGCGTGTCTCACTCGACCTGATCGCCGCGGAAGGATTGGAGAACATCTTTGCCCGCCACCACAGGATGGCGGAAGGGGTGCGCAAGGCGGTCAACGCGTGGGAGCTCAATCTGTGTGCCAAGGCGCCAAAATGGCATTCCGATACAGTGAGCGCGATAGTCGTCCCCGAGGGCATAGACAGTGCACAGATCGTACGGACTGCCTACTCCAAGTATCAGACGTCCCTCGGCGTCGGCCTGAATAAGGTCGCCGGCAAGGTGTTCCGCATCGGGCATCTTGGCTGGCTGAACGAGGTGATGATCTGCGGCGCGCTTGCGGCCGCCGAAATGGCCCTGATCGACTGCGGCGTCAGAATCAAACCGGGCTCCGGGGTCGGCGCGGCAGTAGAGCACTTCCGTCAGACCGGCGTGCTGCCCGTCGCCAAGGCCGCGTGAGAGCCGGAGGAGAACGTGAGTCACACACTTCATCACTTGCGCAGGCCGCGCCTGCAGCGCAGCGAACTCGCCGTACCGGGGTCGAACCCCGAGATGATCGAGAAGGCGGCATCAAGCGCCGCCGACTTCATTTTCCTCGACATCGAGGATGCCGTCGCCCCGCCCGACAAGGAACGGGCCCGGCAGAACATCATACGTGCCCTAAACGAAATCGACTGGCGCGCTCGCGGCAAGACCGTCTCGGTCCGTATCAACGGTCTCGACACGCACTACATGTATCGCGACGTGGTCGATGTCATGGAACAGGCGGGTGACCGCCTGGACACAATCCTCGTGCCGAAAGTCGGTGTTCCGGCCGATCTATATATGGTCGAGGCCCTGGTGGAGCAGATCGAGACTGCCAAGGGGTTCACCACGCGCGTCGGCCTGGAAGCGCTTATCGAGACCGCGCTCGGCATGGCCAACGTCGAGGCGATCGCCGCCTTTGGCGGCAGGCTGGAGGCCTTGCATTTCGGAGTGGCCGACTATGCTGCAAGTTGCAAGGCGCGCACCGTTTCGATCGGAGGGTTGAACCCGGATTATCCGGGCGATCAGTGGCATGCCGCGTTGGCGCGCATGACGGTAGCATGCCGCGCTTACGGCTTGCGTCCGATAGACGGGCCGTTCGGCGATTTCTCGGATCCCGAAGCCTACATCGCGGCCGCACGACGTGCCGCGGCGCTCGGTATCGAAGGCAAATGGGCGATCCATCCCTCCCAGATCGACCTCGCCAACGAAGTCTTCTCCCCGCAGCCGAAGGAAGTGGCGCGGGCAAGGCGCATCCTTGAGGTGCTGAAGGAGGCCGAGGAAAAGGGCCACGGAGCAGCCGCCCTGGACGGCAAGATGGTTGACGCTGCGTCCGAACGAATGGCGCGCAACGTCATCGCGATGCAGGACGCGATCGAAAAGAAAAATGCCGAAGCGGCATAGGGGGAACCGATGGATATTCACGAGTACCAGGCCAAGGAACTCCTGGCACGTCAGGGAGTTCACGTACCCCGGGGTGGCCTCGCCTACAGTCCCGAGCAGGCGGCCTATCGCGCCAACGAACTGGGCGGTTCCCGCTGGGTCGTGAAGGCGCAGATCCATTCCGGGGCCCGCGGCAAGGCCGGCGGTATCCGCGTCTGCAAGACCGATCAAGAAGTTTCCGAAGCTGCCGAAACCATGCTCGGTCGGCGGCTGGTGACCCACCAGACCGGACCGAGGGGGAAGCTCGTGTCGCGCCTCTATGTCGAGGAGGGTGTCGATATAGCCCAGGAACTCTATCTCGGATTCGTGCTCGACCGTAAGGCCGAGCGCGTGATGATCGTGGCCTCCGGATCAGGCGGCATGGAAATCGAGGAGATCGCTGAAAAGGAACCGGACTCCATCATTCGCGCGACAGTCGATCCCGGCACCGGCATGCAGCAGTTCCAGGCGCGCGAAATCGCCTTCGGGCTGGGCCTTGAAACGGCGCTTATCAGCAAGGCGACCGACACGATCATGGGCTCCTATCGAGTCTTCCGCGACTTCGACGCGTCCATGCTGGAAATCAATCCTCTGGTCGTGACGAAGGACGGCCAACTGCTCGCGCTCGACGCCAAGATGTCGTTCGATGAAAACGCGCTGTTTCGCCGGCCCGAAATCTCGGAACTGCGCGACAAGTCGCAGGAGGATCCACGCGAGACGTTCGCCAGCGATCGTGGACTTTCCTATGTGGGTCTCGACGGAAATATCGGCTGCATCATCAACGGCGCCGGACTCGCCATGGCCACAATGGACATGATCAAGATCGCCGGCGGCGAACCTGCAAATTTCCTCGATATCGGCGGTGGCGCCTCGCCGGAGCGGGTGGCGAAATCCTTTCGAGCCGTCCTCGCCGACAAGAACGTCGAGGCGATATTGGTCAACATCTTCGCCGGTATCAACCGCTGCGACTGGGTGGCGGAAGGCGTCGTCAAGGCTATTCGCGAAGTCGGCATAGAGATGCCGCTAGTCGTGCGGCTGGCTGGCACGAATGTGGAGGAAGGCAGGCGCATTCTCAGCCAATCGGGAGAGTCTGTGATCGTGGCCGACACGCTGGCCGAAGCCGCCGACAAGGCCGTTGCCGCGTGGCGTGCTGTCAAGTCCAAGGCAGCGTGAAAGGGAGGTTGGACAAATGGCAATTCTACTCAATGAGACCACGCGGGTGATCGTGCAGGGATTTACCGGCAAGATCGGCTCATTTCATGCCCAGGATATGTTGAAATACGGAACAAAGGTGGTCGGCGGAGTGACGCCGGGAAAGGGCGGACAGACCCATCTCGGTCTCCCGGTATTCAACACGGTCAAGGGTGCGGTGCGCGAAACGGGTGCCGATGCCAGCATCGTCTTCGTTCCCCCTCCTTTCGCGGCCGATTCGATCATGGAGGCGGCCGACGCGGGATTAAGGCTGTGCGTGTGCATCACGGACGGCATTCCCGCCCAAGACATGATGCGCGTGAAGCGCTACATGCGCCGCTACCGTTTTGACGACAGGATGCGGCTGGTCGGCCCCAACTGCGCCGGCATCATTTCACCGGGCAAGGCGCTTATGGGCATCATGCCGGGGTCGATTTACCTCCCAGGCAGTGTCGGCATCGTCGGGCGGTCTGGGACGCTCGGCTACGAAGCCGCTTCGCAGATGAAGGCGCTGGGAATCGGCGTATCGACCAGCGTGGGCATTGGTGGTGATCCTATCAACGGCTCTTCGTTTCGTGACGTTCTCGAATATTTCGAGGGCGATGCAGAGACCGACGCCGTGGTGATGATCGGCGAGATCGGCGGACCACAAGAGGCTGAAGCCGCCCTTTGGGCACGCGACAATATGAAGAAACCCCTCATCGCCTATATTGCGGGTCTTTCGGCGCCGAAGGGCAAACGGATGGGGCACGCCGGCGCAATCATTTCGGCCTTTGGCGAGTCGGCGCAAGAAAAAGTTGAGATCTTGAAGGAATGCGGCGTGACTATCGTGCCGACACCGGCAGCCTTCGGCCCGACCGTCGCTAGTACTCTTTCCGGCGCCAGACAAGCCGCCTGACAGCCATGCGTGTGCTCGTAACGCGCCGCTGGCCGGCTCGCGTGGAGAAGATCCTCGTCGAGCGGTTTCGCGCCCAACTGAACGTCGCCGACATCCCGCTGTCCGAGCATGAGCTGATGGACGCATTTCGGGACTTCGACGTGGTGCTGCCGACCGTCAGCGATCGGCTGCCAGCGGCGGTTTTTCCGCCGAGTCCACGGGTGCGTTTTCTCGGCAATTTCGGGGTCGGCTTCAACCATATCGACATCGATGCCGCCCGCCAAGCCGGCATTATGGTGACCAACACGCCAGGAGTGCTGACCGACTGTACGGCCGATCTTGCCATAACGCTTATGCTGATGGTCGCCCGGCGGGCCGGAGAAGGGGAACGGCAGTTGCGCGATGGCGAGTGGGCCGGATGGTGTCCCACTCACATGGTCGGACGAAAGGTATCCGGGAAGACCTTGGGCATCGTGGGGATGGGCCGCATCGGTCGCGCAACGGCACGGCGCGCCCGTTTCGGCTTCGGCATGAACATTGTCTTTTACAACCGCTCTCTCCAGCACGACGAGGAGTTGCGATCTCTTGGCGCGCTCCAGTTCGACACGATCGAGGAGGTCATGGCGCAAGCAGATTTCGTGTCTCTGCATTGTCCGGGTGGTGCAGAAAACAAGCACATCATCAATGCCGGACGCCTTGCCACGATGCGGCAGGAGGCGTTCCTGATCAATACGGCACGAGGCGACGTTGTTGACGAGGCGGCACTGATTGATGCGCTGGGGGAGCGCCGGATCGCCGGTGCCGGACTTGACGTTTTTGCGTCGGAACCGTCCGTTCCCGACAAGCTGAAGTCGATGTCGAACGTCGTGCTTCTTCCGCATCTTGGCAGCGCCACGGAAGAAACGCGCACGGCAATGGGCATGAAAGTTGTCGAGAATCTCGAAGCATTTCTGGAAGGGCGCGATCCCCCGGATCGTGTTGCCTGACATGATCCCCGGGTATGTTCCGAGTTTGATCGAACGCCTGCGCGCCCAAGCGATATCGCTGTTTCGCGAGGGCGTCAGAGCGGCGGATCCGGCGTCCGCTGTGACCGCGGCCCTGTCTACGCGGCAGAATGCAATAGAGAGGGCCCGTCGCGTCATCGTGCTTGCCTTCGGAAAGGCAGCGGTGTCGATGGCAGAGGCCGCCATACCTTTCGTTCACCGGAAGCTAGGAGCAGCGATCGCCCTCACCGCCGCGGGCAGCGTCCGGCCAGTTCCGGGCTTCGTCGTAATCGGCGGAGGACATCCTGTCCCGGACCGCGCGGCCCTTGGGACAGCCGCTGCAATCGAGCGCGCTGCAACAGCAGCTCGTGCAGGCGATCTCGTTCTCGCATTGGTGAGCGGTGGCGGCTCATCCCTCCTTTGCGCTCCGCCCCGAGGTATCGACCTGCGAGACAAAATCTCATTGAACGACGCCTTGGTGCGATCGGGAGCCAATATCGTCGAGATGAACACGGTGCGCAGCATGGTCTCGCGCCTCAAGGGCGGAGGTCTGGCCCGCCAGGCAAGGCCGGCGTCTTTGCTGGCTCTGATCCTTTCGGACGTTCCTGGCGACGATCCGGCAGTCATCGCCAGCGGACCGACGGCTCCCAGCCGTGGTTCGGGCGAGGAAGCGCTGAGCATCCTGAAAAAATACGGGCTGCTGGAGGTTGTTCCGCATTCGATCTCCAGCCATCTGCGCAACAAGTTCGAGCCCGGCCCGGACGACTGTTTCGACCATGTCGAAAACGTCGTCATCGGCAGCAATGGGCTGAGCGTGCGGGCGGCGATGCTGAAAGCGCGGCAGAGCTACGATGCGGTCCTGCTGGGTCGGGAATGGCTATGCGGCGACGTCTCTACGGCCGCGAATGAATTGCATGCCATGGCTCTGGCCGCTGCTGCCGGGAACAGGCCGGTCGCGATTGTCTGTGGCGGTGAGACAAGCGTGCGCGTCACCGGCGGAGGCACGGGCGGACGGAATCAGGAGCTTGCGCTGAGATTTGCCCTTCTGAATGAAGTCCGACCTATCCCCAGGCCTTGGGTATTTCTCAGTGGGGGCACCGACGGAAGGGACGGACCTACCGATGCCGCAGGCGGTATCGTCGATGAAGGCTCCGCATCGTGGATGCGCCAGCAAGGCTGCGATCCGTTGGCACAACTCTCCGAAAACAACTCGTTCGCGGCGCTTGCATGCTCAGGCGATCTGCTGATCACCGGGCCGACGGGAACCAACGTGGCGGACTTGCAGATCATGCTGTTGCAATGAAAGGAAAAGCCCCCACTCCGTCCCTGCTGACGTGGCTTGATCGGCTATTCGTCCCCATCCTCGCGGGCGCCACACTGCGTGAGCGACTGGTCGCAGTTCTCGGAGCGTTGCTCGGGGTCGGGGTTACCGCTCTTCTGTGCTCGGTGTTATTTGGGACGGGCTCCACTCTACCAATGATCGTTGCACCTATCGGGGCCTCGGCCGTGCTTGTCTTTGCTATCCCTACAAGTCCGCTTTCCCAACCTTGGCCGGTTATCGGTGGGAACGTGATTTCTGCGTTGGTCGGCGTCGCAGTCGCTGCGGTCGTCGGGGAACCCGTTGTCGCCTCGGCACTCGCCGTTTCCCTGGGATTGGCCGCGATGTCGTTTACGCGCTCACTGCACCCGCCCGGAGGTGCCATTGCGTTGACGGCGGTGATCGGGGGGCCGTCGATCACTGCGTTGGGGTTTGAGTTCCCGTTCATACCCGTGGCCCTCAACGCCGCAATACTTGTTGCGATGGGTATCGGCTTCCACAAATTGAGCAGGCGTCAATATCCACATTTCCCCACACCGGCGCCCACGAACACGCATCTGACCGCCGACGTGCCGTCTCAGCTACGGGTCGGCATTCAGGAAGCGGACGTAGACGCCGTGCTTTCCAGGCTGGGGGAAACCCTCGACATCGACCGTGGCGATCTCAACCGATTGCTCCGGGAGGTCTCGCTGCAGGCCTCGATCAGGTCCCATGGTCCGCTCCTTTGCTCGGACATCATGTCCAGAGATGTCGTATCGATCCACCGGAGCGCGCAAACGAACGATGCTCGCGCTCTGATGCTTCGGCACAACCTTTTAATCTTGCCGGTCGTCGACGAGGCAGGGCGATTGGCCGGGACAGTGGGATTCCGAGAAGTCGCCATGGCCGACAAATACATCGAGCGCTCGATCTCACCTGCGGCAGTCGCTTCGCCGCACGATGAGGCGCTTGGACTCCTGCCGGTTCTGACCGATGGCCAGACACATGCCGTCGTCATTGTAGATGCTGACCGCGAGATCGTGGGCTTGGTCACGCAGACCGACCTTCTTGCCGCGGTGGCGGATGCAGCAGCAGACCGTTTCCGCCGAGCACCGGGCCCAATCTTCTACGACGATGGGGTCACCTCTAGCGACTGAACTTCAGCGTTACCGAGAAACTGAAAGTCTGGCTTCCAACTCCGTCTGGGGGGACTGGATATGGCGCTGCTCGGCGCGCCACAGCCAAGGCTTCGGCGTCAAGCGTGGCATTGCCGGCAGACGAACCGAGTCTTGCTCCCTTTAGTCGTCCGGACCTATCGATCGTAATTGACAATCGCGCGTTTCCGGTGATGCCCGCTTTCTGCGCGGCCGGGGGATAGCGCTTGAAGCGCTGCACATGGGCCAGGAGCTTCTTCGCATACGAAGCTTGTTCGCTCGCAGAAGCCTTCGCAATCTGACCGACCATGCTCTTGCTCGCCCCGTTGGGCGTCTTTTTCCGTGGCCCAGCCGAGGCAGCGTCTCCAGGAGCGATGTCTGTCGCCTTGGGTCGTTCGCGTCGCGGGAGAGCGGTCGCCTTCTTTTTGGTCTTGCCATCGGTTTTGGCCGCTGCAGCCGGCACAGTCCTGTCGGTGACGGCTTCCCCCTCGCCCTTCGGTTCATCATTCATGTGGGTACGCTCCGCCAACGTTGGGATGACCTGCACGACGGAAGGCAGCGGAGAAGTGACATCGGCCGGGACAATCAGCGGAGCGGCGAGTGCCGCGCTAATCTCGGCGTCGAGCTGCGGCGGTATGAAGTCGTGTGCCGGATTGGGCCGGTCGATCGGATTGGCAGGATCGGATGCCAGCCCAGAAGTTGGCGGACTCGCCAGAGTCGCGAGCACGGATGGATCTGGCGAGGGTACTTGGGGTTCTTTCGCAGGGACCTCGACCGCTAGCGGCTGGAACGGGACGAAGACGGTGGCCGTGGCACGGTCCGTGTCATCTGATGTGGTCGTGCCAGCGTCCCCACCAGTTGCTGCGAAAGGTGCGGAGACATAACCGGCTGCGGCGCGCACGCTGGTCGTCCGAGAGGGTTCGGAATCAGCCTCCGGAACAGGCTCGGCCTCGGAGATGAGAGGAGGATCTGCCAAGCTGGAAACTGTCGGGTCAGGCAACGGAACCACCTCTTCTTCCGCTCGTGCCTCCGTCAACGGCGGTTCGTTCGTGATGTGCGAATCTTCAGCCGCCGTCTCGGATGGACTATCGAAACCAAGAGGTTCCGTTCCCGCCACTTCCTCACTCGTTTCCCTTTCCTCTGAAGGCTGATCGAGCATCTGGGCATCCGGTGCCGACGACACATTGTCGACGACCGTGTCGCCGAGATCCTCGGCCGTCGCTGTTTCCGATGACGTATCGCTTTGGGTAACTAACGGCGTCTCAGGCGCCTGAGAGGGAAATGTCGCCTGCAAACCCTGATCATCGAACACGATCTCTACGCTTATAGCGTCCTGGTCTGCATCGAGACCCTCGAACACCAGCGCATGGGCCAAGAAAAAGAGAGCGAGCAGATGGACCGCGGCGGATAGTGACAGGCCTACTACGGTCCCAAGGTCTCCGGCTTGCGGCAGGAAAGACAGGCGCTCTCCCATCGCGGGCGAAATTTCGAGACGAATGTCATTCTCGAGCGCAGCGTCTCGCTGCTCCACGAACCGTCCGTCGAGCAGCGAGACCAAGTCCAGGAAGGAGTCCGATGCTTCGGGCTCGGTCAAGATGGCAGGGAATTCCAGTTCCGCCAGATCGGTTCGCAGGTTCATGGTCCCGCATCCCGCGCAAGTCCTACCGGCGATACGATCAGGCCGCAGCTGTCGGTCTCCACCCGTGCTGCGATCCCGAAGACGCCGCCGAGAACTTCCGGAACCATGACCTCGGCGGGCGCGCCGCCGCCGACCGTGCGCCCGTCATGCAGAATTGCAAGGCGGTCACACCAACGCGCGGCAAGTGTCAGGTCGTGCAGCGAGACCAGCACGGCGCGGCCAGACGCAGCTATCTTTCGGAAGCCCGCCATCATGGCGATCTGGTGTGCAGGGTCGAGACCGGAGGCAGGTTCGTCGGCGAGGAGCACCGGCGTGTCCTGGGCAATGGCCCGAGCGGTAAGCACGCGTGCCTGCTCACCGCCAGAGAGCGCATTGGCCGGCCGATCTGCCAGGTGGACGACGTCCATTAGTTCCATCGCCTCGCGGCAGATCACGCGGTCATTCTCAATTGGCCCCACGCCCCATGTCCGCCAAGGCATGCGGCCAAGATCTACAATGTCCCTGACCTTGACCGGCCAGCCGATGACACGCTGCTGCGGCAGATAGGCGATGAGCCTTGCGCGCCTCGCGCGCGAAAGCGACTCAAGCGGCATTTCATTGACGAGGACCTGGCCGGTGGCCGCCAGGTGGCCCGACAGCGCGCGGATAAGTGTCGACTTGCCCGCGCCATTGGGACCGAGCAGGCCGACAACGGTTCCAGTTTCGACACGGATCGAGGCTCCCGTCAGAACTCTTCTGCCAGAAAGCTGGACATGAATATCGATCGCGGCGATCGACATCAAAACCCCTCCCGGCGAGAGCGGATGACAAGCCAGAGGAAGAACGGCGCACCGATCAACGCCGTCAGCACGCCCACATTGAGTTCGTTTCCGAACCAGGGCAGGCGTGCGACGATATCGGCCGCCAGCAGTAGTGCCGCGCCACCCAGGGCGCTTGGCAGCAGGAGCCGGCCCGGCATGCAGTCCGTGAGCGGCCTGATCAAGTGTGGGACCACGAGACCGACGAAGCCGATGGCGCCAGTCACCGATGTTCCCGCGCCGACGCACAAGGCCACGCCGCCAACAAGCATCAGCCGGGTCCGTGCCACGTCGATGCCGAGACTGGCCGCGCTCTCCTCGCCGAGGGAAAGCGCGTCCAGCGCGCTGCCGCAGGCAAGAATCAGCAGCGTGCCGACAGCCATCAGGGGAAGGCATACCCAGACATGCGCCATCGAGCGGTCCTTCAGCGAGCCGAGCAACCAGAAGATGATCTCGTAGCTCGCGAACGGATTTGGCGAGAGGTTGAGCGCAAGCGCGGTGAACGCGGCCGCCAGGCTGGACAGGCCTACGCCGGCCAAGATCAGCGTCAGTGTCGTGGTGTTGCCGGAAGCGATCACGAGGAGAACGACCACGGCCACAAGGGCGCCCAGAAGCGCACCTGCCGGCAGCGCGAAGACTGAAACTCCGGCCACGCCGCTGTAGAAGACCACGACTGCGCCGAGCGATGCGCTCGAAGAAACCCCGATCACGCCTGGTTCCGCGAGAGGGTTGCGCAGGAAGCCCTGCAACGCGGCGCCGGAAAGAGCCAGGCTTGCACCGACCAGCACACCGAGAATGGCTCGCGGCAGGCGGATTTCACGCATTGTGATCGCGGCGGCATCGTCCCCTTGGCCCACGAGGCCGCGGAGGCTCGTCGCGGGATCAAGTGCGGCCGATCCGACAAGCAGTGACGTTGCGAAGAGAACGACTACGATGCCGAGGAGCCCGGCCCAAAGGGTCGGCTTCATCCTTCCTTCCCTTTGTTTGGCCGAATCATGGACTGGCGCAGGCGGCGCAGCGCCCGCACGGCTTCCATCGTGAAGGGCCCCCCGCAGGACCATGATCCGGACGGAACCACGTCGCTGTCATGAATCAGACCGAGCGCCGCGATCGCGGGATGTCGGGTGATCTGATCCGCGAGCGCCGGAACGTCGCTATAGGGCCGGCTGACCAGGACAACGTCCGGCCGGTCCTTCACAAGCAATTCGAGCGGATATGGAACCATGCCCGAATAGCCTTGCTCCGCCGCGAGGTTGCGGAACCCTACGGCTTTGAGGATCGAGTCGGCGAGCGTGCCGGCGCCAAGAACAATGCCATTCTGCTCGAACACAACCACGGAAGGCCAGCGGCCGGGCGGGATCGTCTCAAACGAGGCAAGCTCCCGCTCGAATTCGACTGCTATCCTTTCAGCCCGTGTCCGCTGCCCCACAATGACACCCATGCGGCGGATATCCGCAGCGATCGTGTCCAGGGTCTGGGCGTATGCAAATTCCTCTACGCGGACTCCAAGGCGGTTGAGTACGGCAGTGGTGGTGTGCAGGGAATATGTCCCCGTGACCACGATCTCGGGCCGGGCGACGAAAACCTCCTCCGCCAAGCCCCTGTTCTTGGGATACCCGGCCGCCTTTGCGCGCAGAAACGAGAGGCCGGGATCTTCCGAAAGGTTCGAGAGCGAGACAATCTGGTCATGATCGGCGAGACCCAGAACCAGTTGGTCCGTGCAGACGTTGAGCGACATGACGCGCGGGTGAATGTCCGCGGAAGAGGCCGACACACAGTATCCGGCAAGGACATGGATGCCGCATGTCAATGCCAGGGCCGCGAAGCGAGTGAGCTGTCCTCTGCTGACCATGGGCTGTTAGAATCGGGCTTTGAACCCTCCGAAAATCGCAATGCCGGGCGTTCCGTAGCCTTTGACGACTTCATATTTCTGATTCAGGAGGTTTTCGCCGCGCAAGTAGAATTCGCTATTTTCTGTCGGCCTGTAGCTGACTTTGGCGTCGACAAGAACATAGTCGTCGAGCGCAACGTCTTGGAACGTTCCGAATGATGGGCTTATGCGGTCGGTCGTGTCCAGAACGGCGTGCACGACCCCCGTCACGGTCCACCGCTCCGCCGGTCGAATGGTCGCGAGAAACGCGATGTCGTGCTCGGGGATGCGTGGCCTGCGTGCACCGTTCGGCTCGCGCGTTTGGGTGTATGTGTAGCCCGCGCCGAGGTCCAGCCAATCAGCGGCTTGCCACGTCATGGAGAGTTCGACACCGGAGCGTTTGGTTTCACCCGGAATCTGAACGTAGCGCGAGGTTGCGAAATCGTAGTCTATCAGATCGTCCGTGTTCAGCAGGAAATAGGTGGCGTCCGCCACCAGACGCCCGTCGAGAAAGGACTGCTCGACACCGATATCGAAACTCTGGCTCTGCTCCGGCTTTAAATCGGTGTTGCCAGAGAACGAATCGTACAGTTCGAAAAGGCTCGGTGCACGATACCCCGTGCCGAATGACGAATGGATACGCGTGCCGGTATCGGCGAATAGGTAGGAACCCGTGAGCCGGTAGGTTGAATAACCGCCGAATTCGCTGTGCTCGTCGTGACGCGCGCCGGCTGTCAAAGTCAAATCTTCAAAGGGGCTTAGAATGACTTGGCCCCACATACCTCCAAGCGTGAAGTCTGCCTTGGTGTCGGTTCCGAAATTGTTGGTCGTATGCGCGCTCTGCCGTTCGTAGTCCCCGCCATATTGCAGCGTGAGCCAGTCGGTTGCTTCGTAGGAGCCCTGATAGTCCGCTTTCGTCCGCACGCCATAGAAATTGCCGTCGAATGGTCCAAACGCCGATTCGGAATTCAGATCGCGATCGATGTCGGACGCCTGGAAGGAAAAGGCATTCTTCAGACGGCCATCCAGAAGGTCGAGGTTGAATCCCGCGCGCGCCGCTCGCTGTCGGGTTGCAAAGGTATTGAACTCGTTGTCCCTTGGTGGATTGCCGGAATCGTCGTAGTCGCCCCGTGCATTTATATAGAGCGCGGAACCGAAGACCGAGAGGTATTCGTTGATCTGCTTTTCGCCTGCGAAATTGATGTTCACATCGCGAAAACCGTCCTTCTCCAAGCCAGTCGGGTTCAGGTCGACTGGAGGAAATCCGTTCACCAGCGCCGCGGAAATACCTTTTGTGCTCAGCCCGAAGATGTTGAACGCGGCCCTGCCGGTATCGTCGGCGCCGGTCAGAGAATAGCCGCCGCGCCAGGTTCCAAAGGAGCCGGCTTCACCGGATATCTCGTGGTGGACACCCGCTTCGATGCCGGCGAGAGTGGAAACGCCGATCACGCCGGCGATCGCATCGGAACCATAGAGGGTCGATTGGGACCCTTTAAGAACCTCGATTTGGCCAATCCCGCCAACTAGCAGGTTCTGATACGGAGTCTGGACCTGCGTCGAAGTCGGATCGGATATGTCGATGCCATTGAAAATGGTCTTGACGTATTTCTTGTCGGCACCTCGGACGGAGAGGCTGCTCTCCTGGCCGGTCCCGCCTGGCATGGCTACGTGCACACCGGGCACCAGAGTCAGATAGTCCGTCAGAAGCGGCTTGGATTGTTCCTCGATCTCTTCCTTTGAGACGACGTCAACCGTGGATCCAACTTTGTTTTTGTCAGTCAGAGTTCGGTTTGGCGTTACTACGATCTCACCAAGGTAGATTTCCTGCGCGACCGCCACGGAACCTGTGGCCACTACATGTGCGAAGACAGTGGTTGCAAGCAATTTTGGCTGCAGACGTCCCATTCAATCCCCCCGCGAAAGGTATGCGATCCTCTGGATGCAGCGGGATTGAAGGCCCCGCAGCGATGACATTCGCCACCGCTGTCGAGACAGCGCCGGAAGCTCCCCGCATCCGGAAAGTGACCATCCAAGGCAGGTCTCCTGGCTCGCGGGTCGTCGGCGCATCTGCCTTCCCGGAGCCGCGCTCCAGTGGCCGAATAGATGCGCCTCGCCGCTCACAGTTGCGGGGGCAGCTACGGATTGAGCCAGAGCTCTTCCGTATTCCCTTTTTCGTCCCTTCCGCCAACGGTCGGGAACCTTGGACGGCTAAACGCTAACAGCGGGATATTCACCCGTCAATAGACAGAGTGGTCTGTTTAATATCTGATCTTATCGCTCCGCAGCGCGGCTTCCCTGTCGTACCAGGCGCGGCCAGCGTTCCACGAGAATCGCGGCTGCACGCCGGGCCTCTCGCGCGGCATTGCGGTTGCCTTCGCAGGCCGAGACGATGCTGCCCTTCATGAGCATGTGCCAAGTCTGGGCAAAACTGCCGCTGTCGCTGAGCTCCGCATCGATTGCGAAGCCCCTTACGATCGCCTGAATATTCTCCAGATGCCGTGCTGCCGCACGATGGATGGGGCTGTTGAATTCGGATTCCAAGAGCACGTTGATGAACGAGCAGCCTTCGAAGTTCTTCGTGTGGAACCATTCATCGAACAGATCAAAGATCGCCAGGAGCCGATGCACGGGATCGCTGGTTCGCTGCCGGACCTCCCGCTCGAGCCAATCCCGGGTCCAAATCCTCTCCCGCTGATCGAGAAACGCCAGTGCCAGTTCCTCCTTCGAGGAAAAGTTGTTGTAAAGGCTCGCCTTTGCACACCCTGAATCAGCGACGATCGAGTCGACGCCCACCTGCGCCACACCTCGGCTCTTGAAGAGGCGATAGGCAGAGGCAAGAATCCGCTCTCGCGTTGTGTTGGGCCTGTGGCCGGTCGACCTGCTCAAAATCCGCATCCTCCGCCGTTCACTCTCCATCGAGAGCATCGGACCAGTTCTGCCGGAGGAGCGTCCAGACGATCCGCCAACGATGACATCGGCCACCGCTGCTTGAGACAGCCCCGAACGCGCCCCGCATCCGGAAGGTGACAGCTCAAGGCAGGTCTCCTGGCTCGCGGTTCAACGGCCCTGTCCGCCTTCCCGGAAGCATGCTTCCAGTGGCCTCCCGGACGAGCCTCGCCGCTCACAGTTGCGGGGGCAGCTGCGGTTTGGACTTGTCGTCCTTCCGCATTCCCTTTTCATCTTTCCGCATCGCGAAAAGAAACCTTGAGCTCGGATTTGATACCAACGGGTGTGCGGCAGGTCAATAGACAGGTCGGTATGTAGAAGTTATCCTTTGCTGCAGGAGCAGTGGGCGATCTGGAAAATCATGCCGACAGGAAAGAGGGATTCAGCAGGCTCCATTGACGCCACCGCGAACGGGCTGGTCTGGGCGATCCTCATGCTGCCGGCGCCGCTATTTGCCGTACCCCCGATACTCGGCCTGCAGCCGTGGCGCGTGGCCATGACCCCGACGGGCGTTGCATCGGTGGGCCTCCTCACGGTCGCATTGGCGATCTCGCCGCTATTGCTGCTCTTCCCACGCTCTTCCTCGCTGTTGTGGCTGGTCCGGCACCGGCGGGCTGTCGGCGTCGCCGCCTTTTCCTATGCCGCGTTGCATCTCGCCGTCTTCATTCCGGCAGTGGGACGGCTCGACTACATTCTTCTCGGCATGGCCTACCCCTCCATGTGGACCGGCTGGATATCCTTTGCGTTGCTGGCCCTTCTCGCCGCGACCTCAAACGGCCTGTCTCTCCGCCGACTGGGCGTGTGGTGGAAACAACTGCACCGGATTGCCTATGTCGCTGCGCTACTCGCGTATGGTCATTGGCTGCTTCTCACCTCCTCCACGGGGTGGGCGGCGTACTGTGGCGCGACGCTGACGGTGTTGCAGGCCCTGAGACTTCCGCAATGGTACGCCACCCGCCGAAAGCATACGGGGTCGATCGCAGAAACAACAGTCTCGGCGAGCAGGCGACTGTGACTGCTTGCCTTCCAGAGCAACCAACGTCGGACCGGCAGATCATGCTTTCAAGGGCCATTCCAACCACTCTCCCCAGGTGGAGACCGATCGCTGAAAGTGGCCGTGATCACGATCAGGGGGGTGGTCTTGCCTGGTCTCAGTATCGTTGATCACGGCGGCAACCTCAGTCGAGCGCAGCAGCGTTTTCCGTTCGCGCCGCGCCCTTGGCTCGACCTTTCAACGGGGATCAATGCCTGTCCCTATCCGGCCGCACCAGTCTCGTCGGATTCGCTGCTGCGTCTACCGGAGGAGGCCGACCTGCTGGCGCTGGCGGCATCGGCAGCGCGCGCTTACGGCGCCAAGTCGGCTTCGCAGGTGGTTTGCGCGCCCGGCACACAAATTCTGCTGCCGATAGTCGCGGGAAACGCGCCGCCCGGCCGCGCCGCGGTGCTGTCGCCAACCTATGCTGAACACTGTCGGGCTGCCGCCCTCTGCGGCCATGTGGTTACCGAGGTCACCGCCTTGGAGGATGTCGCAGGATACGATATTGTGACGGTCGTCAATCCCAACAACCCCGATGGGCGCGTTACACCGCGTGCCACCCTGCTTGAAGTCGCCCAAGCCCTGCGAAGCAGGAATGGCCTTCTTGTCGTTGACGAAGCGTTCATGGATGTCGGCCCCCAAGCGGAGCAGCTGGACGGCGATGTTGAAGGCAGCAACATCGTGGTGTTGCGTTCCTTCGGAAAGTTCTTCGGGCTTGCGGGCATCAGGTTGGGCTTCGCCGTCTGCGGCACGGCGATCGCTGCGTCCATTCGCGGCAGGCTCGGGCCGTGGGCCGTGTCGGGTCCAGCCCTTTCGATCGGCCGCGCCGCGCTCGATGACGCTGCCTGGCAAGAGCGGATGCGTGCCAATCTGAACGTCAGGGCTGCGCGGCTGGATTCGGTGCTTGCCGCATCGGGCTTTCTCGCCGCGGGCGGCACGTGTCTATACCGCTATGTTCGGCATCCTGCGGCGCGGAGGGCGGTGGAAGCACTCGGCCGGCGGGGCGTGCTTGTGCGGTCCTTCGATTTCGAGCCCGATGCGTTGCGGTTCGGCGTGCCTTCCGACGACGGCGACTTTGAGCGTCTCGCAACCGCGCTAGCTGAATGGCGTGCCGAGTCTTAAGATTTCGCGTGCAGCTCGGGTCGCCCATGCTCCTCGGACAATCCTTCGCCAACACCAGCGTGACGATCACTTTTGGATGGTACGCCACAAAACGGGAGAGATTGGCAAATGTGGCGACAGCCTCTCATTTCACGTCGGCATCGCGGTAATCGTCACCTGGCACTCATCATTGGTGTCGAGACGAGCCTGCCTGCACTGCTGCTCGGTTAGATTGATGAAGAACACAGCATATCCTTTACCCCAAGGATGTACGTTCCGACGGAACGGCCCAATGTCATTCAACAATATTTCGGCCGGGAACGACTTCGTACGGTCTCTCAAGTGTTCGGGCTGAATCACGACGTACCGAGGAAGATTGGCTTGTTTGCGGAGGATTTGGGTCCGAAAGCTAATCCGCTGGTCCGTCATCGTTCTGCTCCCGCGATGGTCCAAAGGCTCCAGTCACGGATGACGGCGTGGCCAATTGGCAAGCACCAGGCGCGCAGCTTTGATCGCATCCTCGGCTGCGTTGCGATTCCCCTCATAGGCCGCGACGATCGAGCCCTTCATCAAGATATGCCAGCTCTGCGCGAACCCGTCACTATCCTCTAGCCCCGCATCGATCGCAAAGCCGCGGAGAATAGATCGTATATTAGCGAGGTGTCGCGAGGCTGCTCGGTGGACGGGGCTGTTGAACTCCGATTCCAGAAGAACATTGATGAATGAACACCCTTCAAAGGCCTTCTTCGAGAACCATTCGCCAAAGAGTTCAAAGATTGCAAGGAGCCGCGCTTCAGGATCAGATGTGCGGCGCCGTACCTCCTCCTCGAGCCAACCGCGAGTCCAGACCAACTCACGCTCTTCCAGGAAGGCAAGCGCCAAGGCTTCCTTCGACGCGAAATTGTTATACAGGCTAGCTTTCGCGCAGCCCGAATCCGCCACGATCGTGTCCACTCCTACCTGGGCGACACCTTGTGCAGAGAAGAGCCGATATGCGGACCGCAATATGCGATCACGTGCGTCTGACGACGTCCGACGCCTCCGTCTTGCCTGGGCAACCTCCACTTGTAATTCCCTTGCTAGATTCTCTGGACTGACTAGTACGCCGATCCGCTTCAGCCTCTTCATAACAATAAGCCCTCAATCCGAATTTCTCAATGGCGCGAAACAAAACGGCCTGTGCTGGGCAAATTTTCGTTCACAACCCGGCTTGCAAAATTAGTCAGACAGGTTAGTCTAACTTAACCGCTCCGCAGATGTAACAGCGAGTGGACGGCCGGTCGTCTCGACCGGCCAGGAGGCCATGGGAGGACGCGCGTGTCGCAATTCAAGCCGCTGCAGATCGGCGACTGCACAATTGGAGGCCCGCTCGGGTCCCACACGGGGCTGCTGGTTGGCAGCATCTTCTACGACAATCACTCCATCGTGACCGACGCCTTCAGCGGATCGTTTAACGAGGAGAAGGCCGCCGGCCTCATCGATCGCGTGAATGCACTCGCCGTCCAGTACGGAGTTCAGATGGCATTTGATGTCATCGGCTCGGACCCCGATGCCTTTTCCAAGTTCATCCGGTTCACCGCCGAAAGGACCAGCCTTCCGCTGCTTTTGAACGCGACGGAGGCCGAAGTAAGGGTCGCGGGCCTCGCTACGGCGGCCGAACTTGGCGTTCTCGGCCGGTGCATCTTCGCCTCTCTCAACGAGGACACCGAAGATCAGGAGTTGGAGGCCCTGAGAAGGCATCGTCCGGCTGGCGTCATGATCCTGGCCAACGACGTCGGGGATCCAACCCCGGAAGGCTCCTGCAACATGATCGAAAAATATTTCCGTCCGATGCTGGACGATATCGGGGTCGAGACGCCCATCGTCGACTTGGGTGTCATGGACGCCCCGTCGGTTGGAATCGCGATGCGCGGGATACAGGCCGTGCGAGAACGCTTCGGCTATCCGGCGGGTTGCGCCTTCTCCAACTGCTTTCCTCAATGGACAGGTCTGTCTTCCTTGGGGCGCGAATGGGTAAACCTGTCTCTGGCGACGGCGCTCGTCTGCACGCGCATGGCCGGAGGCGACTTCCTCCACTACGGGATTATCGAGAAGTGCCGCATGGCGGCGCACGCGCTCGGCAGCGCCGAAGTATTCCTCGGATTTGCTGCGCAGGAAATCGATGGACACCCGTTGCCCGATGGGCATGCGCTCCTGAAGATGTTCAAGCTGGCCGAGGCCGCATGACGAGGGCCTGGAGCCAGAAGGCTGGTCAGATCGCGGCGCAGCGCATGGTCGTCGACATTGGCACGACTTCGCTGACGGGTGTGCGGATCGCGGCACTGGACGGCATTACTGTTCAGTCGGCCGCGCATCCGGTCTATCAGACCGCGCCCCTGTCGGCTTCCGACTGCGCGCGGCTCGGCTCCGACTTCCAGCGCGTCGGCTTTCTGTACGACACGATCGAGCCGTGCCGGGAAGAAGTGGTCGACGCTTATGGCGTCGCCTGGCTGTTCACGGATGGCTTTCCCGCACCCTTCCGCCATCCGCTTGAAAGCGCCGATTGGAAGATGATCTCTCGTTTTCCCAAGCCCAAGCTCCCTAACAGGGTTCAGTTGCCGGATCCAGGCCACCCGGACCTGCTTGTCGTCCTCGACCCCCCTTGTCCCGGGCTGCTCGACACCTGCTTTGCGCTGCGAAACGCATGGCAATTCATGGATGACCTGACTGGAAACTGGCGCATCGCATCTGCGATGCTGGACTGGGCGGCAGAAACCATTGAGCAAAGCTACCGCGCAACACTAGGAGCTCTCCCGGTCGAGCCCGACGTCATCGTCTACGGCGACGACCTCGGCTTCCAGTCGGGTATGTACCTCTCCGATCTCGACTTCCGCAACTTCCTATTCCCCCGGATGCAGACATTGTTTGCACGATTGCGGCGCATGACAGGCAGCGCGATCTGCTTTCATTCGTGCGGCGCAATCCGGTCGATCGTGGAAGACCTGGCCAATCTCGATGTCGAGATTCTCAATCTCGACTTCTATGCCAAGAACATGATCATGCCGGAGGTCCGGCGAAGCATCCCGGAAGCCGCGATACTGCACGCCCCGGTCAACCTTGCTGCGATCGGCGAAGCCGTGCGTGAAGACAATCAGGCAACGCTTGCCTTGCTGGCTTGCGAACTGGCCACGGCGATGCCTGCGATTGCCGCGCCCATAGACAACATCATCTCACCCGAGTCGCTCGAGGCAAACGTCCACGGCGCAGCTTTCGTGCGGGCGCTGAGCGCTCAAGACCTTGTCGTGCTCCGCGACCTCGGTCCGGTTCGATCCATCATCGAAAATGCAAGACGTAGCGCGCTTGTTGCCGGGTCTGCCGCGGTCACTGGTGAGGAATTTCCGATCGGCCTTCTGGAAACAGGACGGGCGGCCGGGAATGAGCCGGATGTAGTGCCGTTGGCCGTGGCCGGCGGACGGCTCAATTGAAAGCCAATCGAAAAGGAGGAGTTGAAATGGCTACCCCAGGAAAAATGACGAGCCGCGAGCGCGTTTTCGCCGCGGTGACTATGCAGGGCCTGCCCGACCAGGTTCCGGTCGTGCCGCTGCTTATGACACGCGGTATCCGTGAAGGCGGGGTCCGGGTCGATGAGGTCTTGCTTGATGGCGAAGCGCAGGCGCACGCCAAGAAGAAGTCACTCGACAAGTTCGGGGGCGACGTGATCATCGCCGGCACCGACCTTTTCACTCCGGTGGAATGCGTCGACGGCTGTGAACTCGATTATCTGCCGTACGCCCAGCCTTCCCTAGTCACCCACCCCACGCCGACTAGGGATGCCTTCTACCGCTTCAAGGAAAAGTACGAGAAGGAGGGCTTCAAGCCCTCGAAGCGAGTCCTGGCAATCCAGGAGGAAGGCCGCACCTATGTGAAGATGGGCCTCAAGGACACCCACGCGATCCCGACCCCGGTCGGAGGCCCGATCACTACGGCCCAGCTCATGACAGGCTCGTCCGAGTTCCTGACGTTGCTTTCCGAAGATCCGGAATACGCGCTGGAGGTGACCGAACTGGCTCTCGACATCGTCAAGAACGTGTGCCGTCTGATGTTCGAGTCCGGAATCGATGTCTGCAACATCCTCGATCCGTTCAATTCGTCGGATATTCTGCCGCCGGAGGTTTACCGCAAGCACGGCCTGCCGTTCCAGAAGCGGCTGTTCGACTACATCAACAACGATCTCAAGGGGATCGGCTTCACTCACACCTGCACCTTTACGCAGCCAATCTGGCGCGACATCGCCTCCAACGGTTGCTTCAACTTCAACGGCGACATGTATCCCGGCATGGACAAGGCCAAGCAGGCCATCGGCGGCCAGATCTCGCTGATGGGCACGCTCTCGCCCTACTCCACGCTGATGCATGGATCGACTGAGGCGGTGCGCAACGAGGTCAAGAAGCTGGCGGCCGAGGTCGGCTACAATGGCGGTCTCATCGTCATGCCCGGCTGCGACATCGACTGGAACATTCCGGAAGAGAACTTGCACGCCATGATCCAGCAGTGCGCCGAGATCAAGTATCCGATGGACATCGCGTCGCTAGGAGACCTCTCCAATGTCTACCTCGCCGGACATCCAAAGCATCCCGGCAAGCGTTCGTCCTCGGTGTCGGGCGACACGCAGATCGCTGAGGTCAAGACCCGCCACGAGGATCTCACCCCCCAACAGGAGGTCAATGAGAAGCTCGTCGAAGCCATCATGGAATATGACGGCGACAAGGCGATCGAATGGACGAAGAAGGGGCTCGAGCGCGGCATGACCGCTCAGGAAATCGTCTTCGACGGCCTCTCCCTCGGCATGAAGATCGTCGGCGACATGTATGAGCGCAACGAGCGCTTCGTCACCGACATGTTAAAGGCCGCCAAGACGATGGACAAGGCGATGCCGATCTTGACACCGCTGCTCGAAGCCGCAGGCGGTGGCGATGGCCCGACTGGCACGGTCGTGGTCGGGCTGGTGCGCGGCAACACCCAGGACATCGGCAAGAACCTCGTCTGCCTGATGCTGAAGGCTAACGGCTTCAAGGTCATCGATATGGGCAAGAACGTGAAGCCCGAGCAGTTCATCGAGATGGCGGAGAAGGAAAATGCCGTCGCCATCGGCATGTCGGTGATGACCAACTCGTCCTCCGTCTATGTCCAGAAGGTCAAGCAGCTGCTGGATGAACAGGGCAAGGGCAACAAGTACCTGCTGATGTTCGGGGGCGCCGCCGCGAACGTCGGTCTTGGTCGCCAGTTTGGCATCGAATACGGCATCGATGCAAACGCGGCCGTGCAGCTGGTCAGGGACCACGTCACAAAGAAAGCCGCTTGACCCGACCTCCCAAGCGACCTGCCGCCTCGCCCAAGGGCGAGGCGGCCCTTTCCGGAACAACTTCGAGGCTGAGATGCCATCTTACACGTTCAGATGCGGTGACTGCAGGGAAGATCGCCAGGTTCTGACCGACCTCGCCACGGCGGACGGATTGGAACTCGTCTGCACGTCCTGTGGGGGCTCGATGACGAGGGCGCCCGTGCTTGTGGTCAATGTGATCGGGCCGGCCACCGAGGCGCGCCGTGCCGCCAACGACGCGAAGGCCGAGGAAATCTTCAAGCCGTGCGGCCACAAGTACCAGTGCCGCTGCGGCGTGCGGCTCTCCAAACCCAATCCGTTCAAACAGGAAATCAAGAAGGCGCACGGCTTCGTCGACGAAGACTGAGCACGGAACGACCATGGCAACCTATCATCTCAAGATTGTCGGCAAACGCGATGAAGGCAACGATGCCGCCAGCCTGTGGCTCGAGGTGCCTCAGGATCTGAGAGGTGCCTTCAGCTATCGACCAGGCCAGTTCCTTACTGTCGAGCGGGACGGCGACGGCGGGCGGATCGCCAGGCAATATTCACTGAGCTCCACGCCGGAGGCACACCGCGACCTGCGCATCACCGTCAAGAAGATCGACGGCGGCGCCGTGTCCCCTTGGCTGGTTCAGGATGTCGGCGAAGGCCAGGCGCTGGAGGTGCAGCCGCCGCGCGGGCGGTTCTTCCGCGGCTTCGACGAGCCGCGGCATGTCCTCATGCTGGCCTGCGGCTCGGGAATCGCACCGATCCTGTCGATCGCACGCCATCTGCTTGCGCAGGATGCAGGTCACCGGGTGACCATCATATACGGCAATCGCACGCCGGATGCGGTCATATTAGGCGACGAAGTCGGCGCGCTGGCGGAGAGCCACCCGACAGCTTGCCATGTCGAGCAGGTGATGTCGCGAGCGGGTGAAAGTTGGCATGGTGCCCGCGGCCGCATCGACAAGACGTTCATCGAAACCCGCTGGAAGGATTGGCAAGCGGCGAGTCACGGGCTTTCGACGTCCATCTTTCTTTGTGGGCCGCAGGAGTTCATGGACGATGCCGAAAGGGCCTTCGTGGACCTCGGCCTAGCCCTGGCGGACATTCACCGGGAGAGCTTCGATCTCGTCCTGAACGATGATGACGGGGAGCCGGGCCTGACGCTCGTCGGAGTGAACGATCCCGGCGAGTCCGGCCCGTGCGAGCGGATCGTCGCGGTCGTGGGCGGGGAAGAGTACGAGACCGTGCCGGAGGAAGGGGAAAGCATTCTCGCCGCCCTTATCCGCGCCGAGGCCGACGTTCCATTCTCCTGCCAGGAAGGAACCTGCGCCTCCTGCATTTCCAAGCTTACCGAGGGCAGTGCAAGCGTTCGACCCGGTGTGCTCCAGACCCTTCGCCAGGACGATCTCGATGAGGGATTGACCCTCGCGTGCCTCTCGCGCCCGACGACGCGCAGCGTCCGCATCGACTTCGACGAGATCTGATCATGGCCGGCGATCTCATCCTGCGCGACATCCGACTGGCAACAATGGCGGGCGACCAAGGCGAGCCGCTCGGTTTCACCGATAGCGGGGTCGTGGCCATATCGGGTGGTCTCGTAACCTATGCCGGCCCTGCGGGAGGCTTCGACACCGCCACAAGCGACGGACATATCCTGTCGATGGGCGGCATGTTGGCGTTACCGGGTCTGGTCTGCTGCCACAACCCCATCATATGGGCCCCAGGCGCAGAGGCCGAGTCCGAGCAGGACGGCGCGGCATATCGATCCCTTGTGCAGGAAACCGCGAGGCTCACCGCTACCATCGGCGATGACGCGCTGCTCGACACGGCGTTTCGGCGACTGGCCGAGCTCCGGAAGACCGGCGTAACCGCATGCGAGATCAAGACCGGATTCGGCCTCGCGATCGAGGACGAGTTACGACACGCGCTGCTAGCTCGCCGGCTTCAGAAGCAAACGGACCTGCTTACGCGGGTCACCCTCTATCCCGGTCATTTCATTCCGGACGACGCCGACGCCGACGACCGTATCGAGGAGATCGTGACCCGTCTGCTCCCAAAGGTGTACGAGGCACAGGCATGCGATTGCGTCGAGGTCTTTTGCGACGACGACGGCGGCCTTGATCTCGATCGGGCAAGCACGATTCTCGAGGCCTTTTACCGCAAAAAGACACCGTCGCGCGTTTCCTGCGACCGGTTCAGCGACAGCGCTGGTGCAACACTGCCGGCGTCGTTCTACTCGCAATCGGCCGCATATCTCTGCTGCTCGGATGCGGACGGCATCGGATCGGTAGCCGCCACCGGAACCAGCACGATCCTGATCCCCGAAATCGCTAAGCGCGACCGCGACAGCGCGCGACCAGATATACAAGCGATGCGAGACGTGGGTGCTCGCCTTGCCGTTTCTACGCAAGGGGGTCCCGACGGGACCGGCATAGATCTTCTGGGCGCGGCCCGACTTGCGGTGAACTGTTTCCAGCTTACCCCGGTCGAAGCGCTCATGGGCATCACAATCCACGCAGCCAGCGCATTGGGGGTCGATCAGGTTGCCGGATCGCTGGCATGCGGCCGCCGCGGCGATCTTGCGCTCTTCGACGCGGCAACCCCGCTCGACCTTGTTCGAATTCCGGAGATGCGGCCACGCGCGGTCGTCACAGCCGGCGCGATCGAGGAACTCTCCTGAAACCTCAAGCACAAGGAAAATCGGATGTGTGAGCAGACCAATGCCCAGGCCGTGCCGGTCGAAGCGCCTCGCAGACTCCTGGATGGCGATCTCTCCATAGAGCTCTCGTCCGATCAGGTCCGGGACTTCAGTCCAAGTTCCAGCGTGCTGCCACAAGGGTCGCGCGTCTTCCTCACTCATCTGACAGGCAAACCCCTGAGCGCTCAGATCGATGCAGCCGCAAGACTGCGGGACATGGGCTACCTGCCTGTGCCGCATTTGGGAGCGAGGAACTTCAACACTGCGGACGACTATGTCCGGCACGTCGAGTCCCATTCGCGCAACGGCGTCACGACCGCACTTTTCGTAGGAGGCAATCCACTGATCTCTTCAGGCCCGCTGACGGAAGCGGCACAACTCCTCGCTCACCCTGTCCTGCGCGACAGCACCATCCGCCACGCCTTTATCGGAGGTTATCCCGAAGGCCATCCGGCGATCTCCCAACCAGCGCTTGAAGATGCACTGAGAGCCAAGATCGCGTTGTCCTCCAAGGTTGGCCTGTCGGTACAGGTGGTATCCCAATTTGCGTTCGATGGCGCCCAGATGGGCCGTTGGGCGCAGAAACTTCATTCTGACTATCCGGGGCTTCCCGTCCGAGTGGGGCTCGCCGGGGTAACGTCTTTGCCAAAGCTCATCAAATTCGCGGTGATGTGCGGTATCGGGCCGTCCCTCGCCGCACTGAAGCGAAGCGGCACCGGCCTGTTCAATGTCCTTGCCGAGAAGGATCCCGGCGATGTGATCGAGGGAATCGAAGCGACCTACCCAACTCCCGTGGCACCCCTCGATATCCATTTCTTTCCGTTCGGAGGGTGGACGAAGACGCTTGACTGGATCGCGGCGGCCCGAAGCCGATGAACATGATCGACACACGTCGCTCTGCCGCGATTATTGACGGCCGAGCAAGAGCCCGGAAGGTTTTGGAAGACGTCAAATCCCAAGCTCGCAAGTGGAAAGCCAAGTCCGGTGTCGTTCCAGGCATTGCGGTGGTGATTGTTGGTGATAATCCGGCCAGCGCGATTTATGTCGCATCGAAGGAAAAGACTGCAAAGGAATGCGGGTTCCATTCACGTATCGAGACACGTCCGGCCACCGCTTCGACGTCGGAAATACTCGACCTGCTAGGCGAGCTGAACGTAGCTCCAGATATCCATGGAATCCTCGTTCAGCTTCCCTTGCCCACGCATATCGACGCCGGGAAGGTGATCCAGGCTATATCGCCGGGGAAAGATGTTGACGGTTTTCACTTCGTCAATGTCGGTCGCCTTGCGACCGGAGCAGTCGACGGTGCGATTGTTCCCTGCACGCCGGCCGGCGCCATTCTGCTGATCGGTGACATTCTTGGACCCGACCTTTCGGGCAGAAGGGCAGTTGTTCTCGGGCGATCGAACATCGTCGGCAAGCCGATGGCCAATCTACTTCTGGCCGCGAACGCTACCGTAACAGTCGCTCATAGCCGCAGCCACGACCTTGCAGCGCTGTGCAGGGAGGCGGATATCCTGGTCGCAGCGGTTGGTCGCCCCGAATTGGTACGCGGACACTGGATAAAGCCTGGCGCTGTCGTCATCGACGTAGGCATCAATCGGGTCCAAACCGGTGAAGGGCGCCGGGCAGGCCTGGTCGGCGATGTCGCGTTTGAAGAAGCCCAAAGTGTCGCTGGTGCGATCACTCCCGTCCCCGGTGGTGTGGGACCGATGACCATCGCCATGCTTATGGCCAATACGTTGAATGCCGCAATTCGTGGAGGAATGGGCTAAGTCCGTGACATCGTGGTCAATCAGCCACCCCAGATAGCCCTCAAGGGAGGATACCATGACTGCAGTCTTCGAGTTGCCTGACCTTCCATATGAATATGGGGCTCTCGAGCCCTTCATGTCGCGCGAGACGCTCAAGCTCCACCACGGCAAGCATCATCTCGCCTATGTTGAAAACGGTCGCAAGCTGGCGGCCGAGGCGGGCATGGAGAACCTGTCGCTGAAGCAGATCGTCAAGAGATCGTTTGGCACCAACTCGAGCCTGTTTAACAACGCCGCGCAGCACTACAATCATACGCTCTTCTGGAAATGGATGAAGCGAGGTGGTGGAAACGCCAAGGTTCCCGATGTGCTGCAGAAGGCCATAGATTCTGAGCTGGGAGGCTACGAGAATTTCCGCACTGAGTTTATCGCCGCAGGCATGAGCCAGTTCGGATCAGGTTGGGCCTGGCTTGCGCTAAAGGATGGTGCGCTCACGATCATGAAAACTCCGAATGCCGAGAACCCAACTGTGCACGGCGGATTTCCGATCCTTGGCGTGGATGTATGGGAGCACTCCTACTACGTGGACTACCGGAATGCCCGCCAAAAGTATCTTGAAGCTTTTTTTGACCACCTGATAAACTGGGAGGCAGTATTGCAGCTCTACGAGAAGGCTGCTGGCAGAACCTAAGGGTTGGCAGCTGAAGGCGTCGGAAACAACATATCCTGATCGACGAGAATGTTGAACTTGTAACCCGGTCGAACGCGCAAGGTCGGTTGGACATCCAGGTTCTTGGTGATGGTGCGCTCGGTGACGCGCCCGAACGTCTCGGCGAAATTCCGCCTCGCCGCATCCGATGCGGTGTCCTGGGTCGCCAGCGTGGAGCTTTCGGGCAGTGCCATGTCGATGCCGGTGCCTATCACCGCAAGGAGCACCGCCGATCCAAACGTCCTCAGGTAGTGCCGATTGACCTTGTCGTTGAAGCCGCCATAACCCTGCGCGTCGGTGCCGGCCATGCCGCCGATCTGCAGCGTCGACCCGTTCGGAAAGATGATGTCGGTCCACACGACGAGGACCCGTGACTGCCCGAAGGACACCTTGCTGTCGTAGCGGCCAAACAGCTTAGTCCCCTGCGGGATAAGCAGATAATGACCGGTGGCGCTATCATAAACGTTCTGGCTCACCTGCGCGGTGATGCGCCCAGGCAGATCGGAGTTGATACCGGTGATCAAAGTTGCCGGGATAACCGATCCCCGCTTCAACTCGTAGCGCGACTGCTGTGGCACGACTCTGTTGGGGAGATATCCGACTTCCTTCAGATCGGCGTTGAAGAAATCCTCTTTCGTGCCTTGCGCGTTCGGATCGAGGTTCTGGCCACCAAGTCCTGCCTTCAGTGCTGCCGAATAGAGGTCGGCCGCGGAACTGCCTGATTGAGCGGTCCCGCCAATTGCTGCGGCCGGGGCCGGCTGATCACCATCTCCGGTCTTCAGTTTGTCGATGCTGACGGCGATCGGGGAATCGTAGGCGGTGTCGTTAGCCTGGAGCCGCGCCATGCGCTGGCGCTGGCGCTCGCGAAAATACTGCTCCTCCGCCTCGCGCTCGAGACGCGCCCGCCACAGCGCTTCCGGCTCGAGCTGCGGTTGCGGCGTCGGCTTGACCTCGCGGACGACGGGCTCAGGTACGAACGGGTTCTCGGTCTCGACCGCCGCCGGAGGCGTCGGCTGGAACACGGGCGCCGGGGCGGGCTCGCCGATGATCCCGTCCGGAACGCCGCGTTTCAGCTCATCGCCGAATGTCGAGGCTGGATTCCCGCCAGGACCGCCGATGTCCGGGTCACTGCGGAAATACAATCCCCGCGAGCTCAGCCCGTAGAAGATGACACCGAGGAAGAGTAGGACCAAGACGATCGCGACAATCACCGGCAAGCGGTTGATCCGGCGAATATTCGGCTGCTGGTTCGCCGGCGCACCGCCGAGCTGCAGGGACTGGACCATGCTTCCCTCCCCTATCCGCGCCGCATGACAGAGAGCGGGCTCGCGGGAGCCGCACCTGTCGCCGTCGTCGTGTATGCGCGGCCGAGATCAATGGAACTGGTCGACAGGCGTGCAAGGACCTGGCCGTCATGGCTGTCGATCACGTAAGCAAGCGCGATCAGCTTCTCACCTTTCGCGTCTTGGTCGCTGACAACCGCATAGCCCCATGTCTTGAGCGAGTCCTCGAGCGCGCCGCCGAACGGCGATCCATCGGGTTTGAGGAGGATGGTGCCGGTTCCCGGGCCGACATGCTCGGCGAGCCGGCTTACCATGTCGCCGGCAATCGCGCTGGCGGCAGGCCCGGAAATCTCGGGCGGCGCGGAACTCGCGACCAGGCCATCGGCGTTCATCGCCTGGCAGCCGGCAAGCGCCACGGCAAGGAATGCGAGACGGAGAACGCGAAGGGGCTTATTCCTCTGCATCCCCTACCCTCCACGCCTGATGGTGATCTTGTCCTGGCGCCGGCCGACGCCAGAAAGCAGAACAGCGCGGTCGACATGATAGTCGACCACCATCATGTTGCCTTTCATCCGGTAGTTGACGATGCGGTTCTCGCCGCCGGAGACGACAAACAGGACCGGCGCATCCTGGCCGGAAAGCGAGCGTGGGAACTGGATGTAGGTCTTCAGCCCGTCGCTGTAGACGCGCGTCGGCCGCCAGGGCGCGCTGCCCGACACCGAGTAGCCGAAGTTCAATTGCTCGGCCGGCACGCCAGCACCAGGGATGGTGCTCGCCTCCAGCCGCGCGTTGATGTCGGCGAACTTTGCCGAGACGTCCTCCGGATATTCGAAACCCACCCTGGCCATGTACTGGCTTTGATGCGACTTGAGCTGGATGTGATAGGTGCGCCGCGACGTGGTGACGACCATAGACGTAACCAGCCCTGGTTCGGACGGCTTGACGATCAGGTGGATCGCCTGGCCGCCGACAGCACCGGACGTGGCGGGCTCGACCTTCCAGCGCACCGTATCGCCGATCAGAACGTCACGCACGACCTCGCCCGCCTGAAGCTCGATGTCGCAGACCTGCAGCGGGGAGCAGACGACGGATGGCTGCACTTCGCCAAAAAGAAAGATCACCTTGCCGTCGGGCCCCTTGGTCACGAGCCCGCGGCTGCCACGCCATTGCCCGGAGATGCCGGTGCCCTTGGCCTCATTGGCACTCATACCCTGTGCCGATGCTTCCGGAAGGAGGAGGGGCGCGGCGGAGAGGGCGGCGGCAAGGACGAACGGCAGTGCTCGGCAGGGAAGGATTGATGATGCGATCATGGCAGGGCCACTCCTAAAGCTGCGCGGTCCAGTCGAGGTCGCGGATGTAGAGGCCGATCGGGTTGAGGCGGATGACAGCCTCGTCCTGCGGCGGGGTGAGCACGACTGTCGCGACGGCGCGGAAGCGGCGCACGCCGGTCTCCTTGCCCTTGCGATCGCGTTCGTATTCGGTCCAGTCGATCTGGTAGCTCTGGTTGGAGAGCGGGACGATGTTATTGACCTCAACCGCGACGGTTGCCCCCCTCGCCTTCTCGAACGGCGAATTTGAGCGGAACCAGCCATTGATCTTCTCTGTCGCGGGATCCGAGGTTCGCAACAGCGCATAGGTGCGATCGATGTAACCCTTCTGGACGACCGCGTCGGGCGTCACACCGCGGAAGTTCGACATGAAGTTCCCGAGCGTGGCGCGCACCACGCGCGCATCGGCATATTCGATCTGCTGCGGGAAGCCGGCGCTGACCGCCGTGCCCAGCCGATCGACCTCAACGATGTAGGGAACGAGCTTCACCTGGCTGCTTTGATAGAGAGCATAGGACGTGCTGATGACCGCCAGCAGCATTCCGGTGACGCCGACGATGCGCCATGCCGCCGCCGCCTTCACATAAGAGCCGTACCGCTCGTTCCACTCCTGCCGTGCCGCGAGATAAGGGTTCTCCGGCGCCGTAGTCTTCGCCATCTGATATGAAACTCCTGATTATTTGTCCGGAAGCGGCGGAAGGGCCTTCGGCCGGGACGATTGGCTGCGGGCGTCGTCGAGCTTCGCATTGGCGAGGCCAAGCAGCGAGTTGGCATAGGCGCCGGGTGCCGCGATCGCCTTGTCCTTCGCGGCCGAGCCGGCCGCCAAACCGGCGCTGCCGATACTCGACGCCATGCCGCGGAGCGCCGCCCCCGCTATGGAGGATCCGCTGGCCCGCGCTGTCGTGGCACTCGCCGCCCCGGTCCTTGCCGCGTTTGCCCCGAGGAAGGCGCCGCCGGCCGCGAAGGTCGCCGCCTGGCCGCCATGCCGGATCGCTTCCATGCCGCCGCTGACCGAAGCGCCCTGTACGACGCCCTGGATGATCGGCGGCACGTACATGGCGATGATGAAGACCACGACCGAGATGCCGGCGATGGCGAGCGTGGTGATGAACTGGTCCGTGGTCGCGGTTGGTGCCTCTGCCAGGCCGATAAGGACCTCGGAGCCGATCCGTGCGATCATGACCAGCGCCATCAGCTTCATGCCGACCGAGAAAGCGTAGATGAGATAGCGGACGGCAAAATCCTTCGTATAGCTTGAGCCGCCGAGGCCCAGCATGATCATGCCGGCGAGCAGGCCAACATACATTTCCACCATAACGGCGACGAAGATCGCGGCGACCAGGCTGAACGAGACGACGACAACGATCATCGCGAATACCGCAGCCATCGCCAGCGCGTTGTCCTCGAACAGGCCAAATTGTGCCTGCTCAGACATCTTGGACGCCACGCGGATGCCGGCGTTGAAGATGTCGGCCGGCGATGCCGAGCCGCCCGAGGCGCCGATCTGGAACAGGCTGTCGACGATCGCTTTGGAGACCGTCGGACCCTTGTCGAGGATGAAGGCGAACAGACCGATGAACATGATGCGCCGCACCAGCTCGGCGAACCAGCTGTCGAGTGAAGCAGCGTTGATGGCGAGCCACACGGCTGCGATGCCTATCTCGATGACAGCCAGAATCCAGAAGAGCGATCGGGCCGCATCGAGAACCGTGGTTTCCCAGCCGCGCGCCGCCGTCACCACCTGGTTCTCGAGCGTGGTGAGAACGCTGCCGTCCTGCGCCAGTGCAGGCATGCTCGCTAGCAGCACGACCGTGATCGCGATGAAGGCGCATCTGGAGGAGTGTAACGGTCGCCCAACTACCATCGCGGCTTCATCTCCTGACCGCCCCGGACGTCGCGGTCCGGATCCCCGCCCAAGAAATTTTCGGCCCGCTGACGGCGCTGCGCGTCGTCGGCAGCTGAAGACGGCTCCGTGGCGACCGGCACCGCGCCGCGCGGAAGCGCCACCCAAAGCGCGGCCGCGCTGAGCGAGGCGACGGCCACGACCAGGATGATGATCGTTGCCCGGCTCACCAGCGTGGCTCCATCGCCTGACCCCCGCGTACGCCTGGTTGCGCGGCGTTGAAGAAGCGCTCGCGACGAAGTTGCGCAAGATCCTTGTCGGCCTGGTCGGACTGGAACCAGGTCGCCATCATCGTCGTCTGCTGCGCGATCAGTCCTCGCAGCTTCTGGACCTGTCCGACCTGTTCCGCCGCGATCTGATGTCCGACCTGCAGCGCCTTCATCTGGCCATCGGCGGATTCCGACATCGAGCGCAGCGAGCTCATCGTCGCCTCTTCCGACGAGAATTGCTCCGCGGTGAGACCGGCTGCTTTCAGCGTGCCGGCGATCGTGTCGCGATTGGTCGTCGACCACTCTTCATAGCTCGACGAGAAGGTCTGGCCGTCGGCCAGCCCCGTCTTGAACTCGCCGTAGCTCTGGAACCGCTGACGCAAGACGTCATCGGCGTTCGACATCGAGAAGGCGATACCCTCTCCTTGCGCCACAAGGCTGCGCAGCCGGTTCAGATCGTCCTCGACCTGGCTCCATACGTGGAACGGGAGCTGCGCGGTGTTCTGCAGCATGTTCTCGTACATGCGGATCTGGTTCTGGATCTGCTCGGCAAGCTGCGCGATCTGCGTCATCTGGTTGTTGATCTGCTCGGTTGACTTACCAACCAGAGCCACCAGTTCGCCGTTGTTGAGCAGCTGGGTCCATTCCGTCGCCTGCCCCGTGACGCCGCCGGCCCAGGTGGGTGTGGGACCGATCAAACTGACAACGACGATCGCCGCGGTACTAACCGACATGAAGGAGCGCTTGCGCATCGCTGATACCTCTCTGCTGTAGCCAATGGAGGGGCCAGTCGCCGCCGTGCTCGGTGCGAAGTGCTGCGACCCGTTTGAGATCGTCTCGGCCGGAAGCGCCGGCGAACGCGAGCGCCACGGGCCCAAGCGCCATGTCGAACAGGCGACGGCCGATCGGCGACACGACGTAGTACTCGCGCTTGGGCAACGACGTGGCGACGATCTCGATCTGTCGCTCGTTGAAGCCGATGCGTTCGTAGAACTCCCGCGTGCCCGGTTCTCGAGCTGCGCCGTTCGGCAGACAGATCTTTGTGGGGCAGGATTCTTTCAGCACATCGATGATGCCGGAGCGCTCGGCGTCCGAGATCGACTGTGTGGCGAGCACAACCGCGCAATTGGCCTTGCGCAGCACCTTCAGCCACTCGCGGATCTTGTCGCGAAACACCGGATGCCCGAGCATCAGCCAGGCCTCGTCGAGGATGATCAGGCTGGGCGCCCCGGTCAGCCGCTTTTCGATCCGTCGGAACAGATAGGTGAGGACCGGGACGAGGCTGCGCTCGCCGAGATTCATCAGCTGTTCGATCTCGAAGGTCTGGAACAGTCCAAGCGACAATCCGTCCTGCTCGGCGTCGAGCAACTGCCCCATCGGCCCGTCGACCGTGTAGATGTGAAGCGCCTCCTTGATCTCGCGCATCTGGACGCCGGAGACAAAATCGGAGATCGAGCGACCGCGTGCTTCGGCCATCAGGGCAATCTGGCGCGATATGGCGTTGCGATGATCAGGCGTGATCGGCACGCCCTGCAGCGCAACGAGGGTCTCGATCCATTCCGAGGCCCAGGCGCGGTCTCCGTCGGTGGCAAGATCGGCCAAAGGACAGAAGGCGAGCGCCGTACCATGCGCCCCCTCCCCTTCCCCGACCTCGTAGTGGTCGCCGCCGGCGGCGAGTGTCAGCGGCAGAAGAGAACGGCCCTTGTCGAACGCAAAGATCTGCGCTCCGCCGTAGCGGCGGAACTGAGCGGCGATCAATGCGAGCAACGTCGATTTGCCTGAGCCAGTCGGACCAAAGATCAGCGTGTGGCCCACATCATCGACATGCAGGTTCAGCCGGAAGGGTGTGGAGCCGCTCGCCACCTGCATCAGCGGCGGCGCGCCGGGCGGATAGAACGGGCAAGGTGCTGTCGGCGCGCCAGACCATACCGAGTTCAACGGGATCAGGTCGGCGAGATTGCGCGTGCTGATCAGCGGCTCGCGGATGTTGGCATACCAGTTGCCGGGAAGAGAGCCAAGGAAGGCCTCCGTCGCGTTGATGGTCTCGATCCTGGCGCCGAAGCCCTCGGCCTGAACTAGCCGGCGTACAGCCTCGGCCTTCTCGCGCAGCCGCGGCTCGTCCTCGTCGAAGAGCACGACGACCGGCGTGTAGTAGCCATAGGAGACGAGCTGCGACGACGCCTGCGCGATCGCGTCCTCGGTCTCCGCCACCATCATCATCGCGTCCTGGTCGACAGAGCGGGATTGCGTCTGGAACAGCTGATCGAAGAAGGGACGCACCTTCTGCTGCCACTTCTTGCGGATGCGCTCTAGTTTTTGGCGCGCTTCCTGATCGTCGAGGAACATGAAGCGGCTCGACCACCGATAGGTGAGCGGCATCAGGTCGAGCGCGTTGAGGATCCCGGGCCAGCTCTCCGCCGGAAAGCCGTCGATCGCCACGACGGCCAGATAGCGGTTCTCGACCATCGGTGAGACGCCGTGGTGGAACTCCGCGGTTGCCAGCCAGTCGAGATAGAGCGGGATCTCGGTCAGGCGGACCGGATGGTTTTCGCCGGTGATGCAGAAGCGGATGAACTGGAAGAGCTCGTCATAGCGGGCGCTGCGGAAGCCGCCTCGCTCCTCGACTTCCTGCGTCACCATTCGACGGATGGAAAGCGTGTTGCCGAGATATTGCTCGACCTCGCGGATCGAGGTCTGAAAGCTCTCGAGCACCATGTCGGCGTATCGCGCGCCGCGGCTCTCGCTGTCCGAGTAGATATAGCGCGCAAGGCCCGAGCGGGTCTTTTCCGGTGGCCGCCAGGTGAGGATCAACGCGTGCTGGCTCTCGAAATGCCCCCTGCCCTTCTCGAAATGCGCTCGCCGCTCCTCGTCGATTGCACGGCTCACCGGATCGGCAAAGTGGCAATCCTCACGCGCTGGATAGGCCGACGTCGCGACGCGCACGGCCTCGACCTGGATCATCCAGCCGGATCCGAGCCGCGAGAGGACGGCATTGATCTGCCGCGCCACCTCGTTTCGCTCGGCATCCGTCGAGCTCTCCGAATCCGGACCGGCAAAATACCAGCCGGCCATGAGGCTGCCGTCCTTGAGCAAAATGACGCCGTTGGCGACCAGCGCTGCATAGGGTACCAGATCGGCGAACGATGGACCGGCATGCCGGAACGCGCGAAGGGCGGTCATCTCGGTATCCTCACGACCGCCGCCATGGCGTCGACGTCGGCCGGTAGTAGGGCCGATAGGTGATGTGGCGGGCGTAGATGCGGCGCATCATCGGATCGGCTTTCGCCATCATGCGCAGTGCTGCAACGACGACGACCCAGATGGCCACGCCGAACAGGGCCGCGTACCAGGTGAGCACGACGAAGATCAGGATGACGGCAGCCAGCCCCGTCAGCAGCACGAGCTCGCGGTCGGCGCCAAGCAGCAGGTTGGGACGCGACAGTGCCCGATGGATCCGCGAGCGGTCGAGGCTGGAGCCGTATTCAGCCATCGGCCAACTCCCCTGCCCTCTCCTGCGGCGCCTCGCCGGCGACCTCGCCGATCGAGGCGCCGCTCGCGCCGAACAGGCCTACGATCTGCGTCGCGCCGAGGAGGATGCCGGCGACCAGCACGACGTACATGAGCCTGCGGGCGAAATCGTTGAGCTCGCCGCCGAAGATCAGCATGCCGCCGGCGATCGCGACGGCCGCCAGCGCGATGAAGCCGGCAACCGGGCCCGTGATGGACTGCTGGACCTGTTGAAGCGGACCTTCCCAGGGCAGGCCACCGCCACCACCGGCAACCGCCGGCACTGTCACAGCCAGACAGAGGATCAGCGCCAGCATTCCGCTCGCGCTGTGGAGAGAGAGGCTACGCTGCATGGCTTTCCCCATCAAATTGGGCGTCGTCGATCTGGGCGTAGGTTTCGGTTTCGTAGCGGGAGCCGTTGAAGCTCTCGACATGAATGACGTCGCGGACACGACGGCCTCGTCCCGTGCGTTCGATCGACACGATCAGGTCGACCGCCTCGCCGATCACTTCGCGCATCGGCTGCTGGCTGACTTCGGCAGTGAGCTGCTCCAGGCGGCGGAGCGCCGACATGGCGCTGTTGGAGTGGATTGTTGTCACACCGCCGGGATGACCCGTGTTCCAGGCCTTGAGCAGCGTCAGCGCTGCGCCGTCGCGGACCTCGCCGACGATGATGCGGTCCGGACGCAGTCGCATCGTGCTCTTGAGCAGGCGTGCCATGTCGATGGTGTCGCTCGTGTGAAGCGCAACAGCGTTTTCCGCCACACAGCGGATTTCGGCGGTGTCCTCGAGGATAACGATGCGGTCTTCGGGCGCGGTCTCAACGATTTCCGAGATGACTGCGTTGGCGAGCGTGGTTTTGCCCGATCCCGTCCCGCCTGAGATCACGATGTTGAGGCGGGATTCAATCGCGTTGCGAATGACGTCGGCTTGGCGTGCGGTCATGACCTTGGAGGACACATAGTCGTCGAGGGGGATCAGCCTCGATGCACGCCGACGGATCGTGAAGGTCGGCCGAGAGACGATGGGCGGCAGCAGGCCCTCAAACCGATGCCCGCCGATCGGCAGCTCGCCGCTGATGATCGGCTGCTCGTCGTCTGCCTGGGATTGCAGCGCATGAGCGACGCTGCCAATCACGATCTCCGCCGCAGCCGCACTCATCTCGCCGACGGCCGCAATCCTGTGGCCGAGCCGTTCTATGAAGAGCCTGCCATCGGGATTGAGCATGATCTCGACCACACTCGTGTCGTCGAGCGCGACACATATCTCGTCGCCAAGCGCCTCCTGCAGCTTGCGGACAAGCCGGGGGTGCGAGCGGAGCTGGCCCATTCGCGCGTCTTCCATCAGGCGGCGACTTTGCTCTGCAGAAGCGACACATAGTTCGGCGGCCGTACCCGCTCGAGCCATTCCTGCCCAGTTGGAAGCAGACCGGCGACGGCCATCGTGTTGCCAATCGGTCGTGGGTCACCGATGCGCGTCATCGGCCAGCCGGCACGCTTCAGGATGCGCTCGAAGCGGCCATCGGTGCCGGTGACGATCTCGGTGTAACCCTGCTCCATCGACCATTCGATGATCGCGGCGAACATGGTCAGCGTGACGTCGTGCAGCGATCCCCCTGCCCTCCCCGCTTCCAGCGAGGTGTCGACGCAGAAGCGAGAACTCTCGACCATCGCAGCATGAGGGCTCAGCAAGCCGGTGCGCTCGAGGTCCGGGAACAGTACGGACATCATGGTCGGCCCCGTCGCCGGCAGCAGCCGCGCGCAGCCGACCACCTGGCGAGCTGCAGTAACCGCGAGGATGTAGGTCGGTCGGCACGAATCGAACTCGTCGACCTCTCGACCCTGCCGGACATCGACGTCCCATTCCAACCGGTCCCGGAAGATCCGCGCCCGCAGCTGGTGCATCGAGTCGATCAGGTCGGCGGCGCCTCTGTGTTCCGCCGCCGAGATGGCAATTGCCCGCATCCGTTTCGCTCCGGTTTCGTTGAGACCGGACGGCAAGAGGCCTGATTTGGGCTAGGGTCGCGACTAGTGAAACTATGAGTGATTCTGTGGCGACCGCTCCTGAGTCGGGCAAGACAGGCGATCCAAGCGGCGCTCGACAGGGAGAAGGCCAATCGCAACCCTAATAGAATTATGAGTGGGCCAGATTGAACTCCGTCCGAACGCCCGAAGCACAACGTTATGAAAATAAAGAGGAATCCGCATTCACGCTCATCAATTTAGGGACGCGTTCGTGCCGGCCGTTAAGGTTTCATTAACCATTAAGTCCTTGCACCAGCATGCTTTGTAGGTATCGTCACGGAAAAAGGGCGATTGCGCCCGAAAATCCGTGACGAGAGAAATTAACGTGAGCGTGGCTGTTCAACTTGATAGAACGGAGCTTGCCAGCGTCGATGAGACGATAGGCGCTCAAGCGGACCTGTTGAGTTCGCAGTTGCAGGCGATGAGCGAAGCGCTCTTTCCGCCCTCCTCCCAGAAGGTACTGCGTCGCTTCACATCCGGCGAGGCTGCCAAGCTGATTGGGGTGTCAGATTCGACGCTTCGCAAGATGACCCTTGCCGGCGAGGGTCCTCAGCCGCAGACCACGAGCAACGGCCGTCGCCTCTACACATTGTCCGACATCAACGCGATCCGTCGCTTTCTGGCGCAGTCGACGCGCGGTCGCGATGCCCTCGAATTTGTCCCGCACCGCCGGCCGCACGAGCATCTTCAGGTTCTGGCTGTTACGAATTTCAAAGGGGGATCGGGAAAAACGACCACCTCTGCTCACCTCGCACAGTACCTCGCACTGCAGGGGTATCGGGTGCTGGCGATCGATCTCGATCCGCAGGCGTCGCTTTCTGCCCTTCTCGGTGTGCTTCCCGAGGTCGATGTTGGGTCCAACCAAACCCTCTACGCGGCAATCCGATACGATGAAGAGAAAAGGCCGCTCGCGGACGTCATACGGTCCACCTATTTCGATGGCCTCGACCTTGTTCCCGGCAATCTCGAACTTATGGAATTTGAGCACACGACGCCGCGTGCGCTGACCGCGGGCAATTCTACTGGCGGAACTATTTTCTTCGCTCGTATCGCTGCCGCTCTGGATGAGGTCGCGGAGCGGTATGATGTCGTCGTAATCGATTGCCCTCCCCAGCTCGGCTTTCTGACGCTCAGCGGTCTCTGCGCTTCCACGAGCATGGTCGTGACCGTTCATCCTCAGATGCTCGACGTGTCGTCGATGAGCCAGTTCCTGCTCATGACGCGCGATCTCCTGGGCGTCGTCAAGGAGGCTGGGGGGGACCTCAAGTATGACTTCGTCCGGTATCTGCTGACGCGGTTCGAACCGCAGGATGCACCGCAGACCAAGGTCGCCGCTCTGCTGCGCAATCTCTTCGACGATCATGTGCTGACCAACCCCATGGTCAAGTCCGCGGCGGTTTCCGACGCCGGACTTACGAAGCAGACACTTTATGAGATCGGACGGGAGAACTTGACGCGATCGACCTATGACCGGGCGATGGAATCGCTTGACGCGGTGAACGCCGAGATCGAAAGCCTTATCCGCAAAGCGTGGGGTAGGCCATGATGATGTTTGTTCGATCTGGCCTGCTTGCGCGCTTGGGAATCGACTGTTTGTTGGGAGCTCCCAACACCGGTCTCGCAGCGCGCGGGGTAACCTCGACAACTGCCCGTGTTGGGAGCTCCCAACACCATGCTGCTTCGCCTGTTGGCCGGGCGAGTTGGAGGGCGTCATGAGCCGCAAAGACGCCATAAACAACCTCTTTCTTAAGCGTCCCGAGCCTGGCGCCTCGGCCAACCCCAAACCCACCGATCGTGTCCGGACCGGCGCAATCTCCGCGATGGGCGCGTCTCTTCAGGAGATGTCGGAGAATGCGAAGCAGGCCGCTCAGTTACAGAAGCAACTGGCCGAAGGGGACGCCATCGTTTCGCTCGATCCGGGAAAAATCGATCCGTCACGCATCGCCGACCGAATTCCGATCGACATAGACCCGGACTTCGAGCAGCTCGTTGCGAGTATCAGCGAGAATGGGCAACAGGTCCCGATTCTCGTGCGGCCTCATCCCACGTCTGCCGGGCGCTATCAGATCGCCTACGGTCGCCGCCGCTTGCGCGCCACCGAGAAGCTGGGGCTCGTCGTAAAGGCGATCGTCCGAAACCTGACGGACAACGACATGATCGTTGCGCAGGGGCGTGAGAATCTCGACCGAAAGGACCTCTCGTTCATCGAGAAGGCATTCTTCGCGCGAAACCTCGAAGACGACGGCTGCGATCGCCGAACAATCATCGCGGCGCTGGCCTCGGACAAGGCCGATATCAGCCGTTACATCGCGGTCGCGCGCCGGGTGCCGGAAGTAGTCGTTAGGAAAATTGGCCCGGCTCCGAAGTCGGGCAGGGCTCGTTGGCTAGCTCTTGCCGACAAGCTCGGGCGGCAATCGTCGATCACGGCGGCTGAGCGCCTTTTGGATGAACCAGCCTTGCGCGCCGCGGACAGCGATGCTCGCTTTGATGCGGTGCTTCGGTCGTTTGAAGAGAAGGGCAAGAGAACTCGCTCAAGCGCCGAGTCTTGGAAAATCCCAGGCGGGAAGCGCGGCGCCAGAATCGAATCCAGAGAGGGGCGCACGTCTCTTATCTTCGAGGAGAAGATCGTCCCGGACTTCGCGCAGTTTGTAGCTGCCCGACTGGATGACCTGTTCGTGGAATTCCAGGCCAACAGCGATGGAGGCGACAACCAATGAAATGATGCCGGCGAGTAACCTCGCCATCCAGAGGACGAACCCCGGCAAAAGAAAAAGGCCCCCGAAACAGGTTCCGGAAGCCCTTCTCATAGTGTGGTAGCTAGAGAATCGCATTTCCCGGAATCACCGTCAAGAGTCTTTGAACTCAGCGTCGTTTCGACGAGCGGATTTCTTTTGCCTAACAAAAGGTAAAGGGAATGCAGCCATATATTGCAACGACGCCCTTCGGGCGGCGGCCGATGACGCTTGGCCTGATTTCAAGCCAGGTGACGGCCAAGAATATCGATCAGGGGGCCAGGGCCTCCAAATGGCAGGTGTTCAGGCACATCCGGGAGGCCAAGGAGGTCCTAGGGGCGACAGATCGCGCACTCTCGATCCTTGATGCCCTACTGACGTTCCATCGCGACGAGGAGCTTACCAGCGAGGGCAATCTAATTGTCTTCCCGTCGAACGAGCAGCTTATCCGCCGCGCTAACGGCATGTCGCCGGCAACGCTGCGGCGTCATCTGGCCAATCTGGTGACCTCCGGCCTGATAATTCGCAGGGACAGCCCAAACGGTAAGCGCTTCGCCCGCAAAGGGCAGGGCGGTGCGATCGAGCAGGCCTATGGCTTCGATCTGTCGCCAATCCTGGCGCGTGCCGCGGAGTTTCGCGAGCTGGCCGAAGCCGTCGCGGCCGAGCGCAAGGCATTCCGCGTGGTCAAGGAACGCCTGACCATCTGCCGGCGCGATGTGACCAAGATGATCGATGCCGGCGTCAACCAGAGCGTGCCCGGTAACTGGCGCGGTTTTCAGCGCCGCTATGACGCGATTATCGCTCGGCTACCGCGGACGGCGCCTCGCCAGGTTATCGAGGCGCTTGCCGACGAACTGGAAGGTCTCTGGGCCGACGTGCATCAGACGTTGGAATCGTTCGTCAAATCAGAAGATTCGAACGCCAATGAGTCTCATACTGAGCGCCACATACAAAATTCAAACCCAGACTTTAATCCTATCGGTGAAACTGAATACGGCTTTAGAAATAAGAATGAAGCGAGCGGCACCGCCGAGCATACCGACAACGTACGAAGCCTGCCAAGACGGGATTTGCCCTTGGGAATGGTGCTGAGCGCTTGCCCAGACCTGTTGCCCTACGCCGACGGCGGGCAAATCCGGACCTGGCGGGATCTTGTCGCCGCCGCCGATCGAGCGCGGCCAAGCATGGGGATCAGCCCAAGCGCCTGGCAGGAGGCGGCCGAGGTTATGGGTCCGCAGCATGCGGCGATCGTGCTGGCCGCGACCCTGCAACGGGCCGAGAACATCCGCAGCCGTGGCGGCTATCTGCGTGATCTGGTGGAGCGAGCCCGCCAGCAGAAATTCTCGGTCTGGCCGATGATTACAGCGCTGCTCAACGCCAGGATGGGCGCACTGGAGAAAGCGGCTGCGTCAGGGGTCGCTGGCGGCACTCCGGGAGCGCAAGGCGCTGGCGCCAGTTCGCTGGAGATCAGCAGCGCGCTACGCGACAGCGTGAAGAAAAAGGGCTGGTGACGTTGGTTCGGCTACCCGGGGGATGCGTCTGCGATGAGCCCGGAGCGCCGAGCTCGGTCGATCAGGTTCTTGACGGATGACGGCGACCATTTAGAGCCGCCGCGGGGCGTCCGTTCATGCAAACGCTCGAGCTGCGCGGCGATCTCGCGCAGTGTCAGGTCCGGGTTCGAGGCGTGGATGCCGGCCACGAGCGTCATCAGCCGGTCTTCGGGCAAGCGAGGAGGGGACTTCTTCAGCAGCCCCGGATCGGCGAGATGCTCGGCGACTAGCCACTTCACGGCCCGGCGCAGACGCTCCGGCGTCCAGTCGAGACCACGCTGCTTCAGCACGCGGGCGATGTCGTCCCAGGTATGATCCGGCCGCATCCGGCGCACCGTCGGGAGCCATTGGTTCAGCGTCGCTTGTACGCGGACGCCGAATGCCGCCTTCTGGGCCGCGGTAACCTTGGCCAGAGCGTCCGACCGGCGCTCACGGAGTCCAGGATTGCCCGGCAGCTTGCCCTTGGACTTCGCCGCCTTGATCCCTGCCTTGGTGCGTTCGGAGATCAGCGCGCGCTCGAGCTGCGCCACGGCGCCAAGCACCTGCAGCGAGAACATGCCCTGCGGCGTCGTGGTGTCGATCGGATCCCGCAGCGATCGGAAATGCGCGCCCTTCGTCGTCAGGTCCTCCATGACCTCCAGCAGGTGGCTGACGGAGCGTGCCAGGCGATCGAGGCGTACCACAACGAGCGTATCGTCGGCGCCGATCTCCCGGAGGAGCCTCGCGAGGGCAGGGCGGGCACGGGAGGCGCCGGAGCCGTGCTCCTCGACGATCATCTCGCAGCCGGCCGCGCGCAGCTCCATTTCCTGCGCGGCCGTTGCCTGCTCGTCTGTAGAGACGCGCGCATAGCCGATTTGCCGGCCCTGTGGTCGACGGGAGACTCGAATTTGCGTTTTAGCGGCCATCCTGAGCGTCTGAGAGTGCGTTAGGGAAAAGATTTTCCAAACGCAGAGGATAAGGATAACCGATCGTTTGTAAACGTCTCTTGAGCAGCTTTTCCAGCCATAGGAACCCGGCCAAGCCAGGAAAACGGGCATTCTCGTCGATCTGAGCTTCGATCGGCGTCCCGCTGTTCAGTCCCGAAGGCCTGGCGTGTCTATATAGTACGCGCGCGGGAGAGTCCGTCGCTATGACGGAAGCGAAAGGTGTGATAGCTTCCGTTTGAGAAGCAATGCCACGCGAGAACAATGGCTTACACAATCGAAAGCCTGCCTCTAGAGACCCTGCTTCCGGCGATTGGGAGAGCGGAGGACCAGCTTGCCCGGCTGGATGAGCAGGTCCGCCGCAGTCCGGTCGGCGAGGGCTTTGTCGAGCGCGGCCACTTCTTCGACGCGGCGGCTAGCATGTGGGTGGGGGGCGAGCTTGTCCATGTCGAGGATCTCGTTCTCCACGATGGGCGCATGGACGCTCGGGCGCCAACCCATGAGTTGACGATCGCCCACCGGATCCTGCGAGCTCGGCGCCGCATCGCCGGCGCGAAGCCGGGCTGGGCTGTGAGCGAAGCCGGCATTGGCGCTCTGACGGGATACGCGGAACAGGAGCGCGAGGCCGAGGGAGGTGACGGCACGGCGTCCGTCGACGAGACGGCCGACTTCGATCTCCTGCCTGGGGACGATCCGCTTGCTCAGGAGCTCGCCAATGTGGATGCGCTCCTCGAGCAGTCGCAGCGCCTGATCGATCGAGTGTCCGACCGGAAGGGCGCGGGCCGCTCAGCCCTTGTCGTCGGCGACCTCGTCGTTCGCGACGCCGACTGGGACGAGGCGGATCGCCTCACGCAGTGGAAGCGGGTTGTAGCCGAGGTGGCGGACCTGCCTCCAACGCTTGCCGCGGCGCTGATCTGGGAAGCTTGGGAATCCCTCGAACCCATGCAGCGTCAGCACTGGCTCGGCAGCCAGTTCGTGAGCGCCTATCTTCGGGCGCGGGGCAAGGTGGCCTCGCACCTCTTCGGCTTCAATGTCGGGCTGAAGGCCGTGCCGAGGGAGCGCCGGCGATCGGCGAACCGCCTGACCCGCATTCTCGCATTGCTCGATGCGATGTCGGCGTCGGCCGAACTTGGCATGAAGGAGATCGCTCGATTGGCGCAAGCACGTGAGCTGATGACGCGGCGCCTCGCCGGCCGGCGCTCGTCGAGCAGCCTGCCGACGACGATCGAGCTCATCCTGTCGCGGCCAATCGTGTCGGCCCCGATGATCGCCAAGACCGCCAAGGTCACGCAACGCGGCGCCCTCAATCTCATCGGCGAACTCGGTGTTCGTGAGGTGACGGGAAGGGGCCGTTACCGAGCCTGGGGCGTGCTTTAGCGGCTCGCCGCGCTATGCGGCCACCCCACTAAGCCGCCGCCAAGCGCCGAGCCGTCAGTGCGCGCAGGTCCGCGATCGAAAGCAGCGTTCGCCGGGACCACGTGTCGAACGCCGCTCGATCACGGACGCCATTTTCGAAGCCTCGATTGTCCTCGGCCAGCCTTGTCAACTCGCGAACGAAATGTCCCAGTTCGGTGTCGTCATCGACATTGATCTGCATGTAGGAGGCCAAAACCTCGAGACCCTCGACGGCAACGGGCACGCCGTCGGGATTATAGTTGTTGGCGACATCTTCAAGTTCGGCGAGGCACCGCCTCCAGCCCTCGACCGCAAGTCTTTCCTTCTCGCCGCGCGGCCCTCGTTGGACGAGCGCATTCGCGAGCGCATGAAGCCGCTCCGGTGCCTGGTCGAGCCAGCGGTCCACGATGGGCATTGCGACCTGGGTCGGGCTGCGCGAATGCGTTCTGGCGTCAGCGGCGATCGTCGTGATCCGCCCAGGAGCAAAGTTGAGGTGCCGGCAGACCTCAAGCTGGAGTGACCGCAGTTCGGCGACGTTGATTGGCCACCACCGTGCAAATTCCTGCGCGCGGTAGAAAGCGATCACTTCTACCGCATGGCGTCCGTTGCTCAGACTCCGTCGCTTGAACTCGACAAGGCTGAAGGAGGCAAACTCCTCATTGCTGCCATCCGCGGTGAAATCACGAAACGGATCGACCAAAACGGCGAGGGCGCGCGTGCTCGCCTTCAGCTCGAGCAACTTCTTGATGCGATCGATCTGGTCGATCTTTCCTCCGAAGCGTCGCAAGCGGCTGCCATGAACGAAGGGCATGCGCTGTTCCAGCTTCGATCTTCCCAATTGCCACCAACCGACGAGCTCGCGCAGCCAGTCCTGCCGTGCATCTGGGTCCAAGGGCTCCGCCATCGGGTAACCGGCGGGCAGCGGCAACGAGTCGACGTCCGTCGCCGGCAAATCGAGGTGAACAATGAGGGTATTGCCTTCCGCTTCCGCGCCAGCGACCGCAACGACCCGCTCATAGACCTCGTCGATTTCGCTGCCCTGAATCGACGTCGGGCCGTTCGGGAGGCTCGGAGTCGCCCAAAGGCGCCTCGTCGTGCCCGGAGCGACGGCGGTATCCACGCCGCCCCGTTGCAGCGGGATAGGCTCAACCCGGATCGAGGGGGTATAGGGCAGCCCTTCAAACGTCAGCAGACACACGGCGTCGCTCTCGCGGCCCGCTTCGAAGGTGGCACCGGAGACGACCAACAAGCGCCGCGCACTGTCACCAGCGTGATCGTAGACATGATCAAATTGGGTGGCGTGCTCATGCTTGTGACCGTGAATGACAACGTCGAACTCGCGATCGCGCAGGAATGCCCGCACCTGCTCGAGATTGGAAATATCGGAAAATGCCTTGATCTCTTCGCGAAGGCTTGGCGCCCGCAAATGATGATGCAGCACCGCGATGCGCAGTTGGCGCCCGTGTTCCGGGCGAGGCGTCCGGTCCACCAACCGCCTCACCTGCTCCAATTGATGTTCCGAAATCCGGGCCATGTCGTACCGGGCGAGGGCGTCGAGCTGATGTCGTAGCTTGCCCTCCTTTTCCGTGTCGGACCCGGATGCGAGGTGCGGCAACTGCGCCCACACGCTCGCGAGCGGCTCCGGTAACACGGCAGCCGCGTGGCACCAATTGCTCGAGTTGATCGGAAAGATCGCCCAGTCGTTGCCGGTGCCGATAAGCGAATGCGGCGCAGTGGAGCCCGCGTCATCGACACCATCGAGCCAAGGCACGACACATCCGCGCGCGCGCCACGTCGCGCAGAAGTCCTTGTACCGCTCGGCGGTCCCAGGATCGTACGCGCGGTCGACATCGTGATTTCCAGGCGTCGCCACAATGCGCCCGGCGGTGATGCCGAGCGGTCCAAAGAAGCTGAGCAGCAGATCGAGAAGGAGCTCGTGGCCGCCCTGTCGGCCGCGGTCCTGCGCGTCCCCCGAAAAGATCACGCCGTCGAGGCTGCGCCCTTCGAGTGACAAGCGCTCGGCCAGCCGTTCGAACACTTGGCGAAGAGCGGCCTCGCGCGTCTGGGGCTGCAGGCCGGCGACGACCGTCTTGCGATCATCGCGTTCCAACGCCGTCCCTGCATAGGCGATGTGCGCATCGGTGACGTGCAGGAACGTCGCGGAAGTCGAATTCATCTAGTGCGCCCTCGCTCGCGAGTAAAACCGCTAACTCTTCTTATGTACTATCGGTCCCAGCAGAATTCGCCATGCCATGCACTTGCGTCAATGGCTTCGGTGCGGCAAGATTCGTGGGAGGGGGTATCGTATGGCGGTCGACGGTCGCGCGCTCATCCGGAGCCAGGGCTCCCTCTTCGGCGATGGCGACCGACCCATCGGCCTCGACGAATACCAGACCTTCACCACCCGAACCGATCGCAACGATAAGGCAGGCGCAGACGGCCTCGGCTTCGTGCTCCTCGGATTGTTCGGGGAAGTCGGAAGTCTCTTGAGCGCGCTCAAAAAGAAGCAGCGCGACAAGGACGCCTTCGCCGCCTATCACGACGAGGTCATCGAAGAGCTGGGCGACGCTCTGTGGTACTTTGCGAACGCCGCGCTTCGCGCTGAGTTGTCGCTGAGCCAAATTGCGCGCAGCGTCCCCGCCAAGCTCGAAGACTGGGACTACAAGGGCCGCTCTGGCGCCTCGACGTTCGAGGATCTTCAGCAGTCGGACGTGGCCTTCGGTGGGGCATTGGCCGGCGACGAGGTGGAGCATCGGTTGCTTGCCCTGGCCGGAAAGGTGGGCGTGCTCCTCGCCGACTGGAGCGAAGGGCAGATCAAGAAGAACCGCGACCGTCTCTCGGCGGATCTCGTCGAGATCTTCCGCGCACTGCTGATGGCAGCAGACGATGCTCAGGTGAGTCTCGAACAGGCGGCCCGCAACAACGTGGTCAAGACGCTCGGTCGCTGGCCGGATGAACAGCAATGGGGTCCCTTGTTCGATGACGGCTTCCCCAACTATGAGCAATTGCCGCGCCAGATGCGGGTCGAGTTTATCGAGCGGGCGGTGAACGGCCGCACATTCGTCGTCCAGCAGTGGAACGGGGTCAACTTGGGAAGTCCGCTGACCGACAACCGCCACGAACCGGACGACTATCGATACCACGACGTCTTCCACCTCGCCTTCGCCGGGATTCTCGGATGGTCGCCGACGATGCGGGCGTTGCTGCGCCTCAAACGCAAGAGCCGTCCCGAGATCGATGAGAACGAAGACGGGGCGCGCGCCAACATCATCGAAGAAGGCATCTCGACGTGGATCTTCAATCATGGTCTACGCCAAGCCGAGTTTCGGAACGCCACCACTCTCGACTACGGACTGCTCAAGGCCGTGCATGAGCTGGTCCGCGGCTACGAGGTCGAGAGCCGTCCCCTCTGGCAATGGGAACGCGCGATCCTCGAAGGATTCCGGGTGTTCCGCGAGCTCAAGAAGCATCGCAACGGGGCGGTCATCATCGACCTCGCCAAGCGCACCATAGAATTTGAAGAGCTGACATGACTGACCACCCGCGGAACGCCGAAGAGTTTGTCGAACTCGTCGCCGCCCTGAGGTTCGAAGACGCCTTTAATCCCTATTCGGACCTGTGCTCCGACTTTGACCGTCCGGACGCAGCCCGCATACGCCGCCGCAACCTCGTGATGGTTTTGGAAGCCGCGATCGACCGGGGCGTTCATTCCATCTGGGTCGCCCGGGATCTGGGATATCGCGGCGGCCGGCGCACGGGTCTGGCGCTCACCGACGAAGTCCATCTTCGTGCTCACGCAGACCTTTTAGGAACGCCCCCGCTGGCGCGGTCCACCAATGGTCCGGTCATGGCCGAGCGCACCGCCACGGTGATTTGGCAGATGCTGGTCGCTATCAAGCAGCCGGTCTTTCTTTGGAACGTCTTTCCACTCCATCCGCACGCCTCCGGCGATCCCATGTCCAATCGCTGCCACACCCGCGGCGAACGCTTGGCGTGCCGCCACATCATGGTCGGGCTCATTCATCTGCTCTCCCCGCACCACGTCCTCGCCATCGGCCGTGACGCTCAGCTGGCGCTCGAGGACCTGGGCGTGGCGGCCGAGAAGGTCAGGCACCCCAGCTACGGTGGGCAGGCCGAGTTCATCTCTGGCGTCAGTACCCACTATGGTCTGGACGCCGGGGACCGCCACGATAGTGCACCCCTCTTCGCCTGAGCGCTCTCACATCGACCGTAAGGCGTAGCGAGGCCGCGGGTGCCTCTACGCGGCAGCCTGAACAAGACGTGCGGTACAATCGTCAACCAGAGCGAGGACGTCGGACTTCCCCCAGCCCTCTGTGTCGAGCCGCGCCGACGTAGAATTGACGGTCAGCGTGCCGACCTCGAAACCGCTCTCCCGGGCGATGAAGCCGAGAAGGTGCCCCAGTCCCAGCAGGTTGCCCAGCGTCTTCTGCACGTAATAGTGGTTGCGATAGACTGCGATCATGTGGAGCGAGCCGTTTCGTTCCGGCTTAAGCTCGATCATGCTCAGGCACTGCCGGTTCAGCGCCTTGCGCATGTCCCGGACGGGGTCAGAGATGACGATTTCGTAGCGGTTCTCGTAGAACCGGCCAGCACGAGCATCCTTGAGCATACGGATGTTCTCCGCGATCTGGTCGACGTGGCCACCCTTTCGGTCCTCCCAATTGACCATGCGCTCGAAGTACCGGCCCCACTCGCCCGGCGTGCACATGCGGCGCTTATAGACCTCGAGATAGCGCTCGCGCAGCCCGTCAATGCCGTCACCGCGATCCAGCGCCAACGGGAAGATGGTATTGACAACGGTGGCCACGGAATGAGCGCCGTGGGCGCGAAGGAAATGGTCGACGGTCATGATCACCGCGTCTTCCTCTGGATCCGCGGCAAGAGGCTGCTCGATGTGAAGCATCAGGCCCCCCAACGTAAGATTGGGCTGCGCGCGCAGGCTGCGCGCTGCTTCAACCCACGCGCGCGCGGGCGTCGATGCCGCCGGCATCGGATTGTAGAACATCGCCTTCTCCTTCGCTGATGCTGAACCCACCGAACAGGCGTCGGCTCAGATATGTATCCCGGACCCATGCGTGCCCACTGGCGCCCCAGGCCGAGCCCCAGGAGTTGCGCACTAGAATGAGGTTCTCGCTTCCGAGGCGGCCATGTCCCACCGCAACGACGGCGTGCCCGCGCTGCCGATCGATCGGCTCGCTGTCATTGGGAAGAACGATTTCGGCGCCGGTCCGCAGCCACGTCGTCGCCGCTGTAAAGGCACCCGAGACAAACAAGGCGAGAACGACCGGTCTGCTGCGATCCAGTGCGTCCCTGATATTGGCCAGGTCGGCACCGCAGGCATCCGAACCGCAGCGAAACAGCGCGGCCACGCCCGCCGGAGGGCGCCACGCCGTGGGTGATGGGGGTAGTCCGTTATAGGGCCAGATACTCTCCAGCGGCTGTCCGAGATCGTAGAGGATATGGCGGGTGTCTGGGATCGTCGTGCCTTCCCTTGGGCCAGTGCCGGCGCGCTGTGCCGCGTGGTAGAATAGCCACTCAACGCACAGCGGATCGGGGTCGGTGCGCGCCTGCTCATGCACTGCCGAGGCAGCGAACGACAAGCAGGTCGGACGACGACCCTGATCGCGCACCGGCCCGAGGCTAGACCGCAAGTCCTGCAGCACATTGAGAGTCATGAGGCCGCCAGAAGCTCCTCGCGCTGGGGCTCGAACAGACCTGCTTCGTCGCTTGTCGCGGTCTTGCAGTAGAGCGTCAGCAGTTGCGGGTCGTCATTGGGTGCCCAGGGTCTGACCTCGCGCAGCGTCAACAGCCCGGCCAGCGGCCGTTCGGCGTGAGCAAGCACCCGACGGACGGTCGGGCTGCCAATCTGGCCTTCCGGCACAGGTTCCCGTCCATCGCGCAAAATGGCAAACCCGGCGTCACGAAGTTCGTCGAAGGTCCAGACATAGCCGCTGCCGCTGTCTTCCTTCAGGCGGAGCAGGAAGAGGTCATCACGGCTGGCCTCGATGACGGCGCCTTCGTCCTGTTCCGTCAGATGCCAGACGTCGACGCGCTGGGCGTTCTTCAAGGCGTAGTCGCCCAACAGCTGGCGTTTGAGGTCGCGCGGTTCTGCGCTGCGCAGTTGCTGACCCAGGCTGCGGCCGATGACGTGCTCGCGTTCTAGGGCGAACACCGTGGCCCGGTAGCTGGTGCCGAAGCGCAGCGACGCCTGATAGACGGTCTCCGGGTGCGTGAAGTGGTGAGGCTCCCAGCCACGCAATTCCATCTGCTCCTTGATCAGGTATGGCGGAAGCAGGAAGTAGGATGCGAACGCATCAGCCTCGCGTTCCTCCGGTGGCACTCGAGGTGCTCTAGCGCCATCGCTGGCCCAGGGCGCGCGTCGCAGGATGCCCTCGTCGTCGGCATGCGGATCATGACCGAGGACCAGGTGGCCCAGCTCGTGCGCCGCGGTGAAACGCTGCATGCCAAGCGGCCGGCGGGTGCTCAGGATGATCCCGGCGACACCCTCTTCGCGGATGAAGGCGCCGAGGAGCGGCTCAAGCGGCTGGAACATCAGCGTCGCCCCGGAGCGGGCGATGCATCCGAACACATCCACCCGCTGGGCGCGGGAGGCACCGACATCAAGGCGCAGATCGCGTTGCAGCCGCTTGGCCCCGCGGATGCCGCGAAGGATGGATTCGCGCTCGCTACGACCGACCATTACCAGCGACCTTCGACCTGGAGCGCAGGAACTCGGCAAATCGCTGGAGCTCCTGGCGATCGTTGTCCGACAGAGCGCTCGCGGTGCGTGCCAGGAACGCTACATCAGCTGGTACCGCAGCCTCCGGCTCCTCGCCGGTAAACCAAGTCACCGGACGCTGATACAGTCGGGCAAGCTTCTTCAACTCGATGGCGCTGACGCCGCGGCGACCGTTCTCGATTTCGGAAACAGCGGTGCGCGGTAGCTCCATGTGTTGCGCAACCTGCTCCTGCTTGAGCCCGACATATTCCCTTGCTTCACGCAACTTTGCGCCGAGGATCACGCCCTCATCCTCGGCAACGGCGAAGCCCATCCGTTCAGCTGTCATGACACTTGCTCTCCTTCCGGCTGCTCTTGCGCCTGCTGCTTGTCCAGCAATTCCACGACACGCTGGACGAAAACAGCGACGCAGGTATTCTCATCATCAAAACCGCCTGGCGGCATGGCGGCCTCGGGCAGCTTGACGTTGAACTCTTCTTCGATCCGGATGGCGATCGAAACCATGATCAGGGAATCGACCTGAGGCTCCCATCCCGCCTTCCGGGTGGGGCGGTCGGCCTGCGCGCTCCGGATCTCGTCGCGGATTATCGCTTCAATTGCGGTGGTCGAAACAGTCATTGGCGGTCTCATGTCTCGAATTCCGACACACATATAGTGCATGTCGGAAATTCCGACAAGAGCTAATGCCGCAGAGATTTGGTTGAGTTTGACGAACTGGTCCGCCTCCAAAGTGCCATCCTAGACGCCAGCGCACCGATTCAGACCGGCGCGCCGGCGGACGCGGCCGGGTCAGCGACCATTGGAAACGCTGCCTCCGGGAAGCCACGTTCCGCGTAGTTGGAGTATGGTCCTGAATAGCCAATGAGGTGAAACACCATGCCATGCATAAGACGATACACCCGATGCAGTTGGTCGAACCGCCGCTGCAACTCGTTGTCCTCCAAATCGCTGGTGGTGATTTGGCGGGTGTGAACCGCCGTGTTGCGGACGCGCACCCATGCGGCGATATCGTTCTTCGACACCGCCCCGCGGTTCACAAGCCCCATCATTCGATCTTTCGGCCGGACCATCTCGAGCCCGCCGAGCATGCCGCCGATCCGGTTGACCAGGGTCTCGGGATAGCTGCGCTCACCCAGCCATGCCGTCAGTTCCTTCCGCAGCGTTCCATAGTCGACGGTCTCAGACGGCACTTCGGCCGGTATCAGGTTCGCAATCCCCTCGACCGCGACCGACAGGCCGACCTCCCAAGCTTCGAGCGAGTTTGCGCTTGCTTGACGCGCATGCGCCAGGTGCGCCGAGCAGGGATGCCACGCATCGGCGATCGGCGCCGCGAGCGCGTATCGCAGGTAATGCTGCAACAGCGTGATGATCGGCGCCGTGTTGCCTGGGCTGCGGGTATTGAGGGGCGGGTACGGATTGATTCTGGACGGCCGGGTGCCCGTCGCGCGCAGCTCGGCGGTCCGCTTTCCGTCACCCGCGCTGTCGGAGATGTCGACGTGCAGATCGAGGCTAAGCACGAACTGCAGCGCCTCCACCAGGCGCATCTCAAGGGAAGCAGGCAGGCCCCCCTGAGAGCTCGCGGTGACGACGACAGCCTCGTCTGCACCGCGCTCAATTGTCAGAGCCAGCCGTTGGCCCTCGGAATATTCGATGTCATGTGCTCCGAACAACGCAGTCCAGTTCCGCTCCCGTTGGCCGAAGAATTCCAGCCGCAACCGTGAAGCAGAATCCCGCCAGCCCAGCCGCCGAATGAAGCGACGTGGTGCGAGGGTCATGACACTGGCATCGGTCACGAAGGAGATCGATGACCCCAGAAGTGACGGGCTGGCTTCCCACTCGTGTCCGGCATGGTCGATCGCCGATGTCCGATAGTGGTCGTCTTCGCCATACAGGCTTCCCGAGCTCGACCGCATCTGCCGATTGAACGCCGCGATTCCCATCTGTGGTGTCGTTGCCGCATAGCATTTGACTTCCAGCTTCCCGCTGGCGTCCTGTCTGAAGTATCCCGGCCCGGTATAGGTAACAGGCTCCGTTTCAGTGCATTGCGCGATCGTGATCGTCGCGAAATCGAGTTCGAGCTCCTTGCGTCGAAAGGCTTCCGCGGCCTTCTCAAATTCCATAATCACCCCCCGTTCGACCGAGCCCCGTTCAAATAGGCATTCGTCACGAAATCGTCCACGCGGCGGGGATCCACGTGGCACTGCTCCAGTCTATGAGGAGGTCCGAGCCGAGATATTGCGCCGTAGGCTAAGACTCGCCGAGATCACGGTCGCACAACGGCTACGCGCACGCGGACAGCGTTCGTTGGCCGAAGCGTTTCGAAATTATGTGGTGGAAGCCGATCCCGTCCGCGCTAATGGGATAAACGCAGCGAAGATGACGCTCAAACTCGCGTTAGAAGTTGGAAGTTGTGGTCAGCTCGGCGAACTGCGCAACCGCTTTGCCGAAACCATGGCTTACGGGGCGTCCGGCCTCAACCTCGTCGTCAATGCCAACATCTTGTGGAACACCGTCTATCTCAGCTGTGCCGTCGGTTATGTCCGAGGTCAGGGTATCGTTATCCCAGAGGAATTACTCTCCCAGGTCGCACCGCTCCCATGGGTCCATATCGCACTCACCGGTGACTATCTCTGGAGCGAACTTGACCGACCCCTCGAACGATGCAGGCGCGATCCGCGCTAACCGCTTCAATCCAAGCAACATCAGATTCCCTTAGCGGGTATTAGCAATACCCCCGGAGCCCTTTGCAGTCGATGAGTGCCAGCGGCACGGGTTACCTATGCGTCCTCGGTGCTCAGTTCGGCAATGTCTGTCGTCTCTTTGGCCACCACGGTGTCGTAGAGACCGTAGTGGGTCAATCCCTTATGGCTTTCGATACCTGTGTAGCGAAGGGAGGCATCTTCATAGCGGCGGAATGCGAAAACTGCTTCGTTCATCCGCTCGGTGTTGAACACCTTCAGCCGAACCAGGAGATGGAAGTCCGCTACCGTCAAACCCGTTACGGTCAAAAATAGATCCGGCTCGATCTTGGTGATGACATCCTGAAGCGTGTTTTCGCGAAAGTCTGTGAGATACATGAAGGCCGGAATGCGGGTAGCGAATTTGATTAGCTTTTCCTGAACGAGCTTGCGCTTGGATTTGTATTCCTTCTCTTCATCGCTCAGCTCTTTCTTCTCTTTTCTGGATAGCCCACCGTCCTTGGCTTTCTGCTTGAGCTCCTTGACCTTGTCGCTCTTGTTGATGATCGTTTCGATGATGTTGTCGCCCAGCGACCGCCAGCCTTCAATGCGTTCGACGGCGGCCATCGCCTCGGCACTGTCCAGGACGCGGCCCAGCGTGTCATTGTCCACATTGACGAGCAGCGCGGATTCCCATTTGCGGGCGAGCAGAGTGGCCGATGTTCCGGCCATCGCCATATCAAGGATTCCGCCAGCATCGATCTGCATCATGTTTGCACCGTCATAGGCGAGCACGGGCAAGAACGAGACGAGATCTCGTACGGCATTCTCTGGGTTCGCCTCGCCCGGAGAGAGGCCAATGCCGTATTCCGACAACTGCCGTAGGGCACGGGTCGGCGCGAAGTCAAACACGAAGCAAACAGGCTTGAGGACTTCTTCCTCATTTGGGTTGTCGCCGTCGGGATTCTTGATCGACCACGGCGATTGGACTCGAAACGCGGCCTGAAAATACGTCTCCGGCGATTTGAGATTGCGCAGCATCAGGATCGAGGACCATTGCGCCACCGTCACGCCCGTAGTCAGCTTGCCGCAGGAGAGCGTGATCGTCTTCGCGTCGAAGCCGTTTCCGATTGCGTCTCGAACTGGTGGAAGGGCTTCGAGACCGATGCCCGCAGATGCGCCTGCCGCAACGACGACATCATAATCGTGCCAGAAGACGTTTTGTTTCTCGGCCAGCAGGTTCGCCATTGCATGACAGGCCGCGACGTTGGGCAGGAACCAGAATGAGTGCTGGAGGTAGGGGAGAAGACGGACGTCCGAGTACGGAAATGGCGGCCGCGTCCCCGACTTCAGGCTTTCCACCGCTTGCGGCGCGTAACCTCCACGGATGATGTCGAGCCATTTTTGGACATCAGTTTTGTGTTTGAAGGTTGCAGCTTCGCCCGTGCCTGTGGCTGCGAAGAATGCGTTCAGATCGAACTCGTCGAACTCGCCCGCACTGGCGATTGCAAGCAGTTCGTCAGGCATCTGATAGGTGAGAAGCCGCATTTGCGGCAACGCGCCGTAGGGGTTCCGCGCGCCAGGATTCTCGGCCGCGAATTTCTCTTTGGCACGCTGCTCGTCGGTGTAGGTCCAGTTGAAAATTTGTTCCTCGATGAACTCGCCCGTTGCCAATGCCTTGAACGGGGTGCCGGACAGATAGAGGTAGGCCCTGGTGGTGATCGGGAGGAATTCCGCCTCGTTTTCCGATAGCACATTGAGGTCTTCGTTCACGTTTTCCAGGTCGACATTGTATTCCAGCTTGGCTTCCCGGTTAGCGTCGTCTTCGCCTTCGAACAGCTCTTTGGCGGTCTCCCGCCATGCACCGAAGTGGTATTCGTCGAAGACGACGAGATCCCAATTGATCGTGTGGATCCATCCATTTTTGGCTTTGATATTTCCGAATTTGTCGCGCCCGAGCAGGTCCTGGAAGGATCCGAAATAAACTAGCGGCTTCTTGTCGTCGATCTGGCTCGGATCACGCTCCGAATTGCGTGACAGATATTGCCATCCGTCGAAATCCACATGGGATTCGAGATCGGTTTGCCAGGCGTCCTCGACTGCGGGTTTGAAGGTCAGCACCAACATCCGCTTGGCACCGAGTTTTTTCGCCAACTGATAGGACGTAAACGTCTTTCCGAACCGCATTTTAGCGTTCCAGAGAAAGCGTGGAACGGCATTCGCATCCTGCCGCCAGCGGGATTGGAAATATTCGTAGGTCTCGTCGACCGCCGCAGCCTGTTCTTTGCGAAGCGGGAACGTTTCGTGATGCGTGCCCGTAAACTGCTGACCGGTCCGTAATTCGGCCAGCACCGTCTTCACGTCGGCTACCTTGCAGCGCATCCATTCGAGCTGCTGGTTGGCGAATCCCTTGCGCTTGAGAGCCTCGCGCACAGCATGATCGGTGATGATCGAGCCGTCGTCGCGCGTGGCATCCTCATCGAGCTCGATCACGTAGTTCGTAATCGCGGCCGTCTTCAACTGCTCGGCGATCCGCTGCTTCACGTCGCGGGTCGTCTGGCCGACTTTCAGCAAGCCATCATGCGCGGCATCAGCGATAGCATACGCATAGATGCGCGGGCGCGCTTCCGGCTTCGGAGTGAGGACTTCCTCTATTGTCGGCTTATTCATCACCCGCCCCCATCGGGCGGATCATCTGTTCGATGAACGCTATCTCGGAATCGGCGATGCCGTATTTCTTGTAGAGATCGGCGTCCGTCCAGGTTCGATCCCAGGTCTGGACCGGAACCCAACGGTACATGCCGCGGAAAACGTGTTGGGCAGGCTTGCGCAGCGAAACAAGGAACCGCGCCAGTCTCGTTCGCAGGTACGACTGCACGCTCTCAGCTTCGATCTTCGATGCCAAGGGCCCGGCAACGAGGTAGGTTTGAGTGCATACCGATCCCGGCTCACCGATAATCGGCGGCCCTAACACGATATCGACCCCGCTCCGCTCCCGTTCGCGGCCGGAGCCAGCGACGGGGAGAAACAGCTTCCAGACGTCAATCAGTTGCTGGTTTTTGTTGATCGCACCGCGAGACATTGCGCCGCGAACTCGTTTTGTGGCGACGTTCGCGTAGAGAAGGACCTGCGTATCGTTCGGCACCGCGTCCCGCTTGTAGTCTGAAAAATTCGTCGGAAGGCCGAACGGGGTGTCTCCGCTGACAAGCTCCTCAAAAGATCGCTCTCCAGCTGCGACGACTTTCTGCAAAATGTCGACCGCCCGCTTGTCGCGTACGAAGACGTCGAACTCGTCCAAGGCGCGCGGATATGGTCCAATGACCGCGCCATTTCTGTGATACGTGCATTCGCATGGCCCCGGATTGTCGCGGTTCCACAGAAAGTAGCAAATGCCGCCGCCGATACCTACTGTGGGAAATGCATCCTTCGCGTTCTCATAGTCGACGAGCGTGCGCAAACGCTGGTCGCCGAGAAATTCAGCTCGGAATTCGCCAAGCCCACGACCCCCAGCCATCCATCTCGAAGGGATGACCATGCACAGGAACTTCGGCTCCAGACGCACGGCCTGTTCCACGAACAGTTGGTAGATCGGGGAATCGTTCGTTCCGCCACCGCCCCCCGTCATCTGATAAGGCGGGTTCCCTATGATCACGTCGAACTGCATGTCGCCTCCAAACAACTCGGCGATCCGAGCCGCAATGTCGTCAGTGTGAATGAACGCGTAGGCATGGCTCTCAAGGCCATCTTCGCGGTGGAATATCGCGCGTGGTGCGTTGCAAAACTTGCATTTCGCGCCGTCCCACGTGTGCTCCATCGGCTCAAACCAGATGTTGCCTGTCTCGCTGTTGAAGCTCCGGGCAATCGAATGGCTGCCGTTTGCCTGCTTGCTGCAATAGACGCTGCGCCGTGCCAGCAGGCTCGTAAGGTTCGTGATTGCAATCCCGAACACCTGCTTGGTCAGGATGTGGTCTACACGTTCCTCGAGGTCAGGAAACTCGCTCGCCAACCCATCCGTGAGACGTCTGGTGATGGCACGTAGGAAAACGCCCGACTTCGCGAAGGGATCTAGGAACTTGACCGAGCTGTCAGCCCAGATGTCTGCCCCATTATTCGCGGCTGCCCAGGCTTCTGCCACAGAATCCAACATCCGGTTTGCAAACTCAGGCGGAGTAAAAACCTCGTCGTTCGAAAGGTTTGCGATGCACGTCAGGACATCCGGATTCCGTCCACGTAGCGCAAAAGGCACCTGTTGATCCATCAGACTCCCCCCGGAGCGTCTCCCACGAATGCGCCAGCAAGATCGCGCATCGACATCGGCGAGTAAATCTTGATAGGCAGAAAGATTTCGTGCTTTCCGAGATGAGCAAACAGGGAATCCTCGGCACTGAAGGCAGATGACCCGGTGAGGACGTCGAAACGGAAATCACGCCGCTGGTACTTGCCTTTGCCGAGATACCCCCATTCAGCGAAGCTGATGGGCTGGCCGGCTTGCGCGCGCATTGTCATTGCGTCGCCGTGAACCAGGTTCTGCGACAGCACATACGAGGCCGCCTTGTACAGATCGTCGGACTCATCGATTTTCATGTAGTCGACGAGGATTTCCAACAGGTTGGTGCGGCATTCGGCGATGTTGTCGGGGAGCAATTCGACCCCGTAGGTGCACATGAGTGCGAGAAGCGAATAGTGCCGTTTTTCGAAGTCAGACTTCCCGAATTTCAGTTCCACGGCAGCCAGTTTGCGCTGCAAGACCGGAACAAGGAAATTCCCGCTCCCGCACGCTGGCTCTAGAAATCGTGCGTCGATCCGCTCAGTCTCGCCTTTCACCAAATCGAGCATTTTTTCGACCAACCACGGCGGCGTGAATACTTCCCCGTGGTCGCTGACGCGCTTTTTCGATTTGATCAGGTTCATCAGTGAAAACACTCGAATTCGTAGCCGCTAGAGCCGATATCGCAATGTCGCCCCTTGAGAAAGGCGGTGGTGAAGAAATGCATCACCCGACCTCATGTCGCCTGACGATCCCCGCGACGACACCCCAATCTCCCTGCTTTCACGACCGAGCGAAATCTGTACATAGTCGGTCGCGCCTGATCCGGTCGGGGCAAAGGCGGGCACTGTTGCCGTGCGATTCCGAGATCTGAAGATCGGTGCCCTGCAACCGCGTCCAGACCGCAGCAACGTCGCCCTTGTCCTTGGCGAGCGCTGCTTCCATCCAGGCTCTATAGTCGCCGATCCGTGCTCCGTCAGCGGCCAGCACCGAGCGCGTATCCCGCCAATACCGATCATCGATGCTCGTCGCTGAAAAAGCGAATCCAGGGAACGCTTCGGAGAGCGCCGCCGCCAATGTGGTCTCGCCGGCGCCGACTGGGAGGCGCGCTAGAACGGCTTCGACCGAAGCGTGGTCAGGCAGTCTTGCAGATGCTATCCTAGATGTGGGCACCCTATCATTTCTCCAGCGTCCGGTCCGGGTTGGGGTTGAGGTACTTCTCGAGTGCCTCGATGCTCGCCATGACGTCGGTGAAAGCGGGCGGCGTTCCGAAAATCATCGCCGACATCCGCTGGTAGTCCGCCACGAGTTTGGTGCGCATGTCCTCGGTCGGAACCAGACGATAGCTGCCCGGCACCGCGCGATCGTATCGGTGATCCGGCGCGCGGAACATCAGTTCCTTGTGCCGCCGGCAGGCTTCGGCAAGATCGCGCATCGATGCAGTCGCGACACCGTAGTCGGGATGGGTCCATATCTGATGGACGTCGTAGTAGTGACGTGAGTATCGATTGAGGTCGGGCACGGGCCGCTCGGAATTGGCATCTTGGCGCCGCTTCTCCGTCATCTCCGTCATCGCATGCAGGATCAGCACCTTCTCCCAGAAGGTTCGCTCCGGCCTGACCGTCGTGACGTTTCGAACGGTCAGGTCCATTCCTTCCGGCATCTCGTCTGCGATGTAGGGCGCGATCTCGCGCGGCTCCGCCGGCTCGGGATCGGGACGCGCGCCACCTTCGATGCGGACCGCGGCCTGCACATAGCTCTCCGCCGACTCGAAGACGCTCTTGTACCCAAGGACCAGAATGTCGAGTGCGTCCTTGTTTCGATAGTTGTCGAAACCGAAGCCGAGCGTAAAATGTCCTGGCCGCTCGGTCGCCTCCTCGACCGCCGCAATCTCCTTCGTCAACAGCTCCTTGAGCGGCCCCGAAATATACAGACGCGCCGCCGCATCGACTTTTTCGGCGAGCGCCCGCTGCTGCTGGTTGACTGAGGGGAGCGCTGCGATGTCGGCCTCGAGCGGAACATCGAGGTCGGCCTTGTAGATGCCGATGTCGATATCCTCGGAGAAGCGGCGGATCAGCCGATACGCCTTGCTCAGGCTGGTGCCGCCCTTGAAATAGAGCCCGACCGGATCGTCGCCGCGCCGGTTGAACAGGAAGTCGAGCACCCAGCAGACATAGAGGTCCTTCTCGATGTTCTGCGCCTGCGTTTCCAGATGCGCCGCGACCGTCTCGAACAGCGCACGGCGTTCATCGACGCTGGAGCGCAGGATCTCAATGAACGTCTTCTGCATGGTCGCCCTTCGCGCGGTCGGAGTCCGGCGAGCTTTCGGTTTGACCCTCGCCGAGCTGGCGCGTGATCGTCTCGACCAACGGATACATCCAGGCCGGGACGGCGTGGATGTTCTCGCGCAGATCTTCGGCCACCTTCCCATGGTTCGGGTTGCGCGCGAGCTGGCGCACGATCCCATTCACCGCGGCGTCGAGGCTCGATTTCTCGTCCCGAAACCACGCGAGCGCTTGGACGACGCGCATCGCCGGCCGGCCCGCCCAGAACGCGGTCTTCGCGGCGATGCGCTTGAAATCGAGCTTGTAGACGACCGGTTTAATCACCTTCGGGTCGCCGGCACTGGCCTCGATCTCGATCGTCCGGGGATAGGTGTCGGCATAAATGGTCGAGCGCGCCGGGACGGCCGTGGTCAGGCCGAGATCGTTCGCGGCGGTCATGCCGTCGACGAGGACGCGCAGCTTGTCGCGCCGGGCGATGGCGTCGACGAACGAGGCGCGGGGCGGAAAGACCATCTTGCCAGTCAGCTTGCTGACGCTGGGCTTGTCGTAGAGGCCCCGATAGGGCCGGCGGATGTCGCCCCGCAAGGTCAGCCGTTGCAGCGCCTTCTCGACGGCATTCGGCGTCCCGATGTCGAGAAAGTCGGCGCGCGACCAGACGCCGCCGGGCGCCGCCTGGGCGATCCGGTCGTGAATGCGGTCGAGCGTGTCCGACGTGGGGTCCGGCATTGATGGTCTCTCTGACCGAAGATTATATATAAAAATTGGTCAGTAGCAATCGATGCGATGGTGCTGACCAGAATTTATATTCAAACTTTGGTCAGTACCGACAACTGCCTCGGCACCGGCGAGCGCGAACATCACCAGGGAGTGCAGCCCGCAGGGACGATCGCTCCTGCTGCACTGCGCGCCCGAACGCCCTTGACTTCGACCGAAACTCCGACGAGAACAAAATGGGAACATAGCAGGATTGCGAAAGCTAGCCGAGGCCAGATTTCTGGGTTGCCCGCTTACTGTGTTTCTGGCTTTCCGCATTGCACGAAAGGCAGATTTCGGTATGATTCACGAATCGCTGCTCTTGCCGGTCGATGACCGAGACAGGTTCCCCGCAATGGCTGAAAACCGCCTCCGTGCGAGCAAGAAGGACATTGCGGACGAGAGCGACAAGGGCGGCAGCTCACTCAACTTCAAGGTCACTCCCGAGTTCAAGAAGGAGTTCAAGGGCTACGCGGTGAGCCAGGGGATCACCATGGTCGATCTCCTCAAGGAGGGTTTCGCCCTTTCCAAGAAACGGCGCGGCCGGTGACATTCTCCCTTCCTTTCCATCTGCGCGCGCTGAGCGGCGTGCGCCGTCGTCCGGGGCGAACATGACTCTGGACCTCTTCGGCGACGCAGAGTCCGGGCCGAGCCGCTGGTTCGTCGACCTCGAGCAACCGGATCGAGCGAGGCGGATTGACGGGCTCGTGCTCGTCGAAAGCTATGATCGTACCGCCCGTCCGCCCGAGGAAGTTGCGACCATGGAGAAGGCGCGCTCCTATGGCGCGCATTCGGTGTTCTTCGAGGCAGGACGCAACGGCCGCGCACCCGTCCCACAAGCCTTTGTGTTCGTCTCAAAGGATGGCACCGACGACGAGGCCTTCGCGGATCTGCACAAACGCCTATGGAGCTGGGGCGGCGTTCCGATCGTCTACCGTCGGACGCCAGGCCAGATCCAGCTATTCCGCTGCGCGCACGATCCCGATTTCATCTCGGCCGCCGGCGAGCAAGTCTGCAGGCCGTTCAAGTTTCTCGACATTGCTTCCCGCATCGCCACCGAAGAGGCGTGGTGGAATGCCGAACGCATTCGCAATGGCACGCTTTGGGACGATCCAGACGCGTGCCGCATCATGCTCTCGGCTCAGAAGGCCGCTCACCGGAAACTGGTGCAGGTCGTCAGCGGTCTCAATGATGAGCTCACCAACAAAAGATTGCTGAGCGCGCCGTTGCGGCGCCGGCTGCTCATCCTCGCACTGCTGATCGCCTATCTCGAAGAGCGCGGTGTCCTCGGGCCTGATTTCTTCGGACGGTTTGTCGCCGGTGCCGGCCGCTTCTTCGAAGTGCTGCGCGACGGCAACGCTCTGGTCGAGATGCTGAAGGTTCTGGAAGACCGCTTCAATGGCCATATCTTCGTTTTGAAGTATGAAGAAGCGGTCACGCTGAGAGCAAGCAGACAACTCGGCCGCTTCGCCAGCCTCGTTGAAGGTTACGAGGATGCCGGCGGTCAGCTTAGCTTCTGGCGGCTCTACTCCTTCAAGGACCTGCCCGTCGAACTCATCAGCCAAATCTACCAGCTATTCGTCTCCGACACGGACAGCTCGGTCTACACCCCGCCCACGCTGGTGCGCCTCATGCTCGACGAGGCATTGAGCTGGGACCGCATCGATCGCTTGATGGCCGGGCAGGAAATCATCCTCGACCCCGCATGCGGCTCCGGCGTGTTTCTTGTCGAGGCGTATAAACGCCTGGTTTTGCATTGGCGCAGCCGAAACGGCTGGGCGAAGCCGGGGATCGACGAGCTGCGTACGCTGCTCGAACGCGTGCATGGCATCGATCTGGAACATGGGGCGATCGAACTCGCCGCCTTCAGCCTGTGCCTGGCACTTTGCGACGCCCTCGAGCCCGAAGAAATTCGGGCGAGCGTCAAGCTCTTCCCGAAACTCGCCGATGCTTCGCTGCACCAGCGCTGCTTCTTCGAGGCCAAGGAACAGGGCCTGGTGCAAGCGCCCGTGGGCGTGGTGATTGGCAACCCACCCTTCGAATCCAGCCTCACCACGCCGGCGGCGAGACGCGCCTACGACGCCTACGTGAAGCAGTACGGCAAGCTCGCCGACCAGCAGATCGCCTACCTGTTTTTGCACGAGGCCATGGGGATGACGGCGGAAGGCGGCGTGCTCAGCATGATTCAGCCCTCCGGTTTTCTCTATAATCAGCACGCCGGAGATTTCCGCACGACCTTCTTCATGCGCTGGAACGTCCGAGAGATCCTCGACTTCGTTTCCGTTCGCGGCCTGTTCAAGAAGGGTGAAGCCGACCCCAAGGTGGTGATCGTTGTCGCCATTGCCGGGCCCTGCAATCCAACGGCGAAACTGCTGCACACCGTCTTCCGCCGAAACGGTCGCGCCAATGCCGAACAGGGTTTCGAGATCGACTACTACGACCTCTTCCGTGTGCCGCATGCCGCGATCACGGGCAGCAGCGACACCTGGCGCGCCAACCTGCTCGGTGGCGATCGGCTGCTGAGTTTCCTGCACCGACTGCGCAAGTACCGTACCCTGGGCGAGTACGCTGCCGAACGGCAATGGAACAGCGGCGAAGGCTACATCGCCGGCCAGAAAGGGATCTCGCGTCCGGCGACCCACATCGTCGGCCAAGCGCTGCTTCCAACCAAGGCGCTGGCTTCGAACGGCCTCGATCGGTCGGCAATCACAAAGGTCCCTAAGGCGCCCATCAAGGACCCGAAATCGGAGGCGCGCTTCACGCCGCCCATGCTGCTCGTGAAAGAGCACCAGGACCTCTACAACGCGATGTGGGAAGCGAGCTATCTCACCTACAAGCACGAGATCGTGGGCTTCGCCGCGCCCAAGAAGGACCTCAAGCGGTTGCGGCAACTCCGCGACTGGATCGCCTCCAACAGGCCTGCCTTGCAAGCCTATGTCGCCGGCACAAGCATCCGCTTGTTCACCCAGCGGGCGACCTCGATCGCGAGCGCCGACATTATGGCGCTTCCCTATCCGGAAGATGGCTCACTCGATCTGAGCAAGAACGAGGAGATCCTGATCGACGACGTCGTCCGGTATTGGCGCGACTTCGTGCGCACCGGCAGCGACTCCGACATAATGAAGCTCGACGGTCGACAGGGGCTGCCGGACTTTTCCGAATGCCTCACCTCGCAAATCAACACCGTCTACCCCAAGACACCCCTGCGCCCGCTTGCATCCCAGTCGTGGCCCGGCATCATCTGCCAGCCCTTTGTATTCGGAGATGGTGCGGTCGACTGGACCGGCGTCGACGATCTGCGCGGGAAGCTGGATAGCCTCCTGCGCGAACAGCGGGGCTCCACCATCACGGTGACACGGATTGCCCGCATCTATGACGGCAAGTTCATCTTCCTGCTCAAGCCCGATCGGTTGCGTTACTGGCTGCGCTCGATCGCCCTGCGGGATGCCGATGACATCCTCGCCGACCTGCGCGCCCAGGGGTTCTGAGCGTGCTCGCAGACGACGCCGAACCAAATGTTCAATCTGGCGGCCTCGAGCGCGATCTTCACTTGCCGGCCGCATGGCGCCTGGCCCTGCTGGAGTTCATTGCCGACGAGCTTCCCAAGTGGCGCGACGACCCCAAGCGTCCCGCCGAGACCGCGGAAACGTCACTGACGTCGCGGTTCTGTGCCCACATGAACAGCGCCACGAGAAAGTCCGGAGGCTGGGACTTTCTGCAATTCCGTGTCGAGGAACCCGATGAGAAGGCCGGCGGCCGCAAACTCGATCTGGTGCCCGCACCGAGCGCCGCGACGATCTGGATCGACGGGCGAGAATATACGCAATACTCGCCGCTAATCCCGATCGAGTGTAAACGCCTTCCCATCCCCACCGACCCCAGCCGGGACGAGCGCGAGTACCTCTACAGCGCTCAGTCCTCCACCGGGGGCGTTCAGCGTTTCAAGGCCGGCCATCATGGCGCTGCGCATACCATCGGGGCGATGATCGGCTACATCCAGTCCAGTGACGTCAACTTCTGGAATCGCCAGATGCGCGCCTGGCTCGACGGATTGATCGCCGAACCAGTCGATGGCTGGTCTCTCGAGGACGAACTTCGACTTCTCAAGCACGATGGGGCAACCCGGTTCGCGGCGCTCGAATCCGTCCACCATAGAACCGACCTGCCCGACATCCAGCTTCACCATCTGTGGATCGACATGGCTGGCTTGAAGCGGCAATAGGCCCGGGCGACCTCACGATGGTGCATGGTGCTTCATTCACCTAACTGACCCCGCGCATAAGGTGGGTGCGACGGCAGGACTTGAACCTGCGACCTCCCCGCCCATAATAGATGGGTCCGCCAAGACCACATCCATCTGTCGAAAACGGGGGCTCTATCCGGCTGAGCTACGTCGCGATCTCGTTCACTCGCTCTTGACGAGCGTGAGCTTGGGCTTCTTGCGGGCGAGGCGGTCCTCACGCATCTTCTTCTTCGCCGCGATTTCGATCAGCTTCTCCTCGGCGTAGGGCGTCGCTGCCGCGATCAGCCCGTCTAGCTTGTAGAGGTTCGTTTGGCTGCCGTAGGGACCGTCGCGGCGCTCGACGCGCTCGATCAGTTTGGCGTCCTCGAGACGCTTGATGTGCTTTTGGATGGTGCGCACGCCCAGCTTCAGCGCCTTGGCAATCGTGCCCACGGATGGCGACGGCGGGTTGTCTGCGCGCCACCAATACTGCGTCAGGTGCAGGATGATGTTCATGTCGATCGGATCGAGGCCGAGCGCTTCCTGGCGCTCGATGATGATGTTCGGAATGCCGCTCCAGCCCGCCGACCAAAGCGGCTTGCTCCACTTCTTTTCGTTGATCTTGACCTTCTGCTCGTCGGTCGTCTTTGCTATCGTGTCGGCCATCGGCTGACGTCCCCATGTGTTCGTTTCTACGCCATACATCTGCCCCAACCCGCTGCAAATCAAGGCTTCGGAGCAGTTGACCGGGCGAACGCTCATACGCCCTGGGACGTACGTGGGTTCGCCGGCCCCCGAATGCAATGACGGGAGTGCGGGTGGCCGTAGCGGCACCCAAAGAAGGACGTATCGCAATCAGGACTTATGGGCAGACCGACTACAGGGAAACCCATAGGACACAGTACCCCCTGTCCGAGGGTTCACCCCCAAGTGCGGATTAGGGCTGGGTTGGCGGTGCCGTGTTAGCGGTTCACGGGAGCTTCTGGTCGTCGGGCCGGGTAGCGTGCCACTCGTCGAGCAGGCTCTGTTTGTAATCCTTCACCGCGCGGAGGGCCGCCGCCTCACCGCGCAGGCTGCGCTTCCCCGCCACCACACGCGGCTCATCCTCGATCGAGATGTTGATCGCGCCATCCTGCAACTGGACCTTCACGTGCGGGAAGCCGGCGTGCTGCGATTCGTTGGGGTAGAGGACCATCTCGAAGCCGGTATTCGCCTTGACCTTGACCTCATCGAGACGCACCGCGCCTTCCGGCAGGGTCTTCAGCCAATGCTCGAAGCTCTCCATGAGGGCCGCGTGGAGCGGGGCGGAGACGGCGAAGGTATCATGCTTGGGCAGTACGCCGCGCGAGCTGAGTTGACGAGCCAGCGCAGCCTCTACTTCCTTGCTGTCTTCACCGGCGTCGATGAGCTGTTGCGCGGCGATCGGATAAGCCGCCGCCAAGGCGCTATCCAGTGCCATGCCTTGCTTTATGAGTGGCGCGGCGACCTTCCCCACCTGTTCGCCAAGCGCAAGTTCGGTCGTGGAGAAGGTCGGCAATTCGTCGGTCATGGATATCCGGGCAGGTTTGGGGCCAAAGCGTCCGGAGTCTGACCCGGATTGACTCTTTTGCCAGAGAGAACAAAAATAGAACATATCGAAAATCGGAGACGAGCGCGACGGGCATGGCCATGTCCTCGAACAGCCCTGCATTGTCCGAACTTCGGGAACGCATCGCGCGCCTCGAAGGCGGCTCTACGCGCCGGCGCGAGGTCCTTCCCTTCGGTGTCTCCGAAATCGACAGGGTGCTGCCGGGAGGAGGGCTGGCCCTCGGCGCCTTGCACGAGGTCGCCGGCGGGGCCAATGGCGCGGTCGACGGCGCCGCGGCCGCCCTTTGGGCCGCCGGCGTCGCCGCGCGAACGCGCGGCCGGGTGCTGTGGTGCGTCACGCGCCAGGATCTCTTTGCGCCCTCGCTCGCCCAGGCCGGTCTGCCGCCCGGCCGGGTGATCTATGTCGAGGCCGGCGACGAGGCGGCGGTTCTCGCCTGTTTCGAGGAAGGTCTTCGGCATGGTGGGCTGGGTGCTGTCGTCGCCGAGCTGGCGCGCCTGCCGATGACCAGCTCGCGCCGCCTGCAGCTTGCCGCAGAGGCCTCCGGTACGCTCGGAATCGCCATTCGCCGCTGGCGGCGCCAGACCGAAGCAACCGATTTTGGACAACCGACCGCTGCGGTGAGCCGCTGGCGCGTCTCCGCGCTTTCCTCCCGACCGCTGCCGGTGCCCGGCGTCGGCCGCCCCCGCTGGCGGCTCGAGCTGCTGCGCGTCAGGGCTGGGGAAAGCGCCGACTTTGAAGTGGAATCTTGCGATGCCAAGGGTCGTCTCGCTCTATCTTCCGACCTGGCCGACCGATCGTCTGCGCCGCAAGCTCGGAGCATCGGCGCCGCCGGCTGACACGCCGATTGTCCTGTTCGGCCGGCAGGGTCGCCGACGCGAGGTCCTCGCCCTCGATGCCGCCGCGCGAAACGCCGGCCTCAGGATCGGCATGCCGGCGAGCAAGGCGCAGGTCCTCGTTCCTGACATCGTCAGCCTCGAGCTCGATCCGGCCGAGGACGCGGCCGCGCTCGACCGTCTCGCGCTTTGGGCACTGCGCTACGCGCCGATCGTCGCGCCCGATCCGCCGGATGGGCTCATCATCGACACCAGCGGCGCCGACCATCTGCATGGCGGCGAGGCGGCGATGCTCACCAGCCTGGTCGACCGGATCGAGACGTCCGGCATTGCCGCCCGGGCGGCGGTCGCCGATGCCTGGGGCACCGCCCATGCCGCGGCGCGGTTCCTGGCGCGGCCGGTCTCCGTCATCCCACCCCGGCAGGCCGCGGCCGCCATGCGGGATCTGCCGATCGGCGCGCTGCGCTTGCCAACCTCGATCGTCGACGGGCTTCACTTTCTCGGCTTCGAGCGCATCGGCGACGTCGAGGACACGCCGAAGGCGCCGCTGACGCATCGCTTCGGGCCGGAGCTCATGCGCCGGCTCGACCAGGCCATGGCGCGCGCTGCCGAGCCCTTCGAGCCGTTGCGCTCGCCGGAGCAGATCGAGGTCCGCCGCGCCTTCGGCGAGCCGATCGGCGCCGCCGAGACGATCGCGCGCTATACGGGCAAGCTGGTCGACCAGCTCTGTGTGGCCCTCGAGCAGCAGGGGCTCGGCGCGCGCCGGCTCGATCTGCTGTTTCATCGCGTCGACAATCGTATCGAGGCGATCCGCGTCGGCACGGCGGCGCCGGTGCGCGAGTCGCGCCGGCTGACCCGGCTCCTCACCGATCGCATCGAGACCGTCGATCCCGGCTTCGGCATCGAGCTCATGACGCTGACCGCGACGCTCGCGGAACCGCTGCGTGACCGGCAGACCATTTCGTCGCTGGTCGAGCCGGAAGAGCCGGACATTTCCGATCTGATCGACGTCATCGCCAATCGTCTGGGCGCGAGCCGGCTCTATCGCTTCGCGCCGGTCGAAAGCGACGTGCCGGAGCGCTCGGTCAAGCGGGTAGCGCCGACTGCGCCCGAAGATGGCGCGAGCTGGCCCGGTGAATGGCCGCGGCCGTCGCGCCTGCTCTCGCCACCCGAGCCGATCGACACCATGGCGCTGCTGCCGGACAACCCGCCCGTGTGGTTCACCTGGCGCGGCATCCGGCGCCGCGTCGCCCGCGCCGACGGTCCCGAACGGATCTTCGGCGAATGGTGGCTGCATCATGCCGAGACGACATCGGTACGGGATTACTTCCGGGTCGAGGACGAAAGCGGCGAGCGATTCTGGATCTATCGCGCCGGCGACGGCGAGGATCCGGCGACCGGCTCGCACAAATGGTTCCTGCACGGGATCTTCGCATGAGCCGGCCGCGCTATGCCGAGCTGCAGGTGACCTCGCATTTCTCGTTTCTGCGGGGCGCAAGCTCCTGCGACGAGCTCTTCGCGCAGGCCGCGCTGCTCGGCATCGAGGCGCTCGCCGTGGTCGACCGCAACAGTCTCGCCGGCGTCGTGCGCGCCCACGAGGCGGCGAAGACGACCGGCGTCCGGCTCGTCGTCGGCTGCCGCCTCGACTTCGCCGACGGCATGTCGCTGCTCGTCTATCCCAAGGACCGGGCGGCCTATGGCCGCCTGTGTCGTCTTTTGTCATTGGGCAAATCACGCGGCGGCAAGGGTCTCTGCCATCTCGAGTGGGCAGATGTCGTCGCCTATGGCGAAGGGCTGATCGCGGTCCTCCTGCCCGACGCCGCAGACGACACCTGCGCCATGCAGTTGCGCCGCTTGCGCGACGTGTTCGGGACGAACGCCTACGTCGCCCTCACGCTGCGCCGGCGCCCCAACGACCAGCTGCGCATCCACGAACTCGCCAATCTGGCGACGCAGATGCGGGTGCCGAGCGTGGTGACGAACGATGTTCTATTTCATCATCCCGAGCGTCGGGTGCTGCAGGACGTCGTCACCTGCATCCGGCACAACATCACCATCGACGATGCCGGCTTTCGCCGCGAGCGCCATGCCGATCGGCACCTCAAGCCGCCCGAAGAAATGCATCGGCTTTTCAGTCGCTATCCCGAAGCCCTGGCTCGGACTGTCGCGATTGCGGAGCAATGCCGCTTCTCACTCGAAGAGCTCGCCTATCAATATCCCGAAGAGAAGACCATGCCGGGCCTCACCGCGCAGCAGGCGCTCGAAAAGCTCACCTGGGAAGGCGCGGCCCGGCGCTATCCCGAAGGCGTCCCGGACAAGGTCATCGGCCTGCTGAAGCACGAGCTCGGCCTGATCGAGACTTTACAGTATGCGCCCTACTTCCTGACCGTGAACGCCATCGTGGCCTTCGCGCGGTCGAAGGACATCCTGTGCCAGGGCCGGGGATCAGCAGCCAACTCGGCGGTCTGCTACGTGCTCGGCATCACCAGCATCGATCCCGACCGCAACAATCTGCTGTTCGAGCGCTTCGTCAGCCAGGAGCGCAAGGAGCCGCCCGACATCGATGTCGATTTCGAGCACGAACGGCGCGAGATCGTCATGCAGTGGGTGTACGAGACCTATGGGCGCGATCACGCCGCGCTCTGTTCGACCGTCGTGAGGTATCACACCAAGGGTGCCGTGCGGGACATCGGCAAGGCGCTCGGACTGCCCGAGGACGTCACCAAACTGCTGTCCTCACAGGTCTGGGGGCACGGCGAGGGCATCGACGAGACACGCGCCCGTGAGCTCAACCTCAACCTCGCCGACCGGCGCCTAACGCTAACGCTCGAGCTGGCGCGGCAGCTCGAAGGCACGCCGCGGCATCTGTCGCAGCATCCGGGCGGGTTCGTCCTGACGCACGACCGGCTCGACGAGCTGGTCCCGATCGAGCCGGCCCGCATGGTCGACCGCCAGGTGATCGAATGGGACAAGGACGATATCGATGTCCTGAAATTCATGAAGGTCGACGTCCTCGCCCTCGGGATGCTCACTTGCATGAAGCGCAGCTTCGATCTGCTTGCGGAGCACAAGGGCGTGTCGCTCGACCTCGCCACCATCCCGGCGGAGGATCCGGCGACCTATGCGATGATCCGCAAGGCCGACACGGTCGGCGTCTTCCAGATCGAGAGCCGGGCGCAAATGTCGATGCTGCCGCGCATCAAGCCGCGCACCTTCTACGACCTGGTCGTCGAAGTGGCGATCGTGCGGCCCGGCCCGATCCAGGGCGATATGGTGCATCCCTATCTTCGCCGACGAGAGGGCAAGGAGCCGGTCGAGTTCCCGACGCCCGAGCTCGAGCGGGTGCTCGGTAAGACGCTGGGTGTACCGCTGTTCCAGGAGCAGGCGATGCAGGTCGCCATGGTCTGCGCCGGCTTTTCCGCCGGCGAGGCCGACCAGTTGCGCCGCGCCATGGCGACTTTCAAACACACTGGCGGGGTCTCGAAATTCCGCGACAAGCTGGTCGGCGGCATGATCGCCAATGGCTATACGCCGGACTTCGCCGCCAACACCTTCAAGCAGCTTGAGGGTTTTGGCAGCTATGGCTTTCCGGAGTCGCACGCTGCCAGCTTTGCGCTGATCGCCTACGCGTCATCCTGGATGAAATGCCATCATCCCGACGTGTTCTGCGCCGCGTTGCTCAACTCGCAGCCCATGGGCTTTTACCTGCCAGCCCAGATCGTGCGCGACGCGATCAGCCACGGCGTCGAGATCCGCCCCGTCTGCATTAATGCGAGTCGCTGGGATTGCACGCTCGAGCCGGTGGGTGAGGACGGCCGTTTCGCCGTGCGTCTCGGCATGCGGCTGGTGAAGGGTTTGGCCAACGACGATGCGGCCGCCACTATCGCGGCGCGAGGCGATCAGCCTTTCTCGTCCGTCGATGATGTCTGGCATCGCGCCGGCGTGCCGGCAGCCTCGCTGGTGCAGCTCGCCGAGGCCGACGCCTTCCGTCCCTCGCTCGGCCTGGCGCGGCGCGAGGCGCTCTGGTCGCTGAAAGGTCTTCACGACGACCCGCTGCCGCTCTTTGCCGCCGCGTCCGAGCGCGAGCGGCGCACCATTGTCGAGCGGATCGAACCGGCCGTCACGTTGCGCCCCATGGTGGCCGGCCGCGAAGTGGTCGAGGACTATGGCCATGTCGGTCTCACGCTGCGCGAGCATCCGGTCGCCTTCCTGCGGGCCGGCCTCAGCAAGCGGCGCATAGTCACCTGCGCCGAGGCCATGGCGGCGCGCGACGGCCGCTGGCTCGAGGCCGCGGGCCTGGTTCTGGTGCGACAGCGGCCCGGCTCTGCCAAGGGCGTCATGTTTGTGACGATGGAGGACGAGACCGGCGCCGCCAATATCGTCGTGTGGGTCAAGGTGTTCGAGAAATTCCGTCGCACCATGCTGTCGGCCTCGATGCTCGCCGTGCGCGGGCGCATCCAGCGGGAGGGCGACGTCGTTCACCTCGTCGCCAACACCGTCACCGATCTCTCGGCCGAGCTCGCCAGCGTGGGCAATCGTGACACGGCGTTTCCGCTGCCGCATGGCCGCGGGGACGAGGCGCATCATGGCGGACCGGGGATCGATCCGCGCAACCTGCCGAAAGGATTCCGCCCACGCGACCTGGTCGATCCGACCCTCAAGGTCGATCCGATCCGGGTGAAGACGAGGGACTTTCGTTAGGCATGAACAACACCGGAAAGCGAATAATCGACAGGAAAAGGTTGAAAATGCCAGCAGGCATGTGCATATTAGTGCCATGCTGTACCGTCTGGAAATCGAGAACTTTTATTCGATCCGCGACCCGCAGGTCCTCGACCTGCGCATCGGCAAGAACGTGCCTGATCTGCCCGAGCGGTTCGGCAGTATCTTCCCGCACTCGGAGGAGCGCGTCGCCAAGGCGATCGCCCTGTTCGGACCCAACGGGTCAGGCAAGTCCACCGTGTTGCGCGCCCTGGCCTTCGTCTCCTGGTTCATCGGCGAGAGCTTCCAGCACAAGGGCCCGGGTCTTCCCTGCGAGCGTTTCAACGACGAGGAATCCGCCAACCGCCCGATCCGGCTCGCCATCGAACTGGGCGGATTACTCGACCTCAGCGGCGCAGAGCTCAGTGCCGAGCAGATCGCGGCCTCCGACGATCTCGGCACCTTCCGCTACGAATTGCACCTGCAGCCCACCGACGGCTTGATTAGAACCGTCACCTACGAAGCTCTGCGTATGAAGCGCAAGGGACAGGGGAAATGGCAGCGCGTGTTCGAACGCGACGCCGAGCGGAAGGTCCAGGGGTCGCGGACCTTTCCTCTTAGCGGTTTTGCCCAGGTGGTCGACAAGATCCGCGAGGATGCCAGCGTCGTCGCGACGCTCGCGCTTTTCGAGCACCAGGCTTCGAAGGTGATCCTCCAGGCGGCGGCTTCAGTCTATCGCAACATCCTCATCGACCGCACCGATCTGGGCGACCAGGCGGTAATCCAGTATCTGGCTCAGAACCCGCCGGTCGTGGCAGCGCTCAACCGCGAGCTGCAGCGCATCGACCTGGGCGTCGAAGAGATGCAGATCGTTCAGGCTGCCACCGGCCCGGTCGCGCTATTCCGCCACCAGGGCCTGCATGTCGATATGCCGTGGGGCCTCGAGAGCCACGGCACGCGCTCCTTCATCCGCATTTTCCCGCTGATCCTGCTGGCCCTGCAGCGCGGTGGCGTGGCGCTCATCGACGAGCTCGACCAGTCGATCCACCCGCTGATCCTGCCCGAGATCGTCCGCTGGTTCTACGACCCCGAGCGCAATCCTTACGACGCCCAGCTCTGGATGACCTGTCATTCTGCGTCCTTGCTCGACGACCTCGCCAAGGAAGAGGTGGTGTTCTGCGAGAAAGACAGCGGCGGCCGGTCACACGTCTACAGCCTGATGGACGTTGGCGCCGTTCGCCGCACCGACAATCTCTACAAGAAATATCTCGGCGGCGTGTACGGCGCGATCCCCCAGGTTGGATGAGGATGCGCCGGCCGATCATCAAACCGAAAACGCCGATCTTTCTGGGCTGCGAGGGAGAATCCGAACAGGCCTATGGCCAGTTGCTCAACGATCTTCTGCAGGCCGAGGGCCGTCCGGTCCACCTCGAGGTGGTGAACCTCAGTCCCGGCGCTGGCGACCCCATCGCACGCCTCCGGCGTGCCGCCCAGGAGATCGCCCGGCGCCGGCAGCGCCGCTCTGAATTCGCACGGCGCGCCGTTCTCCTCGACCTCGATCAGGTCCAGAACGACAATCAGCGACGCCAGCAGGCGGAGCAGCTCGCCAATCAGCTCGACATCCGCATCATCTGGCAGGAGCCGTGCCACGAGGCCCTGCTGCTGCGTCACCTTAACGGCTTTGCCCAGCACCGCCCGCCCTCGACGCCCGCCTCGGCTAACGCCCTCAATGGCGCCTGGCCGCAATACGCCAAGCCCATGACCAAGATCCTCCTGGCGCGTCGCATCGGACTTGCCGACGTCCGTCGGGCCGCCAATGTCGAACCCGCGCTTGCCGCCTTCCTTCACGATATCGGGCTTCTGCCCTGATCCCTCATCCAGAAAGCACACGCATGTACAACCTCTTCGTATCGGGATGGGAAGACGAGTGGCAGGGCGATCCATGCGTCCTCGACCTGAGCCGCTGCGTCCGCCACCACGAGTACACCGATGAGGCGATTGCCCAGAAATACGGCGCGCTCGACGAGGCGGCGCTCAAAGAACTGACCCGGTTGCCGTCGATCTTTGCCTACGAGGCCGGTCGCAAGCAGGATCCAAAATTCGGGATCATCCGCGAGGTTACGGTGCGCCGTGGTCAGGTGCGGATCGAATACGAGTTCATCCCGGTCGATCCCTTCCTGGTCGCAGATGATTTCGACGCCCTCAGCTTCGAGCTCGACATCGGCAATTGGGAGATGAACCGCACGCATTGGGCGGTCAAGGATGTCAACCTCCCCAAGGAACTGCATACCGCCCGGGGCATAGTTCTGCCGTCATGGACAAGACAGGCCGGGCGGGCGGTCGACATCACCCGCCATAATTTCGAGGTAGGGCTTTCGTTTCCCGGTGAAGCGCGCGGTCTGGTCGAGCAGGTCGCCCGCGAGCTCGAAGCCCGCATCGGCCCGCATGCCTATTTCTACGACAACAACTATGTCTCCCAGCTTGCGCGTCCTTCCCTCGACACCCTGCTACAGGACATCTATCGCAACCGATCCAAGCTGATCGTTGTGTTTCTCGGCGAGGACTATCAACGCAAGGACTGGTGCGGCGTCGAGTTTCGGGCCATCCGCGAGATCATCATGGCGCGGGAAGATCAGCGTGTCATGTTCGTGCGCGTCGATGAGGGAGCCGTCGATGGTGTGTTTCGCACCGACGGCTATGTCGATGCGCGGCGCTTCAACCCGGCTGAGATCGCACAGTTCATCGCCGAGCGCGCCGCGCTCATCCCCTAGGCTGCTGCCATTACGGTCGCGGGCAACGCAACGCACCGCCGGTCCACCAGCACGTGACGCCGCTTGGGTGCGCCGGGATCGGTGAGCCGGGGCGTCACCGAGACGATCGCGACCTTCCAGTCCGGCAGTCCGGGCTGCGGCGCGGCCATCACCCCCGACAGCACCGTCAGGCCCCGGCGCTCGAGTTCGGCCACGCAGGCCAGAACATCGTTGTAGAGGTCGCGCCGGCCACGCTCGGACGGCGTGGAGTCCTCAATCATGTCGGAGAGGATGAAAGATCCGAGATCCAGCCATTCGCCGAGATTGGCGATGTCGGCATCATAAGTGTCGGGCACCTCCGGCCGATGGATGAGATAGGCTTGGCACTTGGCCGCGTCGCGGATCGCCTTGTGCGTCTTCATCGGCGCCACGGCCACCGGTTCGAGATGGCCATAGGTTTCAATCATCTGTTCGGCGGCCATCTCCGGCCCTATCGGCAGGCGCGGGGTTGTGAAAGCACCCCGCTCATAGCCGAGCGCCTGCGCAATGCGATCGAGCGCCTCGTCGCTCACCTTGTCGCCGCGTTCGACACGCTCGACCGTGGACAGCGAGACGCACGCAAAGTCGGCGAGCGTCGTCGCCTTCCACTGCTTGAGATGCCGGCCCCAGCGCACCACCATGGCGACGAGTTCGACCGGCGGCGCCGTCGGCACATCGACCGGCTTGTTGGGCAGTTGCTTGATCTTGTCGAGAAGTTCCTGGGCATTCATGGAAGAAGTCTCCTTTCGTGCCGACGAACATGCCTCAAGCTTGCCAAACAAAAGAGACCGAAACGCCCTTCACCGAGGACCCGATGCTGGCTCATTGCTTGCCCTCGCGCACCATCTCGACGTCGAGCGAGCCTTCGGGCAATGGGCGCAGCAGCTCGGCCTGCGGCTTCGTCAGATAGAGCCAGGCGGCCCAGTCATTCGGTCTCAGCACGACGACCTGCCGGTCATGATAGGGCGCGATATCCGGACCCGGCGATGTCGTCAGCATGGTGAAGCTCACCGGCTGATCGCCCTCTGGCTCCCGCCAGAGCCCCGCGATCGCGAGGAACGGCGCGCCGGTGAGCGTGAAGCGGTGCTTGGTCTTGGGATATTTGGTGCCCGTGAACTCGAAGAATCCCGACGCCGGGATCAGGCACCGCCCACTGTTTGAGAAATCCCGGCCTTCCGACCGGAAATTGAACACCGGCCCGCCCTTCGGTCGACCGGGAGCGAAGCTAAAGTTCATCTGCGCCAGCTCGACGCCATTGCCGGCGGCCCGCATCACCGGCGCCATGTCGTTGATCCGCACCATGTCCGACTGCGGCAGGTCGAGCTCAGTCTGCTGGGTCGGGATACCGAGCTCGAGATCCTGCATCATCCGGGTGTATTCGACCCAGCGGACATGTTGTTCATAGGCGTTGCACATGCCCAGCATCGTGCCACGAAAGGCCGATCAATTCGAGCGGCGCACTCCCTCTTCAGGTTGCCAGGCTTGACCGGTCACCGGCGCCCGGCCTCGAAGCACGCTCACCATCGTCCTCAGGACTGCTTCGCCGGCTAGGCCGCCGGGGCCTTGCGGGACGATGCGCGTTTCGGTGCCGTCGCGCTCTTCGCCGCACTGCCGCGCCGGGCCGGAGCGTTGACGCTGTCCCCCTTCTTTCGGCCGAGCCCGAGTTCCTTGGCCACGCGGCTGCGCTGCTCCGAATAGCCAGGGGCGACCATGGGGTAATCAGAGGGCAGGTTGTAGCGTGCCCGGTACTCCTCGGGTGTCAGGCCATGCCCGAACAGGTGTCGCTTCAGCGTCTTGTACGGCTTGCCATCGATCAGGCTAACGATGTGATCCCTCGAGGCGAGGCTCGCCTTCACCGTCACCGCCGGAACCGGCGCCGGCACTGCTGGCGCCTCCGCTGTCTTTTCGCTCTCCGCCAGAGCGGCTTTGGTCGTGCGGATCAGATCGGCGAGCGCATCGCTCGGCACCGCGTTGTTCGAGACATAGGCGCTCAGCAATTGCACGGTCAGCGTGGTGAGATCGGGGTTGTCAGCCTCGGGCATCGGGCTTTCCTCGTTCATTGTCGACATCGACTGCTACGCTCTGCCTCCTGGCACGTCCGAAAACAGAAACGAGATCATCCGGAAAGTCAAAGCCTCGGCACGAAGAGTGGTGCCTTGTTCTCACTTTACGGCCCGCGGCCTCACTGCTTGACGATGCGCCGTGCCGTTGGCCGCACCGTAGCGCAGGCGGGCGTCCCATCCTTGTCGGTGCCGATGACGGTTGTCTCAATGACGGCTCCCTCATTGGCCGCGCGATCCAGGAGGTCCTGTCCGATGTCGTGAATGTCGATCTTCATCCGGCGGGACCAGGGCGAGGAGGGTTCACCTGCCAATTGGCCGATGCGAATATAGACAAATCTTCGCACGGGGCCTTCGGGGCGCACCTGATCGCCGAAGAACTTGGGGCCAGCACCCACGCGAATCTGGAAATCGAACGAAAGGGCCTCGCCTTCGCGCGAGCGCTTCGGATCGAGCGGTGTGCCGTCCTTTGCCTGAAGGCTATGCAGCACGCCAACGACCGGCTGTTCGATGACGATCCGCAGATTGACGACGCTCTGATCTGTTCGTGCCACGCGAGTTTCCACTTCCCGATCGAGACGCTCACATACCATTCGGACGTCGAGATCCATACTATGCTGCCCGTGTCAGCTTGAGGTATTGCCGAAGTTGGGCGTCCTCCTGGCGGAGCCGGGCTGTCGGCACAGCCGAAGCCCCCGCAAGCGGGTCTTCGCCCTGGCGGGCGTCCATCCCTGACGCGGAAGGTGGGGCAACCGGCGAGCGAGGGGAACGATCATGCTTGCGGCGATCGGGACATGGCTAGAGGGAAGGCGGGCCATCCGCCGGCGCTGGCAGGCTGGCGCCCGCGCCCTCGTCACCGCCGACGCGCACAACGCCTACTACGAAGCGCAACGACGCGCCGCTCGCGCCCGGGTTCGTAACGATAGAGCTGCGTTCTATCATTGGGCCAAGGTGGCCGCCGAGATCGCCCGGATCGCGCCGCTTGCCGGAATGGACATCGATGTCGTGCGCGCCGTGGTCGCGGAGGAGGAGCGCCGGGGAACCTGACGGGGCTCGCCCTGCCGCTTGCGCGCTGCGCCCGGCAAGGGAAGCTCTCGCCGCGGCCTGCCTTGATGCGAAACCCGGCACAAACGACGGGTTGCCGGCCGCGCCCTTGCCGGCCTTGCTCTTCGCGGCCTTCGGGTCCTGCCCTGACTGTGTGGGGCGGGAATCGAATAGAAGGGAGCGCGTCAGGGCGCGCGAGGAAGAATGGAAAAAGCCGAGCTGGAAGAGCTGAAGGACAAGGTCCCCTGCGCCGCCGTACTGGAGCGTGCCGGGTTCGCGCTCGACCTCAAGGAGAGCACCCGCAAGGCGATCAAATATCGCCGTGACGCACAGATCATCATCGTCATTCATGAGGGCAAGGGCTGGTTCGATCCGCTCTCTGATGGCAAGGGCGATGTATTCCGCTTGGTCGAGCATCTCGAGGGCGTGCCCTTCGTCGACGCGATGAACGATGTCGCTGGCCTCGTCGGTTTCGTGCCGTCCGAGCCGGTCTGGCAGCGCGAGTCCCGCGAGCGCGAGCCGGACCTGTCGATCCCGGAACGCTGGCAGGCCCGTCGCAAGCCGTGGCGCGGGTCGGCGACCTGGCGCTATCTCAGCGAGGGGCGTCATCTTCCCGACCGCGTCGTCCGGGCCGCCATCGTCTCTAATGTTCTGCGCGAAGGCCCGCATGGCTCGATGTGGGCGGCGCATCTCGATGAAGATGGCGCCGTTACCGGGTGGGAGGAACGCGGCCCAGCCTGGCGTGGCTTCGCCAACGGCGGCACCAAGGTGCTGTTCCGGCTCGGCCGGCCCGATGCGCTGCGCCTCTGCGTCACGGAGGCGGCGATCGACGCGATGAGCCTCGCCGCACTCGAAGGTCTGCGCGCCGACACGCTCTATCTCAGCACCGGCGGCGGCTGGTCGCCGGCGACCGAGGCGGCGATCGGCGCGCTCGTGGCGCGAACCGACGTCCAGCTCGTGGCCGCCACCGACAATAACAAGCAAGGCGACATCTATGCCGACCGGCTCCTGGCGATCGCGGCCGAGTCAGGCTGCCGCGCCGAGCGGTTGCGTCCTGTGGCGGATGACTGGAACGCCGATCTGAAAATGAGAACGGAGGAAGGAGAGGAGGAGGAAGCAAACCGAGTGCCGCATGCCCGCCGGTCGCCTCAAGGGTGAAGCTTCGCCCGGCGCACGCGCCGGCCCTTGACCCGCCCGGACGGAGAGGCGGCCGCGGGGGAGGGGTCCGGAAGGGCCGAAGAAGATGGTGATCCATAGGGGATGAACCGCGCTCCGGCCCGAGAATGGCCAGGAGCCTCCCCATGACCCAGTCTTCCATCCGCAAGATCTATTTCGGCGTTACCGATCGCCGGCAGATGTTCCGCCTCTTCGACCGCCACGCCCAGCGGCCCTATCGCTGGGAGAGCGACGACAGCGCGCTGTTCGCCGGCGAGTGGTTCGAGATCGCCCGCGCCGAGCACGACTACATGCTCGACCTGCTGCCGCCGCTCTGGATACGCGGCGAGATGTTCGCGATGCGCGAATTCCTCACCGAGAGCGTCACCAGCGTGTTCTACACGCTGCGCATCGACGGCAGGACGCGCTACTTCCACGCCTATTGCGACCTGGTTCAGTCGCGCTCGCCGGTCGAGATGCGCGACGCCATTGTCGCGCGCGAATCCTGGCCAGTGAAGGCGATGACGCGGGTCGAGCGCCTCGAGCATGTCTGGAGCACCACCCACGATGAGTATCGTGGCTATGCCGGTGAGCGCTTCCTACCCGAGCATCGCGGCAAGCGCACCGTGCTGGTCTATTGCGCGGGACGCACCGAGCTCAAGCTGCTGGACGACCTGACCGACGAGGAGATCGCGGCCAAGCTGCCGGTGCATCTGAGGCACCTTCCTCTTCCGACATCACCGACGGTCGGCACGCGGCGATCGACCTGCGCCTCGTCGATCCCGACAATGACAATGAGCCGGACAACAAGCTCAATGATCTCGTCGCCAATGCGCTTCGCATCTGGCAGGAGACGGCCGGCAGCGCCTATGTCCGCCCGGACGGCCAGCTGTTCGATCTGACCGGCGCTGCGCAGATGATCTTCTCCGACCTCGGCACGATCAGTGTCGAGAAGACGCGCGGCTTCTCGGCTTATCGCTGGATCCGCGACGAGCTGGTGCGTCTCGGTGTGCCAGCGTCCGAGATCGCCTTCATGCAGGATTTCAAGAAGTCGGAGGCCAAGCAGCGCCTCTTCGGCGACGTCCGCGCAGGCAAGGTCCGCTTCCTGATCGGCTCGTCAGACACGATGGGCACCGGCGTCAATGCCCAGCTCCGGCTCAGGGCCCTTCACCATCTCGACGTGCCGTGGCTGCCCTCGCAGATCGAGCAGCGCGAAGGACGCATTCTTCGGCAGGGCAACCAGCACGACATTATCGACATCTTCGCCTATGCCACCGAAGGCTCGATGGACGCCCAGATGTGGCAGAACAATGAGCGCAAGGCTCGCTTCATTGCGGCGGCGCTGTCGGGCGACACGTCGGTGCGCCGGCTCGAAGACCTCGGTGAGGGACAGGCCAACCAGTTCGCCATGGCCAAGGCGATCGCTTCGGGTGATCCGCGTCTGATGCAGAAGGCCGGGCTCGAAGCCGACATCGCACGCCTCGAACGGCTGCGGTCCGCGCACCAGGACGACCAGTTCGCCATCCGCCGGCAGGTCCGGGATGCGGAGCGCGATATCGAATATTCGACGCGCCGGATCGGCGAGATCGGTCAGGACCTCGCGCGCCTGGTGCCCACCACGGGCGAGGCATTCCGAGTGACGGTCGGCGAGGCGGTGTTCACCGAGCGCAAGCTCGCCGGCCGGGCCCTGATGACCGAGATCCTCACCCTGGTGCAGCTGCAGCAGTCGGGCGACGTCGTCATCGCCGGCATAGGGGGATTCAATCTCGAATATTCCGGCGAGCGCTTCGGCCAGGATGGCTATCGCTATGCCACCATGCTGGTGCGCACCGGAACCAGGACGGAAATCGAGCTGCCCGTCACCACTACGCCACTCGGCGCGATCGCCAAACTCGAGCACGTCCTGGCCAGCCTCGACGAAGAACAGGAGCGTGCACGCCACCGGCTCGCAGAAGCCGAGCGGCGGCTTGCATCATATCGCTCGCGCGAAGGCGGTGCCTTCGCCATTTCCGACGAACTGGCCGCCAAGCGCCGGCACCTCTCCGAGATCGAAGAGTCGCTGGCGCAGGATATCGACGGCATTCGTGCCCCTGAGGGGCAGGCGGCATAGTGGCCTCTGCCAGCAGAGCCGAGGGGCGTCCCAGAAGGAAGCGGGAGAATGAAAAAGCAAAATGAATTGCTCGCAGATCGGGTGGTCCGCCGACGCTGGCGCTCAATCGCGCCCGTCGCGATCCCGGCCCGTCATCCTGCGCAGGGCTGAAGAAGCCCCGCTTGGCCAGCCGGGCAGGGATGCTCGGCCGCAATTGCACCGGCCCGCCCGCTCCGCGGGCCGGAGGGGGTCTTCGGAAAGAAGACGGAAAAGGACCGGTGACGAGGCCGCGTCCATACCCCTCCAAGGAGCATTCCCATGGAACTGAAGTTTGTCGATCCGCGCTCGCTCAAGGACAATCCCGACAAGGCGCGCCGCTCCAAGTCCAGCCCGCAGGCTGAAGGACACGCGCGCCGCGCTCGTCGAGCACTTCAAGGAGGGACACTTCGTCCACCCGGCCGCACTGTTCGCTCCCGATGCGACCAGCCTGACCGAATGGCTGGCGAAGAGCGCCGTCATCGAAGTCGACGAGGATGAGACACCTGAGAGCGAGGACCTCGGTGGCGAAGACCAGATAGTCGACGACGATCCCGCCGACGAGTTCGAGGAGGGCTACCGCGACGCCGCCGAGTAGCCTCCCGCCTTCCTTCTTTCGATCGCCTCTGCCGCCGCCGGTCTCCCCCGGCGGCGGCTTCGTTTTCAGCCTCACCAAAATGGAGGACAGTATGTCCGCACACACGATCCTCGAGCACGCACCCATCGGCGCGATCGTCGCCTGGTCCGACGGAACACCGCAGCCGCCGGAACGGCACCACCGAAAGCTCGACGCCTGGACGACCAACAACAGTCAGGGGCGTCTGATCCGCAAGCAGGGCGTACCTGGCGCCGGCGTCATCGACCCGCATGCGAGCTTCACTCTGCATGAGGCCGACTATGGCGCCGGCGGCGTCATCGCCATCCGCGTGCATCGGACCTTCTCGCTCGCTTCCAGCCTGAGCTTCGCCATCGTCGAGCGACCGGCCGTGGGATCGGTTCGCGTATTCGACCGCGCCGGCGACCATGCCGAGCTTGTGTATCTCGCGCCACACCGCGCTGCGGCGGAGCAATGGCTCTTCGAGCACGGCTATCCCAATGCCGTGCTCGAGGAGGTTTCGCCCGACGAGGCCGCTGCCGACGCTGTCGAGGGGAGGGCCGCCGCATGAGCCCGGCCCAGACTTTGACCCCGTCACAAGCCCCGGACCTGTCCGCGGCTTCGTTCGGCTGGAGTGCCGACGGCCTCCTCGTCGCGCTTGTCGCCGAGCACGCCTATGCCATGGTGCCCGGACGGGACGGCACCCACTTTCTCGCCACCAGCTGGCGCATCGGCCGGCCGATGACGGAATGGACCCGCTCCGACTTCTATGGTCATGGTGGTGACCTCGCCGACGAGACCGCATTTCGGTCAAAGGTGCTGGAGCAGGCGCAGCACTTTGAAGAGCGACGCCGGCTCGGCCGCCGCGACATTCGCGGTGGCGCACACACGCCCTGGGGGCCTTCGCAGGGCGGCATTGTCTATGCCGAGGGCGTCGCCGCGCATTCGACCGCCGGCCACGGCGGCTTCAAGCTTTCGGCCGATCGGAACCGCAAGGTCCACTCCATGCTGCGCGCGACGGACGGATGGTATGAAGAGGACGAGTGCTGGGCGATCGTCGCCTTCACCTTCCCGCACCTCTTCACCGCGTTCGAGCGTCGCCACGCCGAGCGGACCATAAAGGACTCCTGGCCGGATGCGTGGGAAGCAATCTTCGGTACTATCCTCGGTCCAGGAGAATCCCGCACCAAGGATAAGCGGGCCTTCGACGCGGCGCATGCCAGCGACTGGATCGTCGTTTCAGCGATCACGTCGGCGCAGCAGACCGGCTTGGTCGAGTGTGTCGCGTCGCTTGGCGGCAAGCGCGGTCCGGGCACAGAGGAGCGTCGGTTCCTGGTGCCGGCCGACGAATACGATATTGGCCGGTTCGGTTTCGTCATCGATCCCGACCGCCATGCCGTCTATGCCGGCCCGTCCAGTTTCATCGGCTGGCAGGGAAGGGGGTCGCCATGACCCTCGCGCCAGAGTTTCGTCGGCAACTGACCCGCATGGAGGAGGCGCGCCGGCAGACGCAGCGTCAGTTGGACATGGTGGACCGACAGATCACTAGGCGCATGTCCGCGCTGATCCCCGGCCTGTTGCCACGCCGGACGCACTCCCGCCGGGGCAAGGCGCCCGATCCTGGCGCGTTTCTCGAGCGCTACCGCACTCAGCTCGCCGCGCTGACCGCGGAGCGGCAGCCGGAGATCGACGCCCTGTCGCGCAAGCTGGCGCGGCAGGAGCAGGCGATCACCACCTTCATCGAGCGGCACGGCCATGATGCCGGCATCAGCGAGCAGGTTTCGTGACGTCTGAGATCGTCTCGAAAGCGGCCGATGGGGTCGATGGCGCGCTGGCCGGAGTGGGGCATCGGGCGACCAGCATCGTGGCGGTTCTCCCGTCAGGGACACATCGCGGTCAGGCGGGTGAACGGGCAGTTGGTCATGGCTGCCTGTCCTAGGATTCCCATGTCGAAATCGAGGTCCGTGCCGGTCCTCCCACGGGCTTTGTGCGGTCCTGAACCGGCGGCCGTTCGCTTCAAGGCCGCGTTCCGCGCCGCGAGGCGGCCGGATCGAACCGGTCTCGACATGGCAGGCCCGCGTCCCACGCGAGGGCTGAAGAAGCCCTGCTTGGCCGCAAACCTTCCATGCTCGCCTCGGTCCGCCCGGACCCTGAAGCGCCCGTCATTCCGCCGGTTCTCTCGGTCCGCGCCCGAGGGAGGGCCGGCACGGAGCCGGTTCGAGCTTCGGGAACCAAAGAAAGGACACACCATGACCAAGAAAGCTGCCAACTCACGCCCCGGCGCCCGGGTCGTTCCGCTCCGCAAGGGCACCACGCTGCACATGGTTCGGCTCGCCTGCCCCGACTCCGGACAGTGCTCCCTCATCTCCGAGAGTTTTGGCCTGCCCGTCCTCGACAGCAACGGTATCCGTGACCTCCACGAAAAGCTCATCGTCGACACCGCCGCGGCGCTCGACGAAGGCCTTGGTGAACGGGCCATGCAGATCCACCTGCAGCGCATCGTCGGGGCCTATGTCGGTTCCGCCTTCGGTGCCGGTCAGTTCTACAGCCGGGCCGTCTCGGAAGCTCGCGATGCGACCGCCAAGTCGGCCTGCGACGACCGGGACGAAGATGTCGGTGGTCCGGTCGGGTTCGATAGCGCCGCACAGCGCAAGCGTGAATTCGCCGCCGACATGGCCCTCCAGGCGCACGCCCTGCGCATGGCCGCCGAGGGCACCGTCGCTGCCTACCAGCAGGTCGTCGGCGAAGCCTGGAAGCCTTTCGAGCGGCCGGTCGAGAACCCCGGCCAGACCGTCGACCGCAAGGCCGCCGAGCTCCAGATGGCGGCACTCGGATGAGCCGCGGGGGGCGGGGCTTCAGCCCCGCCCTTCTCTCCGAATTCCGACATGACCGAAATGGGGTGGATTCCTGCCCGTCCGGTTCTGAGCGGTGGAGTCGGAAAAGC
>NZ_JACJHY010000019.1:0-101651 GCF_014138625.1 Aminobacter ciceronei
CGTGTCAACGACCATGTTCCGGTGCCGGGTCCGTATCAGGTCCGCCAGCGTGTCTGGCGCATCGTCGCCAAGCGTTCTGTGGTGACGGCAGGCGCCATCGAGCGGCCGATCGTTTTCCCGGGCAACGACCGTCCGGGCGTGATGATGGCATCCGCCGTGCGCACCTATGTCCACCGTTTCGCGGCGATGCCGGGTCGCAAGGTGGCGCTGTTCACCAACAATGACGACGGCTGGCGCACGGTCGAGGCAATCCAGCAGGCCGGCGGCGACATCGCTGCCGTGATCGATCCGCGCGGCAAGGTGCCGGCGGAATACCAGGCGCTTGCCGAGCTTTCTGACCTGCGCGTGCTTTCGGGCGGTGTCTCAGACGTCAAGGGTGGCGTCGACGGCGTGCGCGGTGTCGTCGTCACCGACGGCAATGGCCGTACGCAGCAGATCGACGCCGACTGCCTCGCCGTCTCCGGCGGCTGGAACCCGAATGTCGGGCTGTCCTGCTTCCATCGTGGCCGGCCGGTCTGGCGCGACGACATCGCCGCCTTCGTTCCCGGCGATTCGCCGAAGGGCATGACCACTGCCGGTGCCGCCAATGGCGAGTTCTCGCTCGGTGCCTGCCTGCGTGATGGTCATGCGGCAGGTGCAGCCGCCGCCGCCGAATGCGGCGCATCCGGCAATGCCGGCGAGGCGTCGGAAGCCGGCGACGAAGTCTATGCGATCTCGCCGCTCTGGCAGGTCAAGGCCAAGGGCAAGGCCTTCGTCGACTTCCAGCACGACGTCACCGCGTCGGACGTGACGCTGGCGCAGCGCGAAGGTTTCGAAAGCGTCGAGCATCTCAAGCGCTATACCACGCTCGGCATGGCGACCGACCAGGGCAAGACGTCGAACATCACCGGCCTCGCCATCATGGCCGAAGCCACCGGCCGCACCATCCCGCAGACCGGCACGACGATCTACCGTCCGCCCTATGCGCCGGTGGCGATCGGCGCGCTCGCCGGCCATCACCGTGACGAAAACTTCCATGCCTGGCGCCTGACGCCGTCGCATCACTGGGCTGCTGCCCGGGGCGCGGTTTTCGTCGACACCGGCCTTTGGAAGCGCGCGCAGTGGTATCCGCAGCCGGGCGAAAAGGACTGGCTGGAGTCGGTGACCCGCGAAGTGCTGGCCGTGCGCAACGGCGTCGGCTTCTGCGACGTCTCCACCCTCGGCAAGGTCGATGTCCGCGGTGCGGACGCCGGCACCTTCCTCGACCGCGTCTATATCAATGCCTTTTCGTCGCTTGCCGTGGGCAAGGCGCGTTACGGCCTGATGCTGCGCGAGGACGGCATTGTCATGGACGACGGCACGACCTCGCGTATCGCCGAAGACCACTACTTCCTAACCACGACCACGGCCAAGGCCGGCCCTGTGATGGCGCATCTCGAATTTTGCCGCCAGGTGCTCTGGCCTGAACTCGACGTGCAACTGTCGTCGGCTTCGGACCAGTGGGCGCAGTTCTCGATTGCTGGGCCCAACACCCGCAAGCTGCTCCAGGAACTTGTCGATCCGTCCGAGGACATGTCCAACGAAGGTTTCCCCTTCATGGGCGCCCGCGAGGTCAAGCTGCGCGGCGGCGTCACTGCCCGCTTGTTCCGCATCTCGTTCTCAGGTGAAATCGCCTTCGAAATTTCGGTCCCGGCTCGTTATGGCGCTGCCATGGCGCAGAACCTGATGATCGCCGGCCGCGACCTGGGCGTCACGCCCTACGGTACCGAAGCCCTGGGTGTGATGCGCATCGAAAAGGGCCACGTCGCCGGCCCCGAGCTCAACGGCACCACGACCGCCGACGATCTCGGCCTCGGCAAGATGATGTCGAAGAAGAAGGACTTCATCGGCCGCGTCATGGCCGGTCGCGAAGCACTGACGGCACCTGACCGCCAGGTCGTCGTCGGCATCAAGCCGCTCGACCAGAAGCGTCGCCTGCGCTCCGGCGCCCATGTCGTTCCCAAGGGCGCGATCCCCGGTCCGGAAACCGACCAGGGCTACGTCACCTCGGTCTGCTATTCGCCGATGCTGGAACAGTGGATCGGCCTTGGCCTGGTCGAACGCGGCCGCGAGCGTTTCGGCGAAGTCGTGCGCATCCACGACCCGTTGCGCAGCGAAGACTACGAAGCCGAAATCTGCAACCCAGTCTTCTACGATCCAGAAGGAGCGCGCCAGCGTGGTTGATTATCTCTGGAACACCCAATCGCCGTTGCAGAAGGCGCTTGTTCCCGGCCGCCATGGCGCCGCCGGCGCACATGCCGGCGTGACGCTCAATGAAGTGCGCGATATCGTGCTGGTGCAGGTCATGGCCCGGCGCGGCAAGGCAGCAGAGACGGCCAAAGCCGCCAAGAAGCTGTTCGGCATCGAGGCGCCGGCTACGCCCAAGGCTGTCACCGGCAAGACGGCGACGCTGATCTGGTCGGGCCCCGATCAGTTCACGGTCATTGCGCCCCGGACCGACGAGGCGTCGCAGCTTGCGGCCATGGTGCAGGTCTTTGCCGGATCAGCATCTTTGTCCGACCAGTCGGATGGCCGCTGCTTGATCCGGGTTTCAGGCCCACGTGGCCGCGACGCCATCGCCAAATTCTCGTCGCTCGATCTGCATGACCTGGCCTTTCCGGTCGGCGCAGCAGCGAACACGTCGGTCGACCACACGGCAGTCAACTTGTGGCGCGACGCAAATGGCGCTGACGGGCATCCTGTCTACAACATGCTGGTGTTCACCAGCTTTGCCGACAGCCTGTGGCACACCATCGTGGACTCGTCGCTGGAATATGGCGTCGAGGCGGCGAGCGCCCGGGCGGCCTGACGCGCCAAACGTTCCAGGAGATACAAAGCCCTGTTCCAGCGAGCGGGGCTTTTTTCGCTTGGCTCGCTGGTTCGCGAGGGCAGGCTGTAACTCAGTCGCGAAAAATGATGTTGCCGCAAACGCTGGAGCGTTCGCGGCAAAAGGTCGTTCGGAGAGGATTGGATCAGGCCTCGCAGGCCTTGCGCAGCTCGATCAACGAGGCTGTCGGACGCAGCAGCGACAGTGTCAGCCGCTCGACGCAGATCGGCATCACCAGCTTGGCGCCATCGGCATAAAGCGAGCCTCCCGAAGCGCGGAACGAACCCTTGTCGACGATGGTTTCGAGCACGTCGCGGGTGCGAAGCGGCAACAGGTCGGTGCACGCGCTCATGCGCGCGAAGATGTGGCTGATGGGGACGTTGTAGCCGTCGACGGCTACGAGAGGCTCTTCATTGCCTTCCTTCCATTCCTCAAGCGCTTCGAGCGCGTCATGGAACGCGTTGTGGAGGGTGATGGGCGCGTGGCCTTCATACAGTTCCGGCAGCACTTTCTGCATGTGCATGTTCCTCTTCAAGCTCTGTTGGATCGTGCTGCGGCGATGCGGATCAGGGTAGTGGACCTCACTTTCACGCGCCTCCCGTACTTGCCTTATATGCAACATATTTGCACATGAGTTAAATCGCGTCCACTGCAAAACGCGCTGGACCAATCCACGCCAACATCCTGATCGTGTGCTTGCGGCGATAGTCCAATCTGGGCTTGGAGATCATCGTTCGGCCAGTTTCGGCACCACCCGAACGAATGGGAAATCTACCCGTCCGGGGCGTTTTCAAGCCGGCACAAAAACTGTCTGCTGTCAGTTAGGAAAACTGCATCTTTCCCGACAGCCGGCTCAACGAAACGGCACGGGGAAACAACTCGAGATGAATGGGTGTCGCTTGGAGGAGAGCAGACCACTCAGCTTTCGCGAAGACGTGCGCAGCCTGCTGTTCAGGGTGCTGCTTTCAGTCGTCAGCGAACGCGAGCCCGATATGGCGGAGGTTCTTACCGGCCGCGTGAGCCTTGATGCGCTCGAAAGCGGGCAGCGCATTGCCGCGCTGCAGGCCACCGCCATCTGGTTCCAGCTTGTTGCCATCGCCAATGAACTTCTGGCGATGCGCTCGCGTCGCGAACTCGAACAGATGGGCGGGGCCGACGAGGTCATCGGCTCTTTTGCCAATGTGATGGGCGAAATAGCAGCCGGCGGCTACCCGGCCGAGCAGATCCAGACTACCCTCGAAGAGCTCTGCGTCGGCCCGACGATGACGGCGCATCCGACCGAGGCCAAGCGCGTCACGGTTCTCGAAATCCACCGCCGCATCTACCGCAAGCTGACCGAGCTCGAGCAGCAACGTTGGGCGCCGCGTGAACGCGAACAGCTGATCGACGATCTCAAGAGTGAGATCGAGCTGTTGTGGATGTCGGGCGAGCTGCGGCTCGAGCGCCCGTCGGTCGAGCGCGAGATCGCCTGGGGCCTGCACTTCTTCCGCGAAGTGATCTTCGAAGCGACGCCCAAGCTCTATGACAGCGTCGAAGAGGCGCTGGCCCGTCACTATCCCGAATACGATATCAAGGTGCCGTCCTTCATGCGGTACGCCTCGTGGATCGGTGGCGACCGCGACGGCAATCCGAACGTCACGGCAAAGATCACGGCCTATGCGCTCAACGAGTGCCGCCAGGCGATCGTCGGCTGGTACATCGGCCAGGTGCGCAAGCTGGTCACCGTGCTCAGCATCAGCGCCAATGTCGTCGACATTCCCGATACCTTCATCAAGGCGCTTGGGCATGCGCTGCATCGCTCCGGCAATGCCTCGGAGATCGTGGCGCGCAATCCCGACGAGCCGCTGCGCCAGTTCGCCGGTGCCATGCTCGACCGGCTGGAGGCAATGCGCGGCGCAGCCTCTGCCAAGCCTTATACCCGATCGGAAGGCTTCAAGACCGACCTGCGTGAGCTTGAAAACGTGCTGACCCAGCTTGGCGGCAAGCTGATTGCCAGACGCTTCGTCCGACCGCTGCGCCAGCAGGTGGAGACTTTCGGCTTCCGTACCGTTTCGCTCGACATCCGCCAGAATTCGACGGTGGTGAACCGTGTGCTGGCAGAGCTGTTCAAGCTCGCCGACCCGGCCGCGGCACCGGCACCCGACACGCCGCAATGGACGCAGCGTATCAGGGCGGCGCTCAACTCCGGCGAGCAGCTGGAGGTTGACAGGCTGGCGCTGTCGGAGGAAGCGCAGGAGCTGCTCGATCTGTTCGACGTCATCCGCAAGGCTTCGGCCGGCTTGAATGGTGGCGCTGTCGGTGCCTTCATCCTGTCGATGACCCGGTCGAGCGACGATCTGCTCGCCGTCTATCTGCTGGCACAATATTCCGGCCTTGCAACGGCCATGGATGGCAGTGGCACCATCGCGCTGCGTGTCGTTCCGCTGTTCGAAACCATCGCCGATCTGCGTGCCGCGCCAGACATTCTCGATCAGCTGTTCGGCGTCTCGATCGTTCGCCGGTCGGTTCGTGACTTCGGCAACCGCCAGGAGGTGATGCTCGGCTATTCCGACTCAAACAAGGACGGCGGGTTCCTCGCTTCCAACTGGGAGCTCAACAAGGCACAGCGGCGCATCACGGCACTTGGCATCAAGCGCAAGGTCAAGATCAGCTTCTTCCATGGCCGCGGCGGTTCGGTCAGCCGCGGCGGTGCGCCGACGGGCAGGGCGATCGCCGCCCAGCCGGCGGGGACCATTGGCGGCGCGATGCGCGTCACCGAGCAGGGCGAGGTGGTGTCGTCCAAGTTCGCCAATCGCGGCACCGGGCTCTATCAGCTCGAGATCCTCGCCGCGAGCGTCTTCGCCCACAGCGTCAAGTCGCAGAACGAGGCCGAACTTAAGGACATTCCGGAGTTCAGCGAGGCTCTGGAAGCGCTTACCGGCATGTCCCAGGCGTCCTATTCGGGGCTGATCAACGAGCCGGGCTTCATCGACTACTTCAATCAGGCGAGCCCGGTCGAGGAGCTGGCGCTGCTCAAGATCGGCTCGCGTCCAGCCCGCCGCTTCGGCGCCCGCGACATCTCCGATCTTCGCGCCATCCCTTGGGTGTTCGCCTGGAGCCAGAACCGCCACCTGCTGACCAACTGGTATGGCATCGGCAGTGCGCTGAACTCCTTCGTCAATGTCCGCGGCGATGCCGGCCTGGATCTGCTCAGGCAGATGTTCGAGCGCTCGCGCTTCTTCAGGCTGGTCATCGACGAGGTCGACAAGGGTCTCTACCAATCCGACATGGACATCGGAAAGCTCTATGCCGGGCTGGTCCAGGACCGCGAGGTCGGCGAGCGCATCTACGCCAAGATCTCGGCTGAGTATGCGCTGACTAGGCGGATGATCTCCGAGGTCAATGGCGGCCTGAAATTGTCTGAGCGCTTTCCGGCCTTCAAGCGCCATTTCGACCGCATCCGCCCGCAGATGGACTCGATCCATCGGCTGCAGGTGCAACTGCTGCGCGAGGTGCGCGCCCAGGACGACGCGACCGTCAACCCGAAGCGGGCCGTCAATGCGCTTCTGCTTTCCATCAATTGCATTTCCGCCGGTCTCGGCTGGACCGGATGACCCAGATTTCAGGCGTCTCAGGCGCCGCTAGGAGGAGCCCATGAATATCCCGACAAGACCCGGCATCGGCAGTGCCCGCAACTTCTTCCGCACGGGCGTCGCCCAGGCAGACCCCGCTGTCAGCGATGCGATGGGGCGCGAGCTTCAGCGCCAGCGCGACGAGATCGAACTGATCGCCTCGGAGAACATCGTCTCCAGGGCGGTGCTCGAAGCACAAGGCTCGGTGTTGACCAACAAATATGCCGAGGGTTATCCGGGCCGCCGCTACTATGGCGGCTGCCAGTATGTCGACGAGGTCGAGGATCTGGCGCGCGAACGCGCCAAGGCGATGTTCAACTGCAGTTTCGCCAACGTACAGCCCAACTCCGGCAGCCAGGCAAACCAGTCGGTGTTCATGGCCCTGATGCAGCCGGGCGATACATTCCTCGGCCTGAACCTCGCCGCTGGCGGTCACTTGACCCATGGCGCGCCGGTCAATCAGTCGGGCAAGTGGTTCAATGTCGTCTCCTATGGCGTTAAGACCGACACCCATCGCATCGACATGGATGAGGTCCGTGATCTCGCCAAGAAGCATCAGCCCAAGGTGATCCTCGCCGGCGGTTCTGCCTATCCGCGCATCATCGACTTCAAGGCATTCCGCGAGATCGCTGACGAGGTCGGCGCCAAGCTGTTCGTCGACATGGCGCATTTCGCTGGCCTGGTGGCCGGTGGCGTGCATCCCAACCCGCTCGAACACGCCCATGTCGTGACGACGACCACGCACAAGACGCTGCGCGGTCCGCGCGGCGGCATGGTGTTGTCCAATGACGAAGAGATCGGCAAGAAGATCAATTCGGCGGTGTTCCCGGGTCTCCAGGGCGGTCCGCTGATGCATGTCATCGCTGCCAAGGCGGTCGCCTTCGGCGAAGCGCTGACGCCTGATTTCAAGGTCTATGCCGCAAATGTCGTCTCGAACGCCAAGGCGCTGGCCGAAACGCTCCAGGACGGTGGCGTCGACATCGTCTCCGGTGGCACCGACACGCATCTGATGCTCGTCGATCTCAGGCGCAAGAACCTCACCGGCAAAGCGGTGGAAGCTGCTCTGGGTCGCGCCCACATCACCTGCAACAAGAACGGCATCCCGTTCGATCCGCAGGGGCCGATGGTCACGTCAGGCGTTCGCCTGGGCACACCGGCATGCACGACGCGCGGCTTCCTCAATGAGGAGTTCCGCCAGGTCGGCCGCATGACGATGGCCGTCATCGACGGGCTTGCGGCCAATGGCGAGGAAGGCAACGCCAAGATCGAAGCTGCCGTTCGTGAGGAAACGCACGATTTGGTCAGCCGATTCCGAATCTACGACTGAAATCTGTCGCTGCAGAGCGGGCGCACCTTGGCGAATTCGATTGGAATGCGCCAAGGTACGATGTCGATGGCTGGCTGATGGCGCAACACAAGAAGCTCAAAGTCCTGATCGCCGAGCGCAACCCGCTGGTGATTTCGGCTTTGCGCGACATGATCAGCCGCGACGAGCGCTTCGCCTTCGTCGAGGGGGTGCAGAGCGGCGATGCCTTCATCAGGGCGGTGGCCTCGGCTGAGCCGGCATTCGATGTCGCGATCGTTGCCTGGAAGCTGTCCGACATGGATGCCAGCGAGGTTCTCACCGAGTTGCAGCGCCGACAGCTCACCGCGCGCATGGTGATCTTTTCCAACGACCACGACGTCGGCATCCTGAAGCAATGTGTGCGCCTGGGCGTGCAGGGTTTCTGCTATCAGTTCGACGATCCCTGCATCCTGTTCGACACGCTGCTTGCGGTCGCCAATGGCCGCATCTGTATCCCCTACATCGATGTCGCCAAGATCAACGAGACGCCGCTGTCGCGACTGACGACGCGCGAACTCGAGCTGCTCGGCGTGCTGGCCGACGGCTGGACCAACCTGCAGATCGCGACGCGGACCGGAATCTCCGAGAACACGGTCAAGTATCACCTGAAGAATCTCTACGACAAGCTGGGCGTGCGCAACCGCGCCATGGCAGTCGCGCTTTATGCCAGCGAACGCAAGCGCGGCCCGCTGACGGGCACCCGATAGAGCCGTTCAGGGCAAGCCGAGGGCCTGTTTTTCTTCAGCCTCCGAGAGCGGCGCCCCGGCCTGGGTCGTGGACAGATAGGCATCGACAGTTTCCGAAGCCCCGGCCGGAGCATAGTCCTGTCCGGCAGCCGGTGCCGCCACGGCAAGCCTTACGTCCCACTGCTGGCCGGCGCGGCAAACGACCGAAACGAGGGACGAGCCTGACGCGCGGTGAAGCTCGAACTCGCGGCAGAGCGCGCCGGCGCCATCACGGAAACTGGAAACGAGCCGTACAGTCGTGTCGCCGACAGTCACATCGCTACCTGACGGCGTTGCATTGAGCGTTCTGATCATCGCCGGGTCGGTAATCCCAGCAAGGACAAGGCCGTCCGCAACTGGCATGCCTGCCTTGCCGGCGAGATAGCCGCCGGCGCCGACGATGACGGCGGCAAGCGATGCCGCGAGCGGCAGCGTCCAGCTCGAGCCGACCTTGCTCGGTGTTGCCTTCGGCTGGAAGGTCACGACGTTGTCTGTCGCAGGCTGCTGGATTGGTTCAGCAGTTGCGTTTTCGCGCACGCGCGCCTCATCGATCATCTTCTGCACCGACTGCGTCAGCGCCTCGGGAACCGGCTCGTCGATCAGCGGCTTCAGCGCCGCTGACGCTTTGGCGCGGCTTTCCAGGAAGGTGGCGATGCGGACAATGAGCGCATCGTCGCTGCCCATAGCCTCCTCGATCGCCGCCGTGGTTTCGGCGTCGAGTTCGCCGTCGGCGAAGGCCATCAGTGTTTCGTCGTCGAAATCGCGCCTGTTCATGCCTTCCCACCTTTACCCGGTGAACGGTCGGTTGCGGCGTTTATTCCAGCCGCCTCTGCAAGATTCTTGCGGGCCCGGGCAAGCCTGCTCATCACTGTACCAATGGGGATGCCCAGCACCTCGGCCGCCTCCTTGTAGGACAGGTCTTCGACGCAGACGAGCAGCAAGACCTCGCGCTGATCGTCAACAAGCTCGTCGATTGCCGCGGCCACGCTTTGCAGCGTCAGCCGGGCTTCGGCGTCATGCTCGCCGCTTACGCCGACGATGTCGTTGCGGTCGTCGATATCCTCGCGCGGGCCGGCGGTCTTGGTCCGGCGCACCTGGTCGATCCACAGGTTGCGCAGGATGCGGAACATCCATGCATCGAAGCGGGTGCCCGCTTCGAACCGGTCCTGGCTGGCGAGCGCTCGTTCGCATGCCGCCTGCACGAGGTCGTCGGCTAGATCACGCGACCGGCACAGCGAGATGGCGAACCGACGCAGATTGGGTAGGAAAGCGATCAGCCGATCGCTGACCGAAACATCGTCACCCTTCATGCAGTCCTATCCTGTCTCTCCCGCGGAAATCGGCGAGGTGATGGAATAAACCGGTCTCCCGTCCGTTGGGCTCAAAATGCACAAATGTAGTCAAAATGATATGGGATGACGAAAGGCTTATGTGGATCGCTAACAATTGCCATCAGCGCGCCATATCGCCGGGGAAAGGACAAACCATGAAGCTGAAGCGCCCGTCAGGTTCCCTTGCGCTTGTGTTCGCGGTGGCGCTGGGTGGCGCGACCTTTGGCGCGTCCGTGGTCACTCCCATGCGGGGAGAGGTTTTCGGCGGCGGGATTGCGCTGGCCGATGACGACGATGATGATGGCGGCGGAAGCCGCTCGGAGAGCAGGGATTCCAGCTCGCCGGGAACGGGGAAGGGGCGTAATCTCTCCGATCTCTTCGGCAAGCCTGAGCCACGACGCAAGGTGGTCCGTACAGCGCCCGCGCTTGTGCGCGAGGCGCCACGGGAGATCGTGGCAATCGGCCTCGATCAGGCCTCGATCACGCGCCTGACCGCCGCAGGCTACGGCATCAGCGACCGGGCCGATGTTCCGCTCGTTGGAGCCGAAATCGTCAAGCTCACTGTTCCCAACGGCACGACGCTCGAAGCGGCGCGTGCCGAGGTAGCGGCCACGGCACCCGATGCGGTCGTCGACTTCAACCATTTCTACCGCCCCGACCAGGACCGTGCCGAAGCTTGTGGCGCGGAACAATGCCTGGCGCGCCATGTCGTCGGCTGGCCGGAGGCATCTGACATGCCGGATCGCTGCACGGCATCGACGCGGATCGGCCTCATCGACACGGCGATCAATGAGGAACATCTCGCCTTTGCCGGCGGGCGGATCGAGACGATCCGACTGGCGGCTGGTGACCTGCCTGAGTCCGGGCGCCAGCACGGCACCGCGGTGGCAGCCCTTCTCGTAGGCTCGGCGGAAAGCCGAACGCCGGGCCTCGTGCCCGGCGGCGAACTCGTTGCGGTGGATGCTTTCCAGCGCAATGGCAATGACGACCGGTCCGCCGTCTACGATCTTGTGCGGGCGATCAACCTGCTGGCGGGCAAGGGGGTGCTCGTCATCAACATGAGCCTGACGGGTCCGGCTAACCTTCTGCTGGAACGAACGGTCGAAGCGGCGGCAATGCGCGACATCGTGCTGGTCGCAGCCGCCGGCAATGGCGGCCCGCGCGCCGCCCCGCTCTACCCCGGCGCCTACGAGCCTGTGATTGCCGTAACGGCGATCGACCGGCGCAAGAACCCCTACCGGCGGGCCGGAGCCGGCGATCATATCGACATCGCAGCACCCGGCGTTCAGGTCTGGACGGCGGCCTCGGTCAAGGGCGCCTCATCAAAGACCGGCACGTCCTTTGCCGCACCTTTTGTCACGGCGGCAGTGGCGATGGTCAAGGCCGCCAATCCTGAGCTCAAGGCCGGCGAGGTCGAGACGCTTTTGCGCCAGGGTGCCGAGGATCTCGGCAAGCCCGGCAAGGATCCGGTGTTTGGCTGGGGCCTGCTCAATGCGCGAACGATCTGTCGGAGCTGAGCCGCAGGCGACGCGCGAGAGGCGTCTCGTATCATACTGTTTTCATGCCGATTTGCAGGTTCCGCGCCGAGATTGAAAATAGTTTGCCGGCGATGGAATAGGTTCTCGCAACGCCCGTTCTTCCTGACGTAGCCGCTCGGCGGCGCAATTCAGGAGAACCGCAAATGCCAATCCCTTGCTCGCCTTGTCAGGCACTACGAAGGCCTTCTTCCACGACGGGGAGAGGGCAATGATCGCGCAGTTGCTACAGACGCCCTTCGCGGCCGAACTCGCTCGCTTCTGCATCAACCTGACCGGCATGTCGGCACTGCTGTTCGGCATGTATTACCGTCGCTATCGCGACAAGGAACTGGTCACCGCCGCGGCGCTATTCAACATCTTCGTCTTTGCCGTGCTGACCGTGCTGTCGACCGTGCAGTTTGGGGTTGCCGCCGGCTTCGGACTGTTCGCCATCCTGGCGCTGTTCACGCTCCGATCGGAGCCACTGTCGAAGACCGAAATGACCTACTTCTTCGGCAGCGTGGCGATTGCCGTCATCTGCTCGGTCCAGGGCACGACCTTGCCCTTCGTGGCGGTGACGGTTGCCTTGGTGCTCGTCGGTGCCTTCGTCGTCGATCATCCCCGCATGCTGCAGTCGGTCAGCGGTACCAAGGTGTCGCTCGACAAGATCAATGTCGCGCTGCTGTCGGACCCCGCTGCCATGCGCTGCGAGCTGTCCCAGCGGCTGGGCGTCGACGTGCTGTCCTACCAGGTGCTGCAGCTCGACTACATCACGGAAATGGCGAAGCTCAATGTCCATTATCGCAAGCACTGACGTGCTGATCGCAGGCGGCTTCGCGCCGATCAGCCTGAAGGCTCTGAACGGCAAGGCCGCCATGCTGGAGCGGCTGGACAACAAATATGTTGTCGACGGCACCGTGCTGATGCAGGCCGCCGGCACTTTCACCGAGGTCTTCGACATGTTGGAGATCGAAGGCCGGCGCGCCTTCACTTACGAGACCTGCTACTTCGACGACGCCGGGCGCCGCAGCTATTTCGACCACCACCAGGGCCGGCGGCAGCGGGCCAAGGTGCGCATCCGGCGCTATGTCGAGGCGGGGCTATGCTTTCTGGAAGTGAAGCTCAAGGACAAGCGCGGCATGACCGTCAAGAAGCGCCTCGACCTCGACGTCGAGAGCTTCGGCAAACTCGACGACGAGGCAGTGACCTTCATCGACAAGGTCTACCACGCGCAATACGGCCAGACCTTCCCACATCAACTGTCCCGTGTCCTCGACATGCGCTACCGCCGCATGACGCTGGTGGCCCGGCAGGGCGGCGAACGCATGACCATCGACACCGGTCTCGAGTTCTTTGCCGGCGGCGCGCGTCGTGCCGTCGACCCCAACCTGTTCATCCTCGAAACCAAGTCGGCAAATGGCAATGGCGTTGCCGACGGCATCCTCAGGGCGCTGCACCAGCACCCGACCAAGCGCTGCTCGAAATATTGCGTCGCCACCGCGCTGCTGAACCCCGGCACCAAGCACAACCGCTTCCTGCCGGCGCTGCGCAAGCTTGGCAGCGTGACCGATCGTCCAGCCCTGCACCAGCCAAACATCCAATAGGAGTGAGAGACATGATCAAGCACTTTACCGCCGCGCTGCTTGGCGCTTCAGCCCTCGTGCTCGCGGCCCCCGTCATGGCAGGTTCGTCCGAACTTGCAGTGCTGGACAGCAGGCCTGCTCCGGCAACCGCGCCGGACGGCCAATCGATCAACGAACTGTCCGGCCTTGCCTGGGATGCCGACGAGAAGCTGCTTTACGCCGTCTCCGACGACGGCGTGCTGCATCACTTCCGGCTCGAGATCGCGGACGGCAGGATCGCCAATCTGGAGCCCGTCCAGTCGGTGCCGTTGAGGGCAGGCGTGGCCCCACAGGTCGTCAACGCAGAGGGGCTGGCCGTCAGCAATGGCAACAACGGCAAGCAGGGCGACACCCAACTTCTCGTCGCCTTCGAGGATGGGCCGGCTATCCATCGGGTCAAGCCCGACGGCACCGTGCTCGGTGCGCTGCAACTGCCGGAAGCACTGGCCGATGCGGCAAAGTACAGCGAGGCCAACAGCCGCCTCGAAGCGGTGGCAATCGCGGGTTCGCTTGGTGTGGTCACTGCACCGGAGGAGGCGTTGCTGAGCGAGCCGGGCGACACCCACACCATCCATGGCCTCGACGGCAGGCGCTGGAGCTTCGCTACCTTCCAGCCCAAGCGCAGCAACCTCAAGGCAATCGAGCCGATGCCGGAAGGTCGCCTGCTGCTGATTGAACGGACGCGCCAACAGAAGGGCGCGCCAAGCATCGGCCGCCTCAGGGTTTTCGATCCGAATACATGCGGCGAGGCCAATGTTTGCGCTGTCGAAAATCTCGACCCGGGGGTCAGCCAGTTGCTCACTGACAACTTCGAAGGACTGACCGGCCTTGGTGGCGATCTCTATCTGCTGGTCACAGACAAGACGAAGAAGGAAGGGCCTGCAAGCTTCGTTCTGGTCTCGGTCAAATCAGGCGCCTGATCCCCACCTTCCCATAGTGATTGGCGGCAACCGGCTTCACATGCTGGCTGCCGCCGCTGGCGTTTGAGGTTGCCGCGAACGTCAGCCGACTCTCTTTGCCGCTCACTCTGCGAAAACATAACGTGCAGGGACGCTCCCGCCCGTTTGGGCAATGCGGACCGCCCGTTAGCGACCTCTGGCGTAAAATTTCCGACACCGCGTCGGGCCAACAAAATCCAATCGATTCAATGACATTGGGTTTCGTCGAAAGTCGTGGTGCGACAAGTGCGCGCGGTCGTCACTTGACAGGAAATTAACTTTGCCAGACATTCCTCAGGGGAAATTAATTTCCCGCAGAAGCAAACCAGAATGAAGCCGAAAACGGCCGTGGTGCAGGAGGAAAAATGGAAGCGACTTTAAGTCAGCAACGCGGGGACGCGACTCTCGAACAGCGCATCGACAAGATGCACGGGCGTGATCGAGCGGGCCTCGTGGCATTTGTCGTGGTGCTGTGGTGCACCATGTTGTTTGCCCTGTTCAGTGTGTGGTCCTACATCGCGCTGCCGGAAATCCGCATCATCCTGTCCATCGCCTGCGGGCTGGTCCTGATCTTCAACACGGCGGCCATCGTCGCCATGCTGCGCCACTATGTCGAAGACAAACACTTCATCTATGGCCTCGACCTCAAGCATCTCGACGAGATGCGTCGTCGGCGCGGCTGAGGAGCGCTCAATGGCTTACAAACCTCCGAAACAGAGTCTCGCCGGCCAGATTTTCGACGTCGTGACCTTGCTCGTCCTGACCATCGGCGCGCTCTACGTTCCGCTCTATCTGGGTCTGGCGGGCGCCGTCAAAGTGCCCAATCCGATCGCCAATCCGACCTGGGAAGCGCTCGGCCAGAACGCCGCCGAGCAGCAGCAATGGGCTGCCCTCGGCATCACCGATCCGGCGGCCGCCAATGACATCATCACCGCCCGCTTCGACTACAGCTTCAGCTGGAGCGCGCTGATCGTCATGGTCGTGCTGGTCATCGGTTACTTCGTCATGGTCGTGCGGTTGTCCGACAAGGAATACCGCGAAGTCATCGACGAGCGCTTCGGCGACAAGAAGCGCTAGGGGAGGCCACAATGGATATCTGGAACATTCTGGAATACGCGGCCTGGGCGCTCTCCGCGCTGTTTGGCGTCCTGATGCTCATCGACCTCGTCCGCATCGACAGCACCTATGACAACGAGCTGCTGATCTCCTCTCGCGAAGGCGAGATCGAGGCGACCGCAGAACGCCACGAGATCTGAGGGGACGACGATGGCAAATGTGACTTCAACCGCAGCCGAGCCCGAACGGCTCCAGCTGCTGCGCGTGCTCGGCCCCGCCCATATCTGGGCGCTGGGCGTCGGCATCGTTCTCGTCGGCGAATATATGGGCTGGAACTTCTCGGTCGGCAAAGGTGGCATGATCGCCGGCCTGATCGCCTGCTGGGTGGCCGGCCTGCTCTATACCTGCGTCGCCATGATCGACTCCGAGGTGACCTCGACGGTCGCCGCGGCCGGCGGCCAGTACGCGCAGGCCAAGCATATCGTCGGCCCGCTGATGGCCTTCAATGTAGGCCTGTTCCTGGTCATGGCCTACACCATGCTGGAAGCGGCCAACGCGATCACTGTCGGCTTCCTGCTCGACACGGTGGCCGGCATGCAGGGGCATAGTGGCCTCAACCAGCAACCCTTCATCATCCTCGCTATCATGTTTCTGGCATGGCTCAACTATCGCGGCGTGCTGGCGACGTTGACCTTCAACCTGATCATCACGGCGATTGCCTTCCTTGCGATCATCACGCTGTTCATCTCGGTACAGTTCGGCGCCTCCAGTGTGCCGCTCGACTTCTCGGCCGTGACCTCCGATCCGCTGCCTTACGGTTGGGTCGGCATCGTCGCGTCACTGCATTTCGGCCTCTGGTACTACCTCGGCATCGAAGGCACCTGCCAGGCCGCAGAGGAAGTGCGCTCGCCGGCGCGGTCGCTGCCTTACGGCACCATGGCCGGCATCATGACGCTGCTGATCGCCGCGACCATGACCTGGTATGTCTGCTCGGGCCTCATTCCGTGGGAATATCTCGGACAGGCCGGCACGCCGTTGTTCGATGCAGCGCGCGTCACCGGCAGCACTACACTGATGATCCTGCTGTTTGTCGGCACCACCTTTGCAACGCTTGCATCGGCAAACGGCTGCATCAACGATGCCTCGCGCGCCTGGTTCTCGATGGGCCGCGACCGCTACCTGCCGAGCTGGTTCGGTGCCGTGCACCCAGTCTACCGCACGCCTTACCGTTCCATCGTCTTCCTTGTTCCGATCGCGTTGATCTTCGCGCTCGGCGCACCGCTCGACCAGGTCGTGACCTTCTCGATCCTGTCGGGCCTGCTCGGCTACACCTTCATGACCTTCAACATGGTGATGTTCCGCAACAAGTGGCCGCTCGACACGATCAAGCGCGGTTATGTCCATCCGTTCCACCCGCTGCCGACCATCGTGCTCTTGATCCTGTGCTCGACGGCCTACTTCGCGGTGTTCCTCGGCTATGGCACGCAGCTCAGCGCGATGATGTGTTTCTACATCGTGGCGTCGCTCTGGTTCCATTTCCGGCGCTACCAGTTCGTGCGCCGCGGCGACCAGTTCACCATGCCCTGGCCGAAGCCGCAGGGTTACTGACCAGGCATGGCGGCGCGGATCTCCGCGCCGCCATCTTCCAAAAAACAAGGCGTTGCCGATGCTCACCACGCTTGCCTTCGCTGCCTTCGTCGCAGTTTCCTGCGGCTGGATCGGCACGCGCGCGGTCCGTGACCATCGCGGCGCCCTCGCCGAACGCAGGAGGCTGCTCGATGACGCGGCCAGGCTGCTCCAGAATTCGAAGGTTACCTTCGGCCACGACCAGTTCCCGGTCCTGGTCGGCGAGACCAGAGATGGCCGCCGGGCCAAGATCGAACTCATTGCCGACACGATGGTCACGCGGCGACTGCCGCAGCTGTGGCTCAGGGTGACGCTCAGCGAAAGCGGGGAGCGCAACAGGCCGACAATCGGCGCGCTCGCCCGGCCGACAGGCGCGGAATACTACTCTCTGGTCCATGACATGCCGGAATGGCTATCACCGGCGCAGACTGACGCCTCGCTGCTGATGCGCGGCGATGGCCGTGCAACGGCATGGCAGGTGGAGCGCGTCTCGGCGCTGTTCCGCAGCCTGTTTGCCGACCCGAAGGTCAAGGAAGCCGTCATCACGCCGCGTGGCACCCGTATCATCCGCCAGGCCGCACAGGGCGAGCCTGGTGCGCACAAGGTGCTGAGGCAGGTGCGTTTTCCGCTGACGGCGATTCCCGCTGACTTGGTGGCACTGGCCATCGACGAAGCTGAAACGCTGAGCGCCTTGCTGGTCGAAGACGACATCGTCGCTCCCGTCTATCAAGCGGCTTGAGGGTTCCATGACAAAAACGATCAATCCTTATGTCGTTCTGGCCTTGGCTGTCGTGCTGCCCGGTGCCGGCCACGTCGCGGTACGCGACGCGACGCGCGGGCTCGCCTTCGCCTTCTTTGTCGTTTTGTTTTCCGTGCTGTCCTACGTCACTACGACGCCGGAAACATCGTTCCTTGGCCGCCATGCCGGCGGCCTGTTCGTCTGGGCGCTGTCGATACCGGATGCCTATCGACGGGCGCGGATACGCTGGTTCATGGCTCCGAAGGTCTGACTCTTCAGCTCGCCAGCCTGCAATCGCCGCGGCCGGCCAAGGCGTCGAGATTGCCGGCGTTGGGGCAGAAATCCCGATAGGATGCCTCGAAATCTCTGGTTTCCAGCCGGTCGCTGCAGACGCGTCGTGCCGGGCACATCATGCAGGTCCGGCGCATGTCGCGGTTCCATTCCGGGTAGCGGTTCTCGAAAGTCTCTGCGTCGATACCCTTGGACTTGATGGCCTCGGGCAGCAGGATCTTTGAGGCGAAGGCAAGACGCATGGCCTGCCTGAAGTCCGACCGCGATAGCCCGCACTCTGCCAGCATGCGTTCGCCGTCATTGCCGAGTTGGCTGATCTCCAACACCGCGGCACGCCGCTGGCGCCAGTCCTTGAAGCGGAGCACGACTGTTCGCCAGAGCTCGTACGACTGCGGCATCGTATTCATTGCTGCTATCTCCCACATTCACGAGACACCCTCACCCTTTGCAACTGTTGCAGGCGGGGCGGCAGCGTTCCTTGCGCTGGATCAAGCTGGCGGCGAAAAAAAAAGGCGGGTTGCCCTGCGTGCAACCCGCCCCACCAGAGGCCTGTTTGAATCTGCCGGTCAGGCGGCAGATTGGGAGATCACGCCGCGGCGGATCTGGTCTTCCTCGATGGATTCGAACAGTGCGCGGAAGTTGCCTTCGCCGAAGCCCTCGTCGCCCTTGCGCTGGATGAACTCGAAGAAGATCGGCCCGATCACGGTCTTCGAGAAGATCTGCAGCAGAATCTTGGTCATGCCGCCGTCGACCACGCCTTCGCCGTCGATCAGGATGCCGTGCTTCTTCATCTTGTCGAGCGGCTCGTCATGGCCATGCACGCGGTTGCGCGACATCTCGTAATAGGTGTCGGGCGGGCCGGGCATGAATTTCAGGCCCTTGTCGGCGATCCGGTCGGTGGCGGCATAGATGTCGTCAGTGCCGACCGCGATGTGCTGGATGCCTTCGCCCTTGTACTTCCTCAGATATTCCTCGATCTGGCTGGTGTCGTCTTTCGACTCGTTCAGCGGAATGCGGATCTTGCCGCAGGGCGAGGTGATGGCACGGCTGACGAGACCGGTGATGCGGCCGTCGATGTTGAAGAAATGGATCTGCTTGAAGCCGAACAGCTCGCGGTAGAAGTCCCACCACTTGTCCATGTTGCCGCGATAGACATTGTGGGTCAGGTGGTCGAGGAAATAGAACCCGACGCCCGCAGGCTTCGGATCGGCTTCGCCGAGCCAGTCGAATTCAGCTTCATAGGCCGAGCCCTTGGTGCCGTATTTGTCGACGAAATAGAGCAGCGAGCCGCCGATGCCGACGATGGCCGGCACGTCGAGCGCCTTGTCCGTGCCGGTGTAGGGGGTAGCGCCCTTCGACACCGCGTGGTCGAAGGCGTGCTTGGCATCGACCACGCGCCAAGCCATCGAGGCAGCGCAGGGGCCGTGCTCATCGACGAAGCGCATGGCATGGCTGCCCGGCTCGGCGTTGATGATGTAGTTGATGTCGCCCTGGCGCCAGACGGTGATCTTCTTCGTCTTGTGGCGAGCCACAGGCTGGTAGCCCATGCGGGCGAAAAGCTCTTCCAGCTTCTCGGGTTCGGGATGGGCGAATTCGACGAATTCGAAGCCGTCGGTGCCGGCGGGGTTGTCGTCGCTGATCCTGGCCGGGGGCGCATCGTGCGGGAACGGACCCATAGAAATTCCTCCTCAAAACTCGGTAGTGCATATTGTGCCCTCGATTCCATGCAATGTGCTTGCATTCTGGCCTCCTATGGGTCGATCTATGCGCGGAACGTGCATGGATGTGGAGGTGTATGCAATGAATGAGGTGCTTGACCAATTCGACCTCAAGATCCTGCGCGCGCTGCAGCTCGACGGGCGGCTGACCAACAACGAACTGTCGGAGAAGATCGCGCTGTCAGCTTCGCAGTGCTCGCGTCGGCGTGCCCGGCTGGAGGCGGAGGGCTTCATCCGCGGCTATCAGGCCATGCTCGACCGCGAGCGACTGGGGCTCGATCTGCTGGTGGTGATCTCGGTGACGCTTGCTACCCACAATCGCGACAACGCCCAGCGTTTCGCCCGCCTGGTCAACGACCTGCCAGAGGTGCTCGAGGCCTATTCGCTGACCGGCGAGATGGACTACCACATCAAGGTCGTGGTGCGGGGATTGTCGGACCTGTCGCGCTTCGTCAACGAGGTTCTGTTGCCACATGATTCCGTACAGCATGTGAAGACAGCGATCGTGCTGAACACGCTGAAGCAGTTCGGGCCGCTGCCGATCGGGTAGGGCGCGCAAAGCGCGACGCGGGCGCCCTCCCGCCCCCTTGTGGGGAGCGGACTAACGCCGCTTGGCCAACAGCGCCCGCTCGACATCGGCCAGTCCTGCTTCGATGCGCTCGATGGCACCCGTGCCGAGCGCCTTTTCAAGGGTTGCCTGATAGGTGTGGGCGAGGTCAGCGATTTCGCGATAGGCTTTCTGGCCGGCTGCCGTCAGTTCCAAATGTTCGACCCGCCGGTCGGTCTCGTTCTCCCGGCGCTTCAGCCAGCGGCGCTCCTCGAGTGCGGCGACGGCGCGGCTGACCTTGGTCTTGTGCATGTTGGAATGCGTGCCAATCTCGGTCGCGGTCATGCTGCCGACGCTGCCCAAGGCGGCGAGCGCTCGCCATTCGGGCCGCGTCATCTGGAAGCGCTGCTTGTATTCCCTGGAAAAGCTCAGGCTGATCAGCTCCGCCGCCCGGTTCAGCCGATAGGGCAAAAAGCTCTCCAGATCGAATGCGTCCGGCATCTCAATCCTTTGATAGTTACAAAATCGACGGTTACACTTGCAACCATCTCGACGTTCTCACGTCCGCCAGGGAGGTGCAAGACATGCTGGACAAGGCCACCAAACAAGCGTCACTCGCGACTGCCACCGGCTATATGCCGGGCTTTGGCAATGATTTCGAGACCGAGGCATTGCCGGGCGCGCTGCCGCAAGGCCAGAACAGTCCGCAGAAGTGCAATTATGGCCTCTATGCCGAGCAGCTGTCGGGTTCGCCTTTCACCGCCCCGCGCGGCACCAACGAGCGTTCCTGGCTCTACCGCATCCGACCGAGCGTTCGGCACACCAAGCGCTTTTCCAATGCCAGCTATCCGCACTGGAAGACTGCACCTTGCCTCGACGACCATTCCTTGCCGCTCGGCCAGCTGCGCTGGAACCCATTGCCGGAGCCGAAGGACAAGCTGAACTTCATCGAAGGCATCCGCACCATGACGACGGCGGGTGATGCGATGACCCAGGTCGGCATGGCGGCGCATGCCTACATCTTCAACGGCGACATGGTCGACGACTACTTCTTCAACGCCGATGGCGAGCTGATGATCGTGCCGCAGGTGGGCACCATCCGCGTCTTTACCGAAATGGGCGTCATCGACGTCGAGCCGTCGGAGATCTGCCTCGTGCCGCGCGGCATGATGTTCAAGGTTTCGCGCCTGGGCGATGCCGCTTTCCACCGCGGCTACATGTGCGAAAACTATGGCGCCAAGTTCACGCTGCCGGACCGGGGCCCGATCGGCGCCAACTGCCTTGCCAACCCGCGCGATTTCAAGACGCCCGTCGCCGCCTATGAGGACAAGGAAACGCCCTGCCGCGTGCACGTCAAATGGTGCGGCAAGTTCTATATCACCGAGATCGGCCACTCGCCGCTCGACGTCGTCGCCTGGCACGGCAACTATGCGCCGTTCAAATACGACCTCAGGACATTCTCGCCTGTCGGCGCGATCCTGTTCGACCATCCGGACCCGTCAATCTTTACAGTGCTGACGGCGCCGACCGAAGAAGCAGGGACCGCCAATGTCGACTTCGTCATCTTCCCGCCGCGCTGGCTGGTGGCCGAGCACAGCTTCCGCCCGCCCTGGTATCATCGCAACATCATGAGCGAGTTCATGGGCCTCATTCATGGCCAGTACGACGCCAAGGAGGAAGGTTTCGTGCCCGGCGGCATGAGCCTGCACAACATGATGCTGCCGCATGGCCCTGATGCGATGGGTTTCGAGAAGGCGTCGAACGGCGAGCTCAAGCCGGTCAAGCTCGACCACACCATGGCCTTCATGTTCGAGACGCGTTTCCCCCAGCAGCTGACCAAGTTCGCCGCCGAACTGGAGACGCTGCAGGACAATTACATCGACTGCTGGGACGGTCTCGAGCGCAAGTTCGACGGCACGCCCGGTATCAAGTGAAGCATCAAGTGAGGACGTAGATGAAGCTCGCCACGCTGAAGGATTCCACCCGCGACGGCCGCCTTGTCGTGGTCTCCCGCGACCTGACACGCTGTTCGGAAGTCGGCCACATCGCCCGCACCTTGCAGGCGGCACTTGACGACTGGGCCCATGTCGGTCCGCGCCTCGCCAATGTCGCCGAGGGCATCGAGACCGGCTCGCAGCCGACCATGCGCTTTCATGAGCACGATGCCACCTCGCCGCTGCCGCGCGCCTATCAGTGGGCCGACGGCTCAGCCTATGTGAACCATGTCGAGCTGGTCAGGAAGGCGCGGGGCGCCGAGATGCCCGCGAGCTTCTGGACCGATCCCCTGATGTATCAGGGCGGCTCGGACTCGTTCCTCGGCCCACGCGACCCGATCGTCATGGCCGACGAAGCCTGGGGCATCGACTTCGAGGGCGAAATCGCAGTCATCGTCGACGACGTGGCGATGGGGGCAACATCAGATGAGGCGCGCGATGCCATCCGCCTGGTCATGCTGGTCAACGACGTGTCGCTGCGCGGCCTGATCCCTGCCGAGCTCGCCAAGGGCTTCGGCTTCTTCCAGTCCAAGCCGTCAACGGCGTTCTCGCCGGTCGCCGTTTCGCCCGATGAACTCGGCGACGCCTGGCGCGACGGCAAGCTGCACCTGCCGCTGCTGACCAGCATTAACGGGCAGCCGTTCGGCCGCGCCAATGCCGGCAAAGACATGACCTTCGACTTCGGCCAGCTGGTGGCGCATGCTGCCAAGACCAGGCCTCTGGTTGCGGGAACCATCATCGGTTCGGGCACCGTGTCAAACAAGCTCGACAGTGGACCGGGCAAGCCTGTCGCCGAAGGCGGCGCGGGTTATTCCTGCATCGCCGAGATCCGCACCATCGAAACCATCGACACGGGGGCGGCGAAGACGCCGTTCCTCAGGTTCGGCGACCAGGTCCGCATCGAGATGCACGACAAGACAGGTCACTCGATCTTTGGTGCCATCGAGCAGACCGTGACGAAATACGAAAAGGCCTGAGGTTGATGAGCGAGACAGTCCTGTTCGACTATTGGCGTTCGTCGGCGAGCTACCGGGTACGCATCGCGCTCAACATGCTGGGTCAGGCGTATCGCCCGGTATCGGTCGACCTGCTGGCCAAGGCGCAGAAGTCGCCCGAGCATCTGGCACGCAATCCGCAGGGGCTGGTGCCGGTGCTCGACATCGATGGCCACGCCTTCACCCAGTCGCTGGCGATCATCGAATATCTCGATGAGACCCGCCATGCCGGTTTCCTGCCCTCCGATCCGCTCGGCCGCCAGCGCGTGCGCCAGCTGTCCTTTGCCATCGCCATGGAAATCCACGCTGTCTGCAACACCGGTGTGATCGCCGAGCTGATGCGGTTGGTCCCGAATGGCGAGGCGGCGCGCGACGCCTGGATGCAGAAGTTCATCGGCGATGGTATGGCAGCCTTCGAAAAGCTGCTCGACCACCCGGCTACTGGCGCCTTCTGCCATGGCGATAATCCAACCATGGCTGACATCTGCTTGGTGCCGCAGGTCTACAATGCCCGGCGCTGGAACGTCGACATTTCGGGCCTGAAGCGGCTGCTGGAGATTTCCGCCCGCTGCGAAGGCCTCGAGGCCTTCGCCAAAGCCCATCCGGATCGCGCCAAAGGCTGAGGCTCAGCGCATCCGCCACGCCTGCGTCCGCTTGATCAGAACCCGCGACAGGAACAGGTGGATCAGGCGTGCGGCGGCATTGGTGTAGAAGATCATCATCGCCATCGCGGCCGCCGGTGCCACGTCGCCGGCGTCGTCCATGTTGAGCACCGCCACCGAAGCCAGTGTCGTGTCCTTGGAATAGAGGAACACCACCGCCGACACGGTCGTCATGGCGTTGACGAATATGTAGATCGAGATGTCGAGGATGGCCGGCAGGCAGACAGGCACGGTGACGCGCGCAAACAGCTTGTAGAAGGGCTGCTTGAGCGAAGCCGCCACCGGCTCGAACTCCTGGTCGATCTGCTTGAGCGCGGTCAGCGCGGTAAGGTGTCCCACCGTGTAGAAGTGGGTGATTGTACAGACCACCAGAATGGTCATGGTGCCGTAGATGGCATGCAGCGGGTTGGCCGGATCGTTGAAGAAGAAGATGTAGGCGAGGCCGAGCACCATGCCCGGCACCGCCATCGGCAGCATGGCGAGGAACTGGAACGCCGTGCGGCCGGCGCGGAAGCCGTCGGTCTTCTCGACCATATAGGCGCCGACGAAGATGATGACCGTTCCGATGACCGCCGTCAGCGCCGCCAGCCGGATCGAGTTGTAGTACGAACCCCAGCCGCCGCCATCCATGCGGTCGAAGGCGAAATGCTTGAGACCGAGGCTGAGGTCGTAGGGCCAGAGCTTGACCAGTGCCGCGAACTGGCTGGTCGCCATGATGCCGAGGATGAAGACGGCGATCAGCGAACACCAGGCGAGGCAAAGCGTGTCGAAGCCGCGGTTCGGCTTGGGCTGGTAGGGCACCGAGCGCGCTGACAGCAGCGCCACCTGCTTCTTGGTCACCATGCGGTCGACGATAAAGGCGGCGATGGCAGGGACGAGCAGGATGACCGAGACGACCGCGCCCATCTCGAAGTTTTGCTGGCCGATGACCTGCTTGTAGATGTCGACGGCAAGCACATTGTACTGACCGCCAATGACCTTGGGCAGGCCGAAATCGGTGATGACAAGGGTGAAGACGACGAAGGCTGCCGAGATCAGGCCGTAGCGGGCGCCGGGAATGGTCACCGTCCAGAAGGTGCGCCAACGACTGGCGCGCAGCGAGGCGGCCGCTTCGTAGTGGCGCTGGTCGGAGATCGCCAGCGCCGTCGAGATGATGATCATCGCATGCGGGAAGGCGAAGAAGATCGAGCCGACGACGATGCCGAGCGGGCCGTAGATCGAGGCCCCCATCAGCAGATCCTTGAGCATGCCCTGGTTGCCGAACAGGTAGATCAGGGCAATGCCGGGAAGCAGCGACGGCACCAGGATCGGCACCATGGCAACAAGCTTGAAAACACCCTTGAAGCGCATGCAGCTGCGGTTCAGCGCATAAGCGAAACCGAAGGCTAGCCCGACGGTGATGATGGTGCTGACGAGTGCGATGAACACCGAGTTCTCGATCGAGCGGAACAGCGTCGGCGTCGAGAAGTAGGCGGCGTAGTTCTCAAGTCCGAGCGCCCGTGACGGCCTGAGCATCACGCGGCGGAAGTCGTTGGAGGTGAGTTCCTGCCATTCCGTTCCGGTCTGCGGCTTGAGGCCGACGAGATAGGTTGCGTCAGAAGTCGTGCCACGAATCTTGTACTTCACCGGGCTGCGGAAGCTGAAGTCGGGGAAGAAGCTCGTCGCCTGCAGCCGCCCGTCGGAGTTGGTGGCGAGCTTGGCCGGCGGTACCGCATCGAGTTTCTCGTTCAGCGCTGCCGCGGTGACAGGTTGGCCCCAGTTGCCGTCCTTGTCGCTGACCTGGAACTCGAAATTGGCGAGGTTGAAGCTGTAGGTCGAGAACGATTTGGACAGCATGATCGCCAGGGGGGCTGCCAGCCCCACCACCAGATAAAGCGCGATCACGACCATCAGGCCGCGCTTGATCAACTCGTCGCGGTCGAGCCTGAGGCGGAGGCTGCGGCCGACGGGAAGGGCAGAGTCGAGAGCCATCGCCATGTCAGGCACCCCTGGGGTAGATCAGCAGCCGTTCGGCCGGCAGTTCGACCGTCAGCGCCACGCCTTGCACCAGCGACAGGCGGCGCGCGGCATTGATCGAGAAATCTGCAATCAACGTTTCGTTGCCGAGCGCGTGGCCGTGCAGCCGGGTGCGCCAGAACGACCCCAGGAATTCCATCTCGCTGATGGTGACGTCGATGGCGTTGGCGGTCGCACCGTTGGCGAGAGAGCCGCTGGCGTGGGGGATGATGTCTTCCGGCCGGATCGCGGCGATGACCGGCGTACCGTCGTCGAAATCATGGGCAGCGCAGCTGAAGCTCGCCGCGCCGATGCCGACGGCGTTGTTCGACGCCCTGGCCGCGAACTTGTTGGCCTCGCCGATGAAGTCGGCGACGAAGAGAGTCGCCGGGTGGCGGTAAATCTCGGTCGGCGTGCCGATCTGTTCGATGACGCCGTGGTTCATCACCACGATGCGGTCGGCCATCGACAGCGCCTCCTCCTGGTCATGGGTGACCATGATGGTGGTGACGCCGAGCTTGCGCTGCAATTCCTTGATCTCATGGCGCAGATGGGTGCGCACCTTGGCGTCGAGTGCCGACAGCGGCTCGTCGAGCAGCAGCAGGCCAGGTGAAATGGCAATCGCCCGGGCAAGTGCGATGCGCTGCTGCTGGCCGCCGGAAAGCTGGGCCGGGTACTTGTTGCCCTGGTCGGGCAGGCCGACAAGCTTGAGCAACTCGGTGACGCGAGCCTCGATCTCGGCACGCGGGCGCTTGGTGTTTTCGAGGCCGAAGGCGATATTCTTGGCGATCGTCAGGTTGGGGAACAGCGCGTAGGACTGGAAGACGATGCCGTAATCGCGCTGCGACGGCGGCAGGGTCGAGACGTCGCGCCCGCCCTGTTGGATCGAGCCGCGGGTCTGCAGGTCGAGGCCGGCGATGGCACGCAAAAGCGTGGTCTTGCCGCAACCCGACGGGCCGAGGAAGCAGACGAACTCTCCCTCGCTGATGTCGAGCGATATGTCCTTCAGCGCATGGAATTCGCCGAAGGCTTTCCAGACGTTTGCGATTCTGAGATAGGCAGGCTTCACGTTCGGGCTGGCGGCGGTCATGGCGCTCACTTCAGTCGGAATTCGCGGCTGCCCGGCGAGGGTTTCGTGTCTCATCGTAACCATCCGGCATGGGGGCAAGGGGCGGGCGCAGCCCGAGGCGACGCCCGCTTGTCGAGGGTGGCTGATGGAGGTCAGCTCTTCGGCTCGGACTTCGAGTCGTAGCGCTTGGTCCATTCCTCGAGGATGGCGTTGCGGTTGTTGGCCGCCCACTCGAAGTCGTTCTTGATCATCCTGGCCTCGATGTCGGCCGGCAGGTGCTCAACCGGCTTGGCGACGCCGGGCATGGCGACGACCGCATAGCCGACATTGTACATCTCGTTTGCCTTCTTCGAGACCGACCAGTCGAGCAAGGTCTTGGCAGCCTCTTCCTTGGACGTGCCGGCCACGATTGCCGACGCTTCCATGTCCCAGCCGATGCCTTCTTCGGGGATGATGATATCGATGGGCGCACCCTCTGCCTTCGACTTGGCGGCGCGGAACTCGAAGGAGATGCCGATTACCGTCTCGCCTGCGGCTGCCATCTTGCACGGCTTGGAGCCCGAATGCGTGTAGGCGGCAACGTTCTGGTGCAGGCCGTCCATATAGGTCCAGCCGTCCTTGTCGCCGAACAGCTGCAGCCAGCTCGATACGTCGAGGTAGCCGGTGCCTGATGACGCCGGGTTTGGCATCACCACGTGGCCTTTGTATTCAGGCTTGGTGAGGTCCTTCCAGCTCTTCGGCGCGGTCAGGCCAAGCTTCTGGCCTTCGATGGTGTTGAAGCAGATCGAGGCTGCCCAGGCGTCCATGCCGACCCAGCTCGGCGGATTGTCGCTGTCGACGAAATTGGGCTTCAGCTGGTCGGCTCCCTTGGGCGCGTAGGCTTCCAGCATGCCCTCGGACTTGAGAACCAGAAGCGAGGTGGCGGCGAGGCCCCAGACCACGTCGGCCTGCGGATTGTCCTTCTCAGCGAGCAGCTTGGCGGTGATGACGCCGGTGGAGTCGCGGATGAAGTTCAGCTTGATGTCGGGATGGTCCTGGTTGAACGTCTCGGCATAACGCTTGAGGTCTTCGGCCTCGATGGCCGTGTAGACTGTGAGCTCCGTCTCCGCCCAGGCCGCCGATGACATCAGCATCGTCGCAAAGGCGGCAAGCGCGCAGGTTTTCTTCTGGTTCATTGAAGTGGCTCCCATTTGAATCGCTTAGGCACGTTCTGATTGGGAGAGGTTTTGTCGGGCCGCGTTTTGGCTGTGCCCGTTTGCGCCTCGTCCATGGTCGATAGTGGGAACGGGCGGTCAATAAGTAAAATCTATTCTTTTTATGATCTGGTAGGCTGAGCTTATGTGATGCACAGGGTTGCTACAGGCATGTGACATGGCTGCCGCATGCTTGTGCACGGGCGTTGGTTTTTGCACCGAAACGCAAAAGCTTGCCGGCCTGTCAGCCTGAGAAGGCGAGTGCGATCACCCCGCCGGCAACGATGACGGCTGAAAAGATGCGGGCCTGCCACGGTCGCTCGCCGAATATGAACAGGCCGATGAGGGCTGCGATGATGACGCTCGATTCACGCACGGCCGAGACCGCGCCCAGGGGCGCGATCGTCTTGGCGTAGATGACGAGGCCGTAGGCGGAGACGGCGCCCAGGCCGCCGACGAGGCCGAGTGTGACGGTCTTGCGGTCGATCGTGCGTGTCGCCCCGCGCCGGCGGAACAGCACGAACAATGTTACCGGGAACTCGAGCAGGAACAGCCAGCCCATATAGCCGAACGGGCTGTCGGACAGGCGCACGCCGATGCCGTCGATGACCGAATAGGAGGCGATCAGCACGCCGTTGATGGTGGCTGCACCGACGGCGCGCGGATCGGCATGGGCTGCGCCGCGCTGGAAGGCGAGGAAGGCAATGCCGAAGGTAATCGCGCCAAGCCCGACCCAGCCTAAGGGCGGCAGAGTCTCGCCGATCATCACATAGGCACCGAAAGCGACAAGCGCCGGGGCCAGTCCGCGGGCGATGGGATAGACCTGGCTGAGATCACCCAGCCGGTACGACTGGAACAGGAAGACGTAGTAGCCGTAGTGGATGACCGTCGACAGGAAGATGTAGATCCAGCTCGCTTGCGACGGTGGCGTGGCGAAGAACGCCAACACGAGCCCGAGCGTGGCATGGGTGGCGGACACTGCTGCCAGGACGACGGCACGGTCGGTTGCGGCCTTGACGACGGCGTTCCAGCTCGCATGCAGCAAGGCTGCCACCAGCACGATGGTAAGGGCAAAGCCGGACATGCGTTCAGGCTTTCAGGAAGGTCGCAGGCAAGGGTAGTGTCCCGGTCGAGTACGAGCCGGCGTTAGGCAACAGCATTTCCCCTCCAAGCGCATGAGGGAGCACCAGGCTCCCTCATCGACACTCATCTGATTTGCCGGCTCAAGACAAGGCTCAGACCCAGGGCAAAGAGAAGGTCTTGACGTTGGTGAAGCTTTTCATCGCTTCGATGACGCCTTCCTTGTAGCCGTTGCCCGAGTCCTTGATCCCGCCAAATGGTGACATCTCGATGCGATATCCCGAGACTTCCCAGATATTCACCGTGCCAACCTGCAGGCCGGCGATGTATTTCTGCATGCGGCGGAAATCGTTGGTGCAGACGCCTGAGCAGAGGCCGAAGGTGGTGCAGCGATCGGCTCGTCGCCCGAGTTCTTGGTCGCGCCGGCGACAGCCGAATCGGCCGCCTTGGCGACATCGACATCGGACAGTTCGTTGAGGCTGATCGGTGGTAGTTACCGCCGAGTTCCTGCACCTTGCACCTGTAGCCGGCAGTGCGGGTCGGCTGGCGGCATCGATCGGTTCATCAACACAGCCAGTCTCCGCAAAGCGGCGGGCCGACCGTGCTCTACCGCAGTTTGCGATCCTTGGCTTGCGCTGCCAGCAGCACGAACGACACCGCCAATATCGAAGCCAGGAAGATCGAGCCCGACAGGGCATAGATCGTCGGCGAGGCGCCTGAGTTCATCTTGCCGAACATCGCCAATGGCAGCGTGTTCTGCCGTCCGACCAGATAGAAGGCCCGGCCGAATTCGTTCAGCGACAGCAGGAACGAGAAGATGAAGGCAGCCACCAGGCCTGGCTTGATCAGTGGCAATGTCACGTCGACCAGCTGCCGCCACCAGGAAGCGCCGAGATCGGACGCGGCAAGCAGGTAAGAACGCCTCACGGCTGCCATGCTGGTGAGGATGACGGTGAAGGCGAATGGCAGCGCCCATAACAGATGGCTCGCAGCCACCGTGCCCCAGAACGGCTTCAGTCCGATGCGCCCGAAGATCACCGAAAGCGACAGGCCCTGGATGATCCCTGGAACGAACATCGGCAACAGCACGAACATGAACCAGCGCGAGCGCCATTTGCCGAGATCCATATAGGCCAGAGCCGACAACAGCGCGAGACCGGTTGCCACCAGCGCGGTGATGGTCGCGACCAGAAGGGATTCCTGCAATGCGCTGATCAGGGTGCGTTCCTTGGCGAGCGCGAAATACCAGGTCAGGCTGATGTCGGACAGCGGCGGCAGAGCGGGCTGCAGCGCCGGATTGAACGACACCGCCACCAGGTAGAGCGGCGGCAGATAGATGATCGCCAGCCCTATGGCAGTCATCAGCCAGATGGCGGCCTTAAGCGGGCGGCTTTCGAAACCGGCTACCATGTGAATCCCTCGAACAGGCTGGTCAGCTTGAACAGTCGGTTGCCGATGAAAATCAGTCCGAACAGGATGATCAGCACCAGGGTCGAGATTGCGAAGGCCAGCGGGAAGTTCACAACCCGCATGACGTCGTTGATCATCACCGAGATCATCGATGCGGCCGCACCGCCGAGCATCTGCACTTCTGTGGCCGAGCCCGCCGCCATGACGAAGACGAAGAGGAACCCGGCAAATATGCCGGCTTGGGTCAGTGGCAGCAGGACGGAGCGGAAGGTCCGCCAGAAGCCGGCGCCGAGATCCTGGCTGGCGGCGAGCAGCGATGGCTCGACGCGTTGCATCGACAGGATCAGCGGAAAGATGACGAAGGGCAGATATGAGGCGACGAGGCCGACATTGACGGCAAAATTGGAGAACAGCAGCCAGTCCAGCGGCTGGTCGACGATCCCGAGATCCATCAGCCAGCCATTGATAAGGCCGTTGCGGCCGAGCACGAGCCGCCAGGAAAAGGCGCGGATCATGTATGAGGTGAAGAACGGAATGGTGAACAGCGCCATCAGCAGCAGCGCAGTCCGCCTGCTTGCCAGAAAATGCACTGCCATCGCGGCGGGATAGCCGATGACGACGCATATCGCGGCGGTCAGGAACGCCTTACCCAGCGATCCCAAGATGACGCTCCAGCGCCCGGCCTCGAGGATCGCTGCATAGCCGGCCAGACTGAACTCCGGCCTGATCCAGTAGGTCGCGGGATCCCAGGTCCAGAAACTCCAGACGAGGATGACGATCAGAGGCACGAAGCCCAGCAGCAGCACGATGAGTGCGGTGGGGAGTGCAAGTAGAAGGCCGGGCGATTTCATCTGGTTTCCAGAAAAAGGCGGGGGAGCGCGAACCGCTCCCGCCGCTGTTGGTCGCAATCAGGCGTTACGCAGCTTCTGCCACCATTCTTCGTAGAGCTGGAAATTGTCCGGGCGCGTGTTCTGCCAGGCTACCTTGCCGCTAAACTTAGCTTTGACGTGCTCGGCCAGTGCCTTGACCTTTGACGGGTCGAACTGGCTCGCATTTGCCTCGGCGTAGGCAACATTGCGATCGCTCGGCACGACGTAGCCGCGCTGTTCGCCAAGCGTGCAGCCATAGAAGCCGTCGAGCAGCCAATTGGCGAGCTTGTGGGCGTCGTCGCCAAGGCCGCGGTCGACCGCGCCTTTCAGCAGAACGAGGTTGTTGCCCCAGCCTTCGTAGCCTTCGACGGGTGCGGCGTACTCGACCTGCAGACCGCGCTTGCGACCTTCGTAGACGATGGGCTCCCACCCGGTCATGGCCAGCACCTCGCCATCGCCGACAAGCTGCACACCTTGCTCCCAGCCGCTCCAGAAGGTGCGGAACTGGCCATCCTTCTTGTGCTTGATGAGGAACTCCATCACCAGGCCAAGCTCGTCCGCGGTCAGGTTGCCCGGATTGCCGATCTTCTGGTTTTCCGTCTCTTTCAGGTACATGGCTGCAAAGACGGCGCTGTTGATCCAGGCGTCTTCCATTGCCACTTGGCCCTTCAGCTTCGGATCGAAGATGACGCCGTAGCTGTCGACCTTACCCAGCTTGTCGGGGCGATAGATGATCGAGTCGGCGTTGATGACGGCAGGCAGGCCGTACTGCTTTCCGTCATGGTGCAGGTAGGGGATGTCTTTTGCCCACTGCCAGACGCTTTCGTAGTTGGGGATCTTCGACAGGTCCCAGGGAACGATTGCGCCCTGGACAGCGAGTTCCTTCTCGGCGCCGCCCTGCAGGCCACCCATATCGAAGAGGTCGTTTGCGTTGCCGGCGACAAGTCGCGCGACGGCAGGGCCGGGGTCGTTGCCATTGTCTGTGAAGGCAACGTTCAGGCCCGCATCGTCAGCTGCCCGCGACCAGGCGTCGCCGACATCAAGCGTGCCGGTCGCCCAGAATGCCAGATCGCCCGCGGCCAGTGCCGACATCGGCTGAAACATGGATCCGGCCGCCAATGCCGCACCTCCCGCCCCGAGCGTCTTGAGCAATTGACGTCGGCTGATGTTGCTCGCCATCGCGCCGTTCAAGGAATTCATGCTGTTTGTCATCGCGTTACCCCTTCTTTTTATGAAGATCTTCTCAGGATGATCAGGTGTCACGGTTCGCCGCAGTTCAGGATGCGGGCACGGGCACCAAGGCACCTCCGGCGAATTCGAGCCGCACCGGATTGCCCGGTTCGGGCCAGGCGTCGGCGAACTCGACCGGGATTTCGGCGTCGAGCTTCTGGCCATCGCCGAGCTCAAGATAGAAGTCGAAGAACCGGCCGCGGAACTGGCGTCCGGCCACGGTCGCTGCAAGTGAGCTTCCGGGCGCTGCATGCACGTTCGCGAGCGAAATGCGGTCGGGACGAACCGCCAGGAGTCCCATTTCCCCGACGTCGCGAGCGCCTGGCAGAACCAGTCGCTCACCGGCTATGACAGCGACTGTGTCGCCGCCGCTGCGTTCGAGCCTTTCAGGCTTGAGGACGCGTTCCATGCCGACGAAGCGTGCGACGAAATCATTGGCGGGAGCGGCAAAGAAGTCGGCCGGCCGTCCGACCTGCTCGAGCCTGCCCTTATGCATGATGGCCATACGGTCGCTGAGGCTCAGCGCTTCGTCCTGATTGTGGGTGACCAGCACGAAGGTCGAACCGGTCCGCTTGTGCAGCCTGCCGAATTCGTCGCGCATCTGCTGGCGCAGTCTTTCGTCGAGTCCGGTCAAGGGCTCGTCGAGAAGCAGGATGCCCGGCTCCATGACGAGCGCGCGTGCCAGAGCGACCCGCTGCCGTTGCCCGCCAGAGAGCAGGTTGACGTTGCGTTCGGCAAATCCTGCCAGATCGACCAGGGCAAGCGTGCCGTCCACGCGTTTCTTGCGTTCAGCGGCAGCCACACCCTTCACCTTCAGCCCGTAGGCGACGTTGTCGCCCACGGTCATGTGGGGAAACAAAGCGAGGTCTTGGAAGACGGTATTTGACGGGCGGCGGTTGGCCGGCAGGTCGGTAACGTCCTGCCCATCAAACAGGACACGGCCGGTGGTGGGGCGATCAAACCCCCCGATCAGTTTAAGCAGCGTGCTTTTTCCCGAACCCGACGAGCCGAGCAATGTGAAGAATTCGCCGGCCTCGATCTTGAGACCCACGCGCTCCAGGGCTTTGACCGTGCCAAAGGTCCTGGTTACGTCGTCAATTCCAATCGAGATGGCCATGGACTAGCGGACCTCTTCGGTGATTACCATGATGCCCCGGTCGGTGACCTCCAGGACTTGCCCTGCATGCACGAGCGTTGTCGTGGTGGGCTCCTCGACAAGCAGCGGGCCACTCAGACGCTCACCGCAGGGCAGGCCGTTACGATCATAGACAGCGCATGATTTCCAGCCGCCATCGTTGCCGAAATAGACTTTGCGTTCGCCCTTTCGTGCCTTGGCGACAGTGCGGCCGTCATTGTCGATCGGCGGGCAGTCGATGACGTTGCCGGCGATCTCGGCCTGAAGATGCAGGTTCGTCACCTCGATGCGTGCATCGGGCAGGCGGAACGAATAGGCGGTCTCGTGAGCACTGTGGAAAGCCTCGGCGAAATCGACCAGTTGCATCGACGGTGTGAACCGGGTCGATACGCTGTGCTCCTGTCCGTGATAGCGCATTTCGACCGTGTAGCTGAAGGTGACGCCGTCCGTGTTGTCGCGGTCGAAATAGGAAAGCGCCTCGCCTTCCATGTCGGTGAAGAGCTTGGCCAGTTCGCCGAGCGACGAGGCGACGAGCGGCGAAAACCACGTCTTGCGAATGTCGGCGCGTGGATGCGCGGCCAGCATGCCCCAGGCCGAGAAGATGCCCGAATGCGGTGGTATGATGATCGACTTGGCGTTGAGTTCGCGACCAAGGCGAGCGCCCAACATCGGCCCGGCGCCGCCGCTGACGACCAGAGCAAGATCGCGTGGGTCGTGACCGCGCTGGACGGTAACCAGCTTCAGCGCATTGATCATGTTGGACTCGGCAACGTCGATGATGGCCTGGGCGACGTCGTCCACCGACAGGCCGAGCGGTCCGGCCAGCCCGGCGATTGCCTGCTGTGCGAGTTCGACGTCGAGGGTCATGGCGCCTTCGGCGAATGCGGCAGGGTCGAGCAGCCCGATGGCCACCTTGGCATCAGTGACAGTCGGCTCGGTTCCGCCTAGTCCGTAGCAGGCAGGTCCGGGCGCGGAGCCGGCACTTTTCGGGCCAACCCGCAGGCCGCCGGCAGCGTCGATCCAGGCGATCGAGCCTCCGCCCGAGCCTATCTCGACGATGTCGACCACCGGCACCTGGACCGGGTAGCCGGGGAAGGTACGGGCCCATTCGAGCTTGTATTCAGCATCGAGATTGGGCTTGCCGTCACGGATGAGCGTGCATTTTGCCGTGGTGCCGCCAACGTCGAGATAAAGCACATCCCTTTCGCCGAGGATCGCACCAATCCTTGCTGCGCCGGCCGCGCCGCCCGAAGGACCTGATTCGACGAGGGTCAGCGGACTGGCGACGGCTTGCGAGAACGTTGCGACCCCGCCATTCGACAGCATGGCATAATAGGCCGAATACACGCCCTTGGCGGCAAGCGCCTTTTCGAGGTTGGCGAAGTAGCGCTGGATGATCGGCTGCACATAAGCGTTGAGGGCAACCGTGTTGGTGCGCTCATACTCGCGCCATTGCCGCGAGATCTCGTAGCTGGCGCAGACGGTGACATCAGGCAGCAGGTCGCGCAACAGCTCGGCGCAGCGCTTCTCATGATCCGGATGGGCGTAGCTGTGCAGGAAGATGACCGCTACGGCCTCAACTCCCTCTTCAAGGAACAGGCGCGCAGCCTCGCGCACGTCGTCTTCATTGAGCGGTTCGATGACCCGTCCGTCCGCGCCAACCCGTTCGCGGACCTCGGTCCGCAGCTTCCTGGGGATGAACGGTTCGGGGCTGTGGAACTGCAGATTGTAGAGGTCCGGGCGGTTGCCTCGGCCGATCTCGAGCACGTCGCGGAACCCGGCTGTGGTGACGAGGGCGGTCCTGACGCCCTTGCGTTCGGTGATCGCGTTGATCACCGTCGTTCCGCCATGGGCGAAGAACCGGACCTTGTCTGTGTCCAGGCCGCTGGCACTCTCTGCGCGGTCGATCACGTCGAGCACGCCGATCGACTGGTCCTGCGGAGTGGTCAGGCTCTTTGAGGTGAAGACCTTGCCCGTCTTCTCGTCATATCCGACGAGATCGGTGAAGGTGCCGCCGACATCGGTTGCAAGTCTGATCATTTCGTCGCCGTGCCCCGGTGATTGTATTCCGATGCCGCTCGCTCTGCGCTGATGTAGCCCGAGCGGATGTCCTCGGCGATCGCGTCCCTGCTTCTCATGGCTGGATCGCCCCAGCCGCCGCCACCGCCGGTAGCGATGCGCAACAGGTCGCCCTTGACGACGCGGCGGTGGGACAGGCGGCCATAGGTGACGGTGTTCGCTGTCTCCTGGTCGACGACATCGAGCCGGTTGAGACTGCCGGAACCGCCGCCGTCCATGCCCCAGGGCGGCGTCCGCGAGCGGCCGAAGCCGCTGTGGATATCGGCCTCTCCGGACAGAATCTCGTATTCACGCACGACCCCGAAGCCACCGCGCCACTGACCTGCGCCGGCCCCGCCTTCGACATTGAGCGCATAGCGGCGGACGTGGAGCGGAAACTTGGCTTCGATCAACTCCACCGAGTAGTTGTAGGTATCGCCGTCGGTCAGGGCGATGACCGCGCTGGCGCCGTCGCGACCGGGCGCGCCGCCCCAACCGCCATGCTGTGGCTCGATGTGGATGAATTCTTCGCCGTCGGCGGTCCGGCCATTGATGTAGGTGACGCAGAGGCTGGAGTAAGAGCCGGCCGAGAAACGTTCAGGCATCAGCGGTGCGAGCGCCTTCCACACGAGTTCGGAGGCATGGACCGAGCCTTCGTAGTACCAACCTGTCGGCGAGGGCTTCTGCGCCGTGAACACCGTTCCGTCGGGAGCGATCACCGAGAGTGGCCGGAACCATCCTTCGTTGGACGGCTCCTGCGGTGCCACCAGCGCCTTGAAGATGGTCTTCACGGCCGAACTGAGCGCTCCGCGCGCGCAGTTGATCGGCCCTGCCGCGGCAGGCGGGCAGCCGGTGAAATCCACTTCCATGCGGCCACCCGCGATCCGGATGGCGACCTTCACCTCGATGGGATCGGTGGAAATACCATCGCCGTCGATGATGTCGGTCGCCTCGTAGGTGCCATCCGGCAGTGCCGTAATGACGTCTTGGCTGCGCCGCTCGCTGACGTCGAGGAGGTGATCAAATGCGTCCTGAACGGTAGCCGCACCGTATTTCTCGACCATCTCCAGGATGCGGCGCTCGGCGATGCGCACCGTGGCAAGCTGCGCATTGAGGTCGCCCAGCGCGACTTCCGGCAGACGGACATTCTCGCTGATGATGCGGACCATGTCGGGCAACAGCTTGTCGTCGCGCGCAATACGCACGCAAGGCAGGCGAAGGCCTTCCTGGAACACCGAACTGGCGTCCGGAGGCAGGCTGCCGGGCACCGCGCCGCCGACGTCCAGCCAGTGAGCGACATTGATGGCAAATGCGATGATGCGGCCTTCGGCAAAGATCGGGCGCATGATGGCCAGATCGCAGGAATGTGTGCCTCCGGCATAGGGATCGTTTGTGACCAGGACGTCGCCCGGCGCCATGTCGTCGGCGAACCTCTCGACCAGGCTGCGGACTTGGGTGGCGAATGTGCCCGTGAACAGTGTGATGCCGTTGGTCTGGGCAATCAGGTCGCAGTCGCGGGTGCAGATGCCGCAGGCGAAGTCTAGAACCTCATAGATGACGGGACTCATGCTGGTCCGCGCCATCACGATGCCCATCTCGTCGACCATCGACAGTAGCTTGCCCTGGATGATCTCCTGGGTCACGGGATCGACGGCTCGCACTTGCTGCTCCATTCCGCACCTTTATGACTGCAGCGCCTATCTGCTGCCCATGCGGAAAGGTTGCATCGTGGAAGAAGCTTGCCTACCCGACCAATCGGGTGGGCTGCCTGGTAAAGGCCCCACCCAAAATGACGGTTAGGCTAATAGTCCTAGCTCGCGCGCGACAGAAATGGCTGAGGTGCGCGAATGGACATTGAGCTTGGAGAAGACATTTCGGACGTGAAACTTCACCGTGTTTTCGCTGACGTCCATGTGCCGGGCTATCTCCTTGTTGGAGAAGCCGCCGCATATCAATGATACGACCTTTAGTTCTTGCTGGGTCAGCGTATGCGGTGCGCTTGCGGAATCGGGCGCCGTTTCGGATGTGCCTTGTCCGGGAGCGGACGCATCTGCCGGTGCAAATATCTGGCCGACGCGCCGGGCGATCAGGCTGTCAGGGCCGGCCTCCTGCGCGCGGCGCCGCAGCAAGGCGAGCATTTCGGGACCCTCTTCGAAAAAGGCCGCGCGGTAGGTTGCGCTGGGCAGCGTCAGCAGGATTTCGTCAAGCACCGAAGCTGCTCGCTCTGCCTTGCCGGCCTTCATGCCGGCCAGCACCGCCAGCAGGCGCATCCGGAGCATTCGAGGCACGCTGAAGGGACGCTCCTGCGCCACCTCCAGGCGTTGCAGCATGTCAAGCGCGCGTTCTGTCTGTCCTTCCTGTATCCAGACGCGAACCCACAGCGTTGCCGGCACTTCGCCGCGCAGCCGGAATGAAAGCCGGTTGCGCTCGACGTCGAACGCCGATTCCGGGCTGAGATCGAAACGGTCGGCAAAACGCTTGGCGCCCTGAATGTCGCCGAAATGGATGATCGCACGCATTTGCTCGCGTGCGACCAGCCTTTGCAGGCGAGGAAAACCACGGCGCTGTGCGGTGCGCCTTGCCTGTTCCAGCACGGCGTCGACGCCGTCGAAATCGTTGCGGACCGTCCGTGCGCGAATGCGGGACAGATAGGCTGCTGCCAGGAGGTCGAACCAGCAGTCGTTCTTTTCCAGATGTGGCAACGACCATTCCAGGATGCGCTCGGCGCCATCATGCAGGCCACGCTCCGACAGGGTCTCGGCCAGCAGGACCTGGGCGATCGCGTCGAGGTCGCAACCCTTGCCGATGGCGTTTTGCGCGTCGCTGGCCAGGCGCTCGTAGGCCGCACTCGCGCCTTCCATGTCGCCGCGAAAGAACTGTGCCTGCCCCACATGGGCGTAGAGGTGCATCGCTCCAAAATGCGCTCCCGCCTGGGTAAAGGACTGGATCGCCAGGTTGCCGTGGCGCTCGGCACGCTCGAATTCGCTGCGTTCCAGGTATTGGAAGCACAGCAGGTTATAGGTCAGCGCACGCTGTACCGGTTCCGTCAGCTCGAGCAGCGTCAGGTCGCGCTCGAGTAGTGACAGGTCGAGGGCTTCGATGCGGTCGTCCCGGTACAGCGCCATGAGTGCGCCGATCAGGCGAATTTCGTTGACAAGGACATTGTCGGTGCGGTCGATTTTCCGACTGACAAGCTCAAAATAATGAGTTGCCAGCGTCAGGTTGCCGCCTTTGGCGGCCGCGACGGCCAGCCCGAGAAAGCTGCGTGGGAACTTGGCGGCTTCCGGCTCCGGCAACACCGCTGCCAGTGCGTGAAACTGCTGCAGCAACCCGCGGGCGCCGGCATAGACCTGCCGCCACCCCCCGGCATTTTCGGAAAGTTCCCCGGCAAGGCCGAAGTCTTCGGCATGCAAGGCGTGGCGAATGGCATTGGCCCAGTCACGGCGAGCCGCATACCAGTGTGCGGCAGTGCGCCTGATCTGGTTGATATCGAGCCCACGCAAGAGGGCTTCATGCATCAGGTATTCCTGGAATACCTGATGCAGCTTGAACTGCTTGTGTCCATCGTCCAACGCCTCGATCGGCAGGCCGCCGACGGCGATGTCGGAGGTCAGTTCGGCGGCGGCCGATGGACTGACAACTGCGCTCGCCAACTCGGCACTGAAATAGGGCAGGGCAGCGACGCGGACTAGCGCCGATTGCATGGCGACCGAGAGCGAAGAAAAAACCTGTTCGGACAGATAGCGCGCCATGTCGAGCTGAGTGCCGCTGAATTCCAGCAGGTCGCTATCGGTCACGGCTCCGTCGCGCAAAAGCACGCGAGCCAGCTGCAGTGCCACGGCCCAGCCCTCTGTCTTGTGGACCAGTGCCTCGACCTGCGCTTTGTCGAGCTTGACCCCGGCCATGGCCAGCAGGTTTTGGGCCTCTCCGGCCGAGAAACGCAGGTCGGCGGCCTTCAGATAGGTGAGTTGACCATTCAGCTGCATGGCCGAAATCGCCAGTCTCGGCTCCGATCTCGAGATGATCAGCAGTCTGAGGTTTCGCGCCTGTGGCGAAAACAGCAGCCGCGCCAGCGTCGCATCGTTTTCCTCGCTCTGGGCGAAATGATAGTCGTCGAGGAACAGGTAGAGCGGACGGCGCAGTCGTTGCAGCTGGGTCAGGATGACCCCCAGAACATGCTGCTGCGACAGGCTGGAATAATCCTGAGCAGCCGCTGGGAAAATGTGGGCCGCAGTAAGAACACCGAGCAGTCCGAGCAGGAAATGGGTGCCGTCGCGATCGTCGCCATCGAGCGCTGCCCAGGCCGCCTGATGGCCTTGTTTGCGTAGATCCTTGTAGCGCTGGTTCATCAGGGAGGACTTGCCGAAACCGGCCGGCGCAACGACCAGTGTAAGGCGCCGGTCACCGGCATCGTCTAGCAGCCGCAGCGCGCGAACGCGCCTGACCTGCGCCATGCGCGCATCGGCGCCGCCTTCAGAGAAGTGTTCGGGCGACAACGCCACCATTCCTGCCAGCACCCAGCATCAACCAACGTTGCCGTTATGATGCGTAGCGGCAAGAATGTACACCTTATGGCGTCAAAGCCGTGAGGTGCTGATTGGCGATGGCGGCGTTGACAAAGCCTCTAGAGGGCAAAGCTCGTTGGCGCTGACAAGTCCGCAAGAAGGCTGCGTCAGCGCCAGCGTTCGCGACAGATGTCGGCGGCGGGGGCTGGCAATCAGTCCGGGCACCTGATCGGGCCTTCGTAGACCGGCAAAACGGCGAACATCCATCCTTGCATGCGGCCGCCGGTGGCTGCACCGGCGGCCGCATTTCAGGCTACCACGGCAAAGAGAAGGTCTTGACGTTGGTGAAGCTCTTCATCGCTTCGATGACGCCTTCCTTGTAGCCATTGCCCGAGTCCTTGATCCCGCCAAAGGGCGACATCTCGATGCGATATCCCGGGACCTCCCAGATATTCACCGTGCCGACCTGCAGGCCGGCGATGTATTTCTGCATGCGGCGGAAGTCGTTGGTGCAGACACCCGACGACAGGCCGAAGGCGGTGGAGTTGGACAGTGCGATCAACGCGTCGTCATTGTCGGGCGCGCGCACGATCGGGATGATCGGCCCGAAGGTCTCTTCCATGACCAGTTCCGACCTGTGCGGCACGCGGTCGACGACGATGGGCGGCAACAGCGCGCCCTTGCGGCCGGGGTCGTAGAGCACTTCAGCGCCCTGTTCGGCGGCCATGTAGACCCGGCTTTCGAAGAGTGCGGCGGCCTTCTCGTGCACCACGGTGCCGAGATCGGTCGAGCGGTCCATCGGATCGCCGAACCTGATCTTCTTCGCCCGCTCGAGCACCATCGGCACGAAGCGGTCGGCGACGCTTTCCTGGCACAGGATGCGCTTCACCGCCGTGCAGCGCTGGCCCGAGTTCTTGGTGGCACCTGCCACGGCGAGATCGGCCGCCTTGGCGAGATCGTCGTCCGACAGGTCGTTGAGGATGATCAGCGGGTCGTTGCCGCCGAGTTCCAGCACCTGGCGCTTGTAGCCGGCGGTGCGGGAGATCAGCTTGCCGACGGGCACGCCGCCGGTGAAGGTGATCAGCTCAATGTTGTCATTGGTGATCATCTCGGCGCCGATGTCGGCGGGCATGCCGGTCACGACAGACAGCATCTCAGGCGGCAGGCCGGCCTCGTAGAGGATGTCGGCGAGGATCAGCGCCGTCATCGGCGTGAGTTCCGTCGGCTTGACGACGACGCAGTTGTTGGTGGCGATTGCCGGTGCCACCTTGTGTGCCACCATGTTGAGCGGGTGGTTGAAGGGGGTGATCGCCGAGATCGCCCGCAGCGGCTCGCGGGTGGTGAAGATTTTCCGCGCTTTTCCATGTGGCGTCAGATCACAGGAAAAGATCTGGCCGTCATCCTGGATGCACATCTGCGCCGACAGCGTGAACACGTCATAGGCGCGGCCGACCTCATAGAGGGAGTCGGCCTTGGAGATGCCGAGCTCCAGCGTGATGATGTCGGAGATCTCTTCCTTGCGCGCGGCAAGCGCTTCGGCCGTGCGGAACAGGATCTGCTGACGCTCGTAGCGCGTCAGCTTCGGCTTGTAGTTGGCCGCGATTTCGAAGGCCTGGCGGGCGTGCTCGGCACGGCCCGCGGGTACCGTGCCGATGACGGCATCGGTGTAGGGATAGTGGACGTTGACGACGCCGTCGGCATCGACCTTGCGTCCGGCGATGCGCATCGGCTCGTGGCGCACCTTGAACGTCGTTTCAGCCTTGACCATGGTTGGTCCTCCCTCAGGCCTGTGCTGCGGCAAGCGCGGCATAATAGAACGCATCGAAGTTGCGCAGAACCGGCTCGTTGGGCAGCGTCTCAAGCTTGCGGTTGACGATGAACGGCACTGCCTGCTCGGTCAGGCCGCCATGCGATCGCAGCGGCTCGTTGAGGGCTGCGAGGTCGTGGCGGTGTTCGCTGGTGCCGATGGTCTTGTTTTCGGTGGACACCAGAACGATGTCGCCGATGCGGTCGGAGGGCAGTTCGAAGCGTTCGCAGGCCGTGGCGTTGTCGATGACGACGTCGATGCCCTCGATGGCGGCGAGGCGCTTCATGATGCCGGCCTGGTCTGCACCCTCGGGCAGGTAGGCGGTGGCAAACGAGCCGAGCGCGCCGTGATGGACGACATAAGGATCGGTGATCGGCAGGATGACGCGCGCTGCGTCCTTGCCGAGCCACTCGTCGAGCAGGTCCTGGACATAGACCACGTCAGGGGTGCCGTCGGCCTTGTGCTTGGGCTTCATGCCGTGATCGGCGGTGATGACGATGGCAGCACCGAGCGCGTCGAGTTCGCCGAGATACTTGTCGAACATCTCGTAGAAGGCGTTGGCCTGTGGCACGCCGGGTGCATATTTGTGCTGCACATAGTCGGTCGTTGTCAGGTACATCACGTCAGGCTTGAATTCCTTCAGCAGCTTGACGCCGGCGGCAAAGACGAACTCCGACAGTTCGGCCGAATAGACCTCAGGCACCGGCTTGCCGAGCCAGGCCGACGCATTGTCGATGCCGTGTTCGGCCTTTGTCGAGACATCGGACTTCTCAGACGAGAAGCAGATGGCGCGGCCGTCGTCGAACTTCAGGCCGCTGCCGAGAAGCGCCCGCAGCTTGTCCTTGGCGGTGACCACGGCGACGCGGGCGCCGGCATCGTAGAAGGCCTGGAAGACGGTCGGCGCGCGCAGGAAGCGCGGGTCGTTCATCATCACTTCCTTGCCGGTCTCGCGCTCGTAGAGATAGTTGCCGCAGATGCCGTGGACTGCAGGCGGTCGGCCGGTCGCAATCGACAGATTGTTGGGGTTGGTGAAGCTCGGAATGACGCTGTGGGCGGTACGCTCGGTGCCGTTGGCGCGGATCTTCACCAGGTTCGGCATCAGGCCCGCCTTGATCGCTTCGTCGAGATAGGCCGGCTCGCAGCCGTCGAGGCAGATGGCAATCGCCGGCACGCGCGGCCGCTCATAGGTGCGGCCGTTGGCGCTGACGTTGATCGTGGTCATCTTGTTCATTGGGAGGGGTCCTTTGTGATCTTCTTGTTGTCAGGCGGCGAGCTTGGCGCGCTCGGCGATGGCGGCTGCGGGGGGAGCAGCGGTGTCGACGCCCATCTGACGCAGGGACTGGCCGGCGGCCTCGACGACCTTGCGCATGACATGCTCGTCCATCCGCCCGATGCAGCCGACGCGGAAGCTGTCCACCACGGTCAGCTTGCCCGGATAGATGATGAAGCCCTTTTCCTTCATCAGCTCGTAGAAGCGGTCGAAGGCAAAGTCCGGATGGGCGGGGCAGAAGAAGGTGACGATGATCGGCGAGAGCCAGCGGTCCTTGAGCAGCGTCTCGAAGCCGAGCTCGCGCATGCCAGCCACCATGACGTCGCGATTCCTGGTGTAGCGGGCGCCGCGGCCGGCGACGCCGCCTTCGGCCTCGTGTTGGCGCAGCGCCTCGAGGAAGGCAGCAACCACATGCGTCGGCGGAGTGTAGCGCCACTGGCCGGTCTTGTTCATGTGCGCCCACTGGGCATGCACGTCGAGGCTGAGCGAGTGGCTGCGGCCCTTTGCGGCTTCGAGTTCACTCTTGCGGGCGATGATGAAGCCGAAGCCGGGTACGCCCTCGATGCATTTGTTGGCGGAAGACACCATGGCCTCGTAGCGCACGTCGCCGACTTCGAGCGGGATGGCACCAAAGGCGCTCATCGAGTCGACCAGGAACTTGCGGCCCTTGGCGTAGACGGTTTCGGAGATCTCGGCGACCGGGTTGAGGATGCCGGAGCTGGTCTCGCAGTGGACCAGGATGACGTGGGTGATGGCAGGGTCGGCGTCGAGGGCTGCAGCCACCTCATCACCGCGCGGCGGCATGTAGTCGCCCTTGTCGATGGCGACGTGGTCGCGGCCGAGATAGCCGAGGGTCTGGACGATGCGCTGGCCGTAGGCGCCATTGACCAGCACCAGCGCCTTGCCGTCACGCGGCACGAACGAGCCGAGCATCGCCTCGACGGCGAAGCTGCCCGAGCCTTGCATCGGTACGCAGTCGAATTCGTTGTTGGTATCGCCGAGCATGGCGAGCAGCCGCTGACGCATCTCTGATGTCATCGCCCGGAAGTCGCCGTCCCATGAACCCCAGTCGCGCAGCATCGCTTGCTTGACGGCATAGGAGGTGGTCAACGGCCCGGGGGTGAGCAAATAGGGCTCACCCAATGCCGGAGCAGGGAGGGGGGCCGGAGCAGGGAAGGGGGCCTGAGCCGCAAGCTTATGTTCGGACAGCATTTTCGTCTCCTCGCCGTCATCCTGAGATTGCCTATGGCTCACCTTGGAATCCCCTGATCCATATGTACAATCGTTATTTCGTATCCAATGATAAGTCTGGGTGATGATGTTTGGATGACACGGGCAAATTCGCTCAGGCCGTCTTGGCCAGCCGGCTTTCCAAGAGGTCGCCGCTCTGAGTCAGGATCGGGTAGGCGACGGATACCAGCAGCGAGTTGAATTCCTTCAGCGCCCGCACCGCTTCGAGATGGATGTCGCTGGTCTCGATGCTCTGCACCGTACCCGATTGCAGGCGCTTCAGGTGGCGTTCATGGCTGTCGCGCTCCAGCTTGCGCATGCGTTCCTTCTCGACCACCAGCTGGCGCGCTGCTTCGAGGTCGCCCGAGACAAGCACGTTCATGGCGATCTGCATGTTGGCGAGCACCCGGTCATGCAGGGCCGTCAGCTCCGACCAGCCTTCCCTCGAGAAGCTCAGCCTCTTGTCGCTCTTCTCTTCGGCCAGTACCAAAAGGTTCTTTGCGATGATGTCGCCGGCATGTTCGAGATTGATGGCGAGGTCGGTCAGTTCGATGCCGCGCCGCGCCTCGTCCTGGCTCATCGTGCCGCGATTGACCTCGGCGATGTAGAGCTTGATGTCGGTGTGGGCGCGGTTGACCTCCTCGTCGAGCCGACGCAACTGTGCCACGCGTGCCTTGTCGCCGCTTTCGAACAGCTCCATGACTGGCCGCAGCATGATCTCCACCGTTTCGGCCATGCGCAGCACCTCGCGGGTGGCGCTCGCCAGCGCCACGCCAGGCATCTTGATGACGGTGCGGTCGAGCGCGCTCTTGCGCCGCGACATCAGGTCGAATGTTTCTTCGCCTGCCGGCGCGTCAGGCAGGATCAACCGCGCGAGTCGTTCCATTGTCTCGGTGAAGGGCAGGCAGACGACCAGCAAAGTAAGGTTGAAGGCGAGATGCAAATTGACCACCTGCCGGGCGGCCGACTCGCCGAACCAGGATATCGGCAGGGTAGCCGCCTGCAGGCCAACCAGAATGGCGACTGCTGCCGTTGCCCGGAAGATCAGGTTGCCCAGCGGGATGCGTCTGGAATCGATTGCCTGGCCACGGGTCAAGCCGACAGCGACCAGTCCGGCGCCGAGATTGACGCCGAGGATCATCGGCAGCGCCACCTCTGCCGGCAGCACGCCCTGGGCCGCCATCGACATGAACAAAAGCACCGAGGCGACGCTGGAATGGATCAGCCATGTAAACAGTGCAGCTGCGCCGAAGGCCGTCACCGGATCGCCGCGCAGATAGTCGATCGCCATCGGCAGCAAGGCGCTGTGACGCATCGGTGCGGTCGCTTCGCCGACCATGCGCAGCGAGATCAGGATGAAGGCGATGCCGAGCAGCGTGCGCCCGGTCTGCTTGACGATCCGGGCCTCGACCTTGAGGAACATTGTGGCGCCGGCGAACAGCAGCAACGGCACCAGCCAGCTGAGGTCGAAAGACAGCGCCTGCACCACCAGCGCAGAGCCGACATCGGCGCCCAGCATGACGGCAAGCCCGCCGGAGACGGTCATCGCGCCGGTTGCAGCGAAACCCGCGGCGAGCACTGCAACGGCCGTCGCACTCTGCAACATGACGGCAAGCACGGTGCCGGCAGCCGCCGCACGCACCCGGCCTTTGGTGGCGCCACGCAGCGCCTCGCGCAACAATACGCCATGGGCGCGCTCGACGCCGGTGCGCACCATGCGCACGGCCCACAGCAGAAGCATGATGGCGCCTGCCAGCTGCAGCAGGATATACAGAAGATGCATGGTGCCGTGCCTCCCAACGCGCGGCGCGCAAGGGTGGCGCCTGCCCTATCCTCGGCATGTCAGGCCATAAATCAAATCGTTAGTTTCGATGTTTCTATCGCTCCAGTTTATTGCTAGTCTGATCTGATATCAGGGATCAGACATGCGCTACGTGCAGCTCAGGGCTTTCCACTATGTCGCGGTGTGCGGCGGTTTTTCACGCGCCGCCGAGATGCTGTTTCTCACCCAGCCGGCCATTTCCGACCAGGTGCGCAAGCTGGAGGAAGAGTATGACGTGCTGTTGTTCAACCGTCACAAGAAGCAGGTGACGCCGACGGCGTCGGGCCTGCAACTGCTCGAAATCACGCGGCGCATGTTCGACACGGAACAGCAGGCACTCGAGCTCTTGTCGGAATCCCGCGCGCTACGCTCAGGCACGCTGCGCATCGTCGCGGACGCCGCCCACCATCTGCTGCACATTCTCGGCCAATTCCGCCAGAAGTATCCCGGTATCCAGGTCTCGGTCCGCGCTGGCAATACCGAAACGGTCATTTCCAGCCTCTACAGCTACGAAGCCGATATCGGCGTGCTCGGCGAAATTCCGACCGGCCGCGATTTCGAGATCGTCAAGCTCAATTCGACGCCGATCATAGCATTCGTCTCGACCGATCATCCGCTGGCGACAGCCAAGTCGCTGTCGCTGCACGAACTGTCCTTGCTGCCGCTGGTGATGCGCGAACGCGGCTCGAAAACCCGCGCCAAGCTGGAGGACCTCGCTTCGAAGGAGGGTTACGAATTCAAGCCGGCGATCGAGGCGGAAGGCCGCGAGGCGGTGCGCGAGATCGTCGCCTCGGGCGCCGGTGTCGGCTTCGTATCGGCGGCAGAGTTCGGACAGGACGTCCGACTTGTCCAGATCCCGATCGCTGCGCCCGAAATGCTGATGGACGAAGCACTGATCTGCCTCAAGGAGCGCAGCGGCGGCAAGCTGGTGCGGGTCTTCCTCGATATCGCTAGGTCGATGGCTACGGGATGAGCATCGCTAGCGACCTGTGCTAGGCTGTCTTGCCCACCAGCCTGGGAGGCCTGCCCGTCTTGGAGATCATCGTCCTCTCGCTCCTGCTGCTCTCGCTGGCCTTTTCGCTCGGCTTTGTCCTCAACAGAAGCTCGACCTGCGCAGTGATCGCGATGACTGAGCTCCTGCAGGAGCGCAAGCCGGCGCGCTTCGTGGCATTCTTCGAGTGCACGCTCTGGGGCGCGCTCATCTACGCGGCCTGGCAAATGACGTCCGGACCGCAGGCGCATTGGTCGGCGTTGGCCTACACCGCCACCGGCGGCGTGATCTTCGGCGTCGGGGCTTTCGTGAACGGCGCCTGCGCTTTCGGCAGCGTCGGCCATCTTGGCAATGGCGATACCCAGTTCGGCTTCACATTCCTTGGCATGTATGCGGTCTCGACTGTAGCAAGCCTTGCAAAGGCTGTTGCCCGCAGTGATGACGTCGTCAATGTCTCTTCAGGTTGCCGCGCCAGTCACCCTGTCGATGCTGGTCGGATTTGCCCTCCTCCGTTTTGTGATCCAGCGAAACAACGTCACGGCATATCTCAAGATGACATGCGCCATGCTGGCCATTGGCGTGGCCTACGCCACGATCGTCTTGCTCAAACCTGGCTGGTCCATCGCGCTGTCGCATGCTCAATCGCTTCCATTGGCATCCATAGCCATTACCGTGGCAATGTTTGCCGGCAGCGTTGGCAGTCGCTGGTTGGAGAGAGGCCGCACCAGGATCAAATGGCCAAGCCTCCGCGGCGCGCTTCGCCGCCTCGTCGGAGGGACGCTGATGGGAAGCGGGGCAGTGCTTATCCCTGGCGGCAACGACACGCTGCTGCTGGTGGGGCTACCCATAGGCGCCCAGGAGGCGGCGCTTGCCTATCTGCTGTTTGCCATATCGGTTGCAGTTCTTGTTCGGACGATTGGCTCACCGGCCCAGGCATGGTCTTAGCGATCTGGCGGTTCCGGGTTCAACACTTTGCAAAAATTTTCTCTGGTGTGAAACAAGATTTCATGCTAGGAATTATCTGACTTCGGATCAGATCGGCAATCGGCCGCCATCCGAACATTCGCAGACCCAAGCAACCCAACCATGTGCCGAAGCCTCCGGGCTTCGGGCAGGTCGCTATTGACTGGCGATGGCTATGAAAACGGCATCAACCTTCCTCCAGCTTTTGGCCCTGAGCGCATGCCTCGTTGCCCGGGTCCTTGGCGCGGGAGACATGCAGACGCCGGGTGTGCGCCGTGCCCTGCAGACCATGGCGGGAGCCGGACGTCAGACGATCACCGAATGCCTGACAGCGCAGGCCTGAGGCGGAACCGGAGGAGAATGCCTGCTAGCCGTCGACGGCGATCGCAGCGCCGGGAACATAGAGCAAGATCGGCCGTATTTCGTAAACCGCGGTCGGGTTGGCGGAACGCAGCTCGCGTGCCGCGGCCACCGCGCCGTCCATGCTGGGATAGTCCACCACGTAGAAACCGAGAAGCTGCTCCTTCGTCTCGGCGAACGGACCGTCGGTGACCAGTCCCAGTCCCTTTCCCCGCAGCGTGACCGCGCTTTCGGTCGGCCCGAGGCGCGCTGCCGGTCCCAGATGCTTTTCGCCGACGAGACGATCATTGACCTCAAGCAGGTCCTCCATAAGTGCGGCGTCTTCTTCCTCGGTCCAGGATTCGACAACGCCCTCGGCGTGATAGGCCAGGATGGCATACAGCATGGTTGTTCCTCTCTTCTTCCGCACCTTCCGATTGCGGACAAGCGAGCCATTGTTTGGCGCTGACTGCAAGTGTCAAAAGCTGTCCGGTCGCCGTCTTGGCAGGACGGCAGCCGATCACATGCGTATGCCTTCGAAAAGCTCGTGCTCGCGAGCCAATCCCTCGCCGACGACGTCGAAGAAGGCACGGACACGCGCCGTGCCCTTCAGGTCCTGATGGGTGACGATCCAGAGCTCGCCGGCGAGTTCCTCGATCGGCCGCGCCAGCGCGCGCACCAACCCCGGCTCGCCGTCGCCGAGATAACAAGGCAGGAGTGCCAGGCCGATGCCGGCCCGGGCCGCCACCGACTGGTTGACCAGGCTGTTGGTGCGGTAGACGAAACGTTCGGCCGGAACGTTGCGGTCCAGCCAGTCTGCGGCCGTGATGCCACCCGCCGTCTCCTCCCAGCCGACAAGGGCATGCGGTCCGAGCGCCGCTGTGTCGCGGATCGCGCCATCATGGGCGTCGAGATAAGCCGGCGAGGCAAAGAAGGTCCAGGCGACGCCGGCAAGCTTGCGGCCCCAGAGGTCGCCTTCCCTGGGCCGGATCGGCCTGAGCGCCACGTCGGCCTCGCGACGCGACAGGCTGAGAACACGGTTCTCGATGGCCAGTTCGACAACGATGCCGGGATGCACGGCGCGGAACCCGGCCAGATGCTTGGTCAGCCTGGAGTAGGCGAGCGTTTCCGACGAGGTGACGCGCAGCCGCCCGGACAGGCGGCCATCGGCGCCAGCGATGTCGCGTGCCAGCGCCAGCGCCTCGTCCTCCATGCGCTCGGCAGCCGCCGCCATGCGCTCGCCTGCCGGTGTCAGTTGGTAGATGCCGCCGGGCAGGCGCTCGAACACCCGCACCGCCAGCTTCTGTTCGAGCCCGTTGAGCCTGCGAAACACCGTCGAGTGGTCGATGCCGAGCAATGCTGCGGCTGAGGTGAGGCTGCCAGCACGGGCCACGGCGAGCACCAGCCTGAGTTCATTCCAGTCTTCCATGCATACGTTTTAGCACGGCGTATCTTTGCAGTCATGCAAGCGTGGTTGGCGAAATGCCAATGAGCGTTGCCAGATCGCAAGCTCTAGATTGTCCCCTGAAGCAACGACCGTCAGGTCAGAACCCAAGAGGACAGACCATGAAACTCTACTATGCCACCGGGACCTGCTCGCTCTCGCCACACATCGTGGCGCTGGAGGCTGGCATTCCACTCGACATCGAGCGCGTCGACATCTTCAGGAAGCCGCATGTCACCGGCGCCGGAAATGACTTCACCACGGTGAACCCGAACGCCTATGTGCCGGTGCTCGAACTCGACGACGGCTCGCTCCTCACCGAGGGGGCAGCGATCGTGCAGTATCTTGCCGATCTTAAGCCGGAAATCGGGCTGGCACCGGCGGCCGGCACGCGCGAGCGTTACCAGTTGCAGTCCTGGCTCAACTTCGTCGCCACCGAACTGCACAAGATGTACAGCCCGTGGCTGTTCCACCCCGAATATGGCGTCCAGGCGCAGGAGGTGGCGCGCGGCAAGATCACCGAACGTCTGGCTTATGTCGAACGCCATCTGGAGCGCAGCGGCCTCTATCTGATGGGCGAGACCTTCACCGCCGCTGACGCCTATCTCTTCACCATTGTCGGCTGGTCCGCCTATGCCAAGGTCGACCTCTCCGCGTTCCCGCAACTGCGCGCCTACATGGATCGTGTCGGCGCGCGGCCCAAGGTGCGCGACGCGATGCGGGCCGAAGGCATGAAGCTCGCGGCCTGACCATGGGCCAGGGACTTGCCTGGGCGCTTCTGGTGGTGGCGGGCGTGCTCGACGTTGCCTGGGCGGTGTCGATGAAACATGCCGAAGGCTACACTCGGCCCGGTTGGACGGTGGTCTCGGTGCTTCTGCTGGCAGCCTTCGTCTATCTGCTTGGCAAGGTACTTCAGGTCCTGCCCGTCGGCACCGCCTATGCGGTGTGGACCGGTCTTGGCGCAGCCGGCACGGTCATTATGGGCGTCGTGTTGTTCGGCGAGACGCTTGGGCCGTTGAAGCTGGGTGGCGTCATTGTCGTGCTTGCCGGCATCGCCATGCTGAAGCTGGCGGAAGCCTGACGCAAAAGAAAAGCCCCTCCCGCGGCGGGAGGGGCAGTCGGGGGAGGGGTCTGGGAATGATCAGGCAGCTTCGTGCAGTTCCGTGCTGTCGGCCTTCACGCGCTCGGATTTGGGATCGTAGGGCGCCTTGAGATGAGCCGTTGCCGTGTAGCGTTCACCGGCAAGGTCGATCTCGAAGCGGCCGCTTTCGATGAAGTCCTTGTCGATGCCGGCCTCGTTGTGCAGCAGGCCGAGCGCCACCGAGCGGCCGAGCGTGTGGCCGTAAGCAGCCGAGCGCACTTCGCCGACTGGTTTGCCGTCGCGCAGGATCAGTTCACCGCCCCAGAGCATGGGTGCCGCATCGTCCACCGTGAATTGTACGATGCGGCGGGTGAGCTTGCCCTTGGCCTTGGCGGCGACCAGCGCCTCCTTGCCGATGAAGCCGTTAGGCTTGTCCATCGACACGGCGAAGGCGAGGCCGGCCTCGTACGGGGTGATATCGGGCGTCAGCTCGCGGCTCCAGGCGCGGAAGCCCTTCTCGATACGCAGCGCTTCCAGCGCATAGTAGCCGCAGTCGGCAAGGCCATGCTCGCGGCCCGCTTCGTGCAGCGCCTCATAGACGCCGATGGCGAATTCGGTCGGCACGATCAGCTCCCAGCCAAGCTCGCCGACATAGGTCATGCGGTTGGCGTAGGCGGTGGCATAGCCGATGTCGATCTCGCGGATGGTGGCAAAGGGGAAGCCGGTATTGGAGAGATCGGCCGAAGTCAGCTTGGCCAGGATGTCGCGCGAGCGTGGTCCCATCAGCGCCAGCACGGCATAAGACGAGGTGACGTCGGTCAGCGTTACATGCGCGTCCTCGGGGACGTTCTTTGAAATCCAGTCGGCATCGTGCACCGCCTGGGCCGAGCCGGTGACGAGCAAGAACTTGTCGCGGCCGAGACGCATCACGGTAAGATCGCTCTCATAGCCGCCGCGCTCGTTGAGCAGGCCGGTATAGATCGAGCGACCGATCTCGACGTCGATATCGGCTGCGCAGATGCGGTTGAGCACTCGCGCTGCGTCGCGGCCCTGCACCAAAATCTTGGCAAACGAGGTCTGGTCGAAAATGCCTGATGCCTCGCGGGTGGCCTTCATCTCGCGCTTCACCGCCTCATGCCAGTTCTGCTTGCCGAAGGCGTATTGCGTCTCGGGCTTCTCACCTTGGGCGGCGAACCAGTTGGCGCGCTCCCAGCCCATCTTGGAGCCGAAGCAGGCGCCCTTCGCGGCGAGCCGGTCGTACAGCGCGGAGCGACGGAAGGGACGGGCGGTGTCGAGCTCTCGGTTCGGCCAGGGCATGGCGTAGTGCAGGCCGAGCGTTTCCTTGACGCGGTCGTGCAGCCAGCGCGGATTGTTGTTGAAGCCGGCAAAGCGCCTGATATCGACCGGCCACAGGTCCATGGTCGCTGCACCATTGACGATCCACTCGGCCAGCGCCCGGCCGGCGCCGCCGGCACTGGCGATGCCCATCGAATTGAAACCGGCGCCAACGTAGAAATTCTTCAGTTCCGGTGCCTCGCCGAGGATGAAGTTGTTGTCGGCGGTGAAGCTTTCGGGCCCGTTGTAGAATTTCTTGACCTCTGAGGTTTCCAGCTGCGGCACGCGGACAAGCGCGTTCTGCATCAGGATCTCGAACTGGTCCCAGTCGTCGGGCAGAAGCGCGAACTCGAAACCGTCAGGAATGCCCTTCATGCCCCACGGCTTGGCCTCGGGTTCGAAGCCGCCCATGACCAGGCCGCCGACCTCTTCCTTGAAATAGATGTAGCCGTCGGGGTCACGCAGCACCGGCAGGTCCGGATGCACACCCTCGATCTTGCCAGTGACGATGTACATGTGCTCTGCCGAATGCAGCGGTACGGTCACGCCGCACATCGCGCCAACCTTGCGCGCCCACTGTCCGGCGCAGTTGACCACGATTTCGGCTGCGATGTCTCCCTTGTCGGTGGAAACACCTGTCGCCCGGCCGTCTTTGGTCTGGATGCCGGTGACGCGGACACGCTCGATGACCCGCGCACCGCGGTTGCGCGCGCCCTTGGCCAGCGACTGGGTCAGGTCGGTCGGGTTGGCCTTGCCGTCGCCCGGCAGCCAGACCGCGCCGACCAGATCGTCGATGGCCATCACCGGCCATTTCTCTTGCGCTTCCCTGGCCGAGATCACCTCGATGTCGACGCCCTGCGCGCGGGCCGATGCGGCGGTGCGCTTCAGCACGGTCATGCGGTCGGCGCTGCGTGCCACCGACAGCGAGCCGCAGTTTTTCCAGCCCGTCGCAAGCCCGGTCTCGGCCTCGAGCTCGCTGTAGAGCTGGGTCGAGTATTTGATCAGGCTGGTCATGTTGGCGTGGCTGCGCAGTTGCCCGACGAGGCCGGCGGCGTGCCAGGTGGTACCGCCACTGAGCTGGCCCTGCTCGAGCAGCACGACATCGGTCCAGCCGAGTTTTGTCAGGTGATAGGCGACCGAGCAGCCGATGATGCCACCGCCGATGATGACGACGCGTGCCTGCGTCGGGAATTGCTGCGCCATGATGAAAGAACCTCCCAAAGGTGATGCTTGTCACCATATCTTGGTTGCAACAAAATGCAACATAAAATGCAACAAATAATCACATCAGATCACGCACCTGATGGCGACCTTGCGGCGGCGTGGCGCGGCTGGCAGAAATTTTCGCGGCGCTGTCGGAACGCGCCGCCGCCGAACGTCTTCAAGACGTAGAGCCGGTTGGGGCGATGAAGGAGAATGACATGAGAAAGATCGTGGTGGGTGCATTCATGAGCCTCGACGGCATCATGCAGGCGCCGGGCGGACCGGACGAGGATCCGATCGGCGGCTTCACATTTGGCGGCTGGGCCGCGCCCTATTTCGACGAGACGATGACCGAGGCGGTGGGCGAAATGTTCGCGAGGCCCTTCGACCTTCTGCTCGGGCGCAAGACTTGGGACATCTTCGCAGCGCACTGGCCTTATGTCGACGCCGACGACCCGATCGGCCCGCTGTTCGACCGCATCAACAAATATGTCGCGACGCGCAATCCCGAGCTGAAGCTCGGCTGGCAGAACAGCCATTCGCTCGGGACCGATGTTGTCTCTGGCGTTCGCAAGCTGAAATCAGAGGATGGGCCGGACCTTCTCACCCAGGGTTCGACCGATTTCCTCAAGACGCTGCTCGCCAACGACCTCGTCGACGAGCTCAACATCTCGATCTTTCCGCTGGTGCTCGGCAAGGGCAAGCGGCTGTTCGGCGACGCGGCGCTGCCGTCGAAGCTGAAACTGGTGTCGTCCAAGGTTTCCGGCACGGGCGTGACCGTCAACAAATATGTCCGCGACGGCGATATCGTCACCGGCTCGTTCGAGTTCGAGACGCCGACAGAGGCGGAACTGGAGCGGCGGCGGAAGCTGACTTGACGTTCACGCAAAAGGCGGAGCGACGTGGCGCCGCGCTTCGCCATCTATTCCCCGACGATCACCTTCGGCCCCTTGCGCTCCAGCGCCTCGATCATCGCTGCGGGCGGAGGAGCGTCGACGATGACGCCGGCGGCGAGTTCGAAGCGCTGGATGCGCAGCGGCGTCAGCCGGCCAAACTTGGAGCTGTCGAGCACGAAATAGGCGCGGGCCGCGGTGGCTGCCATGCGCGAGCGCTGTTCGGCGCCGTTGCGGGTGAAGTCGGTGATCTCGCCGTCGGGCGACAACGCGCCGCCACCGAGAAAGGCGACGTCGATGCGGAAGCGGCCGATGGCTTCGAGCGCGTCGACGCCGACGGCAGCCTCCTCCGACGGGTCGATCTCGCCGCCCAGCATGTGCACGCGCACATGCGGCTGGCGGCACATGTGCAAAGCGATCGTCAGGCTGGTGGTGCAGATGGTCAGGTTCTGTTTGCATGTCAACGCATGGGCCACGGCGAGCGTGGTCGTGCCGGAATCGAGGAACACCACCATGCCGTCCTCGACCAGCGCTGCGGCAGCCCTGCCGATTGCCGCCTTGCCGGCGGCATTCTCCTGACTGCGCAGGGTCAGGGCCGGCTCGGTCGCCTCGAACAGGGTTGCGCCGCCATGGACGAGGTCGAGCTGGCCGCGCTCGGCCAGGAACTTCATGTCGCGCCTGATGGTCTCGCGCGACACGTCGAAGAAGGCGGCGAGCTCGGTGATGCCGACCGATCCGTCGGTGGCCAGCCGCCTCAGGATCTCATCGTGGCGGCGCGGCGCGAGCGCCCTGTGGTTCTGCGAGTCGGACATGCACTCTATGTGGCGGCATTGCTCCTGTTATGGCAAGCAGATGTTGCAATGTGTGGCATGTGGAGTGTGGCGCCACATCAGAACGCCGCATAGGTCTGTTCGGACGCGCGGCGCTCTGGCTAGTCGTAGGCGCAGCGCTCGACGACGGTTGCCCGGCTGCGGCGGCCGAAGGCCTTGACCTCGATTTCCTTGAGGTCCGCCTCCTCACCCTTGAGAATCCACTGGTTCCTTGCCACGCCGCAGAAAGCCAGGTCACCGAAGGTGACGGCTTTCCGTGACTGGCTGTTGAGCGTGACTGCGCCCGTGGCAGCTGTCGGGCAGTGAACCAGGACTTCCTGGAGTGACGCTGCCAAGAATCGCAATGTTGCATTTTGTGCTATTTTGCGCCAATTTGTGCCTCGACGGTTTTGGCCTGGGAAAAGTTGAGCTCCTGCCTTGCCGCATGCGCCGGGAGGGCCACATGAACGCGCCAAGCAAGCACACGGACTTCGATGTGGCAGCCCGCTGGCCGGGCGTGAGTTTCCAGCGCCCGGTGCCGCGATCCCAGGTGGCGCAGGCATCTGCCGCGTTCTCCATCCTGCTCTTGCGGGGCTTTTCCCAGCTCTGCCTGTCGTCACTGGTCGAACCGTTGCGGCTCGCGAATTCCCTCGCCGGTGCCGAGCTGTTCCGCTGGAAGCTCGTCAGCCTCGACGGCCGCTCGGTGGCGAGCGCCAGCGGCATTTCGGTTGAGGTTTCCGGCAGCTTCGCCGAGGCGGCCAGGGCGCTGCCGTTCGAGCCGCAGGCGGCATTGGCGATCTGCGCCGGGGAGGGTGTGGAACGGCACGGCTCGCAGGAACTGCGCGCCTGCCTGCGCCGTGTCGGCCGCGCCCAACTCCCGATCTATGCCTTGGGCACCGCAACCTGGCTGCTGGCCGACGCTGGATTGCTCGGTGACGCCCGTTGCACCATCCACTGGGGCAAGATGGCGGCGCTGTCCGAGACCTTTTACGACCTCGCCATCGACGATGCGCTGTTCGTGCGTGATGGCCAGATCATCACCTGCGCCGGTGAGTTGGCGGCCTTCGACCTCGCCATCGACATCGTGCAGGAGCGCTGCGGCACCGAGCTGGCGCGCAGCATCTGCCAACACGTCACAGCCGACCGCTGGCGTGATGGCGCGGCCTGCCAGTCGGTGCCACCCGGCCTGCGCTACGGCAACACCGGCAAGAAGCTGTTGCGCATCATCCAGCTTATGGAAAAGTACATCGAAGAGCCGCTGTCGCTCGAGGAGATCTCGGAGCGGGTTTCGCTGTCGCGCCGCCAGATCGAACGGCTGTTCGAACGCCATCTCGCGACAACGCCGTGGCAGCATTATCTCGGCCTGCGGCTTGCCAAGGCGCGCCAGCTGATCGAGCTGACGGCGATGCCGATCATGGACGTCGCGGTTGCCTGCGGCTTCGTTTCGTCATCGCATTTCTCGAAAAGCTTCCGCGATCACTTCAAGGTCCTGCCGAGCAAACTACGGGCGGCGGCAGCCTAGCCGTCCCGATCCAAGCCTCGACCGATCTTCTGGTCCGCGACAATCAGATTAATCAGGGTTCCTGATAAATAATCCAGAAATTGCTATTTGTCGATCAATCCCCAGCATTGCTAAGACTCTTTCACTGCATGAGGGGCGTGCGGTTGGCGGCAAGACAACCTGTGGGTGGCGCATGTTTCCCACGACCAGTTTTCATCACCTGAAAATTCTCAATCTCGCTGACGCGAGCGCTGCCAGCATGCCTCTGACGTGTTCGAAACAAGCGACCGGCGCTGGAAAGTTGGCGGACCATGAGCGAACCATCTGTCGAACTGCTCGAAGGGCGGAGCTTCGATGTCCTCATCGTCGGTGCCGGTGCCAATGGTTCGGCAACGGCGGAAGCGTTGGCGAGGGCCGGCTATCTGGTCTTGCTCGTTGACAAGTCGGATTTTGGCAGCGGCACCACCAGTCGCTCTAGCCGCATGCTGCACTGTGGCTTCCGATCGCTCGAAGGCGCTGCTGGCAAGTCCTTGTGGCAGCATCTGACCCAGTTGCCGGACCGGCTGAAGCTGTTGAAGAGTGCCCGCGAACAGCTTGCCGCACGTGCCGATTTCGCTTCGGTGATGCCTGCGCGGGTACGGCCGGTGACTATCGCCATGCCACTCTTTCGCGGCAGCGTCGGCGGGTGGCAGATAGACATGGCGGCGGTGCTGCTGTCACTGCTCGGAACGGGTGGCTTCCCGCTCAATTACAGGCGGCTGAAGGCCCATGAACTCGCGGACCTGCCGTTTGCCGATTGGCTGCGCCAGCGCCAAGACTTCACCGGTGCCGTGACCTTTTGTGATTATGTTTTCGACTGGCCGGAACGCATCTGCGTCGACCAGGCGATGGCGGCGGAACAACTGGGCGCCTGCGTTCGCAACTACACCGCCGTCGAAACCATGTTCCAGTCTTCAGACGGTGGCTGGACAGTGGCCCTGCGCGACGAGATTGACGGCACCAAGGCAACTGTTGCAGTCCGGCTCGTTCTCAATCTTGCCGGACCCTGGATCGACAAAGTCACGCAAACGGCATCTTCGACCGCCCCCCAGCGTATCGCGGCGAGCAAGGGTGTGCAGATCGCCGTTGCGCTGCCCGAACGCTTCCAGGACCACGGTTTGGTGGCGGCGACAGACAAGGGGGCATTTGTCTGCATCCCTAGCCAGGGGCTGCACCTGATCGGTGCAACCAACAGCAAATTCACCGGCGATCCCTCGGATGCCGTAGCGACTGAAGACGAAATTGAGAATCTGCTCGCGCGTACGAATGCGCTGTTGCCCGGCGCGGGCCTGGGCAGGGCCGATGTGCGCTATGCCATTGCGGGTGTCCGGCCGGGCAGCAGGGGTTCGCCCGGGCGAGTCATTCATGACCACGCGGCCGACGGCCTGCCCGGGCTTGTTTCGGTGACAGGCGGAACAGTCGCGACCTCGCGTCAGACCGCCCAATCCTTACGGAGGCTGGTTGCCAGGCGCTTCAAGGCATCTCGCCCGGCTAAAGGTGAGCGCCTCGACCTGCTTGATCCGAAACGTGGCGCTGCCGACGCCCCAAGATTTGCCGTGGAACATGCCAGAACCATCGCTGACGTGGTTTTCCGTCGTGGTGGGGAAGCGTGGACAACCCATTTCGACGCGCAAATGCTTCAGGCCACCGCCGATGCGCTCGGCCGCAGCAATGGCTGGGATCCGGCACGCACAGACCAGGCCATAGCCGCATTTCGTGCCGAACTGGACGAATACTACCGACGCGACCTCGGGTCGGCCCCCTCCGAACCATCTGAAATCAGCAGGAGTACAGCATGCCCTTCGTAAGAATAGAACTCTTTCCCGGCCGCACGCGTGATCAGAAGGCTGCCGCCGCCAAGGCGGTGACCGAGGCCTTGGTTAACACGCTCGGAACGGGGCCCCAGTCCGTCTATATCACCTTCTGGGAGATGCAGCGCGAGGACTGCGCGGTGGGCGGGTTTCTGAAGGACGAGCCTGCCGCGGCGTCGAAGGGGCCATAATCGGAAGAACAGAAAGCGCCGGCAGTGGCCGGCGTTTTTCTTGGGGGGAAAGAATGACCGAAGAGATGCGTGGTTGGGGGTTCAGGGTGCTGCAGCGCCGGCACAAGGTGGATGACGCAACGGTTGCGTTGTTCCGGAAGCTTCCGGTGGCAATCGTCAGCGATTGCATGTCGCGCATGGCAGCCGGCGGCAGCGGCATCAGGCCCATGCATGCCGGCGGCGGCTTCGCCGGTCCGGCGCTGACCGTGAAGACGCGACCGGGCGACAACCTCATGGTGCACAAGGCCATCGATCTTGCCGAGCCGGGTGACGTGCTGGTTGTCGACGCCGGCGGCGACCTGACCAACGCCATCATCGGCGAGATGATGGCAGCTCATGCAGCAAACCGGGGTGTCACCGGCATCATCATCAATGGCGCCATCCGCGACAGCAAGGCGATTGGCGAGGCCAGCTTTCCCATCCATGCGGCAGGCGTGACCCACCGCGGGCCCTATCGCAACGGCCCGGGCGAGATCAACGTCGAGGTTTCCATCGACGGCATGGTCGTTTGTCCGGGCGATCTCGTCATCGGCGACGATGACGGCATCCTCGCAGTACCGCATCGTGACGCCATCGCCATCCATGCCTTGGCAGCGGCAAAGAAGGCCGATGAGGATGCGGTCATGGCGAAAATACTGGCGGGAACGAACGATCGTTCCTGGGTCGACGCGGAATTGGCATGCACGGCCTGCCGCTTCGAATAGACAAAGCACTCACGTCCGAGGATTGACGGCGTTAAGCCGTGCCCTCATTTGCCGGTTCGATGATATTGTCCTTTGCGGCAGCGCGTAGCGCCGTCTTGATCATCCGGATGATCTCGATTGACGCCGGCGGCAAGATTCTGCCGCGGCGCTTGATGATGCTGACGTCGCGCCAGACCGTTGGCTCGACAAGCTGGCAGAAGCGCAGGGGGCTGTCGGCTTTCGGGGCGGACAGGGCAGGAGTTGTCGTAACGCCCAATCCCGTTTCGATCATCGCCCACAGCGTTGAATTGTTGGAAACCTCGTAGCGCGGCAGCCGGATCGTCTCGGGCAGCTCGGGTATCTGTTCGAGCAGCGGCGCGGTTGCCGTATCGATGGTCAAGCCGATGAAATCCCATCCGGCGAGGTCTGCCCATCGCACCGGGGCTCCTGTTTGCGCCAGGGGATGGTCGTAACGTGCCAGAAGCCCGAGCTGGTCGCGAAACAGCGGTGTGAATTCGAGCTCCGCGTCCTCGCGTTCCTTGCTGCCGACACCGAAGTCGACCTCATTCTGGCGCACCCTGCGGCGGACATCAGACGAGTTGCCGTCACGCACACGCACATGAATGTCTGGATTGCGGTCGGCCATATCCTTGACAATGTCCGGCAGCACTTTGGTGGCGATGGAGTAGACCGAGGCGATGGCAACACGCTGGCGGCGCTGGTGCGCCGTCGCCCGGATATCCTGGATGGCTATGTCGAAGTCGCCGACGATCTTCTCGGCGATGGGCAGGAAATCGCTCGCCTCTGGAGTCAGCGTCACATTGCGGGTCGTCCGGTCGAACAGGCTCGCGCCGACCATGTCTTCGAGCTGTCGTATCGCCATGGTCAGAGCCGGTTGCGAGACATGCAGGTCGACTGCGGCGCGAGTGAAGCTCTTGTACCTGCAGACGCTCAAGAAAGAGCGGATGTGCCGAATGCTGACTGTGTAGATGGGGGAATTTCGAGGCGGGCTGGCCATGCTGATTCGTCCATCCTGATAAATAAGTATTGCTAATCAATAGACGAGTTTTTCAGATTTGAATATCCAATCGCCCTGTTTGATAGTGGCCTTGGACTTGCAGGCAAAGACGCTTGGATCGGTCGGAAGGAGGCCGCGCCTGCGCTAACAACGACAAGAACAATCGAGCTGGGGAGACCGAGATGGAATTGGGGAGGAACAACATGTTTCGTTTGAAGAACAAGGCGCATGCGGCAGGCATTGCGCTGATCGCGCTGGGTGCAGCGATGGTGTCGGCCCAGGCGCCGGCCTTTGCAGCAACGGTTACCGTCGGATCGGAGGCTGCGCTGCCGCCGCTAGACCCGCAGCGCACCACCGGCAGTGTCGGGCTTCGGATTGCGGGCGCGATTTTTGATACGCTGATCCGGGAAGACCTGTCCAAGGGCGGCGCCGGCGTGCCTGATATCGCGTCCGGCTTGGCCGAGTCCTGGAGCGTTTCCGAAGATGGCCTGACCTATACCCTCAAGCTGCGCAAGGGCGTGACGTTCCACGATGGCACGCCGTTCGACGCGCAGGCCGTGCAGGCCAATTTTGACAGGCTTCTGAACAAGGAATCGCCTGTTTTCGACGAGCGCGCTTCCAGCACCATGGCGTTCCTGACGCGCTGGATCGCCAGCACCAAGGTGGTCGACGGCGAGACTTTCGCCCTGGTTCTGAAAGAGCCGTTTTCCGGGCTGCCGCGCCTGCTCAGCGATCGCAGCATGTCGATCATCTCGCCTGCCGCGATGGCAAAATACAAGGGTGACGAGCTCGGCTTCAATCCGGTCGGCACCGGCCCGTTCAAGTTGGGTACGCTGGACCAGGGCCAGGTCCTGACACTGGACAGGAATGATGCCTATTGGCGAGGTGTACCGAAGGTCGACAAGCTCGTCTTCAAGGCGGTGACCGATCCGACGGCACTCGCCATCGCCATGCAGACCGGTGTCGTCGACGTCATCCCGAGCGCCAGCGCCGAGCAGGTGACGCAGCTTTCGGCCGAGGCCGATCTCAAGGTGCAGTATACCGACGCAGCGAACTTCTATTTCATCCGTCTGAACATGAACGCCGAGCACACCAAGGACGTGCGCTTTCGCCAGGCCTTGAACTACGCCGTCAATCGCGACTTCATCGCCGCGTTGTTCGGTGGTCAGGCTGTGCCGCGTGGCGGGCCGGTGCCGACCGGCAACGAGATAACCGCGTTGGCGGCAGGCACCGTCAAGGAATACAATTACGACCCGGAAAAGGCGAAGGCACTGCTGGCCGAGATTGGCGTCAAGCAGCCCGTCACGCTCAAGGTGCTGGCCCCAAACAACGGACCGGGCTTCGGGCTGTCGCCGCAATTGATGGCGCTCGTCCAGCAGGATCTGGCCGCCGTCGGCGTCGACCTCCAGCCGCAGCTGCTCGAATTTACGACAATGATCTCGACCGAGCGGCCGGGTTACGCCAACGACGTGCACGGTTCCTACAATGGCTGGGTCACCGGTGCGGGTAGCGCCTATGTCTTCGAGCGCTTGTTTGCCAGTTCGCAGCAGCCGCCCAAGGGCGTCAATCGTGGCTGGTACAAGAACGACGACGTCGACGCCAAGCTGGCTGCCGCCCGCAGCGAGCGCGACGAGACCAAGCGTGCCGGCCTCTACGTCGATGCCGCCGCAAAGGTAGCGGAGGATGCCCCTTACGTGTTCCTCTACCAGGATCGTTTGCCGCGGGTCATCCGCAGCAACATCAAGGGTATCGAGCCTGCATCGTCGGTCTACATCGACTTCTCGCAGGTCTCGGTCGACTGAGCCCATCTCTGCCCCGACCACCAAGGGCGGGGCTCGAACCCATCTGTCGGGGCGCGACCCGGACATCATCACGAACCCGTTCCAGGGTCGCGCTTCGATTTCGGCACATTGAATTACCAAAGGGAGAGTTTTCACATGATGTTAGGTTGGCGAGCCAGGATTGGCCAGATGCGTCCCGCGACGTCCATTGAAGGGGCCGAAGAGTGGCGCTCGGTTGCACCTGTCGGTGTCGCCTTCGCCGATGCCCGCACCATCGTCCCACGCGTCGATGACGCCGGGTTGCGGGTGATGATGAGCCAGGTTCTGGAGGCATCGCGCCAGCTTGCGACCGCAAAGGTCGACCTGATCGTGCAGTGCGGCGCACCCGGCACCTTCTTGCGTGGCCCCGGTCATGACGAACAGGTCGTCGCAGAGATCGAGAAGGAAACTGGTATTCCGGCAATCACCATGATGGCATCGATGATGGACGCCCTCAAGGCGGTCAATTCCCGCAAGGTCGCCGTTGGAACCATCTATTCCGACGAGGTCAACGCGGCGATGACGAGCTATATGGAAGCACAGGGCTTTCAGGTCCGTGCCATGGGCGGTCTCCAGATCACCGATCCGTTCGAGGCTAGCCTTCACGATTCCGACAGCGCCTACCGCCTCGGCCGGCAAGTGTTCAAGGAAGCCGGCGACGCCGACGCGATCCTGATTTCCTGCGGTACCTACCGTACCTTCGAGATGATCCACTATCTTGAGATGGACACCGGCGTGCCGGTGATCTCCAGCAACCAGGCGACGCTGTGGCGTGCGCTGCGTTATCTCGGCCTTCGCGACCAGATTCCCAATCTCGGGAAGCTCTGGTCCGTCGCCTAGACAGCGCTTGGGGAGGATAGCGATGTCAGAGGCAGCAGCAACTGCAGGCGAGGACACCACGCGCTCGGCAGGCTTCGGCCGGCTGTTCCGGAACGGGACGCTGGTGACAGGCCTGGCCATACTGGGTGTCATGGTGTTCGTGGCCGTGTTCGCCGACCTCATTGCGCCGCATGACGCGTTCCGCGCCAATCCGATTGCGCGCTATCTTCCCCCGCTCTCGCCAGGATACCTCCTTGGCACCGACGAGCTCGGCCGCGACATATTGAGCCGGCTGATCTACGGCGCGAGGCTGGCATTGTTGGTCGCTGTCGTCCCCACAGTCATTGCGTTGGTCATCGGTGGTGCGGTCGGGCTGTTCGCCGGTTATGCCGGCGGTGTCTGGGACAGCATCGTCATGCGCATCTTCGACGTGATGTTCGCCTTCCCAGGCATTTTGCTGGCGCTGGGCATCAGTGCCGCGCTCGGGCCTGGCCTGTCCTCGATGATCATCGCGATGATCGTCGTCACCATCCCGGCCTTCGGCAGGATCGTTCGCGGCGTCGTCCTTGGCGTCAAGGAAGAGCTCTATGTCGAGGCGGCGACAGCGCTTGGCTATGGCCATCTCCGGATTGCCCTGCGCCACGTACTGCCAAACGTACTCGCTCCGGTGCTGATCTATGGCACGCTACAGACCGGGCGAAACGTCATTCTGGCAGCAAGCCTGAGCTTCCTTGGCCTCGGCCCTCAGCCGCCGACGCCCGACTGGGGACAGATGCTTGGCGGCGGCCGCATGGCGCTCGCCACTGCCGCCCACGTCGCCACAATCCCGGGCATTGCCATCGCCCTGCTTGCCATCGGCTTCAACCTTCTGGGCGACGCCGCAAGAGACCTGCTCGATCCGCGCATGAAGCGCGACCGCGACTGAGCTTAGGAAACCGAGATGCTGTCCTTTATCGCACGTCGCGCCTTGCAGACGATCCCCGTGATATTCGGTGTCACGCTGGCAACGTTCCTGCTGTCGCAGATCATTCCCGGTGACCCGACTGACATTTTGCTTGGGCCGGGTGCATCGGAGGAGGCGAGGGCGCAATTGCGCCAGGCGCTGGGTCTCGATCGCTCTGCGGTCGGCCAATACCTGCTCTACTTGCAGAACCTGGTGCAGGGTGATTTCGGCCAGTCGTTGACCTTCTCCAAGCCGGTTTCCGAGGTGCTTGCCTCGCGCATGATGAATACGGCATTGCTCGCCTTTGCGGCAATCGTGCTTGCCTCGGTGCTCGGCGTTGCCGCAGGCACGTTCGCGGCCCTCAAGCCCGGATCGCTGCGCGATCGCGCGCTGACTGTCGTCGTGCTGTTTCTCAACAGCATGCCGTCCTTCTGGCTTGGCCTGCTGCTGATCCTGGCCTTCGGTCTCCAGCTTCGGTTGCTGCCCGTCAGCGGCATGACCTCCGGTGACGGCGGTCTAGTCAATCTGCTTGCGCATATGCTGCTGCCGACGCTGACGCTTGCGGCCTGGTCTCTCGCCGCCATTGCCCGCATGACGAGGTCGTCACTGCTCGACGTCATTGGCAGCGACTATGTCCGCACTGCCCGCAGCCGTGGCATCGGCGAATGGCGCATCGTCTTCTTCCACGCCCTGCCCAACGCCATGCCGGCCGTCATCACGGTCATCGGAATGCAGATGGGCTTCCTGCTCAGCGGGGCGGTCATGACTGAGACCGTGTTCTCGTGGCCGGGAATCGGACTTGCCATGTACCAGGCGATCTCGACGCGGGACATCCCGCTGATCCAGGGCGGCATTCTCCTGCTCGCCGTCGCCTTCGTGCTGATCAATTTCACGATCGACATCCTGTACGCCTACTTCAACCCCAAGATCAAACTGGCTTGATCCGATGAACGCCATTTCAACGCCCATGGATGCACTACGCCCGGCGCCGGTGCTGGAGGTCAGCGACCTGCGCGTCAGCTACGGCAGCGCATCCCGCCCGATCCATGTCGTCAACGACGTCTCCTTTGCCGTCGGCCGCGGCGAAGCGCTCGGCATCGTCGGCGAATCCGGTTGCGGCAAGAGCCAGACTATGCTGGCGGTGCTTGGCCTGTTGCCGTCGAGCGGCCGCATCAGCGCCGGCAAGGTGACATTCGAGGGCCAGGACTTGGCCAGGCTGTCGGCACGCCAACTCCGCGGCCTACGCGGGAAGGGCATGGCGCTGATTTCCCAGGATGCGCTGTCGGCACTCAATCCGTCGATGACAATCGGCACCCAGATGGCCGAGCCGATGATCCATTATGACGGTATGAGCCGGGCGGCCGCGCGCGAGCGCTGCATCGAGCTGCTCGACCTCGTCGGCATTCCGGGCGCGGCAGCGCGGCTCGGCGCCTATCCGCACGAACTGTCGGGTGGCATGCGCCAGCGCGTGCTGATCGCAACGGCGATCAGCGGCAACCCGAAGGTGCTGATTGCCGACGAGCCGACCACAGCACTCGATGTCACCATCCAAGCCCAGATCCTGCGCCTGATCGACCGGCTGCGTCGCGACCTTGGCATGGCACTTGTCATCATCACCCATGATCTCGGCGTCGTTGCCGGCGTCGCCGACCAGGTGGCGGTGATGTATGCGGGGCGTGTCGTGGAGGCCGGGTCGACGGACGCGATCTTCAGCGAACCGCGCCATCCCTACACGCGTGCGTTGCTCGAGGCGATTCCCAAGCTCGACGAGCCGGCCGACAAGCGTCTGACACCGATTGCCGGGTTGCCGCCGGATCCTCGTCGCGCGCCGGCGGGCTGCGCTTTCCATCCGCGTTGCCGCCTTGTGCAGCCGCTTTGCCGCGAGCAACTGCCTGCACTCGAGGCCAAGGACGCGGGTGCTGGACATCTCATCCGCTGCTCTGTCGATCCATGGGCCAGGACCGCAACGCCTGAAGCACGCGGCGTCTCGGCATCGGGGGCGCTTTCATGAAAAGTCTCGTCACCAAGCCGGCCATCAGGGTCGAAGACCTCCGCGTCCAATTTCCGATCCGTGGCGGCTTCCTGCGACGGCCGACGGGCGCGATCCGCGCCGTCGATGGCGTGTCGTTCGAAATCCCTGCCGGCTCGACGGTTGGCCTTGTCGGTGAAAGCGGCAGCGGCAAGTCCACAACCGGGCGGGCGCTGCTCGGACTGGCACCGGCAACCAGCGGCTCGGTAAGCATCTTTGGCCGCGACCTGGCGGCGCTCAAGGCGGAACGAGGCGCATTGCCACGCGTCGGGCAACTCGTGTTCCAGGATCCCTACGCCAGCCTCAACCCGCGCATGACAATCGGCGCGACCTTGCGGGAGGCTCTTGTCTACCATCGCATCGCGTCCAAGGCGGACTGCGGCACGGTCGTCCGCGAGTTGCTCGACAGCGTTGGCCTGAGGCCGGAACTCGCCGCGCGCTATCCGCTCGAACTGTCGGGCGGGCAGCGGCAACGCGTGGCGATTGCCCGTGCGCTGGCCGTGCAGCCGGAGTTCATCGTGCTCGATGAGGTGGTGTCGGCGCTCGATGTCAGCATCCAGGGGCAGATCCTGAACCTGCTGATGGACTTGCAGAAGAAGCGCAACCTGACCTACCTGTTCATCACCCACGATCTCAGCGTCGTCCGCCACGTGTCGAACCAGGTCGTCGTCCTCTATGGCGGCAAGGTCATGGAAGTGGCGGGACGAGATCGCCTGTTTGCAGCGCCGCATCATCCCTACACCCATGCGCTGCTGTCGGCGGTGCCGGTTCCCAACCCGCGTGTCGAGCGCAACCGGGCGCGTGTCGAAATCCGCGCCGAACCGCCAAACCCGATCGCGCCGCCGAGTGGCTGCCGCTTCCACAAGTCGTGCCAGTTCGCGACCGAAGAGTGCCGCAGAACCGAACCACTGCTGCGTGAAGTGGAACACGGGCATCTCGCTGCCTGCCATCACATGCAGAGCATGACAGTCCGCCGCGCCCTTGGCGCCGGCATCGCAGGAGTGACCGCGTGATGGATACCAGGACAACAACTCATACCGAACAGGCAGCTTCGGCCATGCCGGTCTTTTACGCCTCCTTCGTCGATGGCAATTCGTTGTCGGCGGCCGCTACTTCACTGCCACTCGTCGATCCGGCCACAGGCCGGATTTGGGCTCACGCGCAGCTCGATCCAGCCGCTGCCGATGCTGCCATGGCGAGTGCAGTCGTGGCACGGGATTCGGGCCGCTGGGCGGACCTCACCGGTGCTGAACGGGCCGTAATGCTGCGCCGGCTGGGTGACCTCGTCGCCGCCCATGCCGAAGAGCTCGGCAGCCTTGAAAGCCTGGCCAATGGCAAGCCGCACCGGGCGACCTTTGGCGAGATGCGCGCGACGTCGCGCTGGTATCATTATTACGCCAGCCTCGCGGAGACGCATGACGGGCTGGTTCGGGAGATCGGCCGCAGCGTCGAGGCTCGCATCGAACGCGAGCCGCTGGGAATCGTCGTCGCGATCACGCCGTTCAACGGGGCGCTATCGCTGGGTTCGTGGAAGCTGGCGCCGGCACTTGCGGCAGGCAATGTCGTTATTCTCAAGCCACCGGCAGAAGCGCCGGCATCAAGCATACGTCTCGCCGCGCTGGCCATCGAGGCGGGCTTCCCAAAGGGCGTCGTCAACGTCGTGATCGGCGATGCCGCGATCGGCGAAGCGCTGGCCCTGCATCATGAGACGGCAATGGTCACCTTCACCGGCAGTACGGCAGCCGCGCGGCAGTTGGGTGGCAAGGTTGTCGGCGCGATGAAACAGTTCGTCTGCGAAGCTGGCGGCAAGTCGGCCCATATCGTGTTCGAGGACGCCGACATAGGTTCGGCCGTCGTTGCCGCAACCCAAGGCGCTTTCTCGGCAACAGGGCAGACCTGCGTCGCCGGCTCCCGTCTGCTGCTACACGCCTCGATCGCCGACGAGTTCCTCGAGCGCTACAAGGCCTCGATCGGGCGCCTGCGCATCGGCGATCCCAAGGTGGCGGACACACATGTGGGGCCTGTTGCCTCGGCACGGCATCTCGCTCGGATCGCAGGGTTTGTCAGCGGTGCTGTGGCCGAAGGCGGACGCGTGCTTGTCGGTGGCAAGTCGCCCGAGATGCCGGGCGACTTGGCGAACGGCTGCTGGTATGCGCCGACTGTCATCGTTGACGTGACACCAGACATGCGGGTCGTGCGCGAGGAGGTGTTCGGCCCCGTGGTCACCGTCCAGACCTTCAAGACGGAAGAGGAAGCGGTGGCACTCGCCAATAGCAGCGAGTTTGGTCTCGCAGCAGGCTTCTGGACCACCGATATGCGCCGCGCCAGACGGGTCAGCCGCAAGCTCAAGGCTGGGACGGTTTGGGTCAACACCTACCGTGCCATCGACGTCAAGATCCCGTTCGGCGGCTACAAGCAGTCAGGGCTTGGCCGGGAGAACGGGCCCGAAGCCCTTGATGAATTCACGCAGATCAAATCGGTCGTCACCGACTACGCAGCCGCGCTCGACCCCTTCGCCTACTAGAACAACGTCACTGAAAGGACAGCAAAATGGACCATCAGAGCGCGCGGCTTCGAGCCCCTATCATCGTCGACGCCTTGCAGTTCAACAAGCCGGAGCGCGCACGCTTTCTGGAGTGGCAAAAGGGCCGCGTCGGCTGCGTGCATGTGACGCTGGCGATCTGGGAATCTGCGCGCGAGACACTTTCGGCCATCGGCGAGTGGAACCGACTGCTCGAAAACAACGCCGACCTGATCGCCCTCGCGACGACCGCTGACGAAATCGAGGCCATTGCCGCATCGGGTCGCACGGCCATCGTCTACGGCTTCCAGGACACCTCGCCCTTCGAAGACGACATCGAGTTGATCGAGATTTTCCACAAGCTCGGTGTGCGCATCGCCCAGCTGACCTACAACGTGCAGAACCGTATCGCCTCGGGTTGCTGGGAGCCGGACGAAAACGGCGTCTCGCAGTTCTTCGGCCGAAACGTCATTGCCGAGATGAATCGCCTCGGCATGCTGATCGACGTGTCGCACTGCACCGAACGTTCGTCGCGCGATGCGATCGAATACTCCTCGCGCCCGATCGCCATTACCCATGCCAATCCCTCGGCCTTCGTCGGCACTGACATCGAGCTCAACCGTCGCAACAAGTCGACCGAGCTGATCAAGCGTCTTGCCGAGCGTAACGGCGTGCTCGGCCTGTCGATGTATCCGAAGATCATGCGTGACGGCTCGAACTGCACGCTCGAAACCTTCACCGAGATGGTCGCCTGGACTGTCGAAACCATCGGCGTCGACGCCGTCGGCATCGGTACCGATTTCTATGACGGCTGGCCGGTCAGCGAGATCAAGTGGTGGCGCGCCGGCCGCTGGGCCCGTGAAAGTGCTGTTCCGATCAAGGGGTTCTCGAGCTGGCCGGACTGGTTCAAGTCGCCGGTCGATTTCCCGGCCTTGATTGAGGCGCTGGAGAAGCGCGGCTTTTCGTCAGAGGAGGTCGCGAAGATCGCTGGAGGCAACTGGGTACGCCTCTTCCGCGAGAGCTTCTCGCCGCTGCAGTGAGGACATGATGGTTTCGAAGGATTCGGGCGCCGGTCTGGACGTCATCGTTGTTGGTGGAGGCCACAATGGCCTCGTCGCTGCCGGCTATCTGGCGAAGGCCGGCCTGAAGGTCGCGGTGCTTGAGGCAAGGCACATTCTTGGCGGTCCATGTGGCGCCATCGAGTTCCTGCCCGGCTATCGCAGCGCGATCACCAATTCGCCCGGATCCTTCGAGCCACGCATTCTCCGTGATCTCGACCTGGAAGGCCACGGACTGCGCTTTCATCGCACCGACCCGAATGTCGTCCATGTGTTTCCGGAAGGTTGCTTCATCGGCTGGCGCGACCGCGAGGCGGTCGCCACCCAGCTCGACGCTTTTGCTCCGGGCGATGCTGCTCGCTACAACAGCCTGCTGTCACGCCTCGAAGAGCTCGGGCGCCATCTCGGGGTTTCGGTGTTCGAGCCGTCGCGCAGCCTGGCAGAGGTGGCGCGTCATGTCCCGAAAGCACACGAGCGTCTGTTCGAGCAGGTGTTCCTCGGCAGCCTGCGTGAACTGCTTGATGAAAATCTCCGTTCCGAGCAGGCCAAAGCGCTGCTCGGCATGGTAGCGCTCAACGCCACATTGACGCCGCCATCTGCGCCGGGCACTGCGATCGGGCTGATGATGCGGCCGATCTCGCTTGCCTCTTCACCGGTGCTAGACGCCAACGATCCGAGGCGGACCGCGTTGCGCGGGTCTACCGGCCTGCCGATCGGCGGCATGGGCGCTATCATAGACGCTCTCCAAAGCGTGCTGCTTGCGCATGGGGGCGAGGTTCACACCAACACGCGGGTCGCCTCCGTGCTGCACGAGCATGGTCGTGCGGTCGGCGTCGTGACAAGTTCGGGGCGGGAGTTCCGCGCGCGACGGATCATCTCGGCAATCAATCCGCGGACGCTGTTTGCCGACATGCTGGATGACGATGCCGTCGGTGCCGAGATGCGGCGCGAGGTTGCGGCGGTGCCAATGCGCGGCTCCGCCTTCAAGATGTTCCTCGCGCTGGACGGTTTACCTCGCTATCGCGGCCTGCCGGATGGGATGAACTCGGCGCAGGTTGCCGGCACGCAGTTCCGCATCGCCTCGTCGCTTGCCCATATCGAGGACGCGGTACTCGACGGGCTGCGTGGCGTGCCGTCCGACGAGCCGATCATGTGGGGGCTGATGCCGACAGTTTCGTCGCCGGGCCTCGCACCGGCCGGAAAACACATCATGAGCGTAAATGTATGGCATGCGCCGCATGATCTGCGACAGGGCAGTTGGGACACCGAAAAGGAAGTCTTCGGCCGCCGCTGCATCGACGTGCTGGGCAGGCTGATGCCAGATCTTCAGGATCGGATCATCGGCCATCATTTCCTGAGCCCGGTCGATCTTGAGCACGAACTGGGTCTTGTCGGCGCCAACATCACGCACGGCGACATGCTGCCCAACAACCTGTTCGGCGCCCGCCCTCATGTCGCGGCCAATGATTACCGAACGCCGCTGGAAGGTCTCTATCTCAGTGCCTCGGGCACCTGGCCCGGCGGCTACGTAACCGGCATTCCCGGCCACAATACGGCCGCGGCCGTGCTTGCCGACATCGCCAACGCCACCCACAGACACGTCAGGGACGCTACATGGAATTCCTAGTCAATATCACGCTCAAATGGTCCGAGAACATGGAGCCCGAGCTCAGGGACCGGATTATCGTCGATGAACGGGCGCACGCCGCCGAGCTGATCAAGCAAGGCCACCTCGTGCGGATGTGGCGCGTGCCGGCGCGGTTCGAGAACTGGGGCTTGTGGCGGGCCAAGGATGCCACCGAGCTGCACGACATCATCTCCGGACTGCCGGCATTCCCCTGGATGATCCAGGTGAACGTGCATCCGCTGGCCCGCCACGCCGTGGATCCAGCACCCTACATCGCCGCCTAAGCTGCCGCGTCGCCCTTGAGTAGGCGGGTTCGCCCCCAGGCATTTGACTCTCGTCCAAGGCTCACTTCGTGCTCAACGCCTCCCGATTGAAAGGCATCCTGCCAGCCATTCCGACGCCGGTACGAGCGGACGGGAGCGTGGACGAGCAGGCCGCTGCAAAGCTTGTCGGCCATCTGCTGGCCGGAGGCGTCGACGGCCTGTTGCCCCTCGGCGGAACCGGGGAGTACGGGGCCTTGTCGCGCGCGGCGCGCATTCGCATTGCATCGGCCTGCGCCGAGTGCGTTGCGGGCAGGGTGCCTGTCATCGCCGGAGTGCTCGACCCCGGCTATCACGATGCTCTTGCGGCAGCGTACGACTTTGCCTCCGCCGGCGTCGATGCGCTTCTGGTCGTGACGCCCTATTACACCAATCCGACTCAGGCAGGCCTATGCGACTACTTCCTGCGTTTCGCGGATGAATCCCCGCTGCCGATCCTGCTATATGAGATTCCCTACCGCACCCGCATCGCGCTGGACCCCGAGGTGACGCATCTGCTGTCGCGGCATGAGCGCATCATCGGCATGAAGGTGTGCAACACCGACATGTATCATTTCTTGCGAGTGGTCGCCGGTGTCGACAAAGAGTTCGCCGTTCTCAGTGGCGAGGACAGCCTGTTTCCCTTGCATGTCGCGGCCGGGGCGAATGGCGGTATCGTCGTGACCGCAAGCCTTCTGCCGCGAACCTGGCGGCGGATGTTCGATCTCGTGTCCCAAGGCCGGACCCAAGAGGCACTACTGCTGCACCGGAAGCTCATTCCCCTGATCAACCTGGCTTTCGCCGAAACCAACCCCGGGCCACTGAAGTCGGTGCTCGATCTGGTCGGCGTCGATGCCCCCGAGGTGCTCGCTCCATTGGTCCAGCCCGCATTTGAATTGCAAGCCCGGCTACGATCGGAAGTGGAACATTTGCTCGGTGCCTACGAGAATGCATAACCCGATACGACTGAGCGCTGTCGCACATATCAGTTCAAATGCTCGGCGATCTGGCTGACGGCGGCGACGATAAGCTCGGCATGCGCTGTGCGGGCTTCGGCGGTGGCGCGGGCAGCCGGCGTTGAGATGCTGATCGCAGCAATAGGTCGCCGGTCCGGCCCGCTGATGGCGGCGCCCGTTGCAAACACGCCGTCGCGCCACGAGGCAGTGGTGGCGTAGCCGCGCGAGGCGATGCCGCGCAGTTCGACGAGCAGCTCGCCAAGCGGCAACGCGGCTGACACGGCACTTGCCTGGCTGTCTGCCTTGACCGCTTCGCCATAGATCCGTTCGATGTCCGCTTCCGGCATCTGCGCCAGCATGGCCTTGCCGGTTGCGGTGACCAGCACCGGAGCGCGACCGCCGAGCGGTTCGACATGGCGCACCGCATGCGGGCTTTCCAGACGCTCGATCAGCACGATTTCGGATTCGTCCAGAACCGCGAGATGGATGGTTTCGCCGGTTTCGCGCCGAAGCTGTTCCATCACCGGCAAGGCCGCTTCGCGCAGGCCGAAATGGTTGCCCGCCTTGCGGGCGAGGCGGCTGGCCCGGAACGTCAGTTCCCATCGTGTGCGCTCTCCACTGGCCGGCCGGATCCAAGCTGCCTCGTGCAACGTTTCAAGCGCGCGCTGAACCGATGATTTCGGCTGCTTGAGGTGGACGGCGAGTTCGCTGACTCCGACCGGCTGCAGGTCGGCAACGGTTTCCAGCACCACAAGAGCCTTCCTCACGCTGTTCATGCCTTGACATCCTCCCAAGCCTGAAATAGCAATCATGCCGTAATTTGGAACATCGTACCGAAATACGGCACATAAAGCAAACTCTAAATTCGCCGGAACAAGACGAATGCATCGTTGCCCGGCATGCTGACAGGGGAGGAAACATGAGGATGAAGATCGTATCAGCCGGCAGGTGGATGCTGGGTGCCGCTGCCGTGGCGCTCTGCCTGGCCGGCCAGGCCGTGGCCGCGGAGCCCAAGTCGGGCGGCACATTCAAGCTCGTTGGATCGGGTGACGTCGCCGGCTTCGATCCGGTATCCGCGCGCACGGCCGCCGTATTCCTGCACCGCGCCCTGACACGTACCCTCGTGGCGTTCCCGACCGATGCCGACCCGAAGGTTGCCGCGCAGCCGGTCGCCGATCTGGCCGAAGCCGTGCCGGTGGCCGAGGAAGGGGGTCTCGTCTATCGACTGACCATTCGCGAAGGTGCGACATGGAACACCGAGACGCCGCGCCAGATCACTGCAGCCGATGCAATCCGCGGCTTCAAGCGCCTGTGCAACCCGGTCCAGCCGACCGGCACGCCGACCTATTACATCGGCGTCATCAAGGGTTTCGCCGATTATTGCGCCGGCTTCGCCAAGGTGCCTGCCGATGTCGCGGCCATTCGCGACTATGTCGAGGGCACCGATGTCGAAGGGTTGACGGCCGAGGACGAACGCACGCTCAAGATCACGCTCGAACGGCCAACCGCCGACTTCGCCTCGATCCTGGCACTCGTCTCTTCTGCGCCGGTGGCTCTGGAGATGCTTGACCACCTGCCCAATTCGCCTGAGCTGCGCCGCAACTATGTCAGCTCCGGTCCCTATGTGATCGAAGACTACATCCTGAACGAGAGCATCTCGCTTGCGCGCAGCGAGAGCTGGAACGCGGCTGCCGATCCGATCCACAAGGCCTATGTCGACCGCATCGAAGTTGCTTTCGGGACACCCGATGCCGGCAAGACCCAGCGTATGATCGAAGCCGGCGATATCGATGGCTATTTCGACCTGTCGATCGCCACCGCCGACCTGACCCGCATCATGACCAATCCAGGCGATACGCAGTTGCTGCAGTTCGCCGACGGCGCGATCAATCCGGTCCTCGTCATCAACCTGGCATCGCCGAACAACAACAAGGCGCTGGCCGACATACGCGTTCGTCAGGCGCTGAATTACGCGGTCAACAAGTCGGCGATCGTCCAGGTCGGCGGCGGTCCAGCCGTCAAGCAGCCGATCGGTCAGCTTCTGACGGCGAACGTCATTGGTCACAAGCCGTATGACCCCTACCCGACTCCGGAAAGCAAGGGCGATCCCGAAAAGGCGAAGCAGCTGCTTGCCGAAGCGGGCTTCCCCAATGGCATCGAGCTCAAATACAGCTATGCCGCCGGCGGCCGCTACGATCTCTACTCCGCCGCGCTTCAAGCTGACCTCGCCAAGGCCGGCATCAAGCTGATCATGCAGCCGGGTCCGTCGCGCACGGTGATGTCGCAGATGTACCAGAACCGGCAGGCAACGAATGCCGGAGCCTGGGACCTTGGCATGACCTCGCTGCGCGCCGATTGGGTCGGCGATTCCGCCCGTACCATGATCGTGCCGATGTTCCATGGCGAGGCCTGCGAGAAGAGCACCAGCAACTGGACCTGCTACAACAATCCGGCGGTCAATGCGCTGATCGACAAGGCGCTGACAGCGACCGACGAAGCGGTCGCTGCCGAGTCTTGGGCACAGGCCGACCGCGCGATCATGGCGGATGCGCCCGTCGTGCCGCTGATCACCGGCAAGATCTCGCTCTACGCTTCCGAGCGCATGCGCGGCACCACCGTCAACCTGCTGTTCAACAACGTCGACCCGACCTTGGTCTGGATCGACGAATAAGCAAGCCTGCGCGGGCGGCGCCAACCGACGCCCCGTCCCCCTCTCATCCAAATGCCCGGAGCCTGAAGTGCAGTATCGTCAGATCGGAACATCGGACCTCAAGACCTCGGTCTTGTCGCTAGGGTCCTACCAAACCTATTCGCGGATGGAGTATCGCGACGTCGTCAATCTCGTGCGGCGTGCTGCGGAGCTCGGCATCAATCTCTTCGACGTCGCCCACTATCGCACGGCCCCGCACACCGAAGTGGTGCTCGCGCGCGCCCTGCGCGATGCCGGCCTGAAACGCGACCAGATCATGATCATGGACAAGGTCTGGTGGTACGACAATGACGAGCCGACGCTGGAGCACCAACTCGACGAGCTGCTGTTCCGCCTCGACACCGACTATCTCGACGTCATCATGTGCTACGGCATGCGTCCGGGCCGAGACGATCCGGCGGCAACGGCGCGTCTGAATGCCGGCTTCGTCACCTCGGGCAAAGCGCGCGCCTGGGGTGGCCTGAACTGGTCGGCCAAGGATCTGCGCATCGCGCACGAAACCTGCGTCGCCGAAGGCCTGCCGACACCACAAATCGTCCAGCTGAAATACAACATCGCCCGCCGCCACATCGTCGAGTCCGAGGAGTACACCCAGCTGCGTGCCGAGACTGGCATTTCGATCCACGCTTCCGACAGTCTCGAAGGCGGCATCCTGGCCGGCAACCTGGTCCGCGAGCGCGTGCTCGGGCGCGACCCAGGCAATGTCCGCGAAGAGATCATCGCGCTTGTGCCGAAGCTACGCGAGGTTGCGGAGGGCTTTGGCTGCTCCATGGCACAGCTGGCGATCGCCTTCTGCATCGCCAACCCGCAGACGGCGTCGCTGCTGTTCGGTGCCAGCCGCATCGGCCAGCTCGAGGACAATGTCGGCGCTGTGGCGCTGGTCGAAAAGCATGGCGAGGCCATCGTCGCGGCGCTCGCCGGTTTTGGCGTCGCCGGCCATGAGTTCGATCTGCCGCCGAACCACGCCACGCCCCTGACCAGGGACTGAACCGCCAAGGACTGACCCGTCTCGTTGGAAATGCCCATGTCCGATACCACAGCCACATCGCGGCCGCCGGCCGCGCCAGTGCTCAGCACACGGCAGCGCGTCATGCGACAGTTGCTGCGCGACAAGGCTGCGATGGCGGCAAGTGCCGTTATCCTGCTGCTTGTGCTGATGGCCGTTTTCGCGCCACTGATCGTGGCCCTGGTCGGACATGGGCCCAACGAACAGTTCCGCGACACGGGCCTGACCGCCGGCGGGGTGCCTCTGCCGCCGGGGTCGCTCTTCCTGCTCGGCACCGACGTCGTCGGCCGGGACCTGTTCGTTCGGCTGGTGGTCGGCACCCAGGTGACCGTCTTCGTCGCCATCGCCTGCGCGCTGACAGCCATCGTCATCGGCGTGGTCATCGGCATGCTGGCGGGTTATCGCGGGGGCCTCATCGACACGCTCTTGTCCGGCTTCGTCGACGTGGTCCTCGGCCTGCCGTTGCTCATCACCGCGGTGGCGCTTGTCTCCGTCTATGGCGCGAGCTTCGGCATCATGATGGGCACCATCGTCTTCTTCACCTGGGGGCCAGTGGCGCGCGTCGTGCGCAACCTCGTGGTGGCGACCAAGAGCGGCGAATTTGTCGACGCGGCACGCATGCTCGGCGCCTCCGACACCCACATCATGGTGCGCGAGATCCTGCCCAACATCGCAGGCCAGGTCATCGTCTATGGCAGCCTGCTGATCCCGCAGGTCATCGTGCTCGAGGCGTCCCTGAGTTTCCTCGGCCTCGGCGTGCCGCCGCCGACGGCCACCTGGGGCGGCATCATTGCCGAAAACCAGACCAACTATGCTGTTGCCTGGTGGTCGATCCTGTTTCCGAGCCTGTTCCTGCTCGCCGCGACGCTGGCTTTCAACGTCCTGGGCGACGGCCTGCGCGACGCGCTCGACCCGACGGCCCAGCGCAGCAGATAGGATTTGTCATGTTGAGGTTCTTGCTGCGCCGGCTCCTGTTCGGATTGCTTACGCTCTGGCTGATCACGCTCGCCGTCTTCATCCTGTTTTTCCTGGCCACGCCGGGCGACCCCGCGCTCAACTTCGCCGGCGAGTTCGCCACAGCCGACCAGGTTGCCATGGTCCGTGCCCGGCTCGGGCTCGATCAGCCGGTCTACGTGCAATATCTGCGCTACATGTGGGCGCTGCTCCACTTCGATCTCGGCATGTCCTTCGTCAATCAGGAGGAGGTGTTGGCAACCATCGTACGGCGCATGCCTGCCACCATCTCGCTTGCGCTGGGCTCGGTTGCCGTCTGGCTTATGATCGCCATTCCGGCTGGCATCTTCTCGGCTCGGCGTTCCGGCCAGGCCGCCGACCGCCTGATCACCATTGCGGCACTTGCCGGCATGTCGTTTCCGACCTTCGTGGTCGGCACGCTGTTGTTCTATGTCCTGTTCTTCCAGCTCACCAATGCAGGATTTCCGCTCTTTCCCTTGGGTGGGTTCGTTCCGATCACCCGCGATCCGCTGGAATGGCTGCGCCACATGATCCTGCCATGGGCAACCCTGGCGGTCGTCGGCACCGGTACCTACACCCGAATTGCCCGCGGCTCGATGCTTGAGACGCTCAATCAGGACTATGTCCGCACGGCGCGGGCCAAGGGCCTCGGCGAACAGCGCGTCATGTACAAGCACGCTTTGCCGCCGGCGATGACACCCGTGATGACGCTTGTCGGTCTCGATCTCGGCGGCCTGCTCGGCGGCACGATCATCACCGAGCGCATCTGGGGTCTCAACGGCGTCGGCTCGCTTGCCGTGCAGGCGGTCGAGAGCGGCGACCTTCCAGTCATCATGGGCACCGTGCTGATCGCCGCGTTCTTCGTCGTCGTTGCCAATCTGTGCGTCGACATCCTTCAGGCCGTGCGCGACCCCCGCGTCCGCCTCGGCTGACATCATCCAGTGGAGTTGTTCATGTTTCTGGTATTGCGCGACATTCGCGGTCTCTCGGGGCGGTCATGCTGAACCGCCCGCAACTCGGCCTGATCGTCCCGCCGGCGTCCGGTGCCGTGCCGCCCGATGCGGCCACGATCTACCCACAATACAGTTTCCTGGCCGAAGGGCTTGGCCTCACCGAACTGTCCAGCAACGGCTACGACTCGGTCATCGAGACGGTCGGCGCTGCTGCCGTGCGCCTTGCGGCCCGTGGCGCAAGTGTGGTCTCGCTGATGGGCACCTCGCTCAGCTTTTATCGCGGCCCCGATTTCAACGCGGTGCTGGAAAACGAGATCGCGGTGCGCGCCGGCGTTCCTGCGCTGACCATGAGCACCGCAATTCTGGAAGCGGCGACGGCCCTTGGCGTACGTCGGCTCGCGGTCGCCACTGCATATCGCGATGACGTCAATGCTTCACTGCAGCGCTTCCTGGAAGCGGCGGGAATTGAAGTGTTGTCGCTGGAGCACCTTGGCATCGCGTCGGTCGATGCGGTTCACCAGGTGCCGGAGGACGACGTCACGGATCTCGGACGCCGCGCCTTTGCATCCGCGCCCGACGCCGAGGCAGTGTTGATTTCGTGTGGCGGGCTCGCGACCCGTGCTGCGGTACGCACAATCGAGGCTGAAGCTGGCATTCCCGTCATCACCTCGCCGCTGGCCGGCTTGTGGGCGACTGTCAGTCGCGCCGGGGTTGATCCCCGTGCCGAAGGCGCAGGGCGCTTGTTCCAAACCACACTGGAGCAATAGAGGACGACATGTTCGTTTCTGTTCGCGATTTGAAGGTGCATTTCCCGGCGGAGGAGGGCTTGGTCCGCGCCGTCGATGGACTGTCCTTCTCGATCGAGCGCGGCAAGACGCTTGCCATCGTTGGCGAGTCCGGATCGGGTAAGACGGCGGCAAGCCTTGCCATGCTTGGCCTGCACGGCAAGGCAGCGCGCATCAGCGGCGAGATCGCCATTGGCGATGCCCAGGTGGTGGGCGCTTCGGAATCGACGCTGCGACGGCTGCGCGGCAACCGTATGGCGATGATCTTCCAGGATCCGCTGACCGCTATGCACCCCTATCACAAGGTCGGCGAACAGATAGTCGAGGCCTATCGCACGCATCGCAGTGTGACGCGCAAAGCAGCCCGGCAGCGCACACTCGACATGCTGGCGCGTGTCGGCATGGCCGATACCCAACGCGCCTTCGACAGCTATCCGCACCAGCTTTCCGGCGGCCAGCGCCAGCGCGTTATGATTGCCATGGCCTTGTGCTGTGACCCCGAATTGCTGATAGCCGACGAGCCGACGACGGCACTCGACGTCACCGTTCAGGCCCAGATCCTCGATCTGCTCAAGGATCTCCAGCGCGAGTTCGGGTCGGCGATCATCATGATCACCCACGATCTGGGTGTTGTCGCGGAAGTCGCCGACGAGGTGGTGGTGATGTATGCCGGACGCGCCGTCGAAACCGGCACAGTGCGCGACGTCTTCTATCGGCCTTCGCACCCCTACACCTGGGGTCTGCTCGAATCCATTCCACGGCTGGACCACCAGCGCGACCGGCTGACGGCGATCCCGGGGTCGCCGCCCTCGCTTGCCGGCCTTGCCGAAGGCTGTGCTTTCCGGAAGCGATGTGGCCATGCAGCCTCTGTGCCTGACGGGCTGTGCGCCAGCCAGGCGCCATTGCCGACCGACATCGCTGCCGGCCATTCCATCCGCTGCCATCTTACGGATACCGGCCGGGCCGCCGCCCGTTCCAATCCACGCCAGCCCTCAGCATCCGAGGTCCAGCCATGAACGCGCCATCGTCAGCGTCGCAACACGCTGCCCCTTTGCTCAAGGTCGAAAAGCTGAGCAAGCACTTTCCGCTGTCCACCGGTCTGTTCGGCGGGCAGGCGCGATCGGTCCGCGCTGTCGACGGCGTGTCCTTCGATGTCGCGCCGGGCGAAACGCTTAGCCTCGTCGGCGAATCCGGCTGCGGCAAGTCGACGACGGGACGCCTGATCGCCCGGCTGCTCGATGTCTCCAGCGGCCGGGTCAGCTTTCAGGGCCGCGACATGTCGCACATCCAGGGGGCCGATCTGCGCGCGCTGCGGCGCGACATCCAGATGGTGTTCCAGGATCCGTATTCGTCGCTCAATCCACGGCAGACGGTCGGCGATATAATCGGCGCGCCGTTCCTGATCCAGGGCATGACACCGGCCGAAGGCCGTCAAGCCGCGGTTCAGGAGCTGATGCGCCGGGTCGGGCTCAACCCGGAGCACTACTACTGTTACCCCCGCGAGTTTTCCGGTGGGCAGCGTCAACGCATCAGCATCGCGCGGGCGCTCGCATTGCGGCCGAAGCTGATCATCTGCGACGAACCGGTGTCGGCGCTCGACGTTTCGGTGCAGGCCCAGGTCATCAATCTCCTGCAGGACCTGCAGCGCGATCTCGGCCTGTCCTATCTGTTCATCGCCCATGACTTGTCGGTGGTTCGCCATATCTCGCACCGCGTCGCGGTGATGTATCTCGGACGTATCGTCGAGATCGCGGGGGTCGGCCCGCTCTACGAGCGGCCGTTGCATCCCTATACGCTGGCGCTGCTCTCATCTGCGCCCGATCCCGATCCTGACCGCGCGGCGTCCCGCAAGCGTTTCGTGCTCAAAGGCGAGTTGCCCAGTCCGGTCAATCCGCCAGACGGTTGCCTTTTCCACACGCGCTGCCCGATGGCGCAGGACAAGTGCCGCAGTGAAGTGCCCGCACTCCGGCAGGTAGCGGCTGGCCGCCAGTCGGCTTGTCACTACGCCGATCAGGTTCCGGCGATCGCTGCCGGATAGTCTGGCGACCGAAAGCCGGCAGCAGAAAGGGCGGCCTTGAGCCGCCCTTTCTTCATTTCCATACGATCGGCTCAGCCGCCGAAACTGCCGAGAGGCGCCGATGGGTGGGCATAGTTGCGATCGACATAGAGCAGCGCGTTGCCGTCGTTGCGCTGCCGAACCTCGGTCACGCGCCCGATCATCACGTTGTGGGTGCCGACGCGGTGCACAGTCTCCAGTTCACAGTCGAGATTGACGATGGCGTCGGTCAGCGCCGGCGAACCGGAGCCCATGACGAGCCAGTCGGCGGCGGCGTAACGTTCATCCATGTCCTGTGTCGTGCCCGCGAATTTGCCGGCCAGGTGTGCATGTTCCTGCGTAAGCACATTGATGCAGAAGCGCCGGTTGGTGAGGAACATGTCGCACTGTGCCGAACGCCCGTTCATGCAGACCAGAATGGTCGGCGGCTCGTCAGAAACGCTGCACATGGCAGTTGCGGTGAAGCCACCGCGACCGGCTTCACCGTCGGTGGAGACGATGTTGACCGGGGCGCAGACCCTGGCCATGGCGTTGCGGAACTCGACCTTCGTGAGAACGTCCGGCATGGCTTTTCTCCTCCCTTGGCCGTCAGCCGCGAAGCGGCGGCAGCCAGGTATCACCGGTCCAGCCGTTCTGGTCGTAGTCGGCCATGCAGGTGTCGACGAGTTCTTCCATCGCCTTCAGGCGACCGCCGCGCTCGGCACCCTTCAGCACCTGCAGACGGACCTCTTCGGGCGCGCCGGCGTAGTTCAGCTCGTAGAGCGCGTGACGGCCGCCGAACTCGGTACCGGTCGCATCCCACAGAAGCTTCATGATCTTGATCCGCTCGACATGGCCCATGTCGTTGGAGCCGCGAACATACTTGGCGAGGTAGGGATTGATGTCGGGATTGTCGAAATCGGCGGCGGAGGAGGGGAGGTAAATCAGGCCCGAGGCGATGACCTTGCGGACCGTCTCGATCACGCGTGGATAGGCCTCCGACATGAAGGTCCGGTAGGATAGCGCGGCCTCGAGATTGGGAAGCACGGCACCATTCGCCCATGGGATCGGGTTGTAGGCCATGGCATTTGAGAAGCTCCAGAACATGTGCCTGAGCGCGATGACCTCGCCCAGCGCTGCCTGGTTGCCGCGGAAGGCATCGCCGCCGGTGGCGCGCAGCGCCTTGGCCAGCAGGCCGGCGAGGAAATCGAGCTTGACGGCAAAGCGCGTGCAACCCTGGAAGCAGTAGCCATGCATGAAGCCGGAAGCGGGATGGAACGACAGAATCTTCGGTGCGTCGCGCAGCACCAGCACGTCCTCCCAGGGGATGAAGACATTGTCCAGCACCAGGATCGCGTCGTTCTCGTCGAAGCGCGACGACAGCGGATAGTCGAAGGGTGTACCGACTGTGTTGGCCGTCTGCTCGTAGGAGACACGGCAGAACATCTTGATGCCGGGCGCGTTCATCGGAACGATGAACATCACCGACAGCGAAGGATCCTCGGTGACCGTGGCCGAACTCTGGGCCAGGAAATTGTAATGCGTCAGTGCCGACGATGTCGCCACCACCTTGGCGCCCGAGACATAGATGCCGGCGTCGGTTTCCCTGGTGATGTGCACGAACACATCCTTGACCGCGTCGGCCGGTTTGTGGCGGTCGATCGGCGGGTTGACGATGGCGTGGTTCATGAACAGGACGGATTCCTGCGCTCGCTTATGCCACGACAGTGCGTTGTCCTTGAACGGGCCGTACCAGTCGGCATTGGCGCCGAGCGTGTTCATCAACGCCGCCTTGTAGTCGGCAGTCCGCCCCATCCAGCCATAAGACATGCGCGCCCATTCGGCGATCGCGCCCTGCTGGGCGACAAGTTCCTGCGACGAGCGCGCGACGCGGAAGTATTTGTGGGTGAAGCCGCCCGAACCGGTGTCGGTCGGCGACGTCAGGCTGTCCTTGCGCTTGGAGTCGTGCAGCGCATCATAGAGCCGGGCCAGCGAGCGGGCCGAGTTGCGCATCGCCGGATGCGAGGTGACGTCGGCCACGCGTTCGCCATTGATATAGACCTCGCGCCCGTCCTTCAGGCTTTCGAGATATTCAGCGCCTGTGAATGGCCTGGTCTTGTCTTGGCGGAAATCTTCGGAACGCACGCTGTCCTCCCCTGATGATACCCGAACCTAGCGCGAAAGGAGCGGGCAGGGGATGGACAGGTTGCCAAATTCGCTTGTACTTTTTCCGGAATGCAATCCGATCCCAACATTCCGAGCTTTTTCGTCTATGGCGAGCCGAGCCGCCTCCTCGAAGTCGGCTTTCTCCATGTCGAGGCTGTAAGCGACAGAAAAGACATCCATTTCGGCAAGGTTCGAGCGCATCGACACCCGCATATGGGCCAGATCACATTGTGGACCCAGGGTAGTGGCCACTACCGGATCGAAGACACGTCATGGGACTTTTCCGCGCCAGCGGTCAGTTTCGTTCCCAGCAGTATCGTCCATGGTTTCGACGTCGAGCCTGATGCCGACGCGACAGTGGTTTCCATAGCCGACGACATGCTCAAGGATCTGGCACGGCAGCTTCAGCTGTCGCTCGACACGCCGGTTTTCGTCGCCGGCCAGGGCGAAAGCGACAGCTGGCGCCGGCTTGCAACGGTCGTCGAAACATTGGCCTCCGAGTATCGCGACGACGCGCCACTGGCCGGAAAGCTGATGCCTGAACTGGCGGCCTCAGCGCTGTGTTACATCGCGCGGCTCAACCACAGTCAGCCGCAGGCGGTAGGATCACCCGCTGTCGTTCTTGCGACGGCGTTGCGCGGAGCCGTCGAAGCGCATTATCGCGAAGCCTGGCTTGTCGACGACTATGTCGCGGCACTGGCGACGACCCCGCACCTGCTCGACAAGGCCGCGCGCCAGGTGCTGGGCATGTCGGTCAAGGACGTGGTGCTGGAGCGGCGTTTGCTCGAAGCCAAGCGGCTCTTGATGTTCACCATCCGGCCGGTCGAGGACATCGCCTTTGAGACCGGCTTCGGCGACCCGGCTTATTTCTCGCGCTTTTTCCGCCGCCGCTGCGGCGAAGCGCCTTCAACTTGGCGTAGACGCCAGATCGAGGCGCAGTAGAGATGCCGGGGCGGACAACCGGGCGAAATCGACGAGGTACTGTTACACCTGCCCTCATTCCTGCGGGGGCGTGCATCCCTTATGATCGTCGAGAACTCCATTTCTCGACCGTTGAGGCAGCGACTGTCTCGCTGCCGCCGCATCGCAGCCCAACTAAGCTCTCTCTGCAAAAGCCTTCTCGACGACGTAGTCGCCAGGTATCGAGCTGTTGCCCTCACGCATACCGAGCCCTTCGAGGATCTCGCGCATGTCAGCGATGAAAGCAGGGCTGCCGCAAAGCATTGCTCGGTCATTTTCTGCTGAAATCTCCGGCAGGCCGATGTCTGACACAAGTGTGCTCGCGCGGACGAGGTCAGTGATCCGGCCGCGGTTGCGGAAGGGTTCCCGCGTCACGGTGGGGTAGTAGATCAGCTTTTCCGACAGCAATTCGCCGAAATACTCGTTGGCCGGGAATTCCTCGGTGATCTGTTGTTTGTAGGCCAGTTCGTCTGTTTGCCGGCAACCATGCACCAGCACGACATGCTCATAGCGTTCAAAGGTTTCAGGGTCGCGGATGAGGCTCATGAAAGGAGCCAGCCCCGTGCCCGTACCGAACAAGTAGAGATTGCGGCCTGGCGTGAGATTGGCAAGCAGCAGCGTACCTGTCGCCTTGCGGCCGACCACGATGCTGTCGCCAACAGTGAGGTGCTGGAGCCGCGAGGTCAGCGGGCCATTCTGCACCTTGATCGACAGGAACTCGAGCGTTTCGTCATGATTTGGGCTGACCACGCTGTAGGCCCGCAGCAGCGGCTTGCCATCCACCTCCAGCCCGATCATGGCGAACTGGCCATTCTCGAAGCGGAACGCCGGATCGCGTGTCGTGGTGAAGGAGAAAAGTGTGTCGGTCCAGTGATGCACGCTCAACACCTGCTGTTGGGTAAGGTTGCTCATTCCCCGTGCTCCTCGCTAAGGGTTCAGGTCCGTTTGGACGGTGGACGTGTGGGTGGGTACTCGGCTAGACGGCCAGGTGCCGTTGCTTGATGTCAGGGTCGGCGTCAAACTCCTGCCAACTGCCGCGGAAGGCGATGCGGCCGGTGTCCATCACCAGCACCGTGTCGGTTGTCTGCCTGGCAAACCAGATGTTCTGTTCGCACAACAGCAGCGCTGCCTGCTCGGCCTCGCACAGTTCATGCACGCTGATGGCAAGCTGCTCGACGATCGCCGGTGCCAGCCCCTCGGTCGGCTCGTCCAGCAGAAGCAACCGCGGGCGGCAGGCGATTGCCCTGGCAATCGCCACCATCTGCTGCTGGCCGCCGCTGATCTGGCCGCCGCCGCGTTCGCTGATCGGCTGCAGCATCGGGAAGCGGTCGACGATCTCCTGAGCAGGAATGGGCGTACGGCCGGGCGCGGTTGCATAGGCAGCCATCCTGATGTTCTCGCGCACCGTCAGATGCTGGTAGATACGTCGGTCCTCCGGTACCAGCTGCAGGCCGAGCCGTGCCCGCATGAACGCCGGCAGGCCCTTGAGCGACCGGCCCTCCCAGCGGACCTCGCCGTCGACGGTCGGGCCGGCATTCATGATCGACTTCAAGAGCGTCGACTTGCCCGCGCCATTGCGGCCGATCACGGCCACCCGGCCGAGGACGGGAACATCGAGGTCGACGCCGTGCAGGATGTGGCTGCTGCCATAGAAGGCGTTAATACGGTTCGCCTCAAGCATGATGCGCCTCCTTGCCGAGGTAGACGTCGCGCACCACAGGGTCGGCGCGGATATCATCGATGCTGCCTTCCGCGATCTTGCGGCCCTGGTTCATCACCATGATACGGTCGGCCAGCCCGAAGATGACGCCCATGTCGTGCTCGGTCATGATGACGGTCAGGCCGCTGCCCTTGCCACTGATGCTGCGGATCAGCTCGGTCACGCCAACGCGTTCGCTGGGCGACATGCCTGCGGTGGGTTCGTCGAGCATCAGAACCTTGGGCCGCCCGGCGAGCGTGATGCCAAGTTCCAGGCGCTTCTTGTCGCCATGCGACAGTTGGGCGGCGGCAATCCTTGCCTTGCGCTCGAGCGACAGCCTGGCCAGGATTTCACCGGCCTCGTCCACGGTCGCGCGCGACGGTCTGACCTGATACCAGGGGGTGTCCCGCTGTCCCATGTTCTTGGCGCGCGCCTCGATGGCAACGACGATGTTCTCCTCAGCAGTCATTTCCTTGAAGATGCGCGCCATCTGGAAGGTGCGGCCCATGCCCGCGCGTGTGCGGCGGTATGCCGGTTCCTTCGTTACATCCTTGCCGAGGAACTCGACGGTGCCCGCCTCGCAGCCGACTTCGCCGGTCATGACCTTGAACAGCGTCGTCTTGCCGGCGCCATTGGGGCCGATGATGGCGAAGGTCTCACCTTCCAGAATCTCCGCCTCGATGCCGTGCAGTACCTTGAGCGCGCCGTAACTCTTGTCGACGGAATGCAGCCGGATCATAACGCCTACTCCTTCACCGGCCGGAGGGTCGTCGCTTTGGCCTTCGCCTCGGCCCGATATGGATCAGCAAGACGGGCGACCAGCGCGTTCCAGGCACCGGCCACGCCAGTGGGAAACAGCAGTACGACACCAAGCAGGATGCCGCCGGTGATGATCTCCTGGATGCCGACCAGGGTGCGCGTCGAGAACTCGATTGCGGAGAACAGGAAGGCACCGATCATCGGCCCCCAGAAGGACGAAGCACCGCCAAGAAGGGTGAACAGTATCGGTTGCGTCGAGCGCATCATGTTGCCGATGTCAGGCGTGACGATCTGGGCCCAGGGCGCGAAGAGCGAGCCCGCACAGGCGGCAATCGCACCCGAAATGGTGAATGCGACCAGGCGGTAGCGATGGGTGTCGACGCCCATGAACGCGGCGCGTTCGGTGTCCAGCCGGATCGTGCGCAACGTGCGACCGAAGCGGCCGTGGGCGATCCACCAGCACAGGGCCACCAGAAGAGCGCAGGCGACGCACAGGAACCAGTAGTAGTGGTTGCCTTGGGCGAGATCGACAGTAGCAACGCCGATGGAGGCCTTCGGCCGGACAATGCTCGGGATGCCGTCCTCCGCACCCAGCCAATGGATCTTGGCGAGCGTGATGCGCAGCAGCTCGGCCAGCGCCAGCGTCAGGATGGCCAGGAAGATGCCGGTCGACCGCCTGAGCGCCACGACACCGATGGCAAACGCCACCGCTCCGCCAATGGCCGTCGACAGGGCGATCAGCAGCAGGAACTGCCCTTCATACCCGCCGCGCAGTGTCACTGCCATCGTATAGGCGCCGATGGAAAACAGCCCACCGCTGCCGAAGCTGGCCAGGCCGGCATAACCGAACAGCAGGTTCCAGGAGAGTGCGAAGACGGCGACAACCATCGTCGTGCCAGCGAGGAACACAAGCCCGGAATTGGCCCAGAAGGGCAGAAGGACAAGCGCTGCCGCAAGGACAGCGAGCAGAGCGCCCGAAATGGTGCGGTTCATAGCCGGCTCTCCCCGAGTATGCCGTTCGGCCACATCAGCAGGAAGGCGACCATGCCGACATAGACGGCAACGCCCGGATAGGCCGGCAGGAACATTGTGTTGAGGCCGTCGATCAGGCCGAGCAGGATGGCGGCGATAAAGGCGCCGCGGACATTGCCCAGCCCGCCGATGACAACGGTGATGAAGGCGAGCAGCAGGAAGGTGTCACCGAGCGCCGGCGACAGCGTCTGATTGGGCAGCAGCAGTCCGCCGGCAAGCCCGGCAAGGGCAAAGCTGCCGCCAACCGCCGCCATGATGCCCGCCGGAACGTTGATGCCCAGCAATTCGGCCATCCAGCCGTCACGGGCGATCGCGGTGATCATCTTGCCGGCCCAGGCCCGATGGATGACGAAGTCGAGTACCAGGAAAACGACGATGCCGGAGCCGATGATGAACAGCGAAAAGGACGGCACGAACAGACCGAAGATGTCGACACCGGTATCGATGCCGGGCGGCGGATCGACCGACAGGAATTCCAGTCCCCAGACAAGCTTCACGAAGCCCACACAGACAAGCATCACCGCGAAGGTAGCGATCAGCATGTAGTGTTCGTCGACATGCTGAATGCGCCGAAGGACGAAACGCTGGACAACGATCCCGAGGACGCCCACCACCAGCGCCGCAACGACGGCCGCGGCAACCAGCGCCAGGACCGAACGCGGAGCCGAGCCGACGAGCGAGCTCGCGACATAGGCGCCGATCATGAAGAAGGCGCCATGGGCGAAGTTGAGGATGCGCATGATCCCGAAGACGAGGGTCAGACCCGCGGCGACGAGGAACACGGCCATCCCGGTCGTGAGACCGTTGACCAGCGTGAACATCTGATTTTCCGCCTCTAGTTGAGCTTGGAGCCAGGAGTTGCCTTCTCCAGGAACTCCGCGCCCGGAAGCTGCGCCGTCTCGAACACGCTCCAGCCATTGGCATTCTTGTCGTCGCGGCCGAAGCGGATGTAGGTCAGGTCACCGGCAAAGCCGTGGTCTTCCTTGCGGAACTGGATCTTGCCCAGCGCCCCTTGCGGCGTCTCGGTCTCGATGGTCGGGATCAGCTTGGCCGCGTCGAGCGAACCCGCCTTGGCGACGGCATTAGCGATCGTCAGGATGCTGTCGTGCGAAACGCCGATGTACCAGTTCGGATATTCGTCGCCGCGCAGCTTGATGTAGGCCTTGTGGACCTCGTCGCTGACCGGATTGCCCTTGTTGGCAGCCGGATACCAGCCGGTCCAGCTCCACAGCGACGCAGGCGTGTTGGCGCCCATGGCTTTGGCGATGGCGAACTCGTTGGCACTGTCGCACAGCACCTTGAACTTCTCGTCGAGACCGAAGGTGCGAGCCTGCTTGTAGTAGCTGATGGCGTCGGCGCCCTGCAGGACGTTGAACAGCCCCGGCGCGCCCGACCCGATGATGTTGGAAATCTGGTTGCGGAAGTCGGCCCCGCCATAGGGCACCAACACGGGGTCGAGCACCTCGACCTTGCGACCGGCTTTTTCGGTTTCTGCCTTCAGCCCCTTGGTGAAGGCGTTGGTGATGTCGGCAAGCGCGGTGACGTCGGAGCGCAGCGTCGCCCACTTCTCGATCTCCGGGTGCTTCTGGGCCATCAGGGTGCCATAGCCGCCGAAGCACATCGGCGACGAAAAGCCGAGGCGGAAGGCGCGCGGATTGAAGGCTTCATGGGTCAGTGCAAGCGCCGATGCCCCGACCATCACCATGGTGACGTCAGCTTCCTCGAGCAGCGGCAAGGTGCCGAGCAGGTTGGCGGTGAAGGTGCCCTGGGCGAACAGCTTGATGCCGTTGCCGGTCAGTTCGCGGAAAGCAGTGACGGCACCTTCGGGCGAGTTCTTGTCGTCACGCACCACCAGCTCGATCTTCGCGCCATTGACGCCGCCGGCAGCATTGAGGCGCTCGACCGCAATCTCGCAACCATCCTTGATATAGTTGCCGTAGAGCTGGCCCGGGCCGCTCAACGTGGTGATCAGGCCTATGCGTACAGCTTCTCCCTGCTGCGCGCGCAAGATGCCAGGCATAGCCAGCGCGCCGACGCCCGCTGCCGAGGTCGTCAGAAAATGTCTTCTGTTCAATCGCATGTCTTCCTCCCAAAAGACCGGGGCTTCCTCCTCCCCGGATGAATGCGGTCAGTGGATCTGCAGAACCAACTCCCTCACGCGCGAGCGCATGATCTGTCCGGTGGCCGGCGTCTTTGGCAGTTCGTCGACAGCCACGATGCGGCGCGGATGCTTGAAGGTCGCCAGCGACTGGCCGAGATGGCTGCGCACGGCCTCCAGGCTCGGGCATTCGCCCGGGCGGTCGAGTACGACGGCAGCACAGACCAGTTCGCCCCATACGGGGTCCGGCAAACCAACAACGGCGACCGAACGGATGCCCGGGCAGCCGGCGAGCGCGAGCTCCACCTCGGCAGGTGCAACCGTCTCGCCACCCGAGCGGATGACCTCGCGGCGGCGACCCGTGATGGTCAGGAAGCCTTCGTCATCCGTCTCGGCGACATCGCCGCTGCGATACCAGCCGTCGACGAACACCTCGGCAGTCTGATCGGGCAATTCGAAATAGCCGTCCATCATGCTGAGTGAGCGCAATTGCAACTCGCCATCGACAATGCGCGTCTCGTTGCCAGGCAGGGGCAGGCCTACACTGCCGGGCTTGCGATCGATCTCGGAATCGTTGAGGCCAAGTGCCGCGCCAAACTCGGTGGAGCCGTACATTGCAGCGCGATAGGCGCGCGGAAAGCGGGCACGGATGCGGTCCATCAGCACGGGGTCGAAGCGCGACGTGCCTGACGCCGCCGAGCGCACCACCGTAGCGTCGAAAGCGACGTTGGAGGCGAGCAGCCGCTCCCAGACAGCCGGAATGCAGTAGAGAAAAGCCGGTTTCCAGCGGTCTATGGCGCGGGCAAGCATGTCGCCTTCGGGACGGCTGACGAAGTGCACAGCGCGCCGATGCGCCCAGTTCTCCATCAGGTAGTTCCAGCCGGCCCAATGGAACATCGGGAACGTCATCAGTTCGCCACGGCCACCTGACGTGACGAAACGCGAAGCGCCGAGATAGGAGCGCAGCCAACTTGCCTTATGTGACAGCACCACGCCCTTCGGCCGGCCCGTGCTGCCGCTGGTCAGGAAGATCGCGTGGCTGTCCTCTTCCTCGACGCCAAGGTCGGGAAGTCGGTCGCAACTGGCCCTGCTGGCGAGAGCATCAAGGTTCACGCCCGCAGTTGCCGCGGCGCCAGCGCCGAGGATCGCCACCGGAACATCGGCGCAGGCTGAGGAGAAGCGATGGCCGTGCTGCCGCAACGGATCGAGCACGAGAAGGTCTGGCCGGATATAGTCGGCAATCGGCAACAGCTCATCTTGCGACAGCGCCGGGTTCAGCGGCACGAAGGCGGCCCCCAGTCGCTGGCTGGCGAAATAAAAAGCCAGATGATCGAGTGTCATTTCGGCCTGAAACAGAATGCGGCTGCCACGCTTGATGCCGAGGGATTGGAGGACCCTTGCCATCGCATTGGCAGCGCCATCGACCTCGGCGAACGTGACAGTGTGTTCATCGAGCGACGCTGCGAGCGCATTCGGCGTCGAGCTGACAGCAAGATCGAGTATGCGATGGACGTGCCGTTGCATCATGCCTGTTCCGTAGCCGCAATGTCCTTGATTTCGCCCAGCGGGTAGGTCTTGCCGAGCGACTCCATCATGTAGTCCGCGCCACCAGATGCCGGCACGAACCAGCCGGTCGGGCACATGGTCAGGATCTCGACGAGGCTGAGCCCCTTCTTTTCCATCTGTCGCTGGAAGCCCTTGCGGATCAGTCGCCGCGTCGCCGCGATCGAGGCGGCGTTGTGCACCGAGCCGCGCGCCACGAAGGCCGATCCCGGCATCGCCGCCACCATATCGCCGATGACGATGGGATAGCCGTGATAGGCGGCATCGCGGCCTTCGAGCGTGTTCTTGGTGCGCTGGCCGATGACGGAGGATGCCGTCATCTGGCCGCCGGTGTCGCCGAACACGCCGTTGTTCAGCAGGATGCAGGTGATGTTTTCACCGCGTGCCGTCGCATGCAGTATTTCGGCGAGACCCTCGCTGGTCATGTCGCCATCGCCTTGCAACGTCCATACGGCGACCTCCGGACGCATGCGCTTGAGGCCGGTCGCAACCGCGGGTGCGCGTCCGTGCAGGCAAAGCGTGGAGTCGACATCCATCGTCATGATGAACGAGCCGTAACAACCATGGCCGATGATCGATACGTTCTTTTGAGCTAGGCCGAGTTCCTCGATGACCTCGAGCACCAGGCGGATGGCCACCGGCTCGCCGCAGCCTGGGCAAAGATGATGTTCCTCGGTCTGCAGCAGCGTCGGCTTGAACGAAGCCACCTTGTTGCTGGGCGCCTCGGGCGGGCGCGTGGTCATGACGATGCTCATTTGCTGGCTCCGTGGATGGCTAGCTCGATGCGCTCGCGGATCACGGTCGCATCCATGAGGGGGCCGAGGTTCAGGCCGGACTCATCGAAGCTGACGCCGCCGATAGCCTTGACCAGCTTGCGGTCGTGCACGTTGAGCCTGACGTCATCGATCATCTGGCCGGCATTGAGCTCGAACACCAGCACGCGCTTGCAGCCCTGCGACGCCCGCTCGAGCGCTTCTCCCGGATAAGGCCACAGTGTAACAGGGCGGAAGTAGCCCACCTTGTGGCCGTCGGCGCGCATCTCGCGCACCACATGCTCGACGAACTTGCCGCCAGAGCCGAAGGCGACGACGAGCGTTTCAGCGTCGTCCGTGAAGCCCTCTTCATAGCGCGCTTCGACTTCGGCGATGGCGTCGAACTTGGCGGCGATGCGCTCCCAGTGCTTGCTCGGGCCGGGACCGGGGTCGTTGGTCTTGCCACAACCGAAGGTCCAGATCTGGCGCGACTTGCCGGTGCCACCCGAAGTGCCGTCGAGCTGCCAGTCCTTGGGCGGCAGCGGCGCGAGGTCAAGCTGCGGCAGCGTCGTTCCCATCTGGGTGCGGGCGAGCAGATTGTCGCCCATGAAGATGACAGGCACGCGGTACTTGTCGGCGAGGTGGAAGGCGAGTTGCGCGTGCTCGACCGCCTCATGCAGATCCTTTGGCGCCAGCGTGATGGTGCGGTAGTCACCCCAACCGCCGCCGCGTGTCGCTTGGAAATAATCCTGCTGGTTGCGGGCCATGTTGAAGATGACGATCGGCGTCTCGTTGAGCGCGGCCTCCGCGATCGCCTCCTGCATCAGCGCCAGGCCCTGGCCGCAGGAGCCGCTGGCGGCGCGAAAACCACCGGCTGCAGCACCCAGCGCCATGTTGATGCCTTCTATCTCCGTCGCCGCATTGATGCAGACCCCTTCATGGTGCGGCAGTTTCTCGGCCATGTATTCGAGCAGCTCGGTCGCCGGCGACATCGGATAGCCAGCATAAAAGCGCAGGCCAGCCTGGATCGCCGCCTCGACGATCGCCTCGCTTCCATCCATCAGGCGCATCGTCATCACTGCATCCTTTCGGCGTCGGAGCCCGAAACGATCGGCTCGTGGTACTTGTAGACTTCGAAGACAAAATCGGGGCACACCTGCTGACAGGCGGTGCAGCCGGTGCAACCGGGTGCAAGTTCGGGATAGAGATAGCCGGTGGCGTTACCTGTCCTGGACATGGTCAGGACCCTCGGCGGACAGGCAACGATACAGAGTTCGCAACCTTTGCAGCGGTCGGCATCGATGACGAGCGTGCCGCGCGTGACCTGTCTCATGCGACCTCCCGTGCGTCGAGGTCGACGGCGAAGGCCATCGGCGTGACTGAGGCTGCACCAGCACGTATCGCCCGCTCGTTGGCTTCGATGTGCTGGCGGCGATAGGATGGGATCTGTTCGGCCATTGCAGCCACAGCGCTGTCGATTTCCACGGCACCGGTGAGCGCCGCGAAGGCGCCGAGCATCACCATGCCGGCGGCCATGCGGCTTCCCAGCTCGGTGGCGATCGCCGTGGCAGGCAGCTTCACAAGCCTGTGCTGTTCCATATCGGGCAGGTCGGCCGCGACGGTCTCTTCGGCCAGCACGAACGAACCCGGCCGCAGACGCGAACCGACGCGCTCCCAGAACAGATGCGACATTGCGATGGCCGAGCCGGCATGCGGAAGGATAGGCAGCGCCTTCAAGGGCTTCGCGCCGATGACGACGGTGCCGATCGAACTGCCGCCGCGCATGTGGCCGCCATACTCGCCGGCAAGCATCACATGCCGGCTATCCTTGATGGCAGCGAGTGCCAGCGACTTGCCGATGAGCTGGATGCCCTGCCCGCCAATGCCGGAAATGAAAAGATCGAGTTCCAAGTAACCCCTCCCGGTTGCTGGTGGCCCTAGAGCTACGGGCTTCCGGTTTGGAGTGCAAGACATTTTTTCTCCTCGAACATGAAATTTCATGTTGAAGTACAAAAAATGTTCGCTAGCTTCCCGCCACGGCTTTGGAGAGACGAAAAATGACTTATGTGGTGACCGACGCCTGCGTACGGTGCAAATTCACCGACTGTGTGGCTGTCTGCCCGGTGGACTGCTTCCACGAAGGCGAAAACATGCTGGTGATCGACCCAGAGGTTTGCATCGACTGCGGGGTATGCGAACCGGAGTGCCCGGCCGATGCGATCCTCGCCGATACCAACCCGCTGGCGGAAAAGTGGCTGGCGCTAAACAGGCAGTATTCAGCGAAATGGCCTGTCATCTCGGCCCAGTTGCCGCCACCTCAGGATGCACAAGCCTTCAAGGGGCTCGATGGCAAGTTCGAAACCCATTTCTCCCCAGAGGCCGCTGCACGTTGACAGCAGTGCCTAACGCGGCGCGATGCCATCGAACAGGATATCGAGGATCTGCACGGCGAGCTCGGTCGGCGTGAGCCCCCCCGGCCGGTACCATTCGCGGGTCCAGATCAGTGTTCCCTGCAGCACCTGGTTGGCGAGCGACACATTGATGCCTGGCCTGAGTTCGCCTGCCTCGGAAGCGGCCGCCATCAGGTCGCGCCAGATCCTGTTGGTCTCGTTCAACAGCCCGAAATGCCGCTCGCGCACATCCTCTGGAACCTGATTGATGACATTGCCATGCGCAGCGATGTAGTCGAGCTTCTGCAGCGTCGTGTTGAGATAGGTGATCGCCGCTGCCTCGATGCGCGCGCGATAGCACGTTTCCGGCGGCAGTTGCTGCAGCGTGGCCAGGAGTCTCAAATGCAGCTCCCGGGTCAGGCTGTTGATCATTTCCTCGACCAGCACGTCCTTTGTCGGGAAGTGATAACGCAGCGCCGTCACATGAAGATCGATCGCGTCGGAAATTTCACTGAGCTTGGTGAGCTGATAACCCTTCTGGGCAAACACCTTGGCGGCAGCGTCGAGGATCTTTTCCTGCACGCCTTCGGTCTTGCGGCTCGGCTTGCGGCCCGAAGCCCTGCGCGCAGTCCGATTGATTTCGCGAACAGCCCCATCGGCTTCAAGTGTCGCCAGCTCTTCCGGTTCTTTGGTGGTCATTTTCCGCATGTCCGAATTTGCCAGCTCGCCTGTTCCACTGTTGTTGTTTCCACACATTCGCAAGGCGCCTCCGTGCCATCACACCACAGCTTTCCCTTCCGTGGCTGGCCATCGCGCAACCTCGGCAGATCGCCGAAGCTGGTGGTGCAATATGGCTTCGTCGGGCATGCACACCCGCCCCAGCATGGCGATGCCAAGGGATCATGCAAGGAAATTTTCTCCTTGAGCATGAAATTATTGCAGATAAGTTCGCGGGCGAGAACGCGGGGAGGGTATCAGATGTTCGAGCTCGATCTCAGAGGGCGCCATGTCGTCATCGCCGGCGGCAGCAGAGGGCTTGGCCTCCATGTCGCGCTTGCATTCGCCGAGGCTGGGGCCTCGGTATCCATCTGCGCCCGCGGCAAAAGCGACCTTGAAGCTGCCGGAGAAAGGATCGCAATGCACGGTGTCGTCGCCCACGCGGCCTGTTGTGAGCTCGCCGAGCACGCCTCGATCAAGGCGTATGTCGAGGAAGCCGCTACCAGGCTTGGCGGCATCGACATCCTGGTCAACAACGCCACCGGCAAGGCCAGTTCCGACACCGAACAGGACTGGGCCGCAAGCCTCAGTGTGGACGTACTCGCCACCGTTCGTGCATCATCGGCCGCGCAACCCTACCTGGAAAACGGGACCAACCCGGCGATCATCAACATCTCCTCGCGCACTGCTTTCGCACCCGCCCCGACGACACCGGCCTATGGGGCGGCAAAGGCGGCGATCATGCATTTCACCCGGTCGCAGGCCGCAGCCCTTGCCGGCAAGGGCATTCGCGTCAACTGCGTTGCCCCGGGCTCTCTGGAATTTCCTGGCGGATGGTGGGACAAATGCCGGATTCAGAACCCGGCGCTCTACGACAGGACGCAGGCGAGTTTTCCCTTTGGCCGCTTCGGCACGCCCGGAGACATCGCAAACGTAGTCCTGTTCCTCGCCTCGCCATTGAGCGGGTGGATCACCGGCCAGACCCTGCTCGCCGACGGCGGCCAGACACTGCAATAGGAGCTCGTGCCTGCATCGAATGAGCTGTCAGAACCCTGACGTCGATTTCTCGATCTGCTTCAGCTTGCCGTTTTCGATCCGAAAGAAGGGCATTGCCCGTTCGCCGGCGCCGTCGTCGCGGAAGCGGAAGATGCCGGTCGATCCACGGAAGCCGGTCGGGTTTTCGATCACCTTCTTGGTGAAGCCCTTCGGACCCATGGCGCTGGCAATGCCGGCGGCCAGGGCAACCGTGTCGTAGCCATAGGCGACGTTGATGTCAGGTTCGTAATTGTAGGTCTTGCGGAAGCGGTCGGCGATCGGCCCGATCTCGGCCGCGTCGAGGGTGGCGATGTGGGCGCCCTGCAGTGCCGGGTCGCTTATGCCGTGCTCGAGCCAGCGGGTGGAGCCGACCAGCGCAACGTTCTTGCCGAGCACGCCCTTGGCCTTCAGCGCCGAGACAAGAGGCGCCGGATTGGCGCTGCCGCTGGCGATGACGATGGCCTGTGGATCGTCGACAAGTGCCATCATGTCTGCAACTGCCTTGTCCGAACCGCCACCGGCTGGACCGAAAGGCAGCGCTACCGCCAGTGACGCACCATAGATGCTGAGACTGTTCGCAACGCGTTTTTCGATAACCTTGCCGGCATCGCCTTCAGCCATGAACAGCACGAACTTGCGCGCGCCCTTGGCGGCAATGGCCGCTGCACCAGCCGCAGCGCTGTCGGCCTCGTTGAGCCGCACCGAATAGACGCCCGGTGCGCCGGCGTAGTTGTCGGCGAGCGCCAGCACGAGCGGCCTGTTGGCGCCCGAGACGGCTGCCAGCTGGCGCACCGCGCCGTGCTCGGAGGGACCGATGACCAGCTTGGCACCCGAAGCAAGCGCCCCCGTCGTCAGGGTCCGAGCACGCGTTTCGTCGCCACCGGTATCCTCGATGTTCAAGGTCAATAGGTCATTGCCGAGGTCGGCCATGGCCAGCGCAGCGGCGTCGCGCATCTTGCGGCCGCGGTCGCCGGCGGTCCCGCCTGCCGACAAGGGCAGCAGCATCGACACCTTGATCGGTCCCTTGCCCAGGCTTTCGCCCGATTTCGCAGGTCCTGATTTTGCAACTGAAGTATTTTGCGGGCCGATCTGGCCGTCCGACGCGGAGCCGAGGACGTCTTCGGTGCTGGTGTCGGATTGGCATGCGCCAAGGCCGAGCGGCAGCGCCAAGGCGAACGCCAGCAATGCGGCACGCCCCAGCCGTTTAGGTTCCCTCATCATTCCTCCCCAGGAGCGCAAACTCGCACCCCGACCATCAACCTGCTTATCGCGTGGGGGAATGTCCACGTCATTTCGCGAGGGACCGTTGAACAGACCAGCAATTGTTCCGCCACCTGTTGCAAAATTGACCAGTCAGTTGGACGGGTGGACAAGCGTCCGATCACCGTGGCCGTGTTGGGCACAAACTGACACTCCTGCAGCCTTCCGAGGTGTGCCATCGGTTTTAGCCACCGAACAACTTGGCGCGCAGGCTACGGATGTGGCGCGCCTGCGCTGCCGGTCGGTACTCGACGCAGCGCATGTAGCGCGGGCCAGGCACGAAGGACCTTCTGACGCAGACGCCTTTGGGCGCAGCCGAACCCTTGGCGTTGACCTCGCCCAGGCCAGCCACGGCGGCAAAGCCGAACGTCGCCTCCGGCACCGTGCCGGTGACCTTGAAACCGTCCCGTTCGAGAATCGCCCGGGCGCGGAGGCAATAGCGCACCGAGAGGGCTGAAAACCGCGTTTCGGCGTGGCCGGCACGGTATTTCATCACTGTCGTGCAGAGATCGCCTTCTGCCAGCCGAAACGCACCGGCGAGATAGCGCACGCCAAGGGCTATGTTGGTCCGGGGATCGGCCAGCTCATCGAGCGTGCCGCGGAACCCCATCAGGCGGGCGGTCGCCGGCATGACCTGCATGAGCCCTACCTCGCCATCGCCGCCGCGCGCCTCGGGATCGTAGAAGCTCTCGATCTCCATCACCGCAAGAGCGAACTCTTCCGGCAATTCCTTGGCGCGGGCCTCGCAGGCGGCGAGGGCACGGAACGCTTCCCTGTCTGCCTCGTTGCCGGGCCCATCACAGGCCGCGGCGCGCGCGTGGACTACCCTTTCAGCTTGTGGCCGTACCTGCTCCAGAACCACAGCCGAGGCCGCAGCCGAAAACGTCAGGCTGGCGGCCAGGAGTGCCGGGGCGACATGCTTTGTCATCATGCGGAGCCGGGGCTCATCAAGCGACCGCTACGAAGGGCGGGCCCGGTCGCCGCTCAACTAGTTCATGTACTCCACCATGCGGCTGTGGAAACACTCGCATTTGTTGAGGTAATCCTCGTCGCGATAATTGGTCTTGAGGTAACCATAGGCCTTGCCGCAGGCGACCTTGGCTTCCGACGCCCAGACGAACACCGGGCGCGAGGAATCGAGCCACTGCGAGCTGTTTGCGGCAGCCACAGCCTCGTCCATCATGCGCACCACCTCGGTCTTCACCTCGCCGATGTTTTCGTTCAGCGCTAGGTCCGACGTCGTCGCCAGGCGGCAGTAGCTTGCCGTCGGCACGTCGATGAGGTCCGCCGCCGCCACCTGCCCGGCAAAGGCGAGTACGCACAGGCCGCCAATGGCCGACCGCTTCAGTCCGTCAAGCATCGATAGTCCCTCTCTTTACTGGGAGTAGTTCTCGCCAGCGTCCCACTGTCAAAACGGCAATCCAACCCTAAGCTGCTGTCACGCATCAGTATGCACCTTGGCGCCATCGTCGAACAATGGCACCAAGGCAACTGCCGAAGTAAAAAAGCCGCCCGGAAGGTCGATCAGGTCGCCGACCACGCTGACCGCATCCAGTCGCTGCCCTTCGACAGCGACCATCTCCGGAGCCAGTGTCGTTTCGAATATGCCTGGCAGCATGTCCGAGATGTCGACGACGTCACCAATAACTGCATCGGCCAGTATCTCGCCGAGCGCCACAGGTTCGACCGCAGGCGTGGCCAGCAGCGCAAGCAAGACTCCGGCATCAAGCAGAACTTCTTCCTGCGCAGCCCCCACGTCTTGAAGGGGTGTCGGCAAGATCGCACCTACGCCCTTGTCATTGTTGTCGGCCATCGCCTTTGTCATCGGGACATCGACCAAATCATTCGCACCTGATCACGCTTATACGTTATCCGTGTGCTTGGTGCCCGAATTATCTTCGAACAGTATCTTCACCGTGTCAGTTGTTGCGCTGTTGTAGGTCAAGTTCTGCAGCTCGGCGACGGCCTGATAGGAATTGCCACCACCATCGACGTCGACGCTGACGGTCGAAGTATTGACTCCGGTTTGCTCGATCTTGACATACCCCCCCGCTTCCAGATCGGTGCCGGCGGCAAGCCCTTTCAACAGCTCGCTCAGATCGATTTGATCGCCCTGGGCAATCGTGAAGTCTGAGATGATGTCATTGATCGATCCACCGATCGCATCCGCGCTGACGACAAAGGTGTCGGCCCCTGCTCCGCCGGTCATGGTGTCTTGACCACTGCCGCCGTTCAGAATGTCGTTGCCGTTCTCGCCGAACAGAAAATCATCGCCACCAAGCCCCATCAAGACATTCGACGAACTATTGCCGGCGAGATAGTCACCTGCGGAGCCGCCGGTGAGGTTTTCTATACCGATCAAGTCATCACCGAATGCAGCACCGCCAACTTCACCATTAGCAGGGGTCAAACTGGCGGTATCGGTCGCCGCATTGCCGCTGTCGTCCAGATTAATGCGAACTGGTGTGGCGCTGTCAGAATAGGAGGCGGTATCGCTACCAGTTCCTCCATTCAGAACGTCGTTGCCGGTACCGCCGATCAGCACGTCATTGCCCGCGCCGCCGTTGAGAGTGTCGTTGCCCGCGCCGCCGGAGACCTGATCGTTGGAACTGCCGGTTGTGATATTGTCGTCGCCGCTGGTACCGGCCATGACTGTCACCGTAAACGCATCCGACGCTTTGTCGCCGTCTGCGTCTGTGCCAGTGAGCTGGAAGTTCAGGAGTTGGTCGGCAGGGTTGATGGTCGTGGTGTATGAAAGCGCCACGCCCGTAATTTTCATGTTGCTGTCAACCGGATCGATCGTGACATAGTCGACGGTCTTTGACGCGTTAAAGCCGTCGACAACAAGTTGCATGCTGCCTCCAGGGCCCGCCGTTACCTCTTCGTTGAACGTCTGCGTTGTGCCATCTGTGTATCGTACGGTGATCGAAACGTCGTCGCCAGCCGCTATACCGGCTGACGCGACCGAGAACGTCATGGTGCTCAGCGTACTCGTCTCATAGCCTGCCTGCTGCAGCAGATCGAATTTCAGGACGTCGCCGTTCTTGTGCACGACATTGTCGCCGACGCCAAGGTCGGTTGACGAAATCGTTAGCGTATCCGCGTTGCCGTTATTGGTGCCGGTTATGACAATACTAAAGGCGCCGCCGAACGTGCTGGCCGGAATAGTATAGCTCGGCAGACCGCTGCCTCCCGAAATCCCGCTCAACAGGTTGCCGCTCGGCACGGAGACTGAGGGCGCTGCATCTACCAGATTGAAGTCGTACGTACCATCAGCTTTGATTGTGATTTCAAAGTAGGTTTTCGTGACGCCATCTTCCACGAACTGCGCCTGATAGGTCGCCGTTGTGCCAGGCTTGAGGGCGAATGTGTAGCCATCTGGGACGTTGGTCCACGTCAGCGCCGGCGCGGCGAAGGATTGTGGGAACGGAGCATTGTCAGCGCCGACATCGAAATCGTAATTGCCCGATGTGACGCCGGTCACCCTGTAAACTGCCAGGTCTTGCGCAATTAACTCCGGAATGTCGTTCTCGATGGTCACGCTCGCCCCGGCATTGATGACGATCGCATCGCCATCGCTGTCGGTTGCCGTGAACACATTGGCAAGGCTCAGGCTCGTCGTCTCGGCGTCGCCGCCGCCGACATCCAGCGCACCATGGTCGACATTGTCCTTCAGCGTGAAGGTGAAGTCGCTGCCGTTCGGCGCAATGGTGAACACCACGCCGCCGGCATTCGGGCCGTCGGCCACAACGCCGTTGATGACGCCGCTGTTGGCGTCATAGACGAAGTTGATGGCATGGCCATCCTGGGTCAGGCCGCTCGGGCCCGACACCGCAGCGTTCAGCGCGATCGCCACCGGCGCATCGGCGCCCGCCGTCACCAGGGCGGCGATCTGGGCCGCGGTGATCGACGCCGTCACCGTCTGGCCGCCTTCGCTGTTGCCAACGGCACCTGCCGTGTTCAGCGCATCTTCATGCACCGTGCCGAGGTTGACCGTCGCGGCATTGTTGACGGGAATGTCGTTCTCGATGGTCACGCTCGCCCCGGCATTGATGACGATCGCATCGCCATCGCTGTCGGTTGCCGTGAACACATTGGCAAGGCTCAGG
>NZ_JACJHY010000019.1:101749-145363 GCF_014138625.1 Aminobacter ciceronei
GTCTGGCCGCCTTCGCTGTTGCCAACGGCACCTGCCGTGTTCAGCGCATCTTCATGCACCGTGCCGAGGTTGACCGTCGCGGCATTGTTGACGGGACTATCATCCTCGATGGTCACCGACATATTGGCCGTTGCCGTGCCACCTTTCCCGTCGCTGACGGTGACAGGGATGACCAGCGTCAGCTCATCCTCGCTGCCGCTTATGGGATGGTTGATCGGTCCGGAGAGGACGACAGAATAGCTATCGCCCGTTGCGGTGATGGTTATGATCGGTAAGCCACTGGCCATACCAACCAACTGACTGGTGCCCTGTCCAATCCATTCGATTTTGTCATTGCCGGAGTATAAGTCTGCCATGCCTGCAGGCAACGACGGCACGCCAAACGTATATGACAACGGATCGCCATCCGCATCAGTCGCCGAAAACGGGCCCGTCGCAATGGCCTGATCGGTCGTGTCGCTACTTCCCGAGTCATCCTTGATGCCGTTCTGAAGTCCTTCTTCGGACACCCTTACCGCGAAATCGAGCATTTCCGGCGCACGATTGCGCCGCCCGCCCGGGAAGAGTTCGCGATACTCGTATTGCGGGAACTGCAATGCGGTTGGTGGCAGCAGAGCCGACAGGTCGAAGCCATTGCCGATACCACCAATAGGGGCCTCAAAATTGCCGCCGGAGCTGTTGGCCGAACCAGGTCCAACCGAGATCGATCCGTCAGGACCAAAAGCGACATCGACGCCGCCGGCTTCAAGCGCTGCGATCAGGGCAACTCGTGGAAGCTCGACGTCGCCGAGCATGAAGGTCGGCACGTTCGAGGCAGCGTCCTTGACGACGATTTCGGTGCCGTCGGCCTGCTCGAGGATCAGGTTCTTGCCGTCGACCTTGATGTTGTCGACCGAGACGTTGGCCGGCAGGTGGACAACGTTGGAGGCGTCGGCGGTATATTCGGCTGGTGTGGCCGGCGCGGCTGGGGTGGCATTGGGTTGGGCCGCCTGGATGGGCTGGCCGGAGCCGGCATCGACCGGAACAGGGTCGGCTTTTGCTGCCGGCTCGGTCGCCTGCGCGAGGAGCTGCACCTCCGACAATGGCACTGCCTGGTCGAGCAGCGGGTCGCTACCGGTTGCAGTTGCCGAAAGATTTCCCAGGTCAACGGAGGTTGCCATAGCCCATCCCCTAATTTCTTGCTGGCCGCAGCAGAGCAACGAGATTTGGGTGATTGCAACGGGGGCGTGCGCAAAGCTGCATATCCCATTATGCAGGCACGCAGGAAAACTTAACGGGTGGTTAATTTAGCGATGTGAGATGCGCCGGAGCACTGTTCCGAACAGACTTCGGCTAGGTGTCGTGAGTATCGCGCAAGGTGTCCTGTTGAAGCCAGGAGTCTTGGCTGCAACTATCCGTTGACGACAAAGGAAAGCAGCAGATCCGGCGACTTGACGGGGGCGCGGACGATGTTGAGCTGGCCGCGATAGCGCCGCTCGGCAGTGGCGAGGACGAAGCCGCTGGCGATGGGTATGCCGTAGTTGGCATCGAGCCTTGTGAAGATATCGGCGACGTTCAGGTCGAGGGACAGCCTGAGGTCGCGGCGGGCTTCTTCACCAAAGCCGACGGGTAAATGCCGCTTGACCAGGTTCTGGAAGGCCGGATTGAAGGTCAGGATCTTCTTTGTCGACGACAATGCGAAGGCCGGCGCCGGGCAGGCGCCCAGGATGGCGTTGATGGTCCTGAGCGAAGCGAGTTTGGCCAGTGCCGCACTTTGATCGGTCATCCAGCGCAGGCAGGCGACGCGGATGGCCGAGGTCAGGTTGCCGGTCTCGTTGTTGGACAGTTCGATCTGGTCGACCATTTCGCCGAGCGTCAGGTGCTTGTCTTCGGCGAGCTGTTTCAGCGTTGCCCAGAACACCCGTTCGAGCTTGATGCCGCGCCGCGTGCCCTGGCGCACGACAACGCGGAAATCCGAGGTCAGATCGTCGGCCGAGTAAATGTGGAGCGCGGGTCCACCGGGCGACACTCCGCTACCGTTCATGGAGCGCCTCGTCGCGCGCCTTGTTGATGGGTTTCAGCAGATAGGTCAGGATCGTCTTGCGCCCGGTGATGATCTCCACCGTGCTGATCATGCCGGGAATGATGGAATAGGACTTGCCGTCCCGTTCCAGCGCCGAGCGGTCAGTCGAGACCCGGACCTGATAGTAGGGTTCGCCGGTATTCTGATCGACCAGGCTGTCGGCGGTGATGTTCTGGACCTTGCCGTCGAGGCCGCCGAAGATCGAGAAATCATAGGCCGAGACCTTGATCAGAGCCTTCTGATCCGGACGGATGAAAGCGACGTCGCGCGGCGAGACGCGGGCTTCGACCAGCAAGGTCTCGGACGTCGGAACGATGCCTGCCACCACGGCGCCAGGCTGGACGAAGGCGCCCAGCGTGTTGACGTCGAGCGTGTTGACGATGCCGTCGACCGGCGAGCGGATGTCGGTGCGGGCGACACGGTCGCTGGCGCCGCGGATCGTCTCTTCGACGACCGAGAGTTCGGCTAGCGCCTGGGTCAGTTCGTCAAGCGCTTCCTGTTGCAACTGCAGGCCGAACTCGTCGACTTGCAGCTTGGCCTCGACGATCGCAGCACCGGTCCGCTTGATCGTCTCGTCGGCGAGATTGAGCTGTCCTCGCATCTCCGTCTGTTCGCGGTCGACGCGGATCTGTTCGGTCTTGGCCATCAAGTTGCGCTTGACCATGGAGGTGACGAGCTCGGCTTCCCTGTTACTGACGCCAAGGCTCTCCGTCAGGCGCTGGACATTGACCTTCGCCTCGTTCAGTTCCTTCTCGCGCTGGTCCAGCCGTGACTTCAGCACATTGAGCTTGGTTTCGAAATTTTGCCTGCGTGCCACCAGCAGCTTCTGCTCGTTCTCGCAAATCTCGGGGGCTGTCTTCACAAGGCTTTCGGGGCAAGCGAGCGGCTCGCCGATCCGGCCTTCCTGCTCCTGCTTGAGCCGGGCGATGCGTGCGCTGAGCGTGCGCGCCTTTGCCTGCTGTTCGCCTAGGCTCGAGGTGCTGACCGTGTTGTCGAGTCGAATGATGAGGTCGTTCTTCTTGACCACCTGGCCGATCTTCACGGCGATCTCCTGGACCACGCCGGCTTCGCTTGCCTGCACGATCTGGGTCTTGGAGGCCGGAATGACCTTGCCTTCGCCACGCGCGATCTCGTCGATCTCGGCGAACGAAGCCCATACCACAAACGCCGCAAACAGGGCTGCGATGATCAGCACCACAGCCGATGCAAATAAAGGCGGCCTGTCCTCCCTGGCTATCATTAGAACTCCATTATATTGAACAAAGCCAATATAATCACCCCTTGAGACGACAAAATCTTAGCCATTGGGCTTCTGCAATGCCTGAATGACTTTCTCCTTGGGGCCATCGGCGACGACACGCCCTTGTTCGACAACGATCAGGCGGTCGACGATTTCCAGCATACTGTAGCGGTGGGTCGATATGATCAGCGTGGTCTTGTCGTCGAAGGCGACCTTCAACTGCTTGATGAGCTGACGCTCGGAGGCCAGGTCCATCGATCCAGACGGTTCGTCGAGGAAGACGATCTTCGGCCTGGTCAGCAGAAGCCGTGCGATCGCCACCGCTTGTCGCTGGCCACCGGACAGATTGGTGCCGCGCTCGCCGACATTCATGTCGTAACCGCGCGGATGGCGCGAGACGAACTCGTCGACGCCGGCAGCTTTGGCAGCGAGGATGATGTCCTCGTCGGTTGCCTCCGGGCGCGCCATGAGCAGGTTTTCCTTGATCGTGCCCGAGAAGAGGTCGCCGGCCTGGGCGACGATGCCGACGGCGGCGCGAACCTCGGAAGGGTGATACTGGCGCACATCGATGCCATCGAGCAGTAGCTCGCCACTGGTGGGGAGGAACAGCCGCCCGACCAGCCGGCCGAAGGTCGTCTTGCCGGATCCGATACGGCCAATGATGCCAACGCGCTCGCCGGGATTGATCGAGAGGTTGACGCCTGTCAGAACCTCGGTCTCGGTCCCTGGATAGACAAAGCCGACATTGCGCAGCGTCAGGGCGCCGACCCGGATCGGGCGATTGACGAACCCGACCGTGTCGGGCCGGTCTTCAGGCTGTTGCATGATGGAATTCAACACCCGAAGCGACAGCATGGCTTGGCGAAAGCGGGCAATAGTCATGGCCAGTTGCCCGAGCGGCGCCACAGCGCGGCCCGAAAGCATGACCGCGGCGATAATGGCTCCAGTGGAAATCGATCCGTTGTCGAATGCGTAAGCACCAGCCACCACCAGCGCTACAGTCACCAATTGCTGGACGAACTGCGTCATGTTGGCTGCGGCTGCGGAAAGCTGCTTGATCTTTTCTGATGTATTGGCCGCGTTTTTGGAATGCTCGCGCCATTTCCGCAGCAGATAGGCTTCGGCACGCAGGGACTTGATCGTCTCGACCGTGGATATCGACTCGACCAGCAACGCCTGACGTTGCGAAGCCTCATTCATGGAAGCGGCAACACGCTTGCCGATGCGCTGCTGGGCAACAAGCCCGATGGCGACCGCGGCTACGAAGGCGACTATCGGAATAATCACCAGCCATCCTGATATGGCGTAGATCACCAACAGGAAGATGAAGACGAAGGCGGTGTCGATGAAGGTGCTGACGGTGTTGGAGGTGAAGAATTCGCGGACGAATTCGTATTGCGTAACGCGGTTGGCATACTCGCCGGTGGATGCCGGGCGAGCACTGAGCGAAGTGTTGAGCACTTTCTCGAATAGCATGTAGGAAATGCGCAGGTCGGCCTTGCGGCCGGCATGGTCGATAAGTGCCGCGCGTGCCGTCTTGAGCAAAAGGTCGAACAGGATTGCGGTCGACACACCGATCGCCAGGACCCAAAGCGATGAGATCGCCTTGTTGGGCAGGATGCGGTCATAGACGTTCATCGTGAAGATGGGCGACGCGATGGCGAGAAGGTTGATGAAGATCGCAGCCAAGGCAACGCGTGAATAGGACCGCCAGAACGTCCCGAGTGTTCCATAGAGCCAATGCGGCCGCTCGATCCTGGCCGCGTTGCCGAGGGTCATGTTCTCGGCGGTGTTGGCATAAGTGATGGAGAAGCCGACACCGCCTAAGATGGGAACGGCCGTCAGCTCAGTCCGCGATATCGATGTGCGGCCGTCTTCCTGCGGACCGGTCAGGAACTCCGCGCCGTCGCTTTGTTCGGCCAGTACCGCGATCGGCAGGCGATTGGGACGAAAGATGATGGCCGGCAGGTCGAATCGGCCGCGCATGAAGTCGCGATGCGCGAACTCGGTCGTTTCAAGGCCGATCCGTTCGGCAAGGTGCTTGATTTCCTGGACCTCGATCCGCTCTTCCGAGATCGGCACGCCGGCGAACAGCACGGTTTCGGCGCTCGGCCGGCCCAGGTACGCGGCCACAGCCGAAAAGCAGGACTTGAATGCTTCGACCGGGGTCTGGATATGCGCCTGCTGATTCATGACGGACGGGGTCTGCCGTCAGACGCCCTACTTCTTTCTGACTGGGGCCAAGAGATCAAAAGGCATGTCGTTTGCCTGCTGCGAAGGTGTCCGCGCATAAGTCTCAGTGTCGGCTGTCGCCGGCACGTTGAACTCTGTTCGGGCATAGGCGTCAGCCTGCTTTGCCGGTTGAAGGTTCATCGTCTGGAGCAACTGGCCGGTTGCTGCCAGTAGGCGATACTCGGCAAAGAGCGACGCAAATGCGGCGGTGTTGGAAAGCGTCGCTGTGTTGAAACGCGTATTCTGCGCGTCCAGCACGTCGAGCAGCGAGCGCTGGCCGACCTTGAACTGCTCTCGATAGGAGGTGACCAGCCTGTCGTTGGCGATGGACTGCTGGCGCAGCGTCTTGGCTAAGTCAGCCTGACGGAAGCGGCGGTCCCATGAAATCCGCACGGCCTCCTCGATCTCGCGCTGTACCTGGTGCAGGGCGAGCCGCTGTTCGCTGACGCGCCGGATCTGCTCCTGCTCGTTGGCCTTGTCGATGCCGCCGCGATAAAGGTTCCAGCGCAACACCAGCCGGGCCTGCAGATCGTTGGTTTCGTCCTCGGCGCCGTCAATGTCATTGCCGATCCGGGCGCGGCCTTCGGCGACGACCTCGGGGCCGTATTTGGCGCGGGCCGCATCGACGAGCGAGGCGGCAGCGTCGATGTCGCTATTGGCCATGTGGACGCGCGGATTGTTGCGGCGCGCAAGGCCGAGCGCATCATCGAGTGAGCGGGGCAGGGCCCTGGCTACGGAACCAGGCTTGGACGGGTTGGTTAGCGGCTTGCCGACGGTCTTGAAGAACCGGATCTTTGCCGCTTCGAGCTCTTCAGAGGCTTCCTGCACACGGGCCTTGGCGGCGTAGAGGCGCTCCTCGGCCTGCTGGCGGTCGGCGTCGGTGAGTGCGCCGCCTTGGATGCCCTCTCGAATGTCGCCGAGGATTGACTGATGGAAGCCGAGGTTCCGCTTGGCGTCGCCTACGATCTGCGCCTGCAGCAGGTATTCGAGGTAGTCCTGGACGACCGACAGGCCGATGAATTCGGAGCGTTCAAGGACGCGGAAGGATGCGCCGTCGACGCGCGATGCTTGGCGGGTCAGTTCGGCGCGGCGGGCGCCGTTGTCGAACAGCTTCTGGGTGACAACCACGCCGGCTTCCGACGGGTAAAGCTCATCATCTTCGATGCCGCTGAGGCGCCGTGACGGGTTGTCGAGGCGGCGCACACCGGTCGACGCTTCGAGGTCGACGCTTGGGAGATAGAGCCCCTTTGCCTGCCTGAGTTCGAATTCGATTGCTTCGCGGTTCTCGATGGCCTGGCCGATTTCCGGATTGGATTCGACGGCAACCGCCATTGCTTCCTTGAGCGTCAGCGCATTTGCACCCGTGCCCGACAGCATGGTCGCAGCAAGCATGACGGTCAGCCGTGCCGCCAGTTGTCCAAGGCGCTTAGGCATTAAGTATCTCCCCACTCCACCCCGACGCCGAAGCGTTCGGGAACCCGATCGTACCCAACTAGACGTAATTATCCAGCAGTGAACTAAAATCGACAGCGTTTTGATTGCTCTGGCGTAGTTTTCACTGGTTTTGCGCCATTTGACCTGAGCGCTGATGCAAAAATGCTACATCTCGTGGCACTAAAGTGTCGGGGTCGGGTTAAACGCTGAGGTTGCGAAGCTGGACACCACACATGGTCTCCTGACCTTCGTGCCGCTAGAAATTTCTCGGGCGGGAGCCGCTCTGTTGATTCGTGTAGAAATCTTCCGCATCGGGTCGTGGGTCGGCGTCTATCTATTGCGCCAATGGGCCTTCACCAGGTGCAATCGCAGCAAAATTGTTACCTGCAGACGCGATTTGCTCTGATCCGGCGCGTGCGCCGTGGATCCAGGCTCGATCGGTGCTGAACGAATAAAGCGGGACATAACTCTTCAGCGCCCCATCACGCAGAACCTGGTTGCTCAGATTGTCGAGGATGAAGGTTCCACTTTGGGTGGCAACCGACAGCACGGCGTGGAAGACGCCGCGGCTCGCATCTTGGAGAACCACCAGCGACATGCTTTGTGCCGGAACGCCGGCTTTGATCAGTGCCGACATCTTTAGAATGGCAAAATCTTCACAGTCGCCGGCACCGCGCGACAGTATTTCAGAGGGCTTCGCCCAGTAATCGAGATTGCCATAAACGCCCTGGTCCTTGCGATAGGCGATCATCGTGTTGACGGCACGGTTCACGACGGCAAGCTTGTCGAGAAATTTCCTGTCGCGGCTGTCCTCGGCAAGTCCGAAAAGTGCGGCGCCATTCTTGCCGCATGAAGTTTCGGTGCAGCCACTGATGTCGCGATAGACCTTGGCCCACCGGCCTGCCACCGGGAAGTTGCGCATCGGGATTGCGACCGAGCCGAAAACGCCCGGAATGATGGCTGCCGTTTTCATCGGGTCGACGCCGGCGGGCGTTGCCGGCGCATCAACTGCGGTGCGCGCCACGAGCCCGTAGCCGTCGAAGTCCGGTCCGAACTGGAAAGGCTGGGCCGTGGCGACAGTCATGGGTTCCGCCAGCATCAGGCCGCCAAGAAGCTGAGGCATCGGCATCTCGGACTTCACGGATGCTTCGGCGGTGCGATCCTGACTTGCCGCGGCGCCCTGCACTGCAACGGCGAGGAACACCGCCGCGGCAAAGCTTTTGGTCAGGTATCTTGCAAAAGTGGCTGCTGTTGCTTTCATTTCGCCCACCTATTTTGATGAACGATAGCAACGACATATCAAATTATCGGAAAGGAACTGGGATAATTGTCATATAATCTTGAAGCGATATTTTAGATCAAATTTTATCGAAGTTTTTCACTTGTCCCGTGAGTGACTGGCGCTCTGCGGCGATCCGTGGCCTTCTTGCGACAGGGCAGGCATTTTGGGCGAGTGGCCGCTCATCTGCACAGAGTGTGGTGTGACACGCATGGAACCGGTGCGTTCGGTGCTAATCAAGATCGGAGCTGCGACAGCCATCGGCGCCGTTGCGTTCATAGTCGGGTCGCTGCGAACCCTGCCACGGCAACCGATTTTCAGTGACGCCGTTCCGGCTCGGGCGGAGCATTCCCCGGTGCAGGCCCATGAAAAAGCGGGTGGCCAGCCGAGAATACATAAAGAGGTCGCCGCCTTGCGCTCGATCGCGCCCGAGATTGTTGCGCCACCTGATGTTGTCGGACTTGGATTGCAGCGCGTCGAGGCACGGCCTCCGCTCAGCGAGCTCGGGCTTGCCGCGCCTCCGAAGCCGGTCACGCCTGATGATTGGGAGGGAACGATACTGTATCGACCGGTCGTCACCTCGTCCGCTTCGTTCGAGGCCATGGGCTTCACAATCCTCGTCGCCGGAACGGAGCCTGTCGGGCTGGACCAGTCCTGTGACTTCCAAGGCGTGGCGTGGCGCTGCGGCGAGCGAGCCAGGCTCGCCTTCAGATACTGGCTGCGCGGTCGCGCACCGCTCTGCCAGGTGTTCCCGCCGGCCGAAAGGCAGCCGGTTGCGGCCGCATGCAGGCTCGGCAAGCAGGATCTCGGCGCCTGGCTGGTGTCAAACGGCTGGGCCTATGCGCGTCCGGGCGGCGGGTATGAGAAGGCCGAGGCCGTGGCGCGCAAGGCAAGAATGGGCGTGTTCGGGCCGCCAGATTGAAGCTGCCATGCCATTCAGACCGGTCGCTGAGGCTGCTATCAAGCCAAAATTGCGCGACTTTCGACCGGTTTCGTCAAACTGTTCGAAATCACACAAGGAATGTTTCATTCTCCACAGGTAGATCGATTCGAGCATTGGAGCGGAGGGATCTGGCGTGGACATTTCTGGTACGGGGAATATGGCTGGCAGTTCTGCGGCGGTGTTGCGCTATGCCGGTCTTGGCACGGCTGCTTGCGCCGTCGTTGCGTCGGGTGCCGCCGCACTCCTGTTTCAGGGCCAGGCTGACAGCATATTCTGGCGCGGCGTGATTGGCGCCGGCGTCGTTGCCGGTCTCGTCGCCGCACCGCTGCTGACGATCATTGCCAATGAGCGGCGCAAGTTTGCCGCTCTGAAATCCGAAGTCAGCCGCCTGTCATCTGTCGATGCGCTGACCTCGTGTCTGAACGGCAGCGTGTTCGCGAGTCTGATCGACGCCTTCCGCAACTCGCCTTCCAGCCGGCAGGGTGCCTTGCTGGTTGTCGATATTGACGACTTCAGGGCAATCAACGCCCGGTTCGGCCATGCCTGGGGCGACGAGGTGCTCAAGATCGTTGCCGGCGCAATCAAGTCGTCCGTCCGTGGCGGAGATCTCGTCGGCCGCATCGGTGGCGAGGAGTTCGGTGTCTTTCTGCCCGGCGCCAGCAAGGAAAATGCCGAGCGTGTTGCCGAGCGTATCCGCGGCTCGATCTCCGAGACGGTGCTAGAGCCGGGTGGCCGCAACTGCCCGCTGACGGTCAGCGTCGGCGCAGTCCTGTTCGACGATCAGTTCGAGTTCGACGAGATGTTCCGCAAGGCCGACGGTCGTCTCACCGAGGCCAAGGCTCGCGGTCGCAACCGCGTCGAATTCACCGACATGTCGGACGACAGCGACGACAGGCCCAGCCTGAACGCCTGACGCAGCCATGGCCTTCCTAGCCGATTGTTCAACATATAGTCGGCATTTTAACGGTTCTGGCAACAAATGCTGAAATGTCAGCATGCCCTAATGTGACCGCAACTTCTGGCGGGGTCGGGCATGCGCAATTTTTTCCGGTCGGAGCACGGCAATATCGCGGTGACTACGACTATCGCTATGGTGCCGATCATGACTGGCGTAGCCGGGCTTGTAGATTTCGTCAGCATTAGCAACAAAGCGGACAGACTTCAGAATTCACTCGATGTTTCTGCGCTTGCGATTGCAACCAAATACTACTCAGGGATGTCTGGCGACGACCTGAAAAGCCTCGGCCGAGACTTCTTCGATTCGAACCTCGCTCGGGTCCGCAATGACGCCAGCGAGCTCGTCTACAATGATCAGGTCACCGATTTCGACGCATCTGCGACAACCTCGGGCGATATCAGCCACATTGAGGTCACCTCGACGATCGAGCAGCCGGGCATGGTCGGGAACATCGAATGGCGAACCGCCAGGCGCGCTGTGGTCGAGGTGGCGCCGGGACAGCCGGCTTGCGTACTAGCACTTGATCCGACCGCATCGGCCTCGGTCAAGCTTCAAGGCTCAACCCATGTGGTGCTTGACGGTTGCGTTATTGCCTCGAACTCCAGCGCCAACGACTCGGTATCGAGAGGCGGATCGGCGCAGGTAGCAGCAGAGTGCGTGACCACTGTCGGCGGCACAAATGGGCTCACCGGCTACAACACCGACCTCGAATGTGGCATTCCGCGCGAGAACCAGTACGCGTCGCTCGACCCGCTCGCGAATGTCGTTCCGCCGTCCTATACGGCCTGCAAGTCAGTGCCTGGCGGCAAAACCAAGACTCTTTCGCCTGGTACATTCTGCGACAAGACAATCTCAGGCGATGTCACACTCGATCCGGGAACCTACATTCTAAGGGGCGGCCAGATAAAGCTCGGCGGCAACGGTTCGCTCACCGGCATTGGCGTGACGATTTTCCTGATGGAAGGCGCGGAATTCACCTCGAACGCAAACGAGATCATCAATTTGTCGCCGCCATCCGAAGGATCCTACGCAGGCATCACAATCTACCAAGAGCGGACCAACGCCAATGCCGTGGTGATCAATGGTGGATCGGGTTCGAATGTGACCGGGTTCATCTACGCGCCGGGTGCGCATGTCTTTTATGCCGGCAATTCTGAGATGTCGGGTTCAGGTCAATGTATTCGTATTGTCGGCAATACCGTCGAAATGACCGGCAATTCATCGGTCACTTCAAACTGCGAAGCCGAGCTTGGTGGTAAGAAGATGTATGCCGGCCGCATCATCAGGCTGGTGCGTTGATGGCATGCCATCAAGACATTTCAGACTGAAACACGAGTTGGCTGGCACGCATATCGCGGAATCTTAATGTGGCGTCGGGCTTGATTCGAATTCTGGACCGAGAGAGGGAGAAAATCAGGTGACCAATAGCAGGAAGCTTCTTGTCAGCGCGGCATCCGCGCTCGCCATCAGCGCATTGCCGATCAAGCTCGACATCGGATCAAGTGGCGGTTTTGCCCAAACGTCGGCCTTCGCCAAGAGCGAGAATGGCGGCGGCAACGGCGGTGGCGGTAATGGCGGAGGTGGGGATCGGGGTAATGGTGGTGGCAAGAGCAATGGCTCTTCCAACGGCAAGTCTGCATCGGCAGCCGGTAAGACCAAATCAAACGGCGGCGTCCAGACGGCCTCTGCCGGCAACTTGATGAAATCGATCTTCGGTGGCGGACAGACGAAAAAGTCGGCGGCTGCGAACAACAAGCGTACGACGCCGAAAACTGCAAAGACCAAGCAGCATCTCAAGACCCTGCCGGCCAACGTACTGCCGGCCTCCGTGGAGGTGCCAGGGGCAAAGCCTGTCAAGGAAAAGAACCTCAATGCGCGCTTGGCGGCTCTCAACTCGCTTAATCGCAACTACCACGCCTATCTGAATTCCCAGTCTCCGCGCATGGCGCTTGTCAGGGAGTATGTTCTGAATTCGGCCAAGGCTGAGTTGGCGGTTGAAGCGGCTGCGGCGGCAGCCGAAAAGGCAGCCCAACTGCAAGCTGCGTTGGACGCCGCCGCCGCTGCCATCGTGCCTTTTGACGGCAGTGCGCCGATCGTCGACCCGACTGCAGATGCCCTTCAGGCACGCCTCGATGCACTGAATGCCCTGGAGCCACCGGTTGATCCTACAGAACTGGCCGCATTTGAAGCCGAGAAGCAAGCGCTGTCCGACGCACTTGCGGCCGCAGATGATTTGGCCCAGGCGGAACAGGATCTCGCCGACGCCCAGGCGGCAGCCGATGCCGCTGCCGAAGGCACCAGCGAAGACGACCTCAAGGAGGCGTTGCTCGCGGCAGCCAATCCCAACCGCGTCGCCGAATATGGCGACGACTATTTGAATGATGAGGTCATGGATTGGGCCAAGGATGTCCTTGGCGTGGGCGACGCCTACGGCAAGATCGACGAGATCAAGGCGACCTTGCCGACCGAGACCGCGGACGTAACGGCGGTGGTCGATCCAGTGCCTGAGGTTGCGACAGAGCCGGCCGTTACACCGCTCGTTCTGCCGGCCAATTAAAGGCGTTCGGTCGGTCGTTTAGCCAGCCAGGATTCTAACCGCCGCTGGGCATCTGGCGGTGGTCAGGCTAAGGGGCAGTGGTTCGGCGCTGCTGCGGTCGTCGACATCCAGTACCGGTCAGGAAATAGCCAGGATCTCGAGCTCGTGCTGCCCCAACATGACGATGTCGCCTACGGTCTTGCCTATAAGTGCCAGGGCGACCGGCGAACCATGTGAAATGGAGGCTTGAGACGGGTTGGCCTCGTCCTCGCCGACGATTCGGAAGCTCTGGGTGCGGCCATCGTCACGTTCGAAGGTGACGGTGTGACCGAACGCAACCACTTCGTTCGAGGTTGGTGCCGGCATGAGCTGGGCCGTATGCACGCGTTCAGCAAAATAGCGCATGTCCCGAACCGGAACCGCCGACTGCCGTCGCCGCTCATTGACGTCTTCAATCAAATTCGCGGCCTCGAGCGCCTGCTGGGCACGGGCCAACTCGTCCTGCAGTATCTTAAGGCCCGCCGCCGTGACGAGGTTGACCCGCTCGGAGATCGGGCGCGGTGGCAGAACGGTTTCCGATGCCGCCTCGGCACTGTCTTCCTTGGCAAATGCGACGCTCACTTGGCCGGTACTCCGTCGAACTCTGTTCCCAAGTGGTAGCCCACAGCCAACAATAAAGCTGCAACAATCTGCTGGCGCAGCTTGAGCCGGTGCGGCCGGCGGCTGTTGATGGTCCCGGCTACGCCAAAAAAAGCTCGCGAGCGACATCGCATCGGTGCCATGAATTGTGGACATTCGTATTGACACAAATACAGATGTTCATTACCTCTGGGCGCAATTGAAGAGCGTGCCCGGGAGGACCCATCGGATGACCATCAACGTAGCCCCTGTCGGCTTGGCGCGGGATCTTGCCGAGCGAGGCAAGTCGGGCAAGCCGATCCGCATCGGCCTGATCGGCTCGGGCGAGATGGGCACCGACATCGTTGCGCGTGTGGCGCATATGCCCGGCATCGAGGTCGGCGCGATTTCCGAGCTCAACCTGCCCAACGCCCATCGCGCCGTCGACATCGCCTATCAGGAGAAGGGTCACGCCCGCGAAGTTGCCTCCGGTTCGGCGCTGAACGAAGCCATCGAGGCCGGCAAGGTCGCGGTCACCAACGATGCCGACCTGATCCTCAACAGCGGCCTGATCGACGTCGTCATCGATGCGACGGGCGTTCCTGCCGTCGGCGCCGAGATCGGCCTGCGCGCCATGGAGCATGGCAAGCATCTGGTGATGATGAATGTCGAGGCCGACGTCACCATCGGTGCCTATCTCAAGTCAGAGGCCGACAGGCTTGGCGTCACCTATTCGCTCGGCGCCGGCGACGAGCCGTCGTCCTGCATGGAGCTGATCGAATTCGTTTCGGCGATGGGCCACACCATCGTCGCCGCCGGCAAGGGAAAGAACAACCCGCTCAACATCGATGCGGTGCCGCACGACTATGCCGAGGAAGCAGCCCGCCGCAACATGAACGTGCGCATGCTTGTCGAGTTCGTCGACGGCTCGAAGACGATGGTCGAGATGGCGGCGATCGCCAACGCCACCGGTCTGGTGCCCGACAAGGCCGGCATGCACGGCCCGGCCGCGACCTTGCCCGAGCTCAACAAGGTTCTGGTCCCGGAACAGGACGGCGGTGTTCTCTCCAAGGTCGGCGTCGTCGACTATTCGATCGGCAAGGGGGTTGCCCCCGGCGTCTTCGTCATCGCCGACATGTCGCATCCGCGCATCCGCGAGCGCATGGAAGATCTGAAGATGGGCCATGGCCCGTATTTCACCTTCCATAGGCCCTATCACCTGACCTCGCTCGAGGTGCCGCTGACCTGTGCCCGTGTCGTGCTCTACGGCAAGGCCGACATGGTGCCGCTGGCCAAGCCGGTGGCCGATGTCTGCGCGGTGGCCAAGAAGGACCTTGCACCCGGCGATGCGCTCGATGCCATCGGCGAATACAGCTACCGCGCCTGGATCATGACGGCGGGCGAGGCGCGCGCCGCCAAAGCCATCCCTTGTGGCCTGCTGCAGGGCGGCACCGTCACCGCGCCGATCCGGAAGGGCGAGCTGATCACCACGGCCAATGCATCCGTTGCCCCGAATTCGAAGATCGCCGAGCTGCGTGCGAGGCAGGACAGGCTGGTCTATGGAGCGGAGGCATGACGGTGGCCCAGGCTAAGGCCAAGAACCTGCCGGCGGGTGCGAACCTGCCCTTCATCTACCGCGAATACAGCGCCGAGCGGCTGAAGCTGGCTCTGCACAAGATGTACCTCATCCGCCAGTTCGAAGAGGGCGCGGAAGAGTCCTACATGCGCGGCCTGATCCACGGCACGATGCACCTGTCCATCGGCCAGGAGGCGAGCGCCATGGGCATCTGCATGCCGCTCACCAATGACGACCAGATCACCTCGACCCACCGTGGCCATGGCCATTGCATCGCCAAGGGCGCCGAGGTTTCCAAGATGTTCGCCGAGTTCTTCGGCAAGACCACGGGTTATTGCCGCGGCCGCGGCGGCTCGATGCACATTGCCGACGTGACCACCGGCAATCTCGGCGCCAACGGCATCGTCGGCGGCGGCATTCCGATTGCCGTCGGTGCGGCACTTACTGCCAAGCGTCTGAAATCGGACCGAGTCGTCATCTCCTTCTTCGGTGACGGCGCCAACAATGAGGGTGCTTTCCACGAGGCGCTCAACATGGCTTCGCTGTGGAAGCTGCCGGTCATCTTCGTCTGCGAGAACAACGGTTACGGTATGTCGACCTCGATGGCCCGCTCGACGGCTGTCGCAAATGTCGCCGACCGTGCCGCCGCCTATTCGATGCCGGGCGTGATCGTCGACGGCAACGTGCTGTCCGAGGTCGCTGAAGCCAGCCATGAGGCCGTGCGCCGCGCGCGGCTAGGGGAGGGGCCGACGCTGATCGAGTCCAAGACCTATCGTTATCGCGGTCACTCCAAGAGCGACCGCAATCGCTACCGGACCAAAGAAGAGATCGAGGACTGGATGACCAACCGCGATCCGATCGTCCGCTACGAGAATGAACTGATGGAATTCGGCATCATCGACCAGGCAGGCATCGAGGCGATCCGCGAGGCGGTGCGCAAGGAGATTGCCGACGGCATCGAGTTCGCCAAGGCGAGCCCGTCGCCCGAGATCCGCAATCTCGAACGCTACGTCTACACGGAGACTGTGTAATGGATCAGGCCGTGCGTGAACTGAGCTATGCCCAGGCGATCCAGGAAGCCATGGCGATTGCGCTTGAGAGCGATGAACGCGTCTTTCTGATGGGCGAGGACATCGGCGTCTATGGCGGTGCCTTTCAGGTGACCGGCGACCTGGTCGAGCGTTTCGGCGCCGACCGCGTCATCGACACGCCGATCTCGGAACTCGGCGGTGCTGGTGTTGCCGTCGGTGCTGCGGTGACGGGCCTGCGTCCTATCTTCGAGTTCCAGTTCTCCGATTTCGCCACGCTCGCCATGGAGCAGATTGTCAACCAGGCCGCCAAGATGCGCTACATGCTTGGCGGCGCGGTTTCGGTGCCCGTGGTCATGCGTTTCCCGGCCGGTTCCGGCACGGGTGCTGCCGCCCAGCACAGCCAGAGCCTGGAAGCCTGGCTCGGCCATGTGCCCGGCCTGAAGGTGATCCAGCCGGCGACGCCGTACGACGTCAAGGGCATGCTGCTCGCAGCCGTTGCCGATCCCGACCCGGTGATGATCTTCGAGCACAAGCTGCTCTACAAGACCAAGGGCCCGGTGCCCGAAGGCTACTACACCGTGCCGATCGGCAAGGCCGAAATCCGCCGCGAGGGCCGCGACCTCACCATCGTCGCCACCTCGATCATGGTGCACAAGGCGCTGGAAGCTGCCAAGACGCTCGAGGCCGAAGGCATCGACGTCGAGGTCGTCGACCTGCGCACCATCAGGCCGATGGATAAGGAGACCGTCATCGAGAGCGTCAAGAAGACGTCGCGTCTGCTCTGCGTCTATGAAGGCGTGAAGACGCTCGGCGTCGGTGCCGAAGTCAGCGCCATGATCGCCGAGAGCGAGGCGTTCGACTTCCTCGACGCGCCGATCGTACGTCTCGGCGGCGCCGAGACGCCGATCCCCTACAATCCGGAACTGGAAAAGGCGACCGTGCCGCAGGTGCCCGACATCCTGGCCGCTGTGCGTAGCCTCGCTACGGGGAGCCGCTAGGCCATGCCGGTCGAAGTAATCCTGCCTAAGGTCGACATGGACATGGCGACCGGGCGCATCTCGCGCTGGTATGTCGACGAAGGTGCTGCGGTCAAGAAGGGCGACCTGCTGTTCGAGATCGAGACCGACAAGGCGGCGATGGAAATCGATGCCCCGGCTTCGGGCACCATCCGCGACATCACAGGCAAGGAAGGCATAGACATTGCGGTCGGCGAAGCCGTTGCCTGGATCTATGCCGAGGGGGAAGCAGGCAAGCCGGCCAAGGACGTGGTTGCCGAAGCCAAGCCGGTGCAGAATCTGGCTCCCGCTGCACCGGCTTCGGTCGCAACTGCTTCTGCTTTTTCGCCTGCGCTCGCCCCGGTGAAGGCCGTCGCCCCGTCCATGCCATTGAACGGCACCCGCGCCACGCCGCTCGCGCGCCGTCTCGCGGCGGAAGCCGGGCTCGCACTCGAAACCATCGCAGGATCAGGCCCCAAAGGCCGCGTCATGCGCAAGGACGTGGAAAGCGCCATGACGGCGCCGAAGCGCGAGGTGAAGGCCGCTCTTTGGCCCGATCAGATCATTTCCAGGCCGCCGGCATCCTCCCAGCCGCGGCCGGCGCCACAGCGGTCCGCTGGCGCGGCACCGCTGAACTTTGCCTGGCTGCGACAGGGTGAAGGGCGTCCGATCGTTCTGATCCACGGCTTCGGCGCGGACCTCAACAGCTGGCGGCCGATGCTGGCGGCCGGTCCGGTCGACGCGCCGCTGCTGGCGCTCGACCTGCCCGCGCATGGCGGCTCGCCACGCCACACACCTGCCGACCTCGACGCCATCGCTGCGGATGTCGAGGCGACGCTGGCGTCGCTTGACCTTGGCCCGATCCTGCTTGTCGGCCATTCCTTCGGTGGTGCCGTGGCGGCAACCGTCGCCGCGCGCGGCCATGCCGACGTCCGGGCCCTGGCGCTCATCGCCCCCGCTGGCCTTGGCCCGGAGATCAACGGCGCCTTCCTGCAGGGTTTCGTTCGGGCAAAGAGCGAGGCGAGCCTGATGCCCTGGCTCCGGCAACTTGTCGCCGCCGAGCAGGTGCTGTCGAAGCCCTTTGTCAACGCGACGCTGGCGCAGGCGGCGGACAGCGAACTGCGGACAGCGCAAGGCGAGATATCGGACCGCTTCTTTGCCGACGGCACACAGACCTTTGACATCAGGGGACTGCTGGCGGCCTTGCGCATCCCGGTGCGTGTCATCGTCGGCGCCAACGACCGGATCATCCCGGCAAGCCAGTCGCAGGGGTTGCCCGGCGAGGTTGCGCTGCATGTCTTCCCGGCTACCGGCCATATGCCGCAGGTCGAGCGTCGTGAGCAGGTGCTCAAGATCCTGCTGGAGATGGCGCGCGCCTAGCGCAGTTTCAAAATCCCCGCGCGACATGCGCGGGGATATTGCATTCCGGCGGGATCAGCTTTCAAAGTCGCCAAACGTATTCTGCAATCGGGTCAGCAGGTCGACACGTTCGCCGACCTCGTCGCCAAGCAGCACGATGATGTTGCTAAGCATCAGGTCCATCACCGCGATGATCGTTGCCGAGCCGTCCCAGAGCGGGCCGTGCGATCCGGGCACGACGAGGCAGATGTCTGAAACCTCCGGCCCCCAGGGGCAGAACTCGTCGGTCAAGAGCACGACCTTGACGCCCATGCGTCGCGCTTCCATGGCGAGCGGACGCGCCTTGGCGGCAAAGCGCCGGACGTCGTGCAGAAACAGCACGCGACCTTCGACCGAACCGTCGAGCAGTTCGGAATAGGTACCGTTGAGCCCGTCGACGAACTGCACCCGCGGCCGCGTGTAGGACAGCTGGCTGGCGAAATATTGGGCGATGCCGCGGACATTCTGGTAGGCGGCGACATAGACCTCGCTTGCCGAAACCAGCGCGTCGATCGTCTGCTGCCACTCCGGGGCGGCGGTCAGCTCATAGATCCGCCCGAGATTGTCGATCTGCTGCTGGATCAGTCCGGCAAGCAGCTTGCCTTCGCGGATGTCTTCCCGGAAGCGGTCGACCGGCCCCTTCACCTGCCAGGCAGGATTGGAGCTGCCGCGCCGCAGCTCATGCTTCAACTGGTCGAGGCCGTCGAAGCCCATGCGGCGGAGATAACGGCCGACGGTCATCGGCGATAGTTCGAGACGGGTGGCAATGGACCGCGCCGTCTCGAACGGGATTTCCGCCAGGTTGCGCTCGATGTAGTTGGCGATCAGCTTGTCGGATTTCGACCGTCTCAGCTGTACGCTTTGCACGAGCTTCAGGATTCGCTGCGCCATGTCCTCTCCGGCCAGCCGCCGCGAGGCGCGGGAGCTACTGGGCTGTCTTCACTTTGGTCCAGGCCCGGTCAAGCTGGCGCAGGCCAGGTCCCAAATCTTCGAAAATCTGCAGCCGCTGCATCGTTTCGGGCGAAGGATTGATCTCCTTGCTATTCTTGATGTTGTCGGGGGTCAATTGCCGCGCCGGGACGTTCGCGGTGCCGTTTGTCTGTTGCGAAACGTTGAGCGCGGCGACCTCCGGGCGGGTGTAGAACTGCATGAATTTGAGCGCGTTTTCCTTGTTGGGCGCCGACTTCAGGACGCAGATGTCCTCCTGGTACATGGTGGCACCTTCCTCAGGGATGACATAGCCGAGGTCGGCAGTGTTGCCGAACACGTCGACCATGGCGCCGACGAAGAAATGCCCCGCCGCGACGTCACCCGACTGCACCATGGGACGCGTGTCATAGGTGAAGGCGGCGACATCGGGCTTCATCGCGATGATCGTGTCGGCGGCCTGCTGCAGCTCGTTGGGGTCGGTTGAATTGACCTTGTGGCCGTTGAGGATGAGGCCGACGGCAAGCACCTCGCGCATGTCGTCGAGCAGGGTGAATTTGAGGCCCTTGGCCTCGACGGTGGCGATCAGGTCCTTCCAGCCGGTGATGTCCTTGCCGAGAATCTTGCGGTTGTAGAAGATGCCGACCGAGCCGAATGCATAGGGCAGGCAGTACTCGCCCTTTGGGTCGCTCTTGGCGCGCATGAAGGCCGGGTCGATGTTCTTGAAGCCCTCATAGGTGTTGATGTCGGTCTTCTCGAGCAGGTCGAGCTTGGCCATGATGTCTTGCATGTGCACCGAGGGGAAGACGATGTCGTAGCCGGTTGCGCCGCCCTGGATCTTCGCCAGCATCTCCTCATTCGAGGAGTAGGTCGACAGGTTGACCTTGATCTGGGTTTCGTCCTCGAATTTCTTCAGCACCGCCGGATTGATGTATTCGCCCCAGTTGTAGATGTTGAGCTCGGCAGCAGCGGCCGGCGCGACCGTCGTCATGGCGGCCACAATCGATAGTGCGGCGGCTTGCGCCAGCAGGCTCGGCCTGCTCGGCGGGGCGCCCGCGAGGGCATGGTTCATGATCCTCATCGAATTCTCCTCTGTTGGTTGTCTGCCCATTGCAGGCCGGCATCGCGTGCTCCGGCTACGGCTTCTGGTGGCCGTTGACTTGGATGATCAAATGGTATCCAAATCTCTCAATCGCACAAGTGTTATTTGAATAACAATTCGGGGAACGGCAGATGCGAGATTCCATCGTCCGGCTGGAGGGAGCGGCAAAGACCTTCCCCACGCCGGAAGGCCAAAGCGTGATCGCGCTCGACAAAATCGACCTCGATGTCGACCGCAACGAGTTTTTGACGCTGCTCGGCCCTTCTGGTTGCGGCAAGACGACCTTGCTGCAGGCGATCAGCGGTTTCGTCGAGCTCGATGCCGGCCGCATCCTGATCGACGGTGTCGACATGACGACACGTCCGCCCTATCGCCGGCCCGTCAACACCGTCTTCCAGAATTATGCTCTGTTTCCGCACATGACCGTCGGCGAGAACACCGGCTATGCGCTGGAGGTTGCGGGCGTCGCCAAATCCGACCGGATGAAGCAGGTCGCAGCCGCCCTCGACATGGTCGGCCTCGCCGGTATGGAGGGCCGCCGGCCACGCCAGCTGTCCGGCGGCCAGCAGCAGCGTGTTGCGCTCGCCCGCGCCATCATCGCCCGGCCCAAGCTTCTGCTTCTCGACGAGCCGCTGTCGGCACTGGACAAGAACCTGCGCCAGTCGATGCAGATCGAGCTGAAGACATTGCAGAGCGAACTCGGCATCTCGTTCATCTTCGTCACGCATGACCAGCAGGAAGCGCTGACAATGTCGGACCGCGTCGCCGTTCTGTCAGGCGGACGCATCCAGCAGCTCGATACCCCGCGCAACATTTATGATCGCCCGGCCAACAGTTTCGTCGCGACCTTCGTCGGCGCCAGCAACCTCTTCGACGGCCAACTGGACGATGGATGGCTGCTGACCGGTGACGGCATCGCGATCCGCCACCTGCCGTCGCTCGGGAAGGCGTCAGGCAAGGCCAAGGCCTTGATCAGGCCTGAGCAGTTCTTCATTGCGGGAGAGGGGCGCGACTATCCTTTCCTCGACGTCGAGGTCGAGCAGATCGTCTTCGTCGGCGCCTCGTTCGAGTTGTTCGGTCACACCGCCGAGGGCCGCAAGGTCGTTGCCGAGATTCCGGCCGGGCGCCGCAGTTTCATCGGCGAGGTCGAGCAGGCGAAGAAGGCGCGACTGTCCTACGACCCGTCCGCGGTCCATCTCATCAGGTGCGACGCCGATGGCATCTGAAATGTCTCTTGCCGGTCGTCGCCGCGTCCAGCTCGCGTTGTTGTTGGCACCGGTGACGCTGTTCTTTGCGGTCTTCTTCCTCGGGCCGCTGGCGATCATGATCGTCACCAGCTTGCTGGCGCCGGGCCTCTATGGCGGGGTCGAGTGGACCTACTATCCGCATAATTATGGCCGCATCCTCGGTTTCGCCGACCCGGCATTCGAGGTCTTCGACCCGGTCTACCTCTCGATCTTCCTGCGCTCGCTCAAGATCGCGGGCTTCACCGTCATCGCCACCATGGTCGTCTGTTATCCCGCAGCCTTCTGCATTGCGCGGCTGTCTGAGCGCTGGAGGAATTTCTGCCTCTTCCTGATCACACTGCCCTTCTTCACCAGCCTGATCGTGCGATTGTTCATCTGGGTGCTCATCCTGCGCCAGACTGGCATCGTCAACGAGGCGTTGCTCGCGACAGGCGTCATCACGCGACCGCTCGAGCTGATCTACACCGATGGCGCCATTGTGCTCGGCATGGTCTACATCTTCATTCCGTTCATGTTCATGCCGATCTATGCCAGCGTCGAAAAGCTCGACTGGACGCTGGTACGCGCGTCGCTCGACCTCGGCGCGGGCCCGGTCCGGACTTTTGTCCGCATCATCCTGCCGCTGACCGCGCCTGGCATTGCCGGTGGTGCCATCATCGTCTTCATCCCGGCGCTTGGGAACTTCGTCGTTCCCGCGGTTCTTGGTGGCGCCAAGGTGATGATGCTGGGAAATCTCATCGAGCAGCAGTTCCTGTCTGCCCGCAACTGGCCCTTCGGGTCGGCCTTGGCGATGATGGTGATGAGCGTGATGCTGGTGCTGCTCTTCATCCATGTCGTCGCGTCCGGTCGCCGCGGCGCTGACGCCACAAATTGAGGGGCTGCAGATGAAGATTACCCGCTTTCTCTTCCGCGGTGGGCTGATTGCCTACACCATGCTGTTCTTCGCCTTCATCTACATCCCCCTGGTGCTGATCGCCGTCTACTCGTTCAACTCCAATCCCGTGAACATGATGACGTGGAGCGGCTTCACCACCGAGTGGTACGCTCAGGTCCTCGGCTTCAAGACGACGATCTCGGAGAATGCCCTTTACATCGAATCGACCGACCAACTCGTCCAGGCGGTCTGGAACAGCCTGATCATCGCGACCTCCACCACCATAATCGCGACCGTGTTCGGGACCGCCATCGCCATTGCGCTCTACCGCTTCGCCTTCTTCGGCAAGCGCTTCTATCGCACTGTGATGTTCATGCCGATGCTGATGCCCGACATCGTGCTCGGCATCGCCTTGCTGATCTTCTTCGTCAATTCGGGGATCACGCTCGGCCTGAAAACGATCATCATCGGCCAGTGCACCTTCCTGATCTCCTATGTCTTCATCGTCGTGTCGGCGCGTCTTGCCGGCATGGACCGCACGCTCGAAAACGCCTCCGCCGATCTCGGCGCCAACGAGTGGGTGACATTCCGCAAGGTTGTGTTCCCGCAGTTGCTGCCAGGCATCATCGGCGGCGCGCTGCTTGCCTTCATCATTTCGATGGACGACCTGGTGATCACCTACTTCATCGCCGGCGTCGATGTGACGACGCTGCCGATGTTCATCTTCGCCATGCTTCGCCGCGGCATCAAACCCGAGATCAATGCGATTGCGGTGATGATGCTCACCTTCTCCTTCGTCGTGGCCTCGCTTGGCCTCTACCTGCGCTCCCGGCAGAAATGATCCTGATGACCAAACCGAAATCTCCCGCCACCAAAGCCCGGGCCCGCGACCTCGGCCTGCCGTTTCCGGGCCGGCCCGGCCCGTTTAATGCCATCACCGATGTCGAGGGCATTGGCGTCGGGTTCAGGACAATTTTCGAAGATGTACCGAGGCCCGGCCGCAAGCGCCCGGTGCGCACCGGCGTAACCGCTATCCTGCCGCATGCGGCCTCGCCGACGCCCGTCCCGGTTTATGCAGGTGTGCACCGCTTCAATGGCAACGGGGAGATGACCGGCACGCACTGGATCGAGGATGGCGGCTACTTCCTCGGTCCTGTCGTCATCACCAATACCCATGCCGTCGGCATGGCCCACCACGTGACCGTGAAATGGATGCTGGAGCGCTATGCCTCGACCTATGACACCGACAACTTCCTCTGGATCATGCCTGTCATTGCAGAGACCTATGACGGCGTGCTGAACGACATCAACGGCCTGCCATTGACCGAAGCGGACGTCAGGGCCGCCCTAGACAGCCTGTCATCGGGGCCGGTCCAGGAAGGCAACTGTGGCGGCGGCACCGGTATGGTCACCTACGGCTTCAAGGGTGGGACCGGCACGTCGTCGCGTATCGTCGAATTCGGCGGCCGCGAGCACAGGATCGGCACGCTCGTCCAGGCCAACCATGGCCAGCGTGACTGGCTGACGATCAGGGGCGTGCCCGTCGGCGAGCATATGCGCGACGGCACGCCCCAGAGCCAGCTCGCCGAACGCGGGTCGATCATCGTCGTCGTCGCCACCGACCTGCCGATGGCGCCACATCAGCTGCAGCGGCTGGCGCGCCGCGCCGCCATAGGCATCGGCCGTGGCGGCACACCAGGGGGCAACAATTCAGGCGACATCTTCCTGGCCTTCTCGACCGCCAACCCGCAACCCATGGCCCACCATGCGCCGGCCAGGCTGAACCTCGAAATCGTCAATGACGAGAAGCTGGATCCGGTCTATGCCGCGACCGTCGATAGCGTGGAGGAAGCCGTGGTCAATGCGATGCTGGCGGCCGAGGACGCCGGCGGCACCGCCTTCGATCGTTTCCGCATCCAGGCGATGCCGCATGACCAGCTGGTCGCGGTGATGCGCGACTATGCCCGCATCAAGTAACGGCAACAACGGGAAAGGTGGTTTGTCGTCAGACGAAGCCGCGCTTGAGCAGCTCGGCCGAGATCTCGTCCCAGCTGGCGCAGACGGCTGATGCGCCCGCCGCCATAAGCTCCGGGCCGTGGCCGTCATGGGTGTGGCCGCCGCCGACGTAGCCGATGGCCGTCATGCCGGCAGCGACAGCGCCCTGCACGCCGTAGCGCGAGTCCTCGATGACCACCGAGCGCTCGGGCGCAAAACCCATCTTCCCGGCGGCAAAGAGGAAGATGTCGGGCGCCGGTTTGCCGTTCTTGACCATCGACGAACTGAAGATCGATGGACCGAAATAATGGGCGAGGCCGGTGACTTCGAGGCTGTGGTTGATGCGCTCGACCGACGAGGACGAGGCGACGCAACGGGCGGTTTCGAGCTTCGACAGGAAGGCGGCGATATCGAGCGTCGAGGCCAGCTGCTCGGTGAACAGCGCCTTGGTCTCGCCCCAGATATCGTCGGTGGCGTCGTCGGGCAGCAAATGGCCGGTGAGCTGGTGGATCTTGGCGATGATGTCGGCCTGCTTCATGCCGACGCAATGCGAGATGACCTCTGCCTCGATCTCGAGGCCGTTTCTGGCATAGGCGCGCACATAGGCAAGGGCGGCCAGCGGTTCGCTGTCGACCAGCACGCCGTCGCAATCGAAAATCACCAGGCTGTCTTTGGGCAAGTCGAACTCCAGGAAGCTTTGCGGCGCACAGGCCGCCGTTTGTCGAAAGCAGGCTGCTGCGGTCGCGCAGCGTTGCAGCCGCGATGGTGGAAGATCTAATCCCGGCCGATCGCCTCGGGGCGTGGCGACGCCTGCAGCGCACGCTGCATGGCGCTGCGCTCTTCCGGCAGGTCGGGCGCGAGCCAGTTGGGCTCGGCGCCGAGGAAGCGGTCGAGATAGGCAACGGCATAGCTCGGCATCTCGGCCGTATTCTCCTTGTAGGACCACCAGGTCCTGAGGTCGTCGGCGCATGCGTCGAGGGCAGGGGCTTCGCCAAACTCCTGCTCGAACAGCACGGCAATCGAGCAGACGCAGAAGTTGGTGTAGACGAAGCCCTCCGGCCAGAACCTTACGATGTCGGGAATGGCCTGCGCCGGTGTCGATGCGTCGGGAGGCCGCGCATCGTCGATCCGCACCGGCGCCTGCCTGATCAGCTCCTTGAGGGCGAGGCCGGCGGCGTAGACGATGAAGTCGGCGCGGTCGAGCTGTGCATATGATTTTTGGGCGTTTACGATCTCGACCCAGTCGAGGAAGATGCGCGTCAGTTTCTTCTCGTCGATGTCGAAGCGGATGCCGTAGCGGGCGGTGATGGCACGCGCGCTGTTGCGGAAGGTCGTGCGGAACCAGCGCAATTGCCTGAGCCTGTGACGGAGGTCGGGCACCAGCGCAAGTTCGTTCTTGAAGATCAGGTCCATCGTCGCAGTGCTCCTGCCCTGTCCGAAGATACCATCGGCAGGCAAAATGCCAAATGCCGCTGTGGATCGGAACCATCGTGCGGGGTGTCCAAAGTTATACATATTGACATTCATAAAGACAAATGTTCTTTGATTGATATGTGAGCGGCTGAGCATGTCGCCGCTCCGGAGGACTTCGGGAGGAAGAGCCTTATGGCAATCTGGCAGTGGGGACTGCTGCTTCTGGGCGTCGTCTGGGCGCTGCAGTCGCTCGGCGTGTGGATCCAGATGCGGCACTACGCCGATGTCTTCAAGGGCATCACGGCGAAGTACCAGGATGGCTATGTCGGCGCCGGCAATTGCCGCGGCCGCCTGGGCAAGGGAACGATCGCGCTGATCGTGGTCACGCCGGACCTCAAGGTCCAGCGGCTGCTGACCATGACCGGGCGCTCCGTCTTCGCCAAATTCAAGCGTCATGAAAATCTGGAGGGAATTTCCCTCGATCAACTCCGGTCCAATCCCGCTGTACTGGGAGAGGGGGAAGCCGGTGTGGCGGAAGCCGTGAAGAAGGCTGTCGAACAAGTCGACCGCGCACGGCTCGAGCCAAAGGGGCCTGGCCTCGCCGGCCTCAAGCCAGTGGGTATGTAGGGGCGGCACCTTTCGGGCGCGGTCCCTAGGGTGAGGATATCAAGGAGGAGAAATGTCAGTCCTATCTATGTTGGCGCAGCACGCCGACATGGCCGTCCAGAACCTGCATGTCGCGGGTTCAATGGCCACGGATGCTGCAATTCACGGCAAGCTCGCCGTCAAGGGAGCGACGAATGATCTCGTCGTGCTCGCCCAGGCGAGCGGCGACCTGACCGTCGAGCAGTTCAAGGAAAAGCTCAACACCGTTGCTCAGGAGGAACAGCTCGGCTGGCTCACCAGCATCGGCAAATACTTTATCGGCATCTTCCAGAAGGGCGGTGAGGTCTTCGCCGGTTTCGTCACCGGCATCATCCCGACGCTCGTCGTGCTGATGACTGCCTTCTACGCGCTGACCGAGCTCGTCGGCGAGGAGAGGGTTCACGGCATCGCCCGTGGCGCCGGGCGCATCGCGTTGACCCGCTACACCGTTTTGCCGCTGATCTCGGTGTTCTTCCTGACCAACCCGATGGCCTACACCTTCGGCTCTTTCCTGGAAGAAAAGCACAAGCCCGCCTTCTATGACGCGGCCGTGTCCTACGTGCATCCACCCCTCGGCCTGTTCCCGCACATCAATCCGGGCGAATACTTCGTCTGGGGCGGCATCCTCGTGGCTCTGCTCGAGCTTGAGAAGAAGGGCGTTGTTCCCGGCGGCTATCACATCCAGGTGGCCATCTGGTACGCCATCGTCGGCCTCGTCGTCATCCTGCTCAAGGGCATGCTGACCGAGCGCATCACCGCCATCATGGCACGCCGCCAGGGCGTCGAGCTGTAAGGGCGGGGAGGGGCACATGGCCAAGTCTTACAAGGCAGTCAAGATTTCCCGCGGCAAGAGCGGCTGGGGCGGTCCCCTGGTCGTCCAGCCGACGGACCAGCGCAACAAGGTCGTCTCCGTCACCGGCGGCGGCATCCACCCTGTCGCTGCCCGCATCGCCGAGATGACCGGTGCTGAAGCCGTGGATGGCTTCAAGTCGCCGCCGGTCGAAGGCGAGATGGCGGTGGTGGTCGTCGATTGTGGCGGCACCGCGCGTTGCGGGGTGTATCCGCGCAAACGCATCCCCACCGTCAACCTCACCCCGGTGGGACAGGCGGGCCCGCTCGCCCAGTTCATCACCGAAGACATCTACGTGTCGGGCGTCAAGGAAAGCGACATCACCATGGCCGACGGTTCGGAAGCCGTGACATCGGCAGGCTCTGCCTCCAACGCGAACAACGCCTCGTTCGCGACGGCGACAAACACCACCGCCCCCGCAGCGTCCAACGACGGCGGGTTCATCAACTTCGTCGCCAGCATCGGCCGCGTCATGGGGCGTGTCGTCGGTATCTTCTTCAATGCCGGCCGCCGCACCATCGACCAGGTCGTCCGCAACGTGCTGCCGTTCATGGCGTTCGTGACGATGCTGATCGGCCTGATCCTCTATACCGGCATTGGCGACGTGCTCGCCCAGCCGATGGGACCGCTGGCCAACAACATCGTTGGCCTGCTGGTCATCTCGGCCATCTGCGGCCTGCCGTTCCTGTCGCCCATCCTCGGGCCAGGCGCGGTCATCGCCCAGGTCATCGGCGTGGCGATCATCGGCCCGCAGATCGCCAACGGCACGATCTCGCCGGCAATGGCGCTTCCGGCGCTGTTTGCCTACAACACCCAGGTCGGTTGCGACTTCGTGCCGGTCGGCCTGGCGCTCGGCGAGGCCAAGCCCAAGACCATCGAGATCGGCGTTCCCGCCGTTCTGATCAGCCGCCAGATCATGGGCCCGGTCTCGGTGCTCATCGCCTGGGCGGTCAGCCTGATCGTATTCTAAGATCCTTGCCCGGCGGCGCTTGTCGTCGCCGGGCATTTCATCGGCCGGCCAAGCCGGCAAAACAGGTACGCCCGGACAGCATTCCAGCCCGGGCCCAGAAAAAGGCCTCGATCATGTCGGTTCATCTCAAGACGCTCATAACGGCAATCGGACCGGAAGTGGCAGAGCTGGCCGAAGGCGGCGTGCTGATCCTGTTCGCCGACGGTGCTCCGCCTGAACTGGCCGAGGTGTCGGTGCTGCACAAGGCTGAAGTCGGGCCGAGCGACGCGGCCCCAGTCGTCGGCGCCGCCATTGCCATCGGCGAACTCGAGGGCACCATCACCGCCATGGGCGACAGTGCCTGGAACAAGGTGCGCGAGATCGGCCACGTGGTCATCAATTTCAACGGCGCCGATGCCGCCGAGCGGCCGGGCGAAATCTGCGCCTCGGTGGTCGAGGGCGAAGTGCTCGTCGGAGCTCTCAAGGCCGGCGCAGCCATTACCATCGGCCGCTGATTGCCGCGCGTTACGCCGCTATACTGACCTGGAACAAGAGACCTGCCTATGGAACGCTCGACGATCGTCAGAGTGCATGAAGGGTTGCATGCCCGGCCCGCCACCCGTTTCGTCAAGCTCGCCAAGAGCTTCGAAAGCGAGGTCGAGATCATCAAGGACGGCAAGTCGGCCAGCGCCAAGAGCGCGGTCAAGCTGATGCTGCTCGCCGTCAAGGAAAACGACGAAGTCACGATCCGCACCAAAGGTGCTGACGAGATCGAGGCAGTGGAAGCGCTGGTCGGCTATCTCGAGAACCCGCTCGCCGGTCTGGCGGAGGAACAGGCGCCGGGCGAGCCTGATGCCGCCGCCGCCGCGGGCGTGACGCTCAAGATCGAACCGACCAAGCCCGCGGCATTCGAGGAAGAGATATCAGGCGCCCTGAAGGGCGTGGCTGCCAGCGAGGGCTATGCCGTCGGCACCGCCTTCGCCCACTTCCCGCCCGAGATCAAGCCGGAGCGCCGCACGCTTTCGGTTGGCGACATCAACGCCGAACTCATTCGCTTCGCTGAGGCTGTCGAGGCCGTGCAGGCGCGCATGAACGCCTCGCTGGCATCGGACACGCTGTCGGCAAATGATCGTGGCATCATCGCCGCGCTGCGCGACATAGCCGCTGACGACGAGCTGCGCGACGAAGTGGTCGCCACCATCAACACCGGCAGCGACGCGGTCACCTCGGTCATCGGCGCCGCCGCCAAGATTGCGGCCCAGTTCGGCCAGGTCGACGATCCTTACCTCAACGCCCGCGCCGATGACGTTCAGGCGGTCGGTCGCCAGATTTGCCTGGCGCTCCTCGGCCAGGCCGACATCAGCCTCGACGAAATTCCCGAGAGGGCGATCCTGATCGCCGAGGACATCGGCGCCTGGGACCTGGCACGCGCACCGCTGAAGCGCATCGGCGGCATCGTATGCGGCCATGGCGGAGCTACATCCCACATCGCCATCATTGCCCGCGCCCATGGCATTCCGGCGGTTCTCGGCATGGGCGCGCAGGTGCATGACCTCGCCAAGGCACGCGAGATCGCGCTCGATGGCCATCGCGGTCATGTCGTGGCCGATCCCGAGGGCCCGGTGCTCGACCGCTTCCGCACCCGCATCGACGAGGCCGCACGCGTGCGTGAAGCGCTGAAGGCATTCCGCGATACCACCCCGCGCCGTGCCGACGGCACGATCATCGAAGTGGCCGCCAATATCGGCTCACTCGAAGAGATCGACGCCGCCCGCGAAGCAGGTGCGATGGGCGTCGGTCTGTTCCGTACCGAACTGCTGTTCATGCGTCACATGCACCTGCCTTCGGAAGACATGCAGGCCGAGACCTATGCGGCTCTTGCCAAGGCCTTCGCGCCTTATCCCGTTATCGTGCGCACGCTCGACATCGGCGGCGACAAACCGATTTCGGGTATCGAGTTCCCTCAGGAGGAGAACCCGTTCCTCGGCTGGCGCGGCATTCGCATGTGCCTCGACCGGCCCGACATCTTCAAGCCGCAGCTGCGAGCGCTGTTGCGCGCAGCCGTCCATGGCAACGTCAAGGTGATGCTGCCGATGGTCGCCGACGTGTCGGAAGTGCGCGCGACGCGTGCGCTGATCGAAACCTGCAAGGCCGAACTTGCTGCGGAGAAGGTAACCTTCGGCGAATTTCAGCTTGGCGTCATGATCGAGACGCCGGCTGCGGTTCTGATTGCGCCGGCGCTGGCGAAAGAAGTCGCCTTCTTCTCTATCGGCACCAACGACCTGACCCAATACATCATGGCCGCCGATCGACTGAACCCGACGGTCGCCAAGCTCAACGACGTGACCAATGTCGCTGTCATGTCGGCGATCGAGATGACGGCAAGGGCAGGGGTAGCGGCGGGCATCATGGTCGGCATGTGCGGCGAGGCCGCCGGGCGGCCGGACCTGATCCCAGAGTTCCTGCGCATGGGCTTGACCGAGCTCTCGATGAGCCCGGCCTCGATCCAGCGTGCCAAGAAGCGGATAGCCGAGCTCGGCGCCTAGCCGGCTCAGGGCAGATGCGCGAGCAGCACCCGGAAGATGGCGCCAAGCTCGTTGGCCGGGTTGGCACCGTCGAGTGCGCGCAAGATGCGCTCGCGGCGCGCGTCGACCGCCATGCCGGTGGCTTCCAGCAGGTCGGCGTCGCTCATGCCCGATGGCGACAACGTCAAGATGGCCGCGGCAAGCACCATGGGCGCAAGCGGCACGAGAGCAGGGACCATAGCCTCGTCGCCAGACCGGGGCTGGCAGGCAAGCAGTTCGACAAACGTTGCGGCGGCAACGGCGGCGACAGCTTCAAGCCGGCTCTCCGGGCTCGCGATGTGCATGGCGGTGAGCAAACCGCCATGCTTCTTGCGGACGGCCAGATGCGCCTGACTGAAACCTGCTTCGTGAAGCGGCAATCCATCGCCGACTGCCTTTCGCGGCATGGCCTTGAAAGCTGCATAAAGGTCGCGGCGGAACAAGCGCTCGCCCTCGACCGTGGCCGAGCGCCCGGTGGCGAAATAGGTGTCGAAGCCATGCAGCCGGGCGCTGTCACCGGTGCGCACCATCGGCAGAAGCGTGCGCGACACCGTCTCGGCGACGGTCAGCGTGTCATCGACAACGCTTGCAGCGCGACCCAGCAGGCGCTCGATTTCAGGTGGCGGGGCAAACGGCTCGGCCATTTGTGGCCGGCGCGGTCCGCCGGGATTGTCGTGGCGGCTGGAGCGGACGAGATGGCGCATGTCGCGGAGGCGATCCTTGATGTTGACGACAACATCTTCCGAAAGACTCCTCAGCATCTTGCGCATTCCCTGCTGCCGTGGCGGCTCCGTGACGAAGCCGCAGCCTCGGGGCATTGCAGCACTGTTTTGCGCGGGGTGCAAATCAATCGCGACACCTCGCCGCTTGACCTTGCCGCGGTTCCTTGAAAAGTGATGTGAACTGAAACGGGGGGAGCGGCGTGAGCAAAGGTGTCAAAGGGTCGGGTGGAAAATCGCGTACCGCCGAGACACCTCAGGATGTCGAGGGTTCCCCCACCGACAGCCGGGCTGACCGGCTGCGGGTTCGCGCCGCCTGGATGTACTTCATCGAACAGATGACCCAGAACGACATCGCCGAGGTTCTCGGCGTCGGCCGCGTCACCGTGGTGCGCATGCTGGCCGAGGCGCGCCTGCGCAACGAGATCAAGATCGCCATCGAAGGTGACCTGTCCGATATCGTCCGCCAGGAGCGGGCGCTGGAGCAGAAGTTCGGCGTCCAGCGGGCGATCGTCGCACCGCTCTCCGGGGAGGGCGCTGATCCGATCCCGACGATTGGAGCGGCAACCGGCGCTTATCTATCCGAAGCGATGAAGTCGGGCATGTCCGTCGGCGTCGGCTGGGGCCGCACGCTGACCGGCACCTTGCCCTACATCAGCGGCAAGCCACTCAATGATTTCCGCGTCATCTCGCTGCTCGGCGGCGTCGGCGTCGCACGCCGTACCAACCCGGCCGAATTCGCCTGGCGCTTCGCCCAGGCCTTCCAGGGCGACGGTTATCTCATTCCGGCGCCTGCCGTCGTCGACAGCATCGAGACCAAGCGTGCGCTGATCGAGCGCTGCGGCCTGTCCGAAGTCTTTGCGCTGGCCGATTCGCTTGATGCGGTGCTGGTCAGCGTCGGCGACATCGCTTCGGCCTCGACCTTTTATCGCGGCGGCTTCCTGACCGAGGCCGAGCGCGAAAAGCTGGCTGCCAAGGGCGCGGTCGGCGATCTTCTGTTCCATTTCTTCGACCGCGCCGGCAAGCTTGTCGACCATCCCATCAACCAGCTCGGCATGTCGGTCGATGTCGACCGCATCCTGCGTGCGCCGCTGCGCATCCTGACTTCGGGTGGCTCAGACAAGATCGACGCGCTGCTCGGCGCCATGAAGCTGGTCAAGCCGACGGTGCTGATCACCGATGAACACAGCGCAAGACGGATGATCGAAGCGCCCTGAGCTACAAATGCCTGCCGTGCTTGTCATCCCTTGGTGTGGCCTGCATGATCGCGAATGGCGGCTTGCTCGACGAGCCGCCGGACGAACCGGATAGCTTTGCCACAATTGGAGGTCCCATGCCTGATTTCAACCCGGAGAATGTCCGCTCCCTGGTCAGCAAGGTCATGAGGGCGTCGCCTTCCGACGTCAGGCTTATCGCGCAGCGCCTGCATGACCATGCTGTCGAAGAGCGTATGTCGCCCGAGGCGGCGAGGGCTTTTGTCACGGAACTCGGCTATGGCAGCCTGGAAGCCTTCTGTGCCGATATCGGCCTTCCCGGCCATATTGCCGAGCGTTGGGGCCGGTTCGGCGTCTCCGGTGAAATGCGCCAGGTCTTCACCTTGCTTGCCGCGCAGCGCCGGAAGATGGCCGAGGCCATCGCCGAATTCGAGGCCATGACCCATGTCGGCATCGAGGACTTTCTGCGCGAAAGAGGGCTGCTCTAAACCGCTGTCCGGAGGTCTCAGGACAGCTAGGTCAGCGCTGCGGCGCTGTCGCTGTCGGTAATCAGCACATTGGCGTTGACGGCTCCAAGGGCGGCGCGAATGGCCGGGATCTTGCGCTTGCCGCCGGCGGCAAGGACCAGGTTCGGCACGGCGCTGACGGCCTCGAGATCGATCGCCATGACCCTGTCATTGACCTCGTGGTCGACCATCTTGCCTTCGGCATCGATGAAGTAGCATAACATATTGGCAACCGCGCCCTTGGCCTTGAGCGGGGCGACGAAGGATTGCGGCACGATGCCGTGGCGGAAGATGGTGGCGTTTGCCGACATCTCTCCAACGGTCAGAAGAGCGACATCGGCCTTTGCCGCGCGTTTGCGCACGTCGAGCAGTTCCGGCTGGGCCCACAACAGGTCTCGCAGCTCGCGGCTGTGGGCGATGACCGGCGCGGTGATCTGGTAGCTGTCGACGCCAAGCGTCTCCGCAACCTTTGCCGCCACCGCCGACGGGTTGACCCATTGTGAGTGCGGCAGGCTGCCAACCAGGGCGACAACGCTCGCGTTCTTGAGCTGCCGGCGGTTGAGAAAGCCGATGCTGGAGTGAAGCGTCGCCCCGCCGCCGATCGCCAGCGTCATGCCGTCCTGCATCTGCTGGTCGAGATAAAGCGCCACCGAATGGCCGATCGCCCGTTCCAGATGTTCGTCGGCCGAAGGTGTCGGCACCACGATCGCGGCGTCGAGCCCCCAGCGCTTTTCCAACGCCCGCTCGAGCTCGACCTGCCTGGCGGTCTGGGCGTTGATCGTCGTTACCACCACGCCGTCGGCGGTGCAGGCGGCGAGAGTGCGCATCACCTTGACCCGGCTGACCTTCAGCTTGTCGGCGATCTGTTCCTGGGTCAGGCCCTCGACATAATAGAGCCATGCCGTCTTCACCGCGAGGTCGGACGAGACCATGGCGGCACCCGGCTCGACCGACATTTCCTGCTTCGTGCGCATTCCTTGTCCGGTCTCCCCCTCGGCGCCACAACGATTCTGGAGAATGGCTGTTCTGCAGTCTGGCGCAAGGGCCGGATGCCGGTTCCGAAGCCTGTTTTCATGCTCCAAATTTCGCAATGCAGCATGATCATTTGTATTTGACACGCAACAAATGATCATATCATAAATGTGTCAGCGTTCCGTCACCCAAGTGTCAAACGCGCTGTGTAGGGAGGTCGTGGCACGCGGATCTGAAGCCGACTTGCCATGTGTGGACACAACAGGAGGTTTCATGAAAACGACATTCGCCAGGCTGGCCGCAAGCCAGCTCGCCCTGGCCGTGGCGCTCTTCGCCGGCGCTGCCAGCGCTGAAACGTTGACCCTTTATACGTCGCAGCCGGAAGCTGATGCGACCAAGACCGTCGAGGCCTTCAAGAAGGTCCATCCGGACGTCGACGTGCAGGTCTACCGTTCGGGCACCAGCGATATCCTCGCCAAGCTCGCCGCCGAGTTTGCCGCAAACAGCCCGCAGCCGGACGTGCTGCTGATCGCCGATGCGGTCTCGATGGAACTGCTGAAGAAAGACTCTCGCCTGATGGCCTATGCCGAGGCCAAGCTCGATGGCTTCGCAGCGGACTCCTATGACGTCGACAAGACTTACTTCGGCTCCAAGCTGATCACGACCGGCATTGCCTACAACACCGCAGCTGCCGAGAAGCCCGAGCATTGGGCCGATCTTGCCAAGCCGGCTTACGCCGACGGCCTCGTTATGCCGAGCCCGCTCTATTCCGGCGCCGCCGCCTACCTGCTCTCCGGCTTTACCGGCAATGCCGACTATGGCTGGGACTATTTCGACAAGCTGAAGGCCAACAACACGATCTCGGTTCGCGGCAACGGTGCCGTGCTGAAGTCCGTGGCCAGCGGCGAGAAGCCCTATGGCATCCTGGTCGACTTCATGGCGATGAATGCCAAGGCCAAGGGCTCGCCGGTCGAGTTCGTTTTCCCGTCCGAGGGCGTACCTGCCGTCACTGAGCCGGTGGCCATTCTTTCGACGGCAAAGAACGTCGCGGGCGCCAAGCAGTTCGTCGACTTCATCCTGTCCGACGATGGCCAGAAGCTGGCACTCGAGCAGGGCTACCTGCCGGCCAAGCCTTCCGTCGGCCGGCCCGCCTGGCTGCCCGAAGGCGTCGAGGTCAAGGTCATGAACTTCGACGTCAAGGCGATCGTCGAGAAGATCGAAGCCGACAAGGCGAAGTTCTCCGGCCTGTTCGGCGGCTGATCGTCCGACCCGGAAGGCCGATCGGCCTTCCGGGTCCTTTCTCCAGATTTGAACTGGCCGATGTGCCAGTATCGCGCGGCATCCTTGTTAGCGAGTGCCGCCCTGCTTTCCGGAACCCGAAAATGTCTGTCAGGCTGAAACAAGGTCGCGGCCAGGAATGGGCCATGACGGTGGTGGTTGCCGCACTCATCGTGCTGCTGTCCATCCTGCCGATGCTGCGCCTGATCCAGGAGATCTTTGCTCCCGGCGGGACGCTGTCCACCGCAGCGATCAGCGCCGGACTGACCAATGCGACGACCTGGGTCGCCACCGGCAACACGCTCGTGGTTGGCTTCTTCGGCACAGCTCTCGCCGTGATCCTGGGCACCTCCGTCGCGCTGCTCGTCACCCTCACCGACGTCCGGGGACGCAGCGCCTTCGTGCTCTGCTACGTCATGCCGCTGATGATCGCCCCGCAGGTGACGGCACTCGCCTGGCTGCAATTGTTCGGCCCGGCCAGCCCGCTGCTCAAGATGCTCGGCATCGCGCCCCCGCTCGGCAGCCGCAATCCGCTCTATTCGCCGGAGGGCATCATCCTGCTGCTCGGCGTGCAGTATGGCCCGCTGGTCTTCCTGCTCGTGCGCGCCGGCCTGCGCAAGTTGCCGCGCGAGCTGGTCGAGGCCGCCCGCGCCAGCGGCGCCGGCTGGTTCACAGTGCTGCGCACCATCGTGCTGCCGTTGATGACGCCGTCGGTCGTTGCCGCCGCTGCACTTGCCTTCGTCTCCTGCGTCGGCAATTTCGGCATTCCCGCCTTTCTCGGCATCCCGGCCAACTATCTGGTGCTGCCGACGCTGATCTATCAGCGCCTCGCCGGCGGCGGCCCGGCCGTCCTCGGCGACGCCGCCTTCCTGTCGGTGCTGATCGGCCTCATCGCCATGGCGGGCATCCTCGCCCAGGAAATGATGAGCCGGCGCCGCGACTACCGTATCAGCTCGACATCGCTTGCTGCCGAACCCTACGAGCTTGGCAAGTGGCGGGTGCCGGTGCAGGTCGTGATGTGGTGCCTGATCGTGCTGATCCTGGTGCTGCCGCTGTTCGGCTTGCTGCTTTCGTCGCTGGTGCCCGGCTATGGCATCCCGCTCACCGCCGCCACCGCCACGCTCGACAATTATCGCTTCGTGCTGTTCGAATATGGCGCCGCCAGGCGCGCTTTCCTCAACAGTTTCGCACTGTCTCTCTCCGCAGCCGCCTTCGCCGTGCTGGTCGCCATCCCGGTCGCCTATCTCGTTGCCTGGAGCGGCAAGAAGTGGGTCAAGTATCTGAACCTCGCAGTCGAGTTGCCCTATGCCCTGCCGGGCGTGGTGCTGGCGATTGCGTCCTTGCTGATGTTCCTCAAGCCGATTCCGTTCACCGGCATCCAGATCTACAACACCGTCTGGATCATCCTTTACGCCTATCTCGCACGGTTCTTGGTCCTGGCGCTCAGGCCGACGATCTCCGGCTACCACCAGATCGACCGTGCGCTCGAGGAGGCGGCGCGGGTCGCAGGTGCCAGCCTGTTCACCCGCATGCGCACCATCATCTTCCCGCTCGTCGCACCGGCGGCCCTTGCCGGCGGTCTGCTCATCTTCATGACCGCACTCAGCGAGCTGACCGTCTCGGCGCTGCTGTGGTCATCAGGTTCCGAGACTATCGGTGTGCTGATGTTCTCTTTCGAGCAAGGCGGCGATTCCAACTACGCGTCGGCGATTTCGGCGATCACGGTGGCGATTACCTTCGTCCTTATGCTGCTGGCAAATCTGCTTGCCGCCCACCTACCTAGCGGAGTGCTCCCATGGCGGGATTGACCATCAACGGCGTTACCAAGACCTTCGGTGATTTCGACGCCGTCAAGGATGTCTCCATCGACGTCAGGGACGGCGAGTTCCTCGCTGTTCTCGGGCCGTCGGGTTGCGGCAAGACCACGCTTCTGCGGCTCGTCGCCGGTTTCGAGAACGTCACATCGGGCGACATCCGCATCGGCCGCGAAATCGTCTCGACCGCGCAAGGCTGTGTTCCGCCGGAAAAGCGGCGGGTCGGCATCGTCTTCCAGAATTACGCTTTGTGGCCGCACATGACGGTTGCCGAAAACATCGGCTATTCGCTGAAGGTCGCCAAGGTCGATGCAGAGACCCGCAAGCGCCGGGTCGAGGATGCCATGGCGCTGGTCGACCTCAAGGGTTTTGGCGACCGCCGCCCCGCCAATCTATCGGGTGGCCAGCGCCAGCGCGTCGCGCTCGCCCGCTGCCTGGTGGCGGCACCGTCGCTGGTGCTGTTCGACGAGCCGCTGGCCAATCTCGACGTCCACCTGCGCGCGGCCATGGAGGACGAGTTCGCCGCCTTCCACAAGCGCACCGGCACGACGATCGTCTACATTACCCACGACCAGGCCGAAGCGATGGCGTTGGCCGACCGCATCGCCGTCATGGACAATGGCCGCCTGGCCCAGCTCGCGGCTCCTCGCGATCTCTATCGTGAGCCGGCCAACGAGATGGTCGCGTCATTCATATCAGAAGGCATCGTCCTCCCGGCCAAGGTGCTGATCCCGGCCGAAGGCGGCCACGTCAAGGTCGATGTGCTCGGCCAGGAGGTCGTGGTCCGCTGCCGTCCTGACGAGATGCGACGCGCCGAAGCCAAAATTTGCTGCCGGGGGCCTGAAATCTCGGCGGCCGCCCCGGACGAGCCGGGCATCGACGGCACGGTCAGGCGCGCGGTCTACAAGGGCGGCGTGGCACGCATCGAATTCGCCCCCGATGCCGATCCTTCGGTCGTGCTGCACTTCGAACAACCCGATCCCAATCCCTTCGAGGCCGGCGCCAGGGCCCGTGTCCGCATCGCTTCCGGCTGGCTCATCCCGGGCGGTGCCTCGGCATGAGCATGCGCATCGACCTCTGCGGTGGTTTCGGTGAGAAGGGACGCACCAGTGTTGCCGTGTCAGGCGGCGACCGACGCATCCTGCTCGACGCCGGCATCAAAGTCGGCGCTTCCGGCGCGGAATACTACCCGGTGCTTCCTGCCGACGTCGGCGACATTGATGCAGTGCTGATTTCCCACGCCCACGAGGACCATGTCGGGGCGCTGAGCTGGTTGCTGGCGCAAGGCTATCGTGGTCGCATCCTGATGACGGCCGAGACGCGGGAGGAAGCTTCGGCAACGCTCGATGCCTATTCCGAGCCGGATGATTTCAAGCGCTTTCCGCTTCCCGAGGAACGGATAGAACTTTTTGAGCCCGGCGACAGCCTGATCATCGGCGGGTTGACGATAGCGACGGGCCGCTCCGGCCATGTCGTCGGCGGTGTCTGGTTCGCCGTCGATGACGGCAGCCGCAAGGTCGTCTATTCCGCCGACGTCGTGCCTGACAGCAGCGTGTTCGTCATGGATTCGATGCCGCGTTGCGACCTTCTTGTGTTCGATGCGTCCTATGGCGCCGATCCGGTCAGCGGTACGGCACGTGCGCAAGCCATCGCCGAATGGGTCGCGGCCCGGCCCGGCGGCTGCCTGCTGCCGACGCCGCTTTCCGGCCGCTCGCTGGAGCTGATGGCCATTCTCGATGGCCCCTTTGCCATCCATGCCAGCATGCGGGCATCGCTCGCCGTCCAGATCGAGGCGAGGGCGGCTCTTCATCCGACGATGGTCCCCCAGTTACGGCAGCGTCTGGCCAAAGCCATTGACTGGCATGACGGCGATGCCTTGCCGGCCTGCCCGTTGCTCGCCGATGACGGCATGGGCAAGGCCGGGCCGTCGGCGATGCTTCTGCCGCTGGCGGACGCTGCCGGCTATCCCATCCTGCTCTCTGGCCACCTGCCGGCCGCTTCGCCGGGCGATGTGCTGCATGCTGCGGGTCGCGCCGACTGGATACGCATGCCGACGCACCCGACATTGTCGGGAAGCCTGGCCATCTGGGAAGGCGCTGGACGCCCGACTGCTTTTGGCCATTCTTGCCCGCCGGGCATGCTCGCCGAGCTTGCGCCCCACATGCCGTCGCTGCGCACAGGCCTGCGCACCGGCGACAGCTACACTCTCGCTGCCTGAGGTCCGCCATGAGAATCCTGATCTGCAACGACGACGGCATCGCTTCGCCGGGCCTTGCCCGCCTGGCGGCAGCGGCAGAGACCATCAGCGACGATGTCTGGGTCGTGGCGCCTGAACGCAAACACACCGCCGCGGGGGCCTCGCTGACCATGGCCGAGCCGCTCACCATGCGTCGTACCGCCGAGCGCTGCTACTCGTGCTCGGGTCGCCCGGCAGACTGCGTCGTGACCGCCATGACCTGGCTGCTTGCCGGCGACGGCAGGCCCGACCTCGTGCTCGGCGGCATCAATGACGGCCGCAACGTCGCCGAGGATCTCGCCTACTCCGGTACGCTTGGCATTGCCCGCGAGGCGAGCTTCTGGGACGTGCCGGCGATCGGCTTCTCGCAGGTCAAGTCGCCGGAAATCCGTGCCGGCAATGACGCCTGGCTCGGCGGCCTGATCGCCGACCTCTGGCGCAGGCGGGCTGATTGGGTGCTGGAGGGCCATTGGCTCAGCATCAACCTGCCGTCGTCGCTGCCGGCCGATATCCGCCAGCCAAGCATCGGTCGCGACAAGATCGCCCGGCGCGCCGAGGTCGTCGAACAGGATGGCGACCGCACCGTGCTCGTGGTGCCCCGCGGCCGTGAAAGAACAACAGTCGAGGGTGATGAGAACAGCACCATCGACGCCGGCTACATCACCATCAACCGTATCAACTGGTTCGGCGAGACGCGCCTTGCCGAGGGGTTTCTGAGGGCGCAATAGGTCGACATCGAGGCGCGTGTGGTTCGTACCGAGGTCACAGTCTCCGTCGCGCCAACAGCAGAAACAGCGCCAACGCACCGCTCATCAGGCTCAGTGCCAATGGCAGGCCCTGATGTCCGATCAGTTGCATGGTGAGGCCGGTCGCGGGCGAGCCCGCGATGCCGCCAACGCCCCAGGCCAGTGCGAAGCCCGCATTGCCGGCGATCAGGGCCTGGCCGGCGAAGCGTTCGCCGAGCTGGATCAGCGCCATGGTGTAGATCCCGAACGATGCGCCGCCCCATAGAAACAGCATCGGCCAGATCAGCCACGCGTCGAAGACCAGCGGCAAAAGCAGGCAGCCGGCCAGGGACCCCAGCGCACAGAGCAGCATGGTCCGCGCCGCGCCAAACTGCTCGGCCAGCCGTCCGAGCAATATCTGCAGCAGGGCGTTTCCTGCGATGAAGCAGGTGATCAGCGAAGCGATCCTGCCCTCGGCGCTGCCAAGTGCTGCGCCATAAACCGCAAACAGGGAGATCAATGTCTGCTCGAAGGCTGCGGCGGTGAAAACCGCAAACAACAACAGCGGCGCAAGCGCGACGAAGCCGCCGATCGAAGCTGCGTCGCCGTTATGCGCCATCTTTGGCATGCGTTGTATGACAGCAAGCACGATTGTGCCGCAGACAAGGAATGCCACGATGCCGACCATGAAGGGCGGCCAGCCATCGGTGCCGACGAAGCCCAGGGATAGCGGGCCGATGGCGAAGCCGCCTGAGACGATCGACGAGTAGAGGCCCATGATGCGCCCACGGCGCGATGCCGGCGTGATCGCCAGCAGCCAGGTTTCGCTGATTACGTAAAGCGGATTGGCGAAGAAGCCGAGCAGGAAGCGCAGCGGCATCCAGGCCCAGACGTCCTGCATCAAGGCGATCGCCATCAGCGTCGTTGCCGCCAGCATCGAGCACAGGATCGCAAGCCGTCCCGCGCCGATGCGCTGCGTCAGCGCGGGTATGACAGGCGAAGAGACGATGAAGCCCAGCGGCGTCATCGCCGCCGACAGGCCGATCAGGCTCGGCTCTGTTCCTTGGCGTTCGAGGATGAAACTGAGCAGTGGATAGGTCAGCCCCTGTGCCACCGCAAACACCGTGACGGTGGCGATGACACCGGCCATCGCTTCCCATGGGACCTCTCGCCCCGATGTCGCGCTATCGGTCGTCATGCAGGCCTCGAAACGGGGCAAGCCACTCTCGGCTCCTCTGCAGGTGTTCGGGGTATTGGCGGTCAGGTGTCATCGGTCTTCTTCACGCCTGCCAGAAGTGCTTGGCGATCTCAGCCTCGACCTGTGGTGCCGTCAGGCCGATATCCTCGATCAAGTGGGAATCGGATTTCAATTTCTGCTCGAGTTCCCAGCGGAAGCGTATCCGCCAGCGCCAGTTGGCTATGGTGCCTGGCAGGACCGCCCATCTCGCTCGAGGGGAGGCAGATGTGTCCATGCAAATATCGTTCATGCCACCCTCCGTCTGGTGCTGGAGCTTCGACCTGGATGAGGATGACTTCTGCAGAAGACGAACGGCGTCGTCCTTAAGTCCCGCCAAATAGTTCCAAAAACTTCCAAACCGGCTATAGATGCGCTGCATGGGAGTGCGTTTCGCCTTTGGTCCGTTCTTGCTTGATCCGGATGCCGGAACGCTGCTCCGGAACGACGATCCCGTAGCCGTCAGCCATCGCGGGATGAAGCTGCTTGCAGCGCTGGTCGGGCGGTCGCGCGCGATCCTCGGCAAGGCCGAGTTGATGGACGCGGCCTGGCCCGGTACAACCGTTGAGGAGGGCAATCTCACCGTCCAGATCGCGCAGCTCAGGAAAATGCTCGGTCCTAAGGCCGACGGTGGCGAATGGATCTCCACGGTCCCGCGCGCCGGCTACCGCTTCCTGGGCAGGGTCGAGCAGCTTGGCGAAGCCGGGCGAAAACCCTTGCCGCTGCCCGACAGGCCGTCGATTGCCGTGTTGCCTTTCGTCAATGTCGGCGACGGTTCAGAGCAGGGGGCTTTCGCGGACGGCCTGACCGAAGACCTGATCACTGACCTGTCCAGGGTTCCAGGCCTGTTCGTCATCGCGCGCAACTCGTCCTTTGCCTACAAGGGGAGGGCGATGGATGTTCGCACGATCGCAAGCGAGCTCGGTGTGCGCTACCTGCTCGAGGGCAGTGCCCGGCGCGCTGCCGGGCGGGTGCGCATCAACGTCCAACTGGTCGATGCCGTGAGCGGCGATCATCTCTGGGCGGAGCGCTTCGACCGCAGCCTGGAAGATATCTTCGCCGTGCAGGACGAGGTCACGGGCAAGATCGTCGAGGCGTTGCTTGGCCGGTTGCGCACCCCGCCACCGCGCGTCCGGCCCAAAAACCTCGAGGCCTATGATCTGTGCGTCCGGGCACGCAAGCTGATGGACGATTCACCGCAAGCGGCGCGTGAAGCGCATCTGATGTTGTCGCGCGCGATCTCGCTCGATCCCGGTTACGCCGAGGCCCATCGCTGGCTCGCTATGAACCATTGGATGGGATGGGTGCACAGCGGCGGACCGGCGGAAGCCGGCCGCAAGGACGCTTTGGACCTGGCGCGCAAGGCAGTGGCGCTCGATCCCGGCGACGCCGGCTGCTGCTGGGTGCTGGCATATCTGCTGGCCTACGACAAAAGCTTCGCCGAGGCCGATGCGGAGTTCGCCAGGGCGATCGAGCTCGACCCGAACGAAGCCGACACCTGGGCTGCACTCTCCGACATCGCGATCCTTGCAGGACGGATCGAAGATGGCCTCGCTCACATCCACAAGGCGTTCCGGCTCAACCCGTTTCCGGCAGGCTGGTATTATCTGGTGCTTGGCCAGGCGCAGTATGCGGCCCGGGACTACGAGGCTGCCGCCGAGACGCTGCTCAAGGACGAGACCTATCGCACGAGCTCGCGCCGTTTCCTGGCGGCAAGCTTGGCCCAACTGGGCAGGCTCGACGAGGCACGTGCGGAAGCCGAACTGTTTCTTGTCGGCAACCCCGACTACACCACCCGCCACTGGGCCGCGACTGAGCCGTTCCGCGACGCCGCCACGCTTGCGCATTTCGTCGACGGTTTCTGCAAGGCGGGGCTTCCCGAGTGAGGCGCAAGTAGTTACCTGTCGCAATGTCGTCTGGCAAGTTCCATAAGATAGATTACGCGGCAATTGCTTGTAGCGCCATTTTAGAGATGCGACACATGAGCCGGTTAGAGATGCGACAGTCGTCGCCTCTTGGGATGCTGGTCAAATGTCAGCGTTTGGAAG
>NZ_JACJHY010000020.1 GCF_014138625.1 Aminobacter ciceronei
CTGGCCCGAAGCGACCGCCTACAACAGGGCCCAGGTGCTCTATTATCTCGCCGAGAACCTGTCCGGCCGCACGGAAGAGTTCGCGACCCGCATCGCCGAACTGACCGGTGCTGCCCACAAGGCTGCCAAGTCAGAAGTCGAGGCCTCGATCGAGCGGCTGTTCTATTATGCCGGCATGGCCGACAAGTTCGAGGGCAGGGTGCACCAGCCGCCGGCGCGCACCGTCACGCTTGCCCTGCACGAGCCTGTCGGCGTCATCGGCATCGTTGCCCCTGACGAGGCGCCGCTGCTCGGCCTGATCTCGCTGCTCGCCCCGGCACTTGCCATGGGCAACACCACGGTCGTGGTGCCCTCGGCCGCCGCCCCGCTCGTGGCCACCGACCTCTACCAGGTACTCGAGTATTCAGACGTCCCTGCCGGTGCGATCAACATCGTCACCGGGCATACGGCGGAACTCACAGCCGTGCTTGCCAAGCATGACGACGTCGACGGCCTCTGGGTCGTCGCCGAGGCCGAGATCTGCGCCAAAGCGGAGGCTGAATCGACTGGCAATCTCAAGCGCGTCTGGACCGGGCACGGCCGCAGCCTCGACTGGCCGACCGCCCAGGGCGAAGCCTTCCTCCGCCGCGCCGTCGAGATCAAGAACGTCTGGGTCCCATACGGGGACTGAGGGGAATAGGGGAATAGGGGTTATCGCCTTCCCTTACTCCCTTGCTCCCTTGCTCCCTTGGCCCTCAGCTTATCTTCGTCAGCAGCTGCAGCAGGGTCTCTGCGTCCTTCGCCGACAGCGGCGACAACGTCTCCTCGGTGATCGTCCGCGCCCGCGGCAGAAGCTCGACGATGAGGCGGTGGCCCTCGTCGGTCAGCTTGACCATCAGGCGCCTTTTGTCGACCTCATGTTTGGCCAGCTGCACCAGCCCGCGTGCCGCGAGCCGGTCGATGACGCCCTTCACGGTCGCCGCATCCATGGCGATCAGGCCGCCCAGCTGGTTCTGCGAGGTTTCGCCGACGTCGCGCAGCTTGGCGAGCGCGGCGAACTGCGGTGGCGTCAGGTCGGCAATATGCGTCGCGAAGATCGCGACGTGACGCTGGTTGGCCTTGCGCAGGACAAAACCGATCTGTCCCTGGACCTGGTAGGTACCTTCGGTGGTTTCGGGGCTCATCGCAAGCCATCCCAGGCCTTGATGTCGGAGGCCTTCAATCCACCCATGCGGTCGTGAATGCGCGGCCCCGAGGTCATGACCAATGCAAAGACGATCTCGTCCGGTCGCGGCCCGTCGGGCACCCCCACTTCCATGGCATCGAAATGGCTGCGCACATAGGCGGCGTTGACATGGCCGATCGGCACGTCGAGCCGCGCGCCGAAAGCACCCAGCTTCTTGGCCGAGGGCACGATCGCCTTGGCTTCGCCAAGCCGCTCGCGCATGGCGTAACCGCCGGGCACATGCCACAGCGCGCCGTGTTCCAGTTCGCCGGCCGAGCCGACAATGGCGCCTTTGCCATAACCGTCGATGGCCTTCGCATCGCCGCCCAGCGCCGCGATCAGCCGGTCGGACAGCATCAGCCCGAGCGGTTTCAGATCCTCCATCGCGCTCTCAAGCTCATCGACATAGCGGTCGGCGAACGGGTTCTTCACCACCGCAAGCGCTGCCGCTCGTCGTCGGGGGATATGCGCGGGTGGCCCTCCGTCGTGCAGGATTTCCTCGATCGTTACAGCGATCTTCCGGATCGGAAAGTCAGGCATGGACAGGTTCCCCCCTTGTCACACCATCGGTTACGGCAAGCTCATGCGTGCCGCTTATGCGGGTTCGGCCTCCTAGGTATAGAGCTGCAGTCTGGATCGACCCTTGCCGCCGCAAGGATTCGGCCACGGAAAATCCGGCGTCGAGCGCCGCCTCGATGTCGGCGGGGGCAAGCGGTGCGACGTCTGTCGTCACCAGCCGGTCGCCAAGGTCGCTGTCGGGCGCCAGGTCGGACGCTGGCCTGCGGTGGATGGCTGTGTGGCCGGGCAGGTCGACAGCGTTGGCGATCAGCGTCGCCGCAGCATCGGCCGCGGCCGCGTTTACCGCGAGCACCGTTACAGCGTCGGCGATGCCGAGCGAAAAGCTGCGGCCGCGCCAGCCGCTGGTGGCGATGCCGCGCACTGCGTCCTGCCAGTGGATCGTCAGCCTGTCGGCCAGGCCGTGGCCCGTGCCGGCAATCGCCACCGAGAACTCCTGGCCACGGGCGATGTGCAGGGCGATGTCACCGCCATTGTTGACATAGGCGCGCTCGATTGAACGCCCGGCGATCATCGCGGCCATCATCTCGTCGGCGACAGAACCTGCGACGGCGGCCATCGGTGTGATGAACTGCCCAGCCAAAGGCGCGACGGCGGCTTCCATGCGCCGCGCCGTTGGTCCGTCAAAGTCGCGGGGCCTTGACGATGCCGGGCGGCGCAGTTGGGCAAGCTCCTCGACCAGCTCGTCCAGGATGGTCTGGAAGCGTTCCGCCGCCTGTTCGTAAGCAGCGCGCACCTCGCCGGTCTCGCCAAGTGCCTCGACGATCAGGTCGATGGGGCCATGATTGAAATGCAGGCGGTGCTTGTCGGGCAGCCAGGAGATTTCGGGTCCATTCATCGCGACCCGCCCGGCGCCGTCAGGCGCAACTGCGCCAGCGGTGGCCAGGGGTTGTCGGTCCCGGCCGCTTCCGTCGCCCGCTCGTTGAGATACTCGCCGCCGCGCGCCAGCACGTCGTCGATGCTCCTGATCTCGCCGTCATAGCCGCCCAGTGCCAGATAGTCGTCGCGCCGCAAGGTGAATTCGATTGGCGCCACCAGGGCCGGTGTCGGCACATAACCGAAAGCGTTGTCGGGCACCCTGAGGACGTCGACCATCAGCGTGATGCCGCCGCCCGGCCAGACATAGACAGGCGCGCCGCCCACCGTCACGTAGGTTCTCAGGCCTTGCACCGAACGTGTCAGGTTGACCGGGTTTTCCGTCACCCCGGCGCGCAGGCTGCCGCCGGCGCCGCCGACGAATAGCACGGTACACAAAGCCGGCTCACAATTGTCCTCGATCAGCCCAACCGACTTGCGCAAGCGGTCCGGGAACGGCTTCTTGACCGGCATCAATTCGTCGTTGAGCTCGTAATAGGCGAACTGCTCGCCCGTCGTCGAAACCATCAGCAGCGACAGGCCGGGCCGCGCGCCTTTCTTGGCATTCCAATCGCCGAGGATCTCGAGCGGGTCGGAGATGCTGGTTCCACCCCAGCCGAGGCCGGGCTCCGACACCTTGAAATAACGCCCCGGCGTCGAGCGGCGGCCGAGGATCTTAATGCCGGTCTCCTCCCAGCCAAGCACCTTGCCGGCCTGGTGCTCGGAGACGACGCCAGTGATGTGGTCGTCGACGACAACCACCTCGTCAACGAGCCCGCGCCATTGCGTGGCGAACATGCCTATGGTCGCCGAGCCACAGCCGACGCGCATGCGGTGTTCGGTCGTGCCATCGATGACCGGCGGCTTGCCGGCCTCGACCACGATGGCGGCGCCGCCGTCGATGCTCAGCTCGACGGGCTTCTTGTTGCAGAGGTCGAGCAGCACCGCGCAGGTCACCCGGCCTTCGCTCTTCGAGCCGCCGGTCAAATGGTGGACGCCACCGAGCGACAGCATCTGCGAGCCGTATTCGCCCGTCGTCACATGGCCGATGGCCTCGCCCTGGGCACGCACCGTCGCCGTCTCGGGGCCGAGATGGCGGTCGGTGTCGATCTTCACCTTGACGCCGCAATAGGAGAAGATGCCCTCGGTGACGACGGTGACTAGATCGACGCCTGCGAGCTGCTGGCTGACGATGAACGGTGCCGGCTTGTAGTCGGGATAGGTGGTGCCGGCACCGATGGCGGTAACGAAGCGCCGCCCGGTGTTGACCAGTTCGCCATCCCACGCCTCGCCGCTGAAAGGCACCACGGAATTGCCGCTTTCGACCGCGAAATCGAGCACGCGGACTGGGTCGGCGCGCACGATCATGCCGCCGAAATTGCCGTAGCGGTCGCAGGCGCCGGTGTGCCCTTCGGCGATGTAGCACATCACGGGGCAGGCATCGCAGCGCAGCTTTTCGCCCGCCTGCCTGTCGCCGGCCGGGTGTGTCTCGAAACGCTCGGAAAGCTCGTTCATCGACGTGCCTCCTCGATTGCGGCCAGGATTCGCGACGGCGTTGCCGGCACCTTGGTGATCGCCACTCCGATGGCGTGGCGGATGGCGTTGAGGATGGCGGGCGCCGTCGGGATCAGCACATGCTCGCCCAAACCCTTGGCGCCAAAGGGTCCTTCCGGGTCCGGAACTTCCACCAGTATGGTTTCTATCGGCGGCACGTCACCGATCGTCGGGATCAGGTAGTCGTGCAGGTTCTCGGTACGGCCGGGAATGTACTCTTCCATCAGCGCCATGCCGATGCCCTGGGCGATGCCGCCCTCGATCTGGCCTTCGGCAAGCAGCGGGTTGATCGCCCGGCCGACATCATGCGCCGCGGTGATCTTGATCAGCTTCACGGTGCCAAGCCTCATGTCGACCTCAAGCTCGGCGATCTGCGCGCCATAGCCGTAGACAGCATAAGGTTTGCCTTGGCCCTTGGCATCGAGCGTCGTCGTCGGCGGGTCGTAGCTTTCCTCGGCGGCGAAGACAAGGCCGTCCTTGTCCACTTCGAGCAGCGTCAGATCGATGCGCCGCCGCTCGCCGCCCTCATGCACCAGGAGCAGTCCGCCCGGCAAAAGCTGCAGCGACGCTTTGGCCGAGACATTGGCAAAGCGCAGGATGCCGTCTCGCAAGGCTTTCGCGGACTTTTCCGCCGCTTTTCCCGAGACATAGGTCTGGCGCGACGCCGAGGTCTTGCCCGCATCGGGTGTAACAGCCGTATCGGCACTTCGAAGCACGAAATCGCCGAGCGGCAGGCCAAGCGCGTCGGCGGCGATCTGGGCGATGACGGTGTTGGCGCCCTGGCCGATGTCGACCGCGCCCTGGTGCAGCACGACCTTGCCTTCGGGCGAGATGCCCAGCTTGATTGTCGAGGGGTTGGGCAAAGACGTGTTGCCGCAGCCATACCAGCACGAGGCGATTCCGACGCCGCGCTTGATCTTGCCGTTGGCCGCGTTGAAAGCGTCCGCTTCGGCCAGCGCGCGTGTCCAGCGCAGGCTCAGCGCCTCGAGGCAGTCGCCGATGCCGACACCGGTGTCGAGCCGCTGCCCGGTCACCGTTTCGGAGCCGTTTCGAAGAGCATTTTTCAAGCGTATCTGCAACCGGTCGAGGCCAAGCTTGTCGGCCAGTTGGTCGAGCAGCGTCTCTTGCATCAGGGTAGCCTGCGGCACGCCGAAACCACGGAACGCGCCCGACACCGGGCCATTGGTGTGGATGGCGCGAGCGATGGCGCGGTAATGCGGCGTGGCATAGGGCCCGGAGGCATGCACCGGCACGCGATTGGCGACGGTCGGGCCGAAGCTGGCATAGGCACCGGTGTTGAACTCGCCATCGAACACCATGCCGCGAATGGTGCCGTCGGCATTGGCGCCGATTGTTGCCTTCATCGCGGCCGGATGGCGCTTCGTCGTCGAGGCCATCGATTCGGTGCGGCTATAGGCAAGGGCTGCCGGGCGCCCTGTCTTCAGTGCCACCAGCCCTATGAGCGGTTGCAGCGAAACGTCGATCTTGGAGCCAAAGCCGCCGCCGGTCGCCGTCGGCAGGATACGCACTTTTTCCACCGCGAGACCAAGGATACGCGCCGTGTCGTCGCGATCCAGATGCGGTGCCTGAGTGCAGGCTGCGATCGTCAGCGTATCGCTGTCCATCAATGCATAGCCGGCTTCCGGTTCGATGTAGGCGTGCTCGACATAGGAGGTCTGCATGCTGCCGGAGACCACGCATGCGGCCTGCGCCAGGGCACTTTCCGGCTCGCCGCGCTCGACAAGGCCGCGCACCAGCAGGTTGTCGGGTCGGTTGGCATGGACCAGCACTGCGCCTTGCGCCTGGGAAGTGGCCGGCTCCAGTGCTGCCGGCAACTCGCGCCAGGTGATGGGGAAAGACGTCACATCCAGGTCGCGCGCCGCCCAGCCTTCGCAAGCGACAAGCGCCACCGCCTCGCCACGGAAACGTGTCTCGCTCTCGGCCAGTGCCGGCTGGTCGGCAAAAGGCGGGATAACGCCGAAGCTGTTGATGCCGGGGATGTCGCCGGCGGTGAAAACCGCAACGATGCCCGCATTGCCTGCGACGTAGGCGTCGAGGTCGCCGAACGAGAATGCGGCTCGGTGATGCGGCGAGCGGATCACCAGCACCGACAACGCATCGGCGGGAAATGAATCGCCGCCGAATCCTTCGCTGCCAATCACCTTCGGGATGCCGTCGAGCCTGATGGGCGAGGCGCCTACGGCCGAACCAGCCGGGGGCATGCGAAAATCAAGAGATGGTGGCAGCATAAAGTGCCATGCCTCCATCACCGCCTCGACGATCTTGCGATAGCCGGTGCAGCGGCACAGGACCCCGCCGAGCGCGTCCTGGACCTGTTGTTCGCTTGGGCGCGGCTCCCGTTCCAGCAACGCAGTTGCCGTCACAAGCAGTCCGGGCGTGCAGAAACCGCATTGCGCGGCGCCATGTGCCAGGAACGACGCCTGCAGCGCCGAGAGGTCGCTGCCCCGCAGCCCTTCCACGGTGCGGATCGAAGCGCCTTCGACCGAGGCCATCGGCAGCAGGCAGGCGCAGACGGGCTCGCCGCCGAGCAGCACGGTGCAGGCGCCGCAATCGCCGGCATCGCAGCCGACCTTGGTGCCCGTCAGCCTGAGGTCGTCGCGCAGTACCGACGACAGGCGCCGCATCGGCGCAGCGGACACCGACACGGAGGCGCCGTTGACAGTGAAGCTGATCGGCGCCCGGTCGGTTTTCATGCCGCCGTCCGTCTCTGCGAGCCATGCGTTGCAAGCAGAAGCGCCCGCGCCACGATTTCGCGCGCAGCACTTCGCCTGTATCCGGCACTGCCGCGCACATCGTCGATTGGTGACAATTCATCCAATCCGGCAGCTTGCACCGCGGCTTCGGCGATCTCCGGCCTATGCCCGACAAGTGCTGCTTCCAGCGCGTGCAGCCGTCGCGCCACGGCCGAGCACGACCCCACCGAAATCGCCGCGCTTGCGATCCGCGCGTCCGTACCGAGCACGACCCTGGCCGCCGCCATGGCGATCGAAATGACCAGATAGCGCCGCGCACCCAGTTTGACGAAGGCCGAGCTGCCGCCAGTGCTGGCCTTGGGAATGCGCAGCGCCGTCACCAGCTCGTCCTCGCGCAGCTTGGTTCGGCGGTTGCCTATGATGAACGCGCCAAGCGGCAAAATGCGCATCTCGTGGCGCGACCGCAGCTCGACCTCGGCGTCGAGGATCATCAGCGCCGGTACCCCATCGGCGGCCGGTGAGGCGTTGCATATGTTGCCGGCTATCGACGCGACGTGCTGAATCTGGATCGAGCCAATTTCGCGCGCCGCCTGCTTCAGCGCGTCGAAGGCCGGCGGCAGCGGCGCCTGGATGATCTCGGTCCAACTGGTGCGCGCACCAATGACGAAGTGATTGTCGCTTTCGGTGATGCCGCGCAGTGCGCCGATGTCATTGATATCGATTACATCGAAATAGAGAGGCCGGTTGCCAAGAGCGGGATAAACGTCCGTCGCACCCGCCAACACTCGCCAAGAGCCCTCGCTGAGCAGCGCCAGCGCCTCGTCGAGTGACTTGGGTTTCGCGTAACGGGTCACGCAATGCCTCCCGGCTGTTGCCGGACATTTTCATTCGTACACAAGTGATAACCTGCCGCGATCTTTTGTCAAAGCCTGGCTTTACTTCGCCGGATCACGGTGGGCGCATGGCGGCCAAGTTGAAGGTTGACGCCGGCCGCCATCTGGTCGAATTTCGACGGCCCGCCAGCACGGCGGTATCAGAAACGAGTTGGGGACATCATGGCTACGGACGCGCTCGTCGTCGTCGATCTGCAAAACGACTTCTGCCCTGGCGGCGCGCTTGCCGTGAATGGGGGCGACGAGATCATCCCGCTGGTCAATGACCTGATCCGCCACAGCGAGCACGTGCTGCTTACCCAGGATTGGCATCCGGCCGGTCATTCGAGCTTCGCCTCGAGCCATCCCGGCAAGCAGCCTTTCGAAAGTGTCCGCATGTCCTATGGCCCCCAAACGCTGTGGCCGGATCACTGCATTCAGGGCAGCCGCGGCGCCGATTTCCATTCCGGGCTCGCCTGGTCCAAGGCCGAACTGGTTATCCGCAAGGGGTTTCGTCCGAACATTGACAGCTACTCGGCGTTTTTCGAGAACGACCGCTTCACGCCGACGGGCCTTGCCGGATACCTGCGCGAGCGCGACGTCGCCTCGATCACGCTTGTCGGCCTCGCCACCGATTTCTGCGTCGCCTATTCGGCGCTTGATGCGGTCAAGCATGGCTTCGCCACCACGGTGCGGCTCGATGCGTGCCGCGCGATCGATCTGGGCGGTTCCCTCGACTCGATGATCGGCAAGATGCGTGACGCCGGCGTCAAGCTGGTCTGATTTCCTGACTTTGGCAGCATCAGACGTTGCGGTCATCAATTCGAACACAATGCCCGGCGTAAACGCCGGTTCCGAGGGGACGGCATGAAGGGTTCGCGTATTGCGGCAGCGTCTCTGGCGCTGGCCTGCCTGCTGGCGAGTGCAAGCACCGCGCTGGCTGCCGAGCAGGGATTGCCCGGGGCGACGATGTCGTTGGTGTGGGCACTGCCGTTTGCGGGATTGCTGCTCTCCATCGCCACCGGGCCGCTGCTTTATCCGCACCTCTGGGAGCAGCACTACGGCAAGATCACAGCCGGCTGGGCGGCGCTGGTGGTGGTGCCGATGGCGCTGTCTTTCGGCTTCGACATCTCAGTCGAGGCCGTGCTGCACACGCTGCTGCTCGAATACATGTCCTTCATCATTCTTTTGTTTGCCCTTTTCACCATCTCGGGCGGCATCCTGGTGGCAGGCAACATCCAGGGCACGCCGCTCATCAATGCCGGCCTTCTGGTCATTGGCGCGTTGCTGGCCTCCGTCGTCGGCACCACCGGCGCGTCGATGATCATGATCCGGCCGGTGATCCGCGCCAACGACAACCGGCCGTTTAACGCCCATGTCATCGTCTTCTTCATCTTCCTGGTGTCCAACATCGGCGGCTCGCTGACGCCGCTCGGCGACCCACCGCTGTTCGTCGGCTTTCTGCGCGGCGTAGACTTCTTCTGGACCACCGTCCATCTCTGGCGCGAGGCGCTGTTGGTCGGCGGCATCGTGCTGGCCGCCTTCCTCGCCGTCGATTGGCACTTTCACCGGCGCGAGTCCGGGCAGCCCAAGGTCAAGGACCCGACACCACATTCGAAGGTGCGCATCCGCGGACTTGCCAATATCGCTTTGCTCGCCGGTGTCATCGCCGCGATCCTGATGTCGGCGTCATGGAAGCCCGGCGTCGCGTTCTCCGTCTACGGCGTCCATGTCGAACTTCAGAACCTCGTCCGTGACGCCATCATCCTGGCATTGGCCTTCGTGTCACTGGCGGTCACCCGCAAGGAATACCGCGCCGCCAACGGGTTTTCATGGGGTCCTATTCTCGAAGTGGCCAAGCTGTTTGCCGGCATCTTCGTTTGCATCGTGCCCGTCATCGCCATCCTGCGCGCCGGGCTAGATGGGGCTTTCGCGCCGCTGGTGGGGCTGGTCACCGGACCGGGCGGCAAGCCTGACAACCTCGCCTATTTCTGGCTGACGGGCGTGCTGTCGTCCTTCCTCGACAATGCGCCGACCTATCTCGTCTTCTTCGAGCTTGCCGGCGGAGACCCACAGGCGCTGATGACGACCTTTGCCACAACACTGGTGGCGATCTCGGCCGGCGCCGTGTTCATGGGCGCCAACACCTATATCGGCAATGCGCCGAACTTCATGGTCTACGCCATCGCCCGGGAAAGCGGGGTCAGGATGCCCGGCTTTTTCGGCTACATGCTGTGGTCGAGCGCGATGCTGATCCCGACCTTCCTGATCGCGGGGTTTGTGTTCTTCGCCTAACCCACGCCGACATAGCGCCTGACCATCCCAGGATCCTCGCGCAGCCGCCCCACGTCCACCGTCTCGCGGTTGCGACCGTTCTCAATGAAGGCGACGCGATCGGCGACGGGCAGCACGGCGTCGACGCGCTGTTCGACGAGAATGGTCGAGACATCGCGCTCGCGCAGCCTGGCCACGGTTTCGCGGATATTGGCGATCATCGACGGCATCAGCCCTTCGGTCGGCTCGTCGAGCAGCAGGACCTCGGGTTCAACACACAGCGCGCGCGCCATGGCCAGCATCTGCTGCTCGCCGCCCGACAACGTGCCGGAGCGCTGCTTCAGCCGGTCGCGCAACAGCGGGAACAGGTCGAGCACGCTGTCGCGCACCGCCTTGCCCCTCTTGCGGGTCATCAGGCCGATCTCGATGTTTTCGGCGACGGTCAGCTCGGCAAACAGCCGGCGCCCTTGCGGCACATAAGCCACACCCGCCTTTGGCACCTCGTGCGCAGGGAGCTCGGTCAGCACGCGTTCGCCCAGCCTGATCGAGCCCGCACGCGCCGGCACCAGCCCCATGATCGCCTTCAGCGTCGTGGTCTTGCCGGCGCCGTTACGGCCGAGCAGGCACAGCACCTCGCCCTTGCGCAGTTCGAGGTCGAGGCCGTGCAGCACCTGCACTTCGCCGTAAAAGCAGTCGAGGCCTGATATCGTCAGCGCCGCATTCATGCTTCGGCCTCCTGAGCGGTGCCAAGATAGGCTTCTTGCACGGCGGCGTTGGCGCGGATCTCGGCCGGGCTGCCTTCGGCGAGGATCCTGCCGGCATTGAACACGCTGATGCGACGGGCCAGCGCCATGACAACGGGCATGTTGTGCTCGATCAGCAGGATGGTGGCGTCACGGGCGATCTCGCGGGCCAGGGCGATGAAGTTCTCGATCTCGCCGTCCGACAGGCCCTGCGTCGGTTCGTCGAGAATGAGCAGACGCGGCCTGAGCGCCAGGCCCATGGCCACCTCGAGCAGCCGCTGGTGGCCATAGGCCAGAGTGCCGGCCTGCTCATGCGCGCGGCCAGCGAGGCCGACGCGCTCCAGCGCCTCCATCGCCCCTTGCCGCACCGCGCCGCGCGACCGGCCGTCGGTCAGTGTGCGCTGTACCGGCAGGGCGACGTTGTCGTAGGCGCTGAGATTGGCGAAGACGCTGGTGATCTGGAAGGTGTAGGCGATGCCGCGCCGGACCCGCAGATGCGCCGGCATGGCGGTGATATCCTCGCCGTCGAAGACGATACTGCCTGAGGTCGGTGCGTAGCGGCCGCAGACGAGGCTGACGAAAGTGGTCTTGCCGGCGCCGTTGGGGCCGATCACCGCCCTGATCTCGCCCGGCTCAAGCGAGAAGTCGACATTGTCGACGGCGCGCAGGCCGCCGAAATGACGCGACAGACCCTTGGTGGTCAGAAGCGCCGTCACGGCAGCCACCCGAGCCAGCGGTCGCGCAGCGTGCCGAGAACGCCCTTGCGGAACCAGAGCACCAACAGGATCAGCATTGCGCCGACAATAAGCATGTAGGCCGAGGTGTAGCTGCTGGTGATGTCGATCACGTAGTACATGAACAATGTGCCGAGCAGCGGCCCGAGTGTGGTCGCGGCACCGCCGAGCAGCACCCAGAGCAGTGGCAGGATCGAATATTGCACCGAGGCAAATGTCGAGCCGACATAGCCGAACAACAGGGCATAGGCCGCCCCGGCCGCGGCACAGATGACGCCCGAGGTGACGACTGCCGCCAGCTTGTTGGCGAAGGTGTCGTAGCCAAGCATCTTCGCGCGCTCCTCGTTTTCGCGGATCGCGACCAGCACACGGCCGTGGCGCGAGCGGACGATGGCGAGCGTGGCGAACAGGGCAGCGGCAAACAGCGCCACTGCCGAGAGATAGCGCGTCGCCGGGTTGGTCAGGTCGAGCGTGCCGGTTCCCAAAGTGATCTGCCGCGCCTGCTGCTGCAGCACCAGCCCCTCGTCGCCGCGCGTCCATGCGCCGAAATAGAGTGTTACGAGATAAAACACCTGGGCAAACATCATGGTCACGATCATGAAGGCGACACCCGAAGTCCGGAGCGCCAGCAGGCCGACAATCAGCGACACGAGGAAGCCCGCGCCGACGCCACCGGCAAAGGCCGGCACCACGCCCCAGCCAAGATGATAGAGCGGCAGCCCGGCGCCATAGAGCCCGGCGGCGAAGAACATGGCGTGGCCGAGGCTCAAGAGCCCGACATAACCGAACAGAAGGTTGTAGCCCATGGCGAAGATGGCCAGCACCAGCACCCGCGCCAGAACGCCATGGTGGTATTCGGGCAGGATGTAGTTGAGCGCGACGAGCAGGGCGATGACCACTGCATGCAACGCGTAGACCCTGGCCGTCGCCCCGTCGCCGCTCATTTTGTCGCCGTTCCGAACAGGCCCTGCGGCCGGAACACCAGCACCATGGCGACGACGAGCGTGGCGATGATCTTGGCCAGGGTCGGCGAGAAGAACACCGAGATGATGCCGTCGGATACGCCGATGAGAAGGGCGGCAATGACGGTGCCGCGCAGCGAGCCCAGCCCGCCGATGATGACGACGATGAACGACAGCAACAGCGGGTCGAGACCCATCAAATAATGCGCCTGCTGGATCGGCACGATCAGCACGGCGGCGATTGCCGCGAGCATCGCGCCAAGCGCGAACACCGCGCCATAGACGCGTCCGACCGGGATGCCGAAGGCCTGAGCGGTCTCACGGTCGTATTGAGTCGCCCGCATGACAAGGCCGATCCTCGTGCGGGTCAGCACCAGCCAGGTGGCAAGCAGCAAAAGCGCCGATGCGGCGATGATCGACAGCTTGTAGCCGGAGTAGCCGAACCAGGGCAGCTGGATTCGGACGTTGAAGGGCGGCGTCACCGGCCGCGCCTCGGGGCCGTAGAAGGTCAGAGCCAGCTGCTGGATGATGTAGAGCAGGCCGATGGTGGCGACAATGGTGGCTTCCGGGTTGTAGTCGAGCCGGCGCAGGACAAGCCGCTCAGATATCCAGGCGATGAAGCCGACGATCAGCGGCGCCAGCACCAGGGCTGCGGCGAAGCCGAGAGCTGGGTGTCCACCAACGGCTGTGGTGATCGCCCATGCGAGCACGGCGCCGAGCATGAAGAATTCGCCATGCGCGACATTGACGATGCGCATCACGCCGAACACCAGCGACAGGCCAAGCGCGGTCAGCGCCAGCACTGCCGAGGTGACCAGGCCTTCGAGCGTGGCAAGCAGGAGATGCGGGAAGAAGGCCACTAGCCAACCCACCTGGGTTGCGCTTCGTCGCACCCCCCTCTGGCCTGCCGGCCATTTCCGCCACAAGGGGGGAGATCAGCTGACGCTGATATCTGCGCCAACCACGGACGGTGCAAGATGGCAGTGGCGACAGAGCTGCTTATCTCCCCCCTTGTGGGGGAAATGGCCGGCAGGCCAGAGGGGGGCAACGTCGAGCGCATTACAGGCCAGTCTATCGCCGTACCCTCACAACGGCTGCGTCGTGTAGTCCGCCTCCGGCTCGTACAGACCGTCCTCGATCGAGGTCCGGTGGACGACGTTGAGCTTGCCGCCTTCGACCTTGGAGATGTTCTGGTGGCCGAAGACCTGGTGGATCTTGCCGTTGAACGTCTTGTCGCCCTGCGGGTGCTCGGGACCTTCCTTGAACGCGGTCAGCGCCTCGGTCGCCTCGACAAGCTTGGCGCGGTCTTCGGGCCCCTTGTAGCCTGAATCCTCCATCGCCTTCTTGATGACGTAGAGCGTTTCCCAGCAGCCGAACATGTGGGCGGCGGTCGAGACGTCCTTGGCATCCGTCGTCGAGGCGCCGTTGTCGTCGATGCCGACGGCGGCGCGATACGCCTTCTGCGCCTCGCTGTCATTGGCTTGGGCGTAGCGCGGCGAGCCTTCCCAGAAATGGCTGCCGTCGAGGAATTCGAGGCCCGGGCTGTTGATGTCGACGGCCTCGAGCGAGTCGATGAAGCCGAACAGCTGCGGCTTGGTCGAGCCGTAGAATTCGCCGAGCTCCTTGACGAAGGTCAAAACGCCTGGGCCGACCATGACGTGGTACAGCACCTCGGTATCGGCAGGGATCTGCGGCAGGTATTTGGTGAACGAGCTTTCGGTCGGCGGGATCGGAATCTGGGCGACGACCTCGCCGCCCTGCGCCTTGATGGCGGGCGCGAAATAGTCGCGATGGTCGTAGCCGAAAGCGTAGTCCGGATAGATCATCGTCACCTTCTTGCCAAGGTTGGCCGCGACCCAGGGCGCGACCGAGGTGACCTGCGAGCGCACGTCGGTGATGCCGGGCTGGAACACCCAGCGGTTCAGCTTACCCGAGGCGACGTGATAGCCTTCGCTGACGACATAATAGGGGATCTTGAGCTCGCCGGCGGTAGGCGCCGAGCCGACGACGACATGCGAGAACAGCGTGCCGAAGACGATGTCGGTCTTGTGCTGGCTGGCGAATTTCGCCACCACTTCGGCGCCGCGCTTGGGGTCGGTGCCGTCATCCTCGACAATGATCTCGACCGGCCGTCCGTTGATGCCGCCGGCATCGTTGATCAGCTTGACGGCGGCGTTGGTGGTCTTTTCGTACCAGCGGCCATAGGCGGCGCCGATGCCGGTGCGGTGGGCCTGGAAGCCGATCTTGATCGGAGCGGAAGATTGCGCCTGTGAGTAGCGCACGAAACCCGGGGCTGCCATCAGGCCGGCGCCGGCGGCGATGCCTTTCAGCGCCGTGCGGCGGCTTAGGCGCGATTTTCCGAGGTCGAAGAAGCGATTGCTGTCAGTCATGCCCTGTCCCCTTGCTGTGTCCTTTGACCAACGATCGTGCGGATTGGCAGCCCTTCCGCCGAGGGCGAAAAATTGCATGTATACAAACTAGATCACCAATCCCTGGACGTGGCAATAGTTGCTTCCCCAAGGTCAAAATCCACCTGCATTTGCACTATCCCGCCGTTGCTGTCGAGAGCAGCCAGAGGCCGAAAACGGTGTAGCCGATCATCAGCACGATGAGCGGCAACTGGCTGAGCGAGGCACTGGCCGCATTGGGGTGCATTCGCCAGGCAAACACATGGGCGACGAGCACCGCCAGCACATGCCCGCCGACGATCGCCGCCGCCTGGAGGTTCCACAGCAGCCAAGCCGAATGCGCGCCCATGGCGATGCCGGCCTCGACCGGCATGTGGGCTGTGCCGAGCAGGTTCCAGCCCAAGGCGAACGGATCCGACAGCGCCACCAGCGCGTATTGGCCGTTGACCAGAAGTGCCGTCAGATAGTGCGAGAAGTGATAGGCCAGCGCGATGGGAACGATCGACCAGACGAACAGGCCGGCGGCCTCGGGCAGCGGCGCGGCACTGCGGACCACCCTTTCGCCCGCGACGACCGCGAGCAGTCCGACGCCGGCGAGTGCAACGAACATCGCCATCAGGCCGAAGCTGTTGGTGGCGACCAGCGCGGTGCGGCCGGGCAGTTCGAGCGGGTTGATGCTGTTGAGCCCGAGCCAGAAGAACGTCTTCGAAAAGCCGTCAAACGATACCGAAGCGAGGGTCGCGAGCAGGAACAGCGCCCCCGCGGGCGGCAGCGCTTCGGCTTGGTAAAGCTTGGCGCCCGGCCAGCACAGGGCAAGGCGCAGGCGGGACCGGTCCTTGCTGGCCTCGACGATGCCGAAGCGGCCGATCATGGCGAAGAAGGCCGAGAGGAATTCGCCCTGACGGCTCCAGCGCTCGAAGCCGAAGGCCAGCATGGCGGTGAAGGAGATGATCCAGTAGAGGCCGGCGGCCATGGCGAGGCGTGCCGGATCGTCCGGGGCGGGGTCGATCAGCTCGAACCAGGCGAAGGCGAAGAACAGAATGACTGCGGGCCAGTAGCCGAGCCATTCGGGAAGATGCAGTGGGGTCTTTTGCCGAGCCTTGGCACCCAGCGCTCCTGTGACCAAGCGATAAGGTCCGTACCATGGGTTGAGCCAAGACCAGAGATTGCCGCACAGGCCCTGGGCCAGCGTGAGCCCGACCCAGAGCAGTGTCCAGACCGTCAGGGGCAGCGGGTTGGACAGCGGGTCGCGCGAGCCGATGAAGCCCGCTGTGATCAACACTGCGAAGACGGCGAAGGCGGCGAGGCTCGCAGGCAACCGTAGATCAGGGATGGAGCCGAGCGGCAGGCGCTTGCGCCAGATGGACACCAACCGCGCCGGCGGCAGCAGTGCCAGTACCAGAAAACTCGCCGCCACCGCGAACGCTGCGCCGGCTATGTAATGCCCGGTCGGCAACAGCAGCACATGGCCACGGTCGGAGGCATGGGCGAAAGCGGGCGAGGTGTGCGATGCGGCGGCAGCGCATGCGGCAAGCACTGCTGCCGCTTTGCGTTGGACGGTTGTGGCTGTGTTGGTTCCGCGCATCACCTTGCCGGTGTGCCACATGGTCGGGGTCGCGGGAAGGGTGCGACTATCGACGGCGGATGGCGACAGGTGGTGACGCTCGCGCTTTGCGAGGCAACCCTTTAGCCTCGCGACCTTCGCACCTCCCTCTGGCCTGCCGGCCATCTCCCCCACAAGGAGGGAGATCACGTCTTCATCAGCCGCCCGGCCAACTACCAACGTTGCAAAGGCTCATCCATACAACGTTGCAGAATGAGCGCCGCCGGCAACGAGACTAATCTCTCTCCTTGTGGGGGAGATACCCGGCCGGGCAGAGCGGGGTGCGAAGGAATGAGAGGTTGAAGGAAACCCAAATTCAAGCCCCAAGCCACCCCTAAACCTTCACCAACTGCTCCACCCGGTCCTTCTCGCCGAAGATGCGCAGATAGCGGGCGATTTCTTGTCTGTCGCCGGTGGCCTTGGCGGGGTTGTCGGAGAGCTTGACCGCCGGGCGGCCATTGGCCTCGGTGACCTTGCAGACCAGCGAGATGGCGTTGAGGCGGTCGGTTTCCTTGGGCGCGCAGCCCTCGAAGTCGTTGGTGAGGTTGGTGCCCCAGCCAAAGGACATGCGCACCTTGCCCTCGAAGTGGCGGTAGGTCTCGATGATGGTGTCGACGTCGAGGCCGTCGGAGAAGATCAGCAGCTTCGAACGGGGGTCCTGGCCCTTCTTGCGCCACCAGTCGATGATGCGCTCGCCGCCTTCGATCGGCGGGGCGCTGTCGGGGCGGAAGCCGGTCCAGTCGGCGACCCAGTCGGGCGCGTCGCGCAGGAAGGCCGCCGTGCCGAAGGCATCGGGCAAGACGATCAAAAGGTTGCCGCCATAATAGCGCTGCCAGTCGCGCAGCACATTGTAGGGCGACTGCTTGAGCTCGGCCTCATCGTTGGCAAGTGCGGCATAGACCATCGGCAGCTCATGCGCGTTGGTGCCGAGCGCCTCGAGGTCAGTGTCCATGGCCAGCAGCACGTTAGAGGTGCCCGTAAAGGCCTCGCCGATGCCTTCCTTGAGCGCCTCGACACACCAGCGCTGCCACAGGAAGGAGTGGCGGCGGCGGGTGCCGAAATCGGAGATCTTGATCTCGGGCAGCATCTTCAGCCGCTCGGTCTTGTCCCACATCTTGGCCTTGGCGCGGGCGTAGAGCACGTCGAGCGCGAAGGGTCCGAAGGCCTTCATCGCCGAGCGCGAGCGCAGCTCGTTGATGATGGCAAGAGCCGGTATTTCCCACATCGAGGTCATCACCCAGGGACCGGCGAAGGTCAGCTCGTACTGGCCGTCGCGCTTTTCCAGATGGTAGGGGGGCAGCTGGAAGTTCTCGAGCCAGGCCAGGAACTCCGGCTCGAAGATCTGCTTGCGGCCGTAGAAATTATTACCGCCGAGCCAGATCATCTCCTTCTTGGTGAAGCGCAAGGTGCGGGCATGGTCGAGCTGCTCTCGCAGCTCGCCCTCGTCGATCTCCTCGGCCAGCTTGACCGAGGTGGCGCGGTTAATCAGCGAAAAGGTGGCGTCGACCTTGGGGTGCATGCCCCAGATCATCTGCAGCATCAGGAGCTTGTAGAAATCCGTGTCGAGCAGCGAGCGGACGATCGGATCGAGCTTCCAGGTGTGGTTGTACACCCGCCGTGCAATGTCGGTCCTGGCCATGCCGCTTCAGTCCTCCTTGGCGCATCCGCCCGCCGTCCGGCGCGCGCCGCATTCCTCGTTCTAGCATTGGGATATAGCGCCGGGGCGATCAAGCTTAAGAGGCGAAAAAAGCAGCGCTGGACCTATCGTTGCATCGTCCAATCAAGTTTGCCGCTGGACAGGTTCCGCTTTTCTTCGAATCGCGGAACCTCTCTATCTCTTTGTTTCTACGCAATTCCGGACGGAAAACCGCTGCACACTTCTGCTGGAATTGCTTTTAGCCGGCGGCGGCCGCCTTCTGGCCGCGCCGCTTGCGAATGCTGATCTGGCCGGTGACGGCCTGCTCGGTGCGGGCGGGAAGTTCCTCGCGCTCGGCGAATAGCCAGTCGATGAAGGATTGAACGATGGGTGCTGAGCGCACCTCGTTGCGGCAGACGACATAGAAGGCATCGACTGCCGGCACCGACAGGTTGAAGGGCGTGACCAACTGGCCGCGGGCGAGCAGGCTCGATGCCGTCACCGTGTCGCCCAGCGCCAGACCATGGCCGTGCACGGCGGCTTCCGTGGTCAGGCTGGCGCCGGCCATGCGATGCTGCTGAACCGGCTTGACGTCGAGCGCGTCGGCTGCAGCAAGCCAGGTGTGCCACTCGCGACCGTCATCGGCATGGAGCAGCACGTGGTCGGCGAGGTCCCGGACACTGCGGATCGGCCGGTTGTTGATCAAGGTTGGGCTGACGACGGGAAACAGCTCCAGCGTCGACCACTTCTTCAACCAGCAATCGGTCCAGCTGCCGTTGCCGTAGAGGACGCAGACGTCGACGTCGGGCGAATGGATGTCGCGCGGGTCGTTTGAGGCGTTGAGGCTGAGGCTTATGCCGGGATAACGCGTGGTGAAGCCGCCAATGCGCGGCACCAACCACAGCGACAGCAACGCTGGAACGCAAGAGACAGTGAGCTTGCCCGAACTGGTCGGCCGGGTCATGCGCGCGGTGGCGGACGCAATGCTCTCGAAGGCGCCGGTGACGGCGGGCAGAAGCTCGGCGCCTTGCGGGGTGAGTTTCAGCCGCGAGCCGGCGCGTTCCAAGAGTTTGACCTTGAGCGTCGCCTCGAGCGCCCGGATCTGGTGGCTGATGGCGCCATGGGTGACGTTGAGCTCGCCTGCTGCCTTGGTCAGCGAGCCATGGCGGGCGGTCGCCTCGAAGGCGCGCAGCGGGTTGAGCGGAGGCAGGCGGCGGGACATGAAAACTCCGCGCGAAGGATGAGGTATTGTGAGAAAATCTCACAGCGATAAGCTTAACATTATCAATTGCTATTTCAACGGCGCTGCCGGAAACTCGCTCCACAACAACCAAAAAGCATGCGGGGACACGAGATATCAGGCCGGACGCCGGGAGCGGGCGGCCGCAGGCGATCGCCCCGCTTTGCCGTCTTGGACCACAGGAGGATAGCATGGGTTTCGACGTCAAAAAGCTCGACGAGCTGCGCAAGAAATATGGCCAAGGCCATGGCGGCGATCTGTTCGACCCGAAGTTCCGCCGCGTCGCCGACAAGATTTTCAACAAGGCAGGCACCCGGCTTGCGCCCTATTCGGGCGTGCCGACCTTCCTGACCGCGCCCTATCTCCAGATCGACAACGACAACCCTGATTTCGGCGACCTGCAGGTGGCGATGATCGGCGTGCCGATGGATCTCGGCGTGACCAATCGCCCGGGTTCGCGCTTCGGCCCGCGCGCTCTGCGTACCATCGAGCGCATCGGCCCCTATAACCACGTGCTCGACTGCGCCCCGGTGCAGGAACTGCGCGTGGCCGACATTGGCGACGTGCCGTTCCGCAGCCGCTACCGGCTCGAGCTCAGCCATGAGGACATCGAGCGCCGCATCGGCCAGATCGTCGACGCCGGCGTGGTGCCGCTGTCGGTCGGCGGCGACCACTCGATCACCCATCCGATCCTCAAGGCCGTCGGCAAGAAGCGCCCGGTCGGCATGATCCACATCGACGCCCATTGCGACACCGGCGGCGCCTATGACCTGACCAAGTTCCACCATGGCGGCCCGTTCCGCAACGCCGTGCTCGATGGCGTGCTTGATCCGAGCCGTGTCATCCAGATCGGCATCCGCGGCTCGGCCGAATATCTGTGGGAGTTCTCCTACGAGTCCGGCATGACCATCGTGCATGCCGAGGAGATCACCGGCATGGGCATCCCCGCGGTCATCGAGAAGGCGAAGAAGATCGTCGGCGATGGCCCGACCTATCTCTCCTTCGACATCGACAGCCTCGACCCGTCCTTCGCGCCCGGCACAGGTACGCCCGAGGTCGGCGGTCTGACGACGCGCGAGGTGCTGGAAATCATCCGCGGCCTAAAGGGCCTCAACCTTGTCGGCGGCGACGTCGTGGAGGTCGCGCCGCAATATGATTCAACCACCAACACTGCCCATGCCGGTGCCCAGGTGCTGTTCGAGATCCTCAGCCTGATGCTGTTCAGCCCCTTCGTCACCGGCAAGAAGGACTGACCGGACAGATCAACGCTGGCCGCCGACCTGGAAGCGGCGGCCAGGCGGCAACGACCGCAACCGACAACCCAATCAATCCAGAGGGAACCGAAACATGAACATCAAGACCGCACTGCATCAGACAGTTGCCGCCCTCATCGTCGCGGGCGGCGTCACCTTCGGCCTCCAGCCCGCCAATGCCGATGCGCTCGAAGACATTGCCAAGGCCGGCCAGATCAATGTCGGCGTGTTCGCCGACTTCCCGCCCTTTTCTTCGGCCAGCGCCGACATGAGCCTCAAGGGCTATGACATGGACGTCGCCCAGGCGATCGCCGACGCGCTCAAGGTCAAGCTCAACCCGGTGCCGGTGACCGGCCAGAACCGCATCCCCTATCTCACCGACAAGCGCGTCGACCTTCTGATGAGCGTCGGCTACTCCAAGGAGCGCGAAGAGGTCATCGACTTCGCCGCGGCCTACGCGCCTTACTACATCGCCGTGATCGGCCCGGCCGAACTCAAGGTGGCGGGCAAGGAAGACCTTGGCGACAAGTCGATCGCCGTCAACCGCGGCACGCTCGAGGACACCTCGCTAACCGAGGCCGCCCCGGCTTCCGCCGACATCAAGCGCTTCGACAACTACAACGCCGTCATCCAGGCCTTCATCTCGGGCCAGACCCAGCTGATGGTGGTGGGCAACGACGTTGGCGCCCAGGTGCTGGCGCGCCAGGAGGCGCTTAAGCCGGAGCAGAAGTTCCAGCTCTTGACCTCGCCGTCGCATATCGGCCTCAACAAGAACGAGGAAGGCCTGAAGAAGGTCATCAACGACACGGTCGCGGCGATGCTCACCGACGGCCGGCTGTCGAAGTCGTCCGAGGCCTGGCTCAAGGTTCCGCTCAACCCCGAGAACCTCAAGGACTGAGCCGTGAGCTACAGCCTCGACTTCGGCTGGCTTGAAGGGGCCGTGGGCGCGATCGCCCGCGGCGCCGCCATGACGGTGTTGCTGATCGTCGTGACGACGATCGCCGGCACAGTCATTTCCATCGCTGCCGCCGCCGGTCGTCGCAACGGGCCGAAATGGCTCCAGCGGGCCATCACCTGCTATGTCGAGGTGATCAGGAACACGCCGTTCCTGGTACAGCTGTTCTTCATCTTCTTCGGCCTGCCGAGCCTCGGCATACGGCTCGACCCGATCGTCGCCGCCATCCTGGCGATGACGCTCAACATGGCAGCCTACACCACCGAGATCGTCGGCGCCGGCCTCGACGCGGTGCCGAGGGGCCAGCGCGAGGCGGCCGCTGCTTTGGGCTTGCGGCCACGCCAGGTCTTCGTCAAGATCGTGTTGCCGCAGGCACTGAAGGTCATCTTCCCCGCGCTGACGAGCCAGATCGTGATCATGATGCTCGAGTCTTCGGTCGTGTCGCAGATCGCAGTGAGTGAACTCACCTACGAGGCCGACATGCTGCAGGCGCGGACATTCCGTCCCTTCGAAACCTATTTCGTCGTGGCGATGATCTATCTCGGCTTGTCGATCTTGTTGCGCCGCCTGCTCGTCGGCATAGGGCGCCGCACGCTTTCGGCAGGTGTATCATGATCGAGTTCACCTTCTGGGACATTGCGCGCAACCTGATCTTCGCCACACGGTGGACCGTGTTGCTGTCGATCGCGGCGTTCGCCGGCGGCGGCATTGTCGGCGTCGCCATCCTGTTGTTGCGCATCTCCAAGGCCAAATGGGCACGGCGCTTCGCCAGCGGCTATATCGCCTTGTTCCAGGGTACGCCCTTGCTGATGCAGCTGTTCCTGATGTTCTTCGGCCTGCCGATGCTGGGCTTCCGGATCGAGCCATGGACGGCGGCGGTGCTCGGCCTGACCTTCTTTGCCAGCGCCTATCTCGCCGAAATCTGGCGCAGCGGCGTCGATGCCTTGCCGCGCGGCCAGTGGGATGCCGGCGCCAGCCTCGGCCTGCACTACCTGCAGGAACTGCGCCTGATCATCCTGCCGCAGGCCTTCGCCATCACCCGGGCCCCGGTTGTCGGTTTCCTCGTCCAGCTGATCAAGGCAACTGCACTGACCTCGATCATCGGCTTTGAGGAACTGCTCCGGACCTCGAACGCCATCAACAACGCGACGTTCGAACCCTTCACCGTCTATGGGCTGGTGGCGCTGATCTTCTTCGTGCTGTGCTACCCCCTGACCCAGTATGCCCGTTCATTGGAGGCCCGTGCCGCAGCACACTGAACCGCCCATCACAATAACGACAGGGAACAGCTGGCACAAAGCCAGCGCCAAATGAGGAGAACTGAGATGACCAAGATCCTGAACCATCCGATCAGCCGGCGCGCCGTGCTGGGCGCGGGCGTCGCTTCGGCAAGCCTTCTGGCGATGCCGTCGATCCTCAAAGCCCAGGACAAGTCGATCAAGATCGGCGTCTATGGCGGCTACTTCAAGAAGTCGTTCGACGAGCACATCTTCCCCGAATTCACCAAGGCGACCGGCATCGCGGTCGAATCCGTCGCCGAGCCGACCGGCGAAGCCTGGCTGGTGCAGCTGGAGCAGGCGGCCAAGGCAGGCCAGGCGCCGGCCGACGTGTCGATGATGTCGCAGACTTCGATGCTCAAGGGCCAGTCGACCGAGCTGTGGGCACCGCTCGACCTCGCCAAGATCAAGAACAGCTCGAACCTGATCGAGCATTTCATCAACAAATATCCTGATGGACGCGTCGCCGGCATCGGTGCTGTTGCCTGGTACATCACGCTGGTCACCAACACCAACGTCTTCCCGACCGCGCCCGACAGCTGGGCTGCGTTCTGGGATCCGGCCAATGCCGACAAGCTCGGCCTGCTGGCGCTCGCCTCCAACTCCTTCCTGCTCGAGGTGACGGCGACCACTTTCATGGGCGGCACTAAGGCGCTCGACACCGAGGAAGGCATCCAGAAGGCGCTGGAGAAGCTCGCCGAGGTCAAGCCGAATGTCCGCCTGTGGTATCGCGACGAGGCGCAGTTCGAACAGGCGCTGAAGTCGGGCGAGATTCCGATGGGGCAGTATTACCACGACGTCACCGGCCTCGCCGCCGCCGAGGGCCAGCCCGTGCGCTCGACCTTTCCCAAGGAAGGCGGCATCCAGGATTCCGGCTCGTGGGTGCTGTCGCGCGCCTCGAAGAAGACAGAAGAGGCGCATGCCTTCATCGACCATATGTGCCAGCCGGCGGTACAGGCGCTGATGTCGCGCAAGGTCGGCACCGCACCGACGGTCAAGCGCGAGCTGACCGACCTGACGGCGGAACAGTTCGCCGGCGTGTCGTCCGACATCCCGCCGATCATCCCGCGCTACGATCTCTACACCACCAAGGCCGACTGGATTAACCAGAAGTGGACCGAACTGATCGTCGGCTGATCTGCGTTTTTCCTTCTCCCCGCTCGCGGGGAGAAGGTGGCCCGCAGGGCAGGATGAGGGGCAGAGCCGGCGCGGCAAGGCTCGCACCGCCCCTCATCTGTCTGCCGGCATCTTCTCCCCCGTGAACGGGGAGAAGCAACGGTTTCCGCAACGCCGCTCCAACATTTCAAGGCCCCCTCATGTCCGGACTCGTGCTTAAGGACATCACCAAGTCATTCGGCAACTTCACCGCTGTCGATACGGCCAACCTGTCGGTGCCGCATGGCAAGTTCGTCTGCCTGCTCGGCCCGTCCGGCTGCGGCAAGACAACGCTTCTGCGCATGATCGCCGGCCTCGAGGACCCCTCGAGCGGCGCGATCCTGCTCGACGGAACCGACATCACACCGGTGCCGACGCACAAGCGCAATCTCGGCATGGTGTTCCAGTCGCTGGCGTTGTTTCCGCATCTGACCGTCGGCGACAACATCGCTTATCCCTTGCGCATTCGCGGGGCGTCACGCGAAGAGCAGAAGAAGCGCTCCGACGAGCTGTTGAAGCTCATTCATCTGCCCGGTTTCGCCGACCGTCCAGTCGCCAAGCTGTCGGGTGGCCAGCGCCAGCGTGTTGCCATTGCCCGCGCGCTGGCACTGTCGCCGAAGCTGTTCCTCCTCGACGAGCCGCTGTCGGCGCTCGATGCCAAGCTGCGCGAGGCGATGCAGGTCGAATTGCGCCAGCTGCAGCAGCGCTTGGGCATCACCACCTTCGTCGTCACCCACGACCAGCGCGAGGCGATGACCATGGCCGACCTCGTCGTCGTCATGGGCAACGGCAAGATCCTGCAGGCCGCACCGCCGATCGATATCTACCGCAAGCCGGCCGATGCCTTCGTCGCCGACTTTATCGGCATGACCAACCTGCTCGACGCGGAAGTTGATCGCGCCGGCCGGGTCTCGGTGCTCGGCCAGGCCATTGCAGGCCTCACGATACCTGAAGGCCTGACCAAAGCCTCGGTATCGATCCGCCCCGAGGACGTTCATCTCGGCTCCGTCGGCGGCGACGCCATATCAGGCACGGTGACCTTCGTCCGCGATCTCGGCGGCACCATCGAGACCTTCGTTGAAACAGGCGGCAAGACAATCATCGCAGTGGCGACGCCACGCGAGCGGCCCGACGTCAAGGCCGGCCAGCAGGTCGGCGTGACATTGCCGGCGCAGTCTTGCGTGGTGCTGAAATCATGAAACGCGAGGCGCCGAAATCGCTTGCCGATTACAGCCCGCTGTTCTTTCCCGGGCTGATGCTGATCGTCTTTTTCGTCGTGCCGTTCTCGACGATGATCGCCGTCAGCTTCTTCCAGCGCGATCCCTCCGGCTTCTATACGCCGGATTTCGTCTTCTCCAACTATGCCCGTTTCCTCAGTCTGTTCTTCGGCAAGGTGCTGGGCTTTTCCTTGGTGCTGGCGGTGATGGTGGCGATCTGCTGCGTGGTCATAGCCTTTCCCTTCACCTATCTGCTCACCAAGCGGCCGCGAAAGGTGCAGACGATCTGGCTGGTCTGCCTGCTGTCGGTGCTGTCGCTGTCGGAAGTCATCATCGGCTTTGCCTGGTCGACGCTGTTTACACGAACCGCCGGCATCACCAATCTGTTTGTGGCGATCGGCTTGATGAAGGAGCCGGTGGCGCTGACGCCGAGCTTCTGGGCGGTGCTGACCGGTATGGTCTACCAGGCGCTGCCTTATACGATCCTGGTGCTCTATCCCGCCTTGGTGCGGCTTGACCCGACGCTGCTGGAGGCGGCGCGGACACTCGGCGCCTCGCCGGTCAGGGCGTTCATGAACGTCGTGGTGCCGGCGTTGCGCAACACCATCGTCGCCACACTGATCATGGTCTTCGTCTTCGCGCTCGGCTCCTATCTGTTGCCGCAGATCCTCGGCCGGCCGTCGCACTGGACACTGTCGGTGCTGATCACCGACCAGGCCATCTACCAGTCCAACATGCCATTTGCCGCGGCGATGGCGGTGTTTTTGGTGCTGATGTCGCTGGCGCTTGTCGGCTTGACGCTGCTGGTCGGACGCAAGGAGAACGCGCTGTGATACAGACTTTCCTTCGCCGGCTCTATTTCGTCGCCGTTGCCCTGTTCCTGGCGGCCCCGTTGATCGTCGTTGCCGGCGTCTCGGTCAACGAAAAGCAGGACCTGGCCTTTCCGCCGAAAGGCTTTTCATTGGCCTGGTACGCGCAGATCTTTGTTGATCCGGAATGGCGCAAGGCGTTGTTTGCCTCGCTGTCGCTGGCTGTCACTGCGGCGGCTCTCGCTGTCGCCATAGCGCTTCCGCTGGCATGGTTCCTGTGGCGGCGCATAGCGCCATGGGCCAACGTGTTCCAGATCCTCGGGCTGGCCCCGTTCATACTGCCGCCTGTCATCACCGCACTCGGCATGCTCAGCTTCTGGGCGACGTCAGGCTTCTACGGCCAACCTTGGACGGCTGTCATCAGCCACGCGATCTTCTTCGTCACCCTGCCGCTGGTGACGCTGTCGCTCGGCTTCGCCTCCATCGATCGTTCGCTGGTCGAGGCAGCGGCGACGATGGGCGCCGACGACCGCACGGTGCTGAAGACGGTGGTGCTGCCGCTGATCCGCCCTTATCTCGTCTCGGGCTACGCCTTCGCCTTCGTGCTGTCGCTCAACGAGTACATCGTCGCCTACATGACCATCGGCTTCACGCTGGAAACACTGCCGATCAAGATCTTCAATGCCCTGCGTTACGGCTATACGCCGACGATGGCCTCGGTGTCGGTGTTCTTCGTCGCGGTGGCGGCACTGGTGTTCGGCCTGATCGCCAAATTCGGCGACATTAGGCGGCTCTTGGGTGCGATGTCCTCGGAGACCTGACGCGCCTGCGACAAGTCGGGCGGCACCTTCGAACGGTGTCGCCTGAGTGACAATTGTCAGCCGCCTGGTTGTCGCGCCCGGTGGCTGCCGCTCCTAGCATCGCAATCATGCCGACCGAAACCCCCGGCGGCCATGCGGGAGCGAAGCGCCATGTGCGGATTTGTGTGCCTCTGGAACCTCGATGACGAGGAACTGGCCTCGCGGATGATCCGCAAGATGGAGCACCGCGGGCCGGACGCACTGGAGGTGCTGCGGCCAAGGAACATCCCGGTGGTCATGGCGCACGCCCGGTTGGCCATTATCGGCCCCGACAACGGGGCCCAGCCGATTTACCAGGGCGACGACATCCTGGTCGTCAACGGCGAGATCTACAATCATAGCGATCTCAGGGCGATCCTCGGCGAGAGCGCCTTCCAGACCCGCAGCGACAGCGAGACCGTGCTGCATCTTTTCCGCAAGAACGCGCTGCGCTGGGTGTCGCGGCTGGACGGCATGTTCGCCTTCGTGCTGGCGACCCCGGATCGCATCATTGCCGCGCGCGACCCGCTCGGCATCAAGCCGCTCTATGTCGCCCATATCGGCGAGGGGCTGGCGTTTGCATCCGAGCTCAAGGCCTTCGACGGCGTAGATGTCGCAAAGATCGAAGCGCTCGAACCTGGCGTCATGTTCGACAGCCAGGCCGGCATGCGGCGCTGGTACCGCATGCCGCAAGGTGCGGCCGACCCGGAGCCCGGTATCGACGAGGAGCTGACCTGGCGCGAGCTCAGGCTGGTGCTGGAAGAGGCGGTCGCCAAGTGGATGGTCGCCGACGTCGAGGTCGGGTCGTTCCTGTCGGGCGGGCTGGACAGCTCGATCATCGCGGCAATCGCCGCAAGGCAGTCGCCGAAGCGGCTGAAGACATTTTCCGTCGGCCTCGCCGGCAGCCCCGATCTGATCGCGGCGCGGCGGGTCGCCGGCTATCTCGGCACCGAGCATTTCGAGCATGCGTTTACGCCGGAAGAGGCTGCCGACGTGCTGCCGCATGTCATCTATCATCTCGAAAGTGCTGATATCGACCTGGTGCGTTCGGCGGTGCCGACGCATTTCGCCGCCAGGCTGGCGCGGCGGCACGTCAAGGCGGTGCTGACGGGCGAAGGCGCCGACGAGCTGTTTGCCGGCTATAGCTATCACCACGCCTATATCGACCGGCCGCGCGAGCTGGCAGACGAGCTGACGCGCTCGCTGGGCACGATGCACAACATCAATCTGCAGCGCGTCGACCGCGTCACCATGGCCGAGAGCCTGGAGGCGCGCACGCCGTTCCTCGACCGCGAGCTGATCGATTTCGCCCAGAGCATTCCGGCGACGCTGAAGCTCAGGCGCACCGATCCGGCTTCACCCGAAAGCACCGGACCGACGACGGAGAAATGGATCCTGCGCAAGGCCTGCGCCGACTTGCTGCCGCATGATCTCGTCTGGCGCAAGAAGGCGCAGTTCGACGAGGGGTCGGGAGCTGTGACGGCACTTGGCGAGGCACTGCAGGCAATGACCGGCTCGGCCACGCCGCTCGACCGCGCCGCCGAGGGCGCGGTCTATGAGAGCCTTCTGCGGCAGAGCTACAGCGATCCCGATCGCATCATCAATGCGGCCGGCAAATGGGTCGCCAACCGGGTGTCGGTGGCGGTTGCCTAGACGGGTGCTGCGAAGCGCCCGTCAGATCACCGGCTTGTGCATCAGGCCGAGATGGTCGCGCCGGAGCCAGCGCCACAACAGCAGCACCGACACCACGGCGAGGCCGGAGAACAGGCCGATCCAGATGCCGCGGCCCTCGAAGCCGAAGTGGAAGGCAAGCAGCACGCCAAGCGGCAGGCCGATGCCCCAATAGCCGATCGCAGCGAGGATCATCGGCACCTTCGTATCCTGCAGCCCGCGCAGTTGGCCTGCCGATACCGCCTGGGCGCCGTCGACGACCTGGAACAGGGCCGCGAAGACCAGGAAGCTGACCGCGAGGCCGACCACCTGCGCGTTGGCCGGGTCGCCGACGTCGATGAAGGCCGAGATCAGCAAATGCGGCCAGAACACCATCACCAGCGCCATCAGAGCCATGAAGCCGACGCCAAGCACATAGGCCGTCCAGCCGGCACGCGTGATGCCGTCGCGGTCCCTGGCGCCGTAAGCCAGCCCGACGCGCACAGTGACGGCCTGGCCGAGACCGAGCGGGATCATAAAGGTGACCGAGCAGATCTGCAGCGCGATGGCGTGTGCTGCGAGCGAGGACGAGCTGATAAGCCCCATCAGGAATGCCGCGGCGTTGAAGATGGTCACCTCGAAGGCAAGGATGCCGGAGATCGGCAAGCCGAGTTTGAGCAGCGCCCTGAAGCGCGGCCAGTCGGCGCGCCAGAAGCGACCGAACAGGTGGTAGCGGCGGAACTTCTTCTCCATCATGACGACGGCCGCCATGCCGACGAACATCATGCCGCTGGCGATGCTGGTGGCAAGGCCGGAGCCGGCGATGCCCATCTCGGGGAAGCTCCATTTGCCGAACACCAGAAGCCAGTTGCCGAGCGCGTTGGCCGCCACCGCGATCGCCATGATGACCAGCGCCCAGCCGGGCCGCTCCAGCGCCGAGATGAACGAGCGCAGCACGATGTAGCCGAAGAACGGCAAGGCCGCCCATTGCAGGTGATGGACGTAGATACCGGCTTGCTCGGCGAGTTTGGGCTCCTGGCCCATGGCCAGAAGTATCTCCTCGGCGTACCACAACAGGGCCCAGATCGGGATCGAGATGAGCACGGCGATCCACAGGCCCTGGCGCACGGTGCGGCGGACGTCGCGCACCGAATGGCGCTTGCGGCCAAGCTCGGCCGCCATCATCGGCGAGGTCGCATACATCAGGCCGAGGCCGAAGATCAGTGGTGCGAAATAGAGGTTGGAGCCGAGTGCGCCGGCGGCCAGCGCATCGGGACCCAGCCGGCCGAGGATCATCACGTCGGTCGCCGTCATCGCCGTCTGGGCGAGATTGGTGAGGATCATCGGCCAGGCAAGCGCCAGCATGGCGCGAAGTTCGTCGCGCCAAGGAGTGGCCGGTGATTGCGCGCCGGTTGCGATCGCAGACATGGTTTTCGTCTTTCGGTGGCGATATCGCGGCTCATTTGGCGTCGATATCGCGAGTTTTGACGACGGAATCCGCCCTTTTGGCGCGTCGTGGCGCCGTTTGTGACCGAAAGTGCCAGTTGTGGCAAGCTGTCACCAAGACCAAGGATTATGCCAGCAGAGGTGGGCAGGCTGTGCTGTCAGTCGACTGTCGCATCCGTCGGGCAATTGAGCTCGGCCATGATCCATTCGCGGAAAGCCCGGATCTTGGGCACGTTGCGGCGTCCCTCGGGATAGACCAGCCAGTAGTCGCCGCCATGGGCAGTGAGTTCGAACGGCTGGATCAGCCGGCCCTCGGCCAGTTCCGCGGTGAACAGCGCCGTGGTCAGGACCGTCACGCCCTGGCCGGCTATGGCGGCATTGGCCTCGGCGGCCTGCGAACCCAGGCTGGTATCGGGCATCCTGTCGAGTGCGTCCGCCGGCACATTGGCCTTTGCGAACCAGTCCTTCCACCAGATGTCGGCGGGGTTGAGGATCCTGAGCTTGAGCAGGTCAGCCGGCTCCTTGATCCCGCCGATGCTTTCGGCAAGGCGCGGGCTGAGCATGGGCGAAAATTGCGAGCGCAGCAAAAAATGGGTGGCAAGCCCGGGCCATTTGCCTGAGCCGGAGCGGATGCCGATATCCATCTCCTCGCGCGAGAAATCGACGAGGTAGCTCGAGGTGTCGAGGCGGACGGCGATGTTGGGGTGGCGCAGCTGGAACGAGCCGATGCGGGGGGCCAGCCAGTTCGACGCGAAGGTGTGGACCGTCGAAATGCCGAGCGTGCCGCCGGAGCCGGCGCGCGCCACCTGATAGGCCTCGCTCAACAGCCCAAATGCCTCTGTCACCATCGGCACCATGCGGCTGCCGACCTCGGTCAGCACCACCTGGCGCGGTTTGCGCAGGAACAGCGGTGCGCCGACGCGCTCCTCGAGCAGCTTGATCTGGTAGCTGACGGCGGCCTGGGTCATGCCGAGCTCGGCCGCGGCCTTAGTGAAACTGCCCTGGCGGGCAGCGGCTTCGAACACCCTGATCGCGGTCAAAGGCGGCAGCTGAAGCGGCATTTCCCGCACTCCCATACATAAGGCCATTTAATGGGTCGTGATCGACGTTCAATTGGAAAAGTCAATCATTCCAGACCAATATCTAGGTCAAGACATCAGCACACTTCAAGCATCTCTAAAGGATGACGATCATGGCCACGGCACAGGCAAGCCTTTTCCATTGCGAGCAGATCGGCTGGACCTCACGTCTGGCTGCAGCCTTCGGGCTGCGTTCGCGCAAACGCGTGCTGGACTTCCGTGACCTGCCGGACCACCTCCAGCGCGACGTCGGCTACATCGACGGCAAGGACCCTTGCGGCCGGCGGGTTTGAGCCTCCGCACGCGCATGTGTTCCCCGCTGTCATATCAACGGTTCATTTCCGCCGCCAAAGCTCCTATGAGCAATGGGGTGAACAGGGACCGGTCATATGACGCCGAAGGCAGTGTATTGGGACATGGACGGCACGCTGATCGACAGCGAGCCGCTGCACGAGGAATCGCTTGTTTCGGCGCTGCGCAGCGTCGGCATCGAGCCGCCGGCCGACCTGCACGCGCGTGTCGTCGGCCAGGCGGCGCGGCCGGTCTATGAGGTGCTGCGCGACCAGTTCGGCCTCGCCCTAGACTTCGACGACTGGATTGCCCTCAAATACGATCACTATCTGGGCCGCGCGCCGGACCTGCTTCCGCGCGAGGGCGCGATGGAGATCTTTCGCGATCTGAAGGCAAGGGGTGTGGTCCAGGCGATCGTCTCCAATTCAGACCGCTTAGTGGTCGAGGCCAATTTGCAGGCCGTCGGCGTGCACGAGCCGACGATGAAGACGATCAGCCGCAACGACGTGCGTCTCGGCAAGCCCGATCCCGAACCCTATCTGCGCGCCGCCTACCTCACCGGCATCGACCTGGCCGACACGGCTGTCATGGAAGACAGCGTCACCGGCGCCATGGCCGGCGTTGCCGCCGGCATGCGCACAATCTTCTGGCCGCAGGACAAGATCGATGGCCCGGCTGGCGCCTTGGTGGCGCATAGCGCTAAAGAGGTCAGGGCGCTGCTTGGGCTGGACTAGCTACGAGGATCTGGACGGGACTTTTTGGCGCGGCGGAGATGTCACGGCGTGAATCCCGGATCTTCGCGACGTCGCTTCGCTCTGCTCCGCCCGAGGGTGACGAACGCATTTGCCCTCATGGCTAACTCCCAACGACGGTGAATCGCAGAGCCGTCATCTCACATTCGTCATCCTCCGGCGGCGCAGGAGTGGAACGACTGCGCAGACCCCGCATCCGTGCCGTAGCGTCGGCGATCAAACGGTGACGAAATAAAACCCGCCTCTCAGTTCCGGTACACCGGCTCCTGCTCGTCGAGGATCGCCTTGAGCTCGGCGAGGTGGCGCTCGGCCTGGCCGGGATAGTCTTCCTGCTCGAGCGCGGCCTTTTCGGCGATCTCATCGGATAGCTTGCGCAGCGGCCGGCCGGTCCACAGCGCCTTGATGTAGGTCTCGCAGGCGCGCTCGAAATAATAGAGCCGGTTGAAGGTGTCGGCGACGCTGTCGCCGATGACCATGACGCCGTGATTGCCCATGATCATCACCTTGACCTTGGGGTCGGCGAGCAGCTGCGAGCAGCGTTCGCCCTCTTCCTCGAAGGCGAGCCCGCCATAATGGCCATCGACGACATGGCGGCGGAAGAAGATCGCGGTGTTCTGGTCGATCGGCGGCAAGGTGGAATCGGCAAGCGAGGCCAGCACGGTGGCGTGGATCGAATGGACATGCATGACGCAGCGCGCGTGCGCGCAGTTGCGATGGACCGCGCCATGCAGGCCCCATGCGGTCGGGTCGGGCGCGTTGGGGCCTGACATCGTCTGGGGGTCGTTGGCGTCGATCAACAGCAGGTCGCTCGCCTTGATGCGCGAGAAATGCACCTGGTTGGGGTTCATCAGGAACTTCGAGCCCTCGTCGTTGACGGCAAGCGAGAAATGGTTGGCCACAGCTTCGTGCATATTGAGTCGCGCCGTCCAGCGGAAGGCGCAGGCGAGGTCGACGCGCTCTTCGTAGAACGGCAGATTGGTCTGCTTGAGCTGGGTGACGGGCATTTGTTCCTCCCTCGCAATTTGCTGGCGTATCGTACCTTCGCAAGGTCGTTGCCGGCTTCGGGGCGATGCGGTGGCAGGAAGAATGCCGCGTCATGACTGGCGCGGCAACATCGGCTCATGCTGATTTCAGCTGGTCCAGCCTCAGCCCGCCATTCTCGACGATGAAGTCGATGACCGCTTCCAGCCCCTTGCCGCGCGACAGATCGGTGAAGCCGAACGGACGCTTGCCGCGCTGGCGGGCGGCGTCGCCTTCCATGACCTCGAGATTGACGTTCACATAAGGCGCAAGGTCGCTCTTGTTGATGACCAGGAAGTCGGAACGGGTGATGCCGGGGCCGCCCTTGCGCGGGATCTCTTCGCCCTGGCAGACCGAGATGACGTAAAGCGTGATGTCGGCGAGGTCGGGCGAGAAGGTCGCGGCCAGATTGTCGCCGCCGGATTCGATGAAGACGATGTCGAGGTCGGGGAATTTCCTGTTCATCTCAGCGATCGCCTGCAGATTGATCGAGGCGTCCTCGCGGATGGCCGTGTGCGGGCAGCCGCCCGTCTCCACGCCCATGATGCGCTCTTCAGGCAGCGCCTGCAGGCGGGCGAGCAGCAGTGCGTCTTCCTTGGTGTAGATGTCGTTGGTGACGACCGCGATGGAAAACTCGTCGCGCAGCGCCTTGCACAGCTTCTCGGTCAGCGTCGTCTTGCCCGAGCCGACCGGGCCGCCGATGCCGATACGAAGCGGGCCGTTTTTCGAGGTCATGACTGGAATCCGTTGAAGGCGAGGATGACGAAACCCGTGCCGATGACGAGGCACAGTGGCGAATAATACCGCCTGTCGAGCCGAGCGAACGGCATCTCGGGCGAGAGCCTGCGCCATGCCGGCGTGAAGCCGGCAATGCCACGGCCGATAAACACCAGCGCGACCATCAGCGCCGACGCTGCCAGGCCAGGCTTGGGAAAGGGCGTGGCGAAGACACCGACAAGCGCCAGCGGCCACAGCGTCGCCACGATGAGACAAGCGGTGACGGCGAAGCAGGCAAAGGGCGTGGGCATGGTCCTGATGCCGCGAGCCCCGACGACAGCGCGGGCGCAGGAGGCCTGGTCCGTACCGGGCCAGACGCCGCCGAGGCCCCAATAGGCGTGGATTGCGGCGATCAGATAGAGCACGAAGGCCAGGGCGAAGGCGAGAACGATCATGAGCGGAACAGTCTCGAATGTTGGGTCTCGTGGCGCATCGCCATGATGTCGGAGGTTAGGGCAGCGGACCCCAGATCGTCGAGGGTCGATACTGCCGCACGTGCGCCCACACGGAGCGCCACAGGCTCGAAGCCGGCAATGATGCTGGTTGCAGCCGTCTGGCCAATGACGCTTAGCCGGATTGCCGCCTGAACGAGGTTGGTGGAGAAAGCCTGCAGCCAGGCGGCCAGCGCATCTTCCAGCGTTATGCCATGGGCGCCGGTGACGGCGCCGACGGCGACGCAATAGGGGCACTCGGCCGGAAGCCGCGCGACGACAGGATGCGGCCAAGCAGCGGCGGCGCTGAGGAAGGCCTCGCCCTGCAGCATCGATTCCATGTGGCGCTCGCGCGAGCCGGCCAATGCTTCGGCGAGTTCCGCCACCTCGCGCAGGTCGCCGTCGGCAGCGGCGCGGCGCCAGCTTTCTGCGAACAGCACCGCGTCGTTCCAGCCCGAGCCGATCTCGGCGAGCGCAGTCAGCCATGCTGCGAGGTCGTCGCGGCTGCCGATCAGATTATCATGTGCGGCCCGTTCGAGGCCGTGGCTGTAGGAAAATCCGCCGACCGGGAAGGTCGGCGACAGCCAGGCCATCAGCCGCAACAGCGAGGCATTGCCGCGCTCAGTCATGGTGGTGATGATGGTGGCCGCCATGGTCGTGGTGATGAGCATGGTCGTGCTCATGATCATGCTCGGGGTGGTCATGACCATGATTGTGGCTTCGTTCGTGATGATGGGCGTGACCGTGGGAATGACCATGATCATGCGCGTGGCTGTGATCGTTGCCATGGCCGGAATAGGCGCCGCGCACAGGCTCGAAGGGGGCCACGATGTCGATCACCTCGGCACCCAGACCCTCCAACATCGTCTTGATGACATGATCGCGCAGGATGAGGATGCGATCAGCCGATATGGCAGCGGCGAGATGGCGGTTGCCGATGTGCCAGGCGAGCTGCGTCAGGTGGGCGGCGTCGCGGGCGCGGATGTCGTAGAGCTCCTCCTCGGCGGCGACGATGCCTGCCGTGCGGCCGTCTTCCAGCAGCAGGAGGTCGCCGGTTTCGAGAACGATCGGCTCGGGCAGGTCGACAAGCACGCGTTCGCCCTGAGACAGCCCGATGGCGCGGCGCCTGATGTGGCGCTCGTCATGGGCGAGGACGGCGACGTCGAAGGGCTGCGCGCCGGTGGCGGCATCGGCATGGGTGATCTTGGTTGCGCGCAGCATGAGGCGTTTGTTCCTGTGGCGTGATGGTTGAGCGCCGGTCGTTCAGACGATGGTGTCGAACAGCCGCCAGATCCACGATATCTGATACAGCAAAGTGGCTGTCACGAAAGCCAGATGATATCGCCTGCTCGCTGTGGCGATGGCGATGAGGCAAAGTGCCACCAGGATCGGCGTGCGGATCAGGTACTCGCCACCGAAATGGGCGAAATGCGCCTCGCCCTTGACCAGCGTGTCGATGACGTCGAGTAGATAAGTCAGCGCCAGCAGCCCGAAAAACCAGGCGCGGCGCGAATAGAAGAAATCCTCGTAGCTTTTGTAGTCCTGCATTGAGTCGGGGAAGAGCAGCGCGCACAGCAGGAACAGCGCGATGGCGTAGCCGAGGATGAACAGGTAGGTGCCGAAGGTCCAGCTGTCGATGGCGTAAAGGCCGAACTCCCACCACCAGAAATGCACCAGCGTCAGAAGCAGCGACGCCACCCAGGCGAGGTGCACCGGGTAGAGCCTGTACTGGTCGGGATGCTGGACGATGCGGGCGACGCCCGACAGGAGCCGCGCCATGCCCAGGCCGATGATCATGCCCATGACGATGCGGATATGCGGGAAGACCTCGGCCGGGATATCGGGCGTCATGGGACGCTCCTGGGATGGTCGAATGCGGACATTGTCGGTTCCGGGAAAGTTTTCACGGCGAGGGTTGGAGGGAGCATCGTGCGCCGAATCAGCTGTCCAGCCAATAGACGTTGCCGTGAGCACGCCGTGTGCGAGACACAAAAAAACCCCGGCGCGCTTTCGCGGCCGGGGTTTGTATCAAGCGAGGACGGCGAAGCTTATGCGGCTTCGGCGACGTCGTCGTTCTTCAGCGCTTCAAGAATGTTCTGCGGCGAGGAGACGCCATAGGGGTCGCTGTCGCAATTGTCGGCGAAGCCTTCTTCCTCGAACCACTTTTCGATGCGGCCGTTGTTGATGACGGCGGCGTAGCGCCAGGAGCGCATGCCGAAGCCGACATTGTCCTTGGCGACCAGCATGCCCATCTTGCGGGTGAACTCGCCTGAGCCATCGGGGATCAGCTTGACCTTGTCGAGGTTCTGCGACTTGCCCCAGGCGTTCATGACGAAGGCGTCGTTGACCGAGACGCAGTAGATCTCGTCGATGCCTTCGGCCTGGAATTCGCCATGCAGCTTCTCGAAGTCGGGCAACTGATAGGTCGAGCAGGTCGGCGTGAAGGCGCCCGGCAGCGAGAACAGCACGACGCGCTTGCCGCCGAAATAGTCGGCCGAGGACTTGTCTTCCCAACGGAAGGGGTTCGGGCCGCCGACGGCCTCGTCGCGCACGCGCGTGCGGAAGGTGACAGCCGGAACTTTCTTGCCGATCATTTGAAACTCCATTTCCAAGATAGCGGGACCCCCGATCTTGGGCTCGGGGAATCCTGCCGAATTTTTAGCTAGCGCGGGCTCAATACCAATTGGCCGGAGGCGGTTCCAGCGCAACCGACGTGGCATCAGGTCGCGGGCGATTCCCCGGCGGCGGACGCGGTCAGGGAAGGTGGATCGTGGCGTCCATATAGATCACCGCCTGGCCGATCAGATAGACCCGGTCGGCCGCGACTTCGCAGCCGAGCACACCGCCGCGGGACGACAGCTGGCGTGCTGAAAGGCTCGTTTTGCCGAGTTTTGCAGCCCAGTAGGGAGCAAGCGTGGCATGCGTCGAGCCGGTAACCGGATCCTCCGGAATGCCGGCGCCGGGGGCGAAGTAGCGCGAGACGAAGTCGCAATCATTGCCGCGCGCTGTGATGCACAGGCCGAACGATCCGAGTTCGGCGATGCGCGGCAGGTCGGGCCGGTAGGCAAGCAGCGCAGCCTCGGAGGCCAGCTCGACGAAGTAGTTCTCGCGGTTGCGGAACAACTGCACCCAGCGGTCATCGCGCAGGCCGTTGACCAGCGCATCGCCTGATATGGCGAAGTCGGGGTCGAAGCGCGGGATGTCCATGCGATAGCCGTCGCCCTGCGGTGTGACGAGAAGATCGCCGACCTCGCGGGTGGAGAAACGCATGGTGCGCTCGACACCCTTGCGCAAATGCAGCGCGCAGGCCGAGGCCAGCGTGGCGTGACCGCAGAACGGCACCTCGTCGGTGGGCGTGAACCAGCGGATGTCCCAGCCATCGTGGCTTGGCTTGAGGAACGCCGTCTCGGCGAGGTTGTTCTCCAGGGCGATGCCCTGGAGCACCTGGTCGGGCAGCCAGTCCGCGAGGAACACGACGGCAGCCGAATTGCCCGAAAAAACGTTGTCGGTGAAGGCGTCCACCTGGATCATTTCGAGCTTCATCGCGGCCTCCTCATCGCAAGCCTGAAGCTAGAACAGGAAGTAGCGCTGCGCCATGGGCAGCACCGTCGCCGGCTCGCATGTGAGTAGCTCGCCGTCGGCACGGACCTCATAGGTTTCGGGGTCGACGTCGATTTCAGGCATGGCATCATTGAGGATCATCGAGCGCTTGCCGATGCCGCCGCGGGTGTTTTCGACCGCCACCATCTCTTTGGCCACGCCGATGCGGTCGCGCAGGCCGCCCTCCAGCCCGGCCTTCGAGACGAAGGTGATCGAGCTGTGGGTCAGCGCCTTGCCATAGGCGCCGAACATCGGCCTGAAATGGCTCGGCTGCGGCGTCGGGATCGAGCCGTTGGGATCGCCCATCGGCGCGGTGGCGATCCAGCCGCCGAGCAGGACCATATCGGGCTTCACGCCGAAGAAGGCCGGATTCCACAACACCAGGTCGGCGCGCTTGCCGACCTCGATCGAGCCGATCTCGCGCGACATGCCATGCGCGATCGCCGGATTGATGGTGTATTTGGCGATGTAGCGGCGGGCACGGAAATTGTCGTTGTTGCCTTTTTCCCCGGGCAGCGATCCGCGCTGGCGCTTCATCTTGTCGGCGGTCTGCCAGGTCCGGATGATCATCTCGCCGACGCGGCCCATGGCCTGGCTGTCGGATGAGATCACCGAAAACGCACCGAGGTCGTGCAGGATGTCTTCCGCCGCGATGGTCTCCTTGCGGATGCGGCTTTCGGCGAAGGCGATGTCTTCGGGGATCGACGGCGACAAATGATGGCAGACCATCAGCATGTCGAGATGCTCTGATATGGTGTTGACCGTGTAGGGTCGCGTCGGGTTGGTCGAGGCCGGGATGACGTTCGGGTACTGGCAGACCTTGATGATGTCAGGCGCGTGGCCGCCGCCGGCACCTTCGGTGTGGAAAGAGTGGATGGTGCGGCCCTTGAAGGCGCCGACGGTGTCCTCGACGAAACCGCCTTCGTTGAGCGTGTCGGTGTGGATCGTCACCTGGACGTCATGGGCGTCGGCGACCGACAGGCAGGTGTCGATGGCCGCCGGCGTCGTGCCCCAGTCTTCGTGCAGCTTGAGCCCGCAGGCGCCGGCCAGCACCATCTCCTCCAGCGCGCCCGGCAGCGAGGCGTTGCCCTTGCCGAAGACACCGATGTTCATCGGCAGGCCGTCGAAGGCCTGGATGATGCGGGCGATGTTCCATGGTCCCGGCGAACAGGTAGTGGCGAGCGTGCCATGCGCCGGGCCGGTGCCGCCGCCGACCATGCAGGTGACGCCGGAGTTCAGTGCTTCGTCGACCTGCTGCGGCGAGATGAAATGGATGTGGGTGTCGATGCCGCCGGCGGTCAGGATCTTGCCTTCGCCGGCAATGACCTCGGTGCCCGGTCCGATGATGATGGTGACGCCGGGCTGGGTGTCTGGGTTGCCTGATTTGCCGATGGCGGCGATGCGCCCGTCCCTGAGGCCGACATCGGCCTTGTAGATGCCGGTGTGGTCGAGGATCACGGCATTGGTGATGACGCAGTCGACGGCACCCTGGGCGCGGCTCAGCTGGCTCTGGCCCATGCCGTCGCGGATGACCTTGCCGCCGCCGAACTTCACTTCCTCGCCATAACATGTGAAGTCGTTCTCGACCTCGATGAACAGCTCGGTGTCGGCGAGCCGGACCTTGTCGCCGACGGTAGGGCCGAACATCTTGGCATAGGAGGCGCGGGAGATTTGTGCCGGCATCAGAGTTTACCCATCACCTTCTTCTGGAAACCATAGACCTCGCGCTTGCCGCCATAGGGCACCAGCGTGACGTCGCGCTCCTGGCCGGGCTCGAAGCGCACGGCGGTGCCGGCGGCGATGTCGAGCCGCATGCCGCGTGCCTGTTCGCGATCGAATTTCAGGCCGTTATTGGTCTCGTAGAAATGAAAGTGGCTGCCGACCTGGATCGGCCGGTCGCCCGTATTGGCGACCTTGAGCGTTACCGTCGGCTGGCCCTTGTTGAGCTCGATCGAACCTTCGGCCGTAATGATTTCACCGGGGATCATGCTCTTATGCTCCTAGCGCCAGCCAGAGGCCGCCGAGGGCCGTGGCAGCGCCGGCGATGCGGGTGACGAGGCGGCCGGTGTCGCCGCCGAAGGCGCGACCGATGCCGAGGCCGAGACCAACGCCGGTGGCATGCAGCAGTGCCGTCGACAGCGCAAAGCCGATGCCGAAGCTCAGCGCGCCGGCCGAGCCGAGTTCGCCGCCATGGGCGTGGCCGTGGAAGAAGGCGAAGACGCCGACCACCAACATGCCGGCCCATGCCGGCACCTTGAGCGCGATCGCGGCAAGCAGGCCGATCACCACGACGGATGCGAGGATGACCGGTTCGACGAAGGGCAGGGGCGCTCCGGCGATGGCAGCCGCGAAGCCAACGGCCATGGTGGCGACGAACGCCGCGGGCACCAGCCACAGGGCGCGGCCGCCGAGCAGGGCAGCCCACAGGCCGACGGCCACCATGGCGAGGATGTGGTCCATGCCGAACAGCGGATGCGACACGCCGGCGAGCAGCGAGCCGTGCTCATCCGGATTGAGGTGGGCGAAGGCGGGCGCGACCGACAAAGACATCAAGGAGAGGGCGACAGCGAGACGCTTGAGCATCGTTGATAACCTTTCGTTCAGGGCAATCAGGCGGCGGATTTCGACGCGCAGCCTTCGGCTTTCAGCACGCGCCTGGTCGAAGCAGGATATTTCGCAAGCATGGCCGCGGGCCGGATCGGCCGAGCCGAAAAGTTGCCGCCGCAATTGGGGCAGCTGCCCGAGAGCACACCTTCCGCGCAGTCGCTGCAGAAGGTGCATTCGAAGGTGCAGATGACGGCGTTCTTCGCCTCGGGCGGCAGGTCGCGGTCGCAGCATTCGCAATTGGGACGCAGTTCGAGCATGGCGGCCTCAGCGGATCGGTTCGTGGACTGTGACGAGCTTGGTGCCGTCGGGAAACGTGGCTTCGACCTGGACGTCGTGGATCATCTCGGCAATGCCATCCATGACCTGGGCGCGGGTGATGACATGAGCGCCTGCTTCCATCAGCTCGGCGACCGAGCGACCGTCGCGGGCGCCCTCGACGATGAAGTCGGAAATCAGTGCCACCGCTTCGGGATGGTTGAGCTTGACGCCGCGCTCCAGACGCCGGCGCGCGACCATTGCCGCCATGGCGATCAGAAGCTTGTCCTTTTCCCTTGGCGTCAGGTTCATTCGCGCACCGAAATTCTTAGAGTGACCACAATCTGGGCAGTCCTGCCCGTCCATTGAGCAGGGCGACCAGCGGCATGAGTCGTTTCCGTAGCGTGTAGCCGTCCCCGGCGTAAAGCCTCGCAAGAAGCTTGCCAGTTTGCCCGACCGTCCAGAAGCTGGCGCCACCGTCGTCGCCGACGATTTGCCGCGCCGGCTCGAGCAGCTGTTCGCCGCGTTCGGAGACGAGCAGCAATGTTGCAACGGCGATGCGCCCGTCGCCCGAGGCCGGCCGGTTGAGTGTTTTGCCGATGTCGGGACCGACGGAAAAATCTTCGGCGTGGATAAGCCGGCCCTCGCGCCTGATGCGCCAGCGGTCACGGAAGGTGCCGTTTTCGACGCGCTCGCCCATGGCGGAGCGGCCGAACACGGTCGCCTCGACGATCAGCGCCTCGGCGCCCGCGGCGAGATCGGCGTCGAGCGTGCGTGAAAAGGCGGCGCAGTCGTAACTGATCGTTTCCTGCGGCAGCCAGCCGAGGAAGCCGCCGGCGCCTACCGACAGGCGAACATCGACCTCGGCGTGTCCGGCAAGCGCGCGGTAGACCTTCTCGCAGGCTTGGGTCGTGAGGACGGCGCGCGCGGCCGCACCGACCGAAACCTCCCAGTCGAGCCTGTCACCGCCGGTCAGCCCGCCGGCCATGTTGATCAGCACCGCTTCGAGCGGATCGGCGCTGGTCTCGGGCAGCCTGATCTTGGCCGCGCCATCCTGGTAGAGGCGGGCGAGACGGCTGCGGCCGGCGCGGTGCTCGACCTCGATGCGGGCCCGCGCCTTCACGCGCTGCGTGGAAATTGCCGCTGCGTCAGCCTGGGAGGACAAGGATGTGCCTGATGTCATGATGCCCGGAGGGTAACGGCAATGGGGGATTTGTCGATATACAAGCTTGTTGCCTCCTCGCGTTTCGCTTTCTATACAGGGACGCCTTTTTGGCTCAATTCGGGGGCGGTATCGTCTGATAATGTCAGGTTCTGGCCCGGCGCAGGGCTGCCGGCACGGACATGACAAGTTAGAGAGTTCTGGGGAAGGGTATTTATGGCCGACCAGTTGGCAACGGACATCATCGCCAAGATCAAGGCGCATGCCGAGGAAGGTGGCGAAGAGATCACGCTCGGCACCGAGCTGACGGCGCTTGGCATCCACTCGCTCGAACTCACCGAGATCATCTTCGACCTCGAGGAAGAGTACGATATCGAGATCGAGATGAATACCGTCGACGCCTGGAGCAACCTCAAGAATGTCGGCGACATGGTCGAAGCCGTTCGCGCCCTGATTGCAAAATCTGCCTGAGATGAAGCGTCCCCGCATCGTCATCACCGGTATCGGCGGGCTGTGCGGGCTCGGCACCGATGCACCCGCCATCTGGGATGCCATGCGCGCCGGCCGTTCGGCCATCGGGCCGCTGACCAATGGCGAGCTGCATGAGCTGAAGATCCGCATCGGCGCCGAGATCAAGCAACTGCCCGAGCACGGCATCGACCGCAAGCAGCTCGTTTCCATGGACCGCTTCAGCCTTCTCGCCGTGATCGCGGCCAAGGAAGCGTTGCGCCAGTCCGGCCTGGTTGTGAACGAAAACAATACGCATCGTGTCGGCACGATCGTCGGCGTCGGTGTCTGCGGCTGGGAAGCGATCGAGGAGAATTACCGCGCCATCCTGCTCGAAGGCCGGAACCGCGCCGCCATCTTCACCGTGCCGAAGGTCATGCCGGGTGCCGCCGCCGGCCAGGTCAGCATGAACCTTGGCCTGCGCGGGCCGGTGTTCGGCGTCACCTCCGCCTGCTCGTCGTCCAACCACGCATTCGCAACCGCAATGGACCAGCTGTTGCTCGGCCGCGCTGACGCGATCGTCGCCGGCGGTACCGATGCGCCGCTGGTGTGGGGCGTGATCAAGGGCTGGGAAGCGCTGCGCGTCGTTGCACCCGACACGTGCCGTCCGTTCTCCGCCGACCGGCAAGGGCTGGTTCTCGGCGAGGGCGCCGGCATGGTCGTGCTCGAAACCTATGACAACGCCGTTGCCCGCGGCGCGACGATCCTGGCCGAACTTGCCGGAACCGGCATGTCTGGCGACGCCTCCGACATCGTGGCGCCGACCGTCGAAGGCCCGACATCGGCGATGCGCGCCTGCCTGGCGGATGCCGGATTGGCCCCTGAGGACGTCGATTACATCAACGCCCATGGCACCGGCACCAAGGCCAACGACCAGATCGAAACGGCGGCCATCCGTCGGGTCTTCGGCGCCCATGCCGACAAGCTGTCGGTGTCGTCGACCAAGTCGATGCATGCCCATTGCCTCGGCGCCTCGGGTGCGCTCGAAATGATCGCCTGCGTCAATGCCGTGCGCGAAGGCATCGTGCCGCCGACTGCGAACTATCGCGAGGCGGACGCCGATTGCGATCTCGACGTGACGCCGAACGTGGCGAAGAAGCGCGACGTGCGTGTGGCGATCAGCAACGGGTTTGCCTTTGGCGGCACCAATGCCGTGGTGGCGGTCAAGGCAGTCTGACCGCCGTCTCCGGTCTCATCTGTCATTTTGACAAAACAGGCGCGCAGCATATTGATGCGGCGTGTCTGCATGACTAACTCTTGGCGGCCCCCACCATTCTGGCCAGCGCGCTTCACGCGGGCCCATCCCACGAGGAACCGTCGATGAGCGATCTCACTCCATTTCCGATTGCTGCCCGCTGGCCGGCACAGCACCCCGACCGCATCCAGCTCTATTCCTTCCCGACGCCGAACGGCGTGAAGGTATCGATCGCACTCGAAGAGCTCGACCTGCCCTACGAGGCGCACGCCATCAATATCGGCAAGAACGAGAGCTGGACGCCCGAGTTCCTGTCGCTCAACCCGAACGGCAAGATCCCGGCGATCCTCGATCCCAACGGCCCCGGCGGCAAGCCGCTGGCGCTGTTCGAGTCGGGCGCGATCCTGCTCTATCTTGCCGAGAAGACCGGCCGCCTGATCCCCGCCGACCGCGCCCGCCATTACGAGACCATTCAGTGGGTGTTCTTCCAGATGGCGTCTGTCGGCCCGATGTTCGGCCAGCTCGGCTTCTTCCACAAATTCGCCGGCCGCGAGATCGCGGACAAGCGCCCGCTCGAGCGCTATCGCGACGAGTCGCGCCGCCTGCTCGGCGTGCTCGACAAGCGGCTCGAAGGCCGCAAGTGGATCATGGACGACGACTACACCATCGCCGACATTTCGATGCTCGGCTGGGTGCGCAACCTGATCGGCTTCTACGACGCCGGTGACCTTGTCGGCTTCAAGAGCTTCGAGAATGTCGGGGCATGGCTGGAGCGGGGCCTGGCCCGCCCGGCGGTGCAGGCAGGCCTGAACATTCCAGCACGCGGCTAGTCAGCCCGAAGATCGAAAGAAAGCGTCGCGCGTCCTCGTGACACGCGGCGCTTCTGATGACTGCGGACCGTCAAAGCGGCCCGGTACGTCCGATCACCAGGTCGGCTTCGCGCCTGGCGGCGAGCACCCGGTCGATGTTGGGCATGTCGTTGCTGTCGATCCAGTTACGCGCATCGGCGTCCGAGCGGCCATGCTCGCGCCAGCGCTCGACCAGCCGCCGCTCCAGCTCCTCGCGTGGCACGTCGACGAAGATGGTAAAATCGAACAATTGGTGCAGCCGCTGCCACGGCTCTTCGTCGAGCAGCAGATAGTTGCCCTCGACGAGAATGAACTTGACGTCGGCCGAGACGATCTCGGCTGCCGCCCGCGACAGCTCGATGCTGCGATCGAATACCGGGATGGCGATGTCGGGTTCGGCGGCGCGCAGGCGCTTGAGCAGCACTTCGAAGCCGGCGAAATCGAAGGTTTCGGGCGCGCCCTTGCGCTCGCTCAGGCCACGACTGGCCAGCACCGCGTCGTCGAAGTGAAAGCCGTCCATCGCCACCACTGCGGCCGAGCCTTCGGGCAGCACGTCGCGCAGTGCCGCCGACAGCGTCGACTTACCCGATCCGGGCGGGCCGGCGATGCCGATCACGAAGCGCTCGGCATGGTGGGCGCGCTTGAACAGGGTTGCGGCGATGTGGGCGATTTCGGACATGGATCTCCCCAATGGTTTCGATGACATTCTGCCGCCGCACCCGTCAAAAATGAGGCGGCCGCTGCGTCACTTCAAGATCGGCTGGCCGATCCGCAGAAAGGTTTCGTCGAACGGTGCTTCGCGCCGGCTGCCATCGGCGAAGGTCAGGCGCAGACGGCCCGGCAGGGCTTCGACCTGCAACGGCGCTTCGCCGCCATCCCAAGGCATGGCACCGACAATCTGGCGGAAGGCGACGCGACTGCCGAGTGCGAAGGCCGTCTCTATGCCTTCCTGCTTCAGCCAGTTATCGCCGAGGGATGCGGCATGGCCGATCGCCGATCGCCCGTCCTCGATGCCGAGCACGCCGTGCCGGCCGTTCCACGGCGCGTAGTAGCGGCCGCCATTGCTGATCCACAGCATGGTGACGGGCAGTTCGGCCGGGTTCTTCAGCACCAGCACGACGTCGGCCTCGGCCGTGCGCGCCACTGCCGTCCAGCCCATGCCGCCATGATCGGCCTCGACGAGGGTGACGAAATCTTCGTGCCGGCGCGTCGCACTGTAGCAGGTGAGGTCGGTTTGGCTGCCATCCGCTGTCGGGAAGCGGGTGAGGTTGGCGCTGCGGGCGGGATAGGCGAGCAGATGGGCGCCGCGCGCCGGGTCGGGCTCGGTCACATCGGGCGGTGTCGCTGCCAGCCGCTTCGGCGAAAAGGCGAGGCGGCCGCCAGCGGCCATCTCGGTGATCGGATGGTGGGCGACCGATATGGAACCCGCACCGCCGGTGAACGAATGCTCCTGGTAGAGGAACGGGTGGTCGTCGCGCAGGATGAGCGTCTTGTCGACGGTGGCGCCCATCACCTTGTGCCGCAGCCGGAAGCTGACGCGGCGTCCGCCTGATATGGTTTCGTCGGCGAGCAAATCCCATGCGCTGTTGGCCGGCCAGCCATGCAGCGGTGCCGCTTCCACGTCGCTGCGCGAAAACGGCGCGCACAGGAAATCACCCGACAGCCTGACGACACCTTCGGGCAGGCCTTCAGGCAAGTCGTCGTGGTCGATCCAGGGCGCGCGGTGCAGCGGCTTCAGCGTGCGTCCGCCGCTTGTGATGGCGAAATCGGCGATGTGGCCAACGGCAAGGTCGAGCGCGGCTGATATGCCCTCGGCCTGGAAACCATGCTCACTCATGCCAAATCACCTCGCTATGTCAGCCAACAGAGCCGATTTGGCATCCTTCGCGCAAGCCGGCGGGTGTAACCAATATTCAACACCGCCGGCGCAACATGCATCTGCTGCGCCAGGCGAAATGGACGGAATGGCGTGCGTTCTGTAATTTTCGGCTGTCGTTGCCGGCCGGCATGTGACAAATCCCAATCTTGGGCCCAATTTTGGCGATCACCGACAGGTTCTTTTCTTGTTAGCCCAGACCCACTCTTTCTTGCCGCCTTTCAGACTTCCCCGGTCTCTGTGGTCTGGGCTGTGGCGCACTATCGTGGCGCTGCTTGCCGTGGTCACGCTTGTCACCGGCTGCGCCACTTCGGAGACGCTGAATGTCGCGCCGCAAGCCGCTGCGCCCGACAAGTTTGCGGCCATCGTCGTCGACGCCTCCAACGGGCGCACGCTATACCAGGCCTATGCGACGGCGCCGCGTTATCCCGCTTCGCTGACCAAAATGATGACGCTGTATCTGACCTTCGAAGCGATGCAGCAGGGTCGCGTCGCCAAGACGACGTTCATTCCGCTGTCGGAGAATGCGCGCTCGCAGCCGCCGTCCAAGCTCGGCTTCAAGCGTGGCGAGCAGATCGAGCTCGATGCGGCAATCCGGGCGCTGGCGACCAAGTCGGCCAATGACGTTGCCGTGGCCGTCGGTGAATATCTCGGCGGTTCGGAAGAAGGTTTTGCCCGACAGATGACGGCGAAGGCGCGTCAGCTTGGCATGACCAGTACCGTCTTCCGCAACGCTTCGGGCCTGCCCGATGCGCAGCAGCGGACGACGGCGCGCGACATGGCCGTGCTCGGCATGGCGCTGCGCAAGCACTTCCCGCAACATTATTACTACTTTTCGGCCACCGACTTCAATTTCCGCGGCAAGCGTATCCGCGGCCACAACGACCTGCTCGGCCGGGTCAACGGCGTCGACGGCATCAAGACCGGCTACATCAGGGCCTCCGGCTTCAACATTGTCACCTCCGTGCAGGCCGACGGCCGCAAGCTGGTGATCGTCGTCATGGGTGGCGACACGGCGCGCAAGCGCAACGCCCAGGTCGAGGAGATGATCGTGCGCTACATGCCGCAGGCTGCCGGCGGCAGCCTGGCGTCGCAGATGTTCACCCCGGCGCCGGCGGCTACCGCATTGGCAGCACCCTTGCCGGCACCCGCTGCCCCCGGCATGCCTATGCCGGTCGACACGTCAGCGACCATCCAGCAGGGCGACGCGCCCGTGCCGATGGGCGAAATCCAGTAGCCAGACGGGTTGGTGCCGCGCGGCTCAGGCCGGCGCGGTGTACTGATCGTCAGTGACGTGCTCGAGCCAGTCGACGGCACGGCCGTCGAGTGCCTCCTGCAGCGCGATGTGGGTCATGGCCGTTGCCGCGGAGGCACCGTGCCAGTGCTTTTCGCCGGGCGCGAACCATACCACGTCGCCGGTTCTGATCTCCTCGACCTTGCCGCCCCAGACCTGGGCCCAGCCGAGGCCTGAGGTGACGACCAGTGTCTGGCCGAGCGGATGGGTGTGCCAGGCCGTGCGCGCGCCCGGCTCGAAGGTGACGGTGACGGCGCGCAGCCGCGCCGGCGCCGGCGCCTCGATGACCGGATCCTGGCGCACCGCGCCGGTGAAATAGTCGGGCGAGGGCGTCGCCGAAGGCCGCGAACCGCTGCGTTTGATGTCCATCTTTTTGTCTCCTGTGGTCTTGCCTGCCCGGCCTCTTCGGAGCGCGGAGCCTCATTTCCGTTGCTACGCTATTCCGGACGGAAAACCACTGCACGCTTTTCATGGAGTATTGTTCCAGCAAGCATTGCGGACGGGATTACTCACGCATATTGCGGACGGGAATGCCGCGTTGATGGACGTCGCCTCGCATCTCTCCGACAAGGTCAGGCAGCAGTCGTACCGTTTGGCCGCGGCAGTCGGCCCAGACCGATCGAAGCGGCCTCAGTCCGGTAGGGCGACGATCGCCCGCCCGCTGGTCAGGTCGGCGATCTTCCGCACGATCGTTTCGACGTCGGCCTCGGGCAGCGCCACCTTCAATTCGGCACCGGTCGCGGTGAAGGTCTCGGCAACGATGCGCACGCCCGACTGGGCCGCGAGCCTTGCCTGAACGATCGCCAGATCGGCGAAGCCGCAGGTGATTTTCGCTTCGACCGAGATGACGATCTCGGTCTTGGCGGCCGCCCGCAGGCAGGCGGCCGCAGTGCCGCCATAGGCTCGCACCAGCCCGCCGCTACCCAACAGGATGCCGCCGAACCAGCGCGTGACGACGACGGCGACATTGTCGAGGTGCTGACCGTCGAGCGCCGCAAGGATCGGTTTGCCGGCCGTGCCGCTCGGCTCGCCATCATCGCTGAAGCGATAGCTCTGGCCGATGCGCCAGGCCCAGCAATTGTGGTTGGCCCCGGCATCGGAATGGGCAGCAACAAACGCCTTCGCCGCCACCTCGTCCGCCACCGGCCCAGCAGCAGCCAGGAAGCGGCTCTTCTTGATGTCCTGGGCGAAGGTTTCGGGTTGAGCGAGCGTGAACATGTCTGGTGGCGTTAGACAATGCCGGGCGGGTGGCCGTCAATTGCGCCGTGCGAGCGGAATGGCACGTTAGGCTGTCCCAAGGCGGAGGCAGTGGTGATGCTGCGATTTGCAGGTGCCGGGCATAGCGATTTGCCACTACCCCCCGTTGCCGCCCGCCGCGGCATCGGTTATGAACGCGCGTCGTCCGGTGCGCCGGGCGTGGTTCGCGGCCTGCCGCGGACGAGCACCCGTAGCTCAGCTGGATAGAGCGCTGCCCTCCGAAGGCAGAGGTCACAGGTTCGAATCCTGTCGGGTGCGCCATTTTAAACATAAATATCAGACAGTTAGTCGATGCCGATTTTAACGAGCGTCCTAGCGGCTTTTGCGCGGAAGCACTACGGAAGCACAAGAGACCGTACGAATTTCAACGCACCCTCCTGTGGATAAATGCCAACGAAGTCTGCTCGACGATAGGGCGGCGACTGATGGCCGCCCATTTCGAGGCGAATAGGATGCATCGGCTCATGAGATTGATGTGGTTGATGATGGTAGCGTTAGAGCGCTACTGCCTTTCTCTCCACTCGTCGCAGCGCCATTCTGACTTCGCTGCATGGGTTGAGCAAAGGGTTCCGGAGTCTATCCCGGAAGGGCCACAGTCACAGAGACGATGAGGGGAGACGGTCGGCACCACCGCCGCTCTCTCGGTGCTGATGAACCCGGACTTGGTCTAATCCTCCATCAATTGCAGAAGCCGACGCTCGCGCTTACCTTGCGGATCATCTGCGCCACCTGAGGCAAGGCGCGCACGATCGCCCCCTTGTTCGTGCCGATGAAGACTTCCTGCAGGGGGAGAATCGTATGCGTTTTCAGAACCTGTATCATACCCAGCCGGATCTGCTCTTGAAGTAGGCGCGTTGGCAGAATGCTGATGCCGGTCCCCGATTCCACCAGCCTAAGGATGGTGCCGAGGCTGTTGCAAACATTTAGGCGCAGTCCGCCACCGGCCGTCGCGGCGAGCGCTCCGATGGTCAGCGAATGGAGGTTCGACGGTGCCGGCGTGGCGAAGATGCGTTGGCGCAGCAGCTCCCCATCCGAGACGGTTGTCTGCGGCAGCTGGAGCTTCTGGCTCGCGATCCAGTCGACGCTCTGACGCCCGAGAAGCTCGAGCGCGACATTGTCGTGTGATGGAGGCGTCGAGAGCACTGCGATATCCAGCAGCCCTTCCGAGAGCTGGTCGGCCAACCTATGGCTGGTATCCACCGTGGCGGCGATGCGAGTGCCGGAAAAGCGGTTGTCGAGTTCGTCGAGCAGGGCGGGCAGGCAGACGGCGGCGAAGCTGTCGATGACGCCGACCCTGAGCGTCGGCAGGCCGGTGTTGCGGGTCTTGATGTTGGATTCAATGTCCCGCGCGATCGCGATCATCGATTCCGCATAGTGCTTCAGAGCCTCGCCTTCGCTGGTGAGGAGGAGCTGGCGCTTCTGGCGCACGAACAGCGACACGCCGAGCTGCTCCTCCAGCTCGCGGATGCGGTAGGAGATCGTTGGCTGGGTGACGTTGAGCTTCTCCGCCGCCGCACTGAAGCTGCGCAACTGCGAAACCCAGTAGAAAGATTCAAGGGCGGAGAAGCTGAGGGTCATCGCTCATGCATAGAAGTTTTCTATCGATGACGACAAATATCCCAATTAGATTTTGATTTCAACACCGCCTAGGCTCATCTCATCCACATCAGAAACGCGGTGAGACAATGTACAAGACCATTTCACGGGAGCACATTCTCGAGGACCTTCCGGAGATCGCGGACATCCGCTCCGACGAACTGAGGGAAAAGGTAGTGGACGCGTGGGTTTTCGCCCTGGAGCGCTCGTCCTTCGATCGGGTCATCGACATTCCGGGCGAGGGCAGCCCGAAAGTATTTGCGCTGAAGCGCGGCACGCAGGACGCGCATCTGCGAGGCGTCACGCGCCTCGCGCTAGCGATCTACGACGAGTTCGACAAGACCTATCCCGAGGCCAAGGTCGACCGCGACATCATTCTCGCCGGCGGGCTCTGCCACGATATCGGCAAGACCTGGGAGTTCGATCCGATCAACCTGAGGCGCTGGCGCGAGCGCGGCGACCGCTACGGCGAACCGTCCTTCCGCCATTCCGCATATGGCACCCATGTCTGCTTGTCGGTCGGCCTGCCGGAAGAAATCGGCCATATCTGCATGGGGCACTCGCTCGAAGGCGCGCATATCGGCCATAGCACGGAATGCTACATCATCCGTCAGGCCGATCATGCCTGGTGGCATGTCGCGGCGGCTCTCGATCTCTGCCATCCGGAAACGATCGGTTTCGCCGGCCCGAACTTGCGGGTCCGACCGATCGGCATGCAGTAGGAAGCCGAAAAGGAACCGCCCGAGGGGAAAGCCGAGGTTTGAGATGGACTACACGTTCCAGTTCGGCCCATTGCTGAACTACCTGCCGCAAATCGTCAGCGGGCTGTGGCTGACGGTCGGCCTGTCCTTCGTCGGCATATTCGGCGGCATCGCGCTCGGGATTTTCTGCGCGGTGATGTCGACCTCGTCCTCGCCGTTTCCGCGCTTCCTCGTTCGCCTCTATGTCGAGGTGGTGCGCAACACGCCGCTGCTGGTGCAGATCTTCGTCATCTTCTTCGGATTGCCGAACATCGGGGTTCGGCTGACGCCGCTCACCTCCGTCTTCATTGCCCTGGTGCTGAACAATGGCGGTTATGTCGCGGAGATCGTGCGCGGCGGCATCGAGGCCACCCACCGCAGCCAGGTGGAGGCGGGGGAAAGCCTCGGCCTCACCTATTTCCAGACGCTGCGCTTCGTGATCCTGCCACCTGCACTGGAAAAGGTATTCACGCCGGTCGTCTCGCAATGCGTGCTCCTGATGCTGTCGACCAGCCTCGTCTCGGTGATCGGCGTCGAGGACCTGACGGGGGCCGCGATGATCGCAAGCTCTGAGACGTTCCGTACGATGGAAATCTACCTGGTCGTCGCCGTGGTCTATGTCGCCCTAAATTTCGCCTTCCGCGCCGTGCTGAACCTTGCCGGCCTCATGGTCTTCACGCGGCTCCGCCGCCGCCTGCTCGGGAGGGCATGAGATGCGCACGTTCGGCTCCCCCGAATTCCTCTTCATTGTCTATGCACTGCGCTGGACGCTGTCGCTGACCGTCCTCGCCTTCGTCGGCGGCGGCATCATGGGCATCGTGCTGGCGCTGCTGCGCATCGCTCGCAGCCGGACGTTGCGCACGATCACGAGCTTCTACATGCAGGTGATCCAGGGCCTGCCGCTGCTGGTGTTGCTGTTCCTGTGCTACTATGCGCCGTCGCTTTTCGGCATCGAGATCGCGGCGCTGACGGCGGCGGCCATTGCGCTCACCATCAATTCCAGTGCCTTCCTCGGCGCCATTTGGGAAAGCGCGCTGAGGGCTATCCCCAAGGCGCAGTGGGAAAGCGCCGATGCGCTGGCGCTGACGCCCTACAAGACGCTGCGCTTCGTCATCGCGCCCCAGGCGATCCGTCTCGCCCTGCCGTCCACCGTCGGCTTCCTGGTGCAGATCATCAAGCAGACGTCGCTCGCTTCGATCATCGGCTTCATCGAGATCACCCGCGCCGGGCAGCTCGTCAGCAATGCCACATTCGAACCGCTCAAAGCCTTTTTGAGCGTCGCCGCCCTCTATTTTGCCGTCTGCTTCCCGCTCACCCAGTTCAGCCTCTGGCTTGAGCGGCGTACGGCCCGCCGGGGCGCGGGAACCTGATCACCCAACGGCCCGCAGAAGGCTGTCCTACCAACCGGAACTCTAGAACTGTGAGGATGACCATGCGCCTGAAATCCCTTCTCCTGCCCCTCGTCGGGCTTCTTGCACTCACCGTCGGCGCCGCAACGGCGTCGGCTTCCTCCCTCGACGACATCATCGCCCGCAAGAAGGTCCTGATCGGTGTCGACCTGTCCGTCCCGCCCTTCGGCATCACCAATGAGGAGATGCAGCCGGACGGGCTGGATGTCGACGTCGCCGAGCTTCTGGCGAAGGACCTAGGCGTCGAGCTGGAACTGGTGCCCGTCACCGGCCAGAGCCGCATCCCGTCGCTTCAGACGGGCAAGGTCGATTTCGTCGTCGCGAGCTTCGGCATTTATGCCGAGCGCGCGCTGTCGGTCGCCTTCTCCAATCCCTATGGCGGCCACAAGTCGGTGATCATCGCGCCGAAGGGAACAGTGATCAAAAGCCTCGCCGACCTTGCAGGCAAGCGCGTCGGCGTCCCGCGAGGCACGGCACACGAAAAGATCCTTTCCGCTGCCAAGATCGAGGGCATGGAACTGGTGCGCTTCGACGACGACAGCACGACGTTGAACGCGCTCGTCTCCGGCCAGGTCGATGCCATCGGCACGGTGAACTACATCGCGGCGCAGCTTCAGGAACGCTATCCCGATAGCGGCTTCGAGGAGAAGACGACCTATCTCCAGAGCTTCTACGGGGTTGGCCTGCGCCGCAACGATCCCGACCTTCTGCACTGGGTGAACACAGTGCTCTTCGTCCACAAGCAGAGCGGCGAACTCTCCGCGATCTACGAGAAGTGGATGAAGACCCCGATCCCGGAACTGCCGTCGTTCTGATCCCAAAACAGCCAAGGGGCGCCCCTTTGGCGCCCCGACCACTGATCGAGAGGTCTATCATGTCCGTTGTCGTCGCAAAGAATATCCGCAAGAGTTTTGGCGCGCTGGAAGTGCTGAAGGGCGTGTCGCTGACCGTCGAAGGCGGCGAAGTCGTCGCCCTGATCGGCCGCAGCGGTTCCGGCAAGAGCACCTTCCTGCGCTGCCTGAACGGCCTCGAAAGCGTCGATTCAGGCGAGATCGAGGTGGCCGGCCACGGCATGTCGCGTAAGCCCGCCGAACTTCGCCAGCTCCGGCGCGACGTCGGCATCGTCTTCCAGAGCTACAACCTCTTCCCGCACTTGACTGCCGGCGAGAACATCATGCTCGCCCCGGTCCAGGTGAAGTGCATGGGCAAGGACGCCGCGCGCGCGGAGGCCAAGCGCTGCCTCGCGCTCGTCGGGCTCGGCGACCGCTTCGAGGCCTATCCGGACATGCTCTCGGGCGGCCAGCAGCAGCGCGTCGCCATCGCCCGCTCGCTGGCCATGCAGCCGAAGGTGATGCTGTTCGATGAAGTCACGTCGGCGCTTGACCCGGAACTCACCGGGGAGGTGCTCGCCGTCATCGAAAACCTCGCGCGTGACGGCATGACTATGCTCCTCGTGACGCACGAAATGGGCTTCGCCCGGCGCGTCGCCAACCGGACGATCTTCATGAAGGACGGCGTCATCCACGAGGAAGGTCCCTCCGCCGAATTCTTCTCCGCGCCGAAGACGCCGGAACTTCAGGCCTTTCTGCGTTCGGAAGTAGGCTGAGCCCGCGCAGCCGTTCGTCCACCCATTGTCTTACATAATCGGCAGAAACGCTCTGCCGGAGGAGTCCCCATGCCTAAGATCGAGGTATTACAGGTTGGCCCGTACCCTGAGTGGGACGAGGAGCGCCTGAACGCAGCCTTCACCATGCACCGCTATTTCGAGGCGGCCGACAAGGAGGCCTTCCTCGCGACGCACGGCCAAAACATCCGCGGCATCGCCACGCGTGGTGAGCTCGGTGCCAACCGTGCGATGATCGAAGCGCTGCCGAAGCTGGAAGTGATCTCCGTCTACGGCGTCGGCTATGACGCGGTGGACCTTGCCGCGGCGCGCGAGCGCGGCATCCGCGTCACCAACACGCCTGATGTGCTTACCAAGGACGTCGCCGACCTCGGGATTGCGATGATGCTCGCGCAGGCGCGCGGCGTAATAGGCGGCGAGACATGGGTCAAGAGCGGCGACTGGGCGAAGAAGGGTCTCTATCCGCTGAAGAGCCGTGTGCATGGCAAGCGCGCCGGCGTACTCGGCCTCGGCCGAATTGGCTACGAGGTGGCCAAGCGCCTCGCCGGCTTCGACATGGACATCGCCTACAGCGATATGGGGCCGAAGGATTTTGCCAGGGACTGGACCTTTGTCGCCGATCCGGTCGAACTTGCCGCACGCTCCGACTTCCTGTTCGTCACGCTCGCAGCGTCGGCCGAGACCCGTCATATCGTCGGCAGGAAGGTTATCGAAGCGCTCGGCCAAGAGGGCATGCTGATCAATATTTCCCGGGCCTCCAACATCGACGAGGAAGCGCTGCTCGACGCACTGGAGACGAAGGCGCTCGGTTCCGCCGCGCTCGATGTCTTCGACGGCGAGCCGAACCTCAACCCACGTTTTCTCGCCCTCGACAACGTGCTGCTCCAGCCGCACATGGCGTCGGGCACGATGGAGACCCGCAAAGCGATGGGCCAGCTCGTCTTCGACAACTTATCGGCCAATTTCGACGGCCGGCCGCTGCCGACCCCGGTTCTGTGAGGGCGACCCGATGAAAGCCATCGTCATCCACGCAGCAAAAGACCTGCGCCTCGAGGACAGCGCCGTCGAGGCGCCCGGTCCCGGCCAGGTGGAGATCCGCCTTGCGACGGGCGGCATCTGCGGTTCGGACCTGCATTACTACAACCACGGCGGTTTCGGTGCGGTGCGGCTGAAGGAGCCGATGATCCTCGGCCACGAGGTCTCCGGCCACGTCGCATCCCTGGGTGAAGGCGTGTCCGGGCTGGCCGTCGGCGATCTCGTCGCCGTCTCGCCCTCGCGGCCCTGCGGCGCCTGTGACTACTGCCTGAAGGGCCTGCCGAACCATTGCTTCAACATGCGCTTCTACGGATCGGCCATGCCATTCCCGCACATCCAGGGCGCCTTCCGTGAACGCCTTGTCGCCAAGGCCGCCCAGTGCGTGAAGGCGGACGGGCTTTCGGCCTGCGAAGCCGCCATGGCCGAACCGCTCGCCGTGACGCTGCACGCCACGCGCCGGGCCGGCGAGATGCTTGGCAAGCGCGTGCTCGTCACCGGCTGCGGGCCGATCGGCACGCTGTCGATCCTCGCCGCACGGCGGGCCGGCGCAGCCGAGATCGTCGCCGCCGACCTGTCCGAACGGGCGCTCGGCTTTGCTCGCGCCGTCGGCGCGGACCGCACGATCAACCTCTCGGAAGACCGCGACGGCCTCGTTCCGTTCAGCGCGAATAAGGGATACTTCGATGTCCTCTACGAATGCTCAGGCGCCCAGCCCGCACTCGTCGCCGGGATCCAGGCGTTGCGCCCGCGCGGCGACATCGTCCAGCTCGGGCTTGGCGGCGAGATGAGCCTTCCCATGATGGCGATCACTGCCAAGGAACTGGACCTGCGCGGTTCCTTCCGCTTCCATGAGGAATTCGCGATTGCGGTGAAACTGATGCAGGGCGGCTTCATCGACGTGAAGCCGCTGATCACCCATACGCTGCCGCTCGCCGATGCGCTCCAGGCCTTCGAGATCGCCTCGGACAAGAGCCAGTCGATGAAGACGCAGATCGCATTCTCTTGAGGACAAGCCCATGAGCACGCAACTTTTCGACCTGACGGGCAAGCGCGCCCTTGTTACTGGCTCCTCGCAGGGCATCGGCTATGCGCTGGCTAAGGGCCTTGCCGAGGCCGGCGCCGAGATCGTCCTCAACGGCCGCGACACAGCCAAGCTGAAGGCGGCCGCCGATAGTCTCGGCGCAAAGCACACGCTCGCCTTCGACGCCACCGACCATGAGGCCGTGCGCAAGACGATCGACGCCTTCGAGGCGGAAGTCGGGGCCATCGACATCCTCGTCAACAATGCCGGCATGCAGCACCGCACGCCGCTGGAGGATTTTCCGGCCGACGCGTTCGAGCGCCTGCTGAAGACCAATATCTCGACGGTCTTCAATGTTGGCCAGGCCGTCGCGCGCCACATGATCGCGCGCGGTGCAGGCAAGATCATCAACATGGCCAGCGTCCAGACCGCACTCGCCCGCCCGGGCATCGCGCCCTATACCGCCACCAAGGGCGCCGTCGGCAACCTCACCAAGGGCATGGCGACGGACTGGGCCAAGCATGGCCTGCAATGCAACGCGATTGCGCCCGGTTATTTCGACACGCCGCTCAACGCCGCGCTCGTCGCCGACGCCAACTTCTCCGAATGGCTGGAGAAGCGCACGCCAGCCGGCCGCTGGGGCAAGGTGGAGGAACTGGTCGGCGCCTGTATCTTCCTCTCTTGCGATGCTTCCTCCTTTGTGAACGGACACACGCTCTATGTCGACGGCGGCATCACGTCCTCGCTCTGAGGCAACCAGGCGTATCGTCCTGATGGGCGTCGCCGGCTGCGGCAAGTCCGCCGTTGGCTCGGCACTGGCCTCCCGCATCGGCGCGACCTATCTCGACGGCGACGATCTGCATCCGCCGGCAAACATCGCCAAGATGAGCCGCGGCGAACCGCTCGCCGACGACGACCGCTGGCCATGGCTGACGCTGGTCGGGCAAAAGCTCGCCGACCCGGACGGCATCATCATCCTCGGCTGCTCGGCGCTGAAACGCCGCTACCGCGACCATATCCGACAAGAGGCCAGCGCGCCCGTCGCCTTCGTGCACCTCGCCGGCAGCCGGGAGCTGATCACCTCGCGCATGGCCGCGCGGGCCGGACACTTCATGCCGACAAGCCTCATCGACAGCCAGTTCGCGGCACTGGAGCCGCCGGCGGCAGACGAAAACGCCATAACCGTCGATATCGACAAGCCGCTGGAGGCGATCGTCGCCGCCATCGCGGCCAGACTGGAGGAGATCCGGACATGACCAAAAGGGTAGCGCTGATCGGCGCAGGCGCCATGGGGGGCGCCATCGGCACGCGGCTGGCCGAGACCGGCAATCGCATCACCGTCTTCGACCCCGGGCCGGACAAGATGCAGGCACTGGTCGACAAGGGCGCCTTCGCCGCCGCGTCGGCCGCTGAGGCCGCCGCCGCCAGCGACTACGTGATCCTCAGCCTCAACGCCCCCGCCATCGTGCGCCGCGCGGTCTTCGGCGAGGCAGGCGTAGCGGCCGGCGCCAGGCCCGGCACGCTGATCATTGACATGTCCTCGATCGATCCGGACGCGACGAAAGAGCTGGCGGTGGCGGCGGCCGAAAAGGGTCTGCGCTGGGTTGACAGCCCGCTTTCCGGCGGCGCGCCGAAGGCGCTCGTCGGCGAGCTGACGCTGATGGCAGGCGGCGCGGCCAAGGATGTAGAGGACGCGTATGCGGTCCTCCAGCACGTCGCTAGCAACTATACCCATATGGGACCGGTCGGCGCGGGCCAGACGACCAAGCTGATCAACCAGGTGCTCTGCGGCCTCGGCTTCCTTGCCGTTGCGGAAGCCACCCAATTGGCGCTCGACGCCGACGTCGATGCAGCAAAGATCCCACAGGCCCTGAAGGGTGGGCGCGCCGACAGTGCCATCCTGCAGGAATACATGCCGCGCTTCGTGGCGAGGGATTACCGCCGCACTGGGCGCATCGACAACATGGTGAAAGACCTTTCCGGCGCGCAGGATCTTGCGCGGCGCACCAACACGGCCATGCCGCTGACGGCGGCCTGCGCCGAAATCCACCGTATGCTGACGGCCGCAGGCCTCGGCGGCGAGGACCAAGCCGCGCTGATGGAATTTTTCCGGGGACCGAACAAGGAGAATTTTGAATGATCACCCGTTACGCACTGTTTGAGGGCAAGGTGAAGCACGGCCAAACCGAAGCCTTCCGCAAGGCCGTCATCGAGCGCATCCTGCCGAAGTGGCGGGCCTTCCCGCGCGCGACCGGCGTGCGTGTCTCCTTTGCGGAAGCCCGCGACGAGGGCGCACCGGAACTGCCGATGATCCTCGCCATCGACTATCCGAGCCTGGAGGCCGTGGAAGAAGCTCTGGCGAGCCCCGTCCGCTCCGAAGCCCGCGCGGCGACCGAAGCAGTCCTTGCCGAATTCTTTGACGGCCGCATCCACCATCATGTGACACTCGCCAATGAATACAATCTTTGAGCATAAAAAGGTCGTCGGCTCGAGGTCCTTACAAGACCGCGGATAGCGGACGCCGGCGGTTGGTTCTCAGCGACCGGCCGCCGATGCCTACCGGCTGTTAGGGCGAGGCCAATTCGGTAGCCGATTCCCAACGCTGACGGGCCTACGGGGGAGGTCAACGCCTCCAAATCGTCAAAAAGCATTTGAAAGCGACATCTGTTGAGCAAAGGTAAGGGACCTCAGCGTTTCTAACGCGGCGGCGGAACTCTTCGTAACGCCAGGGCGGTGAGCAGACAGGTACGGGCACTCGAGAGCCATCGCGGGACGCTGCTGTTTCTCCGCGGTTCGGGGAAGCTCGAGCTTACGCCAGAGGGGCGCCGCTTCTAGTGCGATATTCATTCCGCCTTTGCCATTATTGGCCATGGTACCGCGCGCATCCGTGATGCGCATTCCAGCCAAGCACTAAACATACTGGTCAGTCGGTGTTTCCTACAGCAGTGGTTGTTGCCCAAGCTCAGTAGCTTCGAGGTGAGGGTCCAGGTGACCCTTGCCGCGACTTGCGAAGCGTGGCGCCGTCATCAACCGACTATTGTGGATGACGGTGACAAGTTTCGGGGTGTGTCGGTTCCGGGCAGACGGCGACCCAATCTCATCTTCTTGACGCGCTTTAACGTAATTCAAACAACGGAACTAGCGGTTGTATCGTCGCTCACTTGCATAGAGCGCAACCGCCATAGCGCGGTTGCGAACGTTCAGTTTGTCGTAGAGATTTTTCAGGTGGTACTTAACCGTGTTTTCCGAGATCCCGGTCCGCGTCGCGATCTGCAAATTTGTCCAACCATCCGCCAAGACGCCGAGCAGTTCGAGCTCGCGTGCGGTTAGGCACGACAGCGGCGTCTCGTTGATCTTGGCGACGTCTATGTAAGGGATGCAGATACGGCCGTTGGCGACTGCTAACAGCGTATCGAACAGGATGCAGGGATCGTCGAACTGGTAGCAGTAACCCTGCGCGCCGAGCCGCACGCACTGCTTCAGGATGCCAATATCATGGTCGTTGGAAAAAATGACCACGCGCGGCATCAATTGTCGGCGCTGAAGTTCAATCAACACCTCGCCCGCATCTATGTCGGACAGCTTCCAGGCGACGACGGCAACATCGAAGCTTGGGCTCTTCTCCTCAGCAGCCTTGATGAGCGCACGGCCGGTTTCCACGCTTCCGATTAATTCGAATCTTTCATCTCTAGTTGCGAGGTCGCTGAGCGCGGCGACCACGAGTGGGTTGCGCTCAGCGATTAGGAGTCGGGTCTGATCGTGTCGAGCACTCCGCTGTGATATGTTGGAGTCTTCTCGATACACCTACATTGAGCCCTTAATGGCATCGAGAGGTTGACCTGTCGCGCGGAGGGCCGAAACGACCGTGTTGGCCATCAAAAGTGCAATGGTCATCGGCCCGACGCCGCCGGGCACCGGCGTGATGGCGCCGGCCTGTTCGGCCGCACTGGCATAGTCGACGTCGCCGACAAGCCTAGACTTGCCGTTGGCGCCGCCTTTGAGGCGGTTGATACCAACGTCGATGACGGTGGCTCCCGGCTTGACCCAGTCGCCCTTGATCATTTCAGGACGCCCGACCGCGGCCACCAGGATGTCAGCGCTGCGGCAAAGGGCCGGCAGGTCCTTGGTGCGGCTGTGGGCGATGGTGACGGTGGCGTTGGCGTTGAGCAGAAGGTTGGCCATCGGCTTGCCGACGATGTTGGAGCGGCCGACGACAACCGCGTTGAGGCCCGACAGGTCGCGGCCAAGCGTGCGCTCGATCAACAACATCGAGCCGGCAGGCGTGCAGGGCACGAAGGCGGTGTCGAGTTCGCCGGTGCCGAGCTTGCCGACATTGGTGAAGTGGAAGCCGTCGACGTCCTTGTCGGCCGAGATCGTCTGAATGATCCTGCCGGCGTCGATATGGCCGGGCAGGGGCAACTGGACGAGGATGCCGTGGATCTTGGGGTCGGCGTTGAGCTTTTTCACCAGGGTGACGAGGTCGGCTTCGGAGGTGTCGGCCGAAAGCGCGTGCTCGATCGAATGGAAGCCGCATTCCTTGGCCTTCTTGCTCTTGGAAGCGACATAGACCTGGCTTGCCGGGTCGTGGCCAACGATGACCACAGCTATGCCGGGAACGATACCCGTCTCGGCGATCAGCTTTTCGGCTGCGATCCGAACTTTGGCGACTACATCGGCCGCCACCGCCTTCCCATCTATGATGATTGACACGTATTTCTAATCCTTATTTTAAGACGCGTTCGGCTCAGAACAGTCCTTCGATCTGGCCCTGTTCGTTGAGGAAGATCTTTTCCGACGAGGGTGCCCTGGGCAGGCCGGGCATGGTCATGATCTCACCGCAGATGGCGACGATGAAGCCGGCGCCTGCTGCAAGGCGGACCTCACGCACCGGCACGACATGGTCGACAGGCGCGCCGCGCAGGTTCGGGTCGGTCGAGAACGAGTATTGCGTCTTGGCCATGCACACCGGCAGATGACCGTAGCCCGCCTGTTCCCAGGCATGCAGCTGGTCGCGCACCGACTTGTCGGCGATCGCCTCCGAGCCGCGGTAGATGCGCTTGACGATGGTGTCGATCTTGTCGAACAGCTTCATCTCGTCGGGGTAGAGCGGCGAGAACTGCGAGGCGCCGCTTTCGGCGAGCTGCACCACCTTGTGGGCGAGTTCCTCGATGCCGGCCGAGCCCTTGGCCCAGTGCTTGCACAGGATCGCTTCGGCACCCATCGAGGCGACATAGTCCTTCATCGCCGCGATCTCGGCGTCGGTGTCGGAGACGAAGTGGTTCATCGCCACCACGACCGGCACGCCGAACTGCTTGACGTTCTCGATGTGGCGGCCAAGGTTGGCGCAGCCCTTCTTCACCGCCTCGACATTCTCCTTGCCGAGCTCTTCCTTCTTGACGCCGCCATTCATCTTCATCGCGCGCACGGTGGCGACGATGACGGCGGCTGCCGGCTTGAGGCCCGCCTTGCGGCACTTGATGTCGAAGAACTTCTCGGCACCGAGATCAGCGCCGAAACCGGCTTCGGTGACGACATAGTCGGCGAGCTTCAATGCGGTGGTGGTGGCGACCACCGAGTTGCAGCCATGGGCGATGTTGGCGAACGGGCCGCCATGGACGAAGGCCGGGTTGTTTTCCAGCGTCTGCACCAAATTGGGCTGGACCGCGTCCTTCAGCAGCACCGCCATGGCGCCATCGGCCTTGAGGTCGCGGGCATAGACGGCCGTCTTGTCGCGGCGATAGGCAACGATGATGTCGCCCAGGCGCTTCTCGAGATCTTTCAGATCGGTGGCCAGGCACAGGATCGCCATGACTTCGGAAGCAACCGTGATGTCGAAGCCGGCCTCACGCGGAAAACCGTTGGCGACGCCGCCGAGCGAGCAGTTGATCTGGCGCAGCGCCCGGTCGTTCATGTCCATCACCCGGCGCCACACCACGCGGCGGGTGTCGATGCCGAGCTCGTTGCCCCAGTAGATGTGGTTGTCGATCAGCGCCGACAAAAGATTGTGCGCGGTGGTGATGGCGTGGAAGTCGCCGGTGAAGTGGAGGTTCATGTCCTCCATCGGCACGACCTGGGCATAACCGCCACCCGCAGCACCGCCCTTGACGCCGAAATTCGGCCCGAGCGAGGCTTCACGGATGCAGACGATGGCCTTCTTGCCGATACGGTTCAAACCGTCACCGAGGCCGACAGTCGTCGTGGTCTTGCCTTCGCCGGCTGGCGTCGGGTTGATCGCGGTGACCAGGATCAGCTTGCCGTCCTTGTTCTTGCGTGCATTGGCAATGAACTCGGCCGAGATCTTCGCCTTGTCGTGGCCATAAGGCAAAAGATGCTCGGTCGGAATGCCGATCTTGGCGCCGACCTCCTGGATCGGCTTCTTCTTCGCCGCACGCGCGATCTCGATGTCGGTCTTAAACTCGGCCATGGTCCTGCCTAATCTGTTTTGGTTGGCGTGAAAGTTCGTTGCGAAGCGGGCTCATGCACTCACTGCGACTTCTGACAAAGGTTGGCTCGTTTGTTGGGTTATTGACGCTGGCACTTTCGGGCACTCAAGAAAAATCCGGTTCCTGCATGCAGCGCAAATGACTGGGTCGAGGTGGCGCACGACACCTGGAATAGCCTCACTCTTGCGGCGAAATACGTGCCCTCGACCAATTTCCTTCGCTACCCGATACGTGGAAAGCTGTTGACGCAACCGGGGATACTTGACGATGAGATAAAGGCCGCCGCCACGCGCTTTACGTCTTTTGGCCTCTTCGATGAGAAACTCCGCACCTGAAAGGTCCATACCGATGTTCCCGTCGATGCCCATCACCATATGAGTCTGATGAGGCCGGGTCTGTTCCAGGCGACGGAACTGTCGTTGTAGCCCCTCCAGTGCTCCGAAATAGAGCGGGCCTTGAAGACGTGAGAAGATTGCCTGCGGGCATTCCGGCAGCTTGGCTCTCTCGGCATTGGCGAAGCTCCGGTGTGGATTCTTCGGATTGGGAACCCATAACGGCACATCAGTTTGCATGGTCCTGCGCAGGAAGAAGCACAGCGACAGGATCACGCCCAAAAATATGGCGAATTCCATCTCCAGGAACAGAACCGCAAGAAAGGTACAGACAAGCACCATGGACTCGGGCGGGCTTGTGCGAAGTACATGGCTGATCTTTTCGAATTCAACCAGTCGCCATGCAATCAGGATGATGAGGCCGGACATTGCCGGGATAGGCAGGTAGTGCACCAGCGGTGCAATGAATGCTATCATCCCGAGCAAAAAAAGTGACGACAATATCGCCGAGAGCGGGGTCCTTGCTCCGCAATCATAATTCAAACCGCTTCGCGTTAGCGAACCAGATCCGGCATAAGAAGAAAAAAGCGAACCGACGAGATTTGATAGCCCCTGGCCGATGATCTCCCGGTTCGTGTCGATATGTTGACGCGAGCGTCCTGCAATGGCTCTTGAGATCGAGACAGTCTGCAGAAGGCCGATTAAAGCGATCGCGAATGACCCCGGCGCCAGCGATCGCAGCTCCTCAGCGGAAAATTCTGGGATGCGAAATGGTGGGAGGTGGAAGGTTATCGGTTCCACGAATTCAACGCCATGTGCTCGCGCATGCATGAGGTAGGCAACTGCGCCACCAAGTATCAGAGCAATCAGATGACTGGGCCACTTTGGCAACAGCCGCCGCAGCAATATCGATGAAACGAGCGTCACCAGAACGACCAAGATCAGGCTGTAGTTTGCCTTAGCGATAAAGACTAGGGAGTCGAGATTCGACAATCGGTCGTGCTCAAGATTTGTGGTTAGGCCTTCCATGATGGTGGCGATTTGGCTTTGTCCTATCAGGACCGCGGCGCCAGCGGTAAACCCCATCATCACCGACGGGGAAACAAAGTTCATCAACTGGCCGAGGCGCGCGATTCCAAGCAGGAACTGGAACGCGCCGACAAGAAGGCTGACGGTCATGGCGGCTGCTATGAATTCAGCACTTCCGGGCTGATATACAGGACTCAATGTTGCAAACACGACGAGTGAAATGGCTGTGGACGGCCCTGAAATCTGATGCCATGAGCTCCCATAGAGCGCAGCCACAATCGGAATCACGACGGCGGAGTAGAGCCCATATTCTGGTGGTAGGCCCGCAATTGCGGCGAACGCAATGGCCTGGGGCAAAACCACCGCCGCATTGGTGAAGCCTGCGAACGTATCAGCTTGCAGAGTGCGCTTATCGACAAGGCGCATCCAGTCCAGGAATGGAAAGAGCGACTTCATCCAGCGACGATCCGCAATATTTCGCATCATTCATCCATCGAGCCAAAGCTCAAGCGACCCTTTACCTTCCAAGATCTGGCGACGGGAAGGAAGGTGGTTCGCGGCAAGTAATGCCGCGGTGTTGCGGTTGAAGCCGACTGCCCGTTATGGGGTCAGACCAGCCTTTCAGTTAGGTTTAACGTTACGTGGCTCTGGGCACGTCCACTGTCGGCGAGCCGACAATCGCAATGATTTTGCCTGAAAGCTTCATGCGGCCGACCGTATGCTCCTGCTGGGGCCATGACGTTGCGGCGTAATATCTAATGAAAAATTGCAGTCGTATCGTGCTTTTGTCGGCGGGCCGACAGATGCAACCCGCAACCTGCGTCACCCTACCCCTCACTGAATTCAGCCAACCTTTGGTCAATCAAGAATGAGGAAGCGGATATGGATGTGCCTGTTACCAGAAAACGGGTGACCCTCAACAATTTGCACGACAAGAAAAAGCGCGGCGAGCGGATTACTTCGATCGGCGTCTACGATGCGCCACTCGCCGCCATCGCTGACAAAGTCGGCTTCGATCTACTTGTTATCGGAAACGCGGGTCCAATGTCGTTGTTTGGCCATGCCGATCCCACGACGGTCAAATTCGAAGAGCAGCTGTTTATGACCCAGGCGGTCAGCCGCGTCACGAAGTATGGCCTCATCGTCGCGCACATGCCTTATCTAACTTACCACTCTTCGAAGGAAGATGCGGTTCGTAACGCTGGTCGCCTCGTGGCCGAGGGTGGTGCTCATGCCGTAAAATGCGAGGGTAACCGTTATACTGCAGAGTATGTCGCTGAGATCGTGCGTGCTGGCATTCCAGTCATGGGTCATATCGGCATGCAGGCGTCGCGCCGCGTAGAACAAAGCGGTTTCGGTGTGAAAGGCCGGACTGCCGAGGATGCCCGCAAGATTCTCGATGATGCGGAAGCATTCGTTGAAGCTGGCGTATTCGCATTCATCTTGGAACAGGTGCCCGCCGAATTGGCCGAGTTCCTCGCCAGTCGCTTGGATGTTCCAGTGATCACGCTAGGCGGCGGCACAAACGCAGACGGCATATACCACATCGCAGGCGACGTGGTTGGATACAGTGCCTTCCCTATGCCAAAGAACAGGCGCAGCTTTACTAATGTCCAGCCGCTGCTTGAGGAAGGAATCACAAAATACAAGGCCGCCGTTGTCGACGGAAGTTATCCCGCAGAGGGCGACTCGTTTCGAATGAACGAGGGGGAGTTCGAGAAGTTCATGGAGTCGTACGGAAGAAAAACCAGTCTAAAATCCGTCATTTAGTTCTTGTCTTGGGAGGAGACAAAATGAAGAATATAGTTCGCACCTACATTGCTGCAGTCTTGCTGTCAGCCGGCATCGCTGGTTCTGAAGCGTTTGCCGGCGGCACGCAGCAATCAAGTTATGAGAAAATCGTTGCGCAGCAAACCCAAGTGGCCGGTGATGCAGTCAACTTGCGCTCAAACTACTGGCTAGCGTGGACCGGAGCCTGGGACACGGTCGTCATGAAGGAGACGCGTCTGTGGGAGAAGTGGCTGCCTGCCGGCAGCCAGGTCACTTGGCAGCGCAACTTGCAAGGCCCCCCGGTTATCACGGATCTCCTGAGCGGTAAGCAGCAGATCGGCTACATCGGTGACAACCCCGCTATTGTGTCGACCACCAAGCGCGACATCGCTCCTGTCAATCTGGTAGCCGTAAACACCATCTCGCCGGGGCGTATGTGTGGCCATCTTATTCTCGGAAAGGGCGCGCCTGAGTTCACCAACTACAAAGACGCCATCAAGTGGCTAGAGGGGAAGACTATCGGCGTGCCCCGGGGAAGCTGTGCTGACCGCCTAGCGCAAGTGATAGTAAAGCACGAAGGTATTAACGTGACCTGGCAGCAGATGCAGGCCGAAGTCGTGGTCACCAGCCTGCAAGCCGGAAAGATTGACGCCGCTGCCGTCTACGAGCCGCATTCGTCTAAGGCTGTTTTCGACGGCTATGCCAAGTATGCGATCTCGTCCAATCCGTATGGTGAACTAGATGCCAATGCCGTCGTAATGCGGCAGGACTTCATCGAATCCAATCGAGATGTCGCTAAAGCCTGGCTCAAGGCGAACATTGAAGCTCTGTATTTTCTCAAGGAACACCCAATCGAGACGATCGAGATGGTGAAGAAGGAGCTGCCTGGCTACACCAGAGAAAACCTCTGGCACGCGATCTACGGCAATCTGCCAAAGGAAACTGGCGCAAGCGACACCGTGCTCGTAGGCGCTATGAGTTTCACCAAGGATGTCAGAGACCTTCTGCAGCGCGGGCACGACTTCCTGCACGAAATCAAAGTCGTGGTCGAACCGCAATTCGATCCCAAGGCCATCCAAGATGATCTCGTTACCGAGGCATTCAAGGAACTTGGCCTCGACCCCAGCCAACCTCTCTTCGTCATCAAGGATGGTGACATGGGCACCAATCCTTTCAAGGGTGACGAGCTGGTCAAAAGCTAAGGCACCTGGCGGAAAATGGCGGCGAGATCAACTGTCGATCTCGCCAGCCTGAGATGGGAACAATCGAGATGCAAACGCAAACAGTTACTCAGCTCGCCGCGACTGGCGCGAGCCCCAGCAGTATCATCTTTTCTGTCGCCGGTGCGGACAACGGAAACCGCGAAGCAGCGCTGATTGAAGCCTTTCGACAGAAAAACGGAAGCAGTCAGGGCAAGGTTGGACGGCTTCTCAGAAGCTCTTCCCTGCGGTATGGCGCACTGGGCTTTGCAGTGTTCCTGGTCGCTTGGTATTTGGCTACGGATCTGCTGAAATTGCCTCGCTTCAACTTCCTGCCGTCACCGGTTCTGGTCTTTTCAGAGTGGATGAGTAGGGAACCGACGCATGGCGTATCGATATTCACGCCGATCTACTATGAGCACATCCTCGTCAGCATGCGCCGGGTTTTTCTGGCGTTCGCGATTGCGGTGCTTGCCGGCGTACCGCTCGGCATCCTCCTTGGTTGGAGCCGAGCGTTTCATAATTTCTTCTTTCCAATTGTCGAACTTCTACGCCCGATCCCGCCACTAGCCTGGGTGCCGTTCGCCGTACTCATCCTGCCCGGTGTTGAGACACCCGTCGTCTTCGTGACGCTGCTCGCAGCTTTCTTCGCGACGGTTCTGAACACTGTCCTCGGTGTCTGGTCCATCAATGACGACTATTTCCGAGCGGCAAGCTGTCTCGGCTACACTAGGTTGGACGTGCTCACCCGCGTCATTGTCCCGGGGTCGATGCCGTTCGTATTCACTGGCTTGCAGATTGCCATGGGCGTGTCCTGGTTCTCACTGGTTGGCGGCGAGATGATTGCCGGCAGATCCGGCTTGGGTTTTCTGATCTTCGACGCCTACATGCAGGTCGCATTGCCCAACATCGTCATCGGTATGATTACGCTCGGCATCCTCGGATACGCATCCAGCGCAGCGATCCGGCGCTTGGGCGACCGGCTGATGGCTTGGCAGTCCAAGGGAAGGAATTCACAATGACCAGGCTTTGGGACTCTAAACTTTTCAGTTTGGCGCACTGGTCACGGCGCTTGCGCTCACCGGTTCTGTGGCAAGGATTGGCCGGTATAGTCACCTTCTTTGCCGTCTGGCAGATCGCAAGATGGCTGGGGTGGATGGCGATTATCCCCTCTCCGATTGAGCTTGCGGAGGGTATTCCTGAGGAGATTGCACAGACAGGCTACTGGCAGAATTGGATCGACAGTAGCCGCAGGGTTTTCGTCGGCTTCGGCATAGCCGCGATTTCAGCCATCGTAATCGGCGTCCTCATGGGTATGAGCACCAGGCTGCGCGCTGCCATCTTCCCACTATTCGAGGTTATGCGCCCGGTCCCGCCTCTCGCCTGGCTCCCGCTCGCCATTCTCTTCTGGCCGAGCTCTGAGATGACGATGGCGTTCCTGACCTTCATCGGTGCCTTCTTTCCGATCCTCCTGAATGTGCTGGCAGGTATAGACAAGGTTGACCGTCGCTATGTCCAAGCAGCTTTATCGCTAGGGTCCAGCCGCGGCGCCTTGTTCCGGCGAATTCTGGTTCCAGGCGCGCTACCATCGCTATTCACGGGTCTCGCTATTGCCATCGGCATCACTTGGGAAGTGGTGATCGCGGCCGAGATGGCGTCGGGCACTAACGGTCTCGGCTACATGACGTGGGATTCGTATATGACGCATTCGATGATTGGAATTGTGCTCGGCATGCTGAGCATCGGACTGGCAGGCATGGCCTGCAGTTGGATGATGCGCTGGGTCGGCCAAATCGCCACCCCCTGGCAGAAATAAGGAGGCGGGAAGATGTTGAGCACTCATGAACGTGTCTCGCTGTTGCGCGCGAACATTCATCTCGGACGGGGGCCAGCCAAGTTGCTGGAAGAGCTTGCTGAAGCCGCCGAAGAACTGAGCTTTGCCAAAGGCGAGGTGGTCTTCAGCCGGCGTGATCCGTCAATCTACTTCTATGTTCTGGTCAACGGGCATGTGTCCCACCCGGAAGTTCAGGCGGCCGAGGAGCAGTTTGCCATCGCTAGGGAAACCACGGCACCAGGCCAGTTATTTGGCTGGGGTGCAGCGGTGGAAGGCATGCCGATCCGTATTATTTCGGCGCGATGCGACGAGCCGACCAGGGTTCTCGCGATCGACGGTAAGTGGTTCCAGGCACGCTGCCGGGCTCATGGCGAGCCCGGGTTGAACACGTTGCAGGGTCTGGTCCGTGCGTTTGCCGGCCATGAGCGCAATATCGTGGGGCGCCGTGGCTGGCTGTCCATCCGTAGCGTGCAGAAGGTCTACGATCCTTTCGGCAAGTCGGTGGTAGCTGTCGATAGTTGCTCGGTCGAGATTCGCCCGGGCGAATTCTGCGCCATTGTCGGCCCATCGGGTTGCGGCAAGTCAACATTGCTGAACGCTGTAGCCGGCTTTGACACGATTACCTCCGGAGAAATCTATCTGGATGGCCAATGCATCAACTCCGCCACTATGAAAGCCCAACCCGGCCCAGATCGCATCGTTGTTTTCCAACACGGAGCGCTGTTTCCGTGGGCGACAGTATTGGAGAACATGATCCGTGGGCCGATCGTACAAAAGAAGATGAACAAGCATCAGGCGATCCAGAAGGCGCGTGAACTGCTCGCTCGGGTCGGCCTGAGCAAAGTCGAAAACCTCTATCCCACGGATATGTCATCCGGCATGTGTCGTCGTGTCGAGATCGTGCGAGCGTTGATGAATGACCCGCGTGTCATCCTACTGGACGAGCCATTCCGGGGCCTCGACGCGCTAACCAAGACGGTTGTCCATAACGCGCTTCTGGAAATTTACGAGATGGAGAGGAAGACGATCCTCTTCATTACCCACGATCTTGAAGAGGCGATTTACCTCGCCGACCGTGTCTTGGTCATGACGACGAGACCCGGCAGCATTAAGCAAACGATTTTCGTTGATTTGCCCAGGCCGCGGCCGACTGAACTCTTGGGTCAGCCGGAATTCCTCCAGCTGAAGGAGAATGCGATCGGCGCTGTTCATGAAGAAGCGGTGAAAGCCTTCGAGGCTGGTGAAAGGGAGATGGCATAATGACAAAATCTTCAGCCACATCAGGTGGCCATTGTGTCGTTGATTCCGTTGGCAAGGTTTATTCGTCATCTGGGAACGATCTCGAAATCGTCCTCAAGGATTGCAGCTTCGAAGTCCCGGCCGGAAGTCTGACTGTTCTTCTCGGACCGTCGGGCTGCGGCAAGAGCACGATGGTAAAGCTAATCGCTGGGTACGAAACCCCGACGCTGGGGCAAGTCCGACTAGACGGCGTTCCGGTTAATGGTCCGAATGCCGATCGCATCGTCGTCTTCCAGGAAACGGCGCTGTTCCCCTGGATGACTTTGCAGGAAAATGTTGCTTACGGGCCGGTTCAAGCGGGCGAGGCCAAAGCTGCTGCCGAACGAGAAGCAGGCGCGTTATTGCGCACCGTCGGACTTGCCGGTTTCGAGCATCGCTACCCAACTCAGATCTCAGGCGGCATGCAGCGACGTGCAGAAGTTGCCCGTGCTCTGATCACCCGACCCAAATTGATGTTACTCGATGAGCCATTCCGCGGCCTAGATCATATGTCTCGCGGACTGATGCAGGAATACTACTTGAAGCTCTTCGATGAGCATCGCATGACGACCTTGTTTGTTACGTCGGAAATTGATGAAGCGATCTTCCTGGCGGATCGGCTAGTCGTTCTCAGCTACAAGCCGACAGTTGTGAAGACCGTGATCGATGTGGATTTGCCGCGACCGCGCAACTTCCAGATGCTGACCTCTGCCACCTATGGCCGGATCAAGGAACAGGCGCTCGATCTCCTCTACAACGAGGCCCTGAAAGCCTTTGATCAAACACCCGCTGCGGCTTAGGGGCAAGATACATGAAGATCATTAAAAGCTTGTTTGAACGGAAGTCTGCCGCCGAACCTACAGCGCCTGCCGACATTTCTGGACTCCTCAATGGGTTTTCGGTCGAGGTTCTGCCTAAGACAGTCGGTAGACTCCTGGAACGCTCAGAAGGGCTTCCTGCCCGCAGTCGAGTGTATATCGCTTACATCCAAGGGACTGATATTGTCGACATGGTAAGTACAGCTCGGCGCCTAACGGATGCCGGATTTGAGCCTATGCCGCATATTCCTGCACGGCTGGTGAAGGATCGGCAAACGCTTTCCGACTGGGTCGCCCGTTACAAGAATGAGGCAGGAGTTCATCAAGCCCTAGTGATTGGCGGCGGCGTTGATCATCCGGTGGGCGAATTCAGTTCCTCCATAGAGTTGATGGCGACTGGGGTGTTCCAAAAGGCAGGGTTCGATCGTCTGCATGTGGCAGGGCATCCCGAGGGCAATCGTGACATCGACCCAGATGGGACGGACAAAAATACGCTTGCTGCACTGAGATGGAAGCAGGAGTTTTCCGAACAGACTGGGGTGGATATGGCAATTGTCACACAATTCTCATTCGACAGCCAACCGGTGATCGAATGGGCACAACGATTGTCCGCGGAAGGCATCCGACTTCCGATCCACATTGGAGTGCCTGGACCTGCAAAGTTGCAGACCTTGATCCGCTACGCTCTCCATTGCGGTATCGGACCGAGCATTCGCGTGCTTCACCGGCGAGCTGCGGATGTGACGCGTATGATGTTACCCTTTACGCCGGAAGAGTTCCTGAATGGCATTGCTCATCACAAAGCTGCAAATCCAGGAAGCAAAATCGCCGTCTCACATTTCTTCCCACTTGGCGGCATTGATAAGGTCCTTGAATGGAACGCCCGCTTTACGCGGGAAGTGGGCCTCCCGGACGTTTGTTGAATCCCTGGCCTCAAGCTGGGCCAACGGCCAAGTAGTCGGACACGTTTATTTTAAAGCAGCAGTGAACCTACGGCGAAAATGTCATCTTGTTCCAGAATCTGATGAACTTGCCAATCGCAAGCGTGGTAGCCATCGTAGCGGTGGCCGGCCTAGTACGCGGCGTTACTGGTTTTGGCGGGGCGATGTTCATGGCCCCGCCACTCAGTTTGTTGGTCGGGCCCGTCCAAGCTGTCTTGTACGCCTTATTTCTGGAGTCGATCGCTGTACTGGCGATTATCCGTTCGATTTGGCCTCGGCTGAACCCTCGTACGCTTGCCTTCGTCGGAATCCCGGCCTTGTTGAGCGCCCCTGTCGGTGGTCTCCTGCTGACTATTCTCGACGCGAATATCATCAGATATTTGATCGCGACTACTGTGGTGATATTCAGCCTGCTCCTCATGGTCGGGTTTCGCTACGATGGGCCGCCTCGTGGCACGACTTCAGCGATTCTGGGAGGTTTCAGTGGAGTTTTGTTCGGCGCGACCAGCATGGGAGGCCCTCCCGTCATCCTGTATCTTCTCTCAGGCCCCGACCATCACGATGTAACCCGCGCCAATCTCGTTGCATATGTTAGCGCCGTCTCGGCGGCAGCACTTGTACTACCCTGGTATGGGGGTGCACTAACGGCAGCAGTCACCCTCAACGCGCTCGCATTGGCCGCGCCTTACCTGCTCGGAATATGGCTCGGCAGCCACTGCTTCTCGTTCTTGAGCGAAAAACTTTTCCGCCGCACAGTGCTAGGATTTATGCTATTGAGTGGATTGGTCGCGCTTTTAGGCTAGTAGAGCTTGCGTTCGTGGTTGTTATGCAGCGCGACTTGGATTGGATTGCATGAGATGCATTCGGAATGCTGTTGTCTGCAGCGTTCTAGTGAAGTTCGAGTGGCGTGGATGAGTCAAGCTGTTGTGCACTCGGATTTCGACAACGAAGCACCATGGTATTGGCGCCCGGTCAATCTTTTCGACGGCACGCCATCCGAGACGCGGCGAGAATTCTTTAATTGTGCGAAAATGCGCGGCTTCGCGCGAGGTGAGCATGTTTGCCTTGCCGACGAACTAGCTGACCATCTGTATTATGTTGTCGCCGGCTTAGTTAAAGTTGAGCACATCACAGCCACTGGAAATGTCACTATATTCTGGTTCTGCGTCCCCGGTGATCTATTCGGTGCGGGCGGCATTTCTGGCAGCCTTAGGCAGGGTGTCTATAGCAGGGCCGTGGAGGATTCTCAAATTGCGCTATTGCGACGCACGCAATTTGAAGAATTGGTCGGGAACCATCCGAGGCTGGCTCTCAATGTGATCAAACTCATGGGTGGTCGTCTAAGGCTGGCATGCGATGCGATGGCCGAGGTAACCCAACGAGCAAATCTGAGGGTGGGCCGTCTGCTCCTGCGTTTGGCAGAGAGTTGTGGACAGTGGACGAATAAGAATGAAGTGGCGATCAGGGCCCGCATTTCACAACAGGAAATGGCCGACATGGTCGGATGCACGCGTCAGACAGTTACCGAGGTCTTGCAGAGCTTGTCTCGGAGCGGAATCATTAGGATAGAGAAGAGAACCATTCACATCCCAAGCGTGGAGCGGCTGCGGACTTGCGTTGAAGATGCCGAAATGACTGACGGCGGTAGTATACTGTAGACTTTCTGCCATCGAACACGAGTCATTTTCCAACGCGCTGGTGTGGCGATTCGCGTTCTTCGTCTTCGGCGCAATGTCATTGCATAGCTCATTCGGCTGAGTTGGCGTTCTCAATCTCTGCCTTGCTAGTTCAATCTGCGCCCATTTCCGAGACGATGTAAATTCGACTTAGGGGCCGAGAGTGCTCTAGCGTAGAATTGCGTGCACAAAGGCGGGTCCGCTTTGCGCCTTCTACACGGTCGTTCGGCAGAGAGGCGCTGAACCCTAAAAGCGGCCACTAGATTTGGCAGCTCCCCGCAAGTTGCCGGCATCCCTTTGCGCATTGCGTAGCCGTATTCCTCGATGAGGAGCGGGTATGTAGGTCGTCTGGAACACCGGAAATTCGTACGTTTTAACTTCACAGGGTTGTTCGAGTAGATGATAAAGGCCAAATGATGCCGATCAGGACGAGAGCGTCTGTAAAGGGGGCAAGATGCATAAACATGATCCAGCTCGTCAAATCAGCTTTATTCAGCAAGCCCTTTCTCAGAACCGAAAGCCGATCGGCTTCTTCCTCGGCGCAGGCTGCCCCCTGTCGATCCGCGTCAATCACCGCGAGGAGGACGGGAAAACCGTTACCGACCCGCTGATCTGGGATGTTGCCGGATTGACGAAGGTAATCGCCAAGTCACTTTCGAGTGGAAAACCCGAAAATCCCAAAAGCTGGGACAAAATAGTTCAGATCGTTAAAGACGATGGCGGCGAAAGCGGCAATATTGAGCTCCTGCTCAGCCGCATTCGCGTATTCGCGAGCGTTGCCGGCAGCGGGAATGTGCGCGGTCTTACAAGGGCCGAACTCACCGCGCTCGATACTGAGGTCTGCAAGGTCATCTCACAAGAGGTCACTCGCTCGCTTCCGACCAGGGACACCCCCTATCATAATCTCGCGATCTGGAGCCGTTCGATCCGCCGAGAGCGGCCCGTTCATCTCTTTACTACTAACTATGACCTGCTGATGGAGCAGGCGCTTGAGGAAAGTTCGGCGCCCTATTTCGACGGTTTTATCGGTGCGCGAAAGGCGTTCTTCGATTTGGGCGCGGTCGAGGATGAGGGCCTGTTGCCTCCGCGGTGGACCCGGCTCTGGAAGATCCACGGCTCGCTCAACTGGCGCCTTGAAAATGAGACCGACGTTGTTCGAACCGACGAAAAGACCGACAAGCAGAGCTATCTGATCTACCCGTCGCACCTCAAATATGACCAGAGCCGCAAGATGCCCTATCTAGCGATGCTCGACCGTCTCAAGGCTTTCCTGCTCGCTCCATCCGCGCTGCTGTTCATTTGCGGCTATTCTTTCGCTGACGAGCATATCAACGACGTGATCTGCCGTAGCCTCGAGGCCAATCCGACCGCACATGTCTTTGCCTGCGTTTTCGGCGAACTAGAGTCAGATAACTACAAACTCGCCCGCCAGTGCGCGCTGTCGAATCCCAATCTCAGCTTGTTAGGTTTCGACAAAGCTATCATTGGTCGCACACCGGGCGATTGGACTGCCGACGGATCGGATGATCTTTTGCTTCCGCCCAGCATTCTCGTGAGAGATGGCGACAATGTTACCTTGCGGCTCGGAGATTTCGCAGCACTCGGCACTTTGTTGCGTGGCCTCTCCGGTGAAGGTGTGAGCGATGTTGCGGCCTGATCGCGCTGATCGGGCGACCGTCATCGGAACGGTTCAAGACGTCAGCGGCACGTCGGTCAGCGTGACCCTGACCTCGGACCGATTTTCGGGCCTGAGCTTTGTCCACGGCCAAGGTCATAAGATCGGTCAGATCGGCAGCTTCGTCAAAATCCCGATCGGCTATGTCGATCTCTATGGGATCGTCTCGCAGGTCGGTGCCAGTGCGGTGCCGGAAAAGGCGGCGCTCTCCATGCCCAATGGGCTGCGCTGGATGACAGTCCAGCTGATCGGCGAAGGCTATCGGACTGGCAGATTTCAACGCGGAATCTCGCAGTACCCAACCTTCGAGGATGAAGTTCATCTTGTCTCCGAGGCCGACCTCCAGGCGATCTATGGACGATCGGACAAGCAGAACCATCTGGTCCGCGTCGGCCATGTGGCGGGAAGCGAGTCGATCGACGCGCTGGTCGACGTGAACAAGCTCGTCACGCGCCACAGCGCTGTGGTGGGAACGACCGGCTCGGGCAAGTCGACGACGGTGGCCGGACTCCTCAACGTCCTGTCGGATGAGAGCCGCTTCCCCTCCGCGCGAATCGTCGTCCTTGACCTTCACGGAGAATATGCCAAGGCGCTTGGCGACCGTGCGAACATCTTTAAGATCAGCCCGGATGTCCGCAACATCAACGAGCACCGGCTGTGCATCCCATTCTGGGCGCTGAGCTTCGACGAACTCATGCGGGTGACCTTCGGAAGCCTTCCGCCCGATGGAAAAGCGCGCAACATCATCCTCGAGCAGATACTCGAAGCTAAGATCGCAAGCCTGACGGCGCAGCCGATCGCCGGTGTCGATCCCGCCAGCATCACCGCCGATAGCCCGGTGCCTTTCTCGCTGAACAAACTCTGGCATGACCTCTATTGCCGCGAGTTCGGAACCTATCTCAGCGCCAGCGGCGCGAACCCGTCAGATCAGGCGACCTGGGCCTATGAATGCGATCCTTTGGGCGCGAAGATCGTCGGGGATGCGCAGGCCGCGGTTCCACCGCGCTTTCGCAAGGTCAAGAATGTCGCCTCCGATCCGGAGAAGATAAATTGGCTCCCCGACGTCCTCAACATCCGGGGGCCGCTTGAGGCGCTCGGCGCCCGGCTTCGCGTCGCGCGCTACGACTTCCTGCTGAAGGCCGGCGATTGGCATCCCGAGCTCGACGGCACGACGACTAAGACGCTCGCCGAGCTCGTCGGGCAATGGCTCGGCAGTGACAAGCCGATCACGATCCTCGATCTGTCGGGCATTCCCTCGACGGTGACGAACGACATCATCGGCAGCATCTTGCGTGTCCTTTACGATGGTCTCTTTTGGGCGCGGAACCTCTCGGAAGGCGGGCGCGAACGCCCGCTGCTCGTCGTGATGGAGGAGGCGCACAGCTACCTTGGCGACGATGGCAGCAGCGCGGCCTCGATCGCGACCCAGCGCATTGTCAAGGAAGGGCGCAAATATGGGATCGGCGCGATGATCGTTAGCCAGCGCCCGGCCGAGATCAATCCCACGATCCTGTCACAATGCGGGACCTTCTTTGCGATGCGGTTGAGCAACGCCACCGACCGCTCACATGTGACCAGCGCTCTCTCCGACAACCTCGAAGGTTTGACGAGCATGTTGCCGGTGCTACGCACCGGCGAAGCCATCATCCTCGGCGAAGCGGTAAGGCTCCCCATGCGGACAATGATCCAGGCGCCACCTCGCGATCGTCGCCCCGACAGTCAGGATCCACTGATCTGTGACGAAGCCGCGCCCGAGGATTCGATGACGCCAGGCGGTTGGAACCTGCAAATGCACATCGCCGCGGACTATCGCTATTTTGTCGAGACTTGGCTCCAGCAGAACCCGGTCCCCACCCCGCCCAAGAAGGAGTAAAACATATGGCCTGGCAGGATTTCGCTCCCTTCACCTCATCGAACATCGCCGCAATCCGCTACGATGAAGATCGGCTGCTGCTCGAGATCGAGTTTCACAACAGCACCCGCTATCACTATTTTGAGGTGCCTCCGCAGATTGCCCAAGCCTTCGATCAAGCCGGATCGAAGGGAACTTTCCTTGCATCGACCATCAAGGGTCATTATCGCTACAGCCGGGTCTAATATGCCTCTTGTCAGCCTCGATCAGAAAAATACTCGCGTTCAGTTTGGTGCATTCGAGGTCGACAACAAGATCTTGTTCGAATTCTTCAACAAAGCTCCGGCTGCCGAGCGCGACGAGCAGCTTCACAAGGCGCTCTATATCGGCGTCCTAGCGTTGATGGAGGACCGGCTCTCGAGCTTCCTTTCGAGAACCGCGAACGAGCTCGGCACCGAGCTCGAAAGTCTTAAGCTTATCTTCGACATGAAGAAGGAGCTTTTCTATCGGTCCGCGGTCAAGGGTGTGCTCGCTGAAACCGACATCGCCGACTTCCTGTCCGAGTTTTTAGCTCGCCAGAAGATTGCTGACCGCATCGAGCTGACCGGCGACCGGGCCGGTGCGATCCGTAGGAATAAGACGGGCGACATCGTCTGCCATCTGGCCGGCGACAGCGGCAAACGGATCGCGATCGAGTGCAAGTTCGACAAGAGTATCCGTCTTGGCGACATCCGGACCAAGGACATCTTCACGAAGAAAGCGGATACGGCCTGGAGCCAACTCCTCGAAGCACAAGCGAATCGCGACGGCCAGGCTGGCATCATCGTGTTCGACGCATCGCTCGTCGATAGCAGCATCCTGGTTGCGGTTCAGGATCTGAAGTTCTTGCCCGGTATCGGCCTAATCGCGATCATCGATTCGCAGAAGGGTGATTATCGCAACCTTGCCATCGCCTACATGCTAGCGCGCGACATCGCTCTGAACGCAAAGACAATCGAGCTCGACACCGATGTCCTCAAGATCATCGTCAATCGGCTAATCAAGGATGCGCGCGACATGGCACTGGTGAAGCATCTCGTCACCGCCAATATCGACAATATGAAGCAGATCCTCGCGCAGATCGAGAAGGGCATCCTACTCGCCGAATTCAATCAGCGCTACCTCATCAAGTTCCTCGCCGAGGGTACCCTCACAAAGGAGGATATGCTTGCCTTCTACGCGGGCGAAGAGGTCAAGGAGCGCTTCCGTTTAGTCGAGCGGGAAATAGGAGATCTTTGCTCTTGACGTGGACAGCGCCCCTATCCGCTTGTCGCGACCGAGAGCTGACTGTCTGCAATCGGCCCCTTTTTCAGGCAATATTTGCCCGGCCGGCTTTGCGGCTCCATCGCCGCCGCTGGGGGCATCCTCGTCGCCCCCTACGACGTGATAGTATGCGGCTCAGGCGCTCGCCCACACTCGGAGAGGCATTCTCCAAGTCTCCATAAGATAGGCCTCTGTCGCAGACAGCAACTCCAGATGTTCTGCTGCGACCTTCCTGCGCGAGTAACCTGGCTGGACAAGTGTCACAGCGAACTCTGCATGCATGTCGTGGCTTTGCCCGATCATACCGAGTAGAACTGCCATTGTGCCTCTCTCAAAGCGCGACGGCTGGCCAGACGACACCCTCTCGAGCTCACGCTGACGGAGATGGTTCAGCATGTCTCTGAACCTTTCCGCCCAGCGGACGGACTTCTGCGCCTGACCGCAAACCTCATAGAGGTCCTCGACGCGGGCGCCCGGTGCGGTCCCGGCGGAATACTTGCAATGGAACAGGTCGATCAGCAGCGTCCGGCCGCTGCGTCGTATGGCCACGACGTCGGCGACCTCGCCGGTGCCATCGTCGTCGAAGATGATGTCGTAGGGTGTTGCGCTCGCGAGCAAGCGCTCGATCACATGGCGCTGAACGGTTCCGGCCTTCTTGGCAGATCCCTGCGATTCAGCTTTGATGTTGACACCGCTCCAGTCGATGGACTCGATCTTGCCGGTGTCGAATGCCGGACGCGACTCCCTCGGCAGCACTAGGATGTCCGGCGCGATGAGTACGTCGCCGTCGGCAAAATAAATGTGAGGCGGATCTTCGTGAAATACATCGACGAGCGGGCGCTCCTTGCGGGTCCTGCCGCGCCTGACGATTACCGTGCGCCCCTCGGTCTGGGTAAATACGGCACCACCGCTTCCGATCTTCAGTTCGTAGCTGGCCGACCTTGCCCCACCGAGCACGTTGAAGCGGATGGCGTCTCCAATGTCGTGTCCGGCAAGTTCGATCTCGCAGTTGAAGAACGGGTGCTCGCTGTCCTCTAGCACCAACTGAAGGTTCTCTTCCGACGTGTCGAGGAACTCCTCCGGCCAGGCGATCCCGATGGGGACTTTTTTGGCAGGGAGGGAGGTCAGGCGTTGCGGACGAACGACGTTGCGGAGAATGGTCTCAGGGGTAATCGAGGTATTCAGCAGCTTCCGGCCGAGGTCGTGGCACCAGTCGATCCACTCGGAGAAGCTGTTGGATGTCCGATAGGACCAGAACTTCCCTTTGCGCGAACAGCCGATCGTCTCCTTCGACGCGTGCCTGCCGATGACCTGGCCATCATCATCAATGGTCTCCAGGTCGATGTAGCCGAGCCCAAAGAGGTTGGTCTTGCTCCGCGAACGGTTGCCAGGAAGGGTATCCAACTGGTCGGCTATATCCGAACCCATGAACTGCGAGTATCGAACCGGCTTCCGCTGGGTCTCACTGAGGCCGAGGTTGGTCAGCATGAGGCGCCGGAACCCGTGTAGTACCCGGAATACGTCCTCACCCGTGATCCGCATCACACCGGGGCCGGCCAGCGCCTTTGCCAGGTCGGCATGCAAGTCGGCCAGATCAGATCCGTGGATGAAGAGCAGCTTCAGCTCCGGATCCCAGTGCGCCATCACTAGGTTATAATACACGTTGCGGACTGACTTTACGGTCGTCCAGCGTAAGCGCTCCTCATCCCGTCGGACATACAGCAGGAGCCTGTGTTCCGCGTTGAGGGCCGGTGTCTCGACGATCGTTGACCATTGGCTCGCAACCGTCTCGGCAGATTCCGGCGTCCACTCGATGCAGTCGGTCTGATAGACGACCGTACTGAACCGCGGTTCAATGCTCTCCAATGGAAACGTCTCGGCCGCAACGTCCGCGTCAGGGAAGCCTGCAAAAAGGTCCTCGCGGCTCTGTTCGCGTTTGGTGCGGTTATGCCCTATCACCGAAAGGATGCGGTTCCAGTCTGAATCCTCGGCAAAGAGTGCGTTGAGCGAGGAAGTCGCGTCGCCAGCCTCGATGTTGGCAATGACGGTTGCCGAGCCGAGGTCGCTGCGTATCCGTGTGAACCTGCCGACAAACTGCAAGGTTACGGCTTCGCTGCGGTGACGGTCGTGAAGCCCGGCGATCTTGAGATCCGGCAGGTCGAATCCTTCGCCCAGCATGTCCACGCACACGATGATACGAGAGGCGCCGGAACGTAGCTCGGATAGGGCCTTGGCCCGCAACGGCGCTGACATGTGACTGTGGATCAGAACAGGATTGTATTCCGGGAGAAGCCGCGCGTAGAGGCCGTGCAGAGCTTCCGCGCGCTCCACATTGCTGGTTCTTGCCATGGCAAGGTGCGCAAACCCAGCGGCCGCGTCTGCCTTCAGCTGCTCACCCACCTTTCGCGCGATCAGTCCGTCGGCCTGTTCTTTGCCCGAAGCGTGGACGGGTACGAAGTTGATCGAGGTGAATAGTCCGTCAGCTTGCGCGCGCCTGAGCGGGTAGACATATATGAACTTCCCGTCAACCCGCCGTCCGTCGTTCCGGAATGGCGTTGCGGTGAACTGCAGCACGATCTTGCCGGTGAACAGCGCCTTGAAGTCCCGCCAGGTGCTGGCGCCGATGTGGTGAGCCTCGTCCACAAAGAGATGCGTGACCCGCCCGGCAAGCTGGCCGCGCAAGTCGGCCGACATTGCAGTCAGCACACTCATCGTAGCGATGATGACCTGGGCTTGGTCGGTGAGGTCGTCAACGTCTTTTGCGGATTTCAGTGCCTTTGAGAGGACGGCAACGGTCGGATGCATCAGATCCGCTGGCACTATGCCGGCGGCCTTCAATACGTCTAGTCGCGCGAATTTTAGAGCGATCTGTCGGCGCAGCGCGTCCGACGGCACGATCACGAGGAGGCGCTCTATCTTCTCCGACACCAGCAGCGCAGCCATCGTGTCGGTTTTGCCTGTTCCGGTCGGCAGCACTAGGGTCGCCGCCTGCTTTGACACGCTCCAGTGCGCCTTGACGGCGAAGATAGCGCCCAACTGCGGTGGCCGGAATCCCGGCTGCAGCCGTTGCCCGGTGTGAACGACTTCTTCTTTCAACGCCAGCTTGCGAGACCACGAGTCCACGACGACCGATACGGCTGGACCGGGCGGTGCCTTCCGTGGATTGGGCAATATCCAGCGGGCTTCCTCTCCCGCCGCACCGAGCGCGACGTTGGCGGAACTGTTGATGTTAGGCACCCGCAGGACGGCGTCACAGCCAAGCAGCGAAGTCGTCGGCGTGTCTACGACCGCGATGACGCCCAAGCCAGGAGCGTCGACTTTCCAGAATCGCTGGCCCCGCGCTCCGGCAGATGAGAGCATCGAACACGAGATTTCCCGTTCGCCGTGAGCCAGCCTGTAGACGACGTTCCCGCCGATGCGCGTGATGCATGAAACTCGCTCGGGGAATTTGATGGTCTGCTGCTCGGCGAAAATATCGATCATGTGGCACACCGGTCATCCGCGACCAATACTATTAGCGTCTCGACCTATTTTAGTCCGCACCCGCCCACGAGTTACACAGTGATTTTTCGTCAGACATGCCGACAGCAGCCCTCGCTCAAATGATTATCCGAGAGGCCCCACGCTATCATTGTGTCCTAGACACCTCGCGTGCGACGGCGTGTCCCCGCTCGACATCCACACGTCGCCGTGGTGGCTAGAACAAGATCAGTCCAAGGGTGATCTTCAAAAGATGATCGGACGCGTTCTCGGGGGTAACGTCAGGACGAAACAAGGAACGGGCATACTAACGGCTTGGTCTTAGAGCGAGGCTGAAGTGGGCTGAGGCGCGGGAGCGTTCCGCACCTCTCCTTGGGGCGGTTGGGGCACCTGCCGGCAGGGTGCAGAAACAGACTAACCTCGAGTGGCAGGTTACTACTAGGTCCTTCCCAAATTCAGACTGTCCGCAATCGGCCCCTGATCGGAACTGCGCCTCACCTTAGCCGCCGAGCGGCTTCTTGCCGGAACGGAGGATGGCTTCCCGCCGTCATGCGGACCCAAAAACCGGCAGTGTTCGGCAAACTGCAGGACGAGCAAGGCGCAGACGCCAAATCGGCGAACGACGTTGAACTGGCACCGGAAGCCCCCGAGCCGGACGCGGAAAATGTTGCGCTGGCCGATGGTGGTGCCGGGGCCCCGGAGGGTGAGCCCTTCAACGTCGCCGCCGAGTGAGCCGCAATGGCCGGAGCAGCGACACGGTTCCGGTCAGCTTTCAGTCAGCCCCGTGAATTTTTCCGGCCGCGCCATTGGCGCGGCCGGGGACCTCGACAACATTACATTTGGAACGGCAGCAAGTGAGAGGCTATCGACAACACTTCGATAGTCGTAGCCTGGCGACCATCGTCCCGGATGACCCCGCCTCGCTACAGTCGAGGCGTATCATCGTTCATACGGACGATCAGCCGTTTACGGCATCCTTGAGCGCCTTTGCCGGCTGGAAGAACACCTTCTTCGAAGCCGCTATCTTGATCGTGGCGCCAGTTGACGGATTGCGTCCCTCACGTGCCGGTTTGTTCTGCACCTTGAACTTGCCGAACCCGTTGAGGCTGATTTCTTCGCCCTTGGCGGCGGCCTCTGCAATGCTTTTCAGCACATCCTCGACCACCGTCTTCGCTTGGGTTTTCGACATGCCATGCGCATCCGCAAGGCGTTCGGCAATATCGATCGTGTTTACAGCCATCGTTTCCATCCCTCTGTTTGCGTTGGTTCGACGGGGGGCCTTATGCCACAGGCGATTCCGCACTGTCATCGCCCCAAGACGCAATCCGCCGCAAACCTTCGTTCGAACTGGGTATTTCCACCCCCGCAATCAACAAAGTCATGCAGCGCATGTCTTAACCTTGGAATGGAACGCTTGCCGCGAGGGGCGCAGGCGGACCTTTCCCGGTTCTGCCTCACCGTGCGTGCGGACACGAGTAGACGGATCATCGGCAATGCTGCTGAGGATCCCATATGACCAAGTCATCTTCGCCAGCGCTATCGACCATTTCCGCATCGATCGAGCGGAGATAGGGAAGTCGTCATGGTACGTTGGCAAATTGGCAGCCGCTGGCCACAGCAAGTGCACTGTGGTCCTTTGCGCCACCGCAAAGTGACGGCGGTTCGGGCAAAGAGCTGGGAGAGTCCAACCTCTCATCGACACTCCCTTGCGCGGCGGCCGATAACGCCTCGCGGTTGAGAGGCAGGCTCACTGTCCTCGCGAAACGGAGAAGCGCTCACGGTGCGAAGCAGGCGACCGATCGTTGTCGCCACTATGGCGGTTCCGACCTGGCTGTTCGTTCCAAGCCACGCGCACGGCGTCCTCGAATGGATTGGGTCTGACCGAAGACCGACTTTGCTTCGCTCAGCCTCGATCGTCTTCCCGCAACGACGGCGCTGCGGTTTCTTCCCCTGGCCGCTGCGCGTCCATTCCTCGCGCCCCAAGAAAGCCTTGCACTGTCGTCCTCCACTTCGTTTCAGCCCTTCGGGTGCGGACCGATCGTCTCCGGTCTCACGACCACCATCGAGGCCGCGATGGGCACGGCCCGAGAAAACAGAAGGCACCACCAAAATGGCTACGATCGGCACTTTCTCCCGCACCGCGAACGGCTTCTCCGGCTCGGTCAAGACCCTCAACCTCAACGTCAAGACGGTGACATTCGCCCCGCTGGAGGCGACAATGAAAAGGGTCCCGACTTCCGCATCTTTGCCGGCGCTACCGATTTCGGGGCGGCATGGAAGAAGACCTCGCGCGAAGGCGGCGACTACCACTCCGTCAAGCTCGACGATCCGAGCTTCCCCGCTCCGATCTACGCGAGCCTGGTCGAGACCGACACTGAGGGCGAATTCTCGCTCATTTGGTCCCGCCGCACCGCCGAGTGATCCGACCCAAACTCAGAGCCCCGCCGCAAGGCGGGGCTTCATCCTGTCCAGGTCCGCGGTGATTTGGCTCTCCGATACGACAAGCTAGGCCTTAGCCGATGCCCTGTGCTGTTTCTTCACTGGTGACTTCACCGCCACTGCGGACGTGGTCGCTGGCGCTGCGCGAGTTGCCCGTTTTGGTTTTTCTGCAACGGCTGGTACCGGTGCTGCCACCTTGCGACCGAGCCCGGATGACTTGGCAAGGAGCGAGCGTGCCGCGGCATAGTTCGGCGCCACCATCGGATAGTCGGAGGGCAGGCTCCATTTCTGCCGGTATTCGTCAGGGCTCAGATTGTAATGGGTTCCGATATGGCGTTTCAGGGATTTGAACCTTTTTCCGTCTTCCAGGCAGATGATGTAATCCGGCGTCACCGATTTCTTGATCGACACTGCCGGTTCCAGCTTGACTGCGGCCGGGGCCACAGGCGTGCTGATCCCTTGCAAAGCTGCATAGGTATCTCCGATCAGCTGGGGCAGCTCGCCGACCGGCAGTGGATTGTTCGATACGTAGGCGGAGACGATGTCGGCGGCGACCGATACGAGATCCGTTTGATCGTCCGGTTCGGGGGAAAAGATCATCGAAATTTCCTTTTGTTCTCACGAGCACGCTGAAAACGTGTGCTTGTCGATTTCGCCAATCAGGCAAACAATTTGCTATCCTCGCAACAATCCTCATTCTTTGCCAATAACAAGCAGCTAAGCTTCGCTTCCATCATTCTAATCGGCTGCGGACGAGCCTTGCCGACCGTTTCAGGGAAGCGAGGGGACTTTCCCTCGCTTCCCCGCCAATGCCGCCTGTGCAGAGCAGGGCCGCCGGCTCGCAAAGCGGCCGACGCTTAGAAATTCCGCGCATCAATCTGCAACCGCTCCGCTCGACCGCGCAGCCCGGCTCCGCGCGCCGGCATTGGCCCCCATCACTCCCGCGCGCTCACGCGCCCCCGGAAGGCATGCCGAGGGCCATGCCTTCGGCACCCAACGGAAAGAGGAGTGATCGCAATGACCATGACCACCAGCATCAACGGCGAGAGCAACAGACAGACGCAGGCAGCTTGCGGCGGCTTCAGCGTAGACATCACACGCGGCGAGCGGATTGGGCGCGTTTCCTCGGAATGGTTTTCGCGTCCCGATGACGAGCGCTATCTGAGCCTCACCGAGCTTTATGATGCCGTGAAGCAGCGAGCGGACCGCGCCACCGCCCGCATCGTCGAGAGCCGCGCTGTGCGCGTAGAAGCTACCCGCGCCAATGCAGAGCGGCTTTCGCTAATCATCCCCGGACAGGACCAGCCAGTCGCGCCGACGCATTGGAGCTTCGGCCAGCTTTGCAGCCTTGTCGCCGCACCGGCCACCTACATGCGCCAGCTTCCTGCACCGCTTGCAGGCATCAATTTGCAGCACGGTCTTTTGAGCCATCGGGCGGAATTGATGAAGACCCTCGAGACGGAAGACGGACGCATTGAGCTTCGCGCCGTGACCGGCCCGGACTATGGCCGTATCTGGGATCACGAGCTTGTCGCGGCCGTCATGAACATAGCGGGTAACGGCACCGGCGACACCATGTGGAAGGTGCCGGGCGTTCTGGATTGGGCGACCATGACACACAATCCATTCGTCGATATCACCAAGGACACGACCACGCTCTACGCCAGCGACCGCGACGTGTTCCTGTTTCTGGTGGATGATACGCACCCGATCGAAGCCGGACGGCTCCCGAATGGCGAGCCGGATTTGTATTTCCGTGGCTTCTATTGCTGGAATTCGGAAGTCGGCAGCAAGACACTAGGCATTGCGAGCTTCTATCTTCGTGCCGTGTGCATGAACCGCAATCTGTGGGGCGTGGAAGGCTTCGAGGAAATTAGCATCCGGCATTCGAAGTTTGCAGCACTTCGTTTCGCTCACGAGGCAGCGCCCGCACTGACGAGCTTTGCGAACTCAAGCCCCGCGCCGTTCATCGCCGGCATCAAAGCCGCGCGAGAGAAGATCGTCGCCCGCACTGACGAGGACCGCGAGAACTTCCTGCGCAAGCGCGGTTTCTCCAAGGCCGAAACCGGGAAGATCATCGAGGCCGTGTTGCAGGAGGAAGGCCGCCCGCCCGAAAGCATCTTTGATTTCGTGCAAGGCATGACCGCGCATGCCCGTACCAAGGCGCATCAGGACAGCCGCCTTGAACTGGAAGGCAGGGCGAAGGCCCTGTTGGCAAGGGCGGCATGAGCAAACGAAAAGCCGCGTGGCGAAAGTCTCGCCGCGCGGCCTTTCAGGTCCGCGCGGTGCGGCCGTTTTTGAAACACGGCGGCCGCTCGCCGGGCTCTACCCGGCTCGCGATGCGACTGCTGCCATTTTGAGCACAGCCACAAGAAATTCGCTTGGATTTCAGAGGTCTGAATTCGCCCGTTGAGCAGATCAACTGCTAACGCTTTCTGGCGGGCATACTCGGAACTGTTGCCACCTCATTCAGAATATCATGGGGATCGAACCCGATCGTTTCAGCCAGATCGAGAAACTCGATCACATCCAGGCGCCGTCCTCCCGACTCGATGGCTGCGACTACTGATTGATATCGATCGATCGCGTTTGCCAAGTCGGCTTGGCTCAAGCCTGCAGCCTTGCGCCTGTCCACGATCAATTGGATAAGTCGCAAATGTCTTGGCGACCGAAGTGTCTTTTGCATTCGCTGCCGGTCCTTGACGAAACCGGCAGATCAATTAAATGGGAATCCAGATAATCAGAAAATCTGGTTATCTGGTGAATGTCGCCGCTTGTGCTTCGACGACTTTTGGTGGGCCGTGCTTAAACCACTCCTCGATCCTGATGTCGCCGACGTTGCGCCGGATGCCCCAGTCCTGACCGGCTATGACGAGGAGCGGCTGCTCACCTACATCCGCCTGCTCGACGCAGCGGCGGAGGATGCGGACTGGCGCGAGGTGGCCAGGATCGTCCTGCATATAGACCCTGAGGAGGAACCGGAGCGGGCGTTCCGGTCGTGGGAAACCCATCTTACCCGCGCGCGATGGATGACGACGAATGGCTATCGATATCTTCTGGCCGGCGGTGCGCCGCACTGAGCGTTCGCCACGCTTTGCTGAATCAGCAGAGCGGTTTGCCGACTCTCCAGCTACCCAGCCTGCGTATCGCGCCAGATGGTGTTTCCGAAGCCCGCAGCCAATGCGGACATCGGGAGAGCACATTGCAAGGCGATTGGACCGATCCGGCAGCCTATGCGCATATGCGCGGCTACGAAGCTGCAGAGTTCGCTGCCGAGTATCTGATCCGAAACGACGAGTTCGTCGCCGAATGCAGCCAGCTTACTTCGCAGAATTCGGGTTCCGGAGAACTTGTCGGTCCGCCCGACTTCGCCGCTCGTTGGGGCGCGCGATTTCTCAGTCACCGGTGACGGGCTTCCGTTAGCTAAGAACATCGTCTGGACGGAACAGGCCTCGCCGCGTGTGCTTCGGGCCACGCGGATGCCTGTCTCGATGAATCCTTCTCACCAGGCAGTCCATCTTCCCAGGCTCCCCAACGCCAGCGTTTGGAAGCAGAACGAAGATTTGCATGTTCTTTGGCCAGCTTCGCCACCAACGCATAGGCTGGTTGCCGAAAACTGCGGCGGTCCGCCCGACATCAATGCGATCCTTCTGCCGCTCGACGACGCCTTCGAAACACGGCTCGACGCAGCGCGTCGGTTCTGGCGCGTATTGAACGGCCGGCCGACCACTCCAGCCTATGGCGCGCTGCCGAAGCAAACGGAGGCGCGGCACACTCTCAATCTGCGCGCTCATGACGCCCGCCGCGCAGGCGCCGCCTACCGCGAGGTCGCGGAGGTACTGTTGTCACGAGAATCGATTGCGCCGCGAGACTGGCGTGATCATCATCTCCGGCACAAGGTTCGGGCGATCCTGCGGCGCGCGGACCATCTGGTCGCCGGCGGTTATCGCGATCTTCTCTTCTACCCACACAGCCGCAGCCGAAAATCCGATCGCTGAAGCCCTTCGTCGCAGGGGTAGCAAAAACACGTCCCCCGATCTTTACCCTCCCTCGCTTTTCCTCATTTCGACCATCGTCCGTTTCGCGCGTCCCGGCAGGCCAGGACGACAGCAGAACCGGATGGAGATCGAGCGATGTCGAAGGGTCCCGCGGACGCGCCCCCAAAATACCTGCGAACCAAGGAGGCAGCGCCCATCGTCGGCCTTTGCGCTCGCACGCTGGAAAAGCACCGGACTTATGGAACCGGCCCAAAATACCGCAAGGTGGGCGGGCGCGTTCTCTACGACATCGACGACCTGCACGCCTGGATCGAACTTGGCGCGCGCACCTCCACCAGCGATGCCAACGCAACTTATGTTCCGCCCGCCAAGCCGCATGCGGCGCGTGCGCCGGCCTATGCCGGCAGACGCGATCCCATTTCCTGACCTGCTGGGGTGGCGGCTATGCGGCATCGTTTGTCCGACCAGAGTCAGCTTGAGCTGTTCCATGCCCGCTCAGGCGCCATCGCGCCACGCGATGCCCAGGACCTCATGTCGTGGCCGTTCTTCTCACTCGCCAAATCCCGCCGCGTGACACCGATCGACTTTCGCATGGGCGAGGTGTCGATCCGCGTCGAGGCGACAGTCGAACACGGCATGGCGACGATCTGGGATGCCGATATCCTGATCTGGGCAGCCAGCCAGATCGTCGAAGCACGCGACAATGGCCTTCGCACATCACGCCTGATGTCGGCTACGCCCTACGAAATCCTTACCTTCATCGACCGTGGCGATTCCGCCCATAGCTACAGCAGATTGAAGGCAGCGCTCGACCGGCTGCAATCAACGACAGTCGCCACATCCATCCGCCAGTCGTCGGAGCGACGGCGCCATCGCTTCTCTTGGATCAACGAATGGAAGGAGCGAGTGGACGCTGTCGGACGGCCGCTTGGCATCGAACTCATCCTGCCGGACTGGTTTTATGCCGGCGTCATCGACGATGCTCTGGTCCTCACCATCGACCGCCAATATTTCGGGCTGACAGGTGGCCTCGAGCGCTGGCTTTACCGCCTAGTGCGCAAGCACGGCGGCCGTCAGACCCACGGCTGGAGTTTTGATCTCCGTCACCTGCATCTGAAGTCCGGCAGCCTGTCGCCGTTCAAACGCTTCACCTTCGACCTGCGCGAGATCGTCCGCCGTCAGCCGCTGCCCGGCTACCGACTGGTGCTCACCTTCGATCCCGACGGCCGATCACGCCTGACCTTCCAGCCCGACCCGGGCGACCCATTCGCCAACACCCTAACAACCCATCGCGCACCGAGCGGTCGCACAATCAAGGCTGCTAAATGACTGTGGACAGGCCCGTGCTATCAGGAACCGCAGCTCCCGTGCCATCGGGAACCGGATTCCCGTGCTATCAGGAACCGAAATCGGCCTTAAGTCCTTGTGGCGATTGCCGAACCGGCTCCTCTAACGTTTCTAACTGTGAATCCTTCGGATTCTCTCTAACGCAAAGTGCTGATCCACGCGGCTGTGGACGACGGCGGAGAGATGCCCCGTCGGTCCTGGCGAGCGACGAGATCTATTCTTACTCCCAGATCGCGGCCGATGTCTCCGACACCCGTTTCGCCTTCTCGGCCGCTGGCCTCCTGTCACGGAAGCCAGCATGAGCAATCTCACCCATGTCGAGCTTTTGTGGCTGAAGAAGCGGATCGAAAACTACATCCGGTTCGGCAAGGTTGCTGCAAACACGACTATCGATCGCAGTCGTCGTGTTGTCACCTTCGCGCCCGGCAGCATTTTCGCCTTCGTTCGCTGGACCGCCAACGATTTTGGCACCGTCGCCTCGCGCATCGATATCCTGCGCGCCGTTGCCGCCGGCGAACGCTGCGCGACCGTCGCCTATGTGCGTCCTGGCGCTGACATCCTGCTCACGGCTATCGGATGGCCAAATGTCGAAAGGGTGCTGAAGATCATCGACGCTGTCGAGGCGATCGACATCGATCCTGCTGACGCCTCGCCGGACTACTGGCGGCATGCCCACAGCCGGCTCGCAGCTAGAGAGGCGCCCAGGCCCTACACACGCCAGCGCCATGAGGCATGGCTCCTGCGCCGCAGGATTGAGCCATGAGCATGCGCGCAACGACCATTGCCATGATGCTCGGCAGTGCGGTCCTGGTCGCCGCGCCAGTGTGGGCGGGCCATCGACTGCAGTTCATTTGGAACGCATCAGCGAGCGTCCCCATGGGGCTCTACCGCGTCGAGCCGGTAGACAGGATAAATGTTGCCGATATCGCCGTCGTCATGCCGCCCGAGCCGTTGGCGGGCTTCCTTGCGGAGCGCGGTTATCTGCCGAACGGCGTGCCGCTTCTGAAGCGTGTGCTGGCACTCGGCGGACAGACCGTTTGCCGTCGCGGCACCGCGATCCTTGTCCGTGGCGTGACCCTTGGACATGCGCGCGAGCGTGACAGTCGTGGTCGGCCGCTGTTCGTCTGGCAGGGCTGTGGCGTCATTACCGATGGCGAAGTCTTCCTCATGAATTGGGATGCAGCCGACAGTTTTGACAGCCGCTATTTCGGGCCGCTGCCGCTCACTTCGATCATCGGCCGCGCGGTCCCGTTGTGGACCACCGGCCGCACTTCTCCGGCGCCGAATGGTTCTGGCGAAGCGGATCACCGCGAGCCGTGACGACTCGCCCAACCCCTATCAACGCCCATGAAAGGAGCATTGCTATGGCCCAGATCGGCACCTTCAGCCGCAACGATGACGGCTTCTTCGGCAACATCTCAACGCTGACGCTCGACGTGAAGCTTGCCATCCTGCCTGCCGAGAAATCGGATGCCGAAAACGCGCCGGATCACCGCGTCTTCTGCGAAGGCATGGAGATCGGCGCGGCATGGGAACGCACCGGCGAGAAGGCTGGTAGCTATCTTTCAGTCTCCATCGACGATCCGTCCTTTACGCAGCCGATCCGTGCCAACCTTTTTCAGTCAGATGCCGAGAAGAGCGTCTGGGGCTTGCACTGGAGCCGGCCGTCGAAAGGCGACGATCGAGGCTGATCGGATGCTCCGATTGCGCCTCAGCCAACTTTCTGCGTCAAACCCTTTGATCGATCGGGCGCCGGTCAAACCCTTCGACCCGATCGCCCGTCAGACGGCTGCCGCGCGTAGCGGAGGTCAAGGGCGACCGGACGCTTGCCAATCGCTACGGGCGCTCATCGCGCCGCAATTTGCGGCAAGCAAGTTCGGTCGGCGAAGCCGTGCCCTTGACGGAAGCGAGCACGGTGGCAGGCTGCCGACGCATCAGGATAGGGGTGCATGCGCCGTCATCCGCAGCAGTATGATGATGCTGTCCGCATGCGTCATACTCGCCCTTTCAGCGTCAGTTGTTTGCGCAGAACCTGCCGCGCATCATGAGCGGCCGGCGCACTCCAATACCAAAACTTCGTCCGCTGATCCCTGGTCGGCGCATATCCGGGAGGCTGCCAAACGTTTTGCCATGCCCGAGCGGCTGCTTCGCGCCGTGATGCATGTCGAGAGCGTTGGTGATGTTCATGCGGTGTCGAGCAAGGGCGCGATCGGATTGATGCAGATCATGCCACCGACGTGGCAAGAGCTGCGCACCAAGTACCGCCTCGGTGACGATCCTTATCAGCCGCGCGACAACATTCTTGCCGGCGCAGCGTATCTCCGCGAGATGCTCAACCGCTTCGGTCGTAACGGCTTCCTCGCCGCATACAATGCCGGTCCTGGGCGATACGAAGAGCACCTTGCGACCGGCCGGCCGCTGCCGCGCGAGACGATCGAATATGTCAGGAAACTTGCGCCGCTGATCAGTGGTACGATCCCCGTACCGCCGCGCGCACGGCAAACAGCGGGCAAGGCGAGTCCAGTCGGTTCGGCGGTTTTTGCGCACACCGGCGACATCCGAAATGTCGCCGCATCGCATGGCGATCGTGACGCGGATGTTGAGACTGAGGCCATGTTCACGGCGATCCATTCACCCAGAGTGCCGCCGCCCATTGGCGACGCCGTCACCGATCTGACGGCTTTCGAGCCGCTGTCGGGCAACGCCTTCCGTAGGGATGCAATCGCACCGAGACCGGCTGCGGATGGCCTGTTTGTTCAGCGTTCCTCAGCGGCATCACAATGATCGTCGCATTCCTGGTCAATCGCATTTTGGCCCGCTCCGTCGCAACAATTGCGGTGGGAGGGTTGGTCTCCCGGGAGCACGGGGAGGGATGGCAGGATAAAGGGCCGCGATGTGCGGCTCGGTCGGTTGTTTGTTTTTCTTACGATTTTCGCCTCGCTTTGCGACGTGTCCCCAAAAACGGCGATGTGCGCTCTCCCCATTTTCTCAATCTTCTCAATGGAAATCGCACCTCACGGGCTCTCAAGCCATGAATCGCGACGACAGCTTTCGTGTTCGTCCCGGCCGTATCCGCACGCGTGCCAGTCAGCGCGCGCGCCCTTTTATCTTTCAGGCACTCGCGGCCGCACAGCGAGCAGGCGGACATGTCTCGCGCAAGGGCCAGGTCATCTCTCCACGCGCCTCGACGTTCGGCCGAGGTAGGTCGGCAGGCATCCGTGCCAATCGCCTTATCACTGGCTGCTCACGCGGCGTGGTCGTCAAGGCGCGCGTTGTGCGTCAATTCAGGGCGGCCGCGCCTCTCACTGCCCATCTCAAGTACCTCCGTCGAGAGGGTGTGACGCGGGACGGCGAAAAGGCGAAGATGTTTGGGCCGGATACGGACGAGGCCGACCACGACGCCTTTGCTGCACGGTGCAAGGACGACCGGCATCATTTCCGTTTCATCGTCTCACCGGATGACGCCCACGAGTTGGGCGACCTCAGAGGCTTTGCCCGCAACCTGATCGTCGACATGGAGCGCGACCTCGGCACGAAACTCGACTGGGTTGGCGTCGATCACTGGAACACCGAACATCCGCATGTTCATATCCTCGTTCGCGGCGTGGCCGACGATGGCGAGAACCTCGTCATCTCGCGCGACTACATCCGCCAGGGCCTGCGCGACCGAGCGAGCGACATCCTCACCCAGACATTGGGGCTCCGCACCGATCACGACATCCGGCGGGTCATTGAACAGCAGGTCGACACCGAGCGCTGGACACAGCTCGACCGCCAGCTTGTTCGCGACGCTGATCGCCATGGCATGATCGATCTCGCGCCGCGTCCCGATCGACAACCAGACGAGTTCCAGACTCAGAAGGTTGCACGGCTCCGTAGGCTTGAAAGCCTAGGCCTCGCCAACGAGGTCGGTGCTGGCCAATGGATCATCGCCGAAGAAGCCGAGCCCACGTTGCGTGCGCTCGGCGAGCGCGGCGACATCATCAAGCGAATGCATCGCAGTCTCGCTGGCCATGGCATCGACAGGGCAGCGGCTGGCTATGTCCTGGCTGCCGAAGAAATCGACACGCCCGTCATCGGCCGGCTGCTGGAGCGCGGCCTGGATGACGAACTGCGTGGCTCGGCCTATGCCATTGTCGACGGTATCGACGGACTTACGCATCATATCCGCTTCCGCGATCTCGACGCCGCCGGAGATTCAGTGCCGGGCTCCATCGTCGAGCTTCGCCGCTACAACGATGCGAAAGGTCGCGAACGTCTCGCACTCGCCGTTCGCTCCGACCTCTCGATTGGGGAGCAGATCCAGGCTTCCGGCGCCACCTGGCTCGACCGACAGCTTATTGCGTGCGAGGAGCGGGGACTTGGAGAGGGCGGGTTCGGTCAAAAGGTCAGACAGGCGCTTGAGGATCGCACCAATCAATTGGTGGAGCACGGGCTTGCACGGTGTGAAGGGCGACGTGTCATTCTCTCGCGCAACTTGATCGACACGCTGCGCAGCCGGGAAGTCGAGGCGCTTGGCTCTCACCTTTCCGCCGAGACCGGCTTGTCATTCGTGAAGGCCGCCGATGGCGATCATGTGGCCGGCATCTACAGGCAACGTTTCTCACTCGCCTCCGGCCGCTTCGCCATGATCGAAGACGGGCTGGGTTTCCGGCTTGTGCCGTGGTCTCCGTCGCTCGATAGGCAGGTCGGCCGTCACGTGGATGGCGTTGCACACGCCAGCGGGGGAGTGGATTGGAATTTCGGAAGGAAGCGAGGAATCGGGCTTTGAGCGATCCCAAGTGTAGGTATGGTAGAGCTACCGAATCTGCACCGCCTACCTTAGGCAAGTCTTTGCACGTCAGCACACGACCAGTTGCCCTGATCGCCCATTTCTTCTTGCATGCGCGAGGTCCCGACATTCTCTATCCGCTCCTGACTGTCCAGCCCGGGAGACGAAAACATGCCGGCGACCAGAATTTTGTGGGGTCAAGTCGTCACCGTCCTTCTGCTCGTGCTCTTCACCACTTGGTGCGCGACACAATGGACGGCTTTACGGCTCGGCTTCCAGTCGCAACTCGGTTCGCCTTGGTTCGAACTGGCCGGCCAGTCCGTCTATCCACCACCTGCATTTTTCTGGTGGTGGTTTTTCTACGATGCTTATGCCCCTGAGGTTTTTCTCGAGGGGGCTCTGATTACGGCGAGCGGCGGCTTCGTCGCAATTGCGGCCGCTATCGGCATGTCGGTGTCGCGGGCGCGGGAGGCAAAGAACGCCGACACTTATGGCTCGGCGCGCTGGGCAACGCGCGGCGAAATAGCGGCAGAGGGCATTCTCGGCCTCGATGGCGTGGTGCTCGGCAAGCTCGACCGAGACTATTTGCGCCACGACGGTCCGGAACATGTGCTGTGCTTCGCACCAACCAGAAGCGGCAAAGGTGTTGGCCTGGTGGTGCCGTCGCTGCTTACATGGCCAGGAAGCGCAATTGTACACGACATCAAGGGTGAGAACTGGGAACTAACGGCCGGATGGCGGGCGCGTTTCGGCCGCGTGCTCCTGTTCGATCCGACCAACGCAGCCTCGGCCGCCTACAATCCTCTGCTTGAGGTGCGACGTGGCGAATGGGAAGTCCGTGACGTCCAGAATGTCGCCGATGTGCTGGTCGATCCGGAAGGGTCGTTGGAACGTCGCAATCACTGGGAGAAGACCAGCCACGCGCTGCTGGTCGGTGCCATTTTGCATGTGCTTTATGCCGAAAACGACAAGACGCTTGCTGGCGTCGCCAGCTTTCTGTCCGATCCGCAACGGCCGATTGAAGCAACGCTGCGCACAATGATGCTAACGCGGCATCTGGGCGACGCCGGTCCGCATCCAGTCGTGGCATCGGCAGCGCGCGAACTACTAAACAAGTCGGAGAATGAGCGATCAGGCGTGCTCTCGACCGCCATGAGCTTTCTGGGGCTTTATCGCGATCCGGTCGTGGCGAAAGTGACATCACGTTGCGACTGGCGGATCGCGGATCTTGTCGAGGGCAAGCGGCCGACGACGCTCTATCTGGTCGTGCCGCCGTCTGACATAAGCCGTACCAAGCCACTGATCCGGCTCGTGCTCAACCAGATCGGCCGCAGGCTGACCGAGGATCTGCATGCGAAGGAACGACGACAGCGCCTGTTGATGATGCTGGACGAGTTCCCGGCTCTCGGCCGGCTCGATTTCTTCGAGTCGGCGCTCGCCTTCATGGCGGGCTACGGCATCAAGGCTTTCCTGATTGCGCAGTCGCTCAACCAGATCGAAAAGGCCTATGGGCCGAATAACTCCATCCTCGACAACTGCCATGTTCGTGTGAGCTTCGCCACCAATGACGAGCGGACGGCCAAGCGCGTTTCGGACTCTCTGGGAACGGGAACTGAGATGCGAGCCATGAAGAACTATGCCGGCCACAGATTATCGCCCTGGCTCGGACACCTGATGGTCTCGCGGCAGGAAACGGCGCGTGCGCTGATGACGCCCGGCGAGATCATGCAACTTCCGCCGACCGATGCCATTGTAATGGTGTCGGGCCTGTTCCCGATCCGGGCGAAGAAGGCACGCTACTTCGTCGATCCACGCCTTGCCAAGCGTGTCGTGGCGCCACCGAAGCCTGCAACGACCGAAAGAACGTCGCGACCCGACGACTGGACTAGCGCAACAGTCGCCGCGGCGTCGGAAGGCAATGCTCTCCAATCGCAGATCTTGACGGATACGCATGACGAGGACCCTGCAAATGGCGGCATTCGCCGCCAGCCCGAACTCCCCGAACACGAGGACATCGCGCCTCGGCGCACGGCTCATCTCGATGACGAGTTCGACCTCGACCGGGACGAGCCCGACGATGATGCCATCCGTCGGCGTGCGGTCGATCAGATAATGCGGCGCACCGCACGGCAGGCCGCCCTCGATCCCAATGATGGCATTGAGCTTTGAGCCCATGAAGAACACGAAGAAAAAACAGCTCTCAGCCTATCTCGATCCGGACGTGATGAACGCGCTTGCCGATTATTCTGCTCGGCGCGATGTGTCGCTATCATTAATCGCCGAGGCAGCGATCGCCTCGTTCCTGTCCCCGGATGCTGAGGAACGCAAGGAGGCGGCAATCGCCCGCCGCCTCGACCAAATCGACCGGCGCGTACAGCGCGTCGAGCGCGATGTCGGCATCGCCATCGAGACAATGGCGCTGTTCGTGCGCTTCTGGCTGAACTCGACCCCGGCTTTGCCGGAATCTGCGCAGGCCGAAGCCCGTGCAAAAGGACTGCAGCGCTATGACGGGTTTATTGACGCGCTCGGCCGCAGATTGAGCAAAGGGCCAAAACTCAGGCAGGAAATCGCCGAGGACGTCCCGCCAGCCTCACCAACCGGCAAGGATGATTTGCCAGCGGGATAGGCACGGCCAAGCGCGAGATCGCCGCACCGCATTTTGCAAGTCTCTGCAGGTCGCATCACGACATCCCTTTTTGCTTGTTGCAAGGTCGATATTCCTGCCTCTTCTAATCATCCCCGACAGCGGCACGAACCAATTCGCCGCGAAGAATGGGGATCATCGTGGCAATCAATCATCAAGCCGGCAGGGAAGCGGTGTCGCGCGGTGCACGCATGCTGCGCACGGCGCTTGGGCCCGCCATTGCCGGCTTTCTTGAGGATCCTGATATCGTCGAGGTCATGCTCAACCCGGACGGGCGGCTCTGGGTCGACAGGCTGAAGGAAGGGCTCTCCGCCACCGATGAACTCTTGATCCCGGCTGATGGCGAACGGATCATCCGGCTGGTGGCGCATCATGTCGGTGCCGAGGTACATCCCGACAGCCCTCGCGTTTCGGCCGAACTGCCGGAAACAGGCGAGCGCTTCGAGGGCCTGCTGCCGCCTGTCGTGGCAGCACCCACCTTCGCCATCCGCAAGCCCGCCGTCGCCGTATTCACCCTCCAAGATTACGTCGCCGCCGGCATCGTGACCGAAGCCCAGGCTGACGTGCTGCGGCTTGCCGTCGAAAAACGAAAAAACATTCTGGTCGCCGGTGGCACGTCCACGGGCAAGACCACGCTGGTCAATGCGCTGCTGGCGGAGGTCGCCAAAACCGCCGACCGCGTCGTGTTGATCGAAGACACGCGTGAACTGCAGTGCGCGGCGCCTAACCTAGTGGCGCTGCGGACGAAAGACGGCATCGCCTCGCTTTCCGATCTGGTGAAGTCGTCGCTGCGGCTTCGCCCCGATCGTATTCCGATTGGCGAGGTACGCGGCGCGGAAGCGCTCGACCTGTTGAAGGCCTGGGGCACCGGCCATCCCGGCGGCATCGGTACCATCCATGCAGGTTCCGCCCTTGGCGCATTGCGCCGTCTCGAGCAGTTGGTGCAGGAGGCCGTCGTCACGGTCCCACGCGCGCTCATGGCGGAGACGGTCGACATTGTTGCTGTGCTCGCCGGTCGCGGCTCGTCCCGCCGGCTCGTTGAGATCGCGCTGGTCAACGGGCTCGACACAGTCACCGGCGACTACCGCATGCTCAAGGCCATCGAGACCCAACCAGACATGGAACCACAATCCCCCATGGAGCTCTAAAATGAATCCGATCCGCTCTACTTCATCGTCTATGCCCAGGGTTGCGGCACTGCTTTCCACGGCTGCGGCGACTACAGCCGGTATGACTATCATGATCGCGCCGGCTTTTGCCGCCGGGTCTTCCATGCCGTGGGAAGAGCCGCTTCAACAGATTCTCGAATCCGTTGAGGGGCCGGTCGCCAAGATCGTGGCGGTGATCATCATCATCGTTACCGGGTTGTCGCTCGCCTTCGGCGACACCTCGGGCGGATTCCGTCGGCTGATCCAGGTCGTTTTTGGGCTCTCGATCGCCTTCGCGGCGAGCTCGTTTTTCCTGTCGTTTTTCTCCTTCGGCGGCGGGGCGCTCGTCTGATGGCCATGCTGGAAGACGAAGAAGTTCGCGGCTTTTTCGCGCCGGTGCATCGCGCGCTCACCGAGCCGATCCTGCTCGGCGGCGCGCCGCGCGCCGTCGCCATCGCCAACGGCACGCTCGCCGGGGCCGTTGGGCTAGGCCTCCGCCTCTGGATCGCTGGTCTCGTCATCTGGGCGATCGGCCACTTCGCCGCCGTCTGGGCCGCGAAGCGCGACGCGCAATTCGTCGACGTGGTTCGCCGGCATCTGCGCTACCCCGCGCATTTCGCTTGCTGAGGTTTTGCTATGATGAACCTAGCCGAATACCGCAAGAAGAGCACCAGTCTTGCCGACTATTTGCCTTGGGCAGCACTGGTCGCGCCGGGCGTGGTGCTCAATAAGGATGGCTCGTTCCAGCGAACCGCGCGTTTTCGCGGTCCCGATCTCGACAGTGCGACGCCGGCCGAACTGGTCGGTACTACTGCACGGTTGAACAGCGCGCTGCGCCGTCTCGGGTCCGGCTGGGCGATATTTGTGGAAGCGCAACGCAACCCAACCACCGACTATCCTGACGACCGGTTCCCAGATTCCGCATCGGCGCTGCTCGATATCGAACGGCGAGAGCAATTCGAGGATGCGCCCGACCAGGGATCGCCACGCTTGCGCGATCATCGGCCGCGCGGGGACCTATTCGAGAGCAGCTATTTCCTCACCTTCGTCTGGCTGCCACCGACCGAGGAAGCGTCGCGGATGGAGGGCTGGCTTTACGAAGGTCGGGAAAAGACCGGCGCCGATCCGTGGGAACATTTGAAGAGTTTTGTCGACCGCACCGACCGTGTGCTGAAGCTGGTCGAAGGCTTTGTCCCGGAAGCCTTCTGGCTCGATGACTGGGAGACACTGACCTACCTGCACTCTTGCGTTTCCACCAGACGCCATCGCGTTCGCGTGCCAGAAACCCCGATGCATCTCGATGCGCTGCTGGTCGATCAGCCGCTCGCCGGCGGATTGGAACCGAGGCTCGGCGATGCCCATCTGCGCACGCTCACCATCATCGGTTTCCCCAGCGCAACCTTTCCGGGGATCCTCGACGAACTCAATCGGCTTGCCTTCGCCTACCGCTGGTCAACGCGAGCGATCATGCTCGACAAGACTGACGCCACCAAACTGCTGACGAAGATTCGCCGCCAGTGGTTCGCCAAACGCAAGTCAGTGGCTGCCATCCTGAAGGAGGTGATGACCAGTGAGGCATCAGTCCTCGTCGACACGGACGCCGCCAACAAGGCGGCCGATGCCGACGCGGCTCTGCAGGATCTCGGTTCCGACCAGATCGGTCAGGCCTATGTCACCGCAACCCTGACGGTTTGGGATGGCGATCCGTCGATCGCCGACGAGAAACTTCGGCTCCTCGAGACGGTCATTCAGGGTCGGGACTTCACCTGCATCGTCGAACGCGTCAACGCGATCGAGGCATGGCTAGGCAGCATTCCCGGCCACGTGTATGCGAATGTCCGCCAGCCACCGCTGTCGACACTGAACCTGGCCCATATGATCCCGCTCTCGGCGGTCTGGGCAGGCCCTGAAACAGACGAGCATTTCGGTGCTCCGCCGCTGTTCTTCGCCAGGACAGAAGGCGCAACGCCCTTCCGGTTCAGCCTGCATGTCGGCGATGTCGGCCACACCCTGGTGATCGGACCGACGGGTGCGGGCAAGTCAGTCTTGTTGGCACTCATGGCACTTCAGTTCCGGCGATACGAGAACAACCAGATCTTTGCCTTCGACTTTGGCGGATCGATCCGCGCTGCGATACTTGCCATGGGTGGCGACTGGCACAATCTGGGAAGCAATACGTCGAGCGGGCAGGGAGCGGACGATCCGCTTGCTCTGCTTTCCCTGGCGGATCTGTCGGACGACATCGACGCCGTTTCGCTACAGCCGCTTGCCCGTATCCATCACACGCCGGAGCGGGCCTGGGCAGCCGACTGGCTCGTCGACATTCTGCTGCGCGAAGGCGTGCCTGTCACGCCGGAGGTTAGGGAATATCTCTGGTCAGCGCTGACGTCACTGGCCAGCGCGCCGGTTCAGGAACGGACGCTGACCGGCCTGACTGTGCTGCTGCAGTCATCGTCACTCAAGCAGGCACTGCGGCCCTATTGCATTGGCGGCCCCTATGGCCGGCTGCTCGATGCCGAGCACGAACGTCTCGGCGAGGCACCCGTTCAGGCCTTCGAGACCGAGGGTCTGATCGGCACAGGTGCAGCTCCGGCCGTGCTTGCCTATCTCTTCCATCGCATCGAGCAAAGGATGGACGGCAGGCCGACGCTGCTGATGATCGACGAGGGCTGGCTGGCGCTCGACGATGGCGGCTTCGCCGATCAACTGCGCGAATGGCTAAAAACCCTTCGCAAGAAGAATGCTTCCGTCATCTTCGCCAGTCAGTCGCTCTCCGACATCGATGGCAGCAGGATTGCGCCGGCCATCGTCGAAAGCTGTCCAACGCGGCTGTTCCTGCCGAACGAGCGCGCCATCGAGCCGCAAATTACCCAGATCTACCGGCGCTTCGGCCTCAATGACCGCCAGATTGAGATCGTAGCCCGGGCGACGCCGAAGCGCGACTACTACTGCCAATCGCGCCGCGGCAACCGGCTGTTCGAACTCGGCCTTGGTCCGATAGCGCTGTCGCTGTGCGCCGCATCGTCCAAGTCCGATCAGGCGGCGGTGGAGCGGATCATCGCTGAGGACGGCCGGCAACAGTTCCTCGAGGCTTGGCTTGCCGATCGCGGTCTCTCCTGGGCAGCCGACCTCGTTCCCGGACTCACCAACGTCATCGACCAATCCACAAAGGAGTTTTCCTCATGAAGTCCGTTCTTGCACGTCGCCATATCCGTCGCATGGCGGCAGTTGGCGCACTCGCTGCTGCTGTTGGGCTGTCGTCGTGGCCGGCGTCGGCGCTGATCGTGTTCGATCCCAGGAACTATGCCGAAAACCTGCTTTCGGCCTCTCGCGCACTGGAGCAGATCCAGAACCAGATCACCTCGCTTCAAAACGAAGCTCAGATGCTGATCAACCAGGCGAAAAACCTCACCTCGTTGCCGACCACGCTGCTTAGCCAGATCGAGGGCAATTTATCCAAGATGAAGAGCCTGCTCGGTGAGGCCGACAGGCTTGCCTACAGCGTCCAGGGTATCGAGAGCCAGTTCGCTTCCACCTACGAAAAATTCGGTTCGGAGCTTTCCAGCCAGCAGCTTGTCGATAGCGCACGCGAGCGCTGGCAGACCTCGGTATCTGCCTTTGAACATTCATTGATGGCCGGAGCCGTCGCCGTCGACAATATCGAGGGGACCAAGGAACAGACCAGCGCATTGGTCGGCGCCAGCCAGTCGGCTGTAGGCGTGTTGCAGGCGACACAAGCCGGCAACCAGTTGCTTGCCGTGCAGGCGAAGCAAATGGCCGACCTCACGGCAATGCTCGCCGCGCAAGGAAGGGCGGCAGCACTCGAAGAAGCGAGGACGGCTGCAGCGCAGGAGCAGGCGCGAGAACAGTTCAGCCGCTTCATGACGGGAAGCGGCTACAGCCCGTCATCCGTGAAGATGTTCCACGACTGAGGCTGGTCACCATGAACATCAAGATCGCCGCCCGGATGACAGCCGTTTTTGCCCTTGGCGCCGCCATGACCGCCGCTTTCATGGCGTTGCGCGGCAACGGCTCGCAGGACGCGTCCTCCCCGCGCTCCGCACATCCGGGCGGCGAGCCGGCAAAGGTCGAACTTGCGCGATGCCGGGACATCGGCATGGCAGCAATCGTTGACGAGGCCTGCAGAAAGACCTGGGCCGAGAAGCGGAGGCGATTCCTGCGGCCATCCGGTTCCGTGGCGCCAAATTCGGTTCCGTCCGTTGACAAGGACCATAGCCGGCTCATGCCACTTCAGTCACCGATGCCGCCGCGGAATCTGGAAGATCAATCCCGCCCGAACACGGTGGCGCCATGAACGACGCCGGCGTCATCGATCGTTTCCTCGAGACTTTCACCCGCTACATCGATTCCGGCTTTGGCTTGCTTGGCGGGGAAGTTGCGTTTCTTACCTCTACCTTGATCGTCATCGATATCACGCTCGCCGGCTTGTTCTGGGCCTGGGGTACTGACGAGGACGTGCTGCACCGGCTGGTTAAGAAGACGCTCTATATCGGCTTCTTCGCTTTCATCATCGGCAACTTCAATCGTCTCGCCGGAATCGTCTTCGACAGTTTTTCGGGGCTCGGTCTGGAGGCCGGAGGATCCGCACTTTCCGGCTCTGCGCTCCTGCAGCCGGGCCGCGTCGCGCAAGTCGGCATCGACGCCGGCAATCCGATTCTTGAAGCTGCCAGCCAGTTGATGGGCTACGTCTCGTTCTTCGAGAATTTTGTCCAAATCGCGGTGCTGATGATCGCTTGGGCGATCGTGCTGATCGCCTTTTTCATTCTCGCCGTCCAGATCTTCGTCACCCTGATTGAATTCAAGCTGACGACGCTTGCCGCCTTTGTGCTGATCCCATTCGCGCTGTTCAACAGGACCGCCTTCCTCGCCGAGAAGGTGCTCGGCAATATCGTAGCCTCGGGCGTGAAGATCCTCGTGCTCGCCGTCATCGTCGGTATCGGCTCGGGCCTCTTCGGCGAGTTCACGCAAGGCTTTGGCGCGGAGCAACCGACGATAACGGATGCGCTGTCGCTCGTGCTCGGCGCCTTGTCGCTGATGGGGCTTTCGATCTTTGGTCCTGGCATCGCAACTGGTCTGGTTTCCGGCGCCCCACAACTTGGCGCGGGCGCGGCTGTCGGCACAAGCCTCGCCGCCGCCGGACTTGGTGCTGCCGGCACCATGGGCGCTCGCGCTGGATTGAGCGGCGCGGCAAGTGCTGCAGGAGTCGGAGCACGCATGTCGGCGGCTGCAGCGCGTGGCGGCGCCCATCTGGCGGGCAGCACTACAGCTGCCTGGGGACTAGCCGCGGCAACATCTGGACAGAGCGGTGCAGGTTCCATCGCTGCCGGCACAGCAGGTGTCGCCAAGGCTGGTGCTGGCGCCACCGCTCAACCGGTGAAGCAGGCGATCTCGCGCGCGGCTTCAGCCCTGTCGGCCAGTCATGAGGCTGGCCGCTCGGCCGCGTGGACTGCAACCGGTGGAGAGCGGCCATCAGGAACCACCCCTTCAGGGTCTAGGACGACCACCGCACCGGGTGCGGGATCGCCGCCGGAATGGGCGAGCCGCATGAAGCGCGGCCAGGCCATGAGCCATGGCGCCAGCATGGCCGCGCACTCCGTCCGCTCCGGCGATCACGGCGGCGGCTCAATGAATGTTTCCCTCAATCAGGACGACCGCCGATGAACTTCTTCAAACGACCTTCTGTTCGATACGGCAAGACGCCTCAGTCGGAGACGCCATACCAACGTGCTGCGCAGGTCTGGGATGAACGCATCGGATCGGCCCGTGTGCAAGCGAAGAACTGGCGGCTGATGGCCTTCGGCTCGCTCTTCATGGCCGGCGGGTTCGCTTCCGCTTTGGTCTGGCAGTCGACGCGTGGCACCGTGGTTTCCTGGGTCGTACAGGTCGACAAATTCGGCGAGGCGCAAGCGGTCGCCCCGGCCGTCGCCGACTATCGGCCGACCGATCCGCAGATCGCATGGCATCTCGCCCGCTTCATAGAGCAGGTGAGAAGCATCGCGGCCGATCCGGTCATTGTCCGCCAGAGTTGGTTGCGCGCCTATGACTACACGACCGATCGCGGCGCCGTTTCTCTGAACGATTATGCCCGCCTGAACGACCCCTTCACCAAGGTCGGCAAAATCCAGATTGCTATCGAGATCTCCAGCGTCATCCGAGCGTCGCCGGACTCGTTCCGCGTCACCTGGATCGAGCGCCGCTATGAGAATGGCAGCCTGGCCAGCACCGAGCGCTGGGCCGCCATCCTCACCATCGTCACTCAACAACCCCGCGACGCCGACCGGCTGAAGGCCAATCCGCTCGGCATCTATGTCAACGCCATCAACTGGTCGAAGGAGCTTTCATGATGTGGGCGGTACGAACACGCAAGACGACAGGACAGACCGCGCGCGACATGACGAAAGCACGTGTGTTTGCCCTGGCACTGCTGTCGGCAACGGAGCTGACCGGCTGCGCCTCACAAAAATACATTCCGCCGGAGATCCAATATGACGATGCGGTGCCTGCAGTCCGGAAGTTCGATCCGCCTGGTCCGGTCAAGGTGGTGGAGCTGCCGAAACCACTACCGCTTCCCGGCCAGCTGAAGCCGGTCGAGACCAGCAAAGCAAAGGCGGAACCGGCCGATCCCAAACAGCGGATCACCCAGGCGAACGAGGCGGCGCGAATGCAGCCGGTTCGCGACGGCTTCGTCAACGCGATCCAGCTCTATCCCTGGAGCGAGGGCGCGCTCTATCAGATCTATGCCGCGCCGGGCCAGGTCACCGACATTGCGCTGCAACCCGGCGAGCAACTTGTCGGTCCAGGCCCCGTCGCTGCCGGCGACACCGTGCGCTGGATCATCGGCGACACGCAAAGTGGGGCAGGGGACCGGCTGCAAGTCCATATTCTCGTCAAGCCGACGAGGCCCGATCTCCAGACCAATCTTGTCATCAACAGCGACCGCCGTACCTATCATCTCGAGCTGCGATCTACGGCCTCGACCTACATGGCCTCAGTCTCCTGGCAATATCCGCACGACCAGTTGATCGCGCTGCGGCGCCAGAACGCCCAGGCTTCCGCCGCGCAGCCGGTCGCGTCCGGCGTCGACATCCAGAAACTCAACTTCCGCTACCGCGTCGAGGGCGACGCCGCACCCTGGAAGCCGCTACGCGCCTTCGACGACGGCGCAAAAGTCTATATCGAGTTTCCGTCGGGTATCGGGCAAGGCGAGATGCCGCCGCTGTTCGTCATCGGCCCGTCTGGCGGCTCGGAGCTGGTCAACTATCGTGCCCGCCAAAACTACTATGTTGTCGACCGCCTCTTTGCCGCCGCCGAATTGAGGCTCGGCGACAAGGCGAGTGAGAAACGGGTCCGGATCGTGCGCACCGACGGGAGGCCACGGCGCAGTGTGGGGCTGTTCCGGTGAGCGACATTGTAAATGCCCCCGCCCAGGACCTCAGGGCCGAACTACGCTTGCGACCCGCACCCGCTAGGGTCACGAGGCTGTCGCGCAAAGTGCTGATCGGTCTTGGTGGGGTCGCCAGTGTCGTTATCCTCGGCGCACTCATCTGGGCGCTCGATAGCAGAAGGCGCGACGAACAGCCGTCCGAGCTCTTCACTACAGAAAACCGTACCACTGCCGACGGGCTGCAGGCCCTTCCGAAGGATTATTCCGGCGTTCCGAAACTTGGTCCCGCGCTGCCCGGCGATCTCGGGCGGCCGATCCTGCGCGCGAAGGAGCGGGGGCAGCCGATCGAGGCGCCGAACATCAGTACGCCGCGCGCCGATCCGGACGAACAGCGTCGCCTGGCGGAGGTCGAGGCCGCGCGGGTTGCCAAGCTCTTTACCGATACCAATGTGCGGGAGCGGCCTCTCCCAGTAACGCCGCCCTTGTCGGCGGCGGAACCGGCGAGTGGTCTGACGCTGGCTACCACTACGCCACCGCCCGATCTGGGCTCCGCTCAAAACATCCAGGATCGCAAGCTCGCCTTCGTCAACGCAGCACCGGATCGACGCACCGTCAGTCCGGATCGGCTCGCGGGGAAGGTGTCGCCCTATGTCGTGCAGGCCGGTTCGGTCATTCCGGCAGCCCTCATCACCGGCATCCGATCCGACCTTCCCGGTGAGATCACCGCTCAGGTCACCGAAAATGTCTACGACAGCTCAACAGGATCGTATCTGCTCATCCCGCAGGGTGCAAAACTGATCGGCCAGTACGACAGCCAGGTCGCCTTCGGCCAGTCGCGTGTGTTGCTGGTCTGGGATCGTCTCATCATGCCCGACGGAAGTTCAATTGTGTTGGAGCGCCAGCAGGGCGCGGATGCAGAAGGGTTTTCCGGGCTGGAGGACGAGGTCGACCATCACTGGGGGAAGTTGTTTCGGGCCACAGCGCTTTCGACGTTGTTGGGCGTCGGCGCCAGCCTCGGTTCCAAAAACAACGAGAGCGACATCGCCAAGGCGATCCGTGAAAGCACGCAGAATTGGATGAGCAATATCGGTCAACAGATCGTGGGCCGCCAACTCGACGTCCAGCCAACGCTGACAGTTCGACCGGGTTTCCCGGTTCGCGTTATCGTCAATCGCGATCTTGCGTTGGCGCCGTACGGCACACTGAAGGATCCGTTATGACCAAGCTGAAACTCTCCGCCATACCCGATGATAAGCCGGTCAAGATCACGATCGAGCTGCCCGCCGCTGTTCATCGTGATCTTGTCGCCTATGCCGAGGTCCTCGGTCGGGAGACCGGCCAGACGATCGCCGATGCAGCAAAGCTCATCGCGCCGATGCTGGCACGGTTCATGACGACGGATCGGGCGTTCAGCCGCACTCGGCGCAACCCAAAGTCAGGATGAGCGGAACGAAGCGCGTTTCGTTTCCATGAAGTAGATGGCAACATCCGGCCTGCTCCGAATGAAGTCGGTGACTGCATCCAGAAACTCGGCTGCGTGCAGAAACGGATCGAAGTCGATTGACAGGCTGCCGGCTTGCCCTCTTCGGTCCGTTTCGACCCCGGCAAGTGCGCCGTCGAGTTCCGTGAGGACACGGCGAAGGTTGCCGAGCAGTCTCGATCCTGCCAAGGTTGGCCGGACTCCGCCTGCATGACGTTCGAACAGCACCGTTCCAAGTGAGTGCTCAAGGTCACGGATACGCCTGCTCAGAGCGGAATGATGGACTCCCATACGTCGAGAGGCGCCGAGGAAGCTGCCTTCCTCGGCGACGACGAGTGCGTAATCGAGTGTAATGAGTTGGACGCGTCGCCGCATCGCGCTTCCTTTGTTTAGAGACGATCCGGTCACCAGCTCACGGTTCGAGTGATGAGGTTCCTCTGGTGAAATACCCTGGGCGGCGCACCCTTCTCCGGCCCGTTTGCAAACCTCAACCGTCGACTGTGCCAGCCGGCGTGCTCGCCTTCCGCATTTCGTGCAATCTAGCGAGTGTCCGCTCATCAAAGCTCGCGGTCACGGCCACTGTTTCCTCGTTGCCGATAACCCTTGGCAGGCCGAGCGGCGTGACCCTGAAATGCAGTTGCACCAGTCGCAGAAGCCAGAGGGGGTTCATCTCGATGATGATCGTATCCACATCTGTTTTGAGACCCCATTCGACGATGCCAGAAAGCAGCGCGTTCGCGACCGGGCTGAGCATCCTGCCGCGCTCGCGATATTGCGGCTCAACGCAGTAGCGCGTCCATTCCCAGACATTTTCTCCAGCCGGCCGCTCGCCTTCGCATAGGTCCGATAGAACCTCCGACAAAAGGTGAGGCCGCGTCGAAGGCAGCATGCGTTGATAGCCAATGACGCGGCTGTCCACGATGAACAGCATATGGACGGCGTGTTCGTCGTCGAAGCGGTCCGTCTCGCGACCGTTCTCACGCGCAAGGTCGGTCCAGTTCTTTTCTTCGACAAAAACCTTATGGCGAAGTTGGAAGGCTTGATCCAATTCCGCGCGATAGCAGTCGACATTCTTGTTTGTCACGATGTGCAGCATCCAGCTTGTCCTCAGTTTCGAGATCAACGCATGGTGCTTCGTCCAAGCAGCTCGCAGCATCACGCGATCCCGTGAGATGTTCAACTGATCAGGCCAAGTCGTAAGGCTTCAGCGACGGCGTGAATGGTGCTCGACACCCTTAGTCGCTCTCGGACTGCGCGCAGATGGGTGTCCGCGGTGTTGCTGCTGATGTTCAGGCGCTCAGCGATGTCGTGGACAGTGAGGCCTTCTGACGCCCAATGAAGCACATCACGCTGTCTTGGTGAGAGATGGACAGACTTACGATGGTTCACGCCTCCAATGAGAGCGGACGCGCAACCAAAGGCGTAGGCCATAATGAGCTGGAGGGCCAATCTCTCCAACGGATCGGGGTTCAGTTTCTCACCGGCGATCGAAAAGCCAACTGGATGTCGTTCGATGGTCGAGAACGCTATTGTCAGACCCTCAGCCAGGCGAAAATCCTTTGCCTCATCCATGATGCGGCGCCCGAACGGGCAGACCTTGCATAGATCGCTAACTTCGCTCCAATGAAACGGCGCGCTGGCCTGTCTCACAAGCCGGATCGTCGGATCGCGGGAAAGATAGCCGTTCGAGAAGTAGCGTTTTGTCCATTCCTCAGGCCAAGCGGCTAACACCACGTGCGCTAGTTGCTCACGTTGAGACGCATAGGGCGGCGGAATTGCGCCAGCAAGCAAGTTCGTGGCACCAAAGCGTCCAACATAGGCTAGCAATAAATTGCAGATCCTTTCCGCACTACTGCACTGCCGCATCTCATCGATCATTACGCAAGTTTCGTCGAATCTCTGGCGCCAATTGCCTGAGACCAGTTCCGACTTTGTTAAATTGGCTCTCTTGTTCACTGCTTTGCGCACCAGGCGACGAGGAGGTTCAGCAGATGGGCCAATTCATGGCGAAGCCGCCGGCGCCGGACTGGCGCGGGTAACATTGATCCCAAGCCTGCCTCTTCAGGTGAAGTTTAGGTCCTGCATTTTGGGCGTGACGTCCAGACGCCCCGATTGCCGTTCAGGCCGACGCAAGCGCGCGATTCATGGATCTGGACGCGCAGGGCAAGGACTCGGACCCCGTCTGCCGTCACCCAGTCGTGGCTGGCGTGGCCGGTTCGACCTCCCTGCTCCGGCCACGTTTGGCCTGTGCCTCAAGACCCAGAATGAGGGTCTCGATCAGGAAGTTGTAGCCGTCATCAAGTGGGGCGACATCCCCGCTTTTCCAGCGCATCACGAAGGACCGGTTGTACATCTGCGGCAGGTGGCGCTTGACCAACGGAAAGCGCGCGGCGTCAAGCGCATCGAGACCCGCGTCGAAGCCCTCTACCCACTCCGAGCCCTCGGTCGCGCCGTCGGCGGCCAGTTCCAGGGTGATATACCCTTCCAGAGCGCCGACTACCGAGTTGAAAGCATCGATCAGGGCCTGGCCTTCAAATCCGGCTTCGGTCAGCGCCTTCAGGATGATCTCGACCCAGGGCGCGTTCGGGGCGCCGTTTGAGCGGATATGAGGGCCGAGCAGGGGCGCGGCGTGCGGATGCTCGTGCACGCGTGCGCGAAAGCGCCGAAAGAGAATCCGGATCGTTTCGCGCCAGTCATCGGAAAGGTCCTCGGGCGTCATCAGACTGGCAATCAGCGCGCCCGAGATTTCGGCGAGCAAATCCGTTTTGGCGCCACCGGCATGCCAATATAGAGCGGCCGGATAGACATTGAGGCGGCGCGCGAGGGCACGGACGGAAAATCCGACGAGGCCCTTATCGTCAATCAGGGCAATGGCGGCTTCGACGACGCGCTCGCGGGTCAGGCCGATGGCGGCGGCTCTACCCACGAAGCGCTTTCCTGACGCCGGCCTTTTGGTCAAAGTTGCCTCTCGTTTCGGCTAGGCAAGGACCGAGGGCACGCCCGAGTTCCTGTGCAAATCGCTCATTGTCCCCTGCTGTTCCGATACTCACCCTGAGGAAGTTTGTATAGCCGGCCTCCATCCATGGTTTGACAATTATGCCCTTTTGAAGCAAGGCCCTAGCCACGGGTGCGGCTTTGGCGTTCAGATCGAGGAACAGGAAATTCGCCTGCGACGGGACAACGCGGACACGCATTTCGCGCAGGTGATCGGCAAGGACGCTACGGTCGTACCGGATCTTCGCGGTGGCCTCGTGCATCCAGTCGTCATCCTGCAAAGCGGCGACAGCAGCTGCTTGCGCGGCGGCGTTGACATTGAAGGGCGTCAGGGTCGCGCGCATGGCTCGGGCGATGCCCTCGTCCGACGAAATGCCGTAGCCCACGCGTAAGCCGGCGAGACCGTAGGCCTTGGAGAAGGTGCGCAGCACGACCCAGGACAGGTTCGGGCGAAGGGGCATTACCTTCAGTCCATCGGGATAACCGGGGTCGACCAGTTCGAAATAGGCCTCATCCAGCACGAACAGCGTTCCGGGCTGCACCGCGTCCAGCAGCCGGTCGAGTTCAGGCCGCGACATGGCCGTTCCGACGGGATTCGAGGGTGAGGAGATGAAGACGATCTTCGGCTTGCGCGCGAGCTCGTGCATCAGCGCATCGGCGTCATAGTCGAATGCGTTGGTCATCGGCACTTTGATCACCTGCGCACCGGCTGCTAAGGGCTCGATCTCGTGCAGGCCGAAGCAGGGCGAAATGGTCAGGACGGTATCGCCTTTTTGCAAATAGGCACGGCAGAGGGCAGCGATAAGCTCCTCCGAGCCATTCCCGCAGACGATCCGATTGGGGACAGTGCCGAGCTTCTCCGAAAGCGCTTGCCGCAGTGCGCCAGACGCCGGATCGCTGTAGCGCGACGGCACGAGTGCCCCCAGCGCCGCAGCTACTACCGGGGATGCGCCATAGGGATTTTCGTTGCTCGCCAATGCCGCAATGTCTTCCCGCCCGCTGATCCGCCGTGCGACGGCGGCGGAAATGCCCGCGTTGTAGGTGGGGAGTGCGGCGACTTCCTGCCGCGGGCTGAGGACGTTCTGCTGAACTGATTGCATGTTCCAACCTTCTGATATGGCTCGCTTCTTGTGACGTTTCCCGACGTCACTCTTCCACCGCGGGCAGTCTCCGGGGCTGCGCGCGAACGCTGATTTCCCGACGCGTTCATCCTTCGCAACGCGCACCGAGCGGCCTGTAACTCTGGCAGAAAAATGTCGTTGACACAGGAAAAGTATATACATAATCTTTTATTGTCCACTGAACAAAAAAACTCAATGAAGCGGACAAGGGGTACTCGTTGCTGTGTCGAAAACGTTGGATGCGGTTGGGAGCATCGAGCGGACGCATTGGCCTGGAGGGTCCTCGGCACAAACGGATATCGAAGCCGCGCGGAGTGGGGAACTCCGGCAACCGAAGGGAAGAATTCACATGATGATGGAAAATATCGCCTTTCGCTCCCGCCGCTGGCTCGCCGGCACGGCCCTGTCAGCAATGCTCATGGCTGCGGCTCCCGCATTCGCGGTGACGCCGGCCGATACGCTGGTCGAAGGCTTCGCCATCGACGACATCATCACCATGGATCCTGGCGAGGCGTTCGAATTGTCCGCCGCCGAGGTGAGCGCGAACATCTACGACCTTCTGGTGCGGTCCGACCTTGCCGACACCTCCAAGTTCAAAGGCGACTTGGCCGAGAGCTGGACCATTTCCGACGACAGGCTGACCTACACTTTCAAGCTGAAGCCAGACCTCAAATTCGCCTCGGGCAACCCAGTCACCGCCGAGGACGTGGCCTGGTCGTTCGAGCGTCTTGTCAAGCTCGACAAGAGCCCGGCCTTCATCCTCGGTCAGTTTGGACTGAATGGCGACAATGTTGCCGAAAAGGCCAAGGCCGCCGCTCCCGACACTTTCGTCTTCACGGTCGACAAGCCCTATGCGCCTAGCTTCGTGCTGAACTGCCTGTCGTCGACGGTGGCCGCCGTGGTCGACAAGCAGGTGGTGCTGGAGCACATCAAGCCGGTCACGCCGAGCGTCGACTACAAATACGACAATGACTTCGGCAACGACTGGCTAAAGACGCATACGGCTGGTTCGGGACCGTTCAAGCTGCGTGAATGGCGCGCCAACGAGGCGGTCGTCATTGATCGCAACGACAGCTACTGGGGCGAGAAGGCCAAGCTCGCGCGCGTCGTCTATCGCCATATGAAGGAAAGCTCGGCCCAACGGCTGGCGCTTGAAGTCGGCGACATCGACGTCGCTCGCAACCTCGAGCCGAACGATCTCGACGCCATGGCCGAGAACGTCAACATTACCATCGCCAGCGCGCCGAAAGGCACGGTGTACTACATCAGCCTCAACCAGAAGAACCCCAATCTGGCCAAGCCCGAGGTGCGGCAGGCGTTCAAGTATCTCATCGACTACGATGCCATCGGCTCGACCCTGATCAAGGGCATCGGCGAGATCCACCAGACCTTCCTGCCCAAAGGCGTGCTGGGTGAGTTGGACGAGAATCCCTTCAAGCTCGACGTCGCCAAGGCCAAAGGGCTTCTAGAGAAGGCCGGGTTGAAGGATGGGCTCTCCGTGACCATGGACGTGCGCAATAGTCAGCCGGTGACGGGTATCGCTGAATCCATCCAGCAGACGGCCGGCGAGGCGGGTATCAAGATTGAGATCATCCCCGGCGACGACAAGCAGACGCTGACCAAATACCGCGCCCGCAACCACGACATCTATATTGGTCAGTGGGGGCAGGACTACTTCGATCCGAACTCCAATTCCCAGACCTTTGCCTCAAATCCCGACAATTCGGATGACGGCAGGGTCCAGACTCTGGCCTGGCGCAACGCCTGGGATCTGCCGGACCTGACGAAGGAGACGGAGGCCGCGCTCCTGGAGAAGGATTCCGCCAAGCGCTCCGAGATGTACCGGCATCTTCAAAAAGAAGTGCTCGACAACAGCCCGTTCGCCCTCATCTACCAGCAGATCGAGGTTGCCGGTGTGCGCAGCAACGTGAACGGCTTCAAGCTCGGGCCGAGCTTCGACACCAATTTTGTTGGCAACATCACAAAGGAATAGCCGGTGGAACCGCATCGCTTGAGCGTAGCCGAAGCGCAGGCGGAGGCTGGCGGAAGCAATGCCGCTGCGCATTTTGCATTCGTCGCCCGCTTCCTCGTCATCGCCATTATGACCTATCTAGGTCTCCTGGCTGTGACTTTCTTCATCGGTCGGGTCATCCCCATCGATCCTGTGCTGGCGGTGCTCGGCGATCGCGCGCCGGCCAGTGTCGTCGAGCGCACCCGGCGCGAAATGGGGTTGGATCTGCCACTGATCCAGCAGTTCTACATCTACATCAAGGGCGTGCTTTCCGGCGATTTCGGCCGATCCGTGCTGACCACCAATACGGTCATGGACGATATTCGCCGTGTCTTCCCGGCCACGATCGAACTGGCAACGTTCGGAACGCTGATCGGCTCCGTGGTCGGCATTCCGCTCGGCGTTCTGGCGGCGGTCAAGCGCGGCAGCCTGTTCGACCAGATCGTGCGTGTCATCGGCCTGATCGGCTACTCGATGCCAATCTTCTGGCTGGGCCTACTGTCGCTGGTGCTGTTCTACGCCAAGCTGCAATGGGCGGCATTCCCCGGTCGCCTCGACGTCGCCTACGAATACTCGTTCACGCCCATCACCGGTTTCTTGCTGCTGGATTCGGCCATTCAAGGGCAGTGGGACGTCTTCAAAGACGTCTTGCGTCATATCCTCTTGCCGGCCTCGTTGCTCGGCTATTTCTCGCTGGCCTATATCAGCAGCTTGACACGCTCCTTCATACTGAACGAGCTCTCCCAGGAATATGTTGTGGCCGCCCGCGCCAAGGGCCTTTCGGAAACGCGTATCATCTGGGGCCATGCGCTGCGCAACGCGGCCGTGCCGCTGGTGACTGTGATCGCGCTGTCTTATGCCGGACTGCTCGAGGGCTCCGTGCTGACGGAGATGGTGTTCTCCTGGCCCGGCATCGGCCTCTATGTCACCAACTCGCTGCAGAACGCGGACATGAACGCAGTGCTGGGCGGCACCGTCGTCATCGGCTCAGTGTTCATCGCCATCAATCTATTTGCGGACCTGCTCTACCGGCTGCTCGATCCGAGGACAAAGGCGCAATGAGCTGGATGGTCGCCTGTGTCAGCTCAATCCCCGACCATCGCCCGCAAGGGGGAGAAGGTCTCGTTCACACCATTTTCTGGAGCGACCAATCATGAGCGCGGTAGAACAACCGACGATGTCCCGTCGCGGATGGTTGCTTTCTGAGCGGCCAGCATCGCGCTGGCAAGCTAGTCTGGGTCGCGCCTATGCGACGTGGCGACGCTTTCTGGCCAACCGGTTGGGGGTGTTCGGGCTTTTTATCATTATAGTCTTGCTGTCTATTGCCGCCTTCGCCGATCAGCTCGCGACCTACTCGCCGGTGGCAGGTGACTTGAAGAACGCCCGGCTGTTGCCACCGTCCGCTCAGCATTGGCTCGGCACGGACGATCTCGGCCGCGATATCTATTCGCGTATCATCTACGGTTCGCGCCTGACGCTGGTAGTGGTGATGCTGGTTGCCGTCATCGCGGCACCTGTCGGTCTCTTGGTCGGCACGGTAGCCGGTTATGCCGGTGGCTGGACCGATTCGGTGCTGATGCGTGTCACCGATATCTTCCTGGCCTTTCCGAAGCTGATCCTGGCACTGTCCTTCGTCGCGGCACTCGGTCCCGGCATTGAGAACGCGGTTCTGGCCATCGCCATCACTGCTTGGCCTCCCTATGCGCGCATCGCGCGCGCCGAAACACTGACGGTGCGCAGCTCCGACTACATCAAGGTGGTGCAACAGATGGGCGCCTCGCCCTTCCGCATCGTGCTGCGCCACATCATGCCTATGTGCAACTCATCGTTGATCGTGCGCGTCACGCTCGACATGGCCGGCATCATCCTGACCGCAGCCGGCCTGGGCTTCGTCGGGCTTGGCGCGCAGCCGCCGCTGCCGGAATGGGGTGCCATGATCGCTTCGGGACGCCGCTTCATCCTCGACCAGTGGTGGGTGGCCGCTATGCCCGGCATGGCGATCCTCATTGTCAGCCTCGGCTTCAATCTTCTGGGCGAGGGCCTGCGCGATGCGCTCGATCCGCGGAGCAGCGACCAATGAACATGAGGGCCACGAACATGGGGACAGCTGGGGCAGCGGGCGGAAATCTGCTCGAAGTGAACGACCTGCGCGTCACTTATCCGACACGCACAAACGTTGTGCATGCGTTGCGCGGAGTCTCCTTCTTGCTCGGTCGCGAGCGGCTGGGCATCGTTGGCGAATCTGGCTCGGGCAAGTCGCAGACCGGCCGCGCTATCATGGGCCTGACCGCTCCGCGCGCAGAAGTGACGGCGCGGCGGCTTGAGTTCGATGGCATCGATCTCTTCGCCGCCTCGCCGCGCCAGCGCCGCAAACTGCGTGGCAAGCGCATCGCCATGATCCTGCAAGATCCGAAATATTCGCTCGACCCGGTCATGACCATCGGCCGGCAGATTCTGGAGACACTGCGCACGCACGAAAAGGTCTCCAAGGCCGAGGCGCGCGAGCGCGTGCTCGACATGCTGGCGGCGGTGCAGATCCGCGATCCCAAGCGCGTCTACGGCCTCCATCCGCACGAAGTATCGGGTGGCATGGGCCAGCGCGCCATGATCGCCATGATGCTGGTCGCCGGCCCGGAACTTTTGATTGCGGACGAGCCGACCTCGGCGCTCGACGTCACCGTGCAACTCGAAGTACTCGGCATCCTCGACCAGCTGGTGGCCGAACGCGGCATGGGGCTGATCTTCATCTCGCACGACCTGCGCTTGGTCTCGACATTCTGCGACCGGGTGATCGTCATGTATGCCGGCAAGGTCGTCGAGGAACTCAAGGCCTCCGAACTGTCGCAGGCCAAGCATCCCTACACGCAAGGCCTGCTCAACTGCATGCCCAAGATCGGCTCCGACCGGCACCCGCTGCCGGTGCTGGCGCGCAAGGCGGAGTGGGCGGCATGACGGCAGCGCTTTACGTCGAGGGGCTGGAGGTCGTCTTCAACCTTTTCCGTGCGCTGAAGGGCGTCAGCGTCACGGTCGAACCCGGTGAATCCTTCGGCCTGGTCGGCGAATCCGGATCCGGCAAATCGACGCTGCTGCGCGCCATCGCAGGGCTTGCGTCGGTGGCTTCGGGTAGCATTGTGGTGAACGGCAAGACGCTTGGCCGCCGCCGCGACCGCGACTTCTATCGCCAAGTTCAGATGGTGTTCCAGGATCCTTATGGCTCGTTGCATCCGCGCCAGACTGTCGATCGGCTGCTGCAGGAACCGCTTGCCATCCACAGCATCGGCGACAGCGAGAACCGTATCCGGCGCGCGCTGGACGAGGTGGGGCTCGGGAATGGCTTCCGCTTCCGTTACTCGCACCAGCTCTCCGGCGGCCAGCGTCAGCGCGTGGCGATTGCACGCGCGCTGATCCTCGAACCCTCGATCCTTCTGCTCGACGAGCCGACCTCGGCGCTCGACGCTTCGGTGCAAGCGGAGGTGCTGAACCTGCTCGAACAGGTCCGCCGCGATCGAAAGCTCACCTTCCTGATGGTCTCCCACGACCTCGCCGTCATCAACCATATGTGCGAGCGGCTGATGGTCATGCAGAACGGCGATGCGGTTGAGCAACTGGCAGCTAGCGATCTCGCCTCCGGTCGCGTCGGGCAGGACTACACCCGCCGACTTCTCAAGGCGAGCGAGGGATTTGCGCGCGGACGGCAAAGCCCTTCTGAACGGAATTTTCCGGAATTGAAAATAAAATCAATAACTAAACAACAAGGGGAACATGATGAAACAAGGCCTGGTCCTGGGAGGATTGAGCGCCCTTCTGCTTGAAGTGCCGTACGTTTATGCAGCGGGTACAGCGGCAAATAGCGATGAGGAACCAGCTCAATATGTTCGCGCTTGTGACGCGATGGGCGCTGGTTTTTACCAGCTTCCGCAAAGCGAAGTCTGCCTCAAGATCGGCGGGTCTGTCGGCTATGACGTCACTGGGGGTGCCGACGTCTATTCGGGCGAGCGGCTAAGGTCATTGAGCCAGACTGTGACTGCAACGTTGTATGCGGAGACCCGGTCCCAAACCGAATTGGGAATGCTGAGCTCTTATATCGAGTTCGAAGATAGCGTCGTTGACGGTATTGATGAAGGCATGACCCTTGGAGACCTAACTATTGACCTGAATGGGTTGAAAGTCGGCGCTTCAGGTTCGCAATTCGACAGTTGGCTGGATTCTGCGGGCAATGTTCTTAGTGACGATGTCATTGCCTATGCGGGCGGCATGACCAATCAGATCAACTACACTGCAAATGTCGGCGACGGATTGTCCGCGATGTTTGGTGTTGAAGAGGGGTCTAATGATGATGAGCACGACTATAGGATTGGCAGCTATGTGCCGCACCTCGTCGGTGGACTAAAACTCGACAGACCCTGGGGAGCAATCGCGACAGTCATTGGCTATGACTCGGTGATCGAAGAAGCCGCGGCAAAGGTACGGCTGGACTTGAAGCTGAGCGATACCTTGTCAGTCTTCATCATGGGTGGCTATCAATCGGATCCTGAAAAGCCAAACTACTTTGGGGCGTGGAACGGTACATACGCCGCATGGGGCGGCGCTTCTGTAAGCCTTTCGCCGACGGTTACCTTCAATAGCCAAGCCGCCTACGAAAGTTCAGGAAAATACGCTTTGGCGCTCAACCTGGACTACGAAGTTGTTCCGGGGTTCATGATCACTCCCGAACTGAATTACACATCATTCGGCAGCGACCCGTCGAAACCCGATGCCGCATTTGCCGGCACGGTCAGCATTGGGTGCGATTTCTGAAACGAGAGCGGTCATGGCGCGCACTGCTGTAGGTACGCCTGTCATCCGGTGACAACCTGCATGCACCGTCCCAATTCTGGTCGCGGTGCAACAAATCCCTCATCCAAATTCCAAATTCAACCGGCGGAACGACCGCCACAAAAGGGAGATTGATTATGACCTCCACACGACGCTCATTGCTCAAGATGGGATTGGCTGGGCTCTTCGTCCCCCAGGGGCCATTTGCTTTGGCTAGCGAAAAGCAAAGCCGGTCGTTCGAAACCTGGCGCCGCGATTTCGAGGCGGGAGTTCCGGCGCGCATGACGGCTGCCAAGGTAGCGGGCACGTCCGTTGCAATCAGTTCCAACGACAAGGCGGTACGCTATGCCGCGTCTTTCGGCTATGCCGACCTGAAACAACAGCGAAAGCTCACCGTCGACACGCCTATCCATCTGGCGTCTATCAGCAAGCTATTCACTGCTTCGGCCCTGATCCAGCTGTTTGAGCGCCAGGGGCACAACCTGCACGATGACATCAACGGTTTCATCGATTTTCCCATTAGAAACCCTCACCATCCGGAAGTTCCGATCACCGCGCATCACCTCTTGACGCACACGTCCAGCATCTCGGATGAGGGCTATGGCGACGTTTCTTCAGAGGGTGATCCGAAGCAAAGCTTGTCGAGCTTTCTCTTGGATTACCTTGTGAAAGGCGGTAGCACCTATTCGCCCAAGACGTCCTTTCTCAAATCGAAGCCCGGCACGAAGTGGGACTATAGCAATGTTGCCGTTGCGTTGGCCGGCTACGTGGTCGAGAAGGTCAGCAAGCAGAGCTTTTCGTCCTATGTTGAGGCCAACCTTTTCGAACCGCTCGGCATCCAAAATGCCCATTGGTACCTGAAGGAGTTCGCGCCAGACGTGCTTGCCAAGCCTTATAGGTTTGAGAATGGCGCGTTCACCGAACTGCCGCAGGAAGGATATCCGGACGTTCCCGCCGGCATGCTGCGCTGTTCAGTTGCCGATCTTGCAAAATCGCTGCATGCCATGCTGGGACGAGAAACCGGCAAGAAGGAAATCTTGTCCGCACGGTTGGTCGCTGAGACATTGCGCGGCCAGGTCGATCCGAAGATCGCATCTTACCAGGGACTTGGCTGGGTTTCGGAGGAAATCAACGGGCGTGAGTTCGTAGGGCATTCCGGCAGCGATTTTGGCGCTTCCAATATGGTGGTTCTGTCGCAAGACCAAAGCCACGCAGTGGCCGTGCTGATGAATATTGATGGGACGGCGGAAACGAACAAATTCAGGGCTTCGATAATTGAAGATCTCATCGCGGGGGCGAAGCTTGCGTGATGAGCCCTCGCGGGTTCGGAATTCGTTGAACCATACTCACATTTGTCCTCGAAGGAGGTGCCTCGTGTTAGACGGGACGTGGGGTGTGGCGTCGTAGGTCGCGTCATGACCGAACGTCCTCCCGCCCTTGCCAGTCACCTATACGAACGTCAGGTCGCACGGATATCGACCTGCTGGCGGATGAGACTATGCGGCACGGAATAGAAGAAGGACTTGAACTCGACATGGTAGTCGGTGGCGACACGGGCCAGGCGCCATTCGGCAAACTCGAAGAGATGGCGGCGGCTGACGCCAAGGCGGCGAATGACATGATCGTTGATGCGCTCCAGCGCTTGCGCTATCGCAGCGTTGGCCTCGGCCAGCGAGAAGAAGGTCTGCCGCTGCCGCCGGCCGAGAATGCAGGTCTGGGCGAATCGCACGCCGCTCTCGACCTTGGCCTTGTCCTTCGGGCGTCGTGGTCGGACTGGCAGGATACCGACGGCATAGTGCGAAGCCATCATGCCGTAGCTGCCGTTGATCTCTGGGTCGTAGAAGGATGCATGGTTGACGCCGGACTTCAGGTTGTCGGGCACGATCAGGCGCGGAACGCCACCGAAGAAGCCGAACATGCGCACATGCGCGCCGATCCAGTCCGAGAGTGTCTGCGTCCAGGTCGCTTCCGCATAGGTGTAGCCCGATGCTTCGAGAACGGCGACCAAGATCTCCGCCTCACGGATCTCGCCGGTCAGGAGATCGGCGATGGCGATCTTCTTGCCGGAATAATCCACGAGGACCTTGTCGCCGGCGACATGCTCCTGTCGCATCGTCGGTGAAAACCGCTTATCCGAAGCTGCGGAAACAGGTCGCAGAAGCGGCTGTAGCCATAGCCTCCGGGATGGACGGCACGATACTCCTCCCACAGGATCATCAGCGTGACGCCCGGCTTCTTCAGCTTATGCGCTCAGAGCGTGGCATATCGCCCTCATGGCAGCAAAGGCGGTACGCGAGAATTGTTAAGGGACCTTTTCGTCCGAAGTAGCCTTCGTTGAAGCTCGCTCCACCAGTTGTACGGGATGAACGACCCTCAGTTCATCGACCCCACTCTGATCCGAAACAAGATCCACTGCGCTCTCCACCATCGCATCCAATGGTTGGCGGATGGTTGTTAGGGAGTAAGTTGGCCACGCGGCCATAGGAATATCATCAAAGCCAATTACTGCGATGTCGTCAGGCACGTTCAGGCCCAGTTCCTTTCGGATCGCTTCGATTCCACCTAGGGCCATAACATCGTTTGCGAAAAAGATGGCGTCAGGCTTATGTGCCGCGAGCTTTAGGGCCGCATTGTATCCATCTTGAAAACTACAGTGGGGATTGTCCGCCTTTGCTGCGAAGGGCTTGCCGAGTTCCGCCAGACGGCTGATGAAGCCGAGTTCGCGTTCTGCATTGGTCGAGGTGTCACGTCTGCCTGCGGCAAATGCGAGCCGCCGCCGCCCTCTTTCAACAAAATGATCAACGGCGAGCTTTGCACCTGTGAAGTTGTCACAGCAGACGCTGGGAATCGAAGCATCGGGCAGTGTGCGATTGAACAGGATGACTTTCCGCCCGCTTCTAGTCCAATCATTGGCAATGCCGGAGGAGATACTTGCGGATACGATCACGACGGCATCAACGTTGTACTGAACCAGAAACGGAAGTTGGCTATCGACGTCCTGGCCCGGGGCGAGGCTAAAGAGAAGCGATTGATACCCGGCAAGCTGCAGTTCGCGGCTTAGCTTCTCAAGAACTTGCGCATAAAACGGGTTTTCCAAAGTACCAACGATGATCGCCACGATCTTGCTGCTGCGGGTCGAGAGGCTTCGGGCAATAACGTTAGGGCGATAGCCGAGCGCCGCGGAAGCTTCCATTATCCGCTTACGCATTGTGGGGGATATGCTTGCCTCTGGATTGAATGCGCGGGAAATCATCGAGGTCGACACGCCCATGAGTTGGGCGACGTCACGCGCCGTCAGGACTTGCTTTGGATCTTTCGAGCCGTTGGTCATGACTTTCTCGACAGCCCTGTAAGTTACACTTTCCGTTGCGTTGACGCCGCTTGCATTGGAATCGCAGTGCATCGCTGATTGTTATCTACACCTATCACAGCAATCCAGCAAAAGCGCGCGCCGCAAGACCGTCCCAACACAAGGGATTTATATAGGCGTTCATTTCCACTCGCCCCAGAACATTTTGGGAGCCGTTTTCATCGCGTCGCTCAGATGGCAAGCGGGTGCATAGCAAAATTATAAAACAAAATCAATTATATATAAGATTTTTGAGATTGTTATTGCAAGCGGTTGCAATTCGGGTTAATTAGGGTGCAACGGAGGAACTCATGAAGATTACAGCTATCCATGCATATGCCGTCGCCGCGCCAATGCGTGTCCCTTACATCACGGCCCTGGTCGACAGGCGGATCGCCACTTCGGTGATCACTGTCATAGAGACTGACGAAGGGGTAGCGGGTTACGGACAAAGCACCACCAGTGCGGCGCTCTATTCTCCCTTTGAAGAATACCAGGAATCCATCGTCGATGTCGTCGAGCGAAAACTCGCCCCCGCGTTACTGGGCTGCGACCCGTTCGATCTGGAATCGTTGCACGAAAGAATGAACCGCGTCGCGCGGGGGCATCTTTATTCTCACTGCACCGTCGATCTTGCCTGCCATGACATCATCGGCAAGGCAGCAGGTCGACCCGTGGTGGGCGTTATCGGCGGCGCAGTCAGGGACCGTATCCCGCTGTGTGCGCCGCATCTCGGCATTCTTCCATCCGAAGAGCTTGCCCAGCAGGCGCTTGGGTATGTGCAGCAGGGCTATCGGTTCATCAACCTGCGGGTTGGGGCGGATCCGGTGCAAGACGTAGCCAACGTCTCGGCGGTCCGTGCCGCTGTTGGCGATGACATCGGGATCGCCGTTGACTTCAGCCAGTCTCTGCACCTTGTTGGATTTCGCAGTGACACGGCGATCGCCCAGATCCGGGCGCTGGAAAAGGCGGGGGCGACCGCATTCGAACAGCCGCTGGCTGATTGGGACGTTGAGGGGTTGGCCAGAGTGGCTGCCGCTATCGATTCCCCGATCATCGCGGATGAGGCGGTGCGCACTCCCCAGGACGCGCTGCGGATCATTGATCGCCGTGCAGCCGACGCGGTCAAGATCAAGCTTATGAAGGTTGGCGGTATTTTCCCTGCGCGGAAAATAGCAACTATCCTTCAGGCTGCCGGCATTCCCATGACAGTCGGGAATGGCTTGGCGGGCTATATCGCAAATTCGGCGGAGGCGCATTTTGCTTTCTCGTTGCCGAACCTGAAGTTGCCTGGCGAGATGAACGGTTTCCTGCGCCTGGAAGACGACCTGATGTCTGGTGACCTAAAGTCCGAGAACGGGATGCTGCTTCTGCCGCAGAGCCCTGGTCTTGGGGTCAAGCTTGATCTCGCTCGTTTGCGGCATAGCGCGGGCCGGGCGGTTCAACAATCCGAAGACGCATTGATCTAGGCTATCCGGCTTTGGGAGGAGAAGGAGCCATGACAGCGTATTTGTACGCCGGAACTTGCGCGTGGGGCGGCGCGATAACGCGCAGCGTCAGCGTTGTGACAAGCTTGGTCGAGTATCGATGCGGCGGATCGGGGAGGCTCTGCACATGACCAGTCTTGTGCAAGCGATCATCGACGGCCTGATGGTGGGCGGCGTCTACGCGGTTATCTCCATCGGGCTGACCTTGGTGTTCGGCGTGCTTGGCATCGTCAACTTTGCTCAGGCCGAGTTTCTGATGCTGGGGATGTACATCGCCTATTTCGCATGGGCGGCGCTGGGCCTGGATCCACTGGCCGGGGCTTTCCTGGCTTTCGGCATTGTTTTCGCCTTGGGGTACGGACTGCAGCGGACGATTATCCAGCGGGTGCTGAAAGCCCCCGCGGTATCGCAAGTGTTTCTAACCGTCGGCTTGCTCATCGTCATGGAGAACGGGGCATTGCTCGCGTTCGGTTCGCAAATCCGATCCGTGACAACGGCCTACCAGACGAAATCGCTGCAGATCGGCCCTTTCTTCGTCAGTCTGCCGTATCTCGCAGCATTTCTGATGTCGATCGCCAGTGGTGTGTCACTCTGGTGGGTACTTAACCGCAGCTGGCTCGGCATGGCCATTCGCGCTACCGCTATCGACCCGATGGCCGGGCGCCTGATTGGCATCAACATCGATCGGGTGATGGCAATTGCATTTGGTCTTGGCGTGGGCCTCACGGCGTTCGGTGGCGCAGTGGTCCTGCCTTATCTTTCGGTGTTTCCAACAGCTGGCAGCCAATTCGTGGTGCTCATGTTCACCGTCGCGGTGCTGGGCGGACTCGGAAGCGTAGCCGGAGCTGTGGTCGGCGGGCTAGCTGTCGGCGTCATCACGTCGGTCTCGGCACTGATGTTTCCGATCCAACTGCAAAATCTGGTTCTGTTCCTTGTTTTCATTGCCATCCTTGCGCTTCGGCCGGATGGGTTGATGGGGCGTGCGTGATGACTATGCGACAGACTTTCCTTTTGATCTGCTTCGCGACACTTATCCCCCTCGCGTTGGAGCCCAACGGCTACTACATCCGGATCCTCACGCTCGCGCTTTTGTTTGCCGCCCTGGGCCAGGCCTGGAACATCGTGGGCGGACTCGCCGGGCAGATGTCACTTGGCCATGCCGCCTTCTTTGGACTTGGCGCCTACACCTCCACGCTGCTTCTCATTCATTTCGGGATATCGCCTTGGATCGGGATGCTCGCCGGAGGAGTGCTCGGCGGAATCGCCGCCTTCCTGCTCAGCCTGCCAACGATGAGACTAAAGGGGCATTATTTCGCGCTTGGGACTCTGGCCTTTGCCGAGGTCTTTCGGGTGATTGCAAACACCTGGTCTTCTCTGACCGGGGGGCCTGTTGGCCTATCCGTTCCCTTCAGTGAGCCGTCACTGGCAATGCTTCAATTTAATGAAACGCGGTCGTACTACTATCTTATGCTCGCCGCCTTCGTGGCGGTCAGCATGATCTTCGTGATAATTGTGCAAGGCAGGCTCGGCTACCGACTGCGTGCCGTAAAAGAAGGGCCGGATGCTGCCGAGGTAATCGGTGTAAACACCACCCGCGTTAAGATCCATGCTGCCGTGATATCCGGGTCGCTAACGGCGATGCTTGGCACCCTTTACGCCCAGCTGAACTTTTTCTTCGACCCAGACACCGTGTTTGGCGCGCTTCAGATATCAATCCGCATTGCGCTGATCGTAATCGTTGGCGGCATCGGCACGCTCTTTGGTCCTCTTTTGGGTGCGCTGCTGATCATTCCCCTCGAGGAGTTCGCCAATGTAATGCTTGCCGATCGAGCGGCCGGCCTGTCACAGCTGACTTACGGCGCGTTACTGATGGCGATTGTCTTGCTCCAGCCACAGGGCCTCGCCGAATTCGCGAAGAAACTGGCCGCGCGTATTTCCGGAAAGGTGATGTCATCCAAGACGGAGGCGCGGACATGAATACCCCGCTCTTGTCTGTCGAGGGCCTTTCGAAACGGTTTGGCGGCCTGCAGGCACTCTCGGATGTGACCTTCGCAGTCAACACGGGAGAGATCGTAGGCCTGATCGGTCCCAACGGCGCCGGAAAATCCACCTTGTTTTCTACGCTGGTCGGTCTGCATCGTCCTAGCGCAGGGAAAGTGGCCTTGAACGGCCGGGATGTAACGGGATTGCGGCCGCACGTGATCGCCGCAAACGGCCTCACCAAAACATTCCAGAACGTGTCGCTTTTCGCAGGATCTAGCGTACTCGACAATGTCCTGATTGGCGGCCTTGTGCACTCGAGGGTTGCGAGCGCCCGCGGCTTCGCCATGGACTGCCTTAAGCGAGTTGGGATTTCCGACATCGCGCAACGCAGCGCCGGGAGTCTTTCCTTCCCGGAGCGGGCAAGGGTCGAGGTGGCTCGCGCCCTTTGCACGAGGCCGAAGGTGCTGCTGCTTGATGAGGTCATGGCGGCACTGAATACCGCGGAGATGGACGAGGTCATCGGCCTGATCCGCGACCTGCGGAAGGATGGGCTGACTGTGGTCATCGTCGAACATCACATGCGCGCCATCATGTCGGTCTGCGATCGGATTTTCGTCCTTAACTTTGGCCAGCTCATCGCCGACGGACCGCCGGCGCATATCGCGCGCCATCCCGAGGTGGTTGAAGCGTATTTGGGACGCGAACATGATGTTTGATAAGCCTTCAGATCGGCTTGGTCCGCCATCGTCCGCCGCCAGACTTCTGGTACTTCGCGATGTCCATGCAGGATACGATAATCGCGACGTGCTGCACGGCGTAACGATGGAAGTTGGCGACGGCGAATTTGTCTGCGTCATCGGCGCGAACACGGCAGGCAAGAGCACGCTGCTGCGGGCAATTTCTCGCATCGTTCCGCGCGGCAAGGGGCAGATCGCCTTCGCCGGGCAGGATTTGTCGACCCTGAAGCCTCACGAAATCCCAACGCTTGGCATAGCTCATGTGCCCGAGGGAAGACATGTGTTCACCGACATGTCCGTTGAAGAAAATCTTCTTCTCGGCGGCTATTGCAGACGGCGTGAGGCATCCTTCATGGCGCCGATGGATCGCGTGTTTCAACTGTTTCCGCGACTTGCCGAGCGCCGTCGCCAACGCGCCGGTACCATGTCCGGCGGGGAACAGCAGATGGTGGCGATTGGGCGCGCGCTGATGCTGTCACCACGGCTTCTCATTCTCGACGAGCCCAGCCACGGACTGGCGCCGCTGATGGTGGAGGAACTGCACCGTGCCGTCGTCGAGATCAACCGTGCGGGGACTGCGATCCTGTTGGTCGAACAGAATACCGCACTGGCCCTAAGCGTCGCCAGGCGGGGGTATGTGCTGCAGTCCGGGCGCGTCGTCCTTGAAGGGACGAGCGCAGATCTGGCGACGAATGACGATCTGCGCGCTGCCTATCTTGGGATCTAGCGAGAAAGCACGAGCCAAACACGGCGAACGTGCAGAGTTGAAAGGGAGGAACCTATGGACATTTTTGTAAACAGAAGGCGCGTGCTTGGCATGGGCGGAGCTGCTCTCGCAACTGCGCTGATGCCGCGGCTGGCGAAGGCCCAACAAGGCCAGGACATCAACGTGGGTGTGGTGCTCCCGCTTTCCGGTCCCAGCGCTCAGTTTGGCATCAATTCGAAGAACGGACTTGAACTGGCGGTGGAAGAACTCAACGCGGCCGGAGGCATCAAAGCTTTGGGTGGTGCCCAAATCCGGTTGATTGTTGCAGATTCGACCTCTGCTCCGACTGCGGCGGCAACGGCCGCGCAACGCCTGATCGCGCAGAATGAAGTCGTCGCGGTAATAGGTGCCTATGTGTCCTCGCTTACATTGGCGGTCTCCGAAGTCATGGAGCGCCGTGGCATTCCATTGCTCACGATCTCCTATGCCGATCAGCTAACCGAACGCGGCTTCAAGACGGTGTTCCGTCTCAATCCTAAGGCGTCAACGCTTGGCCAAGCCCAGGTAACTGGCAGCATCGAAATTGCTGCTGCCTCTGGCGCGAAGCTCGAGCGCGCAGCTATCCTTTACGAGGATACGGCATATGGGACATCGCAATCGGCAGGTTTGCGGAAGGCAAGCCAGGCTGCCGGTCTCTCGCTCGTCATGGACGAAGCCTACCCGCAGGGAATTACAGACGTCACTCCGCTCATCAACAAGCTTCGGGCATCTGAGGCACAGGTCGTGTTCGCTGTGTCCTACCTGAACGATACTTTGCAGATCGTGCGAACAATGCGGCAGCAAAAGGTTCTCCTTCCGGTGGTAGGCGGAGCGGGCGGTTTCATCCTTCCAGAATTCGCCAGTGCGCTTGGCGAGCTTTCTGAAGGCGTGCTGTCGGTCAACTCCTCGAACTACGATTTGGACGAGGCGCACGCGAAACGCTACCGCGACCGTTTCAACTATCCGATGGTGCATGATGCGATCGAACATGCGGCGTTGATCGAGGTTCTCGGCCAGTCGCTCGAAACAGCAGCGGCGACAACGTCGGAAGCACTTCGTGGCGCAGTTGCCGCGAAACGCTTCGAAGGAGGGTGGCTTGATGGGATGCCAGGCGGCGCTGCCGACTTCGACGATACTGGTCACAATGTGCTCGCCGAGCCTATCATGATCCAATGGCGGTCCGGCGAAATGGCTACCGTCTGGCCAACCGAACGCCAGAAAATGAAGCCCGTGTGGGTTAGCTGATGTCAGGCTGCGTGTTGCCAGCCACTCAGCGCCGGCAACACGCAGCCGCCGAGGTGCGCATGAACAAGAACGAAGCGATCGGTCCGGGTGTCAGCATGACACTAGGGCAGGGAATAGCGAGCATTGTCATTGACAATCAGGCAGAGGACAACCTCCTCAATCCTGAAGTGCTTAAGGCGCTTCTGTCCGCCTGCGAAAGGTTGAGAGACGATGCCACGACCCATGTGGTTACTATACGGGGAGAAGGGGACCTCTATTTTTCCAAAGGTATCCTTACTCCCAGCATAAAACTCCGTCTCGGCAAAGAAGGCGTGTTGGACGTGGTGCGCCTTGCCAACAGGACGTTCGACGCTGTCGAGGCGCTGCCGCAGGTAGTGATCGCTGGCATTAACGGGTTCGTTCGGGCCGGTGCGGTGGAGCTGGTGCTCGCTTGCGATATCCGAATTGCGGCTGATCATAGCCGTATGTCGATGCCGGAGGCGAAATGGGGAGGGTTCCCAGGAGCTGGTGCCCCGGTTCGGCTGCCCCTCATCGTCGGAAGCGCTCGGGCGCTTGAACTGATCTGTTCTGCTCGAGAAATCGATGCTGCCGAGATGGAGAAGATCGGCTTTGTGCAGGCGATTGTTCCGCAGTCGACTGTCCCACGAGCACTCGACGAAATGGCTTGTGCCTTTGTCGCGAATGGACCGTTCGCACTGCGCGGTGCGAAAAAGATCATGCAGATGCGCCTGGAAACAGGGTTCAAAGCCGCACGCGCGCTGTCGGATGAACTGCGCACCGCTTTCGAATGGACCAGTGATGCAGACGAGGGAATTGCCGCTCACATGGAAAAAAGGGCCGCGCACTTCACCGGCACGTAAACAGCACCGCTGACGTTAACAACAACCGACATAGCCACCTTCATTTTGTTGTCAGTCATAACGCTGCAGCAACCAACAGCTGTGGCAAGGAGCGAAAAATGCCCCGTCATTTGAAGACCGCCAAGAGCGAAGCAGCGCGCGCCGAAGATGATGCACGTGTCCGTGCGACCGTCGAGGCGATACTTTCTGACATCGAAACACGCGGCGATGCGGCAGTGCGTGAACTGTCGGAGAGGTTCGACAAATATACCCCTGGCCATTTCCGGCTAAGCGATTGGGAGATTGAAGAGGCACTGTCGCAGGTCGCCAAGCGCGATCTCGAAGACATCAAGTTTGCCCAGGAACAGGTGCGCAAATTCGCGGAAGCCCAGAAGGCCTCGATGCGTGATATAGAGGTTGAAACGCTACCAGGCGTGATCCTCGGACATCGCAATATCCCAGTCAATTCGGTCGGCTGCTACGTTCCGGGCGGCAAGTACCCGATGGTCGCGTCGGCCCACATGAGCGTGGTTACCGCCAAAGTGGCCGGGGTGAAACGGGTGGTCGCCTCGGCACCACCGCAGGGCGGCGCGCCGCACCCGGCGATCGTGGCGGCCATGCATCTCGGCGGCGCCGACGAGATCTATTGTCTCGGCGGGATCCAGGCGATCGGCGCGATGGCGCTGGGAACCAAGTCGATCGCGCCCGTCGACATGCTGGTTGGGCCAGGCAACGCCTTCGTTGCCGAAGCCAAGCGTCAGCTGTTCGGACGGGTCGGAATCGACCTTTTTGCGGGCCCCACCGAAACGATGGTGATCGCCGACGAAACCGTCGACGCCGAAATCTGCGCCACCGACCTGCTCGGCCAGGCCGAACATGGGGTGAATTCACCTTCGGTGCTGTTGACCATATCGGAGAAGCTGGCGCGCGAGACGATGAGCGAAATTGAACGCCTGCTGCTCAAGATCTTGCCGACCGGAGCCACGGCGGCGAAATCCTGGGAGGATTACGGCGAGGTGATTGTCTGCGACAGCTATGAGGAGATGCTCGAGCAGGCCGATTTCATAGCTTCCGAGCACGTCCAGGTGATGACGGACCGCGACGACTGGTTCCTTGAGAACATGACGAGCTACGGCGCGCTGTTTCTCGGCCCGCGCACCAACGTGGCCTATGGCGACAAAGTGATAGGCACCAACCACACATTGCCGACCAAGAAGGCTGGGCGATATACGGGCGGTCTGTGGGTCGGCAAGTTCCTCAAGACGCACAGCTACCAGAAAGTGCTCACCGACGAAGCGTCGGCCCTGATTGGCGAGTACTGCTCGCGGCTCTGCATGCTGGAAGGCTTCGTCGGCCATGCCGAGCAGGCCAACGTGCGCGTTCGCCGTTATGGTCACCGTAATGTGCCCTACGCGGAGGCGGCAGAATGACGAAGTTGCCGTGCACTCCATCGTTCAGGCTTGATGGTCGCAGGGCGCTGGTAAGCGGCGCCTCGCGTGGCATCGGGTTGGGGTGCGCGGTGGCCCTGGCCGAAGCGGGCGCGCACGTGGTGTGCGCTGCCCGCGGGCTGGAGGCAGTGGAGGAGGCGGTGCGAGCTCTCACTGCCGCAGGGCTTTCGGCAGGAGCTTTGCAGCTCGACGTCGACGATCCCGCAGCCGCTGCCGCGGTGATCGGCGAAGCGGGACCGTTCGACATTTTTGTCAGCAACGCCGGCGCTGCCCGGCATGCTCCCATGGTAGACACGACAGTGCCGGACTTCGACGCTGTCGTGGGCGTGAATCTTCGCGGAGCCTACTTCGCCACGCAGGCCGTGGCGCGCGGCATGGTTCGGGCGGGGAAGGGCGGCTCGATCATCTCGATTTCCTCCCAGATGGGCCACGTCGGCGGCATCGACCGCACGGTTTACGCCGCCACCAAGCACGCAATCGAGGGCATGACCAAATCCGCAGCGATTGAGCTCGGGCCGCACAACATCCGCGTCAACACCATCTGCCCGACCTTCATTCGCACGCCGCTGTCTGAGCCGACGTTCAGCGATCCCGAGAGGGCTGCCTGGATCACTTCGAAGATCAAGCTGGGGCGGGCGGGCGAAATCGAGGACATCATGGGTGCTGTCGTTTTCCTCGCGGGTGACGCCGCCTCGATGATCACGGGAACCTCCCTTCTGATCGATGGTGGATGGACTGCAGGCTAAGGCCCTCTGCAAAGGGGTGAAAAGCGCCCTTCCCACCGCCTCTATTTCAAATAGCGAACCGGCCCCGGGGCATGCGTCGCACTCCATTCGCGTCACCGACAGCGGAGCTTCCCGCATGAACGATACCCAACCGATCTGGACGCCTTCGGCGTCGTCTGCTGCCGCAGCTCCAATGGCTGCCTTCATGGAGAGTTGCAACTCCAAGTATGGCATGGAAATGCACTGCTACGCCGACCTGCATGCTTGGTCGACTGACAATCGAGAGGAATTCTGGAGTGAGGTTTGGGATTTCTGCAACGTCAAGGGTGAGCGCGGTGCTCGCGCCTTGGTCGATGTAGGTGAGATGCGAGAGGCGCAGTTCTTCCCAGATGCAAGGTTGAACTTCGCGGAAAACCTGCTGGCGAGCGCAAGCAGCGCCGACGCGATCGTTTTTCGTGGCGAGGATAAGGCTGCCGATCGCTGGTCGTGGGATCGGCTGCGCGCTGCGGTTTCGCAGCTTCAGCAAGCATATACAGCGATGGGCATCGGGGAAGGCGATTGCATAGCCGCGATGATGCCTAACATGCCAGAAACGGTCGCGTGCATGCTGGCCGCCGCATCGATAGGCGCCATATGGTCATCCTGCTCACCAGATTTCGGGGAACAGGGAGTCCTAGATCGCTTCAGCCAGATTGGCCCGAAGCTTTTTGTGGCGTGTGACGCCTACTGGTATGGCGGCAAGAAACAGGACTTGTCGGAAAAAGTACCCGCAATCGCGGCGCGGCTAGGCGCTCCATCCGTGATTGTGCACTACGCAGGCGATGCAAAGGACGTGGCACGTAAGATAGCGGACTCACGGACGCTCGAAGATTTCATCGCGCCATATCGCGCCGAGGCGCCGACATTCACGCGCTTACCATTCTCCCACCCGCTCTACGTCCTGTTCTCCTCTGGCACGACCGGAGTACCAAAATGCATAGTGCATTCCGCTGGCGGCACGCTGTTGCAGCACCTGAAAGAGCACAGACTGCATTGCGGGCTACAACTTGGTGAAAAGCTCTTTTACTTCACCACCTGCGGCTGGATGATGTGGAATTGGCTTGTGAGTGGCCTTGCGTCAGGTGCAACGCTTTGTCTCTACGACGGGTCTCCCTTCGCGCCGGATGCAAAAGTCCTTTTCGAGTATGCAGAGGCCGAGCACTTCGCCATTTTTGGCACCTCCGCGAAGTACATCGACGCGCTGCGCGTGAGCGGGCTCAAGCCTGCGACCCACGATCTTGCGAGCCTACGCCTGATCGCCTCGACAGGGTCGCCACTATCTCCGGACAGCTTCAGCTTCGTTCATGAATGTATCAAGGAGGACGTGCATCTCGCGTCGATCGCTGGCGGCACCGACATCATTTCCTGCTTTGTACTCGGTAATCCACTTCAGCCGGTGTGGCGCGGCGAAATCCAGGGGGCGGGCTTGGGCCTTGCAGTGGACGTATGGGACGACGCTGGTCGTCCCATACGTCACGGGAAAGGGGAGCTTGTCTGCGCCAAAGCTTTTCCGTCCATGCCAATCATGTTTTGGAATGACCCCAACGGAGCGAAGTACCGAGCGGCGTACTTCGAACGGTTCGATAAGGTCTGGTGTCATGGTGACTTCGCTGAATGGACGGAGCATGGAGGCATGGTCATCCATGGCCGTTCAGACGCCACGCTTAACCCCGGCGGGGTTCGCATAGGCACGGCCGAGATCTACAATCAGATTGAAAACATGGAAGAGGTCGTTGAGGCACTGTGTATCGGGCAGGAATGGCAGGGCGACGAACGTATTATTCTCTTTGTCCGCCTGGCGTCCGGTATAGCGCTTGACGACGAGTTAATCCTACAGATGAAGGCGCGCATCCGTCACCAAGCATCGCCGCGTCACGTACCTGCCAAGATTATCGCGGTGAATGATATTCCCCGCACTAGATCAGGCAAAGTGGTTGAGCTTGCAGTCCGCGAGGTCGTTCATGGCCGAACGGTCAGGAATAGGGAGGCTCTGTCGAATCCGGAGGCGTTGGCACTGTTCACGGGTTTGGAGGCGCTCTCCACGTAGACGAGACCGGTTGCGCGAGGTCGAATGACTGTTGTCGGCTACGGAATCCATTTGTCGTAGTCACCGAGCTGACCGATGGGCTTCGTCGCAAATCGGTGGCGTGGACGCGAAAAGCTCCGCATCGCGCAATCAGATTGCCTCGTCATCGGTTTGCCATCAATGATGCGAACGGGTCGCCCGTGGCAAAGGCCAGAAGCCGCATAAGCAGTGTGTTCTCGTCCTCGACACCTTGAGGTACTTCGCCTCGGACACCTACATGCCACCGAATTTGGCCTTTCACTGGTAGATCAAGGAATCGCATCACATGATGCCTGTCACACAGATCGGCGGCCCGACATTACGACGTCGTGCTCTTCCAATCCCAATGATCTGCTCATCATGTGCTCATTGGAACGAACTTCAAATCGGATTAGGCTGCAGGGGCAACGTCGAGTTGAGCGCGGGTCGAAGTCATTACCTCAGTGGAGCGCCGCCGTCTTCGATCGGGCCGACGCTCTGTAAGGATGATTGCGTGTGCTCTAGGTCACATACCCATAAACGGGATTCCCATTTGGCATCGGTTGTGATTCCCTTCCTGCAATCAGCGGGAGGTGATCATGGCGCGTTTCGATC
>NZ_JACJHY010000021.1 GCF_014138625.1 Aminobacter ciceronei
CGCACCGGCGACGAAATCCACAGCTCGATGGAAGCCGGCCCCATGGTGCGCAAGGGCGACATGAAGCAGGCGCCATGGATCAATGCCTATGAGGCGTGGAACGTCGACACCGGGCTCGAATGTGGCCTGTCGGGCCATGCCCAGATCGGCAAGGGCATGTGGGCGATGCCCGACCTGATGGCAGCGATGCTGGAGCAGAAGATCGCTCACCCCAAGGCCGGCGCCAACACCGCTTGGGTGCCGTCGCCGACGGCGGCGACGCTTCATGCCACCCACTACCACAAGGTCGACGTGCACCAGGTGCAGGATCAGCTGAAGAGCCGGCCCAAGGCGCGGCTCGACGACATCCTGTCGGTGCCTGTGGTCGTCCGTCCCAACTGGACGCCCGACGAGATCCAGCGTGAGCTCGACAACAATGCGCAGGGCATCCTGGGTTATGTCGTGCGCTGGATCGACCAGGGCGTCGGCTGTTCCAAGGTTCCCGACATCAACGACGTCGGGCTGATGGAAGACCGCGCCACCTTGCGCATCTCGTCCCAGCACATCGCCAACTGGCTGCGCCACGACGTCTGCTCGCACATCCAGGTGATGGATTCGCTGCAGCGCATGGCGGCGATCGTCGACCGGCAGAATGTCGGCGATCCGCTCTACAAGCCGATGGCGCCGGAGTTCGACCAGTCGACCGCCTTCCGCGCTGCCTGCGACCTCGTCTTCGAAGGCCGCGCCCAGCCCAACGGCTATACCGAACCGGTCCTCCACAAGCGCAGGCTCGAACTCAAGGCGAAGGAACGGGGCTGATCATTGCCAACGGAATGCTAAGCAGTCCGTGGTAGCCTATCTCGTATGACAGCGTTTCTTCACGCTCCCCTCTGCCCTGCCGGGCATCTCCCCCACAAGGGGGGAGATCAGGCCTTCATGCCCGCCTCAGCTAATCAACTGCGACGCAAAGGAAACTTCTTAAGACCTTGCAGAGCGCGCGGTAGGCAGCACTTGCTGATCTCCCCCATCGTGGGGGAGATGGCCGGCAGGCCAGAGGGGGGCGCGAAAGAGCTCGCCATACCCGCAAGGTACTGGGCATCATGATCCTGCTCGCCATCGACTGTGCCGCCAGCCTCTGTGCCGCCAGCGTCTACGATGTCGGCGCCGGCCGCGAGCTTGGTCGCTCCGTGCGCGACCTCGGCAAGGGCCATGCCGAGCATCTGATGGCCGTCATCGACGAGGCGTTGGCGCAGGCCGGCAAGACATATTCCGACCTCGGGCGCATTGGCGTTTCCATCGGCCCCGGCTCGTTTACCGGCGTGCGGGTTGCTGTATCGGCGGCGCGTGGCTTCTCGCTGGCGTTGAAAATCCCGGCAGTCGGCGTGACGACGCTGGAGGCATTGGCGGCCGAAACGCGCGCGGCGCTGGGGCCATGCAAGGTGCTTGCTGCCCTTGATGCCGGGCGTGCGGAACTGCATGCCGCCGTCTATGATGAAAACGGACAAGCGGTTCATGAACCGGCGGTCCTCACGCTCGATGAGGCCGAAACCATCGCCGCAGCGGAAACGATGGCGCTGGCCGGCACCGCGGCGAAGCTGATCGCCGGCGCTGCCGCCGGCATGGACATCACATTAGGGCCCGTGTCGGCCACCGCCGACATCGGTACCTATGCCCGTATCGCCGCCGGCAAGGCTGGCGATGGCGAGCGGCCGAAGCCGATTTATCTGAGAGCACCGGATGCCAAGCCGCAGGCTGGCTTCGTGCTGCCTAGGGAACAGAAATGAAACTGCCGTTCTGGCCGCTGAAGCGCGACTACGCCCTCGAACTCCTGACCATTGGCGACAGCGCCGCCATCGCTCCCTTGCATCGCGAGGATTTCGTCAGGCCCTGGTCGGGCGAAGAGTTTTCGGCACTTCTCGAACAGGACACGGTGTTCGGCTTTGCCGTCCGCGAGATCGGTCATGGCGCCGAGGCCCCCGCCGGTTTCGTGCTCGCCAGGCTTGCGGCGGGCGAGGCGGAAATCCTGACGATTGCGGTTTCGCGGTCGCACCGCCGCCATGGCCTCGGCTGGCGGCTGATGGATGCCGTGCTGCGCGAACTGCACGCCCAGCGCGCCGAAGCGCTGTTCCTTGAGGTCGACGAGACCAACGCGCCAGCGATCGGTCTCTATCGCAAGTTCGGTTTCCACGAGGTCGGCAAGCGTCCGAACTACTATCAGTCGGCGCAAGGGGCGACGGGCGCGCTTGTCATGCGGCTCGATCTTCGCTAGCCAGAGGCCCGTTCGGGGGCTTTGAGGGCTACATGATCGGAAAAATCCGCACAGGGCTCGCGCTCTTCTGGATGGTAGCGGCCTCGCTGGTGCTGGTGCCGCTGCAGGTGATCTCGATGAAGACCGGCCTGTGGCCGGAAACCGTGATCCTAAAGATCTGGCACCGCGCCATGCTCAAGGCGCTGGGCATGCGCGTGCATGTCGTCGGTGAGATGGTGAAGACCCGACCGCTGATGATCGCCTCCAACCACATCTCCTGGACCGACATCATGGCGATGGGGTCGCGATTCGACGTCACCTTCATCGCCAAATCGGAACTGAACGGCTGGCCGATCTTCGGCTTCCTGTCGCGGCTGCAGCGCACCGTCTTCATCGAGCGCGAACGCAAGCGCAAGTCGGGCGACCAAGCCAGCGAAATTGCCCGGCGCCTTGCCGCCGGCAACGCCATGGTGCTGTTTGCCGAAGGCAGCACCGGCGACGGCAACATGCTGCTGCCGTTCAAGAGCACGCTGTTCGGCGCAGCCTCGATGGCAATCGCCGAAGGGGCCGCCGAACATGTCGTCATCCAGCCGGTGTCGATCGCCTATACCCGCATCCATGGCATTCCGCTTGGACGCCAGCATCGCCCGCTTGCCAGCTGGATCGGCGACATGGATCTGGTGCCGCATGTCGGTCAGCTGCTCGCCGAAGGCGGGCTCGACGTCGAGATCCGCTTCGGCGAGCCGATCGACTTTTCCGCCAGGTCGAGCCGCAAGGAAGCGACGCGGCTGATGGAAGAGCGCGTCCGCGACATGATGCAACAGTCGCTCGGTCAGCCGCTGCCGGTGCGCTGAGCATCCGCCGGTCAACAGGCCTCGTGGCCCTTCGAAAGGTGCAGGCTGGGCCAACGCAAACAGACAAAAACCCCGACCGGAGCCGGGGGTCTGATTGTTTGCTGTCGATCAGAACCTCTTGATGAGGCCTATCCGGATCATGTGAAGGTTGTCGGACACGTCATAAGTTTCATCGAAACCATCGGTTTCGATGTGGGAGCCAAAGTCCGAGTAAGCATAGTCCAGGCGCCCGACCCAATCTCCCGCGAATGCATGCTCGATGCTCGCGCCGATCGTGAATCCTGCACGGGCACCGTCTCCGAAGATCGAGGAGTCAGGATCAGGCTCGCCGTTCACGCCGCCGTCTATGTCGCCATAGCCATAGTCGATGTCGGCAACGATTACACCGGCCCGGGCAGTGATAAGGGTCCGGTCAATGGCGAAACCAAGACGGCCTGCCAGACTGCCGTACAGTCCATACTCGCTGCGGGCAAAGTAGTCATCGCCATCTGGAAACCAGAAGTCATCCTTGGCACCGAGATAGCCAACCTCGCTTTCCACACCAAAGACCAACTGATCTCTTTGCCAGTTGTAGCCGGCTACGGCTCCCACGGCAAAACCCTTGGGGCTGAGGTCGGCTCTATCTTCGGGCGCGGACCCATCGAAGCCGTTATCGCTGATCGCGGAAGAGTCTCCAGTTCCATAACCGAGCAACACGCCGGCATAGAACCCTGACCAGTTGTACGTAGCGGAGCCTGCTTCGGGTGCCACGCTGTCGGCAGCACCAGCTGCGGTTACGATTGCCAGCATCGCCACAGTTGCCGCAAGAATCTGTCTCATCGAAAAGCCCCCACAACTCAAGCTGACCTAGATGTACATACCTGCGTGGTTGAGAGAAAGCGTTTGCTTTCTCACAGGTTGCAAAGGGGCGATGATTGTTGCTTTCCTGCCACATCAAGTTCCGTCGGCAGTTGCTGCATGTGAGCCTCAGCGGTCTTGCCTCGCGGGAGGTCGCGCTGCCACGTCCTCCATCTAGGGCTGGCGACCCAAACCGTCTGTTTTTTGCCTGGGAAAAGCGCTAAGAGGCGCCGCATGGAAATCGACGATATCGCTGAAATCAATCCGGCCGGCACTGCCGCCGCCGCAACGGGCGCTGCCAGGAAGGTCTTCATCAAGACCTATGGCTGCCAGATGAATGTCTACGACTCGCAGCGCATGAGCGATGCGCTCGCTGCCGATGGCTACGCCGCGACCGAGACCATCGACGACGCCGACCTGGTGTTGCTCAACACTTGCCACATCAGGGAAAAGGCCGCCGAGAAGGTCTATTCGGAGCTTGGCCGCCTGCGCCAGCTCAAAGCCGAGCGGGCCGAGGCCGGGCGCGAGATGATCGTTGGCGTCACCGGCTGCGTCGCCCAGGCCGAGGGTCGCGAGATCATCCGCCGTGCTTCGGCGGTCGATCTCGTCGTCGGGCCGCAGACCTATCACCGCCTGCCCGAGGTGGTGAAGAAGGCACGCGGCGGCCAGAAGGTGGTCGAGACCGAATATGCGCTCGAGGACAAATTCGAGCACCTGCCGCAGCCGCGCAAGGCCGAGGTCGCCCGCCGTGGCGTCACCGCCTTCCTGACCGTCCAGGAAGGCTGTGACAAGTTCTGCACCTTCTGCGTGGTGCCCTATACCAGGGGCTCTGAGGTGTCGCGCTCGGTCGCCCAGATCGTCACCGAGGCCGAAAGGCTGGCCGAGGCCGGCGTGCGCGAGGTCACCTTGCTTGGGCAAAACGTCAACGCCTGGCATGGCGAGGGCGCCGACGGCAAGGAGTGGGGGCTTGGCCGCCTGCTTTACCGGCTCGCGGAAATCCCCGGCATTGCCCGGCTGCGCTACACCACCAGCCACCCGCGCGACATGGACGACGAGCTGATTTCAGCCCATCGCGACCTGCGCGCCCTGATGCCCTATCTGCATCTGCCGGTTCAGTCTGGCTCGGACCGCATACTCAAGGCGATGAACCGCAGGCATACTGCGGTTGATTATCTCAAGCTGATCGATCGAATCCGCGCTGCCCGTCCCGACATCGCCATGTCGGGCGATTTCATCGTCGGTTTTCCCGGCGAGACGGATGCCGATTTCGAGGCTACAATGGAGATCGTGCGCCAGACCAATTACGCCTCGGCCTACACGTTCAAATATTCGCCGCGTCCCGGCACGCCGGGCGCCGACATGGACGGCCATGTCGAGGAAAAGGTCAAGGACGAGCGCCTGCAGCGGCTGCAAAAGCTGATCACCGAGCAGCAACACGCCTTCGCCGACGGGCTGGTCGGACAGACGATTTCGACGCTGATCGAAAAGCCGGGTCGCCAGCCTGGGCAGATCGTCGGACGGTCGCCATGGCTGCAGCCGGTTATTGTTGATGAAAAGGCCGGCGAAATCGGTGACATTGTTGATGTGCGAATCACGAAGACAGGCACCAACAGCCTGTTCGCCGAGGCGGTCTGATCGGCCGTACGGCAGATGAGGAGAGACGGTTGAGCGCTGCTGAACTCAAGAACCTGCCCTCCGGGGCGTCTGACATGGCGCACATCGTACTGACCTTCGACAACAACAAGCTAGCCAGTGCGCTTTATGGCCAGTTCGACGAGAACCTGGCCCGTCTCGAACAGAAACTCGGCGTCGACATCCGCTCGCGCGGCAACCAGCTGACCATCAAGGGCAGCGCGACTGCTGCCGAGCAGGCGCGACGGGCGCTCGATCATCTCTATGCCATCCTGCAGAAAGGCGGCGAAGTGGCGCAATCCGACGTAGACGGCGCCGTGCGCATGGCGGTTGCTCCCGACGACCAGCTGACGCTGCCGACGCTGGAGCGCAAGGGCAAGATGGCCGCCGCCCAGATTTCGACCCGCAAGCGCACCATCTATGCCCGCTCGCTCAACCAGGACGCCTATATGCGGGCGCTGGAGCGCGCCGAGCTCGTCTTTGGCATTGGCCCTGCCGGTACCGGCAAGACCTATCTGGCGGTGGCACATGCCGCCATGCTGCTCGAGCGCGGCATGGTCGAGCGCATCATCCTGTCGCGTCCGGCGGTCGAAGCGGGCGAACGCCTTGGCTTCCTGCCCGGCGACATGAAGGAAAAGGTCGATCCCTATCTGCGCCCACTCTATGACGCGCTCTACGACATGATGCCGGCCGACAAGGTCGAGCGCGCCATTGCCGCGGAAGTGATCGAGATCGCGCCGCTGGCCTTCATGCGTGGCCGCACGCTGGCCCATTCGGCCGTCATCCTCGACGAGGCGCAGAACACCACCTCGATGCAGATGAAGATGTTCCTGACCCGTCTCGGCGAGGGCTCGCGCATGATCATCACGGGCGACCCGACGCAGATCGACTTGCCGCCCAACACCAAGTCGGGCTTGGTCGAGGCGCTGCGCATCCTCGACGGTGTGCCGGGTGCTGTGACCGTGCGCTTCAACGACGCCGACGTCGTTCGCCATCCGCTGGTCGCCGAGATCGTCAGAGCCTATGACCGCGACGGCAAGGTCGCGCGCGGCCTTGGCACCGAGGGTTGATCGGGAAAAGTTTTGGTCATGCCTGACAAGAAAACACCGGCGTCCGCCGTTGCGGCGGGCGCTCTCGACATTGACTTGATGATCGAGGAAGGCGGTTGGCCGAACGAAGATACGCTGCGCGCAATCGTCGACCGGGCGGTGCCTGCTGCCTTGGCCGAGGCAGAGGTCAAAATCGTCGACGGCGTCGAGCTCAGCCTGGTTTTCACCGACGACGACGCCATCCAAAGCCTCAACGCGGAATGGCGTGAAAAGGACAAGCCGACGAACGTGCTGTCCTTTCCGGCCTTCCCGATGGCTCCGGGCGACGCTTTGCCGCCGATGCTCGGCGACATCGTACTTGCCTACGAGACGGTGAAGCGCGAGGCCGAGCTTGAAGGCAAGCCGCTCGAAAACCACATAACCCACCTCATAATCCACGGACTCCTGCACCTTTTGGGGTATGATCACGAGACCGACGAGGAGGCCGAGGAAATGGAGGCGCTTGAACGCCAGGCGCTGGCGAGGCTTGCCATTCCCGATCCCTACGCGTAACAGGGACGAACAACGACCGGACGACGATGAACGACAAGCAAGAGACTGCCGCCACGCCCGACACGGGAACCGCGGCAAGGGCCTCCGACCAGACCGAGGACGGACCTAGTAGCAGTGCGCCGTTACAAGCGACGCACGACCCCCAGGCCGAGCGGCCAACATTCATCGAGCGGTTGAGCCGGTTTTTCCGCCACCGCAGCAACGGCACCAATATCCGTGAGGAAATTGTCGATGCGCTGGCCGAAACCGGCAGCGACGTCGATTCGTTTTCGCCCGGCGAACGTGCCATGCTCAACAACATCCTCCGGCTCCGCGAAGTCAGGGTCGAGGATGTCATGGTGCCGCGAGCCGACGTCGAGGCGATCGAGCTGTCGACGACCCTCGGCGAATTGCTTTCGGTGTTCGAGCAGTCGGGCCATTCGCGCATGCCTGTCTATGTCGAGACGCTCGACGATCCGCGCGGCATGGTCCACATTCGCGACGTGCTGGCTCACATCACCCGTGGCGCGCGTGTCAAGAAGGGCAGGGCGCGCAAGACGCAAGCCGCCGACATGCAACTGGATCTCGCCCAGGTCGACCTTAAGCGCACGATCGGCGACCTCAACCTGATCCGCACGGTGCTGTTCGTGCCGCCGTCGATGCTGGCCTCCGACCTGATGAGCCGCATGCAGGCGACGCGCACCCAGATGGCGCTGGTCATCGACGAGTATGGCGGCACCGATGGTCTCGTCTCGCTCGAGGACATCGTCGAGATGGTCGTCGGCGACATCGAGGACGAGGATGACGACGACGAGCCGATGATCACCCAAGCCGGCGATGGCGTTTATGTCGTCGACGGCAAGGCCGAGATCGAGGAAGTCGCCAAGGTTCTCGGCGAGGAGTTCTCGCCCGGCGAACACAGCGAATATGTCGACACCATTGGCGGCATGATCTTCAACGCCCTCGGCCGCGTGCCGGCGCGCGGTGAAGTGGTGCAGGCGATCCCAGGCTTCGAGTTCCATGTGCTCGACGCCGATCCGCGCCGCGTCAAGCGCGTCCGCATCGTCCACAGCGTCAAGAGCGAGCGCCGCCGTCGCGCCAAGGCTGAACAGGCGTGAGCCTGTTCCCGCCGGGCGGTCCGCCATTTGGTGCCGCCCTGCGGTGCTGCTACACCTTCGATCCGTGATTCTGCGACGAGGGCACGGATGGAGCGTCATGCTGGGCGGATAATTCTGCTGTGGGGATGGAAAAGGGCGCTTGTCGCCTTTGTGGCCGGCGCCTTTGCCGTCCTCGGTCAAGCGCCTTACGATTTCTTCGCCGCCTGCTTCGTCTCGTTCCCGATCCTGGTCTGGCTGCTCGACGGCGCCGTCGCCGACAGGCCGGCGGGTTTCATCCGCCGCCTCATGCCGGCCTTTTCCACCGGCTGGTGGTTCGGCTTCGGCTATTTCCTCGCCGGCCTGTGGTGGGTCGGCGGCGCATTGCTGGTCGAAGCCGAGAGTTTTGCCTGGGCGCTGCCTTTCGCCGTCGTCGGCATCCCTCTGATCCTGGCTTTTTTCTACGGCTTCGCTGCCGCGCTGGCGCGGCTGTTGTGGAGCGACGGCATTGGCCGCATTGCAGCGCTTGCCTTCGCCTTCGGCCTGATCGAGTGGCTGCGAACCTTCCTGTTTACCGGTTTTCCGTGGAATCCGCTCGGCTTCGCGGCCATGCCCGTGCCTCTGTTCATGCAGAGCGTGACGATTGCAGGCGTCACCGGCATGAACGTGCTGGCGGTCTTCGTCTTTGCCATGCCGGCGCTGCTCGCCGACCGGCGTAACCTCAAGCTCGGCACAGCCCTTGCCGCAGTGCTGGTCGCGGCCCATGCCGGATATGGCTATTTCAAGCTGTCCAGGCCGGCACAGCCTGCCGGGCGGACGCTCAATGTCCGCGTCGTTCAGCCCAACATCGACCTCAGCGAAAAATGGGATGGCCGCGTCCGCGACCGCATCTTTGCCAGCATGCTGCAGCTCTCGGCCGAGGCGCCCCAGCCGGGAGCGAAAAAGCCGGACCTGATCATCTGGCCCGAAACCTCGGTGCCGTTCCTGTTCACCGAACGGCCGGATGCGCTGGTGGCGATCGGCGACATGCTGGGCGACGGCCAAACCTTGATGGCCGGCACAGTGCGCGCCGAAGGCGAATCGGTAGCCGGCGCCGACACCCGCTATTACAATTCCGTCGTCTCCATCAACGACAAGGGCGAGATCGTCGATGCCATCGACAAGGTCCATCTCGTACCCTTCGGCGAGTACATCCCTTTCGCCGGACTGATGGAGCGGATCGGGCTGACGCAGCTCGTCGCCGGGCCGATGAACTTCTCCGCCGGCACCGACCGGCGACCGCTCGAGCTGCCCAGCGGCATCAAGGCATCAGCCTTCATTTGTTATGAAATTATCTTTCCCCGCATGGTTGCAGTTGACGCAGCGTCAACTGGGATTATTGTAAACGTGACCAACGACGCATGGTTTGGCGACACTCCGGGCCCCTACCAGCATTTCCGGCAGTCGCAGGTCCGCGCGGTCGAAAACGGGTTGCCGGTCCTGCGCGCGGCCAACACAGGAATTTCCGGCATTGTCGACCCGAGCGGGCGAGTTGTGGATGCACTTGCGATGAATGTTCGCGGCACCATCGATGTCTCGCTTCCGGTGGCCGCTATTGGCGCTGCCTCGCCGCCGTTTTCGCGCGTTAACGCTTTCCTGATCATGTTGTTGATTGCCGTAGCGGCAAGTGGCTTGAAGCTCAGACAGAGGCTCAGGGCGAATTGACACTGCGCTTGTTAGAAACTCATATGTCGCCGCGCAGCCAGAAGCTGTGCCAATCAACGTCTGCACCCGGACGCAATAAACTGCCCTGAATGGGGTGCCTGCCCAAATAATAAGCTGGAAAAATCCGGCGAGGAAAGACAGTGGAAAAAGAGAACAAGAAAAAGCCAAATCCGACCGACGTCTACGTCGGCGGACGCATTCGCCTGCGACGCAATATGCTTGGAATGAGCCAGGAGAAACTTGGAGAGAGCCTCGGCATTACTTTTCAGCAAATCCAGAAATATGAAAAAGGAACAAATCGTGTCGGAGCGAGTCGCCTTCAGGCCATCGCTTCCATCCTGAGCGTTCCGGTTGCTTTCTTCTTCGAGGACGCCCCCGGCGCCGAGGGCGGCGAGCACAAGGGGCTGTCGGAAGATTCGTCCACGTCTTTTGTGGTCGATTTTCTCTCGAGCGCCGAAGGCCTCCAGCTCAACCGCGCTTTTGCCCGGATTTCCAACCCCAAGGTTCGGCGCAAGGTTATCGAGTTGGCTAAGGTCCTGGCCGACGACGAAGACCAGTAGCAGCGCAGCGTTGCGCGTCCCGCCGGATGCGCGAGCCGCGCCCCGACTGCCCGAAAATCGCTTCTGATCTTCGGGCCGATGCGCGAGTGCGACGGCGATGCGCCGTCGCAACTCCCTTGCATTAACAGCGCTTCCGCGATGAAGCCTGCTTGACGAGGTCTGGCAGGCTTCGCTAACACGTGTCGCGCCAAATGATCGGCATCGCGCCGATCGCTTTCTAGAGGGGACATCCCGTGCAGCGGCAGAATTATCTTTTCACCTCCGAGTCCGTATCCGAAGGTCACCCCGACAAGGTGTGCGACCGCATTTCCGATGAGATCGTCGATCTCGTCTATCGTGAAGCCAAAAAGACCGGCATGGATCCGTGGAAGGTCCGCGTTGCCTGTGAAACCCTGGCAACCACCAACCGCGTCGTGATCGCCGGCGAAGTTCGCGTGCCGGACACGCTGCTGAAGAAAGACAAGAACGGCCAGGTCGTGAAGGACGCCGCCGGTCATCCGGTCGTCAATCCGTCCAAGTTCAAGTCGGTGGCCCGCAAGGCCATCCGCGCCATCGGCTACGAGCAGGCCGGCTTCCACTGGAAGACCGCCCGCATCGACGTGCTGCTGCACGGCCAGTCGCCCGACATCGGCCAGGGCGTCGACAGCGCCGCCGACCGCCAGGGCGAAGAGGGTGCCGGCGACCAGGGCATCATGTTCGGTTATGCCTGCCGCGAAACGCCCGACCTGATGCCGGCGCCGATCTATTACAGCCACAAGATTCTCGAACTGCTGGCTTCGGCCCGCCACGAGGGCCAGGGCGATGTCGGCAAGCTCGGTCCGGATGCCAAGAGCCAGGTCACCGTGCGCTACCAGGACGGCAAGGCCCATGAAGTCACTCAGATCGTGCTTTCGACCCAGCACCTCGACGGCAGCTGGGATTCGGGCAAGGTCCGCAAGGTCGTCGAACCCTACATCCGCGAAGCCCTTGGCGACCTCGAGATCGCCAACGACTGCAACTGGTACATCAACCCGACCGGCAAGTTCGTCATCGGCGGTCCTGACGGCGACGCCGGCCTCACCGGCCGCAAGATCATCGTCGACACTTACGGCGGCGCTGCCCCGCATGGCGGCGGTGCGTTCTCCGGCAAGGACACCACCAAGGTCGACCGCTCCGCAGCCTATGCCGCGCGCTACCTCGCCAAGAACGTCGTTGCGGCCAAGCTTGCCGACCGTTGCACCATCCAGCTGTCCTACGCCATCGGCGTTGCCCAGCCGCTGTCGGTCTATGTCGACCTGCACGGCACCGGCAAGGTCGACGAGGCGGTGCTGGAAGATGCGCTGCGCCAGGTCATGGACCTGTCGCCGTCGGGCATCCGCCGTCACCTCGACCTCAACAAGCCGATCTATGCCAAGACTTCGTCCTACGGCCATTTCGGCCGCAAGGCCGGTCGCGACGGTTCCTTCTCCTGGGAGAAGACCGATCTGGTGAAGGCACTCAAGGACGCCGTTGCCGGCAAGGAAGCGGTCGCCGCCTGAGGCGACCGTAGGACCACCAATGGAACAGGAACCGCGCCGCAGCCGCTCGACGGAAGCCTTCTTCGGGCGTCGGCGCGGCAAGCCCATCCGCCCCTATCAGGCGGAGGCGCTTGAGCAAGGATTGGCACGCCTCGGCATCGACCTGGGCGTGGCCGCTCCTGCCGATCTTCGCACCATGTTCGAAGCCGAGGTTTCAAAGGTCAGGCTCGAGATCGGTTTCGGCGGCGGCGAACATCTTCGCCATATCGCTGCGAACAATGCCGATGACGGCTTCATCGGCATTGAGCCCTTCGTCAACGGCATGGCCAAGATGGCTGCGGCGCTGCATGAAAAGCCGCTCGCCAACATCCGGCTCTACGACGAGGACGCCACCCAATTGCTCGACTGGCTGCCGGAGGCCTCGGTCGACGGCATCGACCTGCTGTATCCCGACCCGTGGCGCAAGAAAAAGCACTGGAAGCGCCGTTTCGTCAGCCCGGTCAATCTCGACCGCTTCGCCCGCGTGCTGAAAAGCGGCGCGAAGTTCCGCTTCGCCTCGGACATCGACACCTATGTCAACTGGACCCTGCAGCACTGCCGCGCCCACCCTGCCTTCGACTGGCAGGCCGCTGATGCCAAGGACTGGCACACCCCCTACGAAGGCTGGACCCGCACCCGCTACGAAGCCAAGGCCATCCGCGAGAACCGCACTCCGGCCTATCTGACCTTCGTCAGGACGTAGGCGCGATCCGTCCTCTCCTTGTGGGAGAAGATGCCCCCAATGGACGGATGAGGGGTGTTGGATGAAGCGCGGCGACGTCATTCCGGCCGAGCGGAGCGAGAGCCGGGACCCATTGACTGGATCATCGTGATGGGCGGCCAAGTCCATGCTTCGTTGGCCTTCATGGATGCAACCGCAAGCCAGATCCCGGTCGTGCTCATCAATGCTCCCGGACAACCTGCGCTTCGCTCCGGTTTTCGGGATGACGAGCGCTCCTGCTCGGGCTGCTAGGCGTCGGCGGCCTTCCCCAACGCCACGCTGACCCTGAGCCCACGGCCATCGGCCCCGGCCAACAACTCCAGCCGGCCGCCGAACAGCGAGGCGATTTCCTCGACGATCGGCAGGCCGAGACCGGCGCCGGGCTTGTCGCCGGCTCGCCCGCGGACGAAGCGCTGTCGCACGCCTTCAAGATCGGCGGGCGCGATCCCCGGACCGGTGTCTTCGACCTCCAGCACCACCTCGGTGCCGCCGTCGAGCACCTTGACCGTCGCCTCGGCGTCGCTGCCGGCATAGGCAAGCACGTTCTCGATCAGGTTGCGGATCATTTCGCCGAGCAGCATCGGCTCGCCGCGCACGAACAGCGGCTCTTCGCCCTCGAAACCAAGGTCGATGCCGGCGGCATGCGCCTGGGTGACGCGGTCGGCGGTGAGCTGCTGGGCAAGCTTGGTCAGGTTGACCGCGCCAAGGTTCTTCAGCCGGTCGGATGCCGCTTCGTCGACCTTGGCGAGCAACAGCAGCTGGGCGATGACGCGCTCGGCATGGGCCACCGCCTCGTCGCCCATCCGGGCCGCCTGCCGCGCCTCTTCCAGCGAATGGGCGCGCGAGGCGAGCGCCAGCTGGGTGCGGATGATGGTCAGCGGCGTGCGCAGCTGGTGGCTGGCATTGCCGGTGAAATGCCGCATCGCACCGAGCGCCGAGCCGAGCCGGCCCATGAAGGAATTGACCGTGTCGACCAGTCCACGCACCTCCTTCGGCACCGACTGCTCGATCGGGTGCAGGTCGTCGGGATTGCGCTCGGCAATGGCGTCGCGCAGCCGGTAGAGCGGCCTGAGCGAGAAGGTGACGGCGAACCAGACGATCGCCGCCGCACTGCCTATCAGGATGGCGAGTCTCAGCGCCGAGCGCAGCAGGATTGTCTGCGCAAGCTGGGTGCGGGCGATCGTCGTTTCGGCAATGGTGACGACGAACGGGATCGAGGTCGCACCCGTCGAGGCGGCGCGGGACAGTGAAGTGAGCCGAATCGGCTCACCGCGGAAGCTGGCATCTTCATACCCGCTCTCTTCGAGCTCCAGCCCGTCGATGACGGGCAGCGTCTGGTAGCCGGTGATGAAGCCGTCGGGGCCGTCGACGCGGTAGAAGACGCGGTCCTGTGCCGCCGAGGTCAGCATTTCGAGCGCGACATAGGGGATGTCGACCTCCAGCGCCCCGTCCTCGGCCACCACCACGCGCTCGGCGATTGCCAGCGCCGAGCCGGCGAGCACGCGGTCGGAGACGGCGTTGGCCGTTTCCACGGCTTCGTTGTAGGTGTCGGCCAGCGCAATCAGGCCGAGGGCGACCAGCGGCACAAGGAGCCACAGCAACAGCCGCCGGCGGAGCGAATAGGGCCGCGTCCGCGCCATCAGGGGTTTTGGATCTTTTCGAGATAATAGCCGATGCCGCGCGCGGTCCTGACTGTCAGGCCATAGGGCGCCAGCCGCTTGCGCAGGCGGCTGACATATTGCTCGATGGCGTTGGCGCTGAGGTCCTCGTCGAAACCGGCCAGCGATTCGATGATCGCCTGCTTGGCGACGACCTTGCCGGCGCGCATGAACAAAGTTTCGAGCAGTGCCAGTTCCCGCGCCGGGATGTCGATGGCCGCCCCGTTCGAGGAGAAGCTGCGTGTGTTGAGGTCGAGCTGGACCTCGCCGAAGCTGACTGTGGCGGCCTTCAACCCGGCGCGGCGGCGCAGCAGCGTGCGGACACGCGCCTCCAGCTCGCCGACGTCGAAGGGCTTGACCATGTAATCGTCGGCGCCGAGGTCGAGGCCCTTGACCCGCTCGTCGAGCGAATGCCTGGCCGACAGGATCAGCACGGCGGCGTCGTGCTGGCGCCCGCGCATGGTGCGCAGCACGTCGATCCCGTCCATCTCTGGCAAATTGAGGTCGAGGATGACGAGATCGAAACGTTCGGTGGCGAGCACCGCGACAGCGGACGCGCCGTCGCCGACCACGTCGACGGCATAGCCGCTGCCCTTGAGCACCGCCGCCAGCCCCCCGGCCAGCGTCGCGTTGTCCTCGACCACCAGAATGCGCAACCCTGTTCTCCTTGCCCGCCCCATCCGAACGATGCCCATTCGCCGGGCAAAGGTCCAGAGGCCGTTCGACGCATCCGCCCGTTGTGTCGTCCGGCGCGCTGAGGCATGGTCCGGCGATCATGCGCCTAGCCATTCTCACCGCCCTTGTCTGCCTTTCTGCGCCCGTGCAAGCGGAAGTCACCGTTTTTCCAGCTCTCAACGGTGCGTCGGACGCCCGCACGCTCGTCGTCTATTCCTCGCTTGATGCGCCGCTGAACAATCCGATGATCGCCGGCTTCCAGAAGGCCAATCCCGGCGTCGCCGTTCGTTACGAGGAACTGCAAACGGTCGACATTTACGACCGTGTCCTGGCCGAGACCGACGCCGGCAAGGGCACTGCCGACATCGCCTTTTCCTCGGCGATGGACCTGCAGGTCAAGCTCGCCAATGACGGCTACGCCCAGGAAAGCCGGCTGCCTTTGTCCGATCGTTGGCCGAGCTGGGCCAATTGGCGCGACACCGCCTATGCCTTGACCTACGAGCCGGCGGTGTTCGTCTACCACAAACCGAGCTTCAAGGACGTCGACCCGCCGGCGACGCGTGGCCAGTTCGTCGACTATCTCAAGTCTCAGGGCGACAGGGTCTATGGCCGCATCGCCACCTACGACATCGAGCGCTCCGGCGTCGGCTTCATGTTCATGGCTCGTGATCAGGAACAGTATCCCGACATCTGGTCGGTGATCCGGGCCATGGGGGCGGGGGGCGTCAAGCTCTATTCGACGAGCGGGGCCATCCTTGAGCGAATCGCCGACGGCCGCTTCGTGCTCGGCTACAACATCCTCGGCTCCTATGCCGCCGACTGGGCGGCGCGCAACCCGGATGTCGGCATCGTCCTGCCCAAGGACTACACGGTGGTGATGTCGCGCATCGGCCTGGTGCCGGCGGCCGCCAAGTCGCCCGACCTTGGCCGCCGCTATCTCGAATATTTCATGTCGGCCGAAGGCCAGACGGTCATGGCGCGGCAGCTGCATATCGCGGCCGTCAATCCCGAGGTGTCCGGCGAGAACACCGCCAACCGGATGCAGGAGGTTCTGGGCGGGCAATTGCGCCCGGTGCCGGTCAGTCCAGGCCTGATGGTCTATCTCGATCAGGTCAAGCGTTCCCGCGTCATCGAGCGCTGGAACGAGGCGCTGCGCAGTCCCTGACGACAGGATGTACCCAAGCTGTTGCATCGGTGTCAGTCTGATGTCAGGTTGCTGCGATAGGGAAGTTTTGGCCCATCCGTTGGAGGCGGCGAGGCTCGGAAAGTTCGGGAGGACTTCGAACACGTTTCCGCTAAGGCTACCCGACGGCGGTTCTCACCGCCGCGCAGGGGGGCCGGGAAACGCTGCTGTGATGGCAGGCCCCTAAGCCGGCCAGTTCCTTTCTCCCCAGGTTCCGGGACGTTGCCTCAGGCGCGGGCTCCGAAACTGAAAAAAGCATTCTGTCCCGCGCATGCGGGCAAGGGAGGAACAGCAATGAAGCAGTTCGTATTGGCATCCATCATCGCGGGCGCGCTTGCCCTGCCGGCCGCCGCGGCCGACTACAAGATCATGGCTCCGGCAGCGCCTGGCGGCGGCTGGGACCAGACCGCGCGCTCGATGCAGACCGCGCTCCAGGACGAGAAGATCTCCAGCTCGGTCCAGGTCAACAACGTTCCGGGCGCCGGCGGCACCATCGGTCTCGCCCAGTTCGTCAACCAGGCCAATGGCGACCCGGCACAGCTGATCGTCGGCGGCTACGTCATGGTCGGCGCCATCCTGACCAACGCCTCGCCCGTCACGCTCGACCAGGTCACCCCGATCGCACGCCTGACCGGCGAATATGAAGCGCTCGTGGTTCCGGCCGCTTCCGACATCAAGGACATGGCTGGCCTCGTCGCCAAGCTGAAGGCTGATCCGGGTTCGGTTTCCTGGGGCGGCGGCTCGGCCGGCGGCACCGACCACATCACGGCCGGCCTGATCGCCAAGGCTGCCGGCGTCGACCCGACCAAGGTCAACTACATCGCCTATTCCGGCGGTGGCGAGGCTCTCGCTGCCATCCTCGGCGGCCAGGTGACGGTCGGCATATCCGGCTACGGCGAATTTGCCGAGCAGATCAAGGCCGGCACGCTGCGCATCATCGGCATCTCGTCGGATGCCAAGGTCGAAGGCATCGATGCCCCGACCTTCAAGGAAGGCGGCGTTGACGTCTCGATCCAGAATTGGCGCATGGTCGCTGCTGCTCCCGGCATCTCGGCCGAGCAGAAGGCGGCCGTCCTCGCCGACGTCGAAAAGATGGTGACCTCGGCCTCGTGGACCAAGATCCTCGCCGACAAGGGTTGGGCCAATACCTATCTCGCCGGCGACGACTTCGCAGCCCAGCTGAAGAAGGACACCGAGGCGACGTCCGCCATCCTGAAAGACATCGGCCTGGTGAAATGAGCCTGGACAACCAGCAACAAGAAAGGCGCCGCCCCGATCGGGCGGCGCTTGTCATCGCCGCCCTGCTGATGGTGGTGTCTCTGATCATTGCCTGGAGCACAGCCAGCCATGGCGCCGGCGCCAACTATGCCCGCGTCGGCCCGACAACGTTTCCCTATGTAATTGCTGTGGCCTTTTTCGGCCTGTCAATTTGGACGTTCTTCGAAGCCTGGCGTGGCGACTTCCCCGAGCGCGAAAAGCAGGAGATCAGCCCGATCCTTTGGATCGTCGGCGGTCTTGCCGCCCAGATGCTGCTGCTCAAGACAGCTGGCTTCTCGATCGCCACCGGATTGCTCTTTGCCGCAACGGCAAGAGCTTTTGGCCGCGGAGCGCTGTGGAAGACGATCCCGATCGGCATCGTGCTTGCATTCGTCGTCTGGATCATTTTCGCCAAGGGACTGCAGCTCTCGCTGCCCGCCGGCCCGCTCGAACATCTGTTGTTCTGAGCGATTATCAAGGGAGCTCGGCTCTAAATGGATACCTTCGGTCTGCTCGCCCAGGGACTGCTCACGGCACTCGAGCCGATGAACATGCTTTATGCGCTGATCGGCGTGACGCTCGGCACGGCTGTCGGCGTTCTTCCCGGCATCGGCCCGGCACTGACCGTCGCCCTGCTTTTGCCGGTCACCTACAAGCTTGATCCCGCGGGCTCGCTGATCATGTTCGCCGGCATCTACTACGGCGGCATGTATGGCGGCTCGACGACGTCGATCCTGCTCAACACGCCTGGCGAAAGTGCCTCGATCGTCACCGCGCTCGAAGGCAACAAGATGGCGCGTGCCGGGCGAGGCGGCCCGGCACTGGCAACGGCCGCCGTCGGCTCGTTCGTCGCCGGACTGATCGCCACGGTCGGTCTCGCCTTTGTCGCGCCGACGGTCGTCAAGATGGCGCTGTCCTTTGGCCCGGCCGAATATTTTGCGCTGATGATCCTGGCCTTCATGACCGTCTCCGCCGCCTTCGGCGATTCGACGTTGCGCGGACTGACGGCGCTGTTCATCGGCCTCGGCCTTGGTCTCATCGGCATCGACCTGCAGACCGGCCAGGCGCGCCTGGCTTTCGGCATTCCCGACCTGCTCGACGGCATCGAGGTGACGACGCTTGCGGTTGCGCTCTTCGCCGTCGGTGAAGCGCTCAGCGTCGCTGCCAGCAGGGGCGGCGATTCGACCATCCAGGCGATCAAGGGTTCGGTGTGGATGACGCGCGAGGACTGGAGCCGGTCATGGAAGCCATGGCTGCGCGGCACCGCAATCGGCTTCCCGATCGGCGCCATGCCGGCCGGCGGCGCCGAAATCGGCACCTTCCTGTCCTATTCGGTGGAAAAGAACCTGGCCAAGAAGCCGGAAGAGTTCGGCCATGGTGCCATCGAAGGCGTCGCGGGCCCCGAGGCGGCCAACAATGCTTCCGCGGCCGGCACGCTGGTGCCGCTGTTGACGCTCGGCCTGCCGACGACGGCGACCGCTGCCATCATGCTCGCCGGTTTCCAGCAATTCGGCCTGCAACCGGGACCGTTACTGTTTGCGACCAACCCGCAGCTCGTCTGGGGCCTGATCGCCTCGCTGCTGGTCGCCAACCTGATGCTCCTGGTGCTCAACCTGCCGCTGGTCGGCGTCTGGGTCAGGCTGCTGACCATCCCACTGCCCTGGCTTTATTCGGGCATCCTGCTGTTTGCGACGCTCGGCACCATTGGCGCCAACCCCTCGACCTTCGAACTTGGCATGCTCCTGGCATTCGGTCTGCTCGGCTATGGTCTACGCCGCTTCGGCTATCCTATCGCGCCCGTCGTTGTCGGTCTGATCCTTGGGCCGATGGCGGAGCAGCAGCTTCGCCGCGCGCTGGCCATCAGCCAGGGCGACCCGACGATCCTGGTGCATTCGCCGATCGCGATCGTGTTGCTGCTGCTTGCGGCGACCGCCGTCCTGCTGCCGCTGTATCTGCGTGCCCGTGGCCGGGGCAAGGTGCTGGCCCAGTTGGGCGCCAACGAGGACTGAGTTCGTCTCGTCCTCTGAAACGAAAAAAGCCGAGGCCCGGAATCCCGGCCTCGGCTTTTCTTTGCCTCAATGGGGAGGCTGAGTACCCAGGGACAGAGCGACGGTCAGAATAACCGGCCGCTCCGGAGCACTGCCCGGCTGGCCCGTCTCGGCTATCGCCAATGACCGGCCAGCGGTGCGCTCTCTACCCTGAATGCCTTGATCAGTATTTGCGGATGCGGTCGAAGTGCATCGGATCGATGCCGAGCATCACCAGGTCCTGGTTGGTTGGGCGATGACCGCGCTCGACGGCTGCTGCTGCAGCGACGGCGCTACCAAAGGTGCGAACCAGTACGCCAATGCGGCCAAATTGCTTGCGGGTGCTCATCTCGGTGTCCTCTTTTGCACTGCATCATCATTTTTGTGCAACGCACCAAATATAGGTGACGCAGAGAGAAGCGGTAGGGGTGTCCGCGCATGTTTGCCATGCATCTGCTGCAATGGTCGGCTAAACAGCTGCCAGTGGACGCAACCGGCCACAGGACTTGAAAGGCGCGCCGCCTTCGGCTATATCAGCCTCAAATTCTTGGTCGGTATGACGAAGAGTGGGTCCACCCGGTCCCGCTCTTTTTTGTTACCTGCCGACCGTCTGGAGAACCAATGACCGAAAACGCAGTCGAACAGACAGGCGACGACCGCATCATTCGCGAGACCGGCATCGACGCCCGCATCGCCCTGATCGTTCAGCCCGTCCTTCGCGCGATCGGCTTCCGCCTCGTTCGCATCCGCCTCTCGGGCCAGAACGGGCTGACGCTGCAGATCATGACCGAGCGCGAAGACGGCACCATGACCGTCCAGGATTGCGAAGAGGTGAGCCGCGCGGTTTCGCCTGCTCTCGATGTCGATGATCCGATCGAAAAGGCGTATCATCTCGAAGTCTCGTCGCCGGGCATCGACCGGCCGCTGGTCCGCAAGTCGGATTTCGGCAACTGGATCGGTCACATCGTCAAGATGGAGACCTCGGTCATGGTTGCAGATCGCAAGCGCTTCCGCGGCAAGATCGCCGAAGTCGACGAAGAGAGCGTCCTGATCCAGCGCGACCAGGCTGCTTACGGCGAGGAGCCGACCGTGCGCGTGCCTTTCGAGGCGATCTCGGATGCCCGGCTGATCCTCACCGACGATCTTATTCGCGATGCCCTGAGCAAGGACAATCAGGCGCGCAAGGAAGCACGGAAGCGTCGCGGCGAACCCGAAGATGCGCCGGAAGACGAAGAAACCGAAACGGAAGATTGATAGAGCCGAACGGCTGGACCTGATCCGGCCGGACGCTCCGGGAGAAAGACAATGGTTGTAAGCGCCAACAGGCTCGAACTGCTGCAGATCGCCGATGCGGTCGCCCGCGAGAAGTCGATCGACAAGTCGATCGTCATCGCCGCCATGGCCGACGCGATCCAGAAGGCAGCGCGCTCGCGCTATGGTCAGGAGACCAACATCCGCGCCGACATCAACCCCAACACGGGTGAGATGAAGCTGCAGCGCCTGATGGAAGTCGTCGACAAGGTCGAAGACTATGCCACCCAGATCGCCCTGACCTCGGCACGCGAGCGCAACCCCGACGCCCAGCTCGGCGACTTCATCGCCGAACAGCTGCCGCCGATGGATTTTGGCCGCATTGCCGCCCAGTCGGCCAAGCAGGTCATCGTCCAGAAGGTGCGTGAAGCCGAGCGCGATCGCCAGTACGACGAATACAAGGATCGCATCGGCGAGATCGTCAACGGCACGGTCAAGCGCGTCGAATACGGCAACGTCATCGTCGACCTCGGCCGTGGCGAGGCGATCATCCGCCGCGACGAGCTGATCCCTCGCGAAAACTACAAGTATGGCGACCGCGTCCGCGCTTACGTCTACGACGTGCGCCGCGAGCAGCGCGGCCCGCAGATCTTCCTGTCGCGTACGCACCCGCAGTTCATGGCGAAGCTGTTCACCATGGAAGTGCCGGAAATCTACGACGGCATCATCGAGATCAAGTCGGTCGCCCGCGACCCCGGTTCGCGTGCCAAGATCGCCGTCATCTCGCGTGACAGCTCGATCGACCCGGTCGGCGCCTGCGTCGGTATGCGCGGTTCGCGCGTCCAGGCCGTCGTCGGCGAGCTCCAGGGCGAAAAGATCGACATCATTCCGTGGTCGCCTTCGGCTGCCTCGTTCATCGTCAACGCGCTGCAGCCGGCTGAAGTCGCCAAGGTCGTTCTCGACGAGGACGCCGAGCGCATCGAAGTCGTGGTGCCGGACGATCAGCTGTCGCTGGCCATCGGCCGCCGCGGCCAGAACGTGCGCCTGGCTTCGCAGCTGACCGGCTGGGACATCGACATCCTGACCGAGCAGGAAGAGTCGGAGCGCCGCCAGAAGGAATTCGTCGAGCGTTCGACCCTGTTCATGGAATCGCTCGACGTCGACGAGATGGTCGGCCAGGTTCTGGCCTCCGAAGGGTTCACCTCGGTTGAGGAAGTGGCTTACGTCGATGCAGACGAAATCGCATCGATCGACGGCTTCGACGAGGACACAGCTTCCGAGATCCAGACCCGCGCCCGCGAATATCTTGGCAAGATCGAGGCCGAGCACGACGAGAAGCGCAAGTCGCTCGGCGTGAAAGACGAACTGCGCGAGATTCCCGGCATCACCACCGCGATGCTGGTGGCGCTCGGCAATGACGGTGTCACGACTGTCGAGGACTTCGCCGGCTACGCCGCCGACGATCTCGTCGGCTGGAAGGAACGCAAGGACGGAGAGACCAAGTTCTTCCCGGGCGTGCTCGCCGACTTCGGCGTCTCGCGCACCGACGCGGAACAGATGGTTGTTGCTGCCCGACGCATGGTTGGCTGGATCGCTGAGGACGAGATTGCGTCCGAGGAAGTGCCTGCCGACGTCGCCGGTGAGTGACGTGAGGCCGGCCGGGGAATCTGTTGGACGAGATGAACGATCGCACCTGCATCGTCACGCGCAAAAGCGCCGAACCGGATGATCTGATCCGTTTCGTCGTCGGCCCGGATTCGGCCGTCTATCCCGATCTCAAAAGAAATCTGCCCGGCCGCGGTTGCTGGGTGACGGCCGACCGCCTACATATCGACAAGGCGGCGGCCAAGGGCATGTTCGCCCGTGCCTTCAAGGCGCAGGTCGTCGTGCCGCCCGATCTGGGCGCAATGGTGGATAATCTGCTCGCCCGGTCAGCACTTGGCTCGCTTGGGCTTGCCCGCAAGGCCGGTCTGGTGGCACTAGGTGCCGCCAAGGTCGACTCCACGGTCCGTGCCGGCAAGGCGCTTCTGGTACTCCATGCTTACGAGGGCGCCGAGGATGGCGTCCGCAAGATCACCCAGGCCCGCAAGGCCACAGTGCATATCGGCGGGCCTGCCACGCCCGCCTACAAACTTTTTTCGGAAGCGGAATTGGGTTTGGCATTGGGGGCAACAAATGTGATACATGCTGCCGTCCTCGCGGGAGAAGCGGGCAAGGCGGTCGCGAAGCGCATGGTTGCGCTTGACCGATATCGGGGCGGATCCCCGGATGATCTGGCAATGATTGCGGCGATTGCCTACGACGATGATGCCGCAGAGGATATGGAATGAGCGATAGCAAATCGGGCGATGACAACACGTTGAGCGTCACTCCGAAGAAGACCTTGACGCTGAAGCGCCCGGGATCGGAGCAGGGAACGGTACGCCAGAACTTCTCGCACGGCCGCACCAAGCAGGTCGTCGTGGAGACGAAGAAGCGTAAGTTCTCCATGCCCGGCGACAAGCACGAGCCGACGCCGACGGCACAGACTGTTTTCGCGCCCAAGCCCCAGCCGGCAGCGCCCGCGCCGGCAGCTCCGGTTGCGCCCGTGGCAGCAGCGCCTGTTGCTCCGACGCCGGTCGCGGCAGCTCCTGCGCCCAGGCCTGCCCCGACGCCCGCGCCCGTCGCGAAAGAGGCACCGCGGCCTGCGCCGCGCCAGCCCGAGCGCTCGGGCATGGTGCTGAACTCATTGTCGCGCAGCGAGATGGACGCCCGTCGTCGTGCGCTCGAAGGCTCGGTCGCGCGAGAACAGGAAGATCGCGCCCGTGCTGCCGAAGACGCACGCCGCCGTGCCGAAGAAGACGAGCGCCGCCGCAAGGAGCGCGAGGATTCGGCTCGCCGCCAGGCGGAGGAGGAAGCCCGCCTCAAGACCGAGGCTGAATCCCGCCGCCGCGCCGAGGACGAAGCCCGCCGCCGTGCGCCGGCCGCTGCCCTCGAAGCCAATGTGCCTGACGAAGTGGAAGCCAAGCCGAAGGGCCGCGTTGGACCCGGTGCTGCAACCGCATCGCCGATCCGCCGCGTTGCGACCCCGGAGATCGCCCGTCCGGCCAAGACCAAGACCGAGGACGACCGTCGTCGTGGCAAGCTGACGCTCAACACGGCGCTGTCTTCCGCGGATGGCGACGCACGTTCGCGTTCGCTGTCGGCGATGCGTCGCCGCCAGGAGAAGTTCAAGCGTGCGATGCACCAGGAGACGCGCGAAAAGATCGTGCGCGAGGTCATCCTTCCTGAGACCATCACGATCCAGGAACTGGCCCAGCGCATGTCCGAGCGCGCCGTCGAGGTCGTCAAGTTCTTCATGAAGCAGGGCCAGATGCTGAAGCCGGGCGACGTCATCGACGCCGATACGGCCGAGCTGGTGGCTGGCGAGTTCGGCCACACGGTCCGCCGCGTTGCTGAGTCCGACATCGAAGAAGGCCTGTTCGACATCGCCGATCACAGCACGACGCTTGTGTCGCGTCCGCCTGTGGTCACCATCATGGGCCACGTCGATCACGGCAAGACGTCGCTGCTCGATGCCATCCGCAATGCCAATGTCGTGTCGGGCGAAGCCGGTGGCATCACTCAGCACATCGGCGCCTACCAGGTCGAAAAGAACGGTCAGAAGATCACCTTCATCGACACCCCCGGCCACGCCGCCTTCACGGCGATGCGTGCCCGTGGCGCCCAGGCGACCGACATTGCGATCCTGGTGGTTGCGGCCGACGACAGCGTCATGCCGCAGACCATCGAGTCGATCAGCCATGCCAAGGCTGCCGGCGTGCCGATCATCGTTGCGATCAACAAGATCGACAAGCCGTCGGCGAACGCCCAGAAGGTCCGCACCGAGCTGCTGCGCCACGAAGTCTTTGTGGAATCGATGGGCGGTGAAGTTCTCGACGTCGAGGTTTCGGCGAAGAACGGCACCAATCTCGACAAGCTGCTCGAAGCGATCCTGCTGCAGGCCGAAGTTCTCGACCTGAAGGCCAACCCCGACCGTACGGCTGAGGGCGTGGTCATCGAAGCCAAGCTCGACAAGGGCCGTGGTCCGGTTGCGACCGTGCTCGTCCAGACCGGTACGCTGCTGCCGGGCGACATCCTCGTCGCCGGCGACCAGTGGGGCCGTGTCCGTGCCCTGGTCGACGATCGTGGCAACCGCCTCGAAGAAGCTCCGCCGTCGATGCCGGTCGAAATTCTCGGCCTCCAGGGAACGCCTCAGGCTGGCGACCGCTTCGCGGTCGTCAACAACGAGGCCCGCGCCCGCGAGATCACCGAGTACCGCCAGCGTTTGGCGCGCGACAAGGCTGTCGCCAAGCACGCCACCCAGCGCGGCTCGCTCGAGCAGATGATGTCGCAGCTGCAGTCGTCCGGCCTCAAGGAGTTCCCGCTCATCATCAAGGGTGACGTGCAGGGCTCGGTCGAAGCGATCATCGCAGCGCTCGACAAGCTCGGCACCGACGAGGTGCGTGCGCGCATCGTCCATTCGGGCGCCGGCGCGATCACCGAAAGCGATGTCACGCTCGCCGAAACGTCGGGTGCTGCAATCATCGGCTTCAACGTCCGCGCCAATGCGCAGGCACGTCACGCCGCTGAGCAGCAGGGCATCGAGATCCGCTACTACAACATCATCTACAGCCTTGTGGATGACATCAAGGATGCGATGTCGGGCCTGCTGTCGCCGGAGCGTCGCGAGACCTTCATCGGCAACGCCGAAATCCTCGAAGTCTTCAACATCACGAAGACGGGCAAGGTTGCGGGCTGCCGTGTCACCGAAGGCAAGGTCGAACGTGGTGCGGGCGTTCGCCTCATCCGCGACAACGTTGTCATCCACGAAGGCACGCTCAAGACGCTCAAGCGCTTCAAGGACGAAGTCTCCGAAGTGCCGGTCGGCCAGGAATGTGGTATGGCCTTCCAGAACTACGAGGACATGCGTCAGGGTGACATCATCGAGTGCTTCCGCGTCGAGATGATTACCCGGAGGCTCTAAGCCTCTGGCATTAGTCTAGTCATTTGGACGGTGGCCGTTCGGCCGCCGTCCGTTTTCGTGCAGCAGGATGTGCGGTCCCATTCCGCCTCCTGCGACATATGGATTTTCAGGACCATGTCGCGTTTTCAGAGTTCAGGCCCATCCCAGCGCCAGCTTCGCGTCGGCGAGCAGGTGCGTCATGCGCTGTCCGAAATGCTCCCGCGCGGAGAAATCATCGATCCGGTGATCGAAACGACAGTCATCTCGATCACCGAGGTGCGGATGTCGCCCGATCTCAAGATCGCCACAGCCTTCGTGTCGCCGATCGGCGCCAAGGACCCGGACGCGGTCATCTCGGCACTCAACAAATACGCCAAATTCATCCGTGGCCGCGTTTCATTTGCCCTCAAGCAGATGAAATACATGCCGGAATTCCGTTTCCGGCTGGACACCAGTTACGACAATTTCGCCAAGATCAACGATCTGCTGCGCTCGCCCGAAGTGGCGCGCGACCTCGACGGCGAAGAAGACAAGGAAGACTGACATGTCGCGTCGCGGCAAGAAGAAAGGCCGGCCCGTCTCCGGCTGGCTGGTGCTGGACAAACCGGTGGGCATGGGCTCGACCGAGGCCGTCTCCAAGATCAAGTGGCTGTTCAACGCCGAGAAGGCCGGACACGCCGGAACCCTCGACCCGCTCGCCTCCGGCATGCTGCCGATCGCGCTCGGCGAAGCCACCAAGACCGTGCCTTACGTCATGGATGGCGCCAAGGTTTACCGCTTCACCGTCTCGTGGGGCGAAGAGCGCTCGACCGATGACCTGGAAGGACCGGTGACCAAGACCTCGGACAAGCGTCCGTCCGAGGAAGAGATCCGCGCCGTCATGCCGAAATATACCGGCGTCATCATGCAGACGCCGCCGCAGTTCTCGGCGATCAAGATCGCAGGCGAACGCGCCTATGACCTCGCCCGTGAGGGCGAGACCGTCGACATTCCGGCCCGCGAGGTCGAGATCGGCCGTCTCGAGATCATCGAAAACAGTGCTGATCGCACCGTATTCGAGATCGATTGCGGCAAGGGCACCTATGTCCGCTCGCTTGCCCGCGACATGGGACGGGATCTCGGCTGCTTCGGCCACATCTCCGAGCTTCGCCGCACCGAAGTCGACCCCTTCACGGCAGAGGACTTCGTCACCATTGCCGAGCTCGAGGCGGCTCGCACCGCCGGCCAGCCGGAAGGCGAAGAGGGCAAATGGGACTTCACAGCGATCGATGAATTTGTCGTCGACACCTCGGCGGCACTCGACTGCCTGCCGCAGGTCGCCGTGACCGACGAAGCCGCCTCCAAGATCAGGCTCGGCAACCCGGTCATCGTTCGCGGCCGCGATGCCCCTGTCGAGGCCGAGGAAGCCTGCGCCACCGCGCGCGGCAAGCTCGTCGCCATCGGCGCCATCGAGCAGGGCATGTTCAAGCCCAAGCGGGTGTTCACTGCCTGACGCTTGTCTGCCGGTGCCGTTTCCGCTTGGATCGCTGACATGATTCCGCGAGCGAGGCGAAATGGCACTGGCTGAACCCAACGGCAATCGTCGCCATCGCCAGCACGCACGGCCGCCGGTCGGCGCGTCACCCGGCACGCTGATCGCCGATCCGTCGGCGCGCCAGTCGGCGCTGAACCTGACGCTGATCTCACCTGATACCTGAGAGTTCGTCGACGACGCCAGCCTTGATGACGTCGAGGCGGCTTGCAACAACTGGCCGTTGATCTGGCTCGACTGCGTCGGGCTCGCCAATATCGGCCTGATCGAGGAGATCGGCAGGATCTTCCACCTGCACACGCTGGCACTCGAGGATGTGGTCAACACAGGCCAGCGCTCCAAGGCCGACTTCTTCGACGAGCATGCCTTCTTCGTACTGTCGATGATCGACGACGCCAGGACCAGCCGCTACGAGCAGATTTCGTTCTTCTTCGGCGACAAGTTCGTCGTCACCTTCCAGGAGCGCGAGGGCGACCCGTTCGAGCCGGTGCGCCAGCGCATCCGCACCTCCAATCCGAGCCGCCTGCGCAATCGCAAGGCCGATTATCTTGCCTATGCGTTGATCGATGCGGTGGTGGACAGCTACTTCCCGATTGTCGATGCCACCGGCGACAAGGTCGACGCCATCGAGGACGAGCTGCTAGCCGCGCCCAGGAAGCAGCACATCAGCCAGCTGCACGGCTTGCGCCGGGCAACCAGCCTGCTCAAGCGCACGATCATGCCGTTGCGCGACGCCCTGACGACACTCATCCGCTCCGATGCCCCCTTCATCACGGCCGAGACGAAGGTCTATTTCAACGACACGCTCGACCATGCCATCCGTCTCGCCGAAACGGTCGAATCCCAGCGCGAAACGATGATCGGCCTGATCGAGATGCAGCTGTCGCTATCGCAGTCACGGACCAACGAGATCATCGGTGTGCTGACCATCGTCTCGGCGATCTTCATCCCGCTGACCTTCCTCGCCGGCATCTGGGGCATGAATTTCGACCCCGCCAGCTCGCCCTGGAACATGCCTGAGCTGCTATGGCCCTACGGCTATCCGGCGGCGCTTGGCTTCATGGCCTTTGTCGCGATCTCGCTGGTGCTGTTTTTCCGCTGGCGCAAATGGCTCTGAAGCGCGGCCCGGAGCCGGCTTGCGAATGGGACTGGCTTTTGTTGCCAAATTCCACTATATGCGCCGCAACATCGCGCTTTTGAGCGCCTTGTTCCATTGGCCCCAGCTGGACGACATCCCGGCCGAGGGCGTCCCGTTTCCTCCAGATTGAAAGGAAAACACGATGTCGATCACTGCAGAGCGCAAGGCCGAGCTTATGGCTCAGTTCGCAACCGCCAAAGGCGACACCGGTTCGCCGGAAGTCCAGGTTGCCATCCTCTCCGAGCGCATCAAGAACCTGACCGAGCACTTCAAGGACCACAAGAAGGACAACCACTCCCGTCGTGGTCTTCTGGCGCTCGTCTCCCTGCGTCGCTCGCTGCTTGACTACCTCAAGCGCAAGGATGACGCACGCTATCAGACGCTGATCGAAAAGCTCGGTCTGCGCCGCTGATGAATTGACCGGCGGGTTCTCCCCCAGGGGAGGACCCGCCGGTCGCGCATTCGGGCCATCCTCATCGGTGGTCCATCGGTCCGATCTCGCCACAGGGGCGGGGTCGCGCTGAAAAAGGTTCCGGAGCGCCGCAGCGACGCGCCCGAACCGCCCATGGACGGTCATGGGGCAGGATTGCAGGACGTTCGGCCGGCCGCATTTGCGGCCATTTCTCCCGCCGAGCTTCTTGTTGTCTTGCCCGTGGCTGGCCAAACCGAAGCCAAGGCGCGAGCGGAAGACCAGGAGGTTTTCCTATGGCGCGCCGAACAAGCCAGGGAATTGGCGCGCCGAGATGCGGCGTCGACCGTTCCCGCCACGAAGGACAGAATATGTTCAATCACCACAAAGTTGAAATCGAATGGGGCGGCCGTCCGCTCATCCTCGAAACCGGCAAGATCGCGCGCCAGGCCGATGCCGCCGTGCTCGCCACCTATGGCGAAACCGTCGTCCTCGCCACCGTCGTTTCGGCCAAGGAGCCGAAGCCGGGCTTCGACTTCTTCCCGCTGACCGTCAACTACCAGGAAAAGACCTACGCAGCCGGCAAGATTCCTGGCGGCTACTTCAAGCGTGAAGGCCGCCCGAGCGAGAAGGAAACGCTGGTTTCGCGCCTGATCGACCGTCCGATCCGCCCGCTCTTCGCCGAAGGCTACAAGAACGACACCCAGGTCGTCGTCACCGTCGTCCAGCACGACCTCGAGAACGACCCTGACATCCTGTCGATCGTCGCCACCTCGGCTGCGCTGACGCTTTCGGGCGTGCCCTTCATGGGCCCGATCGGCGGCGCGCGCGTCGGCTACATCAACGGCGAATACGTGCTCAACCCGCACATCGACGAGATGCAGGAATCGAAGCTCGACCTCGTCGTCGCCGGCACTGACGCCGCCGTGCTGATGGTCGAGTCGGAAGCCAAGGAACTGGCTGAAGACGTGATGCTCGGCGCCGTCATGTTCGGTCACCGCGGCTTCCAGCCGGTCATCGACGCCATCATCAAGCTGGCCGAAGTGGCCGCCAAGGACCCGCGCGACTTCACCTCGCCCGACAATTCCGATCTCGAAGCCGAGATGCTGAAGATCGTCGAAGGCGAACTGCGCGACGCCTACAAGATCACCGACAAGCAGGCCCGCTACGCCGCCGTCGACGCGGTCAAGGCCAAGGTCAAGGCAGCGTTTGCCGCTGAAGGCGAGGAAGCTCCGAAGTGGTCGTCCGAGAAGGTCGCCACCGTGTTCAAGGAGCTCCAGGCCAAGATCGTGCGCTGGAACATCCTCGACACCGGTTCGCGCATCGACGGCCGCGACCTCAAGACGGTCCGCGCGATCGTCTCCGAAGTCGGCGTCCTGCCGCGCACCCACGGCTCGTCGCTGTTCACCCGGGGCGAGACCCAGGCGCTGGTCGTTGCCACGCTCGGCACCGGCGAAGACGAGCAGTATGTCGACTCGCTGACCGGCATGTACAAGGAGAAGTTCCTCCTTCACTACAACTTCCCCCCCTACTCGGTTGGTGAAACCGGCCGCATGGGTTCGCCCGGCCGCCGCGAAATCGGCCACGGCAAGCTCGCCTGGCGTGCTGTCCGCCCGATGCTGCCGGCTGCCGAGCAGTTCCCCTACACGCTGCGCGTCGTCTCCGAGATCACCGAGTCGAACGGCTCGTCGTCGATGGCCACCGTCTGCGGCACCTCGCTGGCGCTGATGGATGCCGGCGTTCCGCTGCAGAAGCCGGTTGCCGGCATCGCCATGGGCCTGATCAAGGAAGGCGAGCGTTTCGCCGTCCTCTCCGACATCCTGGGCGACGAGGATCACCTCGGCGACATGGACTTCAAGGTTGCCGGCACGACCAACGGCATCACTGCGCTGCAGATGGACATCAAGATCGACGGTATCACCGAAGAGATCATGAACATCGCGCTCGGCCAGGCCAAGGACGGCCGCCTGCACATCCTCGGCGAAATGTCGAAGGCTCTGTCGGAAGGCCGCAAGGAACTCGGCGAATTCGCTCCGCGCATCGAGGTCATGCACATCCCGACCGACAAGATCCGTGAAGTCATCGGTTCGGGCGGCAAGGTCATCCGCGAGATCGTCGAGAAGACCGGCGCCAAGATCAACATCGAGGACGACGGCACGGTCAAGATCGCTTCGTCGAACGCCAAGGAGATCGAGGCGGCCAAGAAGTGGATCCACACCATCGTGGCCGAGCCGGAAGTCGGTGAGATCTACGAAGGCACGGTCGTCAAGACCGCCGACTTCGGCGCTTTCGTCAACTTCTTCGGCCCGCGCGACGGCCTCGTCCACATCTCGCAGCTTGCCAACGACCGCGTTGCCAAGACCTCGGATGTGGTCAAGGAAGGCGACAAGGTCTGGGTCAAGCTGATGGGCTTCGACGAGCGCGGCAAGGTCCGCCTGTCGATGAAGGTCGTCGACCAGGCCACCGGCAAGGAAATCGTCAAGAAGGCCGAAGGCGAAGAAACCGCCGCTTGAGCTTCTGCTTGATGTAATCATGAAAAGGGCGCAGCCGCATGGCTGCGCCCTTTTTGTTTGGGGAAGGGGCGACCGAATGACAAGCTTGAGACGGATCGATGTTCCGGCATGCGACGCTGGAGCGCCCATGCCGATGGTAGTCGCCGATGAAGAAGGTCTGCTCTTCGGTTACTACCTACAGGCTTCCGGACGCGTGCTGTTCGAGACATGCGCGATTGTCAGCGCCGGTCCGTATCTTGCCCTCAAATTCGGCTATCCCAACGACGAGGTGCTGGGCGGGCATCGTTATGCGCCCTTGGGGCTTGCGGCTTACGAAGCCTATGAGGTGCTGGACTCGGAGTGGATCGACGAAATGAGGACGGCCAATCGCGTACATCGACAGCATTCGGACGCGCTGTTTGCACGCTATCGTCATTTTGTCTTCGCATTCCACGACTCCGTCCTGGAGTTCGTGGCCTCACGCGCGCCGGAGGTGAAGTGCCTGCGTGGAGAGTTGCGTGGCTTGCTTTTTGCCGAGGTTGGCGGTCAGACAAAGAACGGCTAAGCGATAGCCTGGTGGCGGTCCCGGACTGGCCGCTGATCGAACTCCCAGACACCTGGAAAACGCCATGCCACGCGACGCACTGAAAACCCTGTTCTATCCCTTCGAGGCCGAGCTGTTGGCGATGCCGGGGCAGGGCATGCGTGCCCTGTTCATTGGCGCTGAGCCGGGCTTCAGGAAGCCGCAGGGCTTCGACGCCAGGCTTTCCCTTGTCCAGGGCTTCCGCCCGCATGTGCTCGCCCTGGCGGCGGCCGGACACGATGTTGCGGCGCGCGCCGAGGACAACGGCTTCGACATTACCCTGGTGCTGGCCGGGCGTCATCGCGGGCTCAACGAGCTGCGTGTCGCCGAGGCGATCGAACGCGTTGCGCCGGGCGGGCTGATCGTCGTTGCCGGCGGCAAGGAGGACGGCATTTCGAGCTTGCGCAAGCGCCTTGGCGGTTTGCTCGAGATCGAGGACCATTTGCCCAAATATCACGGCACGGCGCTGTGGTTCCACCGAACCGCCCAGGCCGAGGCGGCCGCAGCAACCTTGCGCGCCGACAATCCCGAAGTGCTGGTCGAGGGCCGCTTCCGCACCGCGCCCGGCATGTTCTCCTTCGAGCGCATCGACGCAGGCTCGCGCCTTCTGGTCGACAACCTGCCCGCCGACATCAAGGGCAAGGTCGCCGACTTCTGCGCCGGCTGGGGTTATGTCGCGGCGGAGGTGGTTTCGCGTGCGAAGGAGCTCAAGGCGCTCGACCTGTTCGAAGCCGATTTCGAGGCACTGGAGGCAGCCAGGTCCAACGTGGCGGCCACATCCGTCCAGCCTGGCTTCCACTGGCAGGACCTCGCCAAGGAGCCTGTCGAGCGGCGCTACGACGTGGTGGTGATGAACCCGCCCTTCCACCAGGATCGCGACGCCGATCCCGAGATCGGCCATCGCATGATCAAGGCGGCGGCCGCGGCGCTCAAGCCGGGCGGGCGGCTGTTCATGGTGGCGAACCGCCACCTGCCCTACATGCCCGTTTTGGCGCAGGCTTTCTTCTCGGTCGAGGAAATCGCCGTCGACAACGCCTTCAGGGTCTATTCCGCCAAGCGTTGAGGTTGGGCATCGGCGCCAGGCACGGAACCGCCATCAGGCCACGGCGCGCTGACGGGGGGTCAGTGCAGATGGGCGATGCCTTCGGTGCCCTGGGTCAGTGCCGGGTCGCCGAGGCTGAGCGGCGCGGGCCGCCCGTAGAAATAGCCCTGGACCTCCTGGCAGCCGGCAGCCCTCAGCAGGGTCGCCTGTGTCTCCGTCTCCACGCCCTCGGCAATGGTGCGCACGCCGAGTGCCCTGGACAGGCCGACGATCGTCGACACCACGGCGCCCGAATTGCTGTCGGTCTCCATGCGGCTGACGAAAGAACGGTCGATCTTCAGCTTGTGGAACGAGAAGTCGATCAGATAGGCGAGGTTCGAGTAGCCGGTGCCGAAATCGTCGACTGCCACCGAGATGCCCATGGCGGTCAGCTGCTTCAGGATGGACGCCGCGCGATCGCGGTCCTGCATCATCGCCGATTCGGTCAGTTCGAGTTCAAGCCGCTTCGGCTCGATGCCGGTGTCCTTGATGATGCGCTCGACGATGCCGACGAAATCGCGGGTCATGAACTGCACCGGCGAAATGTTGACGGCAACGAAGCAATCCTCCGGCAGCAGGCGGGCGTCGGTGCAGGCCTTGCGCAGCACCCATTCGCCGATCGGCGCGATCATGCCGGTCTCCTCGGCGACCGAGATGAACTCGACCGGCGGGATCATGCCACGCTCGGGGTGGCGCCAGCGGATCAGCGCCTCATAGCCGACGACGCGGCCCGACGTCAGGTCGAGCTGCGGCTGGTAGTGCAGGTCGAAATCGCCCCGTTCGAAGGCGCCGTGCAGCTCCGATTCGATCCACCGGCGGTGGTCGGCTACCCGGCCCATTTCGGGCTGGAACACGGCCCAGTCGCCGATGCCGCTGGCGCGCGCATTCTGCAGCGCAAGGTTCGAGCGGCGCAGGAGTACGACCGGGTCGTAGCCGTCCTTGGGCATGGCCACGACGCCGACGGAGACGTTGACCGACTGCTGGTGCGACGGCAGCTGGTACGGCCGCATCAGGTCGTGGATCAGGCGCCCGATCAGCGTGTCGAGCGAACAGCGCAGCATCTGGTCGGGATAGAGGATGGCAAACTCGCCGGCGCCGATACGACCGATGACCATGTCGCGCGGCAAAGCCGCCTTGAGCCTCGCGGTAAAAGCGCGGATCAGCGCGTCGCCATTGCTGTAGCCGATGGCGTCGTTGATCTGCTTGAAGCGGTCGATATCGATGTCGATAAGGAACATCGGCTTGCCGGTACGGGCCGTGGACGACGCTGCCTCGGCGATCTTGCCGACCATCGCGGGCCGCGCCAGAAGCCCGGTCAGCTTGTCGAAATGCGTTTCGTTGAAGACGAAATCAGCCGATTCGTCGACGCCGGCGAAGAACGACATTGCGGCGATCGAGGCGGCAAGCGCGCAAAGGGCTGCGATAACAGCGCTGATCGCGTCGCCCGACATGTCGCCGACATTGTTACCAAGGCCAAGCCTCAGGACCCACAGGCCCAGCACAAAGCTGCCCATGCCGGAAGCGGCGATGGTAATGAGCCGAAACGTGGAGCTTCGACGGGGATTCCTGGCGGCAGGCATGCTGATTTTCCTAACTTGCGCGGCATTTCTACCGATTCGCTCGTTAAGATCGATTTTGACGATTGTCTACAATTTTACCAGCAGGCGTTTTTGTTTCCGCGCCACGCGCCCCGTCCGGATGCGAGAATGGCGCCGCATATCCTGAAGTCGAGCTCGACCATGCTCGAAAATCGACGCCGATTTTCGAGGGGAGGGCGCTAGTCGCGCCCGCCATCCATCTGCTTGAGCTCGTCCAGCGTCGGCATCGAGACGATGTGGTAGCCCGAATCGACGTAGTGGATCTCGCCTGTCACGCCCGACGACAGGTCGGACAACAGGTACAGCGCCGAGCCGCCGACCTCTTCGAGGCTGACCGTGCGGCGCAGCGGCGAGTTGCGCTGCTGATAGGTGAACATGTGGCGCGCATCGGCGATGCCGGCACCCGCAAGCGTGCGCACCGGTCCGGCCGAGATGCCGTTGACCCGGATGCCGCGCGGGCCGTAGTCGTTGGCGAGGTAACGGACGCTGGCCTCGAGGCCAGCCTTGGCGACGCCCATGACGTTGTAGTTCGGCATGACGCGGACAGAGCCGGCATAGGTCAGGGTGATCATCGAGCCGCCGTCGTTCATCAGCGCCGCCGCGTGCTTGGCGACCTCGGTGAAGGAGAAGCACGAGATCACCATGGTGCGCACGAAGTTCTCGCGCGTGGTGTCGGCGTAAAGGCCCTTGAGCTCGTTCTTGTCGGAGAAGCCGATGGCGTGCACCAGGAAGTCGATGCCGCCCCACTTTTCCCTGAGCGTCTCGAAGGCGGCAGCCACCGAAGCGCTGTCCTCGACGTCACACGGCACCAGGATCTCGGCGCCGACCTTTTCTGCCAGCGGCTTGACCCGGCGGCCGAAAGCTTCGCCCTGATAGGTAAAGGCGAGTTCGGCGCCATGCTCGGCAAGCTTCTGTGCGATGCCCCAGGCAATCGAATGGTCGTTCGCGACGCCCATGATGAGCCCGCGCTTGCCCTTCATCAATCCGTCCATGTCGGTGTCCCTATGCCGAGAGGCGCTGGAAAACGAGCGTGGCGTTGGTGCCGCCGAAACCGAAGGAGTTGGACAGCACGGTGTCGATCTTGGCGTCGTCGATGCGCTTGCGCACGATCGGCATGCCTTCGAATTCCGGGTCCAGCTCTTCGATATGCGCGCTTTCCCCGATGAAGCCGCCCTGCATCATCAGGATCGAATAGATCGATTCCTGCACGCCGGCTGCACCCAGCGAGTGACCGGTCAGCGACTTGGTCGAGGTGATGTTCGGCAGCTTGCCGGCGAAGACTTCGCGGATGGCGCCCATTTCCTTCGAATCGCCCACTGGCGTCGAGGTGCCGTGGGTGTTGATGTAGTCGACCTCACCCTTCACCGTCGACAGCGCCTGGCGCATGCAGCGCATCGCGCCTTCGCCCGACGGCGCGACCATGTCGTAGCCGTCAGAGGTCGCACCGTAGCCGACCAGTTCGCAATAGATCTGGGCGCCGCGCGCCTTGGCATGTTCGAGCTCTTCGAGCACCAGCACGCCGGCACCACCGGCGATGACGAAGCCGTCTCGGTTGAGGTCATAAGCGCGTGAAGCGACCGAGGCGCGGTCATTGTATTTGGACGACATCGCGCCCATGGCGTCGAACAGGTTCGACATGGTCCAGTCGAGGTCCTCGTGGCCGCCGGCGAACATGACGTCCTGCTTGCCCCACTGGATCATCTCCGCAGCATTGCCGATGCAATGCGCCGAGGTCGAGCAGGCCGACGAGATCGAATAGTTGACGCCGTGGATCTTGAACCAGGTGGCGAGCGTCGCCGAAGCGGTCGACGACATCGCCTTCGGCACCGCGAACGGTCCGATGCGCTTGGGGGAATTGTTCTTGAGCGTGATTTCCGACGCTTCGACGATGGTGCGCGTCGACGGACCGCCCGAGCCCATGATGATACCGGTGCGCGGGTTGCCGGAGACGACGCTCTCTTCGAGGCCGCTGTCGGCGATCGCCTGCTTCATGGCGACATGGTTCCACATGCCGCCCTGCGACAGGAAGCGGGCGGCGCGACGGTCGACCAGCTCGGTCGTGTCGAGATTGGGCGCGCCCCAGACCTGGCACTTGAAGCCGTGTTCGGCGAAATCGTTGGAGAAGCTGATGCCGGACTTGGCGTCCCGCAGCGATGCCGTGACCTCGTCGGCATTGTTGCCGATGGACGATACGATACCAAGGCCCGTTACGACGACGCGTCTCATTCAGATTTTCCTTTCAGAATGTCCGGCGGCCTCAGGCCGCGGCTTCCTGCTTCGAGAGCCCGACCTTGAGGTCGGTGGCCTTGTATATGGTCTCGCCATCGGCTTTCAACCAGCCGTCAGCGATGCCCAGGACCAGGCGGCCGCGCATCACGCGCTTGAAATCGATGCCGTATTCAACCTTCTTGACCGAAGGCGTCACCATGCCCTTGAACTTCACCTCACCGGTGGAAAGGGCCATGCCCTTGCCCTGCTCGCCGAGCCAGCCGAGGTAGAAGCCGGTCAGCTGCCACATGGCGTCGAGGCCGAGGCAGCCCGGCATGATCGGGTTGCCGATGAAGTGGCAAGGGAAGAACCAAAGGTCCGGCTTGATGTCGAACTCGGCGCGGGCAAAGCCCTTGTCGAACTCGCCGCCGGTCTCGCTGATCTCGGTGATGCGATCGAACATCAGCATCGGCGGAGCAGGCAATTGGGCATTGCCGGGTCCAAACAGCTCACCGCGGGCGCAAGCCAGCAGCTCCTCGTAGCCGTAGCTGGATTTCTGTTCGGCCATGAACACCTTCCCGTCATCGTTTTGGGCGGTGCCACGCCCTTCTTGTGTGCTCTCACTAGCACAGACTGTCTCAAGCCGGAAACCGGCGTTTGCGATTAACGCGCCCATCCGCCTGGGTCAATGCGCGCTATTGATCGCATTTGAGCTACAGAATATATGTCAACCATAGCTTGCCGGCTGCCGATCAGATTTTGCGCGCTTGCGGGCTTGATATGGGGCGAAGGCAAAACTTCGACGAGGCGACGAGTGGATTCCCACAAGGCAAGCATTGCTGTGGAAATGCGTGTCCGCGACGCGGGGCTGAGGCCCACGCGTCAGCGTATCGCTTTGGCTGAACTGCTGTTTGCCAAGGGCGACCGGCACCTTTCCGCCGAGGAACTGCATGAAGAAGCCTTGTCGGCCGGTGTGCCGGTGTCGCTTGCGACCGTCTACAACGCGCTGCACCAGTTCACGGAATCAGGCCTTCTGCGCATCCTGGCCGTCGAGGGGTCGAAGACCTATTTCGACACCAACACCTCTGACCATCACCACTTCTACATCGAGGGCGAGAACCGCATCTTCGACATCGAGTCGAATTCGGTTTGTGTGTCCAACCTGCCGGAACCTCCGGAAGGCATGGAAATCGCCAATGTCGATATCGTGGTCAGGCTGAGGCCCAAGCGCCCGGCCTGACCGGGAGCCTGCAGCCGCTCTTTTCGATTGATCGCTCAGCCGCGTTCGCCGCGCGCCCGGAGACAGCCGGGCGTCGACGATCAGTTCTCGATGCTTTCGCCCGGGTAGGCGCCCCAGACCTGCGACTGGTTGAGCCAGCCGCTGGTGCCGGCAAACGACATCTCGCACCATGTGCCGTTGCACTGCTTGATCGAGCCGACGACGCCGGGGTCGATGATGGCGACAGTGCGCGCGCCGTTCTCGGGCTTGGCGAGCAGGTTGAGCTGCGCCGGCTTGCCACGCTGCCAGGGGGCCGTCATCGCGGTGCGGTGACCAGACAGCAGCGACTGGTTGATCCAGCCCTCTGCACCTTCGGAATCGCGCACGCGGCGCCAGTTGTCATATTCCTGGATGATTTCCATCGGCAGGCCCGGCTTCATATAGAGCCAGTCGACCGGATAGTTGACGCCGGGACCGATGCGCGAATTGACCTTGCCCGACTTGAGACTGACGAATCGCGGCAACGGCAGGCCGCTGGGGCCGATCGTCCCATTCGGGGCGGCCGTGGCCGGGCCGACGAAACCGCTATCGGGCGAAACGAAAGCAAGGCCGATCAGGGCAGCGCTGACGGCCAGACGGAGCGACGCGAAACCAGACACTTCCGTAACCTCTGTTTGAACTTGGTGCCCTTTAGGCGGACACCCTTTTTCTTTGTCTTCGGCGGCACTGCTTGTTACACAGATTACCACTCATGGATCGGATTGCAGTTTCGCCGGTCTTGGTTAAAGAGGTCTCAACGAGATCTTCGTCGAGGATAGAATGGCCGGTCGAAAAAAGCCTCTCGTCGTCATTACGCGCAAGCTGCCCGACCAGGTCGAGACGCGGATGCGCGAACTCTTCGACGCGCGGCTGAATGTCGACGACCGGCCGATGAGCCAGCCGGAGCTGGTGGCGGCGGTCAAGGAAGCCGACGTGCTGGTACCGACTGTGACCGACACCATCGACGCCGCCCTGATCGAGCAGGCCGGCCCCAACCTCAAGCTGATCGCCAATTTCGGCAATGGCGTCGACAAGATCGACGTCACCGCCGCCGCCAAGCGCGGCATCACCGTCACCAACACGCCGAACGTCCTGACCGAAGACACCGCCGACATGGCGATGGCGCTGATGCTCGCCGTTCCACGCCGCCTGACCGAGGGCGCCAGTGTTCTCACCGGCGACAAGAAATGGGCCGGCTGGTCGCCGACCTGGATGCTCGGCCGCCGCATCGGCGGCAAGCGCCTCGGCATCGTCGGCATGGGGCGCATCGGCACCGCGGTTGCCCGCCGCGCCAAAGCCTTCGGTCTGTCGATCCATTACCACAACCGCCACCGTGTGCTGCAGTCGGTCGAAGACGAGTTGGAGGCGACCTATTGGGAAAGCCTCGACCAGATGCTCGCCCGCATGGACATCATCTCGATCAACTGCCCGTCGACGCCGGCGACCTTCCATCTGCTGTCGGCCCGCAGGTTGGCGCTGATGCAGCCGCACGCCTATCTCGTCAACATCGCCCGTGGCGACATCATCGACGAGGACGCACTGGTCAAGATGCTGCAGGACGGCAAGCTTGCGGGGGCCGCCCTCGACGTCTTCGAGCATGAGCCGGCGGTCAACCACAAGCTGCTCAAGCTTGCCGCCCGCGGCAAGGTGGTGCTGATGCCGCATATGGGCTCGGCCACCATCGAGGGCCGCATCGACATGGGCGAAAAGGTCATCATCAACATCCGCGCTCACGTCGACGGCCACCGCCCGCCGGACCGGGTGCTGCCGCTGAGGACCTGAGCGGACGCGATTTTCGCTGCGTCCCTCGAGGCTCGCCTCTTGGGCTCGCACCTCTGGATGAGGAAGGTCGTCGCTTTTCAGCTTGCCGCCTCGATGGTCCAGAACTTGGTGCGGAGTGCTCCGACTGCCCCATCCAGAGGTGCGAGCCCTCATCCACCTTGCATGGTTGGGGCTATGGGCTGGCGGCGGCCTCGAAGGACGCACGGCCCAGCCGCCCGCTTCAGTTGGAAACGCTGATCGCCCCATCAGCACCAACCTGCAGCTGCCTTCCCTCGAACGCGGCGAACATCTCCCGCGGCAGCCTCACCGCCACCGGTGTCTCCCAACCCATCTCTCGCGCCACGATCAGCCCGAGCAGGAGGATGGCGTCGGGCTCGTGCAGCACCAGTGCCGCCGGCGCATGACCGGCATGGACAAGTTCCATCAGTACGGCTGATGCCGACGAAGAGCCGATAGTGCCAGGCAAAAACAACACCTTGCCCGACATGCTCTGACCGCATTCGGGATGGCGTACGTCGGCGATGCGCCCGGATTTTGGATCGACGCCGCCCCAGAAGCTGATCGGCGCCGACAGCACCAGTGCCGGGCCTTGACCCGGCTTGCCTGCGACGAGGATGTTGCCGCGTGCGCTCACGAGCCGAGCCTCGCAAACACCGGCCGCCCGGTGACGGCACTTTCGACGCAGTCGGCGAGCGAGCCATAGAGCACGGCGTAGCCGGTGTTTCCGGGTGCATAATGGGCGAACTTTCCCGAATTGGTCATCAGCACGCCGCCGGCACTGTCAGGCAGGATCGGCGTCACCACCACGCAGGTATCAGTGACGATGACCACGCCGAGCGCTTCCAGCGCCTTGCGCTGGCCGTTGCGGTCGAGCTCGGCCAGCACATGTCGGCCGGTGCAGGCATGGATCGGTACGGCAAGCCGCCGACCAGCCATCAGCCGTTGCAGCGCGCCGAACTCGTCAAGCGACAGATGGGGGCTGCCGATGGCGACGGCGTCGATGCGCTCGGTGTTGCCGGCTGTCGAAAGCCTGGCCTGGGCGGAGGCGACCATGGCGGCCGTTACCAGGATCGTGATCTCGGCTGTGATGCCGCCCAGCGCCGTTTCGGCATCGGGCGCTTCCGGGGTGACGCCGTCAATATGGAACAGGCCGACCGCACCAGACGATGCGGCCGCAGCACCAAAGGCCTTGAGCGCGTCCTCGCCGGGGTTTCGTGGTATCCCCGTCACCACGCCGACGGCATTGCCGGCCTCGCGGCCATAAAGGCTGCCGAGCACCGGCCAGGCGATTTCAGAGGCGAGGAATTCGGGGGGCAGGGCGGAAACATCGAAAACCAGCGTCGCGCGGCGGTTCTCCTTGAGGTGCAGGCCATAGTCGGGCGCGCGGCCCGAGATCGCGCAGGCGATGTCGAGGAAGTCGCCATAGCGGTTGGTGCGGGCGCCAAGCACCGAGTTGCAGAAGACGACAGCGTTCGATTCGCCCCAGGCGACGTCGCTGCCGAAGGCAGGGCGGTGGCCGGCCTGGTAGGGCGCGCAGGTCCAGCTCTGCTCGCAGCCGAGCTTGCGGTAGGCCTCCATCATCCGACGCGCCATCGACCGTTGCGGCTCTTCGAGGCGCACGCGCGAGCAGCCCATGAGATCGAGCGCGCCGACATTGAGCGTCGAGCGCACAGCCACTTGGGCGCCGCCTTCGACCAGCCGTTCGGCGAACAGCGTGCCCGAATCGCCGTGATAGAGCGCACCGTCTATATGCGCCGAGGCGATTGGGATCAGCCTGGGCGCGCCGAGAAGGGACGCACTTTCGGCGACGATGCGCATCGCCATGGCAGCGCCATCGGCCCCGCCGGCGATTCTCCGTTCGTCGGCGGTGAGAGCGAGACTCACCGAAGCGTCTTTCGAAAGGTGATCGAGGTCGGGCGGTCGAAGCCGTCATGCGCGGTACGCTCGAACTCGACGAAGCCCATTTTGGCAAAGGTAGCGTGGTTGGCAGCGATCTCGATTCGCGTTTGCAGCTCGAGCACCGGCTTGCCCCGCTCTGCGGCATGGCGCTCGGCCGCCAGCATCAGCGCCCGGCCGATGCCAAGGCCGCGAGCGCTGTCGTCGACGGCAAGCTTGCCGACATAGATGACATCGTCCCGCTCGGCGGCGAAGATGCAGCCGACAAGCCGTCCGTCCAGGGTGGCGATGAAGCCGACCTCATCCCCGGCCTTGTCGCGCAGACTGGCTGCAGTCAGCCGATGCGCCGAGGACGGCGGGTCGATGACGCCGTCCATATAGGCGAAGGCGCGCATGATCAGGCCGAGCAACTCGTCCCAGCGGTCGAAAGCCTGCGTCAGCCGCGCGATGTCAGCTTTGCCTGCCATGGTTCAGGAGGCTTTGTAGCGCACGGTGTCGAAACGTGCACCGAGCGCATCGTAGAGCAAAAGCCGGCCGACAAGCGGCTCGCCGATGCCGGTAATAAGCTTGATCGCCTCCATTGCCTGCAGCGTGCCGATCACGCCGGTCAGCGCGCCGAGCACGCCGGCCTCGGCACAGGACGGCACCAGCCCCGCCGGCGGCGGCTCGGGAAAGAGGTCGCGATAGGTCGGGTTCTTGCGGCCTTCGGCGTTCGTCTCGAACGGCTTCAAAACGGTGATCGAACCGTCGAAGCGTCCCACAGCGGCATGTACCAGCGGCCGCCTCACCTCGGCTGCGGCATCGGCCACGGCATAACGCGTCTCGAAGTTGTCGGAGCCGTCGATGACCATGTCGTAACCGGCGATCAGCTCGGCAGCGTTCGCCGAGGTCAGCCTGAGCTTGTGCAATTGGACCGTCACATGCGGGTTGATGCGGGCAATGGTTGCGGCGGCACTGTCAGCCTTGGAGATGCCGACTGAATCAGTGGCGTGGATGACCTGGCGCTGCAGGTTGGACAACGAGACATGGTCGTCGTCGACGATTCCAAGCGTGCCGACGCCGGCCGCTGCGAGATATTCGAGCACCGGGGCGCCGAGCCCGCCGGCACCAATCACCAGCACGCGTGCGCGCTTCAACTTCTGCTGGCCCGGCCCGCCGATCTCCGGCAGCACGATATGCCTAGCGTAGCGTTCGAGTTCTTCAGGGGAGAGCGGGGCTGGCTGGTTCATGGCGCTACCATATCGCCACGGCTTGTGCTTGTCAGTCGGATAGCCGCGCGAACTATCGGTCCAGACTATCGGGCAACGGCGTTTCGCTGACGCTGCCATGGTCGACGGTCAGGAACTGCGCCCGGCCGGCGAGGCTTGAAAACAGGCTGGGCTCGGTGCCGGTCATGAAGGCCTGGCAATTGAGCTCTTCGAGGATTTCGAACAGTGCCGCGCGCCGTCCGGCATCGAGATGGGCGGCGATCTCGTCTAGCAGCAGGATGGGAGCAGCACCCGCCATCTCGCCGGTGAGGCGGGCATGCGAAATGACGATGCCGACCAGCAAGGCCTTCTGTTCGCCGGTCGAGCACAGCTCCGCCGGCATGGATTTCGGCTTGTGGCGCACGACGAGATCGGAGCGGTGCGGGCCTTCGAGCGTGCGTCCCGCCGCGCGGTCGCGCTCGCGCCCGCCGGCCAGGGCCTGGCGGAAACGCTCCTCCAGCTCCACCGCCGGCATGTCGCCGATGCTCTGTTCGAGCGTACCGGCCAAACTCAGCTCGGCTTGCGGGAAAGGGCCGGTTTCCGGCATTCGCCCGATCATCGCCGTCAGAAGTCGCACCATCTCGACGCGCGCGGCGGCGATCGCGGCACCCGTCTCGGCCATCTGGATCTCGATCGCATCGAACCAGGCGTTGTCGCGCCGGTCTTCGGACAGCAGGCGATTGCGGCCGCGCATCGCCTTTTCATAGTCGAGCGCGCGCTGGCCATGCGCCGGGTCGATCGCCAGCACCAGCCGGTCGAGAAAACGGCGACGGTCGCCGGCCGGCCCGGTGAACAGCGCGTCCATCGACGGCGTCAACCACACCACGCGTAGCCATTCCAGCATGTCGTCGGCCTTGGCGGCGGCACCATTGATGCGCACGCGGCGCCCGGCCTCGCCTACAGCGTCCGGCGTCGTGCCCGTGCCCAGCTCGGCATCTCCGAACGGCCCCTCGATCGCCGCATGCACGGCAAAGGCACCCGCGCTGCCTTCGCGGGCGACGTCGGGATAGGGCGCACGGCGCAGGCCGCGTCCCGGCGTCAGGAAGGAGATGGCTTCGAGAAGGTTGGTCTTGCCGGCACCATTCTCGCCGGTGAACACCACCGCGCCCGGCCTGAGGTCGAGCGAGAGCGAGCTGTAATTGCGGAAGTCGGTAAGCTGAAGCTTACCGATATGCGTCGAGGGGATGCGCTTCCGCGTCTCCCCCGTATCTGGCTCCAACACGGGCGTGTGGGCGCTACACGCGCATCGGCATCAGCACGTAGAGAGCGTTCTCGTCGGCTGTGTCGTGGATGAGCGTGGGCGACCCGGCATCGGCCAGCATGAAGCGGGCTTCGCTGCCCTTGAGCTGGGCGGCAACGTCGAGCAGGTACTTGGCGTTGAAGCCGATCTCGATCGGGTCCGAGGAATAGTCGGCGGCCAGCTCTTCGACGGCGCTGCCCGAATCGGGATTGTTGACGGCCAGCGTCACCAACCCGTCGGCGATCGACAGCTTCACCGCGCGGCCACGCTCGGACGAGATCGTCGAGACACGGTCGACGGCAGCAGCAAAGCTCTGGCGGTCGATGATCAGCTTCTTGTCGTTGCCGCTCGGAATGACGCGCTGATAGTCGGGGAAGGTTCCGTCGATCAGCTTCGAGGTCAGGATCACGCCGCCGATGGTCAGGCGCATCTTGGTGTCGGAAATCTCGGTGGTGACGGCGACGTCCGGATCGTCGATCAGCTTCTGCAGCTCGGAAACGGTCTTGCGCGGAATGATGATGCCCGGCATGCCCTCGGAGCCGGCCGGCGCCTCGACCTCGGCGCGCGCCAGGCGGTGGCCGTCGGTGGCGACCGCGCGCAGCATCAGCTTGCCGCCGCTCTCATGCGTGTGCAGGTAGATGCCGTTGAGATAATAACGCGTCTCTTCGGTCGAGATGGCGAACTGGGTCTTGTCGATCAGGCCCTTGAGCGCGTTGGCGTCGAGCCGGAAGATGTGGGAGAAAGTGCCGGCGGAAAGCTCGGGGAAATCCGACTGCGGCAGGCACTGGAGGCGGAAGCTGGAGCGGCCAGACACCACCGACATGGCGTTGCCGTCCTCGTCGGTCTTCAGCATCACTTCGGCGCCGTCAGGCAGCTTGCGCACGATGTCGTAGAGCAGGTGCGCGGGAACCGTGGTCGCGCCGCCCTGTTCGACGGAGGCCGGTGTTGCTTCCGAGATCTCGAGATCGAGGTCGGTCGCCTTCAGTTCGAGGCTCGCGCCATTGGCCTGCAGCAGCACGTTGGACAGGATCGGAATGGTGTTCCGGCGCTCGACCACGCGGTGCACGTGGTTCAGGGACTTCAACAGGTTGGAGCGTTCCAGGATAACACGCATGACGAAACAGGCTCGCTTGTTTGAAGGTGCGGGCTCGCGGGCTCGAATGCGCCCGGGAAAGCCCGCAACACGATCGGAATTCACCTGAGTCTGACAGGAAAAACGGCGGAAAGGCAAGCCCGCGCGACGACTTGGCGGCCGTGGCGCGGGCGTTCTGGGGATAAGTCGCAGGCGTCAATCCGTCGCCTGCGTTTGCAGCCCGTCAGGCCTGGTCGTTGATCAGCCGCCTCAACAGTTCGAGCTCCTGGGCGAGCGTGTTGTCGCCGCCCGACAGATCCTCGATCTTGCGCACGGCATGCAGCACCGTGGTGTGGTCGCGACCACCGAAACGCCGGCCGATCTCGGGCAGCGAACGCGGCGTCATCACCTTCGACAGATACATCGCGATCTGGCGCGGCTTGACGATGGTGCGGGTGCGGCGGTTCGACAGAAGCTCGGTCTTCGACACGTTGTAGTGCCGCGCCACGATGCGCTGGATGTCTTCGATGCGCACGCGCTTCGGCTCGCCGGAGCGGTAGATGTGGCCGAGAATCTCGTCGATGCGCTCGATCGACAGCTGCGGCTCGAACGACTGGCGGAAGATCAGCTGGTTGAAGGCGCCTTCCAGCTCACGGCCCGAGCCGGTCACGGTGCGGGCGACATGGGTGAGGATCTCCTCGTCCATGGCAAGGTTGGGGTCTTCGTGCTTGGCGCCGGCGAAGCGCAGCTTGAGCATGCCAAGGCGCATGCCGAAGTCCGGTGCCGACATTTCGAGCGCCACGCCGCCATTGAGGCGCGAACGCACGCGCGGCTCGAGCGATTCCAGTTCCGCCGGCGGCCGGTCGGCCGCAACCACCACCTGCTTGGCCGAATCGAGCAGCATGTTGATGAGATGGCAGAACTCGTGCTGGATCGACTTGCCCTGCAGGAACTGCATGTCGTCGATGATGAGCAGGTCGATGTCGCGCAACTGTTCCTTGAGCGTCAGCGCGTTGTTGTCGCGGATCGCGGTCGCAAAGCGCCACATGAAGTATTCGGCCGTCAGGTAGACGACACGCGACTTCGGGTTCTGGCGCAGCGATTCTGCGGCGATTGCCTGCAACAGGTGCGTCTTGCCGAGACCGACGGTGGCGTGGAGGAACAGCGGGTTGAAGCGCGAGTTCGATTCCGCCACAGCACGCGCCGCTGCAAGGGCCACCCGGTTGGACGGGCCTTCGACGAAGGACTGGAAGGTGTAGCGCGGGTCGAGCGGCGAGCCGAGCACGCTCTGCTTGAATTCCTGGTCGGCGGTGCCGTTGCGCACCGGGGCAGGGCGCTCGGCAGCGCGCCCTGCAGCCACGGTGCTGGTGGCAAGGGCGGTCTGCGCCTGGCGCACCGGCTTGCGCAGTGCAGCCGTGTCGGCTTCCACGCCGGGGCGCGCCGTGCGGGTTGCCGTGCGGATGATGATCTCGAGCTTCAGCAGCCCAGGCTCTTCCTGGCGCCAGAGTTCGGAAATGAGATCGAGATAATGGCTGTTGATCCAGGAGCGCAGGAAAGCCGTCGGCACCGAGAGGCGCACGATGCCCTTCGAGGTCTCCGCAAGCTTCATGCGGCCGAACCAGCTTGAGAAGACCTCGCTGCCCAGGCGTACCTGGAGCTGCGTCTTGACCCGGTCAAAATTCTTCTCTGCGGCGCTGGTTGCTGCCACTTCATTGCCCTCGATCAGTTCGCCGGTAAAAAGAAAGCCCGCATTTGCTTCCCTTTCGATGCCGCTTTGCATTGTTTGCAATCCCTAACCTTCGGTCCTCGTTGCCGAATGGGGACGCGCCGCTCGCGTCTCCATCGGTGTATGTTCATTCGGGATGCTTGCCGTTTCCGGCGGAGCCCCAGTCACCTTCGCCTAGCGCCATGCAGCGCTTTCGGAAGGCCAGTGCCGCGGGGGCGGCAGCACCAGGCAAATGCGTAGCCACCCGGCGAAATCGCCGGTGCGATGCAAAGTCACCATGCCGTGTATCCCCACACGCCCCAAGTATACTTCGAAGTGGGCATACCTCCCCCGGACGCGGATTCCATCCACGCCGAGAACGCCGCCGATTTTGTGGCTTTGCAGAGGGCTTGCTGCCCGTCCCTTCGATAAAAAGACCTTACAAAAATCGCTGTGGACGAGGCAAGGCCGAGTCTAACCCGTTTTTAATGAATCTGCTTACCTCGGCTCCGGATTCAAAGCTTGCCGGTACCCCTCAAAGGGACAAAGCCGTTGTGATTCAAACCCTTTTCCGGGGATCGAAAAAAACCGCACGCCGGCCGAAATATTTTTAAAAGAATCCGCTTGACACCAACTTGTCCCCCGAGCCCTGCGGGCAGCTTGAACAAGCTGTGGATGACCATTCGCAAGTCTTTGAAATTGATAGGTAATTTCTGCCAGCCCGAGTCTGGTTGTAGGGCTACTTCTAACAGTTGTAGTTATCAGAATAGCCGCATATGCCGGCAAAATTTCGACCCCCTGCAGACCCTGCTTGGACGGCCCTTCGGATGGGTTTTTCGGCCCCCATCCGGCAAAAGAAAAACCCGGCTGGTTAGGCCGGGTTGATCAGAAATCCAATTGCTTGCAGGGCTTAGGCGGAAAGCGCCTTGAGCCGCTGTGCCAGGCGCGAAACCTTGCGCGAGGCGGTGTTCTTGTGCAGCACGCCCTTGGTGGCGGCGCGCATCAGTTCCGGCTGGGCGGCGTTGAAGGCGGCTTCCGCCTTTGCCTTGTCGCCCGAGGCCAGTGCCTCTTCGACCTGGCGGACATAAGTCCGGACGCGCGAGCGGCGGTTCTTGTTGACCGCTGCGCGGCGGGCGATCTTACGCGTTGCCTTCTTGGCCGAGGAGGTATTGGCCATGGTGCCTCTCTTTGGTCTCTAGGTGGGCGCCCGCGGGTATCCGTAGAGCGCAAAAATAAATCGGGCGTCCCTGGGGGCGCCTCAGTTGGTGCGGCTTATAGTTCAGCTTGCCGCCAACGTCAACGCGATTCAGGTCAGCGGTTGCGGAAATTCGCAGTCCTTTTCTCGGCAAAGGCCGCCATGCCTTCCTTCTGGTCGTCGAGTGAAAACATCGAATGGAACACGCGGCGCTCGAAGCGCAGGCCTTCGGACAGCGTTGCTTCATAAGAACGATTGACCGCTTCCTTGCACATCATGACAGCCGGAAGCGAGAAGTCGGCGATCTTTGCCGCCGCCTTCATCGCCTCTTCCATCAGATCGGCCGCGGGCACGACTCGCGAAACGAGTCCGGAGCGCTCGGCTTCGGCCGCATCCATCATCCGGCCGGTCAGGCACATGTCCATCGCCTTCGACTTGCCGACGAAACGGGTCAGGCGCTGCGAGCCGCCCATGCCGGGCATGACGCCGAGCGTGATCTCGGGCTGGCCGAACTTGGCCGAGTCGGCGGCGATGATGAAGTCGCACATCATGGCGAGTTCGCAGCCGCCGCCCAGGGCGTAGCCGGCGACAGCTGCAATCATCGGCTTGCGGTTGGCTGCAAAGGCCTCCCAGCCGGAGAAGAAGTCTTCCATATAGGCGTCGACATAGGTCTTGCCCTGCATCTCCTTGATGTCGGCGCCGGCCGCGAAGGCCTTTTCCGAGCCGGTGATGACGATGGCACCGATGCCCTGGTCGGCTTCAAAAGTGCCGGTGGCGGCGAGGAGCTCGGCCAGGACAAGAGAATTGAGCGCGTTGAGCGCCTTCGGGCGGTTGAGCGTGATCAGCCCGACCTTGCCGCGTGTTTCGACGATGATCGTTTCATAGGCCATCTTGCGGCTCTCCCTCTCTCGCAGCGTCACCAATGAGGCTTTGCTCTAACTCAGCGCTGGCACTGGCGGCAATAGAAGGTTGAGCGCCCGCTCTGCACGATGCGCTCGATGTGGCCCGCACAGCCGCTGTGCGCACAAGGTTCGCCCTCGCGGTCATAGACGGAGAAGGAGTGCTGGAAGTAGCCGAGCGAGCCGTCGGTATGGACATAGTCGCGCAGCGAGGACCCGCCGGCGGCGATCGCATCGGCAATGACTTCCCGCACCGATGTCGCCAGAAGCGTAGCCCGCTCCTTCGCCACCTTGCCATTGTCGGCGATTGTGCCTGCGGCCCGCGTCGGCGACAGCCCGGCGCGCCAAAGTGCCTCGGAGACATAGATGTTGCCCAGTCCGGCAATCAGCCGCTGGTCGAGCAGGGCCGCCTTCAGTGGAGTCTTCTTGCCTTCGAACAGATGGGCGAGCAGTTCACCGTCAAGCGTATTGCCCGTCGGCTCGACGCCAAGTCCCTGCAGCATCGGATGCTCGGTGCCGTTGCGCTCGGCAAACAGCATGAAGCCGAACCGCCTGGGGTCGTTGAAGACGACTCGCGCCGAAACCCCCTTTGGATCCGCGACGTGGAAGACGACATGGTCGTGAGCCTCGGACTTCGAGCGCTCGTGGTGGAAATTGCCTGGGGCGGCAGAGCCCTCGTCGGTTTCGACGCGGAACGAGCCGGACATGCCGAGATGGCAGATCAGCAGCGGCGCATCCTCGACATCGGCGATCAGATATTTGGCGCGCCGTCCGAGCGAGGTGATCTTGCGGCCTTCCAGGCGTTCGCCGAACCTGTCGGGGAAGGGGTAGCGCAGATTGGGGCGGCGGGTCTCGACGCGCTCGATGCGCGCGCCTTCCAGCACCGGCTGCAGTCCGCGCCGCACGGTTTCGACTTCGGGCAATTCAGGCATGGCTGGCGACCGTCTCCAGGAAGGAGTTGCCATGGCGGCCGGGCGCCAGGCCGAGATGGGCCGCCACCGTTTCGCCGATGTCGGCGAAGGTAAGCCTCAGCCCGATGTCCCCGCCGGAACCGCCCGCAGCGATACCGATCACCGGGATGCGCTCGCGCGTGTGGTCGGTGCCTGGCCAGGTCGGGTCGTTGCCATGGTCGGCGGTGAGGATGAGCAGGTCGCCCGGCTTCATCCGCGCAAAAGCCTCGGGCAGGCGCCTGTCGAAGGCCTCGAGGGCTGCGGCATAACCCGGCACGTCGCGGCGATGGCCGAACTCCGTGTCGAAGTCGACGAAGTTGGCGAACACCAGGTCGCCGTCCCGGGCGTCGTCCATGGCACCGAGCGCTTTGTCGAACATCGCCATGTTGCCGACGCCCTTGCGGATTTCGCTGATACCGCGATGCGCGAAGATGTCGCCGATCTTGCCGATGCCGATCACCTTGCTGCCGCGTGCGGTGAGGCGGTCGAGCAACGTGTCCTCAGGGGGCGGGGTGGCATAGTCGCGGCGGTTGGGCGTGCGCTGGAACGTTGCCTTGCTCTCGCCCAGGAAGGGTCGGGCGATGACCCTGCCGATCTTCAGCGGGTCGACGAGGCGGCGGACGACCTGGCATAGCTCGTAGAGCCGCTCCAACCCGAAATGCGTTTCATGTGCTGCGATCTGCAGCACCGAATCCACCGAGGTGTAGCAGATCGGCTTGCCTGTTCTGACATGCTCTTCGCCGAACCGTTCGATGATCTCGACGCCGCCGGCGTGGCAGTCGCCCAGAATGCCCGGAACCTTGCCTTCCCTGGATATCGCTTCGGTCAGCGAGGCGGGGAAGGCCGGAACAGTCTGCGGAAAATAACCCCAGTCGAAAGTGACGGGCAGGGCGGCGATTTCCCAGTGGCCGGAAGGTGTGTCCTTGCCGCTCGAAACTTCCTGTGCCGCACCGAAAAAGGCGCCGGCACGTAGCGGCGTGCCGGCGGCGAATTCGAACCCTGTCGCCCGCCTGGCGGCGAGGCCAAGCCCGAGCGATGCCATATTCGGCACCTCTAGCGGGCCGCTGCGCAAACCGACGCGGTCGCCGCGGCCCTCGGCGCAGGCGCTCGCAATGTGCCCGAACGTGTCGGAACCGACGTCGCCGAAGTGCGCGGCGTCGGCCGCCCCGCCAATGCCGAAGGAATCCAGAACAAACAGGAATGCACGCGCCATCTACAAGGGGCTCTCAATTGCCGGTCCGCCAGACATAGGATCAGTCGCGGACGTTGGCAATTATCCGGCGACAGCTGACAGCTTCGCGGCACAGGGCTGTGCCGGTTCAGCAGTTCGTGCAGGGAACCGATGCGCTCATGCGGGGGCGCAGATAGTAGGTTTCCGACATCGGGATACTGGCGAAAGCCGCGCCCAGGCCAAGCGTCTGTTTGCTTGTGGGTGTCCAGACGATGACGGGCAGGTAGTCGAGGTTGCTTTCGACGCGGATGAGGAAGGTTCCTCTGATCTTGAGTGCCGTCGGCACCGTTGCCGGAGCGTCTTTGGGGGCGTCCATCGAGGCAGTGCCGTTCACGAGTTTGCGTGACCAGGCCACCTTTACGACAGGTGTCGGTTCATCGGTTATCTCGATCGCGGTGATCACGATCTTGCCGACACTGCGATTGTAGGGCTGCAGGATCGATTCACCGATCTTCATGATCGCATCGATCTCGGCCGTGGTGGTGGTCTGCTGCTGGGTGACGAGGTCGGCGACCATCGAGCCGACGCGGCTGACCTTCTTGTTGGTCTCGATCCCTTGCGAAACCTCCATGGTCACGAAGTAGAGCGACAACAGCAGCGGCGCGATGATGGCGAATTCGACGGCGGCAATACCGCGCCTGTCACCGACCAGCGCGCGAGCGCGACACCGCCATTGCTCCAGCAAGGATCGTGCTCCCGCGCAGAAAGACATGTTGCCCCTTTTCCCAGGTCCGCGGCTCTCGTGGCCGATCGGTTCACTCAGTCGTTAAACGGTTCGTTCTGCCAGGTGACGGTCGCGTATTGCAGGGTCTTGCCGTCCTTGAGGTTCGACATCGATGCCCGCATGAAATCTGTGATGACAGGCCACTTGTAGATGACCTGCAGCATGTTCTTGGACATCGAAGGGCCTGGTGTGACGGCAAAGCCTGTCGTGTCGACATCCCTGTCGCTGGTCAGTTTGAGCTTGACCTTTGCCGCTTCGGCAAAGGTCGGATAGCTGCGCAGATCGACGATAAGCTGGGCCTTGCAGTCCTTCGAGACCAGGACTGCAAGCTTCTCGCAAATCTTGTTCTTCAGTTTGTCCTCGGTGAAACCTGCCGCCTTTTCCTGGCCCGTGCGCAACTGCCGTGCAACTTCGTCGGCGGCATTGGCGAGCACCTGTTGCCCGGCAAACGCAATGCAGCTTTCCAGGATGGCAAAGACCAGCAGCGAGAACGGGATCGCCAGCACGGCGAATTCGATCGCTGTACTGCCGCTCCGGTTCCGCATGAACCTGATGAGGTGGCTTGGCTTGGATCCGTTCACATCAATGCCTTCTGCAACCGCTGCTGCGCTCATGTCCCGACCGCGTTCCGTGGTTCGCGTCGACGTATAAGGGAAAGCTGTTGAGGTCCGGTTTGAATGACCGGGAAAATTGTGCGAATCCGGTTTACCCGCGGCTAACCACGCGGCGCAGTGTCACGCATCGACACCTACTGGCTGGCGTTCATCTCGCTCTCGGACATCCGCTCGGCATCGCTCTTGTAGGAGCTCTCGCAATAGGGCGTGCAGGACAGCGTCTGGATCTCCGAACGCCGGTAGATGCGGACGGATGAGGCGTCATGGCGGATAACCGTCACCTGCTCGTCGACGATCGGGCTGCCGTCGGCATCGAGCACCACGAGGTTGGTGACTCCGAAACCCTTGCCGGTGAGCACGATGGTCGAGGCGTCCTGTATGGCAGCATCGGCGATCGCCGAATTGCCGACCACAATGGTATCGGCCGGGCGCGTGAGCCGCACGATCTTGGCCTGGTTCATCGTCACTTCAATGCCCGCGCCGGCATATGCGTATGTTGCGGCCGCGAGAGATGCCAGCCAGGCGCAGGTTCCCAGGACATAAAGGTTTGGCTTGGCCATGTCGTCGCCCCCTCGGCGGCTGTCGGTGTCGGTCCACTGTTCAATGGAAGATGAACGACTTTGGTGAACCAACGGTTAAGCGTTGCATGGTGACAACCATAGGGCGAGGCGGCATCCCTTTCGAACAGTCTTCATGTCACGTTGCCGGCGCCGAAGAACGCCTTCCCGAGGCAGGGGCCATCCCTGACAATTGTTGGGCTGCGCTTAGTTCGCAGTTAACCAAATGGAGCCAAGCCGCCACGAAAGGATTCGGTAAGGCTGTTTCTTAAGTCGATCGAAAGAGCTCCCCGCTAGGTTGCAGTCATCCGATCGACGACAAAGAAATGTTGGCGGAAGTGCTGTAACACGGAGCAAGGAGCTTATCATGTCGAACCTCATCGCACGTTTTGTGAAGGACGAATCCGGCGCGACCGCCATCGAATACGGTCTGATCGCCACGCTTATCGCGCTTGCCATCATCGTTGCCGCCGGCAGCGTCGGCACGCAGCTGGATGCACGCTTCGACGCCATCGCAACGGCGCTGACGCCCGCCCCGTAATATGGGCGCAAAGCCTCTCCGGCGCTTCAGTCGGTAAGGTTCACGGAAGGCTGCTCGCGTTGAGCAGCCTTTTTGCTTTCGGGCGGCAATCGATGGATCCCGCCGCCGGTTCATCGAAGCTTAATGCCGCTTCGTTAGCTTCGACCCATGTGGTGTGAATGGCGGAGATGTAGCCATGCTTGAAGCGTTGATTTTTGTCGTATTTCCCTTCTGCATGGTCTTTTCAGCCGTCTCCGACACCTTGTCGATGACGATCGCCAATCGTGTGCCGCTGCTGCTGCTCGGTGTGTTCCTCGTTGTTGCACCGCTAACTGGAATGGCGTGGGCGGATATCGGTTTGCATCTTGCCGCCGGTGCCTTGCTGCTGACGGTTACATTTGCTTTGTTTGCCTTTGGCGGCATGGGCGGCGGCGACGCAAAGCTGATCGCTGCCACCGGCGTCTGGATGGGGCTAGGTATGCCCCTGATGGAGTATCTGCTCACCTCGACGATCCTTGGTGGTGTCCTGACGCTCTCGATCCTGGCTTTCCGGAGTTCGTTGCTGTCTCGCGTCGTCAGCCAGAACATGTTCCTCAAGAACTTCTCCGAAGACGCAGGCGGCGTGCCCTATGGCATTGCCCTTGGGCTCGGCGGGCTCGTCACCTACCCGGCCTCGCCGCTGGCGGTCTGGGCAGTGGAGCGTCTGGCGTCACAATAGCCCTGCAGACACCACGCGTAAGAAACAATTAATCACGCTTGTAAGGACTGCATTAACCATAAGTTGACGATTGCCTATGCAAAGTCCGGCTTGGCTTGATGGGGTGCCAGGGCGAGGTTTCGGACAAATGGCTGCATCGCGACTGATGATACTGGGCGTAGCGGTCGCTGCCGCAGGCGGCGCCGGTTTTGTCGCCAAGAACATGTCGGCACCGCCGCCGGCCGAGGTCATTGTCGAGTCCGGCCCACAACAGCCACAGATTGCCCTTACGGATGTTCTGGTGCTGACCGCCGACGTGCCCATGGGTGGCACCGTCGAAAACAACATCGGCTGGCAGCCCTGGCCCAGTGACGGCGTCAATCCCAATTTCATTACCCGGGATGCCGAGCCCGAAGCGCTCGACAAGTTCAAAGCCTCAGTGGCGCGACTTGCCATGTACAGTGGCGAGCCGCTGCGCAAGTCCAAGCTGATCGGCGAAGGCCAGAGCTTCATGTCGGCGGTCCTGCCGTCCGGCATGCGCGCTGTCGCCACCACGATCTCCGCCGACACTTCGGCTGGTGGTTTCATCCTGCCCAACGACTATGTCGACGTCATCATGACGCGCCGCACCGACGCATCGAAATCCGGCGGCGGCTTCACCACCGAAACCATTCTCAGTAACATCCGCGTCCTGGCCATCGATCAGGCCATCCAGGAGGATGAGGAAGGCAAGAAGGTCAAGGTTGGCGAAACCGCCACGCTCGAGCTTACGCCGCAGCAGGCCGAAATCATCACCGTGGCGCAGCAGATGGCTGACCGACTGACACTGGCGCTGCGTTCGGTTGCCGACACCCAGCAGAAGAACCTCGCCGAGGCCGATTATCTGGTTTCCGGCTCAGGCAAGCGCGGAACGGTGCGGCTCATCAAATCTGGCGAGATTTCTGAATCGGGAGCACGGAAATGAGGTCCTGCATCAGACTTCTGGCGACCGCTGCCACAGCCCTTGGCATCCTGGCCGGCGGCTCCCTTGTTGCCAATCTCGCCCCGGCTTCCGCAGCCCAGGCCAAGATCGGCTCGAACACGACCAACAGCCAGCGCGTCAAGCTAGGTCTCAACAAATCGGTTGTCATCGACCTGCCGAGCGACGCCTATGACATCCTCGTCGCCAACCCGGCCGTTGCGGACGCCGTCACCCGTACGGCGCGGCGCATCTACCTGTTCGGCAAGGCGGTCGGTGAAACCAACATCTTCGTTTTTGGCCCCAATGGCGAGCAGATCGTCAGCCTCGATCTCTCTGTCGAGCGCGACGTTGCCGGCCTCGAGGATTACATCAAGCGCTTCATCCCCAGCGCCGACATCAAGGTCGAACTGCTGAACGACAACGTCGTGCTGACCGGCACCGTCGACACCCCGCTCGATGCCAAGCGCGCCGTCGACCTGGCGACGATCTTCGTGACAGGCGGTGAGGCGACGACTGGTCAGTATTCGCAGACTGCCTCCGGCGGATCCCAGAACGGCGGCGTCGATATCGATAACCCCGACCAGACGCGCCAGAAGAGCAAGATCGTCAACCTGCTCCAGATCGTCGGCGACGATCAGGTGATGCTGAAGGTCACCGTCGCCGAAGTCAGCCGCAACATCATGAAGCAGCTTGGCGTCAACATGCTGGCGAATGGCGGCGCAGACGGCATTAGTTGGGGCATAGCAAACGCCGCGACAGGCGGTCTGGGCGCGCCGTTATCGGGCAAAAACTTCTCATTGATTGGCAAGAATGGCCTTGAAGCCTCGATCAACGCCATGGATCAGGCAGGTGTCCTGAAAACCCTTGCCGAGCCGACCTTGACGGCAGTGTCGGGCGAGCAGGCGACTTTCCGCGTTGGCGGCGAGTACAACATGTTGCGAGAGGTTTCGGCGCCAAAGATGAACGACCAGGGCGTCGTCACCGACCCCGGCGGCCTCCGCTACGAGACGATGGAATATGGCATCAGCCTTGAGTTCAAGCCTGTCGTGCTCTCGCCTGGGCGCATCAGCCTGAAGGTTCGGACGGCGGTCTCCGAACCGACAAATGAATCACCGGGCGCCAGTGGTTCCAATCCGATGCTGCCGTCGTTGCGCAAGCGTCTTGCCGATACGACAGTTGAACTTCCGTCTGGCGGCTCGATGATGATTGCCGGTCTCGTTCGCGACGACGTCAAACAGATCATGGGCGGGGTGCCCGGTCTTTCGAAAGTGCCGATCCTTGGCACGTTGTTTCGCAGTCGCGACTTTATCCGCAATGAATCCGAATTGGTCATCATCGTGACCCCATATCTGGCGCGCCCGGTTGCACGCAATGAACTCGCCAAGCCTGACGACAATTTCAGCGTTGCCAGCGATGGCGCCGGTATTTTCCTCGGCCGCGTCAACCGGGTCTACGGCACCATGAAAACCGACAAGCCCATGGGCCGCTATCACGGCGTCGTCGGCTTCATTTACAAATGAGCGGGGATAGGGGCATGTCTCAGGCAATCTTCACACGTACCGCCGACCGCGACAGACCGGTCAATGCGCGCTTCCTTGGTTCACTGCTTGCAGCTGCCGCGGTGGCATTGCTGGCAGGCTGCGCCAATCGTGACAGCGTCGTCGTCGGCTCGATCCCCGACGACTACCGCACCAATCATCCCATCGTCATTGCCGAGAAGAACCAGACCCTCGACATTCCGGTGGGTGCTGGTGATACCGGCATTACCAGAGGGCAGAGGATTACTTTCGAAGGATACCTGCAGCATTATGATCGCAATGCGGCCCCGACGCTGACGATCATGACCCCTGCGGGCGGGGCCAACGACGCTGCAGCTTCGAGGACTGCCCGTGGCTTGATGAACGTCGCGATGAAGGCCGGCGTTCCCAGAAACCGGATCGCCATCACCCGCTACCAGAGCGAGTACCCCGAAGCATCGTCACCCATCCGCGTTGTTTACGCGGCGATGAGGGCGCAGACGGGCCGTTGCGGCACCTGGCCGGCGGATATCGCCGACACGACCGAGAACAAACTCCACGCCAATTTCGGCTGTTCCTATCAGAACAATCTCGCGGCGCAGATCGCCAACCCGGCAGACCTGCTCGGGCCACGCAAGCAATCCGAGATCGATGCCGAAAACCGCAACGTGGTGATCGACCAGTATCGAAAGCCGCCGGCTCCCTGGGATCCGGAAACATTCTATTGATGGGATTTGGGGGCAGTCAGACATGAGCAATCTCGCCTACGATTCCCCATCCGATGGGGCCGAGCTGTCGCAGCATGATCTTGACGTCATGCAGACCTTGAGGCCCGTGCCGCGCATTTCGATCCAGGCCTTCTGCGAGACAGACAGCGTCGCCGGGCCGATTGGCCGCGCCGGCGAGGACCGTCGGATGGCCAAGGCCCATCTCCAGGTCCATATGGGCGGTATCGAAACCGCCATCGAGGTCTACAGCGGCGCACCGACCCCGAATCTGATCATCCTGGAGTCGCGCAGCGAACCCAAGAGCTTGCTTGAGGCGTTGCATCGGCTGTCGGAATATTGCGACCCGAGTTCCAAGGTGGTGGTCATCGGCCATTACAACGACGTCGCGCTCTATCGCGAGCTGATCCGCTCGGGCATCTCGGAATATGTCGTGGCGCCTGTCTCCACCGCGGATGTCGTCAGCGTCATCTCCTCGATCTTCGTCGACCCCGACGCAGAGCCGATCGGACGCTCGATTGCGTTCGTCGGTGCCAAGGGCGGCGTGGGTTCCTCCACCATTGCCCACAACATCGCCTGGGCGATGTCGAGCCTGTTCAAGTCCGAGGTGGTCGTCGCCGATCTCGACCTGGCCTTTGGCACCGCCAACATCAACTTCGACCAGGACCCGGCCCAGGGCATCGCCGAGGCGGTGTTTGCGCCGGAACGTGTCGACGAGGTCTATCTCGACCGCCTGCTGGCCCAGTGCGCCGAGCATCTGTCGCTGCTTGCAGCACCCTCGACGCTTGAGCGCGTCTATGATTTCGACGCCGAGGCCTTCACATCGATCATCGACACGGCCCAGCGCAGCTCGCCGATGCTTGTGCTCGACGTACCCCATATCTGGAGCGGCTGGAGCAAGAACACACTGCTTCGCGCCGATGAGGTGGTCATCACGGCGACGCCCGAGCTGGCCAATCTGCGCAACACCAAGAACATGGTCGATATGCTGAAGCGGCTGCGGCCCAACGATCCGCCGCCCAGGTTGATTCTCAACCAGGCCGGGGTGCCGAAACGCCCTGAGATCACCGCCAAGGATTTCGCCGAGCCGCTTGGCATCTCGCCGTTGGCGGTCATCCCTTTCGACCCGCTGCTGTTCGGCAATGCCGCCAACAATGGACGCATGCTGGGCGAGATGGATGCCAAGAACGCGGTCGTCCAGACGATCAACGAGATCGCCCATGTTCTCACCGGCCGGTCCGAGGCCAAGGCCAAGAAGGCGTCCGCACTCGGTGGAATTCTCAGTCGGCTGAAAGCCCGCAAGAAGTGATGCCAGTGCGGCGGAGGTGTTAGTCGATCATGTTTGGCAGGAGAGGCAACGACGACGGTAATCGCCCCACGCCGGGGTTCCGTCCGCTCGCAACGACGCCGCCCCCCGCGGCATCGCCACAGGCCGCCGACACGCTGGTTGCTCCACGCCCCGCGGCGCCTGCGCCGGCTGCACCGGCAGCCGCGCCGCGGCGTAATTTCGAGCCGACGCCCTCCTATGCGCCAGAGCCGCGCAAGGCGCAGCGCGAGCGCAGCGAAAGCTATTACGACACCAAGAGCCAGGTGTTCTCGGCGCTGATCGACACCATCGATCTGTCGCAGCTTGCCAAGCTCGATCCTGAAAGCGCGCGTGAAGAAATCCGCGACATCGTCAACGACATCATCGCGATCAAGAACTTCGCGATGTCGATCTCCGAGCAGGAAGAGCTGCTTGAGGACATCTGCAACGACGTGCTCGGCTACGGCCCCCTCGAACCGCTGCTGGCGCGCGACGAAATCGCCGACATCATGGTCAACGGGGCCAAGAACGTCTACATCGAAGTCAACGGCAAGGTCGAGCAGACCTCGATCCGCTTCCGCGACAATCAGCAGTTGCTCAACATCTGCCAGCGTATCGTCAGCCAGGTCGGCCGCCGCGTCGACGAATCCTCCCCCATCTGCGATGCGCGCCTGCCCGACGGCTCGCGCGTCAACGTCATTGCGCCGCCATTGTCGATCGACGGCGCCGCCCTCACCATCCGCAAGTTCAAGAAAGACAAGCTGACGCTCGATCAGCTGGTCAAGTTCGGCGCGATCTCGCCACACGGCGCCGAAGTGCTGAAGATCATCGGCCGCGTCCGCTGCAACATCATCATCTCGGGCGGTACGGGCTCCGGCAAGACGACGTTGCTCAACTGTCTGACCAACTACATCGACCGCGACGAACGCGTCATCACCTGCGAGGACTCGGCGGAACTGCAACTGCAGCAGCCGCATGTCGTGCGCCTCGAAACGCGCCCGCCCAACCTGGAAGGCGAGGGCGAGGTGACGATGCGCGACCTGGTCAAGAACTGCCTGCGCATGCGGCCCGAGCGCATCATCGTCGGCGAAGTGCGCGGACCGGAGGTGTTCGACCTTTTGCAGGCGATGAACACCGGCCATGACGGCTCGATGGGCACCATTCACTCCAACAGCCCACGCGAATGCCTCAACCGTATCGAGGCGATGATCGCCATGGGCGGATATTCGTTGCCGCAGAAGACCGTGCGCGAGATCGTCGTCGGCTCCGTCGATATCATCATCCAGGCCGCCCGCCTGCGCGACGGTTCGCGCCGCATTACCCACATCACCGAGGTGATCGGTATGGAAGGCGACGTCATCATCACCCAGGATCTGGTGCTCTACAACATCAAAGGCGAGGACCAGAACGGCAGGCTGATCGGCAGCCACGTCTCGACGGGCATCGGTCGGCCGCACTTCTGGGATCGTGCTCGCTACTACGGTGAGGAAGCACGTCTGGCGACCGCACTCGAAGCCATGGAAAAGGCTTCGGATTGACATGCATAGGATGAGGATCTGACGCCATGTTCGGCCTCGACGCCATGATGCTGATCTTCGTTGTACTGGCCGGCTTGAGTGCCGGCGCGGTCGCCTATGCCTTCCTGTTCAACAGGATCGAGACCCAGGCCAACACCGACCGTCGCATGGCCTTGGTCAGGCAGACGGAGTCGGACAAGTCGGTGGTCAAGGCCTCGCGCGACCGGGTCGCCGAAGTCGCCAAAAGGCGCAAGTCGGTCCAGGATACTCTCAAGGAGCTCGAGGAAAAGCAGAAGGCCAAGGACCGCAACATCAAGAAGCCGCCGCTGCGCGTGCAGATCAGACAGGCCGGCATGTTGGTCACGATCGAGCGCTTCTACGTTTGTTCGGCGATCTGCGGTCTCGTCGTTACGTTGCTGGTCTATCTGGCGGGCGCGCCGCTGATCCTGCTGCCTGGCGCGCTGCTTGCCGGCAGCATTGGCTTGCCCAGGTGGTTCGTGTCCTTCCGTCGCGGCCGCCGCGTCAAGCAGTTCCTCGAGGAATTTCCCAATGCGCTCGACATCATCGTGCGCGCCGTGAAGTCAGGTCTCCCGCTCAATGATGGCATCCGCCTCATCGCTTCGGAATCGCCCGAACCCGTTCGCGGCGAATTCCGTCGCATGGTCGAGGCGCAGCAGGTGGGCATCTCCATCCCGGACGCTGCCTTGCGCATGACCGAGACAATGCCATGTCCCGAAGCCGGCTTCTTTGGCATCGTCATCCAGATTCAGAGCCAGGCGGGCGGCAATCTCTCCGAAGCGCTGGGCAATCTGTCGCGCGTGCTGCGCGACCGCAAGAAGATGAAGGCCAAGATTCAGGCGCTGTCGATGGAAGCCAAGGCCTCGGCCGCGATCATCGGTTCGTTGCCGGTCGTTGTCGCCGTGCTCGTCTTCTTCTCGAGCCCGAACTACATCATGCCGTTGTTTGTCACGAGCACCGGCCACCTCATCCTCGGCATTTCAGGCGTGTGGATGGCGATCGGCATCTTTGTGATGCGCAAGATGATGAACTTCGAGGTCTAGGCCGATGACGGACCAGGTTGTTAAATCGCTTACCGATCCGTCCTTCCTCATCGCGCTGCTCGTCGCGATCGCGGTGTTCGCGACTGTGTTCACCGTCCTGCCGTCGTTGAGCGGAAATCCGCTCAAGGGGCGCATGAAGGCGGTTGCCCTTGAGCGCGACGAGCTGCGCGCCAAGCAACGCATGCGCCTTGCCGCCGAAGCCGACCGCCGCCACAAGGGCCTGCGCGAGCAGCAGTCGATCGGTATGCGCAACATCGTCGAGCGGCTCGACCTGCGCCGGGCACTCGTCGACGAAGCGACGCTCAACAAGCTGAAGATCGCCGGTTTCCGCGGTCAGAACCCGCTGACGCGCTTCCTGTTCTTCCGTCTGGTCCTGCCGTTCGTCGGCCTGATGCTGGGCATACTCTACATCTTTGTGCTTGGCGCGTTCCCCGACAAGCCGTTCCTGATGAAGGTTTTCATCTGCATCGTTCTGGCATATGCCGGCTTCTACGCACCGGTGCTTTACGTCAACAACCGAGCCACCAAACGCAAGCAGTCGATCCAGGCGGCCTGGCCGGATGCGCTGGATTTGCTGTTGATCTGCGTCGAATCGGGCATGTCGGTGGAATCGGCGCTCCGCAAGGTTGCCGACGAGATCGGCGCGCAGTCTGTCGATCTCGCCGAGGAGTTCGTGCTCACCAATGCCGAGCTGTCCTACCTCACCGAACGCCGTCAGGCCTATGAAAACCTGGCCGGCCGTACAGGGCTTGATTCGGTCAAGTCCATCACCCAGGCGCTGATCCAGGCCGAGCGTTATGGTACGCCCGTCGCGCACGCGCTGCGCGTCCTGGCGGCCGAAAGCCGCGACATGCGCATGAACGCTGCGGAGAAGAAGGCGGCCGCACTGCCGCCCAAGCTCACCGTGCCGATGATCCTGTTCTTCCTGCCGGTGTTGTTTGCCGTCATCCTCGGCCCAGCCGGCATGCAGATCAGTGAGCGCGGCCTGATGGGCGACAAGCAGCAGTCAAGCAGCGAGTAGGGCAGCACCCTTCATCGAGGCACAAAAAAGCCGCGTCATGACGCGGCTTCTTGCATTGGCTCAGACGGTTCCGTCAGTTCTTCTTCGACTTGTCGTCCGCCTTGATCTGGTTCCATGCATTCTGCTGGGCCAGCATGCCCCTGAGGTAGCTGACATTGGCCTGCGCCTGCTCGGGCGAAAGCTCCTGGCTGGCAATCTGTTCGGCCTCGTCGAAGCGGCCCTGGAGCCCGACGGCAAGCGCCAGGTTCTGGCGCACGCGGCTGTCGGCGTCAGGCTGCGAAGCGGCCGAGCGGAGATAGGTCTCGGCCGATTTCAGGTCGCCTTCGAGCACATAGGACATGCCGAGATTGGACAGCACCGACGGCTCGTTCGGCTTGAGGTCGAGCGCCTTGCGATAGAGACCGCGCGCATCCTGGGTCTGGCCAAGCTGGTCGAGGATCGCGGCTTCCGCCGACACCAGCTTCCAGTCGGGATATTCAGGTGTCTGGGCGCGCCGCACGGCATCGAGCGCCGGCTGGAATTGTCCCGAGGCGGCGAGCGCCTTGCCATAGGCTGCGAGCACGTCGCGATCCTTGGGATAGCCGATGGCGAGCTTGCGCATCACCGCCAGCGACTGGTCGGTCTGACCCTTGATCTGCAACGCCGAGGCATATTGCAGTGCCACCGGCTTGTTGTTGGGGTCGCGGGCATAGGTCCGTCCGATCTGGTCGACGGAGCCGCCGATCGCACCCGTCGACATTGTGTCGACCGCTTTGCCGCGTCCGATCGAGCCGGTCGTCATCCTGGAGGCGCCGCAGCCGGCGACGCTTGCCATCAGCAGCGTCAGCAAAGCCATTCGGGCGAGGCGTTTTCCCGTTGCGTTCATCGAGCGATTGGTCAACATCGGCGACGGGTCTCCATTCGTTCGCGTGGCCGTTCACAGGCCATTTCCCCGCTTTGGAGAAATATTCTGTTAACCCTAACGGATGGTTAAGAACGCCTGACGGCACAGCCATCCGAGACTGAAGGAAGCCGAAATGCCGGTCGAACTGTTCGAGCAAAAGCCCTCCGACGCACTGCCGATCCACCTTGTCGCCAAGGGCGGTCTCGAAAATGCCGGGCTCGCTGCTGACGTCTTGGCCTGGGCCAATGCCAACGGCTTCGCCGGCGAGGCTGGAAAGGTGCTGGCAATCCCCGGCGCGGATGGCAGGCTTGCCGGAGCGCTGTTCGGCATCGGCAATGGCGACAGCGGGCTTGCCTTCGGCGCGCTTGCGCGCAACCTGCCCGAAGGCAACTGGCACTTCCAGGGCGCGCCGGCGCAGCCTGAACTGGCAACATTGGGTGCTTCCCTCGGGGGCTATGTCTTTACCCGCTACGGCAAGAAGCCGGGCAGGGCGCTTGGCCTCGAACTGCCCGCCGGTGTCGACATGGCACGGCTGCACCGCATCGTTGATGCGGTGTTCCTCGTCCGCGACCTGGTCAACACGCCGACCAACGACATGGGCCCGTCGGCGCTCGAAGCCGCGGTGCGCAAACTCGCCGGCGTCCATGGCGCCGACGTCAAGGTGACGCTCGGCGACGACCTTCTCACGCACAACTTCCCGATGATCCATGCTGTCGGCCGCGCCTCCGACGATGCGCCGCGCCTGATCGACCTGAGCTGGGGTCCCCAGGATGCACCCAAGGTCACGCTGGTTGGCAAGGGTGTCTGCTTCGACACCGGCGGCCTCGACATCAAGCCGGCATCCAGCATGCTTCTGATGAAGAAGGACATGGGGGGCGCCGCCAACGTCCTCGGCCTCGCCTCGATGATCATGGCGGCCCGGCTCAACGTCCGGCTGCGCGTGCTCATCCCGGCGGTCGAGAACGCGATCTCGGCCAACGCCTTCCGACCCGGCGACGTGCTGCAGAGCCGCAAGGGCATATCAGTCGAGATCGGCAACACCGACGCCGAGGGCCGGCTGGTGCTGGCCGATGCGCTCGCCCTTGCCGATGACGAGCAGCCGCAAATGCTGATCGACATGGCAACGCTGACGGGTGCCGCGCGGGTGGCGCTCGGCCCCGACCTGCCGCCTTTCTACACCGACGACGAAGCACTCGCTGCCGATCTTGCCGCCGCATCGGTCACCGTCGAGGACCCGATCTGGCGCATGCCTCTGTGGAAGCCTTATGATTCGAAGCTGTCGTCGAAGATCGCCGACATGAACAACGTCACCACGGACGGTTTCGCCGGCTCGATCACCGCCGCCCTGTTCCTCAAGCGCTTCGTCGAGAAGACGCCAGGCTGGGCGCATTTCGACATCTTCGCCTGGAACCCGAGCGATCGTCCGCACGGTCCGACCGGCGGCGAAGCCCAGGCCATCCGCGCGCTGGAAAAGGTCATTTCGGCACGGTTTGGGTGAAATTGCCCTCATCCTCACCCTGACCCGTGACGGTGGAGGGGGCATCGGCGTAGCCGCTTATCCTTCTCCCCGTATTGCGGGGAGAAGGCGCTGGCAGGCGGATGAAGGGTGGTGCGAGATATCCGCCTTGCCCGCGTCGCAAATTCCTCATTAAATGAAACGGAACCGAAACAAATCTAATGGATGCTGGCGTCATGCCGATCGCGTTGCGTCCGAGCCAGTCGCTGAGACTGCTGCAGCAGTTTTCCCTGTCCGAGGTGCGCGACGACGCACCCGACCTGACTTTGCGCCAGATGGCGATCCTGCTCACCATTTATCTCGACCCGCCGCCGCACACGGTGCGTGGGTTGGCGGCTCGCCTTGGCGTCAGCAAGCCCGTTATCACCCGCGCCCTCGACACCATGGGCGCGCTCAAGCTGGTGTCGCGCCACCGCGACGAGAGCGACAAGCGCAACGTGCTCATCCGGCGCACTGTTGAAGGCGCGCTCTATGTCGAGCGATTGGGCGATGCTATCATTGCCAAAGCCATGGAGCTTCCGATTTGACCGCCCGCGACAGCCGCCTTCACGCCTTCCGACCCGATCTCGCCGACGCCCGCCTGCAAGGCGAGGTCACCGCCGAGCGCTTCGTCGCCGGCCGTCCGGCGCGCATTTCCGCATCGGTCGCCGACGTCCGCAAGGCACCGCGCCCCGATTCCGGTCTCAACACCCAACTGCTTTACGGCGACGAGGTCGTGGTCTTCGAGGAAGCCGAAGGCTTTGCCTGGCTCCAGGCTGAGCGCGACGGTTATGTCGGTTATGTCTCGTCAGGTGATCTTGCACCACGCGGCGCGGAACCGACCCATGTTGTCACCGCCTTGCGCAGCTTCGTCTATCCAGGTCCAGACATGAAGTCTCCGCGCAATGGCCAGCTCTCCATCGGCTCGCAGGTCACCGTTACCGGCTTCGCCGAAACGCGCGGCACGCGCTACGGGCTGCTGCCGTCGGGCGAGGCCGTGGTGCTGCAGCACCTGGCGCCGCTCGGCACCAAATCAGACGATTTCGTCGCTGTTGCCGAAAGGCTGATCGACACGCCTTATCTTTGGGGCGGTTTCAGCGCCTTCGGCATCGATTGCTCGGGCCTCGTTCAGTTGTCGATGCGCATGACAGGTCGCAAGGTGCTGCGCGATTCCGACATGCAGGAGGCGTCGCTTGGCACCCCGGTCGATGCAGGTGCCGAATTTTCCCAGCTGCGGCGCGGCGACCTGGTCTTCTGGAAGGGCCATGTCGCAATCATGACCGATGGCGAAAACATGATCCACGCCAACGGCCACACCATGACCGTTGCCCGTGAAGGCCTGCGCCAGGCCATCGACCGCATCGGCTACCTCTATGGCGGTCCGACCAGCTTCCGGCGACCGTGAGGGGCAATCAGCTTCGGGCGGTTTCGGGCTTTGTGATCGTGGAGAAGCGCTCCGCGCCCTGCGTTTTCTTGCTTTGGCAATTGATGGGGCTTCGGGGCCGCAGTCATCCCGGAAACCGGAGCGCAACCGGACCATCGTCAAGCACGGCCGGGTCTTCGTCCCAGCGACCGTCATGAATGCATCCGCGAACCCAGACCCCCGGCCGCGCCGATCAACGGCTCCCGGGTCTCACTGCGCTCGCCTGGGACGACGGGCGCGACTAGCTTGCCCACAAGGGGAGAAGTGACGGCGCCCTCAATAGCCGGCGTTGCGGTCGACCACGTTCTCCAGCGCAGCCCCGCGTTCAAAGGCTTCCATCTGGCTAAGCATCGGCGCCACCAGATGCGCGGGGTCGGAGGTCGCCGCCGCGTGCGGGGTGACGAACACCTTGGGGTGGTTCCACAGCGGGCTGGTCTTGGGCAAGGGCTCGACCTCGAACACGTCGAGGCTGGCTTCCTTCAGCGTGCCGTCGTCGAGCGCGCGCAGGATGTCGGCGTCGCGCTGCAGCTTGCCGCGCCCCGCATTGATCAGCACGGCTCCGCCGAGGCCGTTGCGCCGGCGCAGTTCCTTGAGCAAGCCATAATTGATGATGCCCTTGGTCGTGTCGGTCAGCGGCAACAGCACGACGAGGATGTCGGTCGCGTTGAGGAACGGCACCAGCCCGGCATCGCCGGCAAAAGTGTTGATGCCGGCTAGTTCCTGCGGCCGACGACTCCAGCCATTGATGCGGAAGCCGACTGCCTTGAGCACGTCGGCTGCGGCGCGACCGAGATTGCCCATGCCCATGATGCCGACGGAGATGTCCTCGGCTGGCCGCTGCGGCGGCTCGTGCCAGGCTTTCTTGGTCTGCTGGGCGCGGTAGAGCTGGCCCTGGCGATGATGGTCGAGCACCCGCCACAGCACATACTCGCTCATGTGCTGGCTGAGATTGTCGGCAACCACGCGCACGATCGGCACATCGGGCAGGCCGGGGTCGGCAAAGACGTGGTCGACGCCGGCGCCGATCGAAAAGATCGCCTTGAGGTTCGGCAGCTTGGCGAGCGTGCCCGGCTTCTGCTTCCACACAACCGCATAGTCGATCGAAGGGTCGGCAGCGCCATCGGGTTCGAGCACTACCTCGCGCTCCGCCGACAGCAGCTCATACCAGCGCTGCGGGTTGAACCCGGTGATCGAAAGAAGGATCTTGCCCTTGGCCTTGGTCGACATGCTCTTCCCTTGCGCCTGCTATTCGCTGACCACACCTGTCGGCGCCGTCTCGATCCGGAATGCCGCCGAGATCAGCGCCCGAGTGTAGTCGGTTTGCGGGCGCTCGAAAATCTGTTCGGAGGGTCCCGCCTCAACCACCTTGCCATTGCGCATGACGATAACCTCGTTGGCCAGCGCCCGCACCACCTTGAGGTCGTGGCTGATGAACAGATAGGCAAGGTCGTGCCTGGCCTGCAGGTTGCGCAGCAGGTCGACGACCTGTGCCTGCACGCTCATGTCGAGCGCCGAGGTCGGCTCGTCGAGCATGACGAAGCGCGGCTTGAGCACCATGGCGCGCGCAATGGCGATGCGCTGGCGCTGGCCGCCGGAAAACTCATGCGGATAGCGGAAGCGCGTTTCGGGATCGAGGCCGACTTCGCGCAGCACATCGACGACCTTCTGGTCGCGCTCGGCTGCCTTCAGCCGGGGCTCGTGGATCTTGAGCCCTTCCTCGATGATGTCGGCCACCGACATGCGCGGGCTGAGCGAGCCGAACGGGTCCTGGAACACGATCTGCATCTCGCGGCGCAGCGGGCGCATGGCGCCGAAGCTGAACTTGTCGATCTCGCGGCCTTCGAAATCGATCCGGCCCTGCGACGAGATCATGCGGGTCAAGGCAAGCCCCAGTGTCGTCTTGCCGGATCCGGATTCGCCGACGACGCCGACGGTCTGGCCGGCGCGCACCGCAACGTCGATGCCGTCGACGGCCTTCACGTGGTCGACGGTCTTGCGGAAAAAGCCTTGCTTGATCGGGAACCAAACCTTGACGTCCGAGCCCTGCATCACCGTCTTGGCCGACACGTCGACAACCGGCGGCTTGCCCTTCGGCTCGGCAGCCAGCAGGTGGCGCGTGTAGCTGTGCTGCGGATTGTCGAAAATCTCCTTCGTCGGCCCGCTTTCGACGATCTGGCCCTTGGTCATGACGCAGACCCGGTCGGCGATGCGCCGGACGATGCCGAGGTCATGGGTGATGAACAGCATCGACATGCCCTTGCGGGCCTTCAGTTTGGCGAGCAGCTCGAGAATCTGGGCCTGGACCGTGACGTCGAGCGCCGTCGTCGGCTCGTCGGCGATCAGCAGTTCCGGTTCGTTGGCTAGCGCCATGGCGATCATCACGCGCTGACGCTGGCCGCCGGAGAGCTGGTGCGGATAGGCGTCGAGGCGCTTCTTGGGGTCGCGGATGCCGACCTCCTCGAGCAGTTCGAGCGTGCGCGCCTTGGCCTGCCGCTCGCCCATGCCCTGGTGCAGCGACAGCACCTCGACGATCTGCTGCTCGATCGTGTGCAGCGGGTTGAGCGAGGTCATCGGCTCCTGGAAGATCATGGTGATCTTGTTGCCGCGCACCTTGCGCAATGCGTTCTCGTTCAGGGAGAGCAGGTCCTGGCCGCCAAACATCATCTTGCCCGACGGGTGGCTTGCCGGCGGATAGGGCAGGAGCTTGAGCACCGACAGGGCCGACACCGACTTGCCGGAACCCGATTCGCCGACCAGCGCCACCGTCTCGCCCTTGGCGATGTCGAAGGAGATGTGGTCGACGGCCTTTGTCGTTGTGCCGCCCTGGCTGAAGGCGACCGAGAGGTCCTGGACGGAGAGGAGAGGGGCGGCGCTCACTTGAACGTCTTCCTTGGATCGAAGGCGTCGCGGGTCGCCTCGCCGATGAAGATCAGCAGCGACAGCATCACCGAGATGACGACGAAGCCGGACAAACCGAGCCACGGCGCGTTGAGATTGCGCTGGCCTTGCTTGAGCAGTTCGCCGAGCGAGGCCGAGCCGGGCGGCAGGCCGAAGCCGAGGAAGTCGAGCGACGTCAGCGTCGAGATCGAGCTGTTGAGGATGAAGGGCAGGAATGTCAGCGTCGCCACCATGGCGTTGGGCAGCAGGTGGCGGAAGATGATGGTGCGGTTGGGCACGCCGAGCGCTCGCGCGGCGTTGACGTATTCGAAATTGCGGGCGCGCAGGAACTCTGCCCGCACCACGCCGACCAGCGCCACCCAGGAAAACAGCAGCATCAGCCCAAGCAGGATGAAGAAGCCCGGCGGCAGGATCGCCGCGACGATCAGCAGCAGATAGAGCACCGGGATCGCCGACCAGATTTCGATGAAGCGCTGGAACAGAAGGTCAGTCCAGCCGCCGAAATAGCCCTGCATGGCGCCTGCGGTCACGCCGATCAGCGCCGAGCCGGCGGTCAGGATCAGGCCAAACAGCACCGAGATGCGGAAGCCGTAGATGACGCGGGCGAGCACGTCGCGGGCCTGGTCGTCGGTGCCGAGCCAGTTCCAGTTGCCGACAGTGCAGTTGGGATCGTCGACGCCAAGCGGATAGCGTTGGCACCGCACGTCCTTGGCATACATCCAGGACGGCTTGGCGGGTGCCGCCTCGGGGATTTCGTTGTTGGTGGTGCGGTAGGAATAGCGGACCGGCGGCCAGATCGCCCAGCCATTGGCCGCGATCGCCTCCTGCACCAACGAGATGCGGTAGTCGGTAACAGGCAGGAAGCCCTCGTCGCCGAGGAAGGTCTCCTCGCCATAGTCGCTGATAACAGGCGAGTAGAACTCGCCCTTGAAGCGGATCAGAAGCGGCCGGTCGTTGGCGATCAGTTCGGAGAACAGCGACAGCACGAACAGCACGAGGAAGATCCACAGTGACCAGTAACCGCGGCGGTTGGCCTTGAAGCTCAGCCAGCGCCGCTTGTTGATCGGCGAGAGCCAGGGCCGCTTGACCGGCACGGATACGGTGTCGACCGCCGACATCAGACGTCCCTCCGTTCGAAATCGATGCGCGGGTCGATCCAGGTGTAGAGCAGGTCGGAGATCAGGGCGACGAACAGCCCCATCAGCGAGAAGATGTAGAGATTGGCGAACACCACGGGGTAGTCGCGGTCGAGCACGGAACGGAAGCCGAGCAGGCCGAGCCCGTCGAGCGAGAAGATGTTCTCGATCAAGAGCGAGCCGGTGAAGAAGGCGGAGATGAAGGCACCCGGGAAGCCGGCGATGACGATCAGCATGGCATTGCGGAAGACATGGCCGTAGAGCACCCGGTGTTCGGACAGGCCCTTGGCGCGTGCGGTGACGACATACTGCTTGCGGATCTCGTCCAGAAACGAGTTCTTGGTGAGCAAAGTGGTGGTGGCGAAGGCTGACAGCACGAGCGCCGTCAGCGGCAGCGCCAGATGCCAGAGATAATCGAGCACTTTGCCGCCGAGTGAGAGCTGGTCGAAATTCTCCGAGGTCAGGCCGCGCAGCGGGAACCAGTCGAAGAACGAACCGCCGGCAAACACCACCATCAAAAGGATGGCGAACAGGAAGGCCGGGATGGCGTAGCCGATGATGATGATACCGCTGGTCCAGATGTCGAAGCTCGAACCATCCTTGACCGCCTTGCGGATGCCGAGCGGGATCGAGATCATGTAAGACAGGAGCGTGATCCAGATGCCGAGCGAGATCGACACCGGCATCTTCTCGAGGATCAGGTCGAGCACCGAGACGTCGCGGAAGTAGCTCTCGCCGAAGTCGAAGCGGATGTAGTTCCACAGCATCATGAAGAAGCGTTCGAGCGGCGGCTTGTCGAAGCCGAACTGCTTTTCAAGCTTGGCGATGAACTCCGGATCGAGGCCTTGCGCGCCGCGGTACTTGGACGAACCTTCGCCACCCGCTGGATCGAAGTTGTTGTTACCGCCGAGGTCGCCGCTGCTGCCCGACAGACGGTCGGCGGCGTCGCCGCCCTGGCCGGTCAGCTTGGCGATGACCTGCTCGACCGGCCCGCCCGGCGCGAACTGGATGACGGCAAACGAGATCGCCATGATGCCGAACAGGGTCGGGATCATCAGAAGGATGCGGCGGAGGATATAGGCGCCCATCAGGCGAAGCCCCTCGAACGGAGCGTGGGTTCAGTCCTAGAAATCTCAGGTCTTGCCAATACGTGCAGCCTTGTCCTTGTCGAACCACCACATCGCCTCGACGGGAAAGCCGAAGTCCGGCTTCGGCTCCTTGTAGCCGAACATGTCCCAGAAGGCGGCGCGGTGATTCGCCGAAAACCAATTTGGAATCCAGTCTTGCCGGGCGCGCAAGAGCCGGTCGAGCGCGCGCATGGCAACCGTCAGCGTTTCGCGATCCTTGGCCGCACCCACGGCGTCGATCAGCGCGTCGACGGCAGGATCGGCAGTGCCGGGCAGATTGGTCGAGCCCTGCAACTTGGCCGAGCGCGAGTGGAACAGCCCGTCGATCTCGTCGCGGCTGGGCGTCGCCGAAAACCCGGCCGCCGCCGAAATGGCATCGTAGTCGAAGCTTGTCTGCCGGGCCTGATACTGGGTCGAATCGACCAGGCGCAGCGTAGCTTCGATGCCGATCGCCTTCATGTTTTCGGCCCAGGGCGAGTACACACGCACGAAAGCGTCGTCGTCGACGAGGATTTCGAGCGTCAGCGCCTCGCCCTTGTCGTTGCGCAGCCTGCCATCCTTGCGGACCCAGCCGGCGTCGGAAAGCAGCTTCGACGCCTGGCCGAGCAGCTTGCGGTCGCGGCCCGAACCGTCCGAAGGCGGCTGCAGCACGGCTTCGCCGAAGGTCTCGTCGGGGATGCGGCCGCGGAACGGTTCGAGCAGCGCCAGTTCGGCTGGGGAGGGCAGGCCCTCGGCCTTGTAGGCCGATTTCTCGAATGTCGACTGCGAGCGTTCGTAGGAACCATAGAACAGGTTGCGCTTCGTCCATTCGAAATCGAAGCACAGGGCAATTGCCTGGCGCACGCGGGGATCGCGGAAACGCGCGCGGCGCTGGTTCAGCGCCATCGCCTGCATCGTTGGTCGCTTTTCGCTGGGAAACTCGCGCTTGATCACCTTGCCGGCCGTGAAGGCGGGGAAATCGTAGCCGGTGGCCCAGATGCGCGCCGTGGCTTCCTGGCGGAAATGGATGTCGCCTTTCTTGAAGGCTTCAAACGCTGCCTGCCGGTCCTGGTAGAATTCGACGCGGATGCGGTCGAAATTGTAGAGGCCGCGGCTGACCGGCAGGTCGCGGCCCCAATAGTCGGCGACGCGCTCGTATTCGATGGACTGACCGGGCGACACGCGGCCGACCTTGTAGGGGCCTGAACCGAGTGGCGCCTTGAGCTCCGACGCGTCGAACGGGTGGGTCTCGAAGAAAGCTTTGGCCGGAATGGCGTAGGTCGCGACATCAAGGATGGTGCGGTCCGACTGCTTGCCGTCGAAGGTCAGCCGCAGCGTATGCGGGTCGAGCGCCTTCGCCTCCTTGAGATGGCTGAGCGGCAGAAGCAGGTTGGGATGCCCGTCCTTCTTGAACAGGTCGAAGGCAAATACCGCGTCGTCGGCGGTGAACGGCGTGCCGTCGTTGAAGCGCGCCTCGGGCCGCAGCGCGAAGTCGAAGCTGTTGCGGTCGTCGGAGATCGTCACCGAACTGGCGAGCAGGCCGTAGATTGCATCGGGCTCGTCGATCGCCCGCACCATCAGCGAATCGTAGCAAAGCTCCATGCGCGGCGGCGCGTCGCCCCTGGCGACGAAGGTGTTGAGCGTGTTGAAGGTCAGCGGGCTCTGGTTGAAGTACCAGTAGTTCGGCAAAAAATTGAATGTGCCGCCCTTGGGCGCGTCGAGATTGACGAAGTCGAAATGGGTGAAGTCGGGGCCGTATTTCAGGTCGCCGAAGGCCGACAGCCCGTGCAGTCCGGTGCCGGTCGGGCTCGCCGCGAAGGCGCGCCCCGGGATGAAGGGGGCGGCCGCTGCAGCTGCGCCGAGCGCGAGGAAGTCCCTGCGGGGGAGGCGCGCGCTCAATTGACGCCCTTGTATTTGGCGGCCAGCGCCGCTTCCTTGTCCTTGTCGATCCACCATGAATTGATATCAGCGCCGATGAAGCCCGGCTGCTTGTCGGGAATGCCGAACTTGTTCCAGTAGGCCAGCCACAGCACCGAGCGGTGGTATTGCGGCACGGCGTAATAGTTCCACAACAGCACGCGATCGAGCGCATGGGTGGCGGCCAAGAGGTCATCGCGGTCGGTGGCGAAGATGACGCGCTCGACCAGCGCATCGACGATAGGGTCGTTGATGCCCATGACATTGCGCGAACCGGGCTTGGCTGCGGCCTTCGATCCCCAGAAATCGCGCTGCTCATTGCCCGGCGACGACGACTGGTTGAGGATCGTCGTCGTCACGTCGAAATCGTAATTGTCGATCCGGTTGACGAACTGGCTGGTGTCGACCATGCGCAGCGTCGCATCGATGCCGAGCCGGCGCAGGCTATCGATGAAGGGGCTCGCTATGACCTCGTCGGTGGCGTCCTTGCCGAGGAATTCGATCTTGAACTGCTCGCCCTTGTCGTTCATCAGCTTGCCGCCCTTGGCGCGCCAGCCGGCCTCGGCGAACAGGCCGATCGCCTGGCGGAGATACTGCCGCTCGGCCTGCGGCGTGTCGTAGACCGGCAGCTTGAACTCCTCGGTGAACAGCTCCGGCGGCAGCTTGTCCTTGTACTGCGTCAACAGCTCCAGTTCCTTGCCGGCGGGCAAGCCGCTCGAGGCCAGGTCCTGGCCCTGGAAATAGCTGTTCGTGCGGGTGTTGAGCCCGAAGAACAGGGTGCGGTTCATGTATTCGAAATTGTAAGCCAGCGTCAGCGCCTGCCTGACGCGGCGATCCTGGAACTGCGGGCGGCGTAAATTGAGCGCATAGCCTTGGAATGGCTCGCCCGAGGTCGTCTTGAATTCCTTCTTGATGACGTCACCTGCCTGGAGGGCGGGGAAATTATACTGCGTCGACCAGCGCCGCGAGCTGTTCTCCGGCTTGATGTCCTCCAGGCCGCCCTTCTTGAAGGCTTCCCATTCGGCGTTGTCGTCGAGGAAGTAAGCGTAGCGGCGCTTGTCGAAGTTGTTGCGCCCGACATTGACCCCGACATTTGCGCCCCAATAGTCGGGCACGCGTGTCCAGACGATCTCGGTGCCCGGTTTGAAGCTCTCGACCTTGTAGGCGCCCGAGCCCAACGGAATCTCGAGCGTCGGCCGGGTGATGTCGCGCTTCTTGCCCGCAGCGTCGGTTCCTTCCCACCAGTGCTTGGGCAAGACCACCAGGTCGCCCATGATCTTGGGCAGTTCCCGGTTGCCTTTCTGGTTGAAGCGGAAGGTCACCTCGCGTTCGCCCGTCGCCACCGCCTCGGTCACGTTGACGTAGTACTGGCCATATTGCGGGCTGTTGGCCTTCAGGACATTGAAAGACCAGATGACATCATCGGTCGTGATCGGCTGGCCGTCATGCCATTTGGCGCGCGGGTCGAGCCGATAGGTCGCGTAGGAGTAGTCGGCCGGAAACTTGTAGGCATCGGCGATCATCGGGTGGCTGGTGCTGGGCTCGTCTATCGACTGCTCCATCAGCGTTTCATAGATCAGTCCGCCGCCAAAGCCGACGAAACCGGCTGCCGGCAAGCCCTTGATGATGTAGGGATTGAAGCTGTCGAAGGTGCCCGGCGTCGTCGAGTTGAGCGTGCCGCCCTTGGGCGCGTTCGGATTGACGAAATCGTACTGCTTGAAATCCTGACCGTATTTGGAAACGCCGTTCAGGGTTGACGAGGTCTGCCATTCCTGGGCGTTGGCAGGTGCCGTCGACAGGGCCGCAACGGCGAGACCTGCAATCGCAAGAAACCTGGTCAGGCAAGCCTTCATCAAAATCCCCTTCGCCCGGTGCTTCGCGACACTCTAATTCATTCCCGGCGCATGGAAACCGGCCGTTCGACAAATGTCGCCTTATGTTTGCGCCAGGCAACAAAAAAGCCGGGCTAAACCCGGCTTTTTCAAGATGCGAAGATTACAAATCGCTTAGTGAGCGGTGGCCGGAGCGGCGCCCTCTGCAGGAGTCGCAGGGGCTGCGCCTTCAGCCGGAGCTGCGGCAGGCGTGGCGGCCGGAGCAGCGTCAGCCGCGGGCAGCGGTGCCGGGCTGTCCGACTGCGAATTCAGGTAGGCGATCAGGTTTGCGCGCTCGTCATCCTTCTTGATGCCGGCGAAGCCCATCGCGGTGCCCTTGATGTAGCCCTTGGGCGACGTCAGGAAGTGGTTGAGGTGCTCGAAGTCCCAGACGACCTTGCCGCCTTCCGAGAATTCCTTCATCGGGCCCGAATAGCCGAAGCCCTCATGCGAGGCGATCGGACGGTTGACCACGCCCCACAGGTCCGGACCGACCTTGTTCGGGCCGCCCTTCTCGATCGAGTGGCAGGCAGTGCACTTCTTGAACACGGCAGCACCCGCCTCGGCGTTGGCGCTGGCCAGGAGCTGGGCGATCGGTACGGCAGCCGGAGCAGCCTCGCCGCCGCCGGCACCTGCGCCGCCTTCTTCAGCGGCTTCGATGGCAAAGCCGGGCTTCTCTGGAACCGGGGCTGCGAAGATCGCGTCCGACACCAGCGAGATGGAGAACACCACAAAGGCAGTACCCAGCAGACCGCCAAGCACCTTGTTCATTTCAAATGAGTCCATACGCCCCTGGCTCCCTTATCCGGCCGATCACCATCCTCTGCGATCGCTGCCGTTCGTCGGTATCGTCTGTCGCCCGGCTGGCCGGGTCAAATCGCGCGGAAACTAGGTCTTTTGCTTGCCGGTTGCAACACCTATAAGGGCCCTTCCAGTGAGACCTTTTGACACTTTCCAACACCATTAGAAACAGTCGCCAAGCCATGTCCACCCTTGTCCTGATCCCCGCCCGCATGGCCTCGACACGCTTGCCCGGCAAGCCATTGGCCGACATCGCCGGCCGGCCGATGATCGTCCACGTAGCGGCCCGCGCGTCCGAATGCGGGCTCGGCCGCGTGGTCGTGGCGACCGACAGCGACATGGTCGCGGAAACGGTGCGGACGCACGGCTTCGAGGCGGTCATGACACGCGCCGACCATGAGTCGGGTTCGGACCGCATCTTCGAGGCACTGACGACGCTCGATCCGAAGGGTACGGTCGACACCGTCGTCAATGTCCAGGGTGACCTGCCGACGATCGATCCCGCGATCATCCAGGCAGCACTTCGGCCGCTGGAGGACGAGTCGGTCGACATCTCGACGCTCGGTGTCGAAATCACCCGCCACGAGGAAAAGGTCGATCCCAACGTTCCCAAGATCATCGGTTCGCCACTGTCGGCCGGGCGGATGAGGGCACTCTACTTCACCCGTGCGACGGCGCCCTGGGGCGACGGCCCGCTCTATCATCATGTCGGGCTCTATGTTTACCGCCGCGCAGCGCTCGAACGCTTCGTCGGGCTCGGCCCGTCGCCGCTGGAAAAGCGCGAGCGTCTCGAGCAGCTGCGCGCGCTGGAAGCCGGCATGCGCATCGACGTCGAAATCGTCGACACGGTGCCGCTGGGCGTCGACACGCCGGAGCATCTCGAACGCGCGCGCGAACTTCTCTCGAACTAGAACAGACAGGCCGACCATGCCGACGACGACCAACAAGATTTCCTTCCAGGGCGAGCCGGGCGCCAATTCCGACACCGCCTGCCGCAACATGTTCCCCGACATGGAGCCGCTGCCCTGCGCGACCTTCGAAGATGCTTTCAACGCGGTGGAGACCGGCAAGGCCGATCTCGCCATGATCCCGATCGAGAACACGATCGCCGGCCGTGTCGCCGACATCCATCACCTGTTGCCTGAATCGAAGCTGCACATCGTCGGCGAGTATTTCCTGCCGATCCATTTCCAGCTGATGGTCCTGCCGGGCGTTCAGCGTTCCGAGATCAAGACCGTGCACAGCCACATCCACGCGCTCGGCCAGTGCCGCAAATACATCCGCAAGAACAGCTGGAAGCCGGTGATCGCCGGTGACACCGCGGGTGCCGCCAAGCTGGTGTCCGAGGTCAAGGACCGGACGATGGCGGCGCTCGCGCCGCGTCTCGCCGCCTCGCTCTATGGCCTGGACATACTGGAAGAGAATGTCGAGGACACCGACAGCAACGTCACGCGCTTCGTCGTCCTGACCAAGAACAAGCAGTGGGTCGAGCGTCCGAGCCAGGATGCCAAGATGATGACGACCTTCATGTTCCGCGTCCGCAACGTACCGGCGGCGCTGTACAAGGCGATGGGCGGCTTCGCCACCAACGGCGTCAACATGACCAAGCTGGAGAGCTACCAGCTCGGCGCCTTCACTGCGACGCTGTTCTACGCCGACATCGAGGGCCATCCGGAGGACCCGGGTGTCACCCACGCGCTGGAGGAGCTGCGCTTTTTCTCACGCGAGGTGCGCATCCTCGGCGTCTACCCGGCGAGCGATTCCCGCGAGGCGTGGCAGGTCGCCGACTGAGCATTTCAGTCAGCCCTCGTCCGCCCAGGCGTGGATGAGCTGGTAGGCGATGGTATTTCCCGGCGGCACCCGGAGCTCGCCGGGATGGGTGCCTGCGCGCAACTGCAGGACCTCCGCCAGGCCACTATCGTCTCGTCTCACCACAGATTGAATTGTGCGTTCGCTACACCTGGCGCAGCATCGGCTGCGCTAGGACAAGCCCATGGGTACGGCTGCCATCCAGGGGGAATTGTGGGGCGCCAAGGCGCGCGACTGGGCCGAAGTCCAGGAACCCGCATGGCGGCCGGTGTTCGAAAATGTCATGACGCTGGTCGGCGTCGGGCGAGGTAAGAGGCTGCTCGATGTCGGCTGCGGCGCCGGTGGATTGCTAAGTCTTGCGCGAGAGCGTGGCGCGGCCGTCGCAGGCCTCGACGCGTCGGGGGCGCTGGCGGCCATCGCACGACAGCGCTTGCCTGACGCCAGCATCGAAGTCGGCGAGATGGAGGAATTGCCCTTCGTCGACGGCGCCTTCGACATCGTGACTGGCATCAACGCTTTCCAGTTCGCAGGCGACATGGTCCGCGCCCTCAGCGAGGCGGCTCGGGTTTGCCACGGCCGCGGCATTGTTTTCATGCTGGTTTGGGGCCAGCGCGACAAGAGCCAGTTGCAGCTGGCAGCGATGAGCGCGCTCGGGCCGTTGCTGCCGCCTTCGCCCGCATCTGCTGTGCCACCGCTTTCGAACCCCGGGGTGATCGAGGCGTTCATGAGCAGGGCCGGGCTTGAGCCGATCGATGACGGGCAACTTGACGCCACCATCGTCTTCCCCGGTAAGGACATAGCCTTGCGAGCCTTCGCTTCGGCCGGGATTGTCACGCGCGCCGAACGCCATTCGGGGGCCGACAGAGTTCGGGACGCGCTGATCGATGCCATTGCGCCCTATGTACGCGCGGATGGTCAGGTCGCGCTTGCCAATCAGTTTCGCTGGGTGAAGGCGAGGCCAGCGCCCTAGTCGCTCTCCGCCCAGGTGCGGATGAGCTGGTGCGCGATGGCATGTCCCGGCGGCACCCTGAGCTCGCCGGGATGGGTGCCGGCGAGCATCTGCAGGACCTCCGCCCGGGGGAACCAGCGGCAGTCCTCAAGTTCGTCGGTGTCCCTTGAAATGTCGTCGTTCAGCGCCTCGCCATAGCAGCCGATCATCAGCGAGTAGGGGAACGGCCAGGGCTGGCTCGAATGGTAGACGACGCGACCGAGCCGGATGCCGGCTTCCTCGAGCGTTTCGCGCCGCACCGCCGCCTCGATGGTTTCGCCCGGCTCGATGAAGCCGGCGAGCGCCGAATAGACACCCGGCGCGAAATGCCGGCCGCGCCCCATCAGGCACTTGTCGCCCGACACCGTCAGCATGATGGCGACGGGGTCGGTGCGCGGGAAATGCTCGGTACCGCATCCCGTGCAGTGGCGCTTGTAGCCGCCGGCGCGCATTTCGGTTGCAGCACCACAGCGGCCACAGAAGCGGTGGCTGGCATGCCAGGCAAGCAGTGCCGCGCCCTGCGCCAGGGCGCCGAGACCGGCTTCGTCGGTCAGGCGTTGCGCCAGAATCGATCGGAAGTCGATGGATTTGATGTGCTCCGGTAGGCCCTCCTGCTCCGCAGCGACGGGCAGGGCCAGCATGGCGATTTCGTCAGCGCGGCCGAGCAGGATCGCCTCGCCGGTCCCAGCCCCCAGCGCCTCGGCTGCCGCGCGCGAGAAATAGGGGGTGGCCGACCCGCCGCTGAAATCGAGCAGCAACCGCCCTTGCGCGACCAGAATCAGTCTCGCGCCGGGTTCGGCGAGGGCCTTCACAGCCGAATCGTCGCTGCGCTTTTCCGACTGGCGGTCGATGATGTTGCCGGAGAAGCCGAGGAAATGGCTGGCTTCACGCTGGGGGGCGTCGAACAGGCTGAAAGGCATCTGGAACTCTGGTGTGCGTCAGGGCAGCGTTATAGAGCCGACTTGATGCTCTCGGCAAACCGGTGGAGATCGTCGCGGCGATAGGGCTGGCGCACGCCATGGCCCCAGACCGGGCCGGGCCAGCCGGGATCGCCCTCGGTGCGCGCGACGACGTGAAAATGCAGTTGCCGCACGATGTTGCCGAGCGCGCCGCTGTTGATCTTGGCGCAGCCGGTTGCACGCTTCAGCGCATGCGCCACCATGTTGCTCTCGAAGGTCAGCATCGCCTGGTCGAGCGGGGTCAGGTCATGGATTTCCTCGACGCCGGGGCGCTGCGGCACCAGCACCAGCCAAGGCCAGCGCTGGTCGTTCATGACGCGCAATTCGCAAAGGCCGAGCCACATCAGCGGTTCGCTGTCGGCGTCGAGACGCGAATCCAGCGTAAACCCGGCCTTGAGCCCCGAAATCATTGGCGTTTCCCTTGTTTGATCGAAGGCTAGAGTGTGGCTGTCACGGCTGCAAGCGAATCATTGAAAAGGTTGGCCCTGAAACGTTGGCGCACTGACGCACCGCGCGTTGCACCGATATGCTATGCGTCGAACGTCAGCGGAGATGCGCAATGTTTGCCGGTCAGCTTGCTCTGGTTCTCGCGGCCGCCTTTGCCGGTGCGGCATTCTACATCAATTTCGCCGAACAGCCCGCACGGCTTGGCCTCGACGACAAAAATCTGCTTGCCCAGTGGAAGCCGAGCTATGCCGCCGGCTTCACCATGCAGGCGAGCCTGGCATTCGCCTCCGGCATGCTCGGCCTTCTCACCGCCTGGCTGACCGCGGATTGGCGCTGGGTGGTGGGCGCCGCGCTGATGCTTGCCAATTGGCCCTATACGCTGCTTGGTATCATGCCGACCAACAAGCGCATCGAGGCTATACCGAACGAAGAGGGCGGTGTCGCATCCCGCAGGCTGATCGTGCATTGGGGCACGCTGCATGCGCTGCGCACCGGCCTCGGCATCGCGGCAACGCTTTCCTATCTCTGGGCGCTGAATTCCGGCGGTGCCTGATCGCCGCATCAACATGTCGCCCAAGGCTCTTGCAATTGGTGTGGCAATTGCCGATATGGAGGTTGGGAGGTTGGTGGTGGACGATCCACTCGCCAACCGGGTCAGGTCCGGAAGGAAGCAGCCCTAACGAGCCCGGAACGGGTCATTGTTCCAGCCTCCCGCCTCTTCGCCCTTCTCCGCGTCATTGACGGCGTTGCGCCGTGCGGGCGAAACTCGTTTCGCGGAATCGGCCCTCGTGGCCGTGGCAGGGGCGCCAATACCAACGGGCGAACGGGGCGGATGAGCGAAGCCGGACAGACCGATAAGACCAAGGACGGCGCCTATCGCGTTCTCGCACGCAAGTACCGTCCGGCGGATTTCACCGCACTCGTCGGCCAGGAGCCGATGGTCCAGACGCTCACCAACGCCTTTTCCTCGGGTCGTATCGCCCAAGCCTGGATGCTGACCGGCGTCCGCGGTGTCGGCAAGACCACCACCGCCCGCATCTTGGCGCGCGCGCTCAACTACAAGACCGCTGACATTGACCGCCCCTCGGTCGACCTGTCGGTGCTCGGCGAGCACTGCCAGTCGATCATGGAAGGACGCCACGTCGACGTCATCGAGATGGACGCCGCGTCCCACACCGGCATCGACGACATCAGGGATATCATCGACCGTGTCCGCTATGCGCCCGTGTCGGCGCGCTACAAGGTCTACATCATCGACGAGGTGCACATGCTCTCGACGCAGGCTTTCAACGGCCTGCTGAAGACGCTGGAAGAGCCGCCGCCCCACGTCAAGTTCATCTTCGCCACCACTGAAATCCGCAAGGTTCCGATCACGGTGCTGTCGCGCTGCCAGCGCTTCGACCTGCGCCGTATCGACGCCGGCAAGCTTGTCGGGCATCTCCGCAACATTGCCCGGCAGGAAGGCATTTCGGTCGAGGACGACGCGCTTGCCATGGTCGCGCGCGCGGCAGAGGGCTCGGCGCGCGATTCTTTGTCCATCCTCGACCAGGCCATTGCCCATGGCGGCGGTACGGTGACCACGGAAGCTGTACGCGCCATGCTCGGCCTTGCCGACCGGGCGCGGGTGGTCGACCTGTTCGAAAACATCATGAAGGGCGACATCGCCGCTGCCCTTGGCGAGCTGCGCGCCCAGTACGATACCGGCGCCGACCCGGTGGCTGTGCTCAACGATCTTGCCGAATTCACCCATCTGGTCACCCGCCTGCGCTTCGTGCCGTCGGCGGCCGACGACGCCTCGCTGTCCGAGGACGAGCGCAAGCGCGGCGTGGAATTCGCCCAGGCCTTGTCGGTGCGTGTGCTGTCGCGTGCCTGGCAGATGCTGCTCAAGGGCATTCCCGAGGTGCAGTCGTCCAATCGTCCGGTCAGTGCCGCCGAGATGGTGTTGATCCGGCTGGCGCATGCCGCCGATCTGCCCACTCTCGACGAGGCATTGAAATCCCTCGGCGACGCGCCGCCGCAGCCTTCCGGCGCACCGCGCAATGGCGGCATGCCCGCTGGCGGTGGCAATGGCGGAGGCGCTTCGGCCGTGTCGCAGGCGCGCATGCCGGTCAGCAATGGCGGCGGCCAGGCGATGCGCCTGGTTGAAAGCGCGCCAGCGCCTACGGCCTTTGTCGCGCCGACGCCGACGCCGGCGCCGACGCCGGCGCCGGAACCGGTTGTCGATGCCGTGCCTGTGCGCACCATCGCCGAACTCGCGAACCTTGCCGAAGCCAATCGCGAAATGGCCTTCAAGGTGCTGATCCGCCGTGCCGTGCGCCCGGTGCGCATCGAGCCCGGCCATATCGAATGCAGCCTGACTTCGGACGCCCCGCGTACCTTCCTCAACGATCTGACGGTGAAGCTGAAGGCCTGGACCGGACGTCACTGGATGGTGTCGCTGTCCAAGGAAGAAGGCGGGCCGACGCTTGCCGAGATCGAGGCGACCAAGCGCGAAGTCGCGCTGACAGACGCCAAGGCGGACCCGACGGTGGCGGCGATCCTGGCGCGCTTTCCCGGCGCCAAGATCATCGACGTGCGGCTGCCGACAACACCGGATGCGCCCGATATCGATACCGACACCGAGTTGCAGCCCGATCCGGGCATCGGTCTCGACAATGACGACGACGACCCGTTCTGAGACGACCCGTTCTGAGACGAAAGGACAAAGACGATGAAGGATCTCCTCGGCCTGATGGGCAAGGCGAAGGAAATGCAGGCCAAGCTGCAGGCCATGCAGGAAGAAGTTGCCCTGCTCGAAGCCACCGGCCAGTCCGGCGGCGGCCTCGTGACGGTAACCCTGTCCGGCAAGTCGGAAATGAAGGCGCTGAAGATCGATCCGTCGCTGCTTAGGGAAGGCGAGGGCGAGATCCTCGAGGACCTGATCGTCGCCGCGCATAACGATGCCAAGGCCAAGGTCGAGGCGACGATGCAGGAAAAGACCAAGGCGCTGACCGCCGGCCTGCCGATCCCGCCCGGCATGAAGCTGCCGTTCTGAGAATAGGCAATAGCGAGTAGCCAATGGCGGTGCGGCGCTTGAGGTTCAGGCGCCGTTCCTGATCTATCTGTTCACTGTTCTCCTAGAATCTGGTCACGACGCTGATCCCCAGTCCTTCGAACCGGTCCATGGCCATCAGCGCCGCCGGGGCGTCGTCGAGGCTGATGTGCTTGCCGACCAGCAATTGCGGGGCAAGCTTGCCTGCCTCGATCATCTGCATCATCGCCTCGTAGCGGAACGCCTGCATGCCGTGGCTGCCGAGGATTTCGAGTTCATGGGCGATCACCTTGCCCATCGGGATCCTGGGATCAGCATGGTCGCCGAGCATCAGCCCGACCTGGACGTGGCGGCCACGCCGGCGAAGGTTGGCGATCGAGTTGTAGCAGGTGGCGGGATGGCCGAGCGCGTCGAGCGACAGATGCGCACCGCCCGCCGTGAGCTCGCGCACCGCGCCGACGACATCGGTCTCGCGTGAGGCATTGATCGTCGCCACCGCACCCATTTTCCTGGCAAAGTCGAGCTTCTCATCCGAGAGGTCGATGGCGATTGCATTGGCGCCCGACGCTGCCGCGATCATGATCGCCGACAGGCCGACACCGCCGCAGCCGTGCACTGCCACCCATTCGCCTGGCTTGACACGGCCCTGGTCGACGACGGCGCGGAACGAGGTGATGAAGCGGCAGCCGAGGCTGGCTGCGGTGACGAAATCCATGCTGTCGGGCAGCCGCACCAGGTTGGTGTCGGCGAAATCGACAGCGACATATTCGGCGAACGAACCCCAGGCGGTGAAGCCCGGCTGGAACTGGTGTTCGCAGACCTGGTGATTGCCCGAGGTGCATTCAAAGCAGCGTCCGCAGCCGCCGACGAAGGGCACGGTGACGCGGTCGCCGGCCTTCCAGCGCGTGACCTGCCGGCCGGCGGCGACAACGACGCCGGCGAGTTCGTGGCCCGGCACATGCGGAAGGGTGATGTCGGCGTCGTGCCCCATCCAGCCATGCCAGTCGCTGCGGCAGAGCCCGGTGGCCTCGACCTTGATCACCACGCCGCCGGGTGCAGGCGCTGGTTCGGCGACAGTCTGGACCTTCGGCGGTTGCCCAAATTGTTCGAACAGCACGGCTTTCATGGTCGCCTCCAACTGATTTTCGGCCGCCACGATGCGTGCCTTTGCCTGTCATTGACCTGACCATAACGACCGGCCGTCGCAGAGGCGAGCCCGGCCAGGAGGCGCTGTCTGCCGCTCGGCCATCATTTTGCCCGAAACGGGCGCATTCTTGCTGCAATCTGGGGACGTGGCGGGCTTACGAGAGGGGCGCTTTTGATCGCCAAAAATTGGAAGATGCCGATTTTGGTCGGCGTCGTCGCCTCGCCGTTCATCGTTTCCGGGTGCACCACCAGCAAGCTCGCTGACGGGATCACCACGAGCTCGGTCCGTTCGGGTTCCTACGCCTATTCGGCGAAGGACAAGGAATGCCTGGCGCGCGCGATGTTCTTCGAATCCAACCGCTCGAGCCGCGATGGCCTCGTTGCCGTCGGCAGTGTCGTCATGAACCGGCTCAAGTCGGGCGAATATGGTGACACTGTCTGCGGCGTCGTCGGCCAGAAGGGCCAGTTCGCGCCCGGCGTGCTGTCGCGGCCGATGAATTCGCAGGCACTGCCCGACGTGCAGGCGGCAGCAGAATCCGTGCTCAAGGGCGAGCGCCACCCCAAGGTGAAGCCAGAGGTGATGTTCTTCCATACCGCCGGGCTGAAGTTCCCCTACAAGAACATGCACTACACCACAGTTGCCGGCGGCAATGCGTTTTACGAGAAGCGTAGCCGGCGCAAGCTGCCCGTGGCCGAGCCGGACACGATGGTCGCTTCCGCCGCACAGCCGACGCTGCCGGGCGTCGTCGAGCAGCAGCCGACCACGGTCGCTTCTGCCGGCTCCGACGCGGCGTTGGCCAGCGCGATGTCGTTTCAGGCGACACCGGAAAACGCCGACGCGATCGGCGCGCTCATTGCGAGCCAGGAACGGCCGATGGAATGAGGGATAGCGAATAGTCAGTAGCGAGTGGAGGAAAGAGGCGGCGGCCGCTCCTCGGCCCACTATTCACTACTCACCATTGCCTAGTCGTTTTATATCGCTTCCATGTCCAAGCGAATCGCCGGTCCCGAGATCGAACGCCTGATCCAGCTTCTGGCCAAGGTGCCGGGGCTCGGCCCGCGTTCGGCCCGCCGCGCCGCCCTTCACCTGATCAAGAAGAAAGAACAACTGCTGGCGCCGTTGGCCGCCGCCATGGGCGAGGCGGTCGACAAGGTCAGGGTGTGCTCGACCTGCGGCAATGTCGACACCTCCGATCCGTGCATGATCTGCACCGATCCACGCCGCGACCCCACCACCATCATCGTCGTCGAGGACGTGTCCGACCTCTGGGCGCTGGAGCGGGCCGGCGCGATGAATGCGAAATTCCATGTGCTCGGCGGCACGCTGTCGCCGCTCGACGGCGTCGGCCCCGACCAACTGACCATCAGGCAACTGGTCACCCGCATCGCCGAGGGCGGGGTCAGCGAGGTGATCCTGGCCGTCAACGCCACCGTCGAGGGCCAGACGACCGCGCATTATCTGACCGACCAGCTCTCCGGTTTCGACGTCAAGGTGACGAGGCTGGCGCATGGTGTGCCGGTCGGCGGCGAGCTCGATTATCTCGACGAGGGCACGCTGTCGGCCGCATTGAAGTCGCGGACTGTGTTTTGACGTAATTGGCTTGCAGGGAGGCTGGATGAGACTTTCGGCATTGTATTCGCCTCTTCGCACCCTCTGGCCTGCCGGCCTCCCGCGCAAGGTGGGAGAACAGCTGTCGCCACCGTCTCCGCCATTCACCAACATCGCAGAAAGAGCGGCGAGCCCGAAGCTGCCGATCTCCCCCCTTGCGGGGGAGATGGCCGGCAGGCCAGATGGGGGTGCGAAGAGGCGCGCCGTTTCCGTCTTGGCTACCCTTGCCGCCGCGCTAATCGCCTTCGCCGCCCCCGCTTCCGCCGCCAGGATCGACGACCAGTTCCAGGCCTGGCTCGCCAAGGACCTCTGGCCCGAAGCCAAGGCCAAGGGAATCTCCAAAGCGACGTTCGACGCTGCGTTCCAGGGCGTGTCGCCCAATCTCAAACTGCCCGATCTCGTGCTCCCCGGCGAAAAGCCGAAGACACCGAAGAAACAGCACCAGGCCGAGTTCGGCTCGCCCGGCAACTACTTCTCCGAAAAGACGCTCGGTGCCGTCACCTCAGGCGGGCGCGCGCGGGCGGGCGCAAATGCGAAGACACTCGCTGCGATCGAAAAGCGTTTCGGCGTGCCAGGCGGCGTGGTGCTGGCGATCTGGGGGCGCGAGTCGGGCTTCGGTGCCGCCAAGATGCCGTACGATGCCTTCGAGGTTCTCGGCACCAAGGCCTTCCTGGCGACCCGCAAGGAAATGTTCCGCAAGGAGTTGCTGGCCGGTTTGGAGATGGTCGAACGCGGGCTGGTCAGTCGCAAGGCAATGCGCTCGTCCTGGGCTGGTGCACTCGGCCAGCCGCAGTTCCTGCCGACCTCGTTCCTGAAGCATGCCGTGGATTTCGACGGCGACGGCCGCGCCGACATCTGGAACTCGACGCCTGACACGCTGGCCTCCATCGCCAACTATCTCGTCCATTATGGCTGGGCAAAGGGCCGCGACTGGGGTTTCGAGGTGTCGCTGCCGGAGAGCGTCACCTGTGCTCTGGAAGGCCCCGACCAAGGCAAGAAGATCTCGGACTGGGCCGCGATGGGTATCACCCGCGTTGGCGGCAAGCCGTTCCCTCAGAATGAGGCACGGGCCGAGGGTTTCCTGATGATGCCGGCGGGGCGCAACGGCCCGGCCTTCATTGTCACGCCCAATTTTTATGTGCTCAAGGAATACAACGAGAGCGACGTCTACGCGCTGTTCATCGGCCACGGCGCCGACCGGATCGCGTCCGGCGACCGACGTTTCGTGGGCAACTGGGGCAAGGTCGACGGGCTCTACCGCTCTGACGTCGCCACGATGCAGCGCGGCCTGGAAAAGCTCGGCTACGACGTCGGCGGCGCCGACGGTCTGCCGGGCTTCAAGACGCGCCGGTCGATCGGCGACTGGCAGGCGAAGAATGGCCGTGCGGCGACATGTTTTCCCGACAAGGGCCTCCTCGAGGCGATGCGGTAATTTCCTTCGCACCGTTTACGGGAGAAGGTGGCCCGAAGGGCCGCATGAGGGGACGGTGCCAACTTCCGAGTTCAGCCCTGCCCCTCACTCTGCTGTGCTCGCAAGCTCGCTTGGCTTCCCTCTCCTCGTAAACGGGGCGAAGGAACGGCTACGCCGCCTTCGCCAATCTGGCACCGACTTCCGCAAGAATCTCATACGAACGCTTGCGTGATTGATGGTCGAACACCTGGGCGGTGACCATCAGTTCGTCGGCACCGGTACGCGCGATGAATGCCTCGACGCCGCGCCGGACCGTGTCGCGTGAGCCGACGACGGCGCAGGCAAGCGTCTGGGACAACATCTGGCGCGCGACGGGGTCGAGCTCGCGCTCATAGCCCTCGAGCGGCGCGGGCAGGCGGCCGGGGCGGCCGCTGCGCAGGTTGACGAAGGCCTGCTGTACCGAACTGAACAGAAGCTTCGCCTCGGCGTCGGTGTCGGCGGCGACGATGTTGATGCCGGCCATGACATAGGGTTTGGCCAATCGCTCCGACGGCTGGAAGCGCGAGCGGTAGATCTCGATCGCATGGTCGAGCTCCGAAGGGGCGAAGTGCGAAGCGAAGGCGTAGGGCAGGCCAAGCATGGCGGCGAGCTGCGCGCCATAGAGACTTGATCCCAGCACCCAGACTTCGACCTGCTCGCCCTCGCCGGGCACGGCGCGGATGCGCTGTTCGGGCGTTGCCGGATCGAAATAGCTCATCAGCTCGACGACATCCTGCGGGAAATTGTCGACGCCGGCCTCGAGATTGCGGCGCAGGGCGCGCGCGGTCAGCATGTCGGTGCCGGGCGCCCGGCCGATGCCGAGGTCGATGCGGCCGGGGTGCAGGGCGGCAAGCGTGCCGAACTGTTCAGCGATGACCAGCGGCGCGTGGTTGGGCAGCATGATGCCGCCGGCGCCGACGCGAATGGTGCTGGTGCCGGCCGCGACATGGGCGATGACGACCGAGGTCGCAGCACTGGCGATGCCGGCCATGTTGTGGTGTTCGGCCAGCCAGTAGCGGTGGAAGCCGAGCTTCTCGGCGTGGCGGGCGAGGTCGAGCGTGTTCTTCAGCGATTGGGCGGCAGTGCTGCCTTCGGTGACCGGCGAAAGGTCGAGGACGGACAAGGTGGTCATGAGGCAGCTCCGGCGGGTGAGGACCCGCCGGATATAGGGAGCGTCACCTGCGCAAACAAACCTTCCCGCCGAAGGTATGTTTTGGTCCAGTGGTTGAAGCGCTCTGGAGTGCTCTTCGGCTGCTCCGTCACGCCGCCGTGCCGATAGCGGAAACGCCCAGTTCCTTACGCACCAGCGGCGCCACCTTGGTGCCGTAGAGCTCGATCGCCTTCATGATCTTGTCGTGCGGCATGATGCCGATCGCCATCTGCAGCAGGAAGCGGTCATTCTTGAAGACATTGTGCTGGGCCACGATCTTCTCTGCCACCTGCTCCGGATTGCCGACGAACAGCGCGCCGTTGGCGCCGCGCGACTGGTCGAAATGCGCCCGAGACGTTGGGCCCCAGCCACGCTCGCGGCCGATGCGGTTCATCACCTCGGCCTGCGGCAGGTAGAAGTCGTCGGCCGCATGTTCGGTGGTCTCGCCGATGAAACCATGCACGTTGATGCTGGTGGCGAGCTTGGCCGGATCCTGGCCGGCGCGGCGCGCCGCCTCGCGGTAGAGATCGAAGAGCGGCGCGAAACGGGCCGGCTCGCCGCCGATGATGGCGAGCGCCAGCGGCAGGCCGAGCACGCCGGCACGTGCCGCCGACTGCGGCGTGCCGCCAATGGCGATCCAGATCGGCAAAAGCTCCTGATAGGGGCGGGGATAGACGCCGCGATCGTTGATCGGCGCCCGGTGTGTTCCTTGCCAGGTCACGCGTTCGCTGTCGCGCAATGCCAGGAGCAGATCGAGCTTCTCGGCGAAGAGCTCGTCATAGTCCTCGAGGTTGTAGCCGAACAGCGGAAACGATTCGATGAACGAGCCGCGACCGGCCATGATCTCGGCGCGGCCACCCGACAACTGGTCGAGGGTGGCGAACTGCTGGAACACACGCACCGGATCGTCCGAAGACAGCACGGTAACGGCGCTGGTCAAGCGGATGCGCTTGGTGCGCTCGGCAGCGGCGGCAAGTGCGATGACGGGTGCCGAGGCGGCATAGTCGGGGCGGTGGTGCTCACCCAGGCCGAAAACGTCGAGCCCGACCTGGTCGGCCAGCTCGATTTCCTCGATCAGATTGCGCAACCGCTGGTGGGCTCCGATGGCACCAGGCCCCGGCTCTGGGCTAACGTCTGCAAAAGTGTAGAGGCCAAGTTCCATGATCTCTGGTCCTGTCGCTATTGTTTGTGCTAGAGGTAGCCATCGCTCCACGAGGTCGCCAGACGCGATCTAGTGAACAATCCATATCGAGATTGGCGTCAAAGAGCGTTTCCTATCCGCAACATCACGCGAATTCATGGGAGACATGCCTTTTTGGCGCTTGAACTATGCCTTCGCGCGCGTATGTAAGCGGCGCGAAGTGACTCTAGGGAAATCAAATTGGCAATCTACCGAGAAAAAGACGCCTTTGAGCGGCGGAACGCCGCCAATGACGCAAAGAAAGCCCTCCTCGAAAAGTACAAGGCACGCCCCGCAGCTGACGATCCGGCCGTTCTGGCCCGTCAGGCCGAGCGCAAGGCAATCCTCGAGGCTCGCGCCATCCGTGAAGCCGAGAAGGAAAAGCTAAGGCAAGAGCGCCTGGCCCGCGAAGCCGTTGAAAAGGCCGAACGCGAAGCCAAGGCTGAAGCAGAACGTCTCGCCGCCGAAGAGGCCGCACAGGCTGAAGCAAAGGCGCGCGAGGCAGAGGAAGGCGATCGCATCGCCCGCCTGCTCGCCGACGAAGCCGAGCGCAAGGCCAAGCGCGACGCGCGTTACGCCGCGCGCAAGGCGCGTGGCAAGCGCATGCCGCCTTCGGCCAACTACGGCTGAACGCAGGTCGACCTTCGCCTGCACTCGCCGGAATGACGCATCGGCCCGTTAGTCGGGCTCGATAGCGCAAAACTCACATCGTCAGCGATTCGCGACCGGGGACTTGCCAAGCCCCGGGCGCGGATCGCTTTTGTGCGTCCGACGCACAATGCGTCGACCCCTGTGGATGTCAGGGCGTGCCAGATGAGAAATTGGGAAAGGTGAAGCCCGCCCGTTTCGGGCGGGCCGCCGCAAGTCTGCGGATCAGGCGACCAGCTTGAGGCCGACGATGCCCGAGACGATCAGGCCGATGCAGGCGAGGCGAAGTGCTGTGGCGGGCTCGCCGAGCAGCCAGATGCCAAGCATCGCGGTGCCGACTGTGCCGATACCGGTCCAGATCGCGTATGCCGTGCCGACCGGCAGCGTCTTCAGTGCCAGGCCGAGCAGGCCGAGACTGACGATCATCGAGGCGATAGTGAGCACCGTCGGCATCGGTTTGGTAAAGCCTTCGGTGTATTTCAGGCCGATGGCCCAGCCGATTTCGAAAATTCCCGCGAAAAACAGATAAGTCCAAGCCATGGAACGCTCCAATGGGATGGCGGGTCGTCCCGGCCGGTTTTTAGGGGAAGCGCAGGGCCGTCCCTGCGCCCGCTCAGATAGGACTTTCGCGAGAGAAGTTCAACCCGCGCCCGGCCGCGACAGCCGGGCGGGGTCTGCGTCGTGCCCGTGAGGACTACTTGTCCTTAAGCTTGGTCGCTTGCACCGGAGGCGCCTTGAAAGCCGGCGCAGGTGCTGGCTTCTTGGCGTCTTTCTTGGGTTTCCGGGCTTCTTTCCCGGCTTTCATCGCACCCTTGGCCATGATTCGTTTCTCCCGCTGCTGAGAAGTGGAGTGAAACGCGAAGTTGTCCGGCTTGCAAGAGGGGTCTTGAGCGCCGGGAGCGCCGGACGCCAAGGCCGCGAAAATGACTTGAGCGGGACCTCACGCTCGCTAAAGTCGCTGCGGTGAGGGACCGATGGCAGGACACTCCGGCTCCAGGCTAGTGATCTTTGCGGCTATTGCCGGCAATCTGCTGATTGCCGTCACCAAGTTCGTCGCCGCTGCCTTCACCGGCAGTTCGGCGATGCTGTCGGAAGGCGTGCATTCGCTCGTCGACACCGGCAATGGACTTTTGCTGCTCTACGGGCTGCATCGCGCCGCCCGGCCGCCTGATCTCACTCACCCGCTCGGCCATGGCCGCGAGCTCTATTTCTGGAGCTTCATCGTTGCCCTGCTGGTCTTCGCGCTTGGTGCCGGCGTGGCCTTCTATGAAGGCATCGTCCACATTCTCCACCCTGCGCCGATCGAGAATCCGCTCGTCAACTATGTGGTGCTTGGCGCCTGCATGGTGTTCGAGGGCGGCTCGTGGTTGGTTGCGCTCAGAGAATTCCGCCGCAGCAAGGGCAGTTTCGGCTACATCCAGGCGGTGCGACGGAGCAAGGACCCGAGCGTCTACACGGTGCTGTTTGAAGACAGTGCCGCCTTGCTGGGCCTGGTCATTGCCTTTGCCGGCATCTTTGCCGCGCATTATTTCGAGCAGCCCTGGCTCGACGGTGCCGCCTCGATCGGCATCAGCCTGATCCTTGGCGCCACGGCGGTGTTCCTGGCGCGTGAGAGCAAGGGTTTGCTGATGGGCGAGCCGGCTTCGGCGGACGTGCAGGCGGCGATACTGGCGATCGCCCAGGCCGATCCCGCTGTCGAGCAAGCTAATGGCGTGCTGACAGTGCATCTGGGGCCGGAGCAGGTGGTTGCCGGGCTCAGCCTCGACTTCGTCGACCACATCTCGGCGGCGAAGATCGAAGCCTGCGTCGAAAGACTGGAGGCGAAGCTCAAGGCCGAAGTTCCCGAGGTGACGTCGGTGTTCGTCAAGCCGCAGACGTCGCAGCGATGGAAGCTGCGTCATGACCGGATCGTGAACCCGAAGGCAGGGACGCCGATGCCCGAAGGCGGCTAGTGTGCCCGGGAATCACGCACTGCAGGACAGGAGGAGTTCGAAGTGAAGATCGAAGGCGGGTGCCATTGTGGCGCCATTACCTACAAGGCCGAAGTCGACCCGGAGAAGACGGCGATCTGCCATTGCACCGATTGCCAGAAACTGACCGGAACGGCCTTTCGCGTCACCGTTCCGGTGCCGGAGGACAAGATCGCGTTTTCGGGAGCGCCGAAGATTTACGTCAAGACAGGCGACAGCGGCAACAAACGCGCGCAGGGCTTCTGCCCCGAATGTGGCTCGCACCTGTTCGCCACTTCGGTCGGTGACGGACCCAAGGTCTATGGGTTGAGGACCGGAACTTCGGACCAGCGCGAGCAACTGGTGCCCCGCAAACAGGTCTGGCACCGATCGGCGTTGCACTGGCTGCCGGAGTTCGACGGCATGGAGACGGTGGAGAAACAGTCCTGAGGGCAGTGCTTTGCTGCGCTAGTCGCTTTCCTCGACGACGCGCAGCCTGAGCTGCCCAGTCTTGGAATCGGCAGCCCGGGCGCCCGGAGGCTGGGGCTTGGCCGTAACTTCCGCCTCGCCGGCATGGCCCGTGCCGAATTCCAGCGCCTCGATCTTTTCGCCGCGTTTGGTGACCTTGGACGACGATACGAGGATGTCGTCGATGTCCTTGCTCGACTGATCGAAATGCGTCTTGAGTTTACGCACGCGTTCGTCGAGGCGGCCGACATCTTCCATCAGGCGGATGACCTCGCCCTGGATCAGGTGCGCTTGTTCGCGCATGCGGGCGTCCTTGAGGATCGCCTGGATGACCTGGATCGACAGCATCAGCAGTGACGGCGACACGATGACGACGCGGGCGCGGTGGGCACGCTGCACCAGCGATTCGAAGTTCTCGTGGATTTCGGCGAAGATCGATTCCGAGGGCACGAACATGAAGGCGGTGTCCTGGGTCTCGCCCGAGATCAGGTACTTGTCGGCGATCGCCTTGATGTGGACTTCGAGATCGCGCCGGAAGGCCTGGGCGGCATATTTCTGCGCTTCAACCGCGCCTTCGGTATCGGCTGCCGCGCGAATGGCGTTCCACGCCTCGAGCGGAAACTTGGCGTCGATGACAAGTGACGGCGCGCCGTTCGGCATCCTGACAAGACAGTCCGGCCGGTTGTTGTTCGACAGCGTCGCCTGGAATTCGTAGGCGCCGAGCGGCAGGCCGTCGGCGACGATCGTCTCCATGCGCGACTGGCCGAAGGCGCCGCGCGTCTGCTTGTTGGAGAGGATCGCCTGCAGTTGCACCACCTGGCCGGCAAGCGACTGGATGTTGCCTTGTGCGGTATCGATGACCGCCAGCCGCTCCTGCAGCTTGGCCAGGCTCTCATGCGTCGATTTGGTCTGCTCGGTCATTGTCTGGCCAAGGCGGCCGGTCATGGCGTCGAGACGTTGGCTCAGCGATTGGGTCAGCTCCGCCTGGCGCGAGCCGAAGATTTCGGCCACCGTGCCGAGCCGGCCCTGCATCTCCGCCTGCGCCTGCAGGATACCCGCCATGCGGGCCTCGGCATCGCGGGCGTGGTCGGCGGCCTCGGCGGCTGCAACCGCGCGCGCCTTGGCCGAGCGCCACAGCGCCACCATCAGGACGACGACAAGTGCGACGAACAGCACGGCTGCAAACAGCAGCGCCTGCCCGAGCGTGAGCACGGAGGCGCCAAGCTGGGCGATGGGGGCGGACAGGATGCTGGAAAGCTCGTTCATGGCGCGCACCATAGCCGATTCGCACAAAAGGTTCAGATCAAAACGGGAACATCCTGGATCGAGCCCTGTTGACGGTTTTCGCCTGACATCCTAGTTGATGCGCATGACCATCAAGCCGCTCATCATCCTGCCCGATCCGCTCCTGCGCCTGGTTTCCAAGCCGGTCGAGCGCATCGACGACGCCACCCGCAAGTTCGCGCGCGACATGCTCGACACCATGTATGACGCGCCGGGCATCGGCCTTGCCGCCATCCAGGTCGGCGAGCCGCTGCGCATGCTGGTGATCGACCTTGCCAAGGAAGGCGAAGAGCCGGCGCCGATGACGGTCATCAATCCCGAGATCGTCTCGCGTAGCGACGATCGCTCGATCTATGAGGAAGGCTGCCTCTCGATCCCGGACTATTACGCCGAGGTCGAGCGCCCGGCCAAGGTGCGGGTCAAATATCTCGACGAGAACGCCAAGGAGCAGGAAGTCGAGGCCGACGGTCTGCTGGCCACCTGCCTGCAGCACGAGATCGACCATCTCGATGGCGTGCTGTTCATCGACTACATCTCCAAGCTCAAGCGCGACATGGTGATGAAGAAGTTCAAGAAGCTTGCCAAGGACCGTCCGCCGAGCCGCATGGTGGGGTGAGAGCCTGGCCGACCGGAGACTTCGACGGGCTTGACCTGAAGCTCGTAAACCCGTTTGAAGCGATGGCCTGAACGGTCGGCCGGCGCCGTCCGGGGCTGTGCGGGATAGCCGGAACAGAATGAGCCTTCGCGTCATCTTCATGGGCACGCCGGATTTTTCCGTGCCGACGCTGCGTGCGATATCAGAAGCCGGCCACGAGGTCGTTGCCGTCTATTCGCAGCCGCCGCGCGCCGCAGGGCGCCGCGGGCTGGAGCTGACGCCGTCGCCGGTGCAGCGCGAGGCCGAGCGGCTGGGCATCGAGGTGCGCACGCCGCTGTCGCTGAAGGGGGAGGCCGAACAGGCGGCCTTTGCCCAGCTTAAGGCCGACGTCGCAGTGGTCGTTGCATACGGTTTGCTGCTACCCAAGGCCATTCTTCAGGGCACGCGGCTTGGCTGCTACAACGGCCATGCCTCGCTGCTGCCGCGCTGGCGCGGGGCGGCTCCGATCCAGCGCGCCATCATGGCGGGCGATGCGGAAACCGGCATGATGGTCATGCGGATGGAAGAGGGATTGGACACCGGACCGGTGGCTCGACTTGAAAAAGTCGCGATTGGACCCGACATGACGGCCGGTGAGCTGCACGATCGCCTGATGGCGGCAGGCGCTTTGCTGATGGTGGACGCTCTCGCAGAGCTCGAAGCGGGCAAGCTGGAAACGGTGCCGCAGCCATCGGAAGGCGTGACCTACGCCAAAAAAATCGATAAAGCGGAGACGCGGATCGATTGGACCTTGCCGGCGACGGCGGTCGACAACAATATCCGCGGCCTATCGCCATTCCCCGGCGCATGGTGCGAAATCGAAATCGGCGGACGAACCGAGCGCTTGAAAATACTGCGCTCGCAACGCGCCGCTGGACAAGGAGAGCCGGGAACGGTTCTCGACGACCGGTTGGAGATTGCCTGCGGCGACGCTGCCGTGAGGTTGGTCGAGGTACAAAGGGCGGGAGGAAAACCCGTCACCGCGGATGAATTCCTGCGCGGTGCCAAGATCGAAAAAGGAATGAAGTTGTCATGAGCATGATGTCGATTAGGGCAGCTACGCCCCGCGACCGCGAGGCGATCCGCCTCGTAGAAGAACACGCCTTCGGGCAGCAGGCCGAGGCTGGTCTCGTCGATGCGCTGGTTGCCGAAGGCGATGCGGTCGTCGAACTGGTGGCTGAAGAGGATGGCGATGTGGTTGGCCACATCCTGTTTTCCAGGCTTTACATCCAGAACGGCGGCAAGACGGTTCCGGCGGTGGCGCTCGCCCCGCTGGCGGTCGAGCCCGATTTCCACGGCACCGGCATCGGTGGCGCGCTGGTCCGCGAAGCCCACATCCGGCTCAAGGATGCCGGCGAGACGATCGCCGTGGTGCTTGGCGATCCGGCCTATTATGGCCGCTTCGGCTACAGCCACGAGCGTGCAGCAGGGTTCGAGAGCGACTACCAGTGCGACGCGCTGCAGGCCCTGGCCTGGGGCGAGGCGCCCGAGACGGGCAAGCTGGTCTATGCCTCGGCCTTCGGTACTGCTCTTGCCGCGTAAAGCGGCCGGAGCTTTGACTGCACATGCCGCGCTATCGCCTTGATCTGGAATATGATGGTCGCGCCTATGCCGGGTGGCAGCGGCAGGCTGGCCTGCACACCGTGCAGGCGGCGATCGAGCAGGCGATCCTGAAGTTCTCGGGCGACGAAATCTCGCTGCGCGGCGCCGGCCGCACCGATGCGGGCGTGCATGCCACGGCTCAGGTCGCTCATGCCGACCTGACCAAGGCCTGGGCCGACGACAAGGTGCGCGACGCCGTCAACGCGCATCTGCAGATGGCCGGCGAAACCGTCGCCATCATCGCCGCCCGGCAAGTGCCTGACGAGTTCGATGCCCGCTTCTCCGCCACCGGGCGGCACTATATCTACCGTATTCTCAACCGACGCGCGCCGGCAGCGCTCGAGCGTGGCAAGGTCTGGTGGGTGCCCAAGCGCCTCGACCACGAGGCGATGGCGGACGCCGCCAAGCTCCTGCTCGGCCGGCATGATTTCACCACCTTCCGCTCGACGCAGTGCCAGGCGAACAGCCCGCTCAGGACGCTTGCCCAACTCGACGTGACGCGCAGCGGCGACATGATCGAAGTCAGGACGTCGGCGCGCTCGTTCCTTCACAATCAGGTCCGCTCGATGGTCGGCAGCCTGAAACGCGTCGGCGAGGGCGGCTGGACTGCCGACGACCTCAAGGCAGCCCTCGACGCACGCAACCGCGCCGCCTGCGGCCAGGTCGCGCCGCCCGACGGGCTCTATCTCAGCGGCGTCGATTATTGATCTCCAGAGTTGCGCTGCTTGGGGCGGAAAGCCGCGGCGCACTTGTCCTTGAATTGCTTCAGTAGATCGGATTGGTTCCGAGCTTCGGCGCCGGCCAGTCCTGGGTGATCCCGGGCTGTACAGGCCGTTCGAGATAGGTCGACAGCACGACATAGCTGCGCGTCGAGGTCACGCCTGGCGTGTCGTAGATGCGGGCGAGCAGCCCCTCCAGCGCGCGCGTGTCCTCGGTCCGCACCTTGAGCAGGATGCAGGCGTCGCCGGCAACCGTGTGGATTTCCTCGACCTCCGGAAACGACGAGACCGCCATCAGTTCCGGCGTCTTGCCCCAACCCCTGGTGTCGACATGGACGAAGGCCAGCAGCGGCTTGCCGACAGACCTCGGATCGGCCATGGCCACGGTCTGGCGGATGGCACCGGACCGGCGCATGCGCTTGACCCGCTCATGCGCCGCCGGCGCCGACAGGCCTGCCTTTTCGCCCAGTTCGGCGTAGGAGACCGTCGCGTCCTCGACCAGCACGCCTAACAGCCTTCGGTCGGCGGTATCGATCGAGCGCTCCGGCAGGCGGTTCTGCCGAATGCCGTCTGTTTCTTCATCCATCCGGAAATTCTCCGTTGAAGCCGAACATCATTCGGAGAATATGCGCCAATGTCGAACGTTGATCAAACACTTCCCGCTGCTGCCGAACCCGTGGCCCGCATTCCCCGGGCTGCCTATCTATTGACCGGCTGCATTGCCGTCATCGGTTCCAATTCGCTGGTCCTCGGCCCGATCGCGCCCGAGGTTGCGGCAGGCTTCGGCAGTTCCGTGCCGGTGGTCATGACGGCGGCCTCAGCCTTCGGGTTGGGCACCGCGGCAAGTGCCCTCTTCCTTGCCCGCTACATCGACCGCTTCGGCGCCAAGCGCATGTTGCAGCGGGCGCTGGCGTTGCTGGCCGTAGCCCTTTTGGCCAGTGCCGCGGCACCCCAGGTCATTGTGCTGGTCGCAGCGCAATTGCTGGCCGGCATCGCGGCCGGAATAGCCCTACCGGCGATCTATGCCAGCGCCGCGGCCGTTGCTCCACCCGGCCGCGAAAGCGGAACCATCGGCGTCGTGCTGACCGGCTGGACGCTGTCGATGGTCGCCGGCGTGTCGATGTCTGCCGTGCTCGCCGACCTCGTTCACTGGCGCGCGGTATTCGGCGCGGTGGCGCTGCTTTCTGCCATTGCGCTGGCAGCGATTTCGGCGATGTCGGCCGACGACAAGCCGGCCGGCGGTGTCGCTCCAGCGCCGCTGGGAGCGCTGGCGACGCCCGGCATCGTCCCGTTGTTGATCGCCTGTGGCGCCTTCATGACGGCGTTTTACGGCGTCTATGGCTATCTCGGCGATCATCTGCATCAGGCGCTCGGCCGGCCGGTCAGCGCCAATGGCCTCGCCGCCATTTCCTACGGCATCGGTTTCGGTGCCGCCGCACTGCTGGACGGCATTGTCGACCGCCTCGGCGCCCGGCGCGTCATGCCGATAGCCTATCTCGGCGTGGCAGCAATCTATGTGCTCATCGCGGCAGTCGCCGGCACTTTCACCATCCTGATCGCCACCATGGCCTTGTGGGGCTTGGGCAACCATTTCGGCTTGAACGTGCTGGTCATGCGCCTGTCCGCGCTCGACCCTAGCAGGCGTGGAACCATCATGGGGCTGAACAGCGCGGTGACCTATCTTGCCGTGTCGGTCGGCACCACCGCCTTCGGTCCGCTCTACGCCAATTACGGCTTTGCCGCTTCGGCAGTCGTTGCGGCCGTACTGATGCTAGGTGCTGCCGCTGCTGCCTGGCGTTGAGCTGCGGGCGCGGGGCGTTCAGGCCGGCAACTGGATGCCGAACAGGGCCTGCAGCGCAAACAGCACCAGCAGCGACACGAAGAACATGCCGGCGAAGACGGCCGACCCGATCGCCGCACCCTTGCCGATGGTGGCGTTGGTCATGCGCCAGGTGAACACCATCGCGAGTGCGAACACCGCCAACGACAGCAGCGAAACAACGTTGTCAGCCGCCGGAAACAGCATGCGGGCGAGCGCTGCCGGCAGCATCAGCCAGGCGATGATCGCGGACGTCCAGTTGCTGGCGACGACGTAATGGACGAAACGGTCGCCGATGCCGACGCGTGGCGCCACCAGTGCCAGCACGATGAGCGGCAAGACCCAGGCGCCGATGTCGACCATCGCCAGTCGGACGACGATCCCGAAGCGGCTGGCGAACGTCGCCGTCTCCAGCGCGACGTCATTGGACACCCCGGCCCAGCCGACAACGAGGGCGGGAACGGCAACCAGGATTGCGAAGAACGAATTCCAGAAGCCGTCGGCGCTGAGATCGAGCTGGCGCAGGCCGTCGGCCTTGCCCAGCATCAGCCGCCAGGCGCCCGCCAGATTCTGCTCGATTTCATCGCTTGCCAGCATCAGGGCCATTCGTCATCCGAACCAGTCTGCGAGGAACTGCTGGTAGACCTGTGTCAGCTGTTTGAGCTCGGCAAGCGGCACGCGCTCGTCGACCATGTGCATGGTCTTGCCGACGAGCCCGAACTCGACGACCGGGCAGTAGTCCTTGATGAAGCGTGCATCGGAGGTGCCGCCCGTCGTCGATAGTTTGGGCTTGCGTCCGGTGACGCGCTTGATGGAGCCGGCAAGCGCATCGATCAGCTTGTCGTTGCGGGTCAGGAAGACGTGGCTCGGCCGGTCGCGCCAGACGAGCTCGAACTCGACCGGCTCCTTGCGGCCCTTGCGGTACTTCTTGCGCCCGCTCGCCTTGTCCAACCGGTTATGGATCTCGGCCTGCAGCGTCTCGGCCGTCCAGCTGTCGTTGAAGCGGATGTTGAAGCTGGCGGTAGCCTTGGCCGGAATGACGTTCGTCGCCGGATTGCCGACGTCGAAGGTGGTGACCTCCAGGTTCGATGGCTGGAAATCCTTGGTGCCCTTGTCGAAGACCGGGTTGAGCAGCGCATCGACCAGGGTCATCAGCCCGCGCACCGGGTTGTCGGCGAGATGCGGATAGGCGGCGTGGCCTTGCCTGCCGTTGACGGTGATGGTGGCCGAGATCGAACCCCGGCGGCCGATCTTGATCATGTCGCCGAGCGCATCGGGGTTGGTCGGCTCGCCGACCAGCGATGCGTCCCACTTTTCGCCGCGCGAGGCCGCCCATTCGAGCAGCTTGACCGTGCCGTTGATCGACGGGCCTTCCTCGTCGCCGGTGATCAGCAGCGAAATCGAACCTTTCGGGCCGCCATGGGCTTCGACGTGGCGGGCGACGGCGGCGATGAAGCAAGCGATGCCGCCCTTCATGTCGACGGCGCCGCGGCCATACATTTCGCCATTGTCGATGGCTGCCGAAAACGGCGGATGCTTCCACGCCGCCTCGTCGCCGATCGGCACCACGTCGGTATGGCCGGCAAACATCAGATGCGGCCCGTTGCCCGAGCGGCGGGCATAGAGGTTCTCGACGTCAGGCGTGCCGTCCTCGGAAAAGGTCGGGCGGTCGACGGCGAAGCCGAGCGGCTTCAGCATGGTCTCAAGTGCGGACAGCGCACCGCCTTCGGTCGGCGTAACCGACGGGCAGCGGATGAGGGCGGCGAGGTTTTCGGCGGGATCTGTCGGCAGTTTCATGGCGACAGCGATAATCGAATCGCCGGTTCCTGTCACGACGGTCGTTTGTACCAGCGACATCGGCCTCCAGCTTCGCAAAAGCGTGGGGCGATCAGGCGCGGCCCTGGTCACGAGCGCCGCAACGGGCAAGCGTCGATGTCGAGATTGAACGCGGCAACGGGTGAGACGACGTCACCTACGATTTTTAAGTCGGTCCTTAAGTCTCCTGCAATCAGCTGCTGGCATTGTCGCGGCATGAGAATTGCCACGATCACCCACTGGGCCTACGGCATCACTGTCGTCCTGACGGCGCTTTCCGGCGTTTCGTTCATCCTGTCGTCCAACAGCGCCCTCCAGGAGCGCGCTGCGGCCGAGGAGCATCTCACGCTCGACACGCTGGCCGAAGATCTTGCCCTTGGTGCGGAAATGCGCAGCGACGAAGCGAGGCTTTACGTGATGCGCGGTGAGGTGCGCCATCTCCAGGCGTTTCGCGTGCAAGAGGCTGCGGAACGGCGGCTGGAGACCGTTGCGTCGGACCTGGCGGCCCGCGATCCCGCGCCGGCAGAAGCTGCGGCGCTGCGTGCGATCAATGCTCACGCGGACGAGCTGGACAAGCTCGAGGCAGCCGCCATAACGGCCTATCAGAACGGCGACAAGACGACCGCGCAGGAAGCTCTTTTCGGCGCCGAACACGAACGGGTCCAGAATGCGCTGCTTCAGACGGTCACCCATTTCCGCGACCTGACCGCAGCGCGCACGACTGCGGCACTCGATGCGGCTCGCGACCGCAGCAACTGGTGGAGCCTTGTCGCCAAGGTCATGCTGGCGACCACGGGGGCGCTGTTCGTGGCCGTGCTCTATTTCGTTCTCAGCCGCCGGGTAGCGACGCCGTTGCGCCACATGACCGGGATCGTCAGCCGGCTGGCCAAGCAGGACTACAGCGTCGAGGTTCCGGTCAATCGTCGGGCCGACGAAATCGGCGAGATGAGCGATGCCATCGAGGGCTTCCGCACGAACCTGATCGAGCGTGAAAAACTCGACGCCGAACGGCGTGCCGACCAGCATATGAAAGACCTCATCCTCCAGATGATGCACCGCGTGCAGGCATGCCGTGACCAGTTGGAGCTGACGGACGTGGTCGTGCGCTTCGCGCCACAGATTTTCCCCGACCTTGCCGGCGGCCTCTATGTCCTCAACGAAGGCAAGACAGCGCTGGCACGTGTCGGCCTCTGGCTCGATCCGGATCACTCCGCGGCGGAGTTCCCGGCCACGGCCTGCTGGGGTCTGCGGCGCGGCCGTACTCATCACAGCGGCGGCAGCGGCGCCGACGTTCCCTGCCAGCACGTGGATCCGCCTGGCGTCGCGACGCTCTGCGTGCCCCTGACGGCCCAGGGCGACATGATCGGGCTGCTCTATCTCGAAGAGCGCGTCGATGGCGCGCTCGAGCCGGCAGGGCCGCGGCTTTACCTCGAACTCATTGCCGAGAATGTCGGCCTTGCCATTGCCAATCTGCAATTGCAGGCAAAGCTGACGGCACTTGCGGTGAGCGATCCGCTCACCGGCCTGTTCAATCGTCGGTTCCTCGACGAGACGCTGCGGCGGCACGCCCGGGACCACCGGGACGAGCCGCTCGCCTGCCTGATGATCGACATCGACCATTTCAAGCGCTTCAACGATCAGTTCGGCCATGACGCCGGCGACCTCGTCATGCAATTCGTCAGGCAGTCGCTGCGCGAAGCCTGTGCGTCGTCCGGCGATGCTTTCCGCTTCGGCGGCGAGGAATTCACCGCCCTTCTGCCGTCCTTCGGCGAGGCGGACGCGATGGTGCTTGCCGACATGCTGCGCGACAAGATCGGCGGCTTCGCACTCTCTTATGCCGGCCAGCGTCTCGGCGCCGTCTCCGTCTCCGTCGGCGTGGCGGTGTCCCCGGCGGGCGGTTCGGTCGAGACACTTGTGACGCGTGCCGACGCGGCCCTGCTGGAGGCGAAAGCCGGCGGCCGCAACCGGACGATTGCTGCAAGCAACATCAGAAAATCGGCCTGAGGCGCAGGTCGGCTCCCTGCCGGCGACCGCCATGATGCCATGCTCCCCGGTCTGGCAGGCATTGCCACGCCGGGTCTGCTGTCGCTTATAGTGGACTTCGGGAGGGCGCATGGCCAAGGATCATCGGATGATCGTCGTCGCTGGTGCCGGCAGCATCGGCTGCCACGCCGGGGCGTGCCTGGCGCTGGCCGGGCGCGACGTGAGCCTGTTGGCGCGGCCTCGCGTCACTGCCGCGATCAAGGCCGGCGGCCTGCGGGTCAGCGACATCGACGGCTTCGACCGCCTGCTTGCCGCCGGCGCCATCGCAGTCACGATCGACCCCTCGGTGCTGTCCCACGCCGATGTCGTGCTGGTTGCCGTCAAGAGCGGCGACACAGCCGCCATGGCCGAGCTTGTCGCCCGGCATGCGCCGGAAAGTGCCGTCGTCGTCAGTTTGCAGAACGGCATCGACAACGCAGCCAAGCTGCGCGCAGCGCTCGGCCGGCGCCGGGTGGTGGCCGGAATGGTACCGTTCAACGTCGTCCAGTCGGCCGAAGGCGAGCTGCCGCTCCGTGTCCACCGCGCCAGTGCCGGGACTGTGCTGATCGAGGCCGGAGACGAGCGTCTGCGCGAGCTGCTCGACGTCGAGGGCTTTGCGGTCGCCACCCACACCGACATGCCGGCCGTCCAGTGGGGTAAGCTTTTGATGAACCTCAACAATGCGCTTGTCGCGCTGTCCGGATTGCCGCTGGCGGCACAACTGGCGGACGCCAGCTGGCGCCGCATCCTCGCCGGGCAGATCGACGAGGCGCTGGCGGCGATGAAGGCGAATGGCATCGTTCCCGCAAAGGCAGCGGCAGTGCCGCCCGCATTGTTGCCGACGGTACTGCGCCTGCCCGACTGGCTGTTCCTGCGCCTGGCCAGGCGCATGCTGGCCATCGACCCGACGGCGCGCTCGTCGATGTGGGAGGACCTGCAACGGCGGCGCGGGACCGAGATCGATGCGCTTCAGGGCACCATCCTCGGGCTCGCGCGAAAAGCCGGCACCCCGGCCACGCTGACCGAGCGCATCGTCGCCCTGGTGCGCGACGCGGAAGCCAGGGGCAAGGGGTCGCCCAGGCTGAAGCCGGAGCAGGTTGCCGGCAGCTAGCGCCGGGCTGTTTCGATCATCGTGATCTTCTGCCAGATCTTGCGCGACAGGTTCGAGCCGAGCTCCTCGATGTCGTTGACCGCCTTCAGCACGACGTCGTCATTGACCGATTGCGCGAAAAGGGCGGCCAGCTTGCCGGTCAGCGACAGCATTTCGGAGCAATAGTCGAGATAACGCGCAAGGTCCGCCGACTTGGTGATGCGTGCCGGCGAATGCGGGGTCGGGCTGAAGCTTTCAGACAGCGTTGCCGGATCCTTGGTCAGCTGGTGCATGTCGATGACGTGGATCAGCGAGCGCAGCCCGTGCAGTTGCCTGAACGTGCGCTTGCGCTTGATGTGTTCCTCGACGCGGATCAGCGCGAGGAAACCGAGCCCAGCGAGGATCAGCGTGTTGAGCGAGGCCTCGATGCCTTGCACGAAATCGAACGCGCCGGTCGAGATGCGGTCGAAGGACAGGATCGTGCCGATGAACAGGAAGATGCCGGCGCCCGACGCGATGGCAAGCCCGATCAGGATGCGCAGCCACCAGATCGGCTGCTCCAGCGCCTTGGCCGAAGCGGCGAGGTCGCGTGCCAGGCGGACAAGCTCCTGGCTGACGCGGGACAGGCCGGCATCGGGGAACCGTTCGCTCACGCGCTGGCTCAACGTCTCGGCTGTTGCGATGATCTTGGCCGGGTCGAGCGTTCTGTAAGACATCGAACCCGGGCCTTTTTGCGCGGTTACTTCGGCGCGTTGGTGGTGTTACCGAACTGGTTCGGGCCCGGCGTGCCGGGGAAGAAGCACAGCGCGATGAAGGCAAAGATCGACACCACCGGGATGAACAGCGCGACCGCAAACAGGCCGGGTTTGTCGAAGTCATGCAGGCGTTTGACGCTGAAGGCGATATGCGCCCACAGGAAGGTCAGGAAGGTTGCGCCGAACAGCATCGACCAGACCTGCGCCGCACCGCTTTCGGGGTGCACACGCATGAACTGGTAGAGCGGGAACGACATCACCACCAGCATGAACAGGAAGCCGAGCAGGTAGGCCGCGCGGTTGACGCGGCCCGAAAAGCGAAAGAACAACCAGAAGAAATCGACGTTGTTAGGCAAGCGGATCCGGTCCGAATTGGTTGGCGCCCCTGGTGCCTTCGAGGATGCCGAGTTCGACCAGGATCCAGATGGCGCCGATGACGGGCACGAGTGCGATCAGGCTCCACCAGCCCGACTTGTCGCGGTCATGCCAGCGTTTGGCATAGATTGCCAGTGCGAAATAGATCATGCCGATGGTGACGATGATGGAGATGACGCCGGCGCCTGAGTTGCCGATGTCGAGGCCGAGCATCATGTCGAGCAGGTTGGCGACGATGCTGACGACGATCATCACGCCGATGCCGGCCCAGAACTTGGCCCGGTTGATACGACCATCGAAGCTGGTCAGAAGATACTTCCAGTCCATTTCACCCCTCCGAAGCCAACCGGCGCACATTTCTCGTGCGCCGGTCGAAGTTGCTTCGGTTTCAGTGAAAGATCAATCGCGCAGCAGTTCGTTGATCGAGGTCTTGGACCGGGTCTTGGCGTCGACGCGCTTGACGATGACGGCGCAGTAGAGGCTTGGGCCGGCATCGCCGTTCGGCAACGGCTTGCCCGGCAGCGAGCCGGCGACGACGACCGAATTGGCCGGCACTTCGCCGTAGAACACTTCGCCGGTGGCGCGGTCGACGATCTTGGTCGACTGGCCGATGAACACGCCCATGCCGAGCACCGAGCCTTCGCGCACGATGCAGCCCTCGACGACCTCCGAGCGCGCGCCGATGAAGCAGTTGTCCTCGATGATGGTCGGGCCGGCCTGCATCGGCTCGAGCACGCCACCGATGCCGACGCCGCCGGACAGGTGCACGTTCTTGCCGATCTGGGCGCAGGAGCCGACCGAGGCCCAGGTGTCGACCATGGTGCCGGTGTCGACATAGGCGCCGACATTGACGAAGGACGGCATCAAAACGGCTCCCGGAGCGACGAAGGCCGACTTGCGCACGACGGCTGAAGGCACGGCGCGGAAGCCGGCCTTTTCGAAGTCGACAGCACCCCAGCCGTCAAACTTGGACGGCACCTTGTCCCACCACGAGCCGCCGCCGGGCGCGCCCGAGATCAGCTCCATCGGGTTGAGGCGGAAGGACAGCAGCACCGCCTTCTTGAGCCACTGGTTGACCTGCCACTTGCCGTCGTCCTGGCGCTGGGCGACACGGGCCGTACCCTTGTCCAAAAGGTCGAGTGCGGTCTCGATGGCGTCGCGGATTTCGCCGCGGGTCGACGTCGAAATGCCGTCGCGTTCCTCGAACGCCCGATCAATTGTCTTTTCCAGGCTGGCGAGATCGGGCTTCGACATAAACATCTCCGTTACGGGCCGTTAAGGTTAAGGCTTCTAAGCTGGCATAAAATCGCGCGGACCCTATTTCAGGCTTATCTGGGGGTCAATCGCGGTGACGCCGCGGAATGTCGCGGGCAACGAAATTTGAGGTCGAGCATATAATGAATCCAATGGACAAGGCTGGCTGGACGCCGCTGCCGCACTCCGACGAGGATCTCGAGCGTTCCAAGAGTGTGCCCGACACGCCGCAGACGCGCGCCTCGACATACAGGCTTGCCTGGAATGATGAAGACTTCATGACCCAGCGCGACCTGCGCCCGGTGCGGCTGCAGCTCGAACTGCTCAAGACCGAGATGATCCTCGCCGAGCGCGGCATACGTTCGACGGTCATCCTGTTTGGTGGTGCGCGCATTCCGGAGCCGGGCGGCGAGGCCTGGGCTGCCAAGAACGAGACGCAGCGCAAGAACCTCGAGGCCAACAGCAGATATTATGACGAGGCGCGCAAGTTTGCCCGCCTGTGCTCGCAGCATTCGGCCGCGTCCTACTATCGCGAGTTCGTCGTCGTCACCGGCGGCGGGCCGGGCGTTATGGAAGCCGGCAACCGCGGTGCCGACGACGTCGGAGCCCCCTCGATCGGCCTCAACATCGTCTTGCCGCACGAGCAGGCGCCCAACCCCTATGTGACGCCGGAGCTGTGCTTCAATTTCCACTATTTCGCCATCCGCAAGATGCACTTCGTCATGCGCGCCAAGGCGGTCGCCGTGTTCCCCGGCGGCTTCGGCACGATGGACGAGTTCTTCGAAACGCTGACGCTGATCCAGACGGGGCGTATGGAGCGGGTGCCAGTCATCCTGTTCGGCAAGTCATTCTGGGAGCGGGCGATCGACCTCGATTTCCTCGCCGATCAGGGCACGATCACGCCCGGCGACCAGGACATCATCGACTTTGTCGACACCGCCGACGAGGCCTGGGACATCATCGCCAGATTCTACAGCCTTTGAGCCGGCGTCCACCGGCAGCGGCCGGTGGACGAGCGTCACCAGCACGAAGGAGATGATCATCAGCAGATACCAGGCGCCGAGCTTCTGGATCGAGACCGGCGTCCAGCCATCGTGCTGGCCGGGATAGATCCAGGCGCGCGACCAAGTGCCGATGTTCTCGGCAAACCAGATGAACAGCGAAACCAGCAGGAAGCCGAGCAAAAGCGGCATGCGGTGGCGGAAGCGGAAGACGCGGTAGTGCACGACGGTGCGGAAATAGAGCAGTGCTGTGACGGCAAACAGTCCGTAGCGGATATCGATGACGAAGTGGTGGGCGAAGAAGTTGACGTAGATCGCCGCGCACAGAAGCATCGTTGCCCATAACGGAGGATAATGCGTGTAGCGCATGTCGAAGATGCGGCTGACGCGGGCGAGGTAGGAGCCGACGGCCGCATACATGAAGCCCGAAAACAACGGGACCGCGCCGATGCGGAACAGGCTGTCTTCCGGGTAGGCCCAGGAACCTGCCTGTGTCTTGAATACCTCCATGGCCGTGCCGACGATGTGGAAGATCAGGATAACCTTGGCTTCCGACGGCTTTTCCAGCTTGAGCGCCAGCATCGCCAGCTGGATGGCGACGGCCGAGAGGAACAGGAAGTCGTAGCGGGCAAGGGCGCCGCCGTCCGGCCACCACAGCTTGGTTGCCATGATCAGCCCCAGCATGGCACCGCCGAACAGACAGGCCCAGGCCTGTTTCAGCCCGAAGACGAGGAATTCGACGACCGCGCCAGAGAGGCCTCCGGCGGGCAGGCGGTCGAGAACGGCATGGGCCGCTGCATCGATCCGCGCCTCGACGGAGGTAAAACGGCTCAAGCGGCGTTGGCCTCGACGATGGTGGTCAGGAAGCTTGCGAGATCGTCGGTGACGTAGTCGACGTCGTCCTCATGGGTCGGATCGCTTTCCCAGATCTCGGAGAAGGTCGGCTCGAAATTGCGCGGCACGATCAAGACCGTGGTCATGCCGAGCGACTTCGGCACCGACAGGTTACGCGCCAGGTCCTCGAACATGACAGCGTTGGCGCCTGTCACCTTGTGCAAGGCGGCGAAGGTCTCGTAGGGCTGGCGCGCCGGCTTGGGCGTAAGCCCTGCGGCGACGATGTCGAAGATGTCGTCGAAATGGTCGAGGATGCCGAGCTGGCGCGCGGTGCGCTCGGCATGGCTGCGGTTGCCGTTGGTGAAGATGAACTTGCGGCCCGGCAATTGGCGGATGGCGGCACCCAGCACCGGGTCCGGCACAAGCCAGGAATAGTCGATGTCGTGGACGTGTTCGAGGAACGCGTCGGGGTCGATGCCGTGACGCTGCATCAGCCCGTTCAGCGTCGTGCCGTACTCCAGATAGAGCTCCTTCTGGAGCTTGCGCGCATCCTCGCGCGACAAGGTCAGAAGCTCCGCGACATAGCCGGTCATCTTCACGTCGATCTGCGAAAACAGATTCGAGTGGTGCGGATACAGCGTGTTGTCGAGGTCGAAGACCCAGTCGGTGACGTGGTCGAAGCGAGCGGGATCGGGTGTGTCGGTCATGCCGCCCTTATGCCACGGTTCGAGAATTTTGGAAGCACCTGCATAAGGCCAGTCTGGCTCTCGACAATGGCCAAAATTCGTTGGACACCAGATTCAACATGGTGGGTCAAATTTTAACTACCGATGAAAGATGACCTTCAGTTGATGCTGGCATTCCAAAGCCGGCAGGGAGTCGAAATGAAAATCGTCGTTCTTAAAACAGCCGCTGTGACCTTGATTTCAATCTTGGGTTCGCTTGCACTGGTCTTGACGATCGTGCCGGCGCTGGGAGGAACAGTTGGCGCCATCGCCTGGCTGATGTGCTTGCTGTGCCCACTGTTCATTGCGCCTCCGCTGGGTTTCTTCACCTTCATGCAGGAGAGGAAGCTCAAGCTTGCCCATGAAGACCTGACACGGGCCCACGCTCAACTCGCCGCCGCCCATCGCCGCCTGTCGGAAAAGGCGAGCCGCGACGAGATGACAGGCATGCTCAACCGCGAGAACTTCTTTGCCGCGCTCGACGGCAGCAGGCGCAAGAGCGATCGCGGCGCGCTGCTGATCATCGACGCCGACCACTTCAAGCAGATCAATGACAGTTTCGGCCACCTGACTGGCGACCAGGCGTTGCTGCAGATCGCTGCCGCCATCACCCGTGGCGTGCGCGGCGGCGACATCCTTGGCCGCATCGGCGGCGAGGAGTTTGGCGCCTTCCTCGTCGGCGCGACGGTTGACGAAGCCAAGCTGGTGGCTGAACGCATTCGCAGCGAGGTCGAGGCACTACGCTTCCAGCCAAGCGACGAGCGTGCCGTGCCGCTGACGGTAAGCATTGGCGGCACCGACTGCGAAGCGGAAGCAAATGTTTCCGAACTCATGCGCAACGCCGACAAGCGCCTCTATGAGGCCAAGCGCCGTGGCCGCAACCGGGCCATCTTCGACATGGGCGTTCCGGAAGCGGCGTAACGGCGTGCAAAACAGTCACACGGTTTGCGACAGGGGCGGTGGCGTTTGCCGTCGCCCATTTTGCTTTTGAGCTCGCCCGTTACCACTCGCTGCGGCGAAGATCCTTCGCGAAGATCGCGGTACATTCCAGCCGACCGAAGGCCAAGAAATGAACATGGGCTTAGACAGCCCGTCGATTCGCCCTACATCGACCGCGTAGGTCTCTGACGCAACCGTCATCGCTGGCGCAACGTTTTCTCTGAATCTGTCGAAACCAGGCGGTTCAGAACGACATACGTCCGCATGCATGATGCGACCTCGAAGCAGATGCCTGCATGGAATCGTTCGGTGGCCTCACGGGCAGTGGCAGTCCAACTGTCGGCTTTCGAAGTCAAAGGAACCGGAAATGACATTTTCCCATAGCTCGCCGGCAACGCCCGAGGACGCCTATCCAAGGCGATGGATTGCGATGGCGATCCTGCTCCTGGCCGGCTTCATGAATCTGATCGACGTGACAATCGTCAATGTTGCCTTGCCACGCCTGCAATCCGGGCTTGGCGCGACAAGCAGCCAGATCGAATGGGTGGTGGCGGCCTATGTGCTGGCCTTCGCGCTCGGCCTGCTGCCGTTTGGCCGGCTTGGCGACGTTGTCGGTCGCAAGCGTCTGTTCCTGATCGGCGTCGCGAGCTTCACCGTGTTTTCGGCGCTGTGCGGCCTGGCGCCGACGATGACGACCTTGATCCTTGCGCGCGTGCTGCAGGGCCTGGCCGGCGCCATGATGATGCCGCAGGTGCTGGCGATCACCCAGGTGATCTTTCCGCCGCAGGAACGTGGCTTTGCCTTCTCGCTCTTCGGCCTGTCGGCGGGCCTTGCTTCCGTCGCCGGTCCTCTCGCCGGAGGCATGCTGATCAGTGCCAACATTTTTGGCCTCGACTGGCGGCCGATCTTCCTGGTCAACATCCCGATAGGCATCATGGCGGTGATTGCCGGCCGGGCGCTCATCCCGGACATGCCTGGACGGCCGGAGCTGACGCAGGATCCGGTCGGCATTCTGATCGCCAGTGCCGCGGTCTTCCTGCTGGTGTTTCCGCTCATCGAGGGTCATGCCTATGACTGGCCGCAGTGGACCTTCGTGATGATCGCACTGTCGATCGGCGCAATGGTCAGCTTCTTCCTGCACCAGAAGTCGCGGGCGAAGGGGGAGAAAAGCCAGTTGCTTCCGGTAGCCCTGATGACCAACGGCAACTTCATGCTCGGCTCGGTGATGACCATGACCTTCTTCTCCGGCGTGGCGGGCTTCTTCCTGGTCCTTGCCGTCTTCCTGCAGACCGGTTTCGGCCTGACGCCGCTGCAGTCAGGGCTGACGACGGTGCCGTTTCCGATCGGCGTGCTGATCGCGTCGCTGATCTCGGGGCGGCTGGGCAGCCGCTGGCCGCAGCGGCGCATCGTTGCCGGCGCGCTGGTCATGGGCATCGGCATGGGCTGGCTGCGTTTTGTCGTCGCCAATGTCGGCGACGCTGTCGACCATTGGAACTTCGTCCTGCCGCTTTTGATGTGCGGCTTCGGCATGGGCATCGCCATCTCGTCGCTGTTCCAGACGGTGCTGTCTACCGTGCCGCCGCGCGATGCAGGTTCGGGCTCGGGCGCCGTGCAGGCCTTCCAGCAGATCGGCGCAGCCCTTGGCATTGCCGTTACCGGACAGATCTTCTTCTCGACCCTGGCCGTCAAGGCGAGCGAGCTTCCGCACATCGCCTTCGTCTCCGCCATGGAGCACGCGCTTGTCTACGAGATGGTGGCATTCGCCCTGGTGGCGGCGATGGTGTTCTTTCTGAAGCCGGCCACCCCGCAAGGCAACCGCGGCCAAAGCGTCGAAGACAGGCAGCCGCTGCCCGTGGAGATGTGACGGGGACGCGCGGTCCGCTGGATCAATGCATCACCCCGAAAATCGATTCCGAATTGCGGGGTGATGCTGTAGACGCGGACATGCGGCCGCTCCGGCCGTCTTCAAGCCGACACTGAACCGACATGCCATTGTGGATCCCCATCACCATTGCCGCCGCCTTCCTGCAGAACCTGCGGTCGGTGGTGCAGAAGCACCTGAAAGGGGTGATGGGCACGACCGGTGCCACATTCGTGCGCTTCGGTTTCGGCTTTCCCTTCGCGCTTGCCTTTGTCGGGGTGCTGCATTTCGTCGTCGGCTACGAACTGCCGGCTCTGAACAGGACGTTCTTTGCCTGGGCGGTGGTCGGCGGCCTGGGCCAGATCGCCGCGACCTTCCTGTTGATCCACCTGTTCTCGTTCCGGAACTTTGCCGTCGGCACCGCCTATTCGCGCACCGAACCGGCGCAAGCGGCGTTGTTCGGGCTGTTGTTCCTCGGCGAACGCGCGACGGCGGGTGCTGTCGCGGCCATTGCCATCAGCGTCTTCGGCGTGATGCTGATCTCTGTCGCCCACACCGCTTTCACCGCGCGAACGCTGGTGACCTCGGTGCTCAGCCGCAACGCGCTTATCGGTCTGGCCTCCGGTACGTTCTTCGGCATTTCGGCGGTCGCCTACCGTGCGGCGTCGCTGGCGCTCGGCGGGCCGAACTTCATGATGCAGGCGGCGGTCACGCTCGCCGTCGTCATCGTCTTCCAGACGCTGATCATGCTGGGCTGGATTCTGTGGAGGGAGCGCGACGAGCTGCCCCGCATCGCCAGGGCCTGGCGGCCGGCGCTGTTCACCGGTCTGGTCGGCGCCTCGGCTTCGTTCGGCTGGTTCATGGCGATGACGTTGCAGCAGGCGGCGATCGTCAAGTCACTCGCCCAGATCGAGATGCTGTTCACCTTCGCGTCGAGTGTCTTCTTCTTTCGCGAGCGCATCAACCGGCTCGAAATAGCCGGTTGTGTGCTGATCGTCGGCGGCATCCTGGTGCTGCTCGCTCTGGGCTGAGAGCCTAGACCGTCGCTGGATCGCGCGGCGGCTCGCCTTTCCAGCGCTTGATGATGCCGGCGAGGTCGCTGTTCTGGAAGGCATCCTTCAGCGTGTCGAAGGACGGCAGCACGAAATAGGCGCGCTGGAATTTGTCGATCTCGTAGGTCGTGCGCATCACCGTTTCGATGTCGAACGGCACCTGGTGCGCATCGGGGCTTTCAACAGCGAATTGCAGCTCGGTGAAGGACGACATCAGGCCGGCGCCGAAGGCCTTCAGCGGCTGGCCGGGTTCCTGCATCAGGCCGTATTCGGCCGTGTACCAGTAGAGCCGGGTGATCATTTCGTCGCCGCCGAGCGCGATCAGATCGGTCGCTTTCTCGCCGTACATCTGCATGAAGTCGCCGAACACCGGCTGGCTCAGCACTGGCACATGGCCGAAGAAGTCGTGGAACATGTCGGGCTCGACGATGTAGTCGAGCTCGTCGCGCGTCCTCAGCCAGTTGGTGACGGGGAAGCGACGGTTGGCCAGGTGGTCGAAGAAGGGTTGCGCCGGGATCAGCCCGGGCACCGCCACGATCTCCCAGCCGGAGAGCTTGCGCAGCTTGTCACTGACGTCATGGAAGTCCGGAATGCGGTCGACCAGGCCGAGCGCCGACATGCCGTCAAGATAGGATTTGTGCGCCAGCCGCTGGGTCAGCCTGGTCTGGCGGTCGCACAGCGTGCGCCACACATCCTGCTCGGCAGCGCTGTAATCGTATTTCTGCTCGACGGTGAAATCCGGACGGCAGACGCTGTAGTCGCCGCGTAGCCCCTGTTCCGCGCACTCCCGTGCATAGTCTTGAACGCTCACGCTCATGTCCGATCCTCCCCGGAAACAGCTTCGATGGAGGAATCATAGGCGCTGGAAGCGAGCGGAATTCACCTCTTTGCGAGCGTTCGATGTTGTTTTGAGGTATATTTACCCAAATCTCCAAAATGGATGGTGAAAATGCCTCAGTTTGATGAGTTCGAGATCAGGATGCTCGACATTCTCCAGCGCGATGGGCGCAAGCCGGTTTCCGAGATCGCGCAGGAGATCGGCCTGTCCAACACGCCATGTGCCCGACGTTTCGAGGCGCTGCAGGACGCCGGCGTCATCAAGGGCTTTTCCGCCCGCATCGGACGCCGCGCCGTCGGCCTCATGGTCGAGGTCTTCGTCCAGGTCAGGCTGGTCAGCCACAGCGACGATTCGCCGGAAAAGTTCATCGCCGCCGTGCAACGCATGGACGAGGTCTCGGCCTGCTGGACGATGACCGGCGACTACGACTTCCTGCTGCATGTCATGGTGCCCAATGTCGACGACCTCAACGCCTTCGTCATGCACCGGCTGATGCGCCTGCAAGGCGTCCGCGACGTCCACACCCAGCTGGTGCTGCAGAACATCAAGGGCCCCGGCCACGTGCCGCTCGCGCATTTGCGGGGCTAGGGGGCGACTAGGGATCGGGATAGGTGAGCGGGTAGCGCTCGCCAACGAGACAATTGACGGGTTTCGAGGCCTGGATCTTCAGCACGCCGGGTGCATCCGCGATGCCGCCGACTTCGAGCACGAGCTTGCGGCGGATGGCCGTGACGAACTCGGATGCGAGGTGGATCGGCAGCACGAACGAGCCCGGCCCGCCGGTGACGCATTCGGCGTAATAGCGGTCGATGTCTTCCAGGCTGCCCGTCGGCCGGACGAGGATCGGCAGGCCGTTGATGACGATGCCCTTTGCAACCGCATTGTTGCGGGCGACCTCTACCGGCGCTCCGAGGTTGTTCGGTCCGTCGCCCGAAATGTCGATGACCTTCTTTTCACCGCGGAAGACATTTTGCTCCAGCAGGTTGGCACCGAACGCCACCGCATTCGAGATCGACGTGCCGCCGGATCCGCCGATGGGCTTGACGGCGAGCTGGGCGGCGAAGGCGTCGGCGCTCGAAGCATCGTCGATGATCTGCCAGGGGATGACCGATTCTGGCCGCACGGTCCCTGCCCACTCGAAATAGGTGACCGCGATACGGCCTCTCGAGCCCGCCAGCACGGCATTGATGAAGTCGGGATGGCGCAGCGCCTTGACGTAGCCGGCACGCTGAAGCGCAAACTCGCCTTCGTCCATCGAACTCGAAACGTCGACGGCCAGCACCAGTTCGACATCCACCGTCCGGTCGTCCACGTCGATGGTCGGCGTGGCAGGCAGTTCGCAACCCGTGCACAGGATCAGCGCCAGCGCAGCCAGCATTGTTCATCGTCCGAGGGACCCGGAGGTCAGTGTGCGTCAACGCGGGGAAAATGAAAGCCGCAACGCTTCAAGGCTTCGTGAATACGAGGCCTGCTCTTGAAACGACAAGGCCGGCAAAAGCCGGCCTGTCTTTGTGCACTGGGCAGGTCAGTCCTGCTGCTTACGGAACGATCAGCGTCCCTGCGCCGTGCTCGGTAAACAGCTCAAGCAGCACCGAATGCGGCGTCTTGCCGTTGAGGATGACGACACCTTCGACGCCGCGCTCGATCGCCTCGATGCAGGTCTCGACCTTGGGGATCATGCCGCCCGAAATCGTGCCGTCCTTGATCAGTGCCTTGGCGTCGGCAACCGTCAGTTCGTCGATGAGTTTCTTGTCCTTGTCGAGCACACCGGGCACGTCGGTCAGGAACAAGAGGCGCGACGCCTTGACGGCACCGGCGATGGCACCCGCAAAGGTGTCGGCGTTGATGTTGTAGGTGTGGCCGTCGCGGCCGGGCGCGACAGGCGCCAGCACCGGGATCATTTCCGAACGGGCCAGAAGGTCGAGCAGCGTGCGGTCGACTTCGACCGGCTCGCCGACGAAGCCGAGATCGATCACCTTCTCGATGTTCGAATCGGGGTCGACCATGGTCTTCTTGGCCTTTTCGGCGAAGACCATGTTGCCGTCCTTGCCGCACAGCCCGATCGCCCACTCGCCTTCGGCGTTGATCAGGGCGACGATCTCCTTGTTGATCGAGCCGGCCAGAACCATCTCGACGATCTCGACGGTTTTCTGGTCGGTGACGCGCAGGCCGCCCTCGAATTTCGATTCGATGCCCATCTTGGTCAGCATGGCGCCGATCTGCGGGCCGCCGCCGTGCACGACGATCGGGTTGACGCCGGACTGCTTCAGTAAGGCGATGTCGCGGGCGAAGGCACGGCCGAGCTCGACATTGCCCATGGCGTGGCCGCCATACTTCACCACGACCGTCTTGTTTTCGTAGCGCTGCATGTAGGGCAAGGCCGCGGAGAGCAGGGCAGCCTGCATTTCGGCGGTGGCGGCGACGTTCGTCGTCATCGGCATGGTCCCGGATAGGTGGAAAAGGTCGGCGCGGTCTTAGCCGGAAACCGGGCAGGGGGCAAATGGTTCGATGGGCTGGCAGGCGTGCTGTTTTGCCGATGCGCTACGGAATGTGGTTGCATGGCGCCCGACGATCTAAACAGCAGTTGCAAATAGTTTTGCGCCACGTAACTTGGCGGGCATGACGCCGCAGGACATCACCAAGCTGATTGTTCGGACCTCGATGAAGGACCGTGCGGCCTTCGATTTGCTCTACCGGCAGACGAGCGCGAAACTTTTTGGCGTCTGCCTGCGTGTATTGAACGACAGGGCAGATGCCGAGGAAGCGCTGCAGGAGGTCTTCGTCAAGATCTGGACGAAAGCGGACCGCTTCGCAGTTTCTGATCTCAGCCCCATTTCGTGGCTCGTAGCAATCGCGCGCAATCATGCGATCGATCGCATACGGGCGCGGCGTCAGGCGCCTCTCGCGATCGACGAGGCGCTCGAGGTCGCGGACCCGGGGCCGGGGCCAGAGGCTGCAGCAGTGGCGGGCGGTGAAGCCGAGCGCATCCATGGCTGCCTGGAGGAACTTGAAAAGGACAAGGCTGCCGCTGTCCGCGGTGCCTATCTCAAGGGGGAGAGTTATAACGAACTCGCGGACCGCCATGGCGTGCCGCTGAACACCATGCGTACCTGGCTGCGCCGCAGCCTGCTCAAACTCAGGGAATGTCTGGAAAGATGACGCTCGCGCAAGACAATGGACCGGAACGTGGAGGCGACGATCTGGTCGCCGCCGAATACGTTCTTGGCGTCCTGCCTGCCGACGAGCGGCGTCAGGCCAGCGCCCGCATCGACGGCGAGCCTGGTTTTGCGCGCATGGTCGATCAATGGGAAGTACATTTCGCCCCGCTCGCCGCGGCCTATCCGGAGATCGAGGCCCCGGCCTCGGTGAAGCCGGCGATCGACCGCAGGCTGTTCTCGGGGACCGCAACGTCGTCGGCACCCAGCGCGCAAGGCTCCGCGGGCTTGTGGGCCAGCCTCGCCTTCTGGCGCGGCCTGGCAACGGCGGCGGTCGCAGCCCTGGCCATCTACATTGCTGTTCCTTACATCAATCCGCCGGCCCAATTGCCGCAGGAGCGCATGGTCGCCTCGCTGGCTGCCGATGGCAGCGACGTCAAGTACATGGCGATGTACGACGCTGGCAGTGGCCAGATCGGCCTTTCGCACGTCTCCGGCGAGCGCGCCACCGGCAGGGATTTCGAACTCTGGATGATCGAGGGCAGCAACGCTCCGGTCTCGATGGGCGTCATCCCGGTCGGATCGACGATCCATATCGACGTCGATCAGGCGATGCGTGACAAGCTAGCCGCAGGCGCCGTGCTTGCCGTCAGCCTCGAGCCGACGGGCGGTTCGCCGACCGGCCAGCCGACCGGACCGGTCGTAGCCGCTGGCGACCTTCGCGACATCTGATCCACGAAAATTTGCCCGAATTCGCCGCGGGCTGAAACTTTTCCCTGCGTTGATCGTAACTATAAGGTTTGCCAAAGCTTAGAGTGAAAGAAAGGAAATATTTCTCTCCAGAAGGTGAAACTACCTGATCTCAAATCCGTAATTCCTTGTGCCTTTCCATTTAGGGAAACAACCCAAGGAGTTACATTATGCGTAAGATCTCTCTCGCTTTGCTCGCCGGTGCCTTTTCCGCTCTCGCCACCTTCGCCTATGCTGAAAACCCGATGGTTGGCGGCGCCGCGATGTTCGCCGATAAGAACATCGTCGAAAACGCGGCCAATTCGAAGGATCACACCACGCTCGTCGCTGCCGTCAAGGCAGCCGGCCTGGTCGAGACGCTGCAGGGCAAGGGCCCGTTCACCGTCTTTGCGCCGACCAATGAAGCTTTCGCCGCACTCCCGGCCGGCACGGTCGAAAACCTGCTCAAGCCTGAAAACAAGGATCAGTTGACCAAGATCCTGACCTGCCATGTCGTTGGCGCCAAGGCGATGGCCGCAGACATCAAGAAGATGGTCGATGACGACAAGGGCGCACACCCGGTCAAGACCGTTGGCGGCTGCACCTGGACCGCGAAATATGAAGGCGACAAGGTGACTGTAACCGACGAGAACGGCAATGTCGCCAATGTGACGATCGCCAATGTCGAGCAGTCGAACGGTGTCATCCATGTCATCGACAAGGTCCTGCTGCCCAAGATGTAAGCCCGGGGGGCAGCGTGGTTGTGCGACGCTGTCGCTCCCTGAGGCGCGCGCAATCGGCAAAGCGCCCCGCAACGGGTCACCGTTGCGGGGCGCGGCCTGTTGTGCGCAGGCTGGTCGGTTTTCGCGCCAAACCCTCAAGCCCTGTTGATTTGGCCGTGATGTGACGCCGGCCTATGGTCGGCTGGGAGAAATGCCATGGACCGCCGTACATTCCTGCTGGGCAGTGCCGCGATCGCCGTTCTTGCCGGCTTTGTCGTCTCGAGGCGATTGACCATCGCCGACCAGGCATTGGCTGAAAACTTCGAAGTCACCAAGACCGACGCCCAGTGGCGCGCGATCCTTTCTCCCGCCGCCTTTGCCGTGCTGCGCCAGGAGGATACCGAGCCGCCGGGGTCTAGCCCGCTGCTCAACGAGCACCGCAAAGGCACCTTCAACTGCGCCGGCTGTGACCTGGCCGCCTATTCGTCCGCTACCAAGTTCGATTCCGGCACCGGCTGGCCGAGCTTCTGGGATGCGCTCCCCAATTCGATCGGCACCAATGTCGATACCTCGCTGATGATGACCCGCACCGAAGTGCATTGCCGCCGCTGCGGCGGTCATTTCGGCCACATCTTCGACGACGGCCCGCCTCCGACCGGCAAGCGCCATTGCATCAATGGGCTGGCACTGACGTTCCGCCCTGTCGCGGCCTGACCTTTTCTCGAAAAATCCTCTTGACCTCAAGATATATTGAGGTTGCATCAATGCGCTCTCACGAAATCCCGAATGGAAAAAGGAGAGCGGAAATGATCCAGAATACAGAGAACGATCAGAACGGCCCGGTGGCGTTCGTCAACATCTTCACCCTGAAGCCGGGCAAGCTGGACGAGTTCATCGCCCTCCAGAAGATCAACCTGGACCGTTCGATAGGCAATGTGCCGGGCTGGCGCGGCAGCCGGCTGCACCGGGCGATCGACGGCGATACAGCGATCATGATCAGCACCTTCGATACGGTTGCCGATCACCAGCGGGTTCATCAGACGCAAGGCTTCGCCGAACACATCGCCAAGGTCGGGCCACTGATCGAAGGCGTGACGCCGGCCTACTACCAAGTCGTCCACGAAGTGACGCAGGCCTGAGGCCGGTTGCCTCAGGCAACATGCGACGGCGGCCGTGATCAGCCGCCGTTGACCACCAGCGCGATCGCCGCGCGCAGTTCGTCCAGGCCTTCGTTCTTCTCGGACGAGGTCGCAAGAACGGTCGGGAAGGCGGCGGCGCGTTTCTTGATCTTGAGCAATGTGTCTTCGATCAGCGGCTGCACGCCTGCGGCCTTGATCTTGTCAGTCTTGGTCAGGACGATCTGGTAGGAGATCGCGGCCTTGTCGAGCAGGGTCAAAACCTCCTCGTCGTTCTTCTTGATGCCGTGGCGGGAATCGATCAGCAGGTAGACGCGCTTGAGCGTCACCCGGCCGCGCAGATAGTCGAACACCAGCTTTGTCCAGGCGTCGACCTGTTCCTTCGGCGCCTGGGCGTAGCCGTAGCCGGGCATGTCGACCAGCGCCATCGGCGGCAGGTCGCCTGCCTCGCCGGAAAAGCCATCCGGGACGAAGTAATTGAGCTCCTGCGTGCGCCCCGGCGTGTTCGAGGTGCGGGCCAAGCCGCTGTGGCGAACCAGTGCGTTGATCAGCGACGACTTGCCGACATTCGAACGGCCGGCGAAGGCGATCTCCGGCGGCCCTTCCGGCGGCAGGAACTTCATGGACGGCACGCCGCGGATGAAAACCCACGGGCGCTTGAAGAGCTCGGCATCCACCGTGCGATTGGTCGTATGTTCGTTCAAGCCGCTGCCTCCAGCAGAGAAATATCCGAGCCGCGAATGGCCTTGAGGTTGCGGCCGATCTTGTCCACCGGCCAATCCCACCAGGCAATCGTCAGAAGCCGTTCGATGGTCTTGTCGTCGAAACGCTTCTTGACCACGACAGAAGGATTGCCGGCTACGATCGCATAAGGCGGTACGTGTCTGCTGACAACCGATTTCGCAGCAATGATTGCGCCGTGGCCGATATGAACCCCAGGCAGGATCACCGCTTCCATGCCAATCCAGACATCATTGCCGAGCACCGTGTCGCCGCGGACCTCCTGCTGCCAGGAGGCAAGGTCGAAGCCTTCCTCCCAGCCATGGCCGAAAATGTTGAACGGATAGGTCGAAAAGCCGGACATGGCGTGATTGGCGCCGTTCATGATGAAGCGCGCGCCTTCGGCGATCGCGCAGAACTTGCCGATGATCAGCTTGTCGCCGATGAAAGGGTAGTGGTGAAGCACGCATTTCTGCTGGAACAGATCGGGTCCGTCGGGATCGTCGTAGTAGGTGAAATCGCCTATCTCGATGTTTTCGGCGTCGACGAGCGACTTGAGGAAGCCGACGCGCCTGTGCATCGGGATCGGATGCTTGAGCGAAGGGTTAGGTCCATGCATGGCATTTCGTCCCCATTGATACGCCTCTCTACCAGTATAGCGCGATCCGCGACGAAGACATCGGGGGCGATGATCTCAAGGGAAATGGTTCTTGCGCAGATAAAGGGCCGACTTGTTCGACCGAGCTGCAAACCGGGGTTCTGCAAGGGCTTGCAGAACCCCGGCCTTTGCCGAGACGGTTCAATTCTGACCGGGGGGGATGGTCAGAGACCGCCACCCCGCAGGCTGATGCTTGAGAGGCATCGCTCAGCTACGCTGCCAGCTGGAAAAAAGTTTCAGCTCCCGGTTGAAGAAAAGTCAGGTTCCTCACAATGCAGAAAAGCCCCGGAGTGCGGGGCTTTTTCGTTTCGTCTGGGCTGTTCGGCTATTCGGCCGGTGTCGGTTTCTTCTTGAACAATGCCATCAGATTGTCCCAGAGCTCGATCTTGGCGCCCTGGCGCTTCATGATCACGCCCTGCTGCAGGATCGACAGCGAGTTGTTCCACGCCCAGTAGATGACGAGGCCCGCCGGGAACGATGCCAGCATGAAGGTGAACAGGATCGGCATCCAGGTGAAGATCATCGCCTGGGTTGGATCCGGAGGCGTCGGGTTCATGCGCATCTGCAGGAACATGGTGACACCCATGATCAGCGGCCAGACGCCGATCATCAGGAAGGCGGGAACGCCCCAGGGCAGCAGGCCGAACAGGTTGAACAGCGAGGTCGGATCCGGAGCGGCCAGGTCGTGGATCCAGCCGAAGAACGGTGCATGGCGCATTTCGATGGTGACGTAGAGCACCTTGTAGAGCGCGAAGAACACCGGGATCTGGATCAGCACCGGCCAGCAACCGGCCAGCGGGTTGATCTTCTCGGTCTTGTACAGCTCCATCATCGCCTGCTGCTGCTTCATCTTGTCATCCGCGTATTTCTCGCGGATTTCCAGCATCTTGGGCTGCACCATCTTCATGTTCGCCATCGACTTGTACGACTTGTTGGCGAGCGGGAAGAAGATGGCCTTGACGATGACGGTGGTGGCGAGGATCGCCAGACCGAAATTGCCGAGCAACTTGTAGAGCGTGTCGATAAGCCAGAACATCGGCTTGGTGATGAAGTAGAACCAGCCCCAGTCGATCAGAAGCTCGAACTGGCGGATCTGGCGGTCCGCTTCGTAAGCGTTGATCTTGGCCACTTCCTTGGCGCCAGCGAAGACCAGCGTCTCGACGGTCGCCGACTGACCCGCGGCGACCGTGATCGGATCGGTCATGAAGTCGGCCTGGTAGCGCGGGCGGCCGTCCTCGAAATAGGAGAAGCGCGGCTGGAACGGCTGCTTTCCAGAAGGCACCAGTGCGGCAGCCCAGTATTTGTCGGTGATGCCGAGCCAGCCGTCGGTCGACTTGCCAGGCAGAACCTGCTTGTCGTCCTCGATGGTGGCGTAGTTGATTTCCTGCAGGCCCTCGGTGCCGGTCACGCCGATCAGACCTTCGTGCAGCACGTAGGTCGAGGCATGCAACGGCTTGTCGAAGCGGGTGAGGCGGCCGTAATTGGACAGCGCGACGTCGGTGCTGCCGGCATTCGCCACCGTATCGGTCACCGTGAACATGTAGTTCTGGTCGACGGCGATGGTACGCTTGAAGGTCAGGCCCTTGTCGTTGGTGTAGGTCAGCGTGACAGGCGTTGCCGGTGTCAGCGTCGTATTGGGCTCGGCAGTCCAGACAGTGTCGGGACCCGGAACCGCGCCGGTCGCTTCGCTGCCGACGAAGCCGATTTCGCTGTAGAAGCCGGCTGGCAGCGCCTGCGGGTTCAAAAGCTCGATGACGGGTGAATTCGGTTCGACGGCGACGCGGTAGTGCTTGAGGCTGATGTCGTCGATGCGCGCGCCGGTCAGGTTGATCGAGCCCTTGAGGCTCGGCGTGTCGACCGGGATGCGGCCGGATGCTGCAAGCGCCTGGGCACGGTCGACAACGGCGACCTGGGTCGTCGGTGCGCCGGGGACACCGGCCTGCGGCGTCGCTGGCAAGCCGGCGCTGGTGCCGGGTGCCGTGCCTGCCGGCTGCTGCGCCACACGCTCGGCTTCGATGCGTGCGGCTTCGCGCTGCGATTCGACGCGCGGGTTCATGTAGAACACCTGCCAGAGCGTCAGGATCAGCACCGACAAGGCGATGGTGATGAAGAAGTTACGGTTGTTTTCCATCGAAAGCCCTTATCGCGTTCCGCGAATGCGCCGAGAAAGTTCGGCCGTTATCTGGCCGAAGGGGGCGGTGAGCACGTCTTCGCGCCCGACGATCACATAGTCTTTGCCGGCGGCCATGTCACCTGCGGCATGTGTACGAACGGCTTCCCGGAGGCGCCGCTTGACGCGATTGCGGACAACCGCGTTGCCGACTTTCTTGGTGACGGTGTAGCCGACCCGCGGCCCCGCACTGTCGTCGCGATCCAGAACCTCGACGAGAAAAAACCGCCCGCGCCGCTTGTCACCGCGGCGGACGACCAGAAACTGTTTTCTTTTCAGAAGCCGTTCGGGGCCGCGTCCATGCGGAGCAGACCCCTCTGGCTTGCCGTCAGCGGGCAAGGTTCCCGCCTATGGCTTAGGCGGAAAGCCGCTTGCGGCCGCGGTTGCGGCGAGCTGCGACGACGCCGCGACCACCCTTGGTTGCCATGCGAGCACGGAAACCATGACGGCGCTTACGGACGAGTTTGGACGGCTGATAGGTACGCTTCATTTGTTTTTACACCGCGGCGTGCGGCCCTTCTTGATTCTGTCACTTTGTAACAGGAGCTTGGCTCAGCTTGCTTCGACGCGATCAAAAACCGCGACGGAAGCGGGTCCCGAGCGTGTGCGGGCTTATAGAAAGAAGGTACCGCGAAGTCAATCCGCCCGTGCCGGCGCCACCGAAGGTTGATTCCTGCTGTCAGCAGCAGACAGGGGATAGCGTCCCGGCTCTGACATTTTGCAGTGCGGAATTTGCAACTGCGTTGTGATCACCTATCTTTGCCATAAAGGGGATGCAAGGCAGTTCGTGCTCATTTTAGTCCGAAGCGCATCATTCTCGCACTGGCCTCGCAGCAAAGAACAGCATGACTGAAGCAGCCGATACCGGTGTATTTCCCGGAAAACAGGCGGACCGTGCGGTTCCGCTTTCGCGCGGCCTGTCGGCCAAGCTGCTGCTGCTGACCATCGCTTTCGTACTCTTCGCTGAAGTGCTGTTCTTCCTGCCCTCTGTCGCAAGCTTCCGCATCCGCTGGCTCGAGGAGCGTCTGGCCACTGCCGCCGCCGTCGCCACGATCCTGGTACAGGGCGACCCGACCACACTTTCCCGCGCCGCCCAGAACGACGTGCTGGCGGCGATCGGCGCCAAGGCGATCGCCGTTCGCGATGGCGGCGTGTCCCGCCTGCTTGTCGTCGCCGACATGCCGCCCGAAGTCGACGAGCATATCGACATCGCCAAGGAAGGCGTGCTGGACTCGATGCCCGACGCCATCGACACGCTGCTGTTCGGCGGCAACCGCATGCTGCGCGTCTATGGCCGGGTCGGCGAGAGCGCCAAGGAGTTCGAGCTGGTCATCCCGGACTACCGGCTGCACCGCGCCATGCTCGCCAATGCGCGCTACATCGTCTTCGTCTCGCTGCTGATCTCGCTGTTCACCGCGGCACTCGTCTATGCCGCCATCGACCGCATCATGATCAGGCCCATCCGCACCATGACACGCTCGATGCTGACCTTCTCCGATGCCCCGGACAATCCCGCCGGTGTCATCGTTCCCGAAGCCCGCTCCGACGAGATCGGGCTGGCCGAGCGCGAACTGGCGGCGATGCAGACGCATCTGCAGCGGATGCTGCACGAACGGAAGCATCTCGCCGACCTTGGTCTTGCCGTATCGAAGATCAACCACGACATGCGCAACATCCTGGCCTCGGCACAGCTGATGTCCGACCGCTTGCGCATGGTCAAGGATCCTGCCGTGCAGGCTTTTGCGCCGAAGCTGCTCAGGACGCTCGACCGAGCGGTTGCCTATTCCGAGAACGTTCTGTCATACGGCCGCGCCCAGGAGCCGGCGCCGGCGCGCCGCCGCCTGCGGCTGAGCCAGCTGGTCGATGACGTGCACGGCCTGCTCGGCCTAGAGGCCGAGCAGGGCATCGAGTTCTTCAACGCGGTCGACACCGAATTCGAGATCGAGGCCGATCCCGACCAGTTGTTCAGGGTGTTGACCAACCTGTGCCGCAACGCCGTGCAGGCCATGGCCGGTGCTGCCGACAGCGCCATCGTCAATCGCCTGACCGTTTATGCCGAACGCGAGGGCAGCGTCAGCCGCATCTTGGTTGCCGATACGGGTCCCGGCCTGCCGCAAAAGGCGCGCGAGAACCTGTTTGCCGCCTTCCGCGGTTCGGCCCGCAGCGGCGGCACCGGGCTTGGCCTCGCCATCGCCTACGAGCTGGTGCGCGCCCATGGCGGCCAACTGGAGCTTGTCGAGAGCGCCGGCGGCCGCACCGTGTTCGCTGTCACCATCCCCGATCAGCCGGTTCGCCTCGATGAGGCGCGCCAGGGCATGCGCCGTCCGGCCTGATCAAAAAACTTTGCCGGCGGCGGCTTGCATTTCCCGATTCGAGCCGTTAGGTAGCGCCGGTCGCTGCAGTCGATTGACCGCAGCGTGTTGGCCGTTCACTCGGCCTGATGCGCGCCCGTAGCTCAGCTGGATAGAGCACCAGACTACGAATCTGGGGGTCAGAGGTTCGAATCCTTTCGGGCGCGCCATTTTCTCCTTGTGACAGCGCACGCCGTCATGGCTCAGGCCACAGCATCGAGGTCCACGACGCCGGACCTGGACTGAGTGGCGCTGCATTCGAGCAAACGCTGTTGCGCCGGGTGCTTGCGGAGGGGCGAGCGGACCGACCAACTCGAATTCGTTGCCAGTTGCGGCGTGCCCTACCTTCAGGGATGGATGTTCACCAAGGCGCTGCCACTGGGGCAGGCCATCGAGGTGACGCAGGGCACGACGCCGCGGCCGACTAAGAACTAGAGGCTGGTTGGAATGCGCTGCCCCTCCCAATCAGGCGGCCACCAGTCTCCGCGCAGGTGCTCGTAGTCGTCGTCGGTAATCCAGGTCAGCGGCTCCCCGCGCGTGTCCTCTGGGTCAATACGTTGTTTCAAGCCTTCGCATCGGCGCAATGCCCATTCCAGCATGGCCAGTGTATCGACCTCGCGGTCGCGAACGACCCTGCCTCGCCGGCAAGTGATGACCCGCTCGCGGGTGAACCACGATGACCAACCGTGGAAGCCCCACAGGAGCATCGGTCCTGTCGGGATGCGAAGGTGACCACTGAACCACTCGGCGCTTACTGGAAATCTGGTCGCTGGCACGAGCCGCAAAAACCAACTGCGCATAGCATCCGAGAGTGGCCGCTCCCGGTCACCATAGGTACTCAAGGCGACGAGGCACAACTTGCCATCGATAACATGCCAAGTGCCGACGTATTGACGATGACAATTCGTCGTCCATTCGTCGGGCGCGCTTATTCTGACCCGGCGGGAAGCAAGCAGGCGATAGAGCGGCAGGGCATGTAATAAATGCGGCTTGCCATCGATAAGTATCCGCTCGGGCATCTGTGATGTCATGGCCCTCCTCACGGTAGAGAAGTGTCGAGGCGGCAACCTCGAGATCGTGGCAGACTGCATGCAAGGGGCAACTCGATAATCATCTAATATTTTGATATCATGAGGTAAATTTCAGTTATCCCCTCCTTCCATTGGTGTCGGAATTTGTTGACCCTGTCCTTTGCTGAAGGAGGATTCGACGATGGAGGAGGTCGTGTTGGGTACCAGTTTCATCCTGACGAACTGGATGTCAGAGGCTGCGCCGCCATCGCGGCGAGGACATGCAAGGTACCGGCTCTGGCCGCGACAACGGAACAGGATTGTTCATGCGGCTGCTCACCGGCGGCATCGCCGCCGCCGATCGGCAACGTTTCGGCCTGCCGCCGGATCTCCCCTGGCGTCATCCGGCGCCGACAGCTTTTCCCAGAAAGTTTGAACAGGGCGGCTTGCAATTCGCCAAGTCAGCGGCTAGTTAGCGCCGGTCGCTGCGGTCGATTGATCGGAGCGTCCCGGCCGTTTCCTTGATGGCCTGTTGCGCGCCCGTAGCTCAGCTGGATAGAGCACCAGACTACGAATCTGGGGGTCAGAGGTTCGAATCCTTTCGGGCGCGCCATTCTCCTCACCAATGCAGTCAGGTCACTTCACTCGGCAGACTGGGCCTTGTCTATTGCCTGCTCGCCCTGAGGCATTTCGCCGGCCCGCCGGTCAGCTGACCGTATTTTCCTTCTTGTGCTCGCAGTCCCTGCCGCTGCCCTGGCCCCTCGGCTGCGGACAATTTTCGCCGCTGCATTCCTGGGCCTGGGCACGAATGATTGTTTTCGGCCCACCGGCGCTGGCGGCCAGAAGAATGGCGGTCGAGAAGGCGAAGAGGAGCAGGCGCATGACATCTCTCCTTGTGGCTGGGGCGGCAGAATGCCGGCTTGGTAGCCGGTCGGCGCGGCATGACCGAGGTCACGCGGCAATCAGGCTGCCGTAACGGCAGCATAGCGCACGTGGCATTGCGGTAAAGCCCGATCCGGCTGCCTGACGATAGGGAAACAATGCCGCAGGGCGGCGTTGCCTCGCGCTTGCATTTGCATTTGCCGCCACGGCAATTTTTGTTTAAGGCCAAGCTCATGTCGCACTTGCCCGAGACTCTGCTCGCCGGTTATCGCAACTTCATGAACGGTCGCTACGCGGCCGAGACGGACCGTTACAAGTCCCTGGCGCGCGAAGGCCAGTCGCCCGAGACCCTGGTCATTGCCTGCTGCGATTCTCGTGCCGCACCCGAAACCATCTTCGATTCTGGTCCGGGTGAGCTGTTCGTCGTCCGCAATGTTGCCAATCTCGTACCGCCTTATTCGCCGGATGGTGAGTTCCATTCGACCTCGGCGGCGCTCGAGTTCGCCGTGCAGGCGCTGAAAGTCAAGAACATCGTCGTCATGGGCCACGGCCGTTGCGGCGGTATCCGTGCAGCTCTCGACCCCAACATGGCGCCGCTGTCGCCCGGCGACTTCATTGGCAAGTGGATGAGCCTTGTGGCACCGGCCGCCGAGACCGTGACCGGCAACACGATGATGACCCAGGGCGAACGCCAGACGGCCCTCGAGCGCATCTCGATCCGCTACTCGATCGCCAATCTGCGCACCTTCCCGTGTGTGAAGATTCTGGAGCAGAAGGGCAAGCTGGAGCTGTTCGGCGCCTGGTTCGACATCTCGGCCGGCGAGTTGTGGGTCATGGATCGCGAAACCGGCGATTTCGAGCGCACCTCCATCGCCTGACCTTGGCCGCTGGCCTCATTTCAAAGACTTGAATGGCCTGACGTCTCCGGCCTAGCTTTGCACATGAGCCTTGGACGCCTGTTCCATGGCCGCGCGGCGAGGAGCCAAGCCATGACAACTGCCCAGCCCCGTCATTTGCTCGACGGCAGTCACCGTCGCATGTTCATCGGTGGCGCCTGGGTCGAGGCGGCGTCCGGGCAGACGATGGAAACGCGCAATCCTGCCAACGGCGTCGTAATCGCCACGGTGCCGCGCGCCGGCAAGAAGGATATCGAGCGCGCCGTCGCCGCCGCCCGCAATGCGTTTGATGGGCCGTGGAGCCGTTTCAAACCGCATGAACGGCAGAAACTTCTGCTCAGGATCGCCGAGCTGTTCGAGCGCCACTGGGAAGAGATCTGCGTTTCCGACACCACTGACATGGGCCTGCCCATCGCGCGTGCCCGGGGCAATGCCAACCGCGTCCTTGGCATGCTGCGCTATTATGCCGGCATGGCGACGGCGCTGCACGGCCAGACCATCGACAACTCGCTGCCGGGTGACATCGTCTCCTACACCCGCAAGGAGCCGATCGGGGTCGTTGGCGCCATCATCCCGTGGAACGCTCCGACCGCAGCGTCGGTCTGGAAGATCGGCCCGGCCTTGGCCACCGGTTGCACTGTTGTGCTGAAGCCGTCGGAGGAGGCGCCGCTGACCCCGCTTCTGATCGCCGAACTGATGGCCGAGGCTGGCGTCCCCGACGGCGTCGTCAACATCGTTACCGGCACCGGCACCGAGGCCGGCGCGCCGCTCGCCGAGCATATGGGCGTCGACAAGATCGTCTTTACCGGGTCGACGGCCACCGGCCAGAGCATTGTCCGCGCCTCGGCCGGCAACCTCAAGCGCGTGTCGCTTGAGCTCGGCGGCAAGTCGCCGGTAATCGTCTGCACTGATGCCGATCTCGAGCGCGCGGTGCCGGTTGCCGCCATGTCTGTCTTCGCCAATTCCGGCCAGATCTGCATCGCCGGCTCCAGGCTTTTTGTCGCGCGACAGATCCACGACGAGTTCGTCGCGCGGCTGGCCGCCTATGCAGCCGGCTTGCGCATCGGCAACGGCATCGACCCCGAGACCGAGATCGGCCCGCTGATTTCGCCCCGCCAGCTGCAGCGCGTCGAGGGCTATCTGCGCGCCGGTTCGGAGGAGGGCGCGCGGCTCGTCGTCGGTGGCACCAGGCTGTCGCAAGGCGCGCTGGCTGCAGGAAACTTCGTCGCCCCCACCGTCTTCGCCGGCGTCTCCGACACCATGCGCATTGCGCGCGAGGAGATTTTCGGACCGGTTATCTCGGCCCTGCCGTTCGACACACTCGACGAGGTGGTGCGGCGCGCCAACGACACTCCATACGGCCTCGCCGCCGGCGTTTTCACCCGCGACCTCTCCACTGCGCACCAGCTGTCACGACGGCTGCAGGCCGGCTCGGTATGGGTCAACACCTATCACGCGATCGACCCGGCGGTGCCGTTCGGCGGCTACAAGATGAGCGGCTACGGCCGCGAGGGCGGCACTGATCATCTCGACGAATACCTCAACACCAAGGGCGTGTTCATTCGTATCGATTGAGGGCGACCGCAACGAAAGAGTCGCGCCGGCTGCCGGGCGCGGCCTCTTTTTTCGGCTGTGTGCAGTCTATTCAGTCCATCAGCTGGAATTCGTAGAGCCTGCGATAGAGACCTTCGGCCTCGATCAGGTCGGCATGGCGACCCTGCTCGACGGCCTTGCCGTCCTGCATCACCACGATGTTGTCGGCCTGGTGAACAGTCGACAGGCGGTGCGCGATGGCAATCGTCGTGCGGCCGGATGAGAGTTTCTCCAGCGCCTCGCGGAACAGCGCTTCGGACTCGGCATCGAGTGCGCTGGTGGCTTCGTCGAGCAGCAGAACATTGGCATCGCGAAGAATTGCGCGGGCAATCGACAGGCGCTGCTTCTGGCCACCAGAGAGCAGGGCGCCGTTTTCGCCGACCTGCGTGTCATAGCCGCCCTTGAGCGCCATGATGAAGTCATGCGCGTTGGCCGCCTTGGCGGCTGCGATCACCTCTTCATCGCTGGCACCGTCGCGGCCAAGGCGGATGTTGTGCATGATCGTGCCGGAGAACAGGAACGTGTCCTGGCTGACATAGGCGATGCGGTCGCGGACCGAATGCAGTGTGGCATGGGCGATGTCCTGGCCGTCGAACAGCACCTGGCCGCTGCTGGGGTCGTACATGCGCATGATCAGGTTCATGATCGTTGACTTGCCGCTGCCCGACGGGCCGACCAGCGCCGTCATCTTGCCGGGCGGGAAGGTGAGGTCGAGATCGCGCAGCACCGGTTCGCCGTCGGCATAGGAAAAGCTGACGTCCTTGAGCTCGATCTTGCCGGAACCGGGCACGAGAGCCTCTGCGCCCGGCTTTTCCGCAAGCGTCAGCGGACGGTCGGTGAGTTCGAACATCATGCGCACGCCAACCAGACCCGCTTCCAGCGAGACACGGAAGCGGGCCAACCGCTTGGCCGGCTCGTAGGCCAGCAGAAGCGCGGTGATGAAGGACATGATGCTGCCCGGGGTTTGGCCGCCCTGGACGACTAGATAGCCGCTGACCAGCACGACGCCGGCGATGGCAAGGCCGGCAAGCGTCTCCATGATCGGGCTGGTACCGGCTTCGAGGGCCGCGATGGAGTTGGCGCGCCTTTCGACGTCGGAGACGGCGCGATGCATGCGGACTCGCATCGTCGCTTCCAGGTTGAACGACTTGACGATCCTGACGCCGATGGTCGTTTCCTGCATCACCTGCACGATCTGGGCCAGCGACATGAATTCGGCCTCCATGATCTTGCGCACGCGGCGCAGGATCAGGTTGACGCCGAAGATGGCGATCGGCCCGACGATGAAGGCGACCAGCGACAGCACCGGCTGCTGGTAGACCATCACGGCTATGAGGCCGATCAGCGAAAACAGGTCGCGCACGAACGAGGTGACGATGACGTCGAGCACAACGCGCGCCGCCTGCGCATTGTGCGTGACGCGGGTGATCAGGTCGGCCGAAGGGATCGAATGGTAGAAGGAAATGCCCTGCGCCAGGATGCGGTCATAGATCTTGCGCTGGCGGTCGGCGATAATCGAGTTGCCGACGCGGCTCAGGAAAAATGCCTGCACGAAGGTCGCGACACCCTTGAGGATGAAGATCCCCGCAACCATCGCCGCGATCATGTAGACGCGGTTGATATCCTTGCCGATGACGAATTCGTTGGTGATGTCCTGCATGATCCAGGCGCTGGCTGCCGTCATGGCGGCCACCACAAGCATCGCAACGATGGCGATGCCGTAGCCAAGCGCATGCTGGCGGAACGACTCCCTGACCAGTCTCCAGATCAGGAGATGATTCTGCGACGGACGAAAAAATCGAGGCAAATCAATAAGTCCTTTGGGCGCTAATCCCCCGCGCCGGCCTGTATAAAGCAGCTCTCCGCGAAGGGGAACTGTCGTTGATCTTAGGCTCCGGGCTTACTGTCGCAGCATCCATGGCCCAGTGGACAGCCGGCTACCGCAGATTGCCGCTTCCGGCGATTTCGCATACCGTTGACCAAACGATAAAAAGTCGCCTTCGCCAAAAAAGACCAAAACCAGCCAGAGGTGGATCGTATGCACAGCAGCTCCAAAAATTCAGGCATTTCCAGACGCAGGTTGATCAAAGCCGCGGGCGCTTCTGACCTGCCACTGAACTGTCATCCATTGGCGATTAGAGCCTCGGCCGTTTTTGTTACGCCCTGAGGCGCGGTGAAAGCAACCGGCGGAGGCGCGG
>NZ_JACJHY010000022.1 GCF_014138625.1 Aminobacter ciceronei
CAAGTGCGGTTTGTTCAGGGCCGGCTCGCTTCAACATCACCCACTGAATCACAAACCCCCAACTCTCGCCAGGGGTTTGTCAGCAGTCTGAGCCCTCCCCAGGAAGGGGGAGGGCTTTTGTCGCTGCTCAGGCAGCCGCCTCTTCGCTCACCACCGTTGGCTTGGAGCGGAAGTTGAGCCGGTCCGAGCCCGAGGTGATCTTGACGGTCGAGCCGTCGAGAATGTCGCCCATCAGAATCTTCTCGGCGAGCGGGTCCTGCAGCTCCTTCTGGATGACGCGCTTGAGCGGGCGGGCGCCATAGGCCGGGTCGTACCCCTTGTTGGCGAGCCAGTCGATTGCGTCCTTGTCGAGCGACAGCGTGATCTTGCGATCGGACAGCAGCTTTTCGAGCCGCTTGAGCTGGATCTCGACGATCCGGCCCATGTCCTGGCGACGCAGGCGATGGAACAGGATGACCTCGTCGACACGATTCAGGAACTCCGGCCGGAACGACGCCTTGACCACGCCCATGACCTCGTCACGGACCTTGTCGACATCCTCGTCCTCGCCGAGCGCCACGAGATATTCGGCGCCGAGATTGGACGTCATGATGATCAGCGTGTTGCGGAAGTCGACGGTGCGGCCCTGACCATCGGTCAGGCGGCCATCGTCGAGCACCTGCAGGAGCACGTTGAAGACATCAGGATGCGCCTTTTCGATCTCGTCGAACAGCACGACCTGATAGGGCCTGCGCCGCACGGCCTCGGTCAGCGCCCCGCCCTCCTCGTAGCCGACATAGCCGGGAGGTGCGCCGATCAGCCGGGCAACGGAGTGCTTCTCCATGTACTCGGACATGTCGATACGCACCAGCGCATGCTCGTCGTCGAACAGATAGTCGGCGAGCGCTTTGGTGAGCTCGGTCTTGCCGACACCGGTCGGGCCCAAGAACATGAACGAGCCGATCGGCCGGTTCGGATCCTGCAGGCCGGCACGGGCACGGCGGACGGCCTTGGACACCGCCTGGACGGCTTCGCCCTGGCCGACGACGCGAACACCGATCTCGTCTTCCATCCGCAACAGCTTCTCGCGCTCGCCTTCGAGCATCTTGTCGACCGGGATGCCGGTCCAGCGCGAAACGACATGGCCGACATGGTCGGGCGTGACGGTCTCCTCGACCATCGTGCCGCGGCTTTCCTGCGCCTCGGCCTCGACGAGCTTCTTTTCGAGCTCGGGGATGCGGCCATAGGCAAGCTCGCCCGCCTTCTGGAACTCGCCCTTGCGCTGGGCGATGGCGAGTTCGTTGCGGGCTTCCTCGAGCTGGCCCTTGAGGTCGGCGGCGAGACCGAGTTTTTCCTTCTCGGCCATCCACTGGCTGGTCACCCTGGTCGACTCTTCCTCGAGCCCGGCCAGCTCCTTCTCGAGCCTTTCGAGCCGGTCGCGGGAGGCGTCGTCCTTTTCGAGCTTGAGCGCCTCGCGTTCGATCTTCAGCTGCATGATGCGGCGGTCGATCTCGTCGAGGGCTTCCGGCTTGGAATCGATCTGCATGCGCAGCCGCGAGCCGGCCTCGTCGACGAGGTCGATTGCCTTGTCGGGCAGGAAGCGGTCGGTGATGTAGCGGTTCGACAGCGTGGCAGCCGCGACCAGTGCCGAGTCCGAGATACGCACCTTGTGGTGCTGCTCGTATTTCTCCTTCAGGCCACGCAGGATCGAGATGGTGTCCTCGACCGTCGGCTCGGAAACGAACACGGGCTGGAAGCGACGAGCAAGGGCCGCGTCCTTTTCGACATGCTTGCGGTACTCATCGAGCGTGGTGGCACCAACGCAATGCAGCTCACCGCGCGCCAAGGCCGGTTTCAGCAGGTTGGACGCATCCATCGCGCCATCGGCCTTGCCGGCGCCGACGAGCGTGTGCATCTCGTCGATGAACAGGATGATCCCGCCGGCAGCCGCGGTGACTTCCGACAGAACGGCCTTCAGCCGCTCCTCGAACTCGCCGCGATACTTGGCGCCGGCAATCAGCGCGCCCATGTCGAGCGCCATCAGTTGCTTGTCCTTGAGGCTTTCGGGCACGTCGCCATTGACGATGCGCAGGGCCAATCCTTCGGCGATGGCGGTCTTGCCGACGCCCGGCTCACCGATCAGTACGGGATTGTTCTTGGTGCGCCGTGACAGCACCTGGATGGTGCGGCGGATCTCGTCGTCGCGGCCAATAACCGGATCGAGTTTGCCGGCGCGGGCATCGGCGGTGAGGTCGCGCGCGTATTTCTTCAACGCGTCATAGCCCTGCTCGGCACTAGCCGAGTCGGCGGTGCGGCCCTTGCGGATATCGTTGATCGCAGCATTGAGCGCCTGCGCCGTGACACCTGCCTTGGCGAGGATGTCGGCGGTCTTGGCCGACTTCTCGACGGCAAGCGCAGTCAGCAGACGCTCGACGGTGACGAAGCTGTCGCCGGCCTTCTTGGCCAGGTCTTCTGCGGTCGAAAACACCTTGGCGAGCGGCTGCGCCAGATAGAGCTGGCCGCCGGCGCCCTCGACCTTCGGCATCGCCTTGATGGCGGCCTCGACGCCGAGCCTGACATCCCGGGCGTTACCGCCGGCGCGCTCGATCAGCGACGAGGCAAGGCCTTCGTCATCATCCATCAGCACCTTGAGGATGTGCTCGGGCGTGAACTGCTGGTGATTGTTGGAAAGCGCATAGGTCTGGGCCGACTGGATGAAGCCGCGGACGCGCTCGGAATACTTCTCAAGATTCATTCGGTGTCTCCATTCCGTACCGGCCCGCTTTGCGGCACCGGCCAGGTTCAAGGTGACGGACCCGCCCGACCGGGCCGGATCCAACTGAGGCTGATATGGTGCGTAGGACGATATACCTCAAGGCACACCTGGAGTGCTGGGCGTCATTTTTTGACGCCCAAATGATACGGGGTTTTCCGGAGTCTGCGCGTCGTGCGTTGCGAAAGCAAACCCGATTTGCGGGCCGGCACGCCTGGCCGACGTCAAAGCAAAAACGGCGGGATTTTCATCCCGCCGTTTTCAAATGGCTTGAAGCCCGTGGTTGCGAAGGCGATCAGCCTTCGACGGCGGCAGGCTCGGCTGCCGGCGTATCGCCGGCTTCGCCCTGCACCTCGGTTGCGGCGCGCTCGCCACGGCGCGGACGACGGCCACGACGCGGTGCCGCGACAACTTCGCCCTCGGCAGCCTCAGTGGCAGGGGCAACTTCAGCAACGACGGCCTCGGTGACCACGACGTCAGGCTGCGGCTGTTCGACCACGGCGACGACGTCCGTCGGTGCAGTTTCGGCCTGCTGCTCCTGATGGCGCGGGCGGCGTTCGTTGCGGTTGGGACGACGTTCGCGGCGGCCTTCGCGCGGCTGGCCTTCGGCGGCTTCCGGATTGAGAGCGACCTCGGCCGGCGTGCCTTCGATGTCGGGCTGCGGGCCAGTGCCGTTGACGACCGGCTGAGGCTGAGGCTGCTGGACCTGGACCTCGGCAACGTTGTTACCGATGCTGTCCTCGTCGCGCTCGTCGTCCATGTCGGCGTCGAAGTCGTCGCGGCTCTGCTGCTGCTGCTGGATCGGCATCTGCGCCATGGCGGCGGCAATGATGCGATTATAGTGCTCTGCGTGCTGTAGGTAGTTCTCGGCCATCACGCGGTCGCCTGAGCTTTGCGCATCGCGCGCCAGCGTGGCGTATTTTTCGGCGATCTGCTGCGCGGAGCCGCGGATCTTAACGTCCGGACCGTTGCTCTCGTAGTTACGCGTAAGCGGGTTTGGACCCTTGCGGTTGTTATTGCCGTTGTTGTTATTATTGTTGTTATTATTGTTGTTATTCCGACCGCGCATGCGCCTATTCTGCTGTTGTGGCCTCATCAGATTCTCTTTGTGTTGAAGTATCCGAACGGGGGCACTTAGGCGGCCTGCCGTTTCGTATCTTTCCGCCGGTGATCGCCCGCAGTCTTGCTGCGTCGGCGCCACATGCCATCCTGTTTCGGTTCATGTCACTTGCCGGACGATCCCCGCACGAAGCTAGAGCGTCGTCTACGCAAGAAGGCAGCTAGTTTCGATGGAAACCGAATCTTGTAACAGCACTGCCTGCTTCGTCTCATCCGGTTGCCGGGAACCTAGCGGCATTCACTTTCCTTGCCAAGCGGTTTTTTGCAGTGCCCAAAAGCCTTGCTCAGCAGCTGAATACGAGCACCCGGTCATTGCCACCCAAGTCCTTGTAATGGGCGGATAAATGGTAGCCGACTTGCTCGAATATCACGGTCACGTCGTGGCGCTGGTCGTGCCCGATTTCGAGCCCGATAAGGCCACCTTCTTCAAGGTGGCGCCCGGCACCCGACGCGATCATCCTGTATGGCTCAAGACCGTCCGGGCCACCGTCGAGCGCGCGGCGCGGATCAAAATTGCGAACCTCGTTCTGCAAATCGTCGATCTCTGAAGTGGATATATAGGGAGGATTTGAGACGATTAAATGGTGGCGGCCCTGAATCTCGGCAAACCAGTTGGATTTTTTTGCCGAAAAGCGTGATGACACGCCAAGAGCTTCGGCGTTGGCCGCGGCGGTCGCCAGTGCATCCTCCGAGACGTCGACGCCGATGGCCTCGGCCTTTGGCTCCTGGGTGACCAGCGCCAGTGCAATCGCGCCTGTGCCGGTGCCGAGATCGAGGATGCGGCAGACACTCTCACGCACAGCGGTCGCATGGACGAAAGGCAACACGGCGTCGACGAGTGTTTCAGTATCGGGGCGCGGTTCGAGCGTCTCGGTGGAGAGACTGAGCCGCATGCCATAGAAATCGCGGTAGCCGAGGATGCGATGCACGGGCTCGCCGGCGATACGGCGATCGAGCGCCGCCTCGATCTCGGCCACCTGCGCCACAGGCCTGTCGGGCGAAGCAATTGCGTCGCTGCGCGTGGTGCCTGAAAAGTGCTCGACGAGCAGCCGCGCGTCGAACGCCGCGTCGGCGATGCCCGCACCGGCAAGGCGCTGGCGCGCGTGGCGCAGAAGTTCGCCGAGCGGACGCTCAGCCATCCGAGCCCATGTCGGCCAGCAGCTTCGACTGGTGATCGGAGATCAGCGCGTCGACGACCTCGTCGAGTTCGCCCATCATCACCCGGTCGAGCTTGTAGAGTGTCAGGTTGATGCGGTGGTCGGTCAGGCGCCCCTGCGGAAAATTATAGGTGCGGATGCGCTCGGAGCGATCGCCGGAACCCACCTGTGACTTGCGCGACGACGAGCGTTCCTCATCGGCACGGCTGCGCTCCAGGTCATAGAGCCGGGCACGCAGGATCTGCATCGCACGCGCACGGTTCTGGTGCTGCGATTTTTCCGCCTGCACCACCATGATGCCGGTGGGCAGATGGGTGATGCGCACCGCCGAGTCGGTGGTGTTGACGTGCTGGCCGCCGGAGCCCGAGGCACGCATGGTGTCGATGCGGATGTCTTCGGCGCGGATATCGATGTCGACCTCCTCCGCCTCCGGCAGCACCGCGACTGTGGCGGCGGAGGTGTGGATGCGGCCGCTGGCCTCGGTCGCCGGCACGCGCTGGACGCGGTGCACGCCCGACTCGAACTTCAGATGCGCGAACACGCCCTTGCCCGAGACACCCGCAATGACTTCCTTGAAGCCGCCGGCATCGCCGTCGCTTGCCGACACGACCTCGAACCGCCAGCCCTTGGAGGCAGCATAGCGTTCGTACATGCGGTAGAGGTCGCCGGCAAAAAGCGCTGCCTCGTCGCCGCCGGTACCGGCGCGGATCTCGAGGATGGCGTTCTTGTCGTCCGCAGCATCCTTGGGCAACAGCAGGATCTGGATTTCGCGCTGCAGCGCCTCGATACGCTCCTCGACCTCGGGCTTGTCCATCTCGGCCAGCGCCCGCATCTCGGCGTCGGTACCCTTGTCGGATAGCATCGCATCGAGATCGACGAGCTCCTGCTCGGCGGAGCGCAATTCGCGGATCCTGGCCACGAGGTCCTGGATGTCGGAATATTCGGAGGCGAGCTTGACGTAGACGTCGGGCGCCGGACCGGCGGCCATCTGCGCTTCGAGCATGTCGAAGCGTTTGACGACTTGGTTCATTCTGTCGTGGGGCAGGCTGATCATAATGGTATGGAACGGTCGTCCGCAAAGGCCTGGAGCAGCGCGCGCATCGGCAGGCGGGCGGCAGGACCGGCAAGGTTATCGTCGAGGAAGGCGGTAAGTTCGCCAAGCGGCAGTTCGGTCAGCATCGCCTTGACCGGACCGATGGAAGCAGGCGACATCGAGATAGAGCGGTAGCCGAGGCCAAGCAGCGCCATCGCGGAGATCGGCTTCCCGGCGAGCTCGCCGCACAGGGTCACCGGCGTGTGGTTGCGCAGGCCGGCATCGGCGATCTGCTTCAGCACGCGCAGGAACGGCACCGACAGCGTGTCGAAGCGGTCGGCAAGCTGAGTGTTGCCGCGGTCGGCGGCCATGACGAACTGAAACAGATCGTTTGAGCCGACCGAGACGAAATCGACGGCCTGCATCAGCTCGTCGAGCTGCCACAACAGCGACGGCACCTCGATCATCGCGCCGAGTTTCAGGCTCGTCGGCAAATGGTGCGCGAAGCGGGAGAGGTGGCGGACCTCGCGGTCGATAATCTCGCGCGCCTGGGCGATCTCGCCAAGCTCGGTGACCATCGGCAGCATGACCTTGAGCTCGCGTCCGCCAGCGGCTTTGAGCAGCGCCCGGATCTGGGTACGCAACAAGCCGGGACGGTCGAGCGTGAGGCGGATGGCGCGCCAGCCAAGTGCGGGGTTTTCTTCTTCCTGCGCCGAGCCCTTGAAATAGGGCAGCACCTTGTCGCCGCCAATGTCGATGGTGCGGAAGGTGACGGGACGGCCACGCGCAGTGTCGAGCACGTCGCGGTAGAGCTTCTCCTGCGCTTCGGCGCGCGGGAACGTCGAGGCCACCATGAACTGCAGCTCGGTGCGGAACAGGCCGATGCCGGCAGCCCCCGCCTCGGCGAGCTGCGGCAGGTCGACGGCGAGGCCGGCATTCATCAACAGGTCGACCTTGACGCCGTCCTTTGTTTCGGACGGCTTCTTGCGCAGTTCGCGGTAGAGTTCCTGGCGGCGGGCGCGAAAGCGCACCTTTTCAGCATAGGCTGCTTCGAGATCGGGCTGCGGCCGAAGGTGGACAGCGCCTTCGACACCGTCGACGATGATCGGATCGCCGTTCTCCGACATGGAAACGACGCCCTTCATCTGTCCGGCGACGGGGATGCCCATGGCGCGCGCGACGATGACGACGTGGGACGTCGGCGCACCGTCTTCCAGCACCAGGCCGCGCAAGCGATCCCGCGGATAGTCGAGCAGCTCGGCCGCCCCCATCGAACGCGCAACGATGATGGCGTCCTTGGGCAGGCTCTCGGCGATGGTCTCGGGGCCGCGACCCAGCAGCTGGCGCAAAAGGCGGTTGGCTAGGTCGTCGAAATCGCTCATCCGCTCGCGCAGATAAGGATCGGTCATGTGCATCATGCGCGCGCGCATGTCGCTCTGCACCTTTTCGACCGCAGCTTCCGCCGTCAGGCCGTTGCGGATCGCCTCTTCGAGACGGCGCACCCAGCCACGGTCGTTGGCAAACATCCGGTAGGCTTCGAGAACCTCGCGGTGCTCGCCCTCGAAGGCGACGTCGCGGCGTTCGAGCATGTCGTCGATCGACAAGCGCAGGGAACCGAGCGAATCCTCGAGTCGGCGCAGCTCCTCGTCGCTGTCTTCGTTGAACAGGTTGGTGACGACGATGCGCGGCTCGTGCAGCACGACATGGCCGAGGCCGACACCTTCGTTGAAGGCAATGCCGGTGAAGCTCGCCGGGCGCGACAGATCGAGTTCGAGGCCGGGACGGCTGAGGCGACCAATGTCGCCCGAGGCGATCATCTCGGCAATCACCATGGCGGTGGTTTCGAGCGCCTCGATCTCATCGTCGCGGTAGTGCCGCATGGTCTTGTTCTGGACGACCAGAACGCCGAGCGTGCGCCCTGCCCTGAGCACCGGCACGCCGAGGAACGAATGGTAGATCTCCTCGCCTGTCTCCGGCAGGTAGGCGAAGGCGGGATGTTCCTGGGCGTTGGACAGGTTGAGCGCGCGGGCGCTGGCAGCAATCGTGCCGACCAGACCCTGGCCGAGACGCAACTGCGCCAGGTGGACGGCGTTGGGATTGAGACCGACGGTCGCATAGAGCTCGAGCACCGAGTCGGCGCGGAGCACATAGAGCGAGCAGACTTCGGCCACCATGTTGGCGGCGATATCGCGCACGATCCTGTCGAGCCGTTCCTGTGGCTCGAGGGGCTCCGCCATCAATTCGCGGAGCCGTTTCAGAAGTACGCGCGGCCCGGCGGCCATGTCACGTATCATTCACCGTCTCCATGGTTGGACCCGGCGCGGCACGTGCTTGCCACGCCGGCAACGCGGTGACGCTCGACTCCTAATACTACTGCTTATCCAGACCGTAGACGGAATGCAAAGTCCGAACCGCAAGTTCAGTATAAGGCCCGTCGATAAGGATCGAAATCTTGATCTCGGAGGTGGTGATGGCGCGGATGTTGATGCCCTTCGATGCCAGTGCCTGGAAGGCCGTGGCGGCGACGCCGGCATGGCTGCGCATACCGATGCCGATGACCGACACCTTGGACATGCCCTCGTCGTGCTGGACGGCATCATAGCCGATGTCGGGGCGGATCTTCTCGAGCACGGCAAGCGCCTTGTTGACGTCGCCCGACGGCACGGTGAAGGTCATGTCGGTGAACTTGCCGTCCTCGGAAATGTTCTGGACGATCATGTCGACATTGATGTTGGCCTCGGCCAATGGGCCGAAGATGCCGCCGGCAACGCCCGGCCGGTCCGCGACACGGCGCAGCGAGACCTGGGCTTCGTCCTTGGCATAGGCAATTCCGGTGACGACCTGCTGTTCCACGATTTCATCCTCGTCACAAATGAGAGTACCAGGCGGGTTGAGGAAATCGCCCATGCCGGGCGCATCGGGATCCTCGAAGGAAGAACGCACAAAGGTACGGACCTTGTGCACCATGGCCAGTTCGACCGAGCGGACCTGCAGCACCTTCGCGCCGAGCGAAGCCATTTCGAGCATTTCTTCAAACGAAATGCGCGACAGGCGACGCGCCTTGGGCTCGATGCGCGGGTCGGTCGTATAGACTCCGTCGACATCGGTGTAGATATCGCAGCGATCGGCCTTGACCGCTGCCGCGATTGCGACAGCCGACGTATCGGACCCGCCACGGCCCAGCGTGGCGATGCGGTTGTCCGGGCCGATGCCCTGGAAACCGGCGACGACAGCAACCTGGCCTTCCTGGAAACGCTTGATCAGGAACGAGCCGTCGATGTCGAGGATGCGGGCGGCACCATGGGCGTTGTCGGTCTTGATCGGAATCTGCCAGCCCTGCCAGGAGCGTGCATTTATCCCCATCGCCTGCAGCGCAAGTGCCAGCAATCCCGACGTCACCTGCTCGCCCGAGGCGACCACAGCGTCATATTCGCGGGCGTCGTAAATGTTGAAATTGGCGCCTTCGGCCTTCGAAGCCTCCTGCACCCAGCCGACCAGCTCGTTGGTCTTGCCCGACATCGCCGAGACGACGACAGCGACTTCGTGGCCGGCGTCGACCTCGCGTTTGACATGACGCGCCACGTTGCGGATTCGGGCGATGTCGGCGACGGATGTCCCGCCGAATTTCATCACGATGCGCGCCATAGAAGCGAAATGCCCTTGCCAAATACGCCGGCCCCGACGGGGCCGGAAAATGAATGAAAACACCGATGAATTGCACGGTGTCGAATGCGCGGCCTGCATAGCCAAAACCCACGCATTCCGCAAGGACGCCCGGCCAGACAAATCATCGCGACTTTTTTTGCCGGCACAGCGCCATGGGTACGGCTCGCGGGGCAGTGCATGGGTGCTCGCGGAAATGTCACCTTGACAATCGGGACGCCAGACACGACTTCCTTGCGCTCGCCCAACTTCCTTGCGCCCGACGGAGACCACAGCAATGCCAGATCCCCGCCCATCGACGATCGATGCCGGAGAAGTCGAGCGGTTCTCGGCGCTCGCAGCCGAATGGTGGAACCCCAACGGCAAGTTCCGTCCGCTGCACAAATTCAACCCCGTCCGCCTCGGCTACATCCGCGACCAGGTCGCCCAGCGTTTTGGCCGCGACACTCACGCCGCAAGGCCCTTCGAGGGCCTGCGCATCCTCGACATCGGCTGTGGCGGCGGCCTGCTGTGCGAGCCGATGGCACGCCTGGGCGCCGAAGTGGTCGGCGCCGACGCCTCCGCCACCAATATCGAGGTAGCCAAGATCCATGCCGCCGAAAGCGGCGTAAAGGTGGATTACCGCGCCACCACGGCCGAGGATCTCGCTGACGCCGGCGAGAAGTTCGACATCATCCTCAACATGGAAGTTGTCGAGCACGTCGCCGACGTGGAGCTGTTCGTCAGCAAGTGCGGCGAGATGGTCAAGCCCGGCGGCATCATGTTCGTCGCCACCATCAACCGCACCTTAAAGGCGCTCGGTCTCGCCATCGTCGGCGCCGAATACGTGCTTCGCTGGCTGCCGCGCGGCACTCACCAGTACGGCAAGCTGGTGCGCCCCGACGAGCTGGACAAGGCGCTGACGGGCGCCGGCCTTGCCACCATCGACCGCACCGGCGTGATCTACAATCCGCTGGCCGACCGCTGGCAGAAATCCCGCGACATGGACGTCAACTACATGGTGCTGGCGGAAAAGGCGGCCTGAGGCCGCCTCTCCCGTCGGTCCGACATCAGGCGTCGAGCGGCCGGTAACCGCCGCGCCAGTAGAGCAGCGCCTGACCGGCATCCTGCGTCCTGACCGCCTCGACCGAGCCGATGATGATCGAATGCGTGCCGCGATCAATCATCTCGTCGAGGCTGCAATCGAAAGCGGCGACCGCATCCGACAGCACCGACGCCCCGGTCTTCAGCGTGAGCCAGTCAGCACCTTCGTAGCGTTCATTGCCCTTGATGCCGCCGAAGCCGGAAAAACGCTCGGCGACCTGCTGATGCTGCGGCCCAAGCGAATTGACGGCGAAATGGCCATGCCGCTCGATGACCGACCAGGTCGACGACGACCGGTTGACGCAGGCGATGACCTTGGGTGGCTCGGCCGACAGTGAAACGACCGAAATCACCACCAGTCCTGAGCGGTCATCGCCGACGCCGGCGGTGATGACGCTGACATTGCCGACGATGAGCCGCATGGCGGCGCGGAAATCAGCGCCCCCCCACGGGAACGAGAGGAACAGAAATGGGGATCGTCATGACCTCGTCGCCCTTCACGCCGCCGAACGCTTCGCCAGAGGCGGGATGCGTATGCCTCGCGCCTCCAGGATCGGCAGGACGTTGTCACGGAAATAGGGGAATTCCTCGGCGTAATCGACGAACGACAAGGTGGTTCCGCGGAAGCCTGTTTCATGAAGCGCGGTGATGTTATCCGCCACCTGCTCAGGCGTGCCGACAAGCGGGAAGCCGCCATGACCCGCCGCCATGCGGTCGCGGATGAGTGCGAGCAGATCGTGCGGGAAGGACTGTGCATGGGCGAACTGTAGCCGGACGAGATTGTCGACGGCCTCCCAATCGGCGTTCTCCCGGGCCGAATAGTTGAGGAAGTCGAGTGCCTCCCTTTCAGTCGGACGGCAGACGACATGCGAGAAGGTCAGCACATCGACTGCGCGGCTGGCCTGCTTCGACTGCGCCTTCAGCGCGGCGATCTCGTCCTTCGAGCGGGCCAGGTCGATCGCCGGGGTGAACAGGAAGTCGGCGTTCTGGATCGCGAACTTGCGGCCATGATCGGAGCCGGCAGCGTTGAGGATCGGCAGGCGCGCCGAAGGCCTTGGATCGCCAAGAACCTGCTTGAGCTTGAAATAGGTGCCGTCCCAGTCGAAGGCCTCGGCGCGGCTCCACAATGCCCTGACCACGTCGAACCATTCCTGGGCATAGCCATAGCGGGTGACGTGATCGTCGGGCAGCGTCAGGCCAAGCGCTTCATATTCGGGCTTGTTCCAGCCCGCAACGATGTTGAGGCCGACGCGTCCACCGCTGATCTGGTCGATCGTTGCCAGTTGCTTGGCAACGACAACAGGATGGTTGGCGACAGTGTGGATGGTGGCGAAGACCGTGATGTTGCGGGTGTGGGCTAGAAGCGCCGTCGCCCAGGTCATCGTCTCCAGCACGTTGCCGTGGAAATTGGTCTCGCCGCCATAACCGATCCAGCGGGCGATCGGCAGCATGAAGTCGATGCCGGCGTCGTCGAGAAGCTTGCCGAGGCGCAGATTGTTGCCCCAGGAATTGTCCCAGCGATCCGGTATCTTGGTGACGGTCATGCCGCTGGAACAGTTGGACGCAAAGGTGCCGAGAAAGAAGGGTTGCACTGCGGATGCAGTGGCGCCGAGCATGCTCATGTTTGGGTCTCCCCCCCCATAAAATGAACTTTATAATAGAAAGTCTATCATAAATTCATGTAGACGCAATGTGCCACGGCAAGGCATGGTCCGAAGGTTCAGGAGGGCGAAGAATGAGCAAGGAAAACAAACCTGTACCGGGCTCCGAACTGCTTGATCGCGGCTGGCATCTCGCCCGGACGCCGCTCGAAATCGACGTCACCGAAGTCGAATATGCGTTGATGCGCTCCTACGAAGCGTTCGGACGCTGGCAGGCGGAATGCCTCGCCACGGTGATCGAATTTTCGGCGACGGGTGCAGAGAACGCCTTGCTGCACGTCATCCGAATGAACGATCGGCCCAAGACCATCCATGACCTCGCCCACATGACCAATCGCGAGGATATTCCCAACATCCAGTACAGCCTGCGCAAGCTGATCAAGGGCGGTTTCGTCAAGCGCACCGGCAGCGGCAGGACCGGCGTGACCTATGAGGTGACGCCGCTCGGCCATCGCGTCACAGAGCGCTACGCTGATATCCGCTCGGTGCTGCTCATCGATGCGGTGACCCGCGTGCCCGACCTGGCCGCCAAGCTGGCCGACGCAGCACACACGCTGGAATTGGTGACAGGTATCTACGAACAGGCCGCCCGCGTCGCCGCCACCCACCGCCGCCGCCATCCGCAGCTCGATCCCGAGGCCGAAGGTGACTGAGGACGTCCTCGGCAGCGATTTGGTCGTGAAGCGCCCCTGCGCAACTTGCGCTGTCCGCGGCAACTCTCGATATTAAGGGCAGACAATTACGGGTTCGAATACCATGACACCTGAAGATGTCAGACGCATCGCCCTGGAACTGCCAGGGGCGACCGAGAAATCGCATTTCGGCAAGCCCGACTTCCGTGTCCGCGACCGTGTCTTCGCCACCCTGCCCGAGGACGGCAATGCCGTGATCAAGCTGACGCGCGACCAGCAGGAAGTGATGTGCGGAGCGGAGACCACGGTGTTCCGGCCGGTCGAAGGCGGCTGGGGCAAGCAGGGCTGGACGCGGGTGATGCTGGCGGCAGCGGACGAGCCGACGCTGCGCAGCGCGCTGGTCGCCGCCTGGCGCAACACCGCACCAGTCACCTTGCGCAAGGCCTTCGACCTGGCGGGTGGCTGAGGACGATCGCACCTGAGGTGCGATGGGTCTTCCCTCATGTCCGTTTCCATGCGAGCTTGCCCGCAGGACACCGCTCCTCACCTGGTATGCGCATCGCCGCCCCTGCCTTTTCGCCATCAGGAGCACATTATGAGTCCATCCCCCATTCATTCGATCACCTTCGGCCGGGCGGCCCCAGGCCTTGCCGTCCGTGACATCCAGGCGGCATTCCGCTTCTATTCCGAAATCCTCGGCATGCAGAAAGTGTTCGAGAACGGTAGTCCCGTGGGTTTCATGGTGCTGAAGAAGGACGCCGCCGAGATCCATCTGAGCCAGAGCCGCGACCACGCGCCTTCAACCGTCAACGCGTTCCACATGTTCGTCGACGACATCGACGCGCTCTACGCCATCTGCGAGGCCGCCGGCGTTCGGATCATCAAATCGCTGAAAGACAAGGACTACGGCCAGCGGGCCTTCGTGTTTGCCGACCCCGACGGCAACAGGATCGACGTGGGACAGCGTATCTAGCTTGGCGCCGAGGACGCGGCAGACCTTTTCGGGGAGAAGAGGAACGTCCCGGCTCAGTTCCGGTCTTCGGGGAACACCGGAAGCGGCATGAATTCGATGCCGTCTTCGGCAAGGCCCTTGGCCTCGTCGAGCGTGGCGGCGCCGTAGATGCCGCGGGCTTCGGTCTCGCCAAAATGGATCTTGCGCGCCTCCTCGGCGAACTTGTCGCCGACATTCTCGGCATTCTCGCGAACCTTCTCGGACAGGTCCTTGAGGGCGGCCATCATCTTGCGCTGCTGCTCTCCCATGGCGAGCGCCACCTTTTCCTGCTTGCGCGAGGTCGAGACGGCCGGCGCCATCAGCGCCTTTTCGACCTTTTGCGAGCCGCATTCCGGGCAGGAGACGAAACCGCGCTTGCGCTGGGTCTCGAAGTCGTCGTTGCTGCGGAACCAGCCCTCGAAGTCATGCGCGTGGTCGCAATGCAGCGAAAAGCGGATCAAGATGCGGCTCCCCGGAGCGCTCCCTGGCCCGCGCGAAGCGCGACGCCGAATTCGCGAGCGTTCTTGAGATTGGGGATCTTCTTGCGTGCGTCGGCCGAATGCTGGGTGTCGATCTCGGCGATGATGACGCCCGGCTCGTCATGGTCGGCTTCGGCCAGGATGCGGCCCCACGGATCGATGATCAGCGAATGGCCGAAGGTCTCCCGGCCGTCCTCATGCTTGCCGCCCTGGGCGGAGGCGATGACGAAGGCGCCGTTTTCGATGGCGCGCGCCCGCAGCAGCGGATGCCAATGGGCAAGGCCGGTCTGGCGCGTGAAGGCGGCGGGAACGGTGAGCAGCTCGGCACCAGCCAGCGCCTCGGCGCGGAAAAGTTGCGGGAACCGCAGGTCGTAGCAGATGGCAAAGCCGATCTTTGCCAGCGACGTGTCGGCAACGATGGCTTCGGTGCCCGGCTCATAGGCCGAAGATTCGCGCCAGCTTTCGCCATTGTCGAGGTCGACGTCAAACATGTGGATCTTGTCGTAGGTGGCAAGCGCGCCGCCGTCGGGGCCGAACAGGAAGGCGCGGTTGGCGAGCTTGCCATCGGCGCGCACGATCGCGGTCGAGCCGACATGCAGATGGATGCCAAGCTCGGCTGCAAGTTTGCGGCCCAAGGCGACGATCAGGTCGCGATCCTCGGAGGTGAAGGCCGCGGCGCGCGCATCCTTGTCGCCGACGATGGCGCCGGTCATTTCGGGCGTCTGCACATAAGTGGCGCCGAGACCGGCAGCCTCGCGCACCAGTGCCTCGAAATCGAGTGCATTGCGCTCCGGCTCCTTGCCCGAACGCATCTGCACCGCTGCCGCCTTGAAAATCGCCATTGTCCGTCCTCGGGTCTATGCGCCGGCGGCAAGAAGCTGGTCGAGCCTGCCTTGCGCGTCTAGGTCATGCAGGTCGTCGCAACCGCCGACATGGGTGTTGCCAATGAAAATCTGCGGGAAGGTCGCACGGCCATTGGCGCGGGTGATCATTTCCTGCCGAAGCTCGGGCGAGAAGCTAGCGTCATGCTCGGTGAATGCAACGCCCTTGCGCTCGAGAAGGCGCTTGGCCGCAGTACAGTAGCCACACATCATGCGCGTATAGATAGTCACATCGACCATGACGAAAATCCGTTGTCCTTGGTCGACTATATAGTGTCCGTATCGTCGGGCCGGAAGTCCCCCGGCAAAACCCTGGCGAAAGTCAGCACGTCGACGGCGCCGGCGCCGCCTTTCCTGAGCGCACGTGTCACCGCCGCGACAGTGGCGCCTGTCGTGTAGACGTCGTCGACCACCAGCACCCGTCTGCCTCTGACGTCGATCTCGGCTTCGGGCGGGACCAGGAAGGCCGCACGCACATTGTCCTCTCGCTCGCGCTGGCCAAGGCCGATCTGCTGGCGCGTGCGCTTGGTGCGGCGCACCGCCATCGGCGCAAACGGCAGGCCGGAGAGCGACGCTATGGCACGGGCGAGTTCCGCCGACTGGTTGTACTGGCGCCAGAAGAAACGCCGCCAGTGCAAGGGCACGGGCACGACGACCTCAGCATCGGCAATGAGCTCGGCGCCCGCTCGCAGCATCCAGCGCGCCATCCACGGCGCGAGGTCGGTGCGGTCGTGGAACTTGAGGCCCTGGACCATGCGCCGGGCGATGCCGGTATAGGCGACGGCGGCGCGGGCCCTGCTAAAGGGCGGCGGGTTGGCGATCGCCTCGGCGGACAGGAAGCCGGTGCCGAAATCATGGCTGAACGGCGTGCCCATCACCTCGCACCAGGGCTTTTCGAGGAAGCGCAATTGCGGCCAGCAGGCACCGCACAAGGCACCGGGTTGCGTGACCTGGCGGCGGCAACCGGCGCAGACAGGCGGGAACAGCATCCGCGCCGGCCAAGCGGCAACTGACAATGCGAGGCTCTTGATCTCAGCCATAGGATCGGCCACGACAGGTTCGGGTCGGGCGACCATAGCAGAAACCCGGCAAAAAAGGACATCTCGACGTGCAAGCCATTTTCGACGCCAGCCTCGTGATCGCGCACCGGCGCCGAGCCCTGGCGCAAGCTACACCAGGCGCCGACTTCCTGATGGCTCGCGCGGCTGAAGACCTCGGCGAACGTCTCTCGACGGTCGAGCGCAAGTTCACGCGCGGCGCAGCGATCTTCTCGGTCAGCCCGGCGGCAACCGCGGTTCTGGCTGCCAGCGGCAAGGTCGACGAATTGCTTCGCGTCGAAGCCGACAGGGCCTTTCTCGGCGGCGGACCGGGCGTCGTGTCGGATCCCGAGACGATCGCGCTGGATCCGGCGAGCATCGACATCGCCGTATCGCTTCTGGCGCTGCAGGAAGCCAACGACATCCCCGGCCAGCTGATCCAGATCCGCCGCGCACTGAAGCCGGACGGGCTGTTCCTCGGCGTGCTTGCTGGTGCCGGCACGCTCGTCGAACTGCGCGAAAGCCTGCTCGCCGCCGAGACGGAGCTTTCGGGCGGCGCCAGCCCGCGCGTTATCCCCTTCACCGACGTACGCGATGCCGGCGGGCTGCTGCAGCGGGCAGGCTTTGCCTTGCCGGTCGCCGATGTCGAGACGGTGACGGTGCGCTACGACACGATGTTCGGGCTGATGCAGGACCTGCGCGCGATGGGGGCGACCAGCGCGCTTGCCGACCGGTCACGGAGACCTGCGACACGCCGGCTGTTCCAGCGCGCGGCCGAGATCTACGCCGAGCGCTTCTCCGATCCTGATGGAAGGGTGCGGGCGAGCTTTTCGTTCGTCTGGTTGTCAGGCTGGGCGCCTGATGCCTCGCAGCAGAAGCCGCTCAAGCCGGGTTCGGCGCAGGTGTCGCTGACAAAGGTGCTTGGCGAGGACGGCAAGCAATAGCGGTTACAATTCCATGAAAAATGTACGGCGGCTTTCCGTCCGAAATTGAGTAAAAACAAAGAGATAGAGGGATCTCGCAAATCGAAGAAAAGCGGAAACCTCTAGTGCACGGCGACCTTGGTGCCGATGTTTTCCCAGTAGAGCTGAAGGGCTGTGCCGAACTGGCCCAGGCCGCCGATGATCCCCAGGGCGATGAGCGTCGCGATCAGGCTGTATTCGATCGCCGTAGCGCCTCTTTCGTTCCTGAGAAATCGCCTGATCATCGGTCGCGTCCACCCGTCATTGTTGACCGACCATAACGCCGACGTCTTAAGAAAGGTTAACGGCGCACGCTTAACAGGCGGTGAAGCGATAAGCGGGTATCGTCAGCAGTCGCCGGTATGCTCGCCGTGCGGATGAATGACACACACCGACTGCGGCGTTTCCTGCAGCACCGAACGGCGTAGCGTGTAGGTGTTGGTGCGGCTGACCGATCCTGTGGCGGTGTAGTCGAGCCCGTCAAGGCGCAACTGGCCGAGGATTGGACGCGCCCTGTCTTCCAGGAACGGCGTGGCGAACAGGGTCAGGGCTATCGCGATAAGGCCGAACAGCAGCGAGACGCGCAGGATGCCGGCCCGCGCCCTCGCAGTCGGGGACGATCGCTCTGGGCGGATGAGGTCCCACTCGTTGTCAGCTTGCATTGGCAACGTCCCTCGCGAAAAGCCGTGTCGATGCGCAGCCGAGGCGGGCGGCGGCCATTCAATTTTTCACGATTGGATAAACTTTGGCTTAACGCTGGCAGACATGCCCATCAAAGCAGGTCGATGAGGAACGGAATTAGCGGCTCGTCGGCAGGCGGCATGGGGTAGTCGCGCATCTGCTTGGGCCGCACCCATTTAAGGGTCTGGCCTTCCTTCGGCTCCGGAATGCCCCAGAAGCGGCGGCAGACATAGAGCGGCATCAGCAGATGAAAGTCGTCATAGGTGTGGCTGGCGAAGGTCAGCGGTGCCAAGCACGCCGTCTTGGTCTCGATGCCGATCTCCTCGCGCAGCTCGCGAATGAGGGTTTCTTCCGGCGTTTCGCCCGGCTCGACCTTGCCGCCGGGGAATTCCCACAGGCCGGCAAGCGACTTGCCTTCGGGACGCTGGGCCAGAAGCACGCGACCATCGGCGTCGACGAGCGCGCAGGCGGCCACCAGAAGCAGGCGTTTTCCCTGATGGGTCAAGTCAGGCCTCCGGCGGGCGGCGGTAGTGGTAGCGATAGACTTCCTTGAAGCCCATTTTCTCGTACAGGCGGATGGCGCCCGCATTGTCAGCCTCGACCTGCAGCCACGCCTGGCGCGCGCCACGCAGGCGTGCCCATTTCAGCGCCGACAGGATCAGCCTGCGGCCAAAACCCTTGCCGCGTTCGGCCTCGGTGGTGGCGATCTCGAACAGGCCGGCAAGGTCGGTGTCGTGGACGCAGATCGCCGCCGTCACCGGCTGCTCGTCCTGCTCGAGCACGAACATGCCGGCTTCCGGCTGAATGGCGCCGATGATCTCGGACAGGCCGGGCCTGAGCGATGCGTCTAGCCCGTGCACCACCATGGAAGCGCTGACGAAGCGGCCGATGTCCTTGAGCGGGATCTGGTCCATCGCATGCTCGACGACGCCGTCGTCGAGCGACAGCCGCATCACCATCGATTCCGAAAACGTGCTCCAGCCCTCGCGGTCGAGATGGGCGGCGATCGCCGGCCCCGACAAGGGCGACATGCGAAAGGTGAGCGGCCGGCCATAGGCCTCGAAGCGGCGGCTGGCGCGGGCGATGCGGTCAGGAATGTTGCGGATGTCGGCCGGATCAAGCGGATTGACCGAATTGAGCCGCTTGGCCGGATGGCCCGCCGTCAACCGGACAAGCCAAGTGCCGTCGTAATGAACGGCCGCCGCCGGCCATGCGCGAAAACCCGCCGCCTCGTAGCGGCGGACGATCGCAAGTTCGTGCGACGGGCGGTTCTGGTTCACGTCAGCTCCGGTAGTCGCCGTTGATGGCGACATATTCCTTGGTCAGGTCGCAGGTCCACACCGTTGCCTTGCCACGGCCAAGGCCGATGTCGGCGCGGATGACGATGTTGTCGCCCTTCATATAGGCCGAGGTCGCCGCTTCCGAATAGCCCGGATCGCGCTCGCCATTGTGGGCGAGGCGATTGTCGCCAAACCAGATCGACAGGAGATCGCGGTCGGCGGGCTCGCCGGCCTTGCCGACGGCCATGACGACGCGGCCCCAGTTGGCGTCCTCACCGGCAACCGCGGTCTTGACCAGCGGCGAGTTGGCGATCGACAGCGCGATGCGCTTGGCCGAGCGCGCCGACTTGGCACCGGTGACAGTAACTTCGACCTGCTTGCGCGCGCCTTCACCGTCACGCACGACCTGCAGCGCCAGCGTCTTCAGCATCTTGTTGAGCGCGCGGCGGAAGGCGCCGAGGCGCGCATCCTTGGGGTCGGTGATCTTGGGCGCGCCGCGCTTGGCAGCGGCCCCGGTGGCAAACAGCATCAGCGTGTCGGAGGTCGAGGTGTCGCTGTCGACGGTGACGGCATTGAAGGTCTTGGCGGTGCCGCGCGAAAGCATGTCCTGCAGCACGTCGGCCGCAATGGGTGCATCGGTGGCAACGAAGGACAGCATTGTCGCCATGTCGGGTGCAATCATGCCGGCGCCCTTGGCGATACCATTGATGGTGACGTCGGTGTCGCCGAGCTTGACGGTCGCGGTAACCACCTTGGGATAGGTGTCGGTGGTCATGATCGCCTTGGCGGCTTCGGTCCACTGGTCGGGCCGGGCATCCTTGACCATACCTGACAGCAAGTGGCTAAATTTGCCGGCGTCGAGCGGCTCGCCGATGACGCCGGTGGATGCCAGGAACACTTCGCTCGACTTGCAGTCGGCGGCCTTGGACGCCGCCTCGCCGGTCAACGTCGTGGTCTCGCGGCCCTTCTTGCCGGTGAAGGCATTGGCGTTACCGGAGTTGACGATCAGGACGCGTGCCTTGCCACCGGTGAGGTTCTGGCGACAGAAATCGACCGGGGCCGAGGGGCACTTGGACCGTGTGAACACGCCGGCGGCCGCCGTGCCCTCATCGAACACCATGGCCAGCACGTCGGTGCGACCCTTGTACTTGATCCCGGCTTCGGCTGTGGCGATGCGCACGCCCTCGATGGCAGGCATCTTGGGGTACTTCTTGGGGGCGAGCGGGGAAACGGCAGTCGACATGAAGGAACCTCTGCGGGCTCGGGAAACGGTTGAAGCTGGCACCGTTTGCCCGATAGCGCGAGGCTTCGCAAGGCGTTTTCACCTCACGAAGATGTGGGCCAGCCTCAGCCGACGACCGGATTGAGGAAACCGCGGAAGACGCGCTGAACCGCGGGGATCAAGCCCCAGATCATCACTGATACCATCAGCGGCGCAATCAGCAGCGTGCGCTGCCAGATCGTCCAGCCGTCGGTCAGAGGCATGATGATGTAGAGCAGTGCGGTGATCAGCGGATAGACCCCGAGCAGGACCATCAGGGCGAAACGCGGGCGGGAAAAGCGGGTTTGGGAGGCAGTCATCTTCAACTCCATCGGAACGAAACGTTTCGTTATATAAAACGGGCCGTTTCGTTTCGTCAAGAGGTGGTGTAGAGATAATCCAGCATTGGAGACCGGAATGAGCATTGAAGCCGAAGCCGCGCGCAAATCGATCGGCGCCAAACGCAGCCTGGAAAGTGCGGAAGCCATCCTCGAGGCGGCCGAGGCGGTGCTGATCGAGAACGGCTATTCCGGCTTCTCCATCGAGGCGGTGGCGCGTCGGGCCCGCGCCGGCAAGCCGACGATCTACCGCTGGTGGCCGAGCAAGACCGCGCTTTTGCTCGAGGTCTATCAGCGCCAGAAGCGCGACATCACTTACCCGGACACCGGCGGCATCGAGGAAGACCTGTTCATCTTCGCCAGAAGCCTGTTTGCGCAGTGGCGCGACACGCCGGCCGGCGACATCTTCCGCTCGCTGGTCGCCGAGGCGCAGCAGGACCCAGCCGCCGCCGAGGCGCTGGCCGAATACTCTGCCGGGCGCCGCGCCCATACCGGCAAGCTGATCGAGCGGGCCAAGGCCCGTGGCGAGGTGGCCGCCGATGTCGACCCCAGCCAGGTCGCCGACATGGTTTCGTCCTACGCCTGGGTGCATCTCCTGACCGGACGGCTCGACGAGGACGAGGCTATGCTAAGGCGGGCTATCAGGCATATCGTGCATGGCATCGCCGTCAGGAGGTAAGCGACCATGGACGACATGAAGCCGGCGGTATTGCCGATAAGCCTGATCGTGGTTTCCGACTATCTGTCGGCCGACGGCGATGGCGAGCTGCGCCAGTCGCTCCAGGCCTATCTGTACGACCGAGCGGGGGTGCCGGCTGAAATCATCGTCATGCTGCCTGCGGAAAGCACTTTTTCGTACAGCTCTGGTCCGGGCGAACCATCGGTCGTCCTCGTCACCCACGACAGTGACGAATCCTCCCAGCTCAAGGATGCGGCCCTGCCCTACTGCCACCAGCCGCTGATCGCGGTCGTCGAGGCCGATTGCCTGCCGCAGCCAGGATGGATGGCCACGCTGCACAAGACCCTCGACGACAACCCCACCGTCGCAGCGGTGTCGGGGCGAACCTCCTATGGCGACGGCAGCATGATGAAGCGGGTGATGTCACTGCTCGACCGCGGCTTCATCGAGTGCCGCGACCGCCGTGGCAAGGTGATCCACGTCTCCAGCAACGGTGCGATCTACCGGCACGCACTGCTCGAGCGTTATCGTTTTCGGCCTGGACAAGGACCGTTCGTCAGCGCCCACATCAGGCAAGACGCGATGAACGAGGACAACGTGGAATTTGCGGTCGACCCGCGCGCCGTCTCCATCCACGCCTATGACGGCCTCGGCTTCATCTGGGACGTCCGGCGTAACAAAGGATACCAGTTTGCGTTGATGAAACTGCGCAAACGCCGCGATCGCTCGCGGCTGGGGCTGGCGGTCAGCGCAGTGATGGCATCGTTTCGGGAAAATCACCGGACCATCGATGCGGTGGGCGACCAGTTCTGCCGGCCATCCGACCGGCCGCTGCTGTGGCTGATGATGCTGGCGGTCCGCGTGCCTGAGTTCGTCGGCGCGCTGGCGGCCGCCGACCCGGTCGCATTCAAGGCTTCGACCCGCTATCGCTGACCGCTTCACGGCGGCGAAATGGCGCACGCAAACAAAGAGGGCGGCACCGTAGGTACCGCCCCCCTTTGTTGTCTCTGGTGAGAAAATTACTTCGACGCGTCGATGGCGTCGATGGCCTTCTTAAGCGCCGGATCGGTGATCTCGACCTTGCCGGCGCCGCGAACCTGCTTGACCAACTCGATGTATTTCTCGCGGATCAGCAGCGAGCGGACCTGGTCCTTGACGGTCTCGAATGCCGGCGGCTGCTGGGTGCGCTTGTCCTCGACCTTGATGATGTGCCAGCCGAACTGCGTCTGCACCGGCTCCTTGGAATAGGCGCCAACTTCAAGGGCGAGTGCCGCCTTCTCGAATTCCGGCACCATCTGGCCAGGGCCGAAGAAGCCGAGGTCGCCGCCCGAGGTCTTGCCGGACGGGTCGGTGGTGTTTTCGTTGGCGAGCTTCTGGAAGTCTTCGCCGCCTTCGAGCTTCTTGATGATCGCGTCGGCCTCTTCCTTGGTCTTGACCAGGATATGGCGGGCATGGACCTCGTTGACCGGCTTCTGGGCCGCGATTTCCTTGTCGTAGCGGGCGCGGATCTCGTCGTCGGTGATCTTGCCGGCGACTTCCTTCTCCACCAGTTCGCCATGCAGGGCGCGCTGGTCGAGGAAGGCGACGCGGCGCTGGAAGTCGGCGTCCTTGTCGAGACCCTTTTCGACGGCCTGGGCGGCCATCAGGCGGATTTCGATGATCGACGACAAGGCAGCAGCACGGCGCTGCTCCGGCGGCAGGTTGCCGAACTGCTGGCCAAGGTCCTGCTCGGCCAAGGTGATGTCGGCTTCAGTGACGTTCTCGCCATTGATCGTCGCCACGATCGCGTTCGGATCGACGGCAGCGGCTGCAGGGGCAGCGACCTGGGGTGCAGGCGCTGTTTCCTGTGCAACCAGCGGCAGCGACGACAGCGCCACAAGCCCGGCGGCAAGCCCGACGCGGGCAAGCGAGGCGCTACGGAACGAAAAAGACATCTAAACTCTCCGGTGGGGTGATGACCGCACTTCCAAATCAACCTGAATGTGGCGGAATTTGGCGTCTCCGGCAGGCTCTCTGCAACGTTGACATAAGTTGTGCCCCCTCTTATCTGTCCATCGTCTTCGCGTCCAGAAGGGTTTTTCCGGGCGCTTTTCGTGTTGAGTCTGCCAGCCTATGTTCCTCGGCAGGCTTGGCCGGCGGACAGTCGGCTTCATTCGAATTGAAAGGACCACTTGATGGTCAGTCTCGGCGGTCTCGCCCGTAAGATTTTCGGTTCCTCCAACGACCGCCGAGTCAAGTCGACCCGGCCCCGGGTGGAAGCGATCGCTGCAATGGAAAATGAACTGCAGGCGCTGACCGACGACCAGCTTCGGGCGCGGACCGAGCAGTTCCGCAAGGACATCGCCAACGGCGCCTCGCTTGACGACCTCCTCGTCCCGGCCTTCGCCACGGTGCGCGAAGGCGCCAAGCGCGCGCTCGGCATGCGTCCCTTCGACGTCCAGATGATCGGCGGCATGGTTCTGCACGGCCGCGGCATAGCCGAGATGCGCACCGGCGAAGGCAAGACGCTGGTCGCCACCCTGCCCGTCTACCTCAATGCCCTGACCGGCAAGGGCGTGCATGTCGTTACCGTCAACGACTACCTGGCCCGCCGCGACGCCGAATGGATGGGCCGTCTCTACAAGTTCCTCGGCCTGTCGGTCGGCATCATCGTGCACGGCCTGTCCGACGAAGAGCGCCGCGCGGCCTATGCCTGCGACATCACCTACGCCACCAACAACGAACTCGGCTTCGACTATCTGCGCGACAACATGAAGTATGAGCGCGCCCAGATGGTGCAGCGCGGTCACTTCTTCGCGATTGTCGACGAAGTCGACTCGATCCTGGTCGACGAGGCCCGCACGCCGCTGATCATTTCCGGTCCGCTCGAGGACCGTTCGGAAATGTACAACACCGTCGATGCCTTCATGCAGCAGATGGTTCCGTCCGACTATGAAGTCGACGAGAAGCAGAAGACCGCCATCTTCACTGAAGAAGGCACCGAGAAGATGGAGAACCTGCTGCGCGAGGCAGGCCTGCTCAAGGGTGAGTCGCTCTACGACGTCGAAAACGTGGCCATGGTCCACCACGTCAACAATGCGCTCAAGGCGCATCGCCTTTTCCAGAAGGACAAGGACTACATCGTCAAGGACAATGAAATCGTCATCATCGACGAGTTCACCGGCCGCATGATGCCCGGCCGCCGCTTCTCGGAAGGCCTGCACCAGGCGCTGGAAGCCAAGGAACACGTGGCGATCCAGCCGGAAAACCAGACGCTGGCCTCGGTTACCTTCCAGAACTACTTCCGCATGTACGAAAAGCTCGCCGGCATGACCGGTACGGCGCTGACGGAAGCCGAAGAGTTCGGCAACATCTACAATCTCGACGTCACCGAGGTTCCAACCAACCTGCCCGTCAGCCGTATCGATGAGGACGACGAGGTCTACCGGACGGTCGAGGAGAAGTACAAGGCGATTGTCCGCGAGATCAAGGAAGCCAACGCCAAGGGCCAGCCGACGCTGGTCGGCACGACCTCGATCGAGAAATCCGAGCAGCTGGCCGAGCGCCTGCGCAAGGACGGCTTCAAGGACTTCGAGGTCCTGAACGCCCGTCACCACGAGCGCGAGGCCTCGATCGTCGCCCAGGCCGGCAAGCCGGGTTCGATCACCATTGCCACCAACATGGCCGGCCGCGGCACCGACATCCAGCTCGGCGGCAACGCCGACATGCGCATTGCCGAGGAACTGGCCGACATGCCGGCCGGCCCTGAGCGCGACGCCAGGGAAAAGGCGATCCGCGAGGACGTCGCCCGTCTCAAGGAAAAGGCGCTGGCTGCCGGTGGCCTCTACGTGCTGGCCACCGAACGCCATGAAAGCCGCCGTATCGACAACCAGCTGCGTGGCCGCTCCGGCCGCCAGGGCGATCCGGGCCGCTCGAAGTTCTTCCTGTCGCTGCAGGACGACCTGATGCGCATCTTCGGTTCCGAGCGCATGGACGGCATGCTGACCAAGCTCGGCCTCAAGGAAGACGAGGCCATCGTCCACCCCTGGATCAACAAGGCGCTGGAAAAGGCGCAGAAGAAAGTCGAGGCGCGCAACTTCGACATCCGCAAGAACCTGCTCAAATATGACGACGTGTCGAACGACCAGCGCAAGGTGGTGTTCGAGCAGCGCATCGAGCTGATGGATGCGACCAGCCTGACCGATACTGTCGCCGAGATGCGCCATGACGTAATCGAGGATCTCGTCGCCAAGCACATTCCGGAAAACGCCTATGCCGAACAGTGGGATGTCGCAGGCCTCAAGGAAGGCGTGATCCAGTATCTCAACCTCGACCTGCCGATCGAAGAGTGGGCCAAGGAAGAAGGCATTGCCGAAGAGGAAGTGCGCGACCGCATCACCGCCGAAGCCGACAAGGCAGCGGCCGACCGCGCCGAACGCTTCGGTCCCGAAGTGATGACCTATGTCGAGCGCTCCGTGGTGCTGCAGACCATCGACCATCTCTGGCGCGAGCATCTGGTCAATCTCGACCACCTGCGTTCGGTCGTCGGCTTCCGCGGCTACGCCCAGCGCGACCCGCTGAACGAGTACAAGGGCGAGGCCTTCGAACTGTTCCAGGCGATGCTCGGTAATTTGCGCCAGGCCGTGACCGCGCAGCTGATGCGCGTCGAGTTGGTGCGCCAGGCAGCGGATGCGCCGCCACCGGAAGCGCCCGAAATGCACGGCCACCACATCGACGGCACCACCGGCGAGGACGATTTCGGCGAGGGCTCGGTTGCCGTGCTCGAGGACAGCCGCGTTGTCGCCGCCGAAGACCGCAACCCCAACGACCAGTCGACCTGGGGTCGCGTCGGCCGCAACGAAGCCTGCCCTTGCGGCTCGGGCAAGAAGTACAAGCACTGCCACGGCAGCTTCGCCTGAGTTGATCGGAAAACGAAAACGGCGGCCCAGCGGGCCGCCGTTTTCGTTTGTGCTTTGGCTTACAGCAGCGTGCCGTGGAGGATCACCAGCGCGATGCTGAAATAGATCACCAATCCGGTGACATCGACCAGCGTCGCGACGAACGGCGCCGAGGCAGTCGCCGGGTCGAAACCAAGTCGCTTCAGCACAAACGGCAGCATCGAGCCGGTCATCGAGCCGAAGGTCACGATGCCGACAAGCGTGGCGCCGATGGTCAGGGAGACCAGCTGCCAGTGCGGACCGTAGTCGTAGAAGCCGAGCATCTGCCAGGTGACGATGCGCACCATGCCGATGACGCCAAGGATCGAGCCCAGCGTGAGGCCGGCCGGCAACTCGCGCAACGCCACCTTCCACCAATCGCCCAGGCGCACTTCGTGCAGCGCCAGTGCCCGGATCAGCAGCGAGCTTGCCTGGCTGCCGGAATTGCCGCCCGAGCTCATGATCAGCGGAATGAACAGCGTGAGCACGATGGCCTTTTCGAGCTCGCCCTCGAAACTCTGCATGGCAGAAGCCGTCAGCATTTCGGACAGGAACAGCACGCTCAGCCAGCCGGCCCGCTTTCGGATCATCCTGAGGAAGCCGATGTCCATATAGTGCTCGTCCAGCGCCTCCATGCCGCCCATGCGATGAACCTGCTCAGTGTCGCGCTTGACCATGGTGTCGATGACGTCGTCGACGGTGACGATGCCGATGAGGTGGTTCCTGCTGTCGACAACCGGTACCGCCAGCAGGTCGTATTTGGCAATAAGGCGCACGGCCTCCTCACGCGGCGCCAGCGCGGACGTCTTGATCAGCCGGCGCTTCGGAACGGCTGACAGGATAGAAGCTCTCGGATCAGCCGAAATGACGCGCCGCAGCGGCATCGCATGGACAAGGGTTTGCCGCAACGGATCGACAACGAACACGGAATAGACGGTTTCGCGCGTGCTCTCGACCGCCCGCACGTGGCGAAGTACCTCGGCCACCGTCCAATTGGACGGCACCGAGACGAACTCCGTGGTCATCATGGCGCCGACGCAGCCTTCCGGATAGGCCAAAAGCCGTTCCAGCGCCGCGCGCGTTTCGCCGTCGAGGCCGGTCAGCAATTCGGCCCGTACGCCGGGATCGAACGCGCGTAGCGCATCGGCGGCACGGTCGGCCGACATGCCCGCAAGCAGGCGCGCGGCCGTATGCCCCGGCAGAATCGAAAGCAGTTCGGCCGCGTGGTCGAATGCCGGCTGGTCGAGCACTTCGACAGCCCGCTCCACCGGCATCAACTCAAGCAGTTGGGCGGTTTGCCCAATATCGCAGGTGTTGAGCACCTCGACGACGTCGGGTGCGGTTTCCTCCGCAAGACGCGAAGCGATGGCCGCGTTGTCGCGGATGACTGCGTCGTCGTGCAGCTCTTCGATGATGGTGGTGTAGCTCATTTCTCACCCCTTCAGTCGCGCCGAAAGCCATCGGCGGCGACCCGGGGGAGCGATCAACCGCGATCAGTCCCTTCGGTCGGCGTCGACGGCTTGGTCGATCGACTATGACTGTCGCTGTTCATGGTTGTTTCCTTGGGTTCATGCGGCGCAGTCCGTTGGGTAAACTGCCCACGCGGCCTAGATGGCTCCGACAAGCGAGCCAGTCAACCCCACGCGCCCGGCTTCCCGATCAAGCCTTGGTGTTCGCCAGTTCGATGAGGTTGCGCAGCGCCGCCACGCCCAGGCTGTTCATGTGCTTGCGCCCGACTGATATGTCGATGCGCATCACGATCTCAAGCGGATCGGCGCCCTTGAGATCATCGAGACGCGTGATGCCGATGTCCTGGAGATAGCTGATCATCTTCGGGCCGATCGAATGCGCCCGCAGCATCGATTTGCGTTCGTCGTCTGAGATCATGCCGCCCCTCTCCCCCGGTTGTCTGGTCCACCCAACCGTTTCTTAATCGCTATCGGCTACATGCTGTGAGCGAAATCGCGGAAGATGGAGTGTATCGAGTTGCGTTTTTCCGCAGCGATGACGGCCGAACGGTGGCTGCCGGGGCAGATCGCCTCGCGCATCATGCCGCTGTTGCGCCGCGTCGACGCAGTCCTGTTCAGCAGCGACGAGCGCGGCGAGGCCGGCCGCATGTCGCTGTTTGCGTTCGCCGTGCGCATCGTCAGTGCTGCCATCGCCTTCGTCAGCCAGGTGCTGCTGGCGCGCTGGATGGGCAGCTTCGAATACGGCATCTTCGTCCTGGTGTGGGTGACGATGATCATCGTCGGCTCGCTGTCCTGCTTCGGCTTCCACACCTCGATCATCCGCTTCATGTCCGAATACCGTGAGAAGGGCCTGCTGGACGATCTGCGCGGCGTGCTGGTGGCGAGCCGCCTGTTGGTGATCATCGCCTCGACAATCATCGCAGCACTTGGCATGGCCGGCGTCTGGGCATTTTCCGGCCGGATCGAGAGCTACTATATCGTGCCGTTCTTCCTCGGGATGATCTGCCTGCCAATGCTGGCCTTGTCAGACGTGCTGCAAGGCGTCGCCCGGGCCAATTCCTGGGCCTTCGCCGCGCTTGTGCCGACCTACATCACACGGCCGGTGCTGATCCTGGTGTTCATGGCCGGAGCCGTCGCCACAGGCTTTGCGCCGACGGCCGAGACCGCGGTCATGGCCTCCATCCTCGCCACCTATGTGACGACGCTCAGCCAGCTCGTCCGCATCACCTCACGCGCCGACAGGCGCATCCCCGCTGGCCCGCGCAACTACCGGCTCGGCTACTGGCTGAAGATCTCGCTGCCGATCTTCCTGGTCGAGAGCTTCTTCTTCCTGCTCACCAACGCCGACGTGCTGATGGTCGGCGCCTACATGGAGCCGGACAAGGTGGCGGTCTATTTCGCCACCGTGAAGACGTTGGCGCTGGTGCATTTCGTCTATTTCGCGGTCAAGGCGGGCGTCGCCCAGCGCTATGCGCGGATCGCCCATGGCGACACCGAAAAGCTCGACGGCTTTGCCCGCGAGACGGTGTCGTGGACGTTCTGGCCGTCACTGGCGATGGGCATCGTGGTGCTGCTGCTCGGCGAGCCGCTGCTCGCCATGTTCGGCCCCGGCTTCAGCGATGGTTACCCGCTGCTGTTCCTGCTGGTTTCAGCCGTCGTCGCGCGTTCGGCGGTAGGCCCGTGCGAGAGCCTTTTGACGATGAGTGGTCACCAGAATGTCTGTGCCATGGTTTATGCCGCGACGCTCGCACTCAACATCGGCCTCAACGTGCTGCTGATCCCGACGCTCGGACTGTGGGGCGCGGCGATCGCCACCTCGGCGGCGATGATCTTCGAGGCCACCGCCCTGTCTTTCACCGTCTGGCGCAAACTCGGTATCGTCATGGTCCTGTTCATTCCCACGAAACGCACGGTAGAGAACGCCTGATGGCAGCCATACCGCTTCTCGAGGAAACAAGTGGCGGCCCGGCGGGCTCGCTGATCGCCGGCATTGCCGGCGTGCCGACCGACGCCGCCGAAGCAGCCCATCTCGAACTGACATCGGCCGAAAGACCGCTGCGCAGGCTGGCGATCTATCCGGCCTCGGCCGGCTTCGACCTCGTCGAGGAGCTCGACCATCTCTGCGCCCGCACAATCGAGCCCAACGTCTTTTTCAACCCGCGTTTCCTGGCGCCCGCCATGCCGCGGCTCGAGGACCGCGAGGTGCGCCTCGCTGTGATCCGCGACGGTACCGAGTATCGCAGCCGGCTGCGGCTGCTGGTGCCCTATTCGGTGGAGAGGCCGGCGGTGCCGCTGGGCATACCTGTCATGCGGACATGGTCGAGCCCGTTTGGCCCGCTTGGCACGCCGCTGCTCGACCGCGACGATCCTGAAGGGGTGATCGCCGACTTCTTCGCCATGCTGGCACGGCCACATCTCAAGCTGCCGAAAGTGTTCGTCATGCCCGACATGCGCCTCGACGGCGCCGTGGCGCGGATGCTGAGCGCAACGGCCGAATCGCGTAACCTGCCGCTGGTGGTGACCGGTCAGTTCGAACGGCCCTTCCTCGAAAGCGACGCCGAGGGCGAAGACTATCTAAAGGAGGCGCTCGGCAGCCGCCACTACAAGGAATTCCGCCGGCTGGGCCGCCGACTCGCTGATCAGGGCGTCGTCGAGCACAAGGTTGCCCGCACCCAGGACGACGTGCGCCACGCCATCGAACAGTTCCTGACGCTGGAAGCTTCCGGCTGGAAGGGACGCCAGCGCACCGCCATGGCGATCGACCGCTACCGCGCCGCCTTCGCCCGCGAGGCGGTGCACCGCATGTCGGAACAGGACATGTGCCGCATCCATTCACTGACGCTCGACGGCCGCACCATCGCCAGCCTTGTCGTCTTCGTCGAGGCCGGCGTCGCCTACACCTGGAAGACCGCCTATGACGAGACGCTGTCGGCTTGTTCACCGGGCGCGTTGCTGATGATGGCGGTGACCGGACATCACCTCGACGACCCCAACATCATGATGACCGACAGCTGCGCTGTGCCCGACCATCCGCTGGTCGGCAAGATGTGGAGCGAGCGCAAACCGATGGGCACCTTCGTCGTCGGGCTGACGCCGGACGCCGACCGCGTTACACGGCAGGCGGCCTCGCAGTTGCACCTGTACCGCGAGACACGCAAGCTCGCCGTCAGGCTGCGCGACCGCGTGCGCAGCCTGCTCAAGAAGCGCTAGAAGGCTCCGGATCAAGCTCAGCTTGTCTTCGTTTCGCGCTTTGCCCGGTCGCGGAAGATGCGGCGAATGACCTTGCCGGTGGTGGTCAGCGGCATGGAATCGACGAACTCGACCTCGCGCGGATATTCATGTGCCGACAGGCGCTCGCGCACCCAGAGCTTGATCTCGTCGGCGAGTGCCGCGTCGCCCACAAGCCCATCCTTGAGCACGACATAGGCTTTGACGATCTCGGTGCGCAGCGCGTCGGGCTTGCCGACGGCGGCTGCAAGCGCCACCGCCGGGTGGCCTGTCAGGCAGTCCTCTATCTCGCCGGGGCCGATGCGGAAGCCGGCCGAGGTGATGACGTCGTCATCGCGACCGAAGAAGGAGACGTAGCCGTCCTCGTCCTCGATGCCCTGATCGCCCGTCGTCATCCACTCGCCGATGAACTTCTTCTGGGTCGCCTCGGGGCTCTGCCAATATTCGAGGAACATGACAGGGTTCGGCCGGGCAATGGCAATCTGGCCCGACACGCCCGGCGGCACGCGGCGGCCGTCGCCGTCGATGATGGCGACGCGATGGCCTGGTACCGCCTTGCCGATGGCCCCACCCTTGCTGATGCCGAGGCCGGCGCAGGAGGCGAGCACCGCATTGCATTCGGTCTGGCCGTAGAACTCGTTGACGACAAGCCCGAGCTCGGCTGTGGCCCAATCGTAGGTTTCGCGCCCAAGCGACTCGCCGGCGGAGCCGACACTGCGCAGGCTGAGCCGGAAGCGCTTGCCGATGTCGGGCACGACCTTGAGCATGCGCAGCGCCGTCGGCGGGATGAAGGCGTTGCGCACCGCCATCTTTTCCATCAGCAACAGTGCGGCCTCGGGTGCGAACTTGTCGAAGCGGGCAGCGACCACCGGCAGGCCGAAATAGAGCCCGGGCAGCAGCAGGTTGAGCAGGCCGCCGGCCCAGGCCCAGTCGGCCGGGGTCCACAACAGGTCGCCCGACTGCGGCATGAACTCCTGCGCAATCTGGATACCGGGGAGATGGCCGAGCAGGACTCGGTGGCCGTGCAGCGCGCCCTTCGGCGGGCCCGTCGTGCCGGAAGTGAAGATCATCATCGCCGGATCGTCTGGGCCAGTGTCCTCGGCTGTAAAGTCAGGCGAATGCGCGGCGAGCAGGCGATGGAAATCGTCGACATCGCCGCCGCTGACAACGACGATCGCTTCGAGCTCGGGCAGCCGGCCGCTGACCTGGCTGACCTTTGCGAAACCTGCCTCGTTGGTGACGATCGCCCTGACGCCAGCTGTCTGCAGCCGGTATTCGAGCGCCTCGACGCCGAACAGCAAGGCCAGCGGCACGACGATCGCGCCGAGCTTGTAGATCGCGACATGGGCGATCGCCGTCTCGAAGCTTTGCGGCAACAGCAGCGCCACCCGGTCGCCGCGGCGTACGCCCCTGGCCCGCAAGGAATTGGCGAATGCGTTGGAGCGGCGCGAAAGCTCGCCGAAAGAAAGCTCTTCGGCTGCACCGTCGATGCGGTAGTCGAGCAGCGCCGTTCGGTCAGGGTCGACGGCTGCCCAGCGGTCTGAAACAGCGGTGCCGATGTTGAACCTTTGCGGAATCTGCCAGCGGAAATCGCGATAGAGGGCGTCGTAAGTGTCGCGCCGTTCGAGCATGGACGGTCGTCTCCGCTCCTCCGCGAGGGATTTCATTGTGGCTGGATCGGAGTTGACCTACCAACCAACAGAAAGCCTGCCTAATATCGGAAGCGCTCGGCGTCAAGAAAACGGTCCAGAGCGCCGCGCCTCGGCAGGCATTCCATTGCGTCTGCCGGTGTCCGGCCGCCAAAGCAACACCAGATCGGGATCGGAATGCCGAAATTGCGACTTCTGCGGTCCCTCAAGAAGCGTGTTGCCAAGATCCGCTACCACGAATTCGAGGTCATCAAGTCCAGGTTCAATCGAAGCCTCGGCAGGGACGAGCCATATCAGGTTCATCAGGGCAGGCGGCATCACCCGGGCAGCGTGTACGCCATCTTCCTGGTCTGGCAGCCCAACAAGACGCCATGGTATGTCGACAATGCACTGGCATCGTTGGACGAGGCCCAGGCGAACGTCGTCCTGGTGGTCAATCACGGCCTGGACGCCGAGCGACTGGCCGATCTCAAGCAACGCTGTTCGAAGCTCATCGTTCGCGACAATGCTGGCCTCGACTTTGGCGGTTTTCGGGATGCGACACTTCACCTGCTCGAAAATACCGAGGCAACGCGCCTGCTCTACCTGAATGACAGCGTGTACTTCTTCAGCAACGGACTCACTCCGCTGTTCAGGGAGTTGGCAGGCGCGGAAGCCGACATCGTCGGTTCGTTCGAAAACCGGGAACATGGCTACCACATGCAGTCCTTTTGCTTCTCCGTGGGGCATAGGATCGTTGCAAGTTCCGAATTCGCGCGCTTTTGGAAGCAATACCTGCCGGTGAATTCGCGGCTATGGGCGATCCGCAAAGGGGAAATCGGTTTCTCCGCGGCAATCCTGCCGATCGCAAGATCCGTTACCACCGTCTACACGCCGGACAAGCTCAGGCTGCGGCTGACCGAAATTGACGGCGGGGATGTTGGGGCGATGAATGGCCAGATCTGTCGGGATCTCAGGCTTCCGGCGGCGAGCTTGGGCAGCGAAAGCTGGGCCGCAATCATCGCGAAGATATGCGAACGCATCGCCATGCGTTCTCAGATTCACACGGCCGGGTTCCTTTACAAGAAACATCTCAACTGCCCGCTGATGAAGCGCGACCTTGTCTACCGCCTGCAGTTCGACATCGGCGAGATCGAACAAAACCTTATCGCGGTCGGACACGAGGGACACCTGGCCGACATCCTTTCGGACATGACGAGGAAAGGTTCGGGGGACCAGTTGCGTTCAACGAGAAGGCAGCTCTTCGACCAGGGCATCATATAGGGCAACGTGCGCTGCGGCGGATGCTCGTTCAACCGGGCCGAACGAGCATCCGCCGCAGCGCATTTCCGAATTTGCCTTGGGCGGCCTTGAAGCCCGATTTCAGGCGTGCCGACGCGGATGGGCGGCGTGGCTGTCTTGTAAAGGCGTAGCTGTCGTTGAAGCCGGCATGTCCAAACGGATCGGCGCTCGAGGCGATGCGGCGGCCAAGGGCGACGCCCCCCAGACCCAGACAGCGTTCGAACGCATGCGCCATCGTCCCGTCAACCTGGTTGGCCTCCGCCTCGAAGGCCTTGGCCGTGAAGCCGAGATCGGCCAGTGGCGCGATGACGTCTGTACGCGCCATGAACATCGTTCCAGCGCAATAGCCGGCATCAAGCAGCTGCGCCCGACCCAGGCCAAGGCGCTGGGCGATGGCAAGGACACGCGCTTCGTTGCCGCCCATGTAGCGGTCGAGCGAGAGGAAATGACCTTCGGGACAGACAATGCCCAGCGAAGCGTCGGCCTGAAATGCCGAAGTCAATTGCTGCAGCGCCTGGGGCTGCAGCAATGCAGCGACCAACATACGGCGCCAGCCGTCACCATCCTTCAGATGCGGCGATTTCTTGGTGTGAACCTTGATGACGACGTCAAAGCCCTCGGCGCGAACAGCTGGAAACATGCGAAGGAAAGGCAGGATGTCGCGGCCCCGATTTTCGAAGACGCCAAAGCTGTAGTCTCGCTCCGCGGCATCGAGCCGCGAGCGCACCAGCGCCTCGTGAACCGGAACGGTCGTTACGAAGAGCTTGTGTTGTGCCGGGAGAGCTTGGGCGAGGTCGAGGATTTCATCGAATGCATCCATGTAGAATGCATGGATGACAATCGCGACCCGAAGCTCTCCGCGCATGTGCAAAGCCTGTTAATAGACGATAAACGCTTCAATGGCCGATTTTGTACACAGTGACAAACGCGCAAACGATCTATTTTTGGTAGTATTTGAAAGGCGCCTACGACCTTGCCTGCCGGATTTTTGCCCGAAGGCTCACCTCACCGCGACGGCACAATGCAAGGCATGATCGAGCAATCAAAGCCGCCTTCCGCGCCGCAGTGCTGCGTAAAGGTCAATGGTGCCCCTAGCCGGGATCGAACCAGCACTCCTTGCGGAACTCGATTTTGAGTCGAGCGCGTCTACCAATTCCGCCATAGGGGCCTGCCCTAAACGGACAGAATGGTCGCGGACTATACGGTCGGGCGGCCCTTCGTCAACTGGGGAGCGTCGCCTTTGCGCAACTTCATGCCGGTACGGCGTTCGCCGGCGCAGCGAAAGCGGTCGCGCGCAACTACCTGCCTCCGTCAAAATGTGCCAGCAGCCGTTCGCGCAGGTGGCGCGCGGCGGGGCCTGGGGGCTGGTCGATGCGCCAGAGCACATAGGCGGACAGCGCTGTCTCGGACTGTGAGCCCAGGGCGGTGGCAGTGACGCGCACAAGGGCGCCATGGGCGAGGTCGACGTCGACCATCCAGCTGGGAAGATTGCCCCAGCCGATGCCGGCCCGGATCAGTGCCAGCTTGGTCGCGAGATCGCTGACACGCCAGGTGCCGGGTGACAGCACGCCGAAATCCAGCCCTTCGCTCACCGGCGAGGGATCGCTGACGACGATCTGTAGGTGGTCGGACAGGTCGACCGCCGACCAACCGGCTGCGGGCGGCGCCGCGAGCGGGTGATGGGCAGAACACACGGCGACGAAGGGCTGCGCCGGGCCAAGGCACTCGGCTTCGACGAGGCTGTCGCGCTGGGTATCGGTGGTGATGGCGAGCGTGCAGTGCCGGTTGATGAGCGCATGCAATGCCGCGCGCATCGGCAACGTCTTCAGTGCGACGCCGACCGAAGGGTGCTCGGCCCTGAGGTCGCGAAGCGCGCCGGCCAGGATGCCGGCAGGGATGACCGGATCGACGGCTATTGCGAGCGAAAGCTCCAGCCCCTTCCCCAGCCCGCGCGCCCGGGCGCGCATGGCGTCGACCTTGATCAGGATCGCCCTGGCATCAGTGAGCAGCGCCTGCCCTTCGGCGGTCAATTCGGGCTTCCGGCCGGTGCGGGTGAACAGCGCCACGTTGAGCTCGGCTTCAAGGTTGCCGATGGCATGGCTGATCGCCGATTGCACCCGCGACAGCCGCCCAGCACCGGCGCGAAAGCTGCCACCTTCGACGACGGCAACGAACGTTCGCATCTGGTCCAGCGTCAGATTGTCAAGCACAGTTCGATTTCTTCGATCAGTGGCTGCAGAACTATGGCAATTACCAAGATCAGTGTTCTGTCGCAACTTGTCGCTATCGAAGACAAACGAGGACACAACATGCATATCGACAAGGCCCTGATCTATGAAGCTCCCGGCGCCGACCCGACCATCGACCGAAGCGTGCTGGAGACGCCGGACGGCAGGATCACCATCATTGCCCTGGGCGATCCGATACAGGCACCGGCGGTGGCGCATGAGCTCGCCGCGCAGGGAGCCAAGCTGATCGAGCTGTGCGGCGGCATCTCGCCGGCGTGGCGCCCCAAGGTCTCGGCCGTCGTCGGACACGACGTCAAGGTGAGCTCGGTGACCTTTGGCATCGAATCCCTGCAGCCGGCGGCTGCCTACAATCAGGCCTTCATCGATGGCAAGCCGCCGCTGGCGGCCTTCATCATCCTGAAGCGGGATGCCGAACCGGAGCGTGACAGGTTCGTGACCAGTTTTCCGCCGCTCGACACGCATTTCATTGCCGTTCCGGATGGGGCAACGGCCGCCGAGATTGCAGCACGGCTCGCCCGGGAAGGATTTGGCCTGATCGAGCTCTATGGCGGGTTTTCGACCGAGGACGTGGCCGAGATCATCCAGGCGGTGGGCGGGTTGGCCCCGGTAGGCGTGGGCAGTTTCGCGCTCGATGCGCTGCAGCCCGGGCAGCATGTGGCGGCCGGGCGCGCCGCATAGCACCACACCATGATCGGCGGCCACGGCCGCCGATTGCGTGCCATCACGCTTCATCTGCAGCGATGGCCCGGGCAAGTATGTCTCAAGCGTGATCACGCGACAGAATGTAACGTTGCCCCGGCTTTCACATTCGTGAAGACCCCAAGCATTGTGCGCCACAGCAATTCTTCCTAAACAGGCAGCGCATATCTCAAGGGGGCCAGATGCTTCGCCGACTCTACGACTGGACCTTGTCGCTCGCGGCAAGGAAATCCGCCGAATGGTGGCTGGCCTTCATCGCCTTCGTCGAAAGCTCGGTCTTCCTGGTACCGGCCGACGTGCTCTACTTGCCGATGGCGCTGTCGCGACCGGACAAGGCCTATCGTTACGCAATCATCGCCACCGTGGCCTCAGTGCTCGGCGGCATCGCCGGTTGGTATATCGGCCACTACGCCTTCGAGGCGGTGGCAAAGCCGGTGCTCGAATTCTACGGCAAGTATGACGAGTTCGAAGCGCTCAAGGTCTCGTCGGGCGCCGGCATCATCCTGTTGATGCTGGTCACCTCAGGGCTGTCGCACCTGCCGCCGATCAAGGTGGTGACCATTCTCGCCGGCGTCGTCAGCTTCCCGCTTGGCTGGTTCATCGTCTCGGCGATCGTCGCCCGCGGCGCCCGCTTCCTGTTCCTGGCTTGGCTGCTGCGCACCTATGGCGAGCCGATCCGCGAATTCATCGAAAAGCGCCTCGGGCTGCTCGCCGGCCTCGCCGCCGCTGCCCTTATTTTGCTCTATCTTCTCGTCAGATACCTCCACTGAACGGCGAATGCCGGTAACAACAGTTGGGCACCCAAGAATGACCTCCCTCGCCTCTCCGACCGGCCGCAGCCAGACGCTGACCGCAATCTTCCTCACCGTCGCCATGGCAGCCGTCGTCGGCACAGCGCTCGGCTTCCAGCACATCGGCGGCTACCTGCCCTGCAAGCTCTGCCTCGAGCAGCGCACGCCCTATTATGTCGGAGTGCCGCTGATGGCGCTGGCGGCGCTGTCGTCGGCGCTGCACTGGCCGGCATGGATGACCCGCGCGCTCCTGGCCGTCGGTGGATTGCTGATGCTCTACGGGCTCTATCTCGGCGCCTACCATGCCGGCGTCGAATGGCGCTGGTGGGCCGGCCCGACCGATTGCGCGGCCGTCAGCGGCACGATCGACACCGGCGGCAAGGGCCTGCTCGACGTGCTCAACAACGTCGTGCCGCCACGTTGCGAGGATGCCGCCTTGCGCGTGCTCGGCCTGTCCTTCGCCGGCTGGAACGTTCTCGCCAGCGCTTTCCTGGCGGCGGTGGCGTTGCGTGGGGCTTTCAGGAAGGGGTAGCGCCTCGGGGGTCGCGATCCTTCGCCCCCTCTGTCCTGCCGGACATCTCCCCCAAAAAGGGGAGATCGGCCTTCATCAAGGCTCGAGCTCAACATCCCAGTAGAGATAGTCCATCCAGCTTTCGTGCAGATGGTTGGGCGGAAACAGCCGGCCATTGTTGTGCAGGTCGTGCACCGTCGGCTGGAACGGCTTCTGCAGCGGCCACATCTTGGCCTGCGACGGCATCATGCCGCCCTTCCTGAGATTGCAGGGCGAGCAGGCCGCGACGACATTTTCCCACGTGGTCGCCCCGCCGCTGTGGCGCGGGATGACGTGGTCAAAGGTCAGATCCTCCGGGGTGCCGCAATATTGGCACTGGAAGCGGTCGCGCAGGAAGACGTTGAAACGGGTGAAGGCGGGATAGCGCGACGGCTTCACATAATGCTTCAGGCTGACGACGCTGGGCAGCTTCATCGAGAAGGTCGGCGATGAGACGGCGTGCTCGTATTCGGCGACGATGTTGACGCGGTCGAGGAACACCGCCTTGATCGCGTCCTGCCAGGACCACAACGACAAGGGGTAGTAGCTGAGCGGACGATAATCCGCATTCAGCACTAGTGCTGGGAGCCCATCCGGAGACACGGCAACCGTCACTTCCTGCACCTCCTTGGTCCTCGAACCTAACGGCACGAATACTGTAAGCCCGAGGTGACAGGAATGTGAAGCGTCTGGCCGGTCACATAACCCGTCAAAAAACCGCGATTTTGCGGATTTACGCAGGATTTCCAGCCGGCGGCGCGCCATCGCGACCACGGGTCTCGCGATAATACGCCCAGAACAGCCTCGATGCGACCCCTCGCCACGGCGCCCATGATTCGGCAAGCCGAATCAGTGCCTTCTCACCGGGGCGCGGATCGATGCCCAGCGCATGGCCTACGGCCGATTGCAAGGCGACATCGCGGGCCGGAAAAATATCGGGATGGCCGGCGGCGAACAGCAGATACACCTCCGCCGTCCACGGGCCGATACCGGGAATTGCGATCATCGCCGCCATCGCTTCTTGGGCGTCGAGCCGGCAGAGGCCGTCGAGGTCGAGGCCGTCGGTCGCTGCCTTCGCCACCGCCAGAAGCGTGCGCTGCTTTGGCCGTGACAGGCCGGCCTCGCGGAACATGCCCTCACCTGCGGCAAGCAGGCCTTGCGGCGTCAGTGGATCGACCAGAGCTGTCAGGCGGCCGAAGATCGCCTTGGCACTTGCCGTCGACACCTGCTGCGAAACGATGATCGAGGCGAGGCTGGCAAAGCCCGGTTCGGTCAGCCTGAGCGGCACCTCGCCGGCCATGCCGCGAACCGCCTGCAGGCGCGGATCGATCGCGCATAACGCGTCGAGGCCGAAATTGACGTCGTCGAGATTGGAGATGCGGCGCATGCGTCACTTGTTAGGTTGCGGCAGGCAACGTAGCAATCGGCAAGGCACACCTTCAATCCGGCACCAGCAACGCTCATGACGGCTCCTGTCTTTCGCTTCGCGCCCAGTCCCAACGGCGAATTGCACCTCGGCCACGCGCTATCGGCGTTGACCAATAAAAGGATGGCGGCCAGTGCCGCCGGCCGGCTGCTGCTGCGCATCGAGGACATCGACGTAACTCGCTGCAATCCGGAGTTCGAGGCCGGCATCTTCCGCGACCTCGCCTGGCTGGGTGTCGCCTACGAGCGGCCGGTACGGCGCCAGTCGGACCATTTCGCCGAATACGAGGCAGCGCTCGAACGGTTGAAGAAGGACGAACTCGTCTATCCTGCCTTCATGAGCCGGGGCGAGATACGCGGCGCGATCATGGACCATGAGGCGTCGGGAGAAAGCTGGCCGCGCGATCCAGACGGCGCGCCGGTCTATCCCGGCGCAGACAAGCAGATGTCGCAGCGGGAGCGCCGGCGCCGTATCAATGCGGGCGCGCCTTTTGCCTGGCGGCTCGATACCGCCGCAGCACTGGCGCGGCTGGACGGCCATTTGAGCTGGCGCGAATGGGCCGACGAGGCGATGGATGGCGTGGCGGAAATTGCCGCCGACCCGCTGCAATGGGGCGACGTGATCATCGCCCGACGGGAGATCCCGACGAGCTATCACCTGTCGGTGGTGCTCGACGACGCACTGCAGGGCGTGAGCCATGTCGTGCGCGGCAAGGACCTCTATTTCGCGACCTCGGTACAGCGCCTGCTGCAGCAGGTGCTCGGCCTGCCGCAGCCGGGCTATTTCCACCACCGGCTGATAACAGGTCCTGATGGAAGAAAGCTGTCGAAAAGCCAACGCGACACCGGCCTCGCCGCATTGCGGGAGGCCGGTGAGACGCCAGAATCGGTCAAGGCGATGCTGGAGCGCCGTGCGTCCGATTGGCCGCACAAAGGACGCTCGAGTCCCTAAGAATCTGCGCCTCGTGCGTTCCGAAGATCGATGCCGATTTTCGAGCCGATGCACCAGGCCAATGCACTAAGGTTGTAGCATCCGGGCGATCGCCGCCTTGATCAGCGCAAGCACGCTGATGAAGATGAAGGCGCCGCCAAGCCCCCAGGCGGTCGCCAGTTGCAGGTCGCGCAGCGTGATGCCGTAGCTGTTGGCGACGAGCACCGCGCCGAAGAAGCCAGTGGTGAACAGCAGCATGTTGCCGGTCGGGCCGAAGCCGTCGTCCTTCATGATGGCGTCGAGTGCAGCACCAAAGAAGAAGGCCATGACGGCGACGAAGGCGACCGCCATCATCAACCAGCCCGGATCGAGATTCCACAGCATGCGCGGTCCTTTCAGAGGCCGACTGTGCAGTTCTCCCAGGCCCCCTCCCGGGCAAGCTTCTCCCAGATCAGGTCGTCAGATCAGGTCCGGTGAATCTATGGATCAATCGTTTCATTTTGATTGTCCTAATGTTCGGCATTAGAGCGATCCCGGTAAGATTCCTTCCGGAAGCGGCGTCCGGCGGCGCCAGGGGTATCCATGACATCTTCTCCAAAGCGGCTGATTCCGGCCACCTTCGTGCTGCTCTGGGCGACGGGCTTCATCGGCGCCCGCTACGCCATGCCTTGGGCGGAGCCGTTCACCTTCCTGGCCGTGCGCTTCGTCCTCGCCTTCCTGCTGCTCGGCGCAGTGATGCTGGCGCTCGGCTCCACTAGGCTCACGCGGCGGGCCGCCCTGCACTCCGTACTCATCGGCATGCTGCTGCATGGGGTCTATCTCGGCGGCGTGTTCTGGGCGATCCACCAGGGCTTGCCGGCGGGCCTGTCGGCGCTGATCGCCGGGCTGCAGCCGCTGGTCACCGCCGTACTTGCAGGAAAGCTGCTCGGCGAGGAGATCAAGCCCAAGCACTGGGTCGGGCTTGCCATTGGCTTCGTCGGCGTGGTGATCGTGCTTTCCCCCAAGCTCGGCGCGATCGGCGGCGGCGTGACCTGGCAGACGCTGACTGCGTCAGTGATCGCCATGGCCGGCATCAGTGCCGGCACCATCTGGCAGAAGCGCATCGGCGCGGCCAGCGACCTGGTATCAGGTACATTCTGGCAATATGTCGGCGCAGCGATCCTGATGACCATCGCCTCCTTCGCCTTCGAACACCAGCAGGTGACGATCAATGGCGAGCTGATCTTCGCCATGGCCTGGCTGGTGTTCGTGCTGTCGATCGGCGCGATCTTCCTGTTGATGGTGATGATCCGCGACGGCGCCATGTCGAAGGTGGCATCGCTTTTCTACCTCGTGCCGGCGGTGACCGCTGTCCTTGCCTGGCTGCTGTTCGGCGAAGAACTGTCGGCGATCCAACTGGCTGGCATGGCGATCGCCACGCTCGGCGTCGGCCTGGCGACGGCTCAACCCGGCACGCGGGCGCGGGCTTCGAGATAGCGGCTGATCGCGGCATTGAGCTCGCCGCCGAGGATGAAGATCGCCGAGACGATGTAGAGGAAGACCACCGCGATCATGATCGAGGCGAGGCCGGCATAGGTGGTGACGTAGGACGAGAAGGTATCGAGATAGGCGGCGAAGATCGTCGAGCCGACAACCCAGGCGATGAGCGTGAAGACGATGCCGGGGATGATGCTGAGGAAGCGACGGCGGCCGGCCGGCAGCCACATGTGCACGGCAAACAGGCCGAAGACGATGACCGCCGAAGCGATGGTGAAGCGCCAGACGGTAATGGTGCCCATATAGGGCTGGATCCATTCGAACTTGGCTTCGAGGATGCGCGCGATGATCGGCGCGAACACCAGAAGCACCGAGATGGCGACAAAGCTGATCGTGGCGATGAGCACGAAGAAGATGCTCTGGATACGCCGGAACCAGAAGGTGCGGGTCTCGGTGATGCGGTAGGCACGGTTGAGCGAGGTACGCAGCGCCTCGACGCCGTTTGAGGCAAAGTAGGCGGCAAGCACGACGCCGTAGGTCAGAAGATCGGTGCGCGGCACGGTGAGAACATTGACCACCTCGCGGGCGATGGGGGCCGCGATCTGGTCGGGCCAGGTGTCGAAGACGAGATGCACGGCCGTTTCGGCGAACGCATCGGCGCCCAGAAAGCTGGCGAGCGTGGTGGCGAAGATCAGGAACGGGAACAGCGCCATCAGCGCCGAAATGGCGAGATGACTGGCCATCGCCCAACCGTCGTCATCATGGAAATGGCCGGCTGCGTCGAAGAGCACGCGCCTCGTGGCGACGATCTTGCGCATCAGCTCCAGTTTTCCGCTCCGTCCGTTGGGTCCTGGCCAACTACCTAGCGGCCGACAGTGACACGGCCAATCATGAATTGGCCAATTGTTTCGTGGCGGCGAATATGGGAAGGCTTTGCCCTCATTTGCAAGGCCGGGCAAAAACGAAGTGAACCCGATCAACGAGTTACGCACGATAATCGTGACCGGCGCGTCGTCGGGCATCGGCGCCCATTGCGCCCGCGCACTGAAGGCCGAGGGCTGGCGCGTGTTCGCCACGGCGCGCAAGACCGAGGATCTGGTGGCACTCGAGACCGACGGTCTCGAGGCGCTGTTCCTCGACTACGCCAAGCCGGAATCGATCGAGGCGTTGGTCGAAACCGTGCTTGAACGTACCGGCGGCAGGCTCGACGCGCTGTTCAACAATGGTGCGCACGCCCAGCCGGGCGCGGTCGAGGATCTGCCGATGGCGGCACTGCGGGACCAATTCGAGGCCAACTTCTTCGGCTGGCACGACCTGACACGGCGCGTCGTTCCGGTGATGCGTGCGCAGAACCACGGCCGCATCGTCAACTGCTCGTCGATCCTCGGCCTGACGCCGGTGCCGTTCCGCGGCGCCTACTCCGCCTCCAAGCATGCGCTGGAGGGGCTTATGCTTTGCATGCGTCAGGAACTCGCCGGCAGCGGCGTCCATGTCGCGATGATCGAGCCCGGCCCGATACGCTCGAAGATCGCCACCAACGGGCTCGACTGGTTCCTGCGCTACATCGACCACGAAAACTCGCCCCACCACGTGGCCTATCGCGCCCAACTCGACAGGCTGTCCAGCGGCGGCTCGAAATCGCGGCTCAAGCTGGGACCGGAAGCGGTTCATGCGGTATTGCGACACGCCCTGCTGTCGCCCCGGCCGCGCCCGCATTATGTTGTCACGACGCCCGCGAGAATCGGCGTCGTGCTGAAGCGCCTGCTGCCTGCTTCGCTGCTTTACAGAATTCTGGCCCGCCAAGCCTGACCGGCCTACGACTGAACTGGAACCAATATGGCTACCGTCTTCAACATCCTCGCCGTCGTCTTCATGTTCGCCGTGGTGGTGGTCCTGATCCGCGGCCTGATCCACATGCTGCGCGGCGGCTCCGGCAACACCTCGAACAAGCTGATGCAGGCACGCGTGCTGCTGCAGGCAGTGGCGCTGGTGTTCATCCTGCTCACCCTTTATTTCACCCGTGGCGGCTGAGCGGAGCGCGGAATGGTCAAGCTCAACAAGATCTACACCCGCACCGGCGACGATGGCACCACCGGCCTGGGCTCGGGCGAAAGGCGGCTGAAATCAGACCTGCGCGTCGAAGCGTATGGCGCCGTCGATGAGGCCAATGCCTGCATCGGCATGGCGCGGGTGCATACCGCGACGGAGAACCCCGACATCGACGCCATGCTTTACCGCATCCAGAACGACATGTTCGATCTCGGCGCGGACCTGTCGACCCCCGACACCGGCAAGGACCTTGGCTACGAGCCGCTGCGCATCATCGCCAGCCAGACCGCGCGCATCGAGGCCGACATCGACCTGCTGAACGCCGGTCTCGAGCCGCTGCGCTCGTTTGTGCTGAATGGCGGATCGGCGGCGGCAGCAGCGCTGCATCTGGCCCGCACGGTTGCCCGCCGCGCCGAGCGTGTGATGGTGGCCTTGGCGCAGGACCCCGGCGAACACGTCAACCGTGAGGGCATCCGCTACATCAACCGGGTTTCCGACCTGCTGTTCGTTGCCGCGCGCGTGGTCAATGACAACGGAAAAGCCGATGTGCTATGGGTTCCCGGCAAGAACCGCTGATTTGCTGATAAGGTTGCCGGGAGGGCGGAAGCGAGCCGCATGTTCATTCCGCTCTATGATTCCAATCACCTGCGCCACATCAGGCTGCAATATGTCACGCTCAGCCTGATCGCGATCAACGTCATCGTGTATCTCCTGACCACGGTCGGCGGCGAGGACTTTGCCACCGCTGCCGTGCTCGGGCTCGGCTACATCCCCTCCGTCGTGCACGATCTGGCGGAGCTGTCGCCGGATCTGATCATCATTCCGGAAAACCTGAGCTACGTCACCTATTCCTTCCTGCATGGCGACATCTTCCATCTCGGCGGCAACATGCTGTTCCTCTGGGTGTTCGGCGACAATGTCGAAGATGCGCTCGGGCATTTCCGCTTCCTGGTGTTCTACTTGCTCTGCGCGGTCGCCGGCGCTTTCCTGCACGGGCTGATCCTGCCGGATTCGCAGACGCCACTGATCGGCGCCTCGGGCGCCATCGCCGGCATCGTCGCCGCCTACCTGATCCTCTACCCCCGGGTGAAGGTGTGGGTGCTGGCCTTCGCCCGTATCCCGCTGCGCATTCCGGCCTGGATCCCACTGATCCTGTGGGTCGCCTTCCAGTTCCTGATGATCGCCATCGGCGGCGACGACGAGGTCAGTTGGGCGGCGCATGTCGGCGGCATCGTCGCCGGTGCCGTGATGGTGCTCGTCCTGCGCCGCCGCGAGGTGCCGCTGTTTGCCGATGCCGAAGAGGCGGTGCCGAGCCCTGACAAGGCCGAGGCGCCGGCCATGCCGGAGCCCGCTACGCCCGAGCCGCCGACAGCCCAGCCGACCACGCGCTGGGGCCGGCAATAGCGGTCACTGGCACAGCTTTTTTCAAACGATTTGAGCTTCAAGCAGATATTGACGCTAAGGTTAGCCGCAACTACGGTCCCGCCGCTTGCGGCAGCCCTCCCGCCACCAAAAGCGCGAGATCAAGTCTGTTTTTCCGCCCAATATGTCGGCAATCGACAATTGCGTGGGGCCAAGCGCTGCTATAGCGCGCACAATATCGCTGTTCAGAGAGGTACCAGCCCATGAAAGTTCTCGTCCCGGTCAAGCGGGTTGTCGATGCGAACGTGAAGGTGCGCGTGAAATCGGACGGCTCGGGCGTTGATCTCGCCAACGTCAAGATGGCGATGAACCCGTTCGATGAGATCGCGGTCGAAGAGGCCATCCGCCTCAAGGAAGCCGGCAAGGTCGAAGAGATCGTCGTGGTTTCGATCGGACCTGCGCAGGCCCAGGAAACGCTGCGCACCGCTCTCGCCATGGGCGCCGATCGCGCCATCCTGGTGAAGACCGACGAAGCCGTCGAGCCGCTCGGCGTCGCCAAGGTGCTGAAGGGCGTGGTCGAGGCTGAGACGCCGGGCCTGGTGCTGCTCGGCAAGCAGGCGATCGACGACGATTCGAACCAGACCGGCCAGATGCTGGCGGCCCTGCTGGGCTGGGCCCAGGGCACCTTCGCCTCGAAGATCGAGCTCGCCGGTGATCATGCCAACGTGACGCGCGAAGTCGACGGCGGCCTGCAGACGGTGTCGCTCAAGATGCCGGCGATCGTCACAGTCGACCTGCGCCTCAACCAGCCGCGCTATGCCTCGCTGCCCAACATCATGAAGGCCAAGAAGAAGCCGCTCGACGAGAAGTCAGCCGCCGACTTCGGTGCCGACATCACGCCGCGCCTCAAGGTGCTGAAGACCGAGGAGCCGGGTGGCCGCAAGGCAGGCATCAAGGTCAAGACCGCGGCTGAGCTCGTCGACAAGCTGCGCAACGAAGCCGGCGTGCTCTAAGCGAAGCGGAAAGGGATCAAAAACATGGCAATTCTCCTCATCGCCGAACACGACAACGCTTCGCTCTCCGACCAGACCGCCAAGGCGCTGTCGGCGGCCCTGAAGATCGGTTCCGACATCGACGTACTGGTCGCCGGCAAGGGCGCCAAGGCAGCGGCCGATGCAGCCGCCAAGCTGAAGGGCGTGCGCAAGGTTCTGCTCGCTGAAAGCGAAGAACTGGCCGAACGCCTGGCCGAACCGACTGCGGCACTCGTCGTCGGCCTCGCCGGCAACTACGACACCATCGTCGCCGCTGCCACCTCGACCGGCAAGAACGTTGCTCCGCGCGTCGCTGCCCTGCTCGACGTCGCCCAGGTCTCGGAAATCATCGAGGTCGTCTCGGCCGACACCTTCAAGCGTCCGATCTATGCCGGCAACGCCATCCAGACGGTGCAGGCACCCGGGGCCAAGAAGGTGATCACCGTGCGCACTGCCTCGTTCCAGGCAGCCCCCGAGGGCGGTTCAGCCGCCGTCGAGGCGGTTGCTGCAGCCGCAAATCCCGGCCTGTCCTCCTTCGTCGAGAACAAGCTGTCGGAGAGCGATCGTCCGGAGCTGACCTCGGCCAAGATCATCATCTCGGGTGGCCGCGCGCTCGGTTCGTCGGAGAAGTTCCAGGAAGTCATCCTGCCCGTCGCCGACAAGCTCGGCGCCGCCGTCGGCGCCAGCCGTGCTGCGGTCGACGCCGGCTACGCTCCCAACGACTGGCAGGTCGGCCAGACCGGCAAGGTGGTCGCCCCCGATCTCTACATCGCCTGCGGCATCTCGGGTGCGATCCAGCACCTCGCCGGCATGAAGGACTCGAAGGTCATCGTCGCCATCAACAAGGACGAAGAGGCCCCGATCTTCCAGGTGGCCGACTATGGCATCGTCGGCGACCTGTTCACTGTCCTGCCCGAGCTCGAAAAGGCGCTTTGACGCCCGATCAGCTCAGGGATTAAAATGTGATGGCCGGGGTAGACGAGTGCTACCCCGGCCATTTAGTTTGCATTGCACAAAACTAAAAGAGCCTGCGACGGGATAGGTGTGATGACGGGTAAGATCGAGACGATCGGCATTGTCGGCGCTGGCCAGATGGGCGGCGGTATCGCACATGTTTCGGCACTCGCCGGCTACAGTGTGCTGCTCTACGACTTGTCGCCGGAGCGCATCGAAAAAGGCATCGCCACCATCAATGGCAATCTGGCGCGCCAGGTCGCTTCGGGCAAGCTCGAGGACCAGGCCCGCAAGGATGCGATGAACCGCATCTCGTCCGCACCCGCCATGGCCGACCTCGCCAGCGCCGATCTCGTCATCGAGGCGGCGACCGAAGACGAGACGATCAAGCGCAAGATCTATGCGCAGCTGTGTCCGCAGCTGAACCCGGAGGCGATCCTCGCCACCAACACCTCGTCGATCTCGATCACGCGGCTGGCCGCCCAGACCGATCGTCCCGAGCGCTTCATCGGTATCCACTTCATGAATCCGGTGCCGGTGATGAAGCTGGTCGAGCTGGTGCGCGGTATCGCCACCGAAGACAAGACTTTCGAATCCGCCAAGGCCTATGTCGCCAACCTCGACAAGACGGTGACGGTCTCGGAGGATTTCCCGGCTTTCATCGTCAACCGCATCCTTTTGCCGATGATCAACGAGGCGATCTACACGCTATATGAAGGCGTCGGCACCGTCGAAGCCATCGACACGGCAATGAAGCTCGGCGCCAATCACCCGATGGGGCCGCTGCAGCTCGCCGACTTCATCGGCCTCGACACCTGCCTGTCGATCATGCAGGTGCTCCACGACGGCTTGTCGGACTCGAAGTATCGCCCCTGCCCGCTGCTGGTGAAATATGTCGAAGCCGGCTGGCTCGGCCGCAAGACCGGACGCGGCTTCTACGACTATCGCGGCGAGCACCCGGTCCCGACACGCTGAGCGGCGTTCCGGCGGGCGCCTCGCCTGCCATGAACCTGCTGCCTCAGTTCGGACGTCCCTGATAATACCAGCTCGGCGTCCGTTCCGGCGGCATCGGCGCCAGTTCGACGCGGTTGCGGCCTGCGCCCTTGGCTTCGTAGAGATGCAGGTCGGCGACGCGGAACAGCTCCTCGAACAACACCGGCCGGTCGAACAGGGCGCCACCGACGCTGACCGTCAGCGTGTGGCGGTTGCCTCCGGGCCGGAAGGGTGCGTCGGCCACCGAACGGCGGATACGCTCGGCGATATCTGCGGCACTGAGCGGCGACGCGCCGGGCAGGAAGACGGCAAACTCCTCGCCGCCGAGACGGCCGAGCATGTCGTCTCCCCTCAGGCAGGGCTGGATCGCCGCGACGATGACGCGCAGTGCCTCATCGCCTTCGGCATGGCCGAAACGGTCGTTGACCATCTTGAAGTGATCGGCGTCGATGACAAGCAACGCGCCCATGGCGCGCTGGCGGCGCGCGATCTCGCGGGTAAGCACATTCTCGACGCGGGATGAGAACGCCCCCCTGTTGAGGCAGGCGGTCAGTGCGTCGGTCGAGGCGGCGACAACGAGCTTGTGGTTGACGACGGCCAGTTCGCGCAGCTTGAGCGTCAGGTAGAAAAACAGCGGTGCTGCCAAAAGTATCGGCACGAGCGTCGCTTCGATCAAGGCGAGACCGAGCATTTCCGAGCCGGCATTGCGAAACAGGGCAATCGTGACCACGAGCGAGACGGCGACACAACCGAGCGTTCCGAACACTGTCCAGCCCGCGAGTTGCAACCATGCCCTTGAAGACAGTTTCGTCAACGATGCCGGCAAATCTGACACCTCCTGGATCGTGAGCCGATTTTCGATCAGGCTGCATGAACAAGAGGTTAGCACAGGTCGTCAAATTCAAGCGATCGCTCACGATTGCTGTCGGACAGCCATGCGCACGTCGAAAGCTCAGCAAGACACAACAGCAGCAAGGTTCGTCGCCCTCCCTCTAGACGCGCTTGCCGTCGCTGCCGAAGAAATGCAGCTTTTCGCGCCGTGCAAAGATCGGCAGCTGGTCGCCGACCAGCACCTCGGTGCGGCCAGCGACGCGCACCACGATCTTGCCGCCGCCAGCCGCGCAATAGAGGAAACTCTCGGCGCCCACCGGCTCGACGCCCTCGACCCTGGCCATCAGCCTAAGGCCATCGCCAGACACTGCCCCATCGGCGCCGACCTCGCAGTCCTCGGGGCGGAAGCCGATGGTTGCGGCGTTGCCTGCTATTTCGGGCAAAGTCACCGCATCTACGAGCTGGCCGCCGCGCAGCGGCAGAAGGTTCATCGGCGGCGCGCCGATGAAGGAAGCGACGAAGGTCGATGCCGGCTTTTCATAGATGTCGAGCGGCGCGCCGAGCTGTTCGACCAGCCCGCCATTCATCACCACCAGAACGTCGGCCAGCGTCATCGCCTCGAGCTGGTCATGGGTGACATAGACCGAGGTGACGCCGAGCTGGCGCTGCAGGCTCTTGATCTCGACGCGCATCTGGCCGCGCAGCTTGGCGTCGAGGTTGCTGAGAGGCTCGTCGAACAGGAACACCTTGGGGTTGCGCACGATGGCGCGGCCCATGGCGACGCGCTGGCGCTGGCCGCCCGAGAGCTCACGCGGGCGACGTTCAAGCAGGTGCTCGAGTTCCAGCGTCTTGGCAGTGGTCCGCACGCGCTTGTCGACCTCGTCCTTCGGCATGCCGCGGTTGCGCAGGCCGTAGGCCATGTTGTCGTAGACCTTCATATGCGGGTAGAGCGCATAGTTCTGAAACACCATGGCGATGTCGCGCTCGGTCGGGCCGACGGCGTTGACCACCTTGCCGTCGATCGAGCAGGTGCCGGCCGAAATAGTTTCCAGCCCTGCAATCATGCGCAAAAGCGTGGACTTGCCGCAGCCCGAGGGGCCGACGAGCACGCACAAAGCCTTGTCGGGAATGGCGATGGAGACGCCCTTCACCGCTTCGACCCCGCCGGCATAGACCTTGCGTACGTCCTTGAGATCGACGGTTGCCATTATTTCTCCGTATCGACGAGGCCGCGGACGAACCAGCGCTGCATCAGCACAACGACCAGGATGGGCGGCACGATGGCCAGCATGGATGTGACCATCACCAGATGCCATTCGGTATCGGCATCGGCAAAGGAGATCATCTTTTTCAGTGCAATGACGATGGTGTTCATGTCGTTACGGTTGGTGACGAGCAGCGGCCAGAGATATTGCGTCCAGCCATAGATGAACAGGATGACGAACAACGCCGCGATATTGGTGCGCGACAGGGGCAGCAAGATATCCTTGAAGAAGCGCCAGGGGCCGGCGCCGTCGACGCGCGCGGCCTCGACCAGCTCACCCGGGATGGTGAGGAAGAACTGGCGGAACAGAAGCGTCGCGGTGGCGGACGCGATCAGTGGCAAAATCAGCCCAGTGTAGGTGTCGATCAGGCCGAGATCGACCATCACCTTGTAGGTCGGCAGGATCCGCACCTCGACCGGCAGCATAAGCGTGATGAAGATCAGCCAGAAAAACACCATGCGGAACGGAAAGCGGAAGAAGACGATGGCATAGGCCGACAGGATCGAGATGACGATCTTGCCGATGGCGATGCCGAGCGCAACGATGGTGGTGTTGACCAAAAGGGTTGCGACGCTGACCCCGCCGATGCGCCCGACGCCGCCGAACAGCGCCTCGTAATAATTCTCGACAAAACGGTCGCCGGGCAAAAGCGGTAGCGGCGGACGCAGGATCGTCTGCAGCGAATGGGTCGAGGCAACGAAGGTGTAGTAGATCGGGAACGCGACGATGACGATGCCGAGGATCAGGATGGCATGCGCGACATAAATGCCGGCGATCGACTGGCCGATCATCAGCTTGTCGTGACCGCTCGCAGGCACAAGGGCTTTCGGCTCAGCCATAATGCACCTTCCTCTCGACATAGCGGAACTGGATGGCGGTGAGCGCGATCACGATGACCATCAGGATCACCGACTGTGCCGCCGAATCGCCGAGGATCAGATTGACGAAGCCGTCATTGTAGACCTTGTAGACCATCGTCTCGGTCGCCTTGCCCGGCCCGCCGCCCGTCACGGCATGGATGATGCCGAAAGTGTCGAAGAAGGCGTAGACGGTGTTCACCACCAGCAGGAAGAAGGTCGTCGGCGCCAGCAGCGGAAAGACGATGGTCCAGAAGCGCTTGTTTTCGCCGGCGCCGTCGATGGCCGCCGCCTCGATCAAAGTCTTGGGGATCGCCTGTAGGCCGGCGACGAAAAACAGGAAATTATAGCTGATCTGCTTCCACGACGCGGCAGCCACCACGAGCACCATCGCCTGCTCGCCATCGAGCAGCGGGTCCCAGTTGATGCCGAGCCAGCGCAGGCCATAGGCAAGCGAGCCGATCGAGGGGTTGAACAGGAACAGCCACAGCATGCCGGCAATGGCGGGTGCGACCGCATATGGCCAGATCATCAGCGTGCGGTAGAGCCCGCGGCTGCGCACCACCTTCTCGGCCATGACGGCGAGCAGCAATGCCGTCGCCATCGCCACCGCCGCGACCGAGATCGAGAAGATCGCAGTCACCTGGATCGAGTTGAGGTAGTTGGGGTCCGACAGGACCTTCTTGAAATTGTCGAACCAGACGAATTTCGACGACAGCCCGAACGGGTCCTCGCGCAGCATCGACTGGCGCAACGCCTGGCTGGCCGGCCAATAGAAGAAGATCAAGGTGATCGCCAGCTGCGGCGCCACCAGCAGGTAAGGCAGGATCTTGTTGGGAAAGACGACGCGTGGGGACAATGAGGGCCTCTGGTTACGCGTTTGTCAGAAATGGCCTGGCGCCGCATTCTTCGGCCCAGCGTTTGCGCTGCCCCTCACCCTTACCCTCTCCCCGTGAAGAACGGAAAGAGGGAGCGGGCCACCTTGCCGCTTGTCCCTTCTCCCCGTCATAAGGGGAGAAGGTGCCGGCGGGCGGATGAGCGGCAGCGCTACGATGGCATCAAGCGGGCGTCAGTTGCCGATCGCTTCCTGGATCGCCTTGTTGCCGCGCGTGACAGCGTTGTCGAGCGCCTGCTGGGCGGTCTGCTGGCCGGCGAGCATCTTTTCGAACTCTTCGTTCTCGATGTCGCGGACCTGCGGCAAGTTGATGAGGCGCACGCCCTTCGAGTTTTCGGTCGGGGCCTTGCCCATCATCTGGGTGATCGGAATCTCTCGGCCCGGGTTCTTGTCATAGAAGCCGGACTTCTTGGTTTCTTCATAGGCAGCAATGGTGACCGGCAGGTAGCCGGACACCTGGTGCAGGCGGGCCTGAATCGGCGTCTGCGACAGGAAGGTGAAGAAGGCTGCGACGCCCTTGTACTCTTCGTCCGATTTGTCGCCAAAGACCCAGAGGCTGGCGCCTCCCGGGATGGTGTTCTGCGGTGTGCCTTCGAGATCAGGATAGTAGGGCAACTGGCCGAGGCCATAGTTCATGCCCGACTTGATGACGTCGCCCAAGCCGCCCGAGGACTCGGTGAAAAGGCCGCATTCGCCGGCGAGGAAAAGCTGTTTGGCCTCGGAAGTGCGACCGCCATACTTGAAGGTGCCGTCCTTGGCGAGGTCGGCGATTGCCTGGAAGTGCTTGACGAAGGGCTCCGAATTGAACTTCAGCTCGACGTCTGTCCCGGCAAGGCCGTTTTCGTTGGTGCCGTACTGGAGGTTGTTCCAGGCGGCGAAATTCTCCAGGCCGATCCAGGTCAGCCAGGTCGAGGTGTAGCCGCAATTCGCAGCGCCGCTGGTCTTGATCTTCTTGGCGGCTTCGAAGACTTCCGGCCAAGTCTTGGGCGGATTGTCGGCATCGAGACCGGCCTTCTGGAAGATGTCCTTGTTGTAGTAGAGGATCGGCGAGGACGAATTGTAGGGGAACGACAGCATCGTGCCATCCGGCTTCGAATAATAGGCGACAATACCGGGCAGGTACTGGCTCTTGTCGAAGGCCGCGCCACCCATGGAAAGGATATCGGCGACCGGCTTGACCGCGCCTTCGGCTCCCATCATGACGCCGGTGCCGACGTCGAAAACCTGGATGATGTGCGGCGACTGCTTGGCGCGGAAGGCGGCGATGCCGGCATTCAACGTTTCGGGATAGGTGCCTTTGAAAACCGGAACGATCTTGTAGTCGCTCTGGCTCTCGTTGAATTCCTTGGAAAGCTGCTCGACGACCTCGTTGTTCGCGCCGGTCATGGCATGCCACCATGAGATCTCGGTGACGGCGAAGGCGGAGGTGCTGGACAACAGCGTCATGGTGGCGGCAACTCCGGCCGCGAAGCCTAGGGTCTTCATTGTCTCGCTCCCGTTCTGGTTGGCGAAATGTTTAGTTCCGCTGGGACCAGTATTGTCGGATTATGACAGCGCCACAACAGTTTTGTAGCGATCATATGAAGGTCGCATTTGGCGCGCTTCGATTTCGCTTTTTCCACAACCACATGACATGCTTTCGTTTTTCTAGAAAACGAAAACAAATTGCCGAGAATTGGACACGCCCCACCTGCCGACAACGCCGGCTAATGAACGGCTGGAAATGGAATGGACATGCCGCGCGGCTTCCTTCGCGGATGAAAACCGCGAAGATGACGGCCTCGACAGTGCAATCTCAAATTGCAGCGGCGCAAAAGCAAACGTGTGTGGACACGCAAGGCCCTAATTGGCGAGCGCCGCCTCGACCAGCTTTTTGGCGTCGGGGCTGGCCCATTCGGCGGGGCCGTTCATGTTGGCAAGCAGGCAGCCTTCGCCGTCGATCAAAAGCGTGACCGGCAGGCCGAGCGCCAGCCCTCGCTTCTTCAGATCGTTGAACACGGCGAGCGTGTTGTCGCGGTAATGGCCAAGCGAGGAGATGCCGATCTCTTCGAGGAACTTCTTCGGCTTGGTGTCGTCGCCGGTGTCGACATTGATCGCCACGACCTCGAACTCCTCGCCGCCCATCTCGCGCTCCAGAGCATCGAGCGCCGGCATCTCGGCGCGGCACGGCGCGCACCAGGTGGCCCAGAGATTGACCAGCAACGTGCGACCGGCATGGTCGGCGATGGTCATCGGCTTGCCCTCGGGATCGTTGAAGGCAAGCGTCTTCAGCGACTGCGGCGGGTCGGCCGGCATCATCGCGGCGACATGGCCGACGGCGACGGCACCCACGGCTTTGGCTCTTTCGGCCTTCGCCGCGCACAGCTTGTCGTCGGGGCTTGCAGAACTGGTGTCGGCGGCGACCGTCGGCTGCGGCGTCTTGTTGCCAGGAAGGGTCGTGCTGACATATACCGCGACCGCGCCGGCGATCACGCCCGCAACGGCGGCAATCAGTATATGGCGTGGGGCTGGAAACATTTTTCTGCGGTCCGACATCTAATCAATTTTCTCCGGAGCCCGGGTATCACGATGAGCGACAAGAAGGCCAGCAACCAGATGTGGGGCGGACGTTTTGCCTCGGGCCCGGCTGCGATCATGGAGGCGATCAACGCCTCGATCGGCTTCGACAAGAAGCTGTATGCCCAGGACATCCGAGGGTCCGTCGCCCACTCCGAGATGCTGGCGGAAACGGGCATTATTTCCGCTGGCGATCAACAGAAAATCGCTCACGGCCTGAACACGATCCTGCGAGAAATCGAGGACGGCAAGTTCGCCTTCTCGACCCGGCTCGAAGACATCCACATGAATGTCGAGTCGCGCCTTGCCGAACTGATCGGCGCCTCCGCCGGACGCCTGCACACTGCACGCTCGCGCAACGACCAGGTGGCCGTCGACTTCCGGCTCTGGGTCAAGGACGAGTTCCATCGCGTCGCCGAGGCACTGAAGGGGCTGATCGCCGCCTTCCTCGAACGTGCCGAGCAGCATGCCTCTACCGTGATGCCCGGCTTCACCCATCTTCAGACGGCGCAGCCGGTGACCTTCGGCCATCACTGCATGGCCTATGTCGAGATGTTCGCCCGTGACCTCAGCCGCGTGCGCGACGCCATCGAACGCATGAACGAGAGCCCGCTGGGTGCGGCAGCGCTTGCCGGCACCGGCTTCCCCATCGACCGCTTCAAGACTGCCAAGGCCCTCGGCTTCCGCGAACCGACGCGCAACTCGCTCGACAGCGTGTCGGACCGCGACTACGCGCTGGAGTTCCTGTCGATCGCTGCGATCTGCGCCACCCACATGTCGCGCCTCGCCGAAGAGATCGTCATCTGGTCGACGCCGCAATTCGGCTTCGTGCGCCTGTCGGATTCGTTCTCCACCGGCTCGTCGATCATGCCGCAGAAGAAGAACCCCGATGCCGCCGAGCTGGTGCGCGCCAAGACCGGCCGCGTCAACGGCCACCTGATCGGCCTCTTGACCGTCATGAAGGGCCTGCCGCTGACCTATTCCAAGGACATGCAGGAAGACAAGGAAGCGGTGTTCGACGCCGCCGAGACGCTCGACCTGATGCTGGCCGCGATGACCGGCATGGTCGGCGACATGACGATCAACGAGCAGGCGATGAAGAAGGCCGCCGGCTCGGGCTACTCGACCGCCACCGACCTAGCCGACTGGCTGGTGCGGACGCTGGGCATGCCGTTCCGCGAGGCACACCACGTCACCGGCCGTGCCGTGGCGCTGGCCGAAAGCAAGAAGGTCGGGCTCGAAAAGCTGGCACTGGAAGACCTCAAGTCGATCCATGACGGCATCACCGACGACATCTTCTCCGTGCTGTCGGTGCAGAACTCGGTGAAGAGCCGCACGTCCTTCGGTGGAACAGCACCTGCAGAGGTCAAGAAGCAGGTTCGCTATTGGAAGAAACGGCTGGCAAAAGCGTGATCTAGCCGGGGTGCAAAGCCCAAGAATCTCCGCTACAAGCAGCGGGGAAATTTTCGCGGACGGATGGAACATGACCGCTGGCAGGATTCTGGTGACGCTCGGGCTGATTGCGGCGGTTGGCATGGCTTCCGCCTGCGGCCGCAAGGGCGACCTCGACACCCCCTATGAGGCTGCCGTGCAGGCGCAGAAGGATGCCCAGAAGGCCGGCCAGCCGGCGGGCCCGGCACCGGTAAAACCGGTCGAGGACAAGCCTTTCATCCTCGACCCGCTGCTCTGAGCCGCTGTTCATTTTCGAAAGCATGCTGCCGTGAACCATTTCGACTATCGTGACGGCGTCCTCCACGCCGAAGACGTGGCGCTGACCGATATCGCCGCTGCCGTCGGCACGCCGTTCTACTGCTACTCGACCGCGACGCTGACGCGTCATTTTCAGGTCTTCTCCAAGGCCTTCGCAGATCTCGATGCGCTGGTCTGCTATGCGCTCAAGGCCAACTCGAACCAGGCCGTGCTGAGGACGCTGGCAAAGCTCGGTGCTGGCGCCGACACGGTGTCGGAAGGCGAGATGCGGCGCGCGCTGGCCGCCGGCATCCCGGCCGGGAAGATCGTCTTTTCGGGCGTTGGCAAGACGGCGCGCGAAATGGACTTCGCGCTGCAGGCCGGCATCCTGTGCTTCAACGTCGAATCCGAGCCGGAGCTCGAGCTTCTGTCGGCACGCGCTGTTGCCAACGGCAAGACCGCACCAGTGTCGCTGCGCATCAACCCTGATGTCGACGCCAAGACGCACAAGAAGATCTCGACCGGGCTTGCCGAGAACAAGTTCGGCATCCCGCGTCAGCGGGCGCGCGAAGCCTATGCCCGCGCAGCAGCCCTGCCCGGCATCAAGGTCACCGGCATCGATATGCATATCGGCAGCCAGATCACCGAGCTGCAGCCTTTCGACGACGCCTTTGCGCTGATGGCCGAGCTGGTGGAAATGCTGAAGGCGGACGGCCATGAGATCGACCATGTCGACCTCGGCGGCGGCCTGGGCATTCCTTACAAGACCGACAACAACCCGCCGCCTTTGCCCGACGCCTATGCCCAGATCGTGCACAAGCGCGTCGGCAAGCTCGGCCTCAAGGTGATGTTCGAGCCGGGCCGGCTGATCGTCGGCAATGCCGGCATCCTGGTTTCGGAAGTCATCTTCGTGAAGGAAGGCGACGCCAAGAATTTCCTCATCGTCGATGCGGCGATGAACGACCTGATCAGGCCGACGCTTTACGATGCCTATCACGACATCCGCCCGGTGGTGCAGCCGGCAGCAAACGTGCCGCGCATGACCGTCGACATCGTCGGTCCCGTCTGCGAGACCGGCGACTACCTCGGCCTCGACCGCGACCTGCCCAGGCTGAAGGCCGGCGACCTGATTGCCGTCGGCACGGCCGGCGCTTATGGCGCGGTTCAGGCAGGCACCTACAACACGCGGCTGCTGGTGCCCGAAGTTCTGGTCGACGGCGACCGTTTCCATGTCGTCCGCCAGCGCCGGACCTATGAAGAGCTGATCGGCCTCGATTCCGTGCCCGACTGGCTCGCCTGACGGCGCACCAGATTGTCAGGGTGAGCAGGGAATTCTACGGCGTTCCTTACGCCTGCCCCGGAAGTGCTGTGCGTTGAGCTTCACGATTACGTTGGTCGCCTCGCCTTCGCCGCGATTGATGGTATTCTCCCAGAGGCAGGGTGGCTGCATCCCGCGCCGCCCAAGCGGAAGGGCCGATGACGGAACCGACACGACCAGCGCTGCATCGTAGCATTGCCGCCGGCCTGGGCAGGACGCGCCTGGCCATCGCCACGGCGATGATCGTCGAGCGCGGCTGGCCGCTGGTGTTGCCGCTGATCGTTATTGCCAGCCTGTTCGTCAGTCTGTCCTGGCTCGGCCTGTTCCGGCTCCTGCCCGACATGGCGCGACTGGGGCTGGCCGTGACCTTCGTCGCAGCCGCGTTGGCCTCGCTCTATCCGCTGCGCTTTTTCCGCCTGCCGAGCTGGGCTGAGATCGACAGCCGTCTCGAACGCGCCAACCAGCTGCTGCACACGCCGGTGCAGGTCCAGACCGACAAGCCGTCGGGCAAGCCGGACAGTTTTGCCGACGCCTTGTGGCGCGAGCACCAGAAGCGCATGGCCGAACGGCTTGGCACGCTGGGCGGCGACCTGCCCCGGACGCAAGTACCCGAACGCGACCCATGGGCACTTCGCGCCGCCGCTGCCCTGTTGTTCGTTTGCGCCTTCGCATTTTCCTTCGGCCCGACCGGCGGCCGGCTGGGCGACGCCTTCCGGGCGCATGCGGCGCACGACACTGTGCCGCCGCGCATCGACGCCTGGGTGACGCCGCCGACATATACCGGCAAGGCACCGATCTTCCTGACCGCCGATGCAAGCAGGGACGTTCCTGTCATCAACGTGCCCGAGGGCAGCGAACTGTCGCTACGCGTCACCGGCGGCTCGGGCGACGAAACGCTCGCCTTCACCGATGCCGCAGGCACAGTGCGCGACATCGTACCCAATGGCGTCAACACCGACGCAGCAACGCCTGTCGCGACAGGCCCGGTTGCCACGGTCAGGCAGTTTGCCGAAAAGCTCACCGCCCAGGGTAAGCTCACGCTGAAATCCGGCGACGACGAGCTCGACAGCTGGGCCTTCACCGTCATTCCCGACAGCGCGCCGAAAATCAGCTTCGTCGGTGAGCCCAAACGCGCCGTCAACGGCACGCTGGAACTGACCTACAATATCGAGGACGACTATGGCGCGGCCTCGGCCAAGGCCGAATTCGCCCTTGCCGACGCGCAGCCGCTGGATGCACGCCCGCTCTATGGCCCGCCCGAAATGCCGCTTTCCCTGCCCCGCCGTGGTGCGACCAAAAAGCCGGTGAAGGCGACGCGCGACCTGACAGAGCATGTCTGGGCTGGTGCTTCGGTGAAGCTCACCTTGCATGTTAGCGACGATGCCGGCCAGGAAGCCAAGAGCGAAACCAAGACGATCATCCTGCCGGAAAAACCGTTCACCAACCCGCTCGCCCGGGCGGTGATCGAACAGCGGCGCCTGCTGGCGCTCGACGCCAACGCCAAGCGGCGCGTGCTTGATCTGATGGACGCGATCACACTGCGGCCCGAGGACACGATCGACAATCTCTCGCACTACCTGGCGCTGATGAGCGCCCGCTCGCGGCTCAAGATGGCCAGCTCTGACGACCAGCTGCGCGAGGTGGTCACCTATCTCTGGCAGGTGGCGCTCGGCATCGAGGACGGCGACCTGTCGGCGGCGGAAAAGCGCCTGCGCCAGGCCCAGCAGGCCTTGCAGGACGCGCTCGAACGCGGCGCCAGCGACGAAGAAATCGACAAGCTGATGGCCGAGCTGCGCGAGGCGATGAACGACTTCCTGCGCGAGTTCGCCGAACGCAACCAGCAGAACAGGACCGCGCAGGACCAGACGCCGGCCCAGGAGTTGCGCCAGAGCGACCTGCAGCGCATGCTCGACCAGATCGAGAACCTCGCCAAGTCGGGCAACCGCGACCAGGCGCGCGAGTTGCTGTCGCAGTTGCAGGACATGATGAACAACCTGCAGGCCGGCAAACGGCAGCAGGGTCAGCAGGGCCAGCAGAATTCCGAGATGCGCCAGCAGATGGACAAGCTCGGCGAGATCATGCGGCGCCAGCAGGAGATGATGAACGAGACCTTCCGCATGGACCAGATGCAGCGCGGCCAAGGCGAGCAGAGCGATCCCTTCGGCGAGAACGGCGAGCCCGGCCAGCAGCAGCAACAGGGCGAGCAAGGCCAGCAAAACAAGGGCCAGCAGGGCCGGCCGATGACGCCGCAGGAATTTGCCGACGCGATGAAGCAGCTGCAGCAGGGCCAAGGGCAGCTGGAAAAGGACCTCGAAGCGCTGATGAAGGGGCTCGAGGGCCTCGGCATCAAGCCGGGCGAAGGTTTTGGCGACGCCGGGGAATCGATGAACCAGGCCGAGGGTTCACTCGGCAAGGGCGAAAGCGAACGCGCCGTCGGCCACCAGGGCCGCGCGCTGGAAGCGCTGCGCAAGGGCGCCCAGGACATGATGCAGCAGATGCAGGCCATGCAGGGCGACCAGGGCGGCAGCGGCGAAGGCGGCCGCCAGCAGAATGCCGACCGCGACCCGCTCGGCCGGCCCCGCGCCACCACCGGTCCCGACTTCGGCGACTCGACCAAGGTGCCCGACGAGATCGACGTGCAGCGCGCCCGCCAGATCCTCGACGCCATCCGCAAGCGCCTGGGCAATGCGCTCAGCCCCGAACTGGAGCGGAGTTATCTCGAACGCTTGCTGGAGCTGCGGTAGCCGCGAGCTCACTACGTTTGTTCCTCCTGTACCGACGCACTCCGCCCCACCCCTCTCTGTCCTGCCGGACATCTCCCCCGCAAGGGGGGGAGGTTAGTCTCGTCACCGGCACTGCTCATCCTGTCACGTGGTAGCAACGGGCCGTGTGGCTGGTGGTTGGCGGTGGGGGTCGATGACGGCATGATCTCCCCCCTTGCGGGGGAGATCCGGCGGGACAGAGAGGGGTGCGAGAGGCGCGAGTTCGAAGGCGTAATGCTCAAATCGCTCACGCCTTGGCGCCGCACACCCAGCCTCAGCCGGGAACCATGCCCGCCTCCTGCGCCATCGCAAAATCCTTCTGGCTGGCGCGCTGGAAGGCGGGGCGTGCTGCCAAGCGCTCGACATAGTCCAGGAACACCGGCTTCTCGGGCAGCGTCTTCAGCACACGGATGCCGAAATTGATGCCGCCGCCGATCTGGGTGTCAGCTGCGGTGAAGCGGTCGCCTGCGATGTAGGGGCGCGAGGACAGCGTCCTTTCGAGATTGTCGACCATCTCGCTGAACGAGCCGTAGGAATAGCCGCTGCCCATGAATTCGTGACCATGCGCCTTGGCCGCCAGCACTGGGTCGAACACCGAATCGGCATAGACGAGCCAGGTCAGGTAAGGCGCGCGCAGCTTGTCGCCTATGGCAGGTGCAAGGCCGGCTTCGGGGAAGACATCACAGAGATAAGTGCAGATTGCCGCCCGCTCGGTGACCAGGATGCCATCGTGGATGATCGCCGGTACCTTCTTGTTGGGCTGGATCGAACGATACTCTTCCGGCACCCCGCCAGGTGCGCGGATATCGACCTTCTCGACCGTGTAGGGGGTGCCGAGTTCCTCAAGCAGCCAAAGCACGTTGGACGCGCGCGACCAGGGCGCGTGGTAAAAGGTGATCATAACTTCCTCCTCATTTCAGAATGCCGCCTGCATAACATTGGTCTCCTGACAGCCTTTTGTCAGGAAGCATGGCAGGATACGGCTTGTTCCCAGCGATCAGCGCCGCTGATGGAAAGCCTCGCGGATGGCGTCGGCCATGGCGTCGACGGCTTCGCTGTTGGCGCGCGGATTGCGATGCATGACGACCCTGGTCGTGTCGATCGCCCCGAATCCTTCGGCCTCCGTCAGCTCGCGGCAATCCGGTGGAATGTTGCTGCGGGCCATCGGCGCCAGCGCCAGTCCGGCGGTGACGGCAAGGGAGAGGCCGTTGGTGGTATCGCTGGTGTAGGCGAAACGGTAATCGATGCCGCGCTGCTCGAGTGAGCGAAGCGCATACTCCCGCGACCAGCCGTGGCGGGTGTACATGGCAACCGGCAGCGGCCGCTCCAGATGCAGCTGGTGGTGAATGGAGGTCACCCAGACCGTCGGGTCATTCATCAGGACTTCGGCGCCCGATGGAAATTGCCACTCGAAGACCACGGCAAGATCAAGTTCGCCGGCCGCGAGCGAAGCCAGTTGGGAGACCGAATAGCCGAACCGCACCGTCACCTCCACCTTCGAATGGCGCTTGGCAAAGGCACCCAGGGCACGCGACAGAACAGGCTGGCCATATTCCTCTGGGATGCCAATGCGGACCGGTCCGCCAAGCGGCGCCGCGCGCATCGACGACGCCGTTTCATCGAGCAGGGCAACGATGCGGCGCGCATTTCCGACGAGCTCGGTGCCGCGTTCGGTCAGGGCGACGCCGCGCGCGCCGCGCGTGAACAGCACCTCGCCGACGACCTCCTCGAGGCGCTTGATCTGCATGCTGACCGCGGACTGGGTGCGCCCGACACCTTCGGCCGCGCGGGTGAAATTGCCGCTCTCGGCAACCGCGAGGAAGGTGCGCAGCAGGTCGCTGTCGAGGCGTGCGGTCATGAAAACGTTTTCAGCCATAAGAAATTCTAATGGCTGCCATCATTCCAATTCGTTTGCATCGTGTCAAACGGCGGGGAATAGTCCCGCTACCCATTGGAAGGTGGTCGCAAGAGATGCGGCTGCGGACTGGTAATACCGTCCTCACTTTCACCCGCCGCAATCTTGCCGGCGGGTATTTTTTTGGGGCAGCTGTGCGCCAGTCGCTGTCGCCGCTGGCCCAACAGGAGGCGCCGACAAGCGCTCTCGTTCCGCCCGATCTCAAGGTACAAATATCGGGACGACCTCTTAGCCAGGCACTCCTGCACCATGCACAACAGAACGCTTCTCGGCATCCTCTGCCTTTGCCTGGGCGTGCTGGTGTTTTCGATCCAGGACGCGCTGATCAAGGCCGTGGCCGGCACCTATCCGGTCAGCGAAGCGCTGCTGATCCGCGCCGTGGTGGCGTTGCCGATCCTGCTCCTGCTGGTGCATCGCGATGTCGGGCTTCCGGCACTCGCCTCGCCCAACTGGCGCTTCCTCGCAACGCGCTCGACGATCCTGTTCGTGTCTTACTGCGCCTACTACCTGGCGATACCGGCGCTGCCGATCGCCGATGCGGCGGCGCTCTTCTTCCTGACGCCATTGCTGATCATGACCATGGCCGGTCCCTATCTCGGCGAACCGGTGCCGTGGCAGAGCCTTGCCGCCGGCACGGTCGGGCTTTTCGGTGTGGTCATCATGGTCAATCCCGGCGCCGGCATCTTCGAATGGGCGGCCTTGCTGTCGCTCGCCTCGGCGTTTCTCTACAGCTTCTCGCAGCTGATGGCGCGCAAGGTCGGCGTGACGGAAAGTGCGACGACAATGGCCTTCTACCAGAACGCCGCCTATCTCTTCGGCGCCGTGCTGATCACCACGATCTTCTCGGCCGCCGGCTTCCAGCAGACAGGCCATCCCAGCCTCGATTTTTTGATGCGGCCATGGATCTGGCCGAGCCTGCGCGACTTCCTGATGATGGGCGCCTGCGGCATCATTGCCGCTGTCGGCATGGTGCTGCTTGGCCAAGCCTATCGGCTGACGCCCGCCAACAAGGCGGCGACTTTCGAATACACCGGGCTGTTGTGGGCACCGCTGTGGGGCTTCCTGTTATTCGCCGAGGTGCCCGGAACCGGCACGGTGATCGGCGCGCTGCTGATCGTCGGCGCCGGTATATTCGCGCTGAATGTCGGGACGCGGACGCCTCAGGCGGCGCCGGCGAGCGCCACTGCCGACTGAGCAGCCAGCGCCCGCGAAACGCGGTCACGAATGTCGTTGAGCGTGAACGGCTTCTGCACCACATCGATGATGATGGCGTCGAGTTCCTCTGCGCGCTCGCGCTGGTCGGCATAGCCGGTCATCAGCAGGATCGGCAGCCCGGGATAGGCGCGTGCTGCATTCTGCGCCATCTCGATGCCGTCCATCTCCGGCATGCGGATGTCGGAGACGATCAGGTCGTACCCGCCGCGCTCTGCGTGAATGGAGTCGAGCCCTTCGGCGCCATCGCAAGCGACGTCGACCTTGTGGCCGGCGCGTTCGAGCGCGCGGGCTGCGAGAGTGCGGACGGACTCATCGTCCTCAACGATCAGAAGTTTTGCCATGGCGGCGATATTTGCCGCGACTGGTTGACGATTCCTGAATGCCGCAAAATTTGTGATTAGCGGCTGATCAGTCTTCGCCCTTGACCACTCCGACGAAGGGCAGCTCGCGGAAGGCGTGCGCCACATCCATGCCATAGCCGACGACGAAATAGTCGGGACAGTCGAAGCCGACATAATCGGCATTGAGGTCGGTCTTGCGGCGCATGCGCTTGTCGAGCAGCACAGCGATCGAGCAGCTCTTGGCGCCGCGCGACATCATCAGCTCGCGGGTGAACTTCAGCGTCTTGCCCGATTCGAGAATGTCGTCGATCAGCAGGACGTCGCGGCCGGCAACCTCGTTGTCGATGTCACGCAGCACGCGGACCTCGCCGCTCGTGGTGCCGGCACCATAGCTTGAAATGAAGATGAACTCGACCTCCGGCGACAGGCCGACGTCGTGCATGGCGCGGATCAGGTCGGCGGCGAAGATGAACGAACCCTTCAGCACCGAGATGACCAGAAGGTCAGTGTAGTCGTGCGCCGCGATATCCTTGGCGAGTTCGAGATTGCGCCGTGCGATCGCCGAGGCGGAGAACAGCACTTCGATTTCCTTGTCGCGCACAACAGGCATGACAGCATCCTATTCCGAGAAAGCGACCCTGACGGTCTTTACCCCGTTCATAGGCACGTCGAGCCGGCTCGAAAAGTCCCATCTTGCGCCGGCTGCCACCGGAACCGTGCCTGTCCCCAGCCTGTAACGCAGGACTTTACCGTCTTCGCCGGTGACGGCGATGACGATCGGCGGCAGCGATACCGCCCTGTTTCCGTCGTTGAAAGCGGTGCCGTCGACGAGCAGAAGCGGCTTTCGGCCGGAGCTGTCGATGCGCGAAACGACGTCGGCGAGGCGCAGCTTCGGCGCCTGCCATGACAGCGGAAACGCCGCAGCATGCAGCACCTGGTGTCCGCCGGCGACCCAAAACGCCATTGCCACCAAGGAGATACAGGAGAGCCAGAAGATCGGCCCGCCGCGCGTCGGCCGGGCGTCCAGCCGCGAATGCGCTGGCCTGAGCATCTCCATTCCGCCCCGATTGGCTGGCTGAGTGGCGAGGACAGGCTGGACGGCGGATGATTCGTTTCGGCGATCGGCGCGAGCCACGACTTCGAAATCGGCGTCGACAATGTCCAAGGCAGGCGCGCGCTGGGGTTGGGCGGATGTGTCGCGGCCGTCATCGGTCATGATTTCGCCGGAAACCGGGCGTGCTTTCCGCTGCTCAGCCATCAGACCCCTTAGACATTCTGCCGAGAGGGGGTAAACGGAAATGGTTAATGCTTCGCCACCGAGGTGCTTCGGCGCCCCATTCCGGACGGAAATTAACCGTCTCTTAACCATGCGGACCCATGGTCGTTTCGTAGAAACGGGCAGCCAGGGTCCCGATGAATCTCCGTGGATTCGCAAGTTCCCAGGGTTTCGTAAGTTCCCAATGTTTCGCAAGTTCAAGGTCTGCAGCACGTGATCCGCTTCGAGAATGTCGGCCTCAGATACGGGATGGGACCGGAGATCCTGCGTGACATCTCCTTCCACATCCCCGAGCGCTCGTTCCAGTTCCTGAGCGGGCCGTCGGGCGCGGGCAAGACCACCCTGCTGCGGCTGCTGTTTTTGTCGCTCAAGCCGACGCGTGGCCTGATCAGCGTCTTCGGCAAGGACCGTTCGCGCATCTCGCGCACCGAGCTGCCGCTGATGCGCCGGCGTATTGGCGTGGTGTTCCAGGATTTCCGCCTGCTCGACCACATGACCACCTACGAGAACGTGGCGTTGCCGCTGCGCGTGCGCGGGCGCGAAGAGGCAAGCTACCGCACCGACGTCACCGAACTGCTCAAATGGGTCGGCCTCGGCGAGCGCATGCATGTGCTGCCGCCGGTGCTTTCGGGCGGCGAAAAGCAACGCGCCGCGATCGCCCGCGCGCTGATCGAGCAGCCCGAGATCCTGCTGGCCGACGAGCCAACCGGCAATGTCGACCCGCCACTGGCGCGGCGCCTGCTCAGGCTGTTCATCGAGCTCAACCGGCTTGGCACCGCGGTGGTGATCGCAACCCACGATCTCGGCCTGATGGACCAGGTCGATGCTCGGCGCATGATTCTCGCCGGCGGAAGGCTCGACATCTATGACTGAGGCCCAAGCCGACAGCAGCACACACCACGAGGAATTCGAGGACGAATTCGAGGATGCGCCGCTCCAACAGCCGGCGCCAAGGCTGCAGCGCAAGACCGCCCCCATCGTGCCGTCACAGAACATCGCCGGCCGCGCGCTGGTGCTGGTCATCGCCATCATGACGTTCTTGTCGTGCCTGACGCTGGGTGCGGTCACGCTGGTGCGCGACACCGCCTCGGTGTGGGAAAACCAGATCGCCCGCGAGGCGACGATCCAGATCAAGCCCGCCGAAGGGCTGGACATGGAGGCGGCACTGGAGACGGCCGCACGCATCGCCGGCGAATTCGCCGGCGTCAGCGGCACCAAGATCGTCGATCGCGCCGCTACCGCGCGGCTGCTCGAACCGTGGCTCGGCTCGGGATTGAACATCGACGAGCTGCCGGTGCCGCGGCTGGTGATCGTCACCATCGACCAGAGCAGCCCGCCCGATTTCGGCGCGATGCGCCAGGCGATCAGCCCCAAGGTGCCAACCGCCACGCTCGACGATCACCGCACCTGGGTCGACCGGCTGGTGGCGATGGCGCGCACGACGGTCACCATCGGCACCGGCGTGCTGGTGCTGATGCTGGCAGCGACTGTGCTGTCTGTGGTGTTTGCGACGCGCGGCGCCATGGCCGGCAACGGCCACATCATCGAGGTGCTGCATTTCGTCGGCGCCGAGGCCAATTTCATCGCCAGCGAGTTCCGCCGTCACTTCCTGCTCACCGGCATGACGGGTGCGGCCGCCGGTGGCGTTGCCGCTGTGGTGGTCTTCATCATCTTTTCGTGGTGGTCGTCGCTCAATCTCGCGACGCCGGAAGCCGACCAGGCAACCGCCCTGTTCGGCAACTTCGCCATCGGCCTGAACGGTTATCTCGGCGTCGCCGTGATCGTCGCTGTCATTGGCGCATTGACTGCCGCGACATCACATTTCACCGTCGTCAGCTATCTCGGCGACATCGACGTGCAGCATCCGGAAAGGATGTGATCACCGATGATGTCACTTTGTTGCAGAATGTGCTTAGATAGGCGCTGCAAAAGCCGCAATCCCTGCTTAACCATGGCTTCGTGATGGGTCAGAACGCGCTCGCCGCATCGGGGACGGTTTCCGGATCGAAAATCTACCCGGCCGGGCTCAAGCCGCGCCGGAGAAGTGTTTTTTTGCGCCGCATTTTGTTCATCCTCGTCGCAGCGGCCTTCATCTTCACCGGTGGCTTCGCGCTGTTTGCAACGCATGTCAGTCGACTGACCACGCCGGCCAACCCTGCCAAGGCCGACGCCATCATCGTTTTGACCGGCGGCCAGTCGCGGCTGGATGCGGCACTAGACCTGCTCAAGGCCGGCAAGGGCGAACGCCTGCTGATCAGCGGCGTCCATCCCTCGGCAACGCGCCGCCAGCTGCAGCTGGCGACGCGCAGCGACAAGTCGCTGTTCAACCGTGTCGACATCGACCGCGCCGCGCTCGACACCATCGGTAATGCCGAGGAAAGCGCCAAGTGGGTCGAAAGCCACGACTATGCCCGTGTCATCCTCGTCACCAACAACTACCACATGCCGCGCAGCATGCTGGAAATGGGCCGGCTTTTGCGCAAGGCCAGCCTGGACCCCTACCCGGTCGTCAACTCCAAGCTTGGCGAAGGCCGCTGGCTGACCAAGCCCGAAGCGTTCCGCGTGCTGTTCACCGAATACAACAAGTACCTGCTGGCGCTCGCGCGCGGCATCGTGCCGGTCAAGCCGACCTCGGACGGCATGGTCGTGGTGCAGGCCGCCGCCGAATAGGCACTCTGCCACGCAAAAGCTCATTCCAAGACGAAGCGGCGTTTTCCTTTTTGGACGGCTTGGTGTAACCAACGGCGAAATCCCGTCCTCAGGCGCCCCTCACCAATGCTCCATATCCGCTCGCTGGCATTCAACTTCGTCTTCTATGTCAGCCTGATCGCCCAGATGATCTTCTGGACGCCCTACTATTTCCTGTCGCCACGCCACCGCGCCTGGCTGGTGCCCAAATTCTGGGCGCGTTCGAGCCTGTGGCTGCAGGAAAAGATCGCTGGCACGAAGAGCGAGGTCACGGGGCTCGAAAACCTGCCTGCGGGTTCGTTCATCCTGGCGCCCAAGCACCAGTCGTTCTGGGACGCCATCGCCTTTTTCCCCTACTTGCGCGACCCGCTCTACATCCTCAAGCGCGAGCTGATGTGGATCCCGTTCTTCGGCTGGTACATCGCCAAGATGAAGATGATCCCGGTCAACCGTGGCAAGCGCTCGGCAGCCCTGAAGGCCGTTGTCGTGGCAACCCGCCGGGAAATGCAGAACGACCGCCAACTGATCATCTATCCCGAGGGCACCCGCCGCGCGCCCGGCGACGAGCCGGCCTACAAGTGGGGCATCGCCGAACTTTATGCGGCGCTCAACATGCCCGTCGTGCCCGTCGCCCATGTCGCCGGCCTGTACTGGCCGCGTCGCAAGTTCCTGCGTTACCCCGGCACCATCAAGGCCCGTTTCCTGAAGCCGATTCCGGCGGGCCTTTCGCGCGAGGAATTCATGCAGCGCCTGATCTCGGAAACCGAGGCCGCCTGCGACGCGTTCCTGATCGAAGCGGCAACCTCGAAGAACCCGCCGCCGATGCCGCCGACGGCGGTAAAGCGGCTCAGGGAATTGGGCGTCGAGGTCGGCTAGCTGCCGGCCGCCAGCTCGCGCTTCATCCAGCTCGTATCGCCCCAGGTCGACAGCCAGATCATCATGGCTGTCGCCGCCGAGATCGCCCCATAGGCCAGCCTGTAAGGCACGCCCTTGGCGGACCTGCGCTGGCGCGCGACCTCAAGATGCTCGAGTTCCTCCTGCTGGATGTCGAGGATGGCGGCATGCAGCCGCTCGTCCCGACGTTCCAGGAAACGAAGCTGTTCTTCGAGATGGCGATGCACGGTGGCCTCCACCGCTTCCGTGCACAGCCAGACCATCTGCGGTCCAAGCACCGATGTAACCAATCCCAGCACATAGCCGCCAAGCGACCAGAACTTCATGACACGGCACGGCCGCGTGTCGCGTGTCGGCATGGCGTCGCGAAAGATCCTGGCGTGAAGGATCTCGTCGGCGCGCATTTTCTCCAGCTCCGGCTGGATCACCGGGAAGAACCGCCGGGCAACAGCGATTTGCGCGCCATAGATGTTGATCGCGGCGCGTTCGCCAGCGTGATTGACCTTGAGGATACGCTGGATCGTGATCTTGTCCGCGCTTGCAGGCAGCAGCATCGATGTCCCCCGACTACGATGCTCCCTTGATATCACTGATCCTTGATATGTGACACGAGGCTAGCCAGCGGCCATCCGCCGCTCGTGTTCAAGCAGCCAGCGCTTGCGCCAGAGGCCACCGCCATAGCCCGTCAGGTCGCCGCTGGCGCCGACCACCCTGTGGCACGGGATGACGATGGCGATCGGGTTGGCGCCGTTGGCGCGGCCGACCGCACGTATGGCTGCGGGGTTGCCGATCTCGGCGGCGAGGCCGGAATAAGTCACCGAGACGCCCGCAGCAATGCGGCGCAAGCCGTCCCAGACCTGACGTTCAAAGGACGTGCCCTGCGGTGCCAGCCGAGTTGCGAACTCCGCAGACGTGCCAGCGAAATAGGCGGAGAGTTCCGCCTCGATCTGATCGATCGGTGCGGCCCTGCCGAAGGCGATGGCCGAGCCGGTGACCGCCTGCAGCTTGCGCACCTCTGTCGCCAGCGCCTTTCGCTCGAGGAATTCGAGGATGTGCAGGGCATGCTGGTCCGCAATCGCGATCATCGGGCCGATGGGCGTCTCGATCCAGTCGGCCTTGAGCATGGTCTTGCCGCGCAGCTTGGCCGGCGCCTCGCCGAGCAGCCGGGTGACAGCCGCGCGAAATCCGCTGCCGGAATCGAAACCCGCCTCGACCTGGGCGTCGACGACGCTGTCACCTGACGTCAGCCTCTCTGCCGCTTGCCCCAACCGGCGCAGCCGCGCCATTTCGAGAAAGCTCATGCCGAAACGACGCTTGAAGGCGCGGCGCACTGTCGAGGCATCGAGGCCCATGGCGACGATATCGGCCTCCAGCCAGCGCCGTTCCGGCTCGCGTTCGAGTGCTTCGGCCAGCGCTGCGACCAGCGGCTCCGCTTCGCCCGAGCCCATCATCGGCCGGCAGCGCAAGCAGGGCCTGAAGCCGGCATGCAGGCATTCGGCGGTGGTGTCGAAGAACTGCACGTTCTCGCGCCTGGGCTTGCGCGCGGAGCAGGTCAGCCGGCAGAAGATGCCGGTCGTCCTGACGCCGACATAGGCAAAACCGTCATAGCCTGCATCGCGGGCGATCAGGGCATCATAAAGCGTGTCGTCATCGGGGCGTTGGAACAGCATGGCTGATCCTTAGCGCGTCTCCGCTCGGCGCGCCGCCGAAAAACGGGCGTTGATTTTGCCTCCTGACACAGAGCTATTTGCCGACCAGACGTGCCACCTCTTCGAGCCAATGGTCGCGAATGCCGAGCGCCCTGAGATGCTCGACGGTGCTGAGCACATAATCCTCGTTGCGGCCCGACTGGCCGACGGCTCCGGCGACGATTTCGGCCGCGTGCGCCGCGTCGAGATTGCCGGCATACTGATGATGCTTGCGGTCGGCGATGTAGCACACCGCCTCCGCCTTTCCGCCGCCATCGAGCTGGATGGTTAGCTGGCGTTCTAGATAGACGCTGGTGACGAGCTCGCGGTCCCTGAGATAGGCAAGCACCTCGTCGCGCAGGTCGCCCGGCACGCGGAAGGCGAGGCCGACACAGGAGCCGCCACGGTCGAGGCCGAGCACCAGGCCCGGCCGCTGCTCGGTGCCACGATGGACCCAGGAGCGGATGCAGAGCGAACGACGAAACCCCATCAACCGGGCACGGCGCGTCTCGACATGCGCGAAACCTGGCCGCCATATCAGCGAACCGTAGCCAAAAACCCAAAAATCGCCCATATCGCCAGCCTGTTGGTGATCGCGGTGAACAGAACCGCGTTAGCGAGAGCCCGAGCATGCCGTCAAGTCAGGAACCAAGAGCAAACTACAGCCGCCGCTTCATGTGGCTCGGGCTTTTCATCGTGCTTCTGTTCGGCGGCTACAGCGCCGGATGGTTCTGGTTCGCCGGCAAGGCCGAAAGCGAGGTGCGCAAGGCGATCGCCGGAGTCAACCGCGATGGCGTGTCGCTCGAATGCGCCAACCCCGAGATCAAGGGCTTCCCGTTCCGCATCGGCCTGTTCTGCGACCGGCTGGACTACGAGGATGCGGGGCGCAGGATTTCGGCCAGCGCCGGCAGTTTCCGCACCGCCGCCCAGGTCTATCAGCCGATGCACTCGGTGCTGGAGATCGACGGCCCGCTCAGGATCACCGCGCCCGACCTGCCTCAGTTGCAATTCAACTGGGATTTGCTGCATGCCAGCGCACGTATCGCCAAGCCGTTGCCCGAACGTATCTCGGTCGAAACGCTCAAGCTTTCCGGCCAGGCAGCGTTTATCGACGGCGTCGCCAAGCCGCTGTTCACCGCCGAGCAGACGCAGACGCATCTGCGCCCGAACGGCGCCAACATCGATCTCGCCGGTACCTTCACCGGCTTGCAGATCGACCCGCAGGCGATCGGCGGACGCACGCTGCCCAAGCTCGACGGCAGCGCCGACACCTCGCTCAACAATGGCGTTGCCCTTGTGGAAAACAGGCAGCCGGCGCTGCGCGGCCAGTCGGGCAGCATTCGCTCGCTGACGCTGACGTCGGGCGGTACGACCGGCGTCGCACTCAGTGGCCCATGGTCGGTCGGCGACGATGGACTGATCGATGCAGATCTCAAGGTGACGATCCAGAACCCGCGCGAGCTGTCGCGCATCCTGTCTCAGGTCATTCCGGAGCAGGCCAAGCAGTTCGAGACCGCCTTCACCGGCCTCGCTTTGCTCGGCGACGCGCCGACCCTGCCGCTCAAGATCGTCAAGGGCAAGGCGACTTTGGGCTTCATTCCGCTCGGCATGGTACCGGCGGTAGATTAGGGGAGTAAGGCAGTAGGGGAGTAGGGGGACGATCCCCTGCTCCCCTATTCGCGCATTCCCCTAACCCTTCGCCGGATGCTCGATGGCCTCGCGGCCGAAGTTCGGCACGTCGACTTCCTGGCCGGCGTCGATGATCGAGCGGCGGATGGCACGGGTGCGGGTGAACATCTCGAACAGCTTGTCGCCGTCGCCCCAGCGGATCGCCCGCTGCAGCGACGCCAGGTCTTCCGAGAAGCGCGCCAGCATTTCCAGGATCGCGTCCTTGTTGTGCAGGCAGACGTCGCGCCACATCGTCGGGTCCGACGCCGCCAGACGGGTGAAGTCGCGGAAACCGGAAGCCGAATACTTGATGACTTCCGACTTGGTCACCGACTCCAGGTCGTCGGCCGTGCCGACGATGTTGTAGGCGATGATGTGCGGCAGGTGCGAGACGATGGCGAGCGTCATATCGTGATGTTCGGGATCCATCGTATCGATGTTGGAGCCGCAGCGGCGCCAGAACTCCGACAGCTTCTCCAGCGCCACCGGATCGGTATCAGGCAGCGGCGTGAAGATGCACCAGCGGTTCTCGAACAGTTCGGCAAAGCCGGCGTCGGGACCCGACTTCTCGGTACCGGCCAGCGGGTGGCCAGGGATGAAATGCACGCCCGCGGGTACATGCGGGGCCATCTGCGCGATGACGGAGGCCTTGGTGGAGCCGACGTCGGTGAGGATGGCACCCGGCTTCAGCGCCGATGCGATGTCGACAGCCACGGCGCCGGACGAGCCGACCGGCACCGAGACGATGACGAGGTCGGCATCCTTGACGGCTGCCTTGGCGTCGGTCGAGTAGCTGTCGCCGAGGCCGAGTTCCTCGGCGCGGGCGAGCGTGGGTGCGCTGCGGGTGGTGATCGCAATGTGACGGGCGAGCCCTTCACGGCGGATGACGCGGGCCAGCGACGAGCCGATCAGGCCGATGCCGACGAGGGCGATCTTTTCAAAGAGAGGATCTGACATGGTTCAACTTTTCAGGAATTCGGTGAGTGCGGCGACGACGCCGCGATTGGCTTCTTCGGTGCCGATGGTCATGCGCAGCGCATTGGGGAAACCGTAGCCGGTGACCCTGCGCAGGATATAGCCGCGCGCCGTGAGATAATCGTCGGCGGCAGCGGCCGAGTGCTTGCCGTCATCGGGGAAGTGCACCAGCAGAAAGTTGCCGACCGAAGGCGTGACGCGCAGGCCGAGCTTTTCGAACTCGGCGACCAGCCATTCCGCCCATTTGGCGTTGTGCGCCACCGTGCGCTCGACATGGCCGCGGTCTTCCATCGCCGCCACGCCGGCCTCGATGGCCGCCGCATTGACGTTGAAGGGACCGCGCATGCGCTCCAGCACGTCGATGATGTGCGACGGCGCATAGATCCAGCCGATGCGCATGCCGCCAAGGCCGTGGATCTTGGAGAAGGTCCGCGTCATGACGACGTTCTCGTTGGCCGCGACCAGCTCGACGCCCGATTCATAGTCGTTGCGGCGGACATATTCGGCATAGGCGGCATCGAGCACGAGCAGCACGTTCTTGGGCAGTGCCGCGTGCAGGCGGCGCACCTCCTCGAACGGCAGGTAGGTGCCGGTCGGGTTGTTGGGGTTGGCGAGGAAGACGATCCTGGTCTTCGGCGTCACCGCCGCGATGATGTTGTCAACGCTGGCCTTCTCGGCATCCTCCTTGGCAACGACCGGCGTGGCACCGGCTGCCTGGGTGTAGATCTTGTAAACCATGAAGCCGTGCTCGGTGTAGACGGCCTCGTCGCCCGGCGAGAGATAGCTCTGGGACAACAGGCCCAGCACTTCGTCGGAGCCATTGGTGCACAGGATGTTGGCAGGATTCAGCCCATGGGTCGCCGCGATCGCCTGCCTCAGGCGTGACGCCGACCCATCGGGATAATACTCCATCTTATGCGATAGCCTTTGGACGGCCTCGATCGCATGGGGCGAGGCGCCGAGCGGATTTTCGTTCGACGACAGCTTATGGACCTTGGCGACGCCTGCCGGAGCGGAGCTCTTGCCGGGGACATAGGCTGCGATGTCCATGATGCCGGCGCGGGGTTCGGGGCGAATCTGCTCGGGTGCCTTGGTCATTTCGAAATATCCTGGATTGGCGCCTCCGGCCGGAGGCCGCAGCGGAAATACCGCCCGGTGCACGCAATGTCGAGGAAAACCGGCGGAACCGGGCGGTCTGGCCGGACGAATGGGTCGCGGTTGACGCAATCCCCGACCGGGCGTAATAGCAGGGCATAGACCCGTGGTGATTTGGCCGGTCGGCTTGCAGCCACGTTAAACAAGTCGCTAAAGGGCCGTTTGCGATCCGTAAACCGGCTTTGCGACAGCAATGCCGGTTTTGTTTTTTGGAGTTCGCACAGTGCCGATCAAGATCCCGGATCAACTCCCCGCCCGCCAAGTGCTGGAAAAAGAGGGCGTGTCCATCATGGATGAGCAGACAGCTCTCCGCCAGGACATCCGTCCGCTGCAGATCGGCCTGCTCAACCTGATGCCCAACAAGGTCAGGACCGAAACGCAGATCGCGCGCCTGATCGGCGCCAGCCCGCTGCAGGTCGAACTGACGCTGGTGCGCATCGGCACCCACAAGGCCAAGAACACCTCAGAAGATCACCTCATCGCCTTCTATCAGACCTGGGAAGAGGTCAAGGATCGCAAGTTCGACGGCTTCATCATCACCGGTGCGCCGGTGGAACTGCTGCCTTTCGAGGACGTGACCTACTGGGACGAACTCAAGCAGATCATGGACTGGACGACGACCAACGTGCACTCGCCGTTCTTCATCTGCTGGGGCGCGATGGCGGCCGCCTGGCATTTTCACCGCGTTCCCAAGCACACGCTGGAGCACAAGGCGTTCGGCGTCTACCGCCACAACAACAACGCGCCTGCCTCGCCCTATCTCGCCGGCTTCTCCGACGATTTCGCCATACCGGTGTCGCGCTGGACCGAGGTCCGTGCCTCTGACATCCCCGAAGGCTCCGGCCTGGAGCTTTTGATGGAATCGGAAGAGACCGGCCCGAGCCTGCTGGCCGAAGAAGCCGGCAACCGGCTCTACATGTTCAACCACATCGAATACGACTCGACCTCACTCAAGGAAGAGTATGACCGCGACGTGGCCGCCGGCGTGACGATTGCCGTGCCGCACGAATATTACCCCGACGACGACCCGCAGCGCCGGCCGCTGAATCGCTGGCGCTCGCACGCCCATCTTTTGTTCGGCAACTGGATCAACCGCGTCTACCAGACCACCGAGTACGATCTGGAAAACATCGGCAAGGGCCGCTAGCCTCCCCGAACAGGACCGCGCTCGACGCCGGGCGCGGTCCTTTGCCCTACCCCGCTTTGGCTCGATGCTCGTGGAAGGCGCAGGCGAGGATGCGCAGGGCTTCGCGCGAGCGGCGGTCGGTGAGCGACGAGTGCAGCACGATTTCGGTTGCCGGCACATCGGGCAGACCGAACTTGCGGCTGACTTCGACGGTTCCGGGAGGCGCGAGACGGCTGGGAAAGACCGCCGTCGCCAGCCCGGCCGACACTGCCGCCGTCACCAACGACGAGCCGCCGCCGACGAACACCTCGACCCAGGGAATGCCGGCATCGTCGAGCGTGCGTATCGCCAGATCGCGCACGCCGCACAGCCGCGACAGCGTCGCCAGCCGGATCGGCTCGCCAAGACGATGATCGAACTCGGGCGTCGCAAACCAGCCGAAATGCTCCGGTCCCAGCACCTCGCCGTCGCGGCGGTCGTCCTCGCGCCGGACAATCGCCGCATCGAGCTCGCCACGGTCGAAGGCGTCGAGCAGCAAGGTCGAATTGTCGACCTGGACCTCGATGGTCAGGGCCGGGTCGTGCTGGCTGAGGCGGGCCAGCAGCGTCGTCACCTCCGGTCCGGCGACATGGCCGGCAATGCCGAGCGTGAAGCGCCGCGCCGAACATGACAGGCCGGCAACCGCTTTGTCATGCGCGGCTAGGAAGCTGCGTGCCGATTCGATGAACAGCGCGCCGTCGGCCGACAGCCTGACGCGGCGCGGAGTACGTTCGATCAGCTTGCGGCCGACACGCTCCTCCAGCCGCTTGAGCTTGACGCTTACCGCCGCCTGGGTCGAGCCCATGGCGTCGGCTGCACGGGTGAAACTCTGCAGGTCCGCCACCATGACGAAGTTACGAACGGCCTCGGCGTCGAGCCACAGCATCTCATCTATACCGATTTGTTATCACTGATATAGTTTTGCATAGCATTTATGCATGATCAAGCTTGGCATATCTCGGATGTTTCCAGATAACCAGCGGCGACCGGACTTCCTCCCCCGACGCCGCCAGCCGGAGACATGGGATGAAGCTGACGATGAGAGACAGTCTGGCGCTGGGGGCGATCTGCCTGTCGGCGCTGATGTTTGGTCTTGAGATATCGAGCGTGCCGGTGATCCTGCCGACGCTCGAACATGTGCTGCATGCCGACTTCAAGGGCATGCAGTGGATCATGAACGCCTACACCATCGCCTGTACGACGGTGCTGATGGCAACAGGAACGCTGGCCGACCGCTACGGCCGCCGGCTCGTTTTTGCGCTTACGGTTGCCGCTTTCGGCGTGACCTCCTTGATGTGCGGCCTCGCCCCCACCACCACAGTGCTGATCGTCAGCCGCTTCCTGCAGGGCATGGCCGGCGGCGCCATGTTCATCTGCTCGATCGCCATTTTGTCGCACCAGTTCCAGGACGCCAGGGCGCGCAGCAGCGCCTTTGCCATCTGGGGCGTCATCTCGGGCATCGGCCTTGGCTTTGGCCCCATCATCGGTGGCGTGATCGTCGCCCTGTCGACCTGGCAGTGGGTCTTCCTCGTGCACGCTCCACTGGCATTGCTGTGCCTGGTGCTGACCTTCGGCAGCGTCAAGGAATCGCGTGACCCGCAGGCGACGAGGCTGGACCTGCCCGGCATCGTCATCCTGAGTGCTGCTGTCTTCGGCCTGACCTACTACATCACCCAAGGCGCTGATCTCGGCTTCCTTAGCCCGACGGCTCTCGCTATCGCCGCGGCGACGCTGATCGGCCTGATCGCCTTCGTCGCGGTCGAGCGGAGGCATTCGCACCCGATGTTCGACTTCTCGGTGTTCCGGATCCGTGACTTCTCCGGCGCCATCGTCGGCTGCGTCGGCATGAACTTCAGCTATTGGCCGTTCATGGTCTACCTGCCGATCTATTTCACCGCAGGCCTCGGCTATGACAGCACCGAAACGGGGCTCGCCGTGCTCGCCTATACGGTGCCGTTCCTGGTGATGTCGCCGGTGGCGCAGTATCTGCTCTTGCGCACCAGCCCACGCACCGTCATTCCGCTCGGCCTGTTCACCATCGGCCTCGGCTTCATCGCCATGTGGCTGGGCAGCCCTGTCGAAGGGGCGAGCGGCCTGACGGTGCTGCCCGGGGCGCTGATTGCCGGCATCGGTCTCGGTCTGACGACGACGCCGGCCACCAACATGACCACGGGTTCGGTGCCGGCCAGCCGCGCCGGCATGGCCTCGGGCATCGATGCCAGCGCCAGGCTGATCGCGCTTGCCATCAATATCGCCGTCATGGGCTTCGTTCTCGTCGAGGGCATCCTTGCAGGACTTAGGGGGGCGCTGCCCGAGGGCGCCGATGCCGGCCAGCTCCGCTCGCTGGCCGAGCGCATCGCCGCCGGTGGCGTAACCGACGGCGCACAAGGCGCCCTCGATGTGCCGGCCGATTCGGTCCATGCCGCGCTGGTCAACGGATTCCACTGGGTGATGCTCTATGGCGGCCTCGGCGTATGGGTGCTGGCGGCACTCAGCTTCGTGCTGTTCGGTGCCGGAAAGTCGTCGGCCAAGCCTTGCTCGGATGCGCAGACGCACGCGATCTGAGCGCACCGCTGCAGGCCTGCTCCAGCGGCCTGCAGCCCGGCCGATCAAGCCGGAGCCTTGGCCTTTGCCACATCCTTGATGCGGATCGGCTTGAGCACCGGCCCACGCTTGTCCTTGGCAAGGTGGACTGTCCGGTCGAACAGGCCGCCATTGTGACGTTGCGGGCCAAAATAGACGACGCCGGTGCCGGCGAGCTCGCCCTCGAACATGTCTTTGACCCGCTGATGCGCTGCTGCGTCGAGCGTCTCGAAGGCCTCGTCGACAATCGCCCAGTCTGGCTTGTGCAAACGCAGTCGCGCGAAGGCGACGAGCCGCAATTCGTCGCTGGTGAGTTCATCGTTCCATGGCGCGACACGGTCGAGCGAGGTTGCCAGCCGCTCCAGCCCGACGGCGGCAAGCGCTTCGGCAAAATCCTTGTCGTCGAGGACTGTGCCGCTGGACGGATAGGCAAGCACCTCGCGCAGCGTGCCCGGCGGCAGGTAGGAAACGCGCGGCAGGATGGCGACCTGCTTGTCCTTGGGCAGTTCGATGCGGCCCTTGCCCCATGGCCACAGCCCGGCGAGCGCGCGGAACAGCAGCGTCTTGCCGGCACCTGCCTCGCCCGTGACCTGCAGGCGCTCGCCCGGCCTGACCCGGAGATGCGGCTCCGAAAGCCGGATGCAACCGCTTGGCGAGACCAGCTGGAGATCGTCGAACGCCAGGCTGCCGTCGTGGCTTTCGGCGACGTCGATGCGCTCCTCCTTGTCGTGCAGCCCGTCGGCTGAGACCAGCACGCGGCGGATCACGCCGACGCGCATCAGCGTGGCGCGCCAGTCGGCGATGGCGCCGACATTGTTGATGAACCAGCGCAGCGAGGCGTGGACCTGGTTGAAGGCGCTGACAGCCATCATCAGCCCGCCGAAGCTGATGTCGCCAGCGAAATAGACCGGTGCAGCGACCAGGATCGGCGCGACCACGGTAAACCAGCCATAACCGTCGGTGACCCAGCCGAGATTGATCTGGGTGGCGAAGATGCGGCGCAGCGAATTGAGCACGCCGGCAAGATCGAGCTCCAGCCGGCGCTTTTCATCGGCCTCGCCGCGCGCCAGCGAGATGGCGTCGATGTTCTGGTTGATGCGGACCATCGAGAAACGAAGCTCGGCTTCGCGCGAATAGCGATCGGCGTTCTGGGCAATCAGCGGCCGGCCGACCAGCCAGCTCAGCAGCGATGCGGAGCCGGCATAGGCGATCGCCGCCCAGACCATGTAACCGGGAATGCTGAACGAGCGCTCGCCGACGTGGAAGACGAAGCCGGACGACAGGCTCCACAACACCCCGACGAAGGACACCAGCAGGATCGAGGCCTGCAGCAGGCCGATGGCGAGGTCGGTTGTAAGGTCGGCAAGGTGGCCGGCATCCTGCTGCATGCGCTGGTCGGGATTGACGCCGACGGCCCCGGCATTGGCGAGGCGGAAGGCACGGCCAGGCCGCAGCCATTCGGTGATGAGGTCGAGCGTCAGCCCCTCGCGCAGCTTGAGCCGGATCATCTGGTTCAGCCATTGCTGGCCGACATTCAGCACCAGGAGGCAGCCGGCGATCGCCGCGAAGATCGTCAGCTGGCGCAGGAAGGCGTCGAGGTCGCGGTTTTCGAGCGCGTCGTAGAACGGCTTGTTCCAGCGGTTGAGCACGATCTGCCCGGCCGACGTGGCGAGGATGACGGTCAGGATCGACAGGCCGAGCCAGACGAGTGTTCGGCGCACCGGAGAGCCGGCAAGCGCCTGCCGCGCCATTCTGAGATGGTCGAAAAACCGGCCGTCGACATCCGCTGCCAGAGGCTCACGATTGGTGTGGATGAACGATTGGGCTGGCATGCGCATCCTCCGGCTGGCCGCTTCGTGCGAATCGGCGCGGGCGGAGTGTGCCATTCAACTGCGATGGCGTATCAGCGAGTCGGCTGAACAGACCGTGATTGAAAACGCAGTCTTTGGCCGAGGCTCAGCCCTTCGGCACGAACACGTTGACCGATTTCGGCCGGATGCGGAAATGCGCCGGCGTCCAGGTAACCAGCTCGCCGTCGGTGTTGACCGGTCGCGGCTGCTTGGTGCGGATCGTCACCTCCGTGGTCTTGAAGGCGCGGACGTCGTCCCACTGGCCTTGCGTGCCCTTGCGCAGGCTGGGCAGAAGCCTGAGCAGCCGCCACCAATGGTCGACCTCGAGGCTGTAGAGATCGAGCCAGCCGTCGTCGGCGGTCGCGGTCTCCTCGACGGTCATGCCGCCGCCATAATGGCGACCGTTGCCGACCGAGACCTGCATGGTGCGGATCTTTTCGGTGGTGCCGTCATGGTCGACATAACAGGTGAACAGCCGCGAACGCATCAGGATGCGGGCGGCGACGATGCCGTAGCCCAGCGTGCCCCAGCGCTTCTTGGCGTGCTCGGTGAGCTCGCCCGCCAGTTCGGCGCTGAAACCGATGCTGGCGACGTTGAAGAACAGATGGCCGTTGACCTCGCCGAGATCGACGGTTGCCTGGTGGCCGGCGGCGATGATTTCCGCCGCCTTCACCGGGTCGGCGGGAATGCCCATCGTGCGGGCAAAGTCATTGGCTGTGCCGAGCGGCAACACGCCGAGCGTCAGGCCGGAATAGGACAGACCGGCGGCCGCGTTGTTGAGCGTGCCGTCGCCGCCACCAACGATTGCCATGTCGAAATGATCGGCATTGCGCGAGATCAGCTCGGAGGCGTTCTCGTCCTTGCTTGTTGCCATCTCCTCGATCTGGAGACCGGCATCGACGAGCACCTGACGGGCGGCATCGATCGACCCGCCACCACGGCGTGCGCGCGGATTGACGATTAGCATCGCGCGCTTGCCCCTGGAATGCTGCACGGCGCGCTTTTGGTTGATGACGTCGGTCAGGAGGCAACCCCTATTCTTCACCGTGGGCCAAGCCCGCTGTCATCTAGGGATCGATCTGGCAAATTTGAAGGCAGGCGGATGAATATGCCGGCGGCGAAGCCAAGTAACCGGAAATATTCGCGTCAGTCCTGGGACGTTTCACGCACGCCGCGCCAGGCCGAGATGATGGCTGCGGCGGTAGCCTTGCCGGCCGCGTCGTCGATGAGCCAGGAAATCACCGAAATGCGCATCACCTCGCGTCCGCGCCATTTGGCGCCGCCGGCGAAGGCAACGCCGTCCCGCTGGAGCCGGATGATCGTTGCCCGGGTCAGTTCATCGCCGCGCTCGGCAAGCTCGTCGGCGCCGAAACGCACCAGCACCTGGTTGAGCACGACATCGTTGAGCACTGCGATGGCGTTTTCACCACGCAGCTCATCGGCGATCAGCCGTGCAACACGACAGTGCCGCTCGACCATCGTGGCTATGCCCTCGCGGCCGAGATGGCGGATGATCGCCCAGGTGGCAAAACCACGCGCCCGCCGCGACAGTTCGGGAACGAAATGGCTGGGGTCGCGCTCGCCCTCCATAGCCGTCGGCAGATAGCTCGCCGCAATCGTCATGGCGCGGCGATGCGCCTCGCTGTCGCGGACGATGGCATAGCCGCAGTCATAAGGCGTCTGCAGCCATTTGTGGCCATCGGTTGCCCAGGAATCGCAAGCGTCGAGCCCCTCGGTGAAATGCCTGAAAGCAGGGCAGGCACGCGCCCAAGCCCCGAAAGCGCTGTCGACATGGATCCAGGCACCGACCCCGCGGGCGATCGGCACCAGTTCGGTGAACCTGTCGAAGCCGCCGGTGTTGATCTGGCCGGCCTGCAGGATGACGATTGCCGGCCCCCGCACGTCAGCCGCACGGCGAGCGAAATCCTCCGGCTCCATCTGGCCTTGGCTGTCGGTGGCGACCCGGATCAGCCGATCGTGGCCAAGGCCGAGGAATTGCAGCGCCGAAAACACCGTGGTGTGGGCGTCGTCTCCAATCAGCACGGAAATCGACGGCGCGCCGAACAGGCCGTTGGCGTCGACATCCCAGCCGACACGTCGCAGCACCGCACCGCGCGCTGCGGCCAGGCAAACGAAATTTGCCACCGTAGCACCTGTGACAAAGCCAACCGAGCTTTCGCGCGGCAGATCGAGCAGGTCGAGCAGCCAGCGCGCGGCAACCGTCTCGGCCGCGGCGGCCGACGGCATGGCGTGGTGGTTGCCGGCGTTCTGGCCCCATGCGCTGGTCATCCAGTCCGCAGCGACGCCAACCGGGTGCGAACCGCCAATGACCCAGCCGAAGAAGCGTGCGCCGGTGGTAACGTTGAGGCCCGGTTCGGCCCGTGCCGCCAGTTCGTCGACCACGACGCCGGGTGCTTCTCCGGTCTCGGGCAAAGGGCCGTCAAAGGCGGCCAAGGCGTCGGCGTAGCCATGCAGCGGACGCTGCGGCCTGGATGGCAGTTCCGACCTGTAACGGATGGCATGGTCCGCGGCCTGGCGCAGCAGGCGCCCGATCTGTTCCCCCTCCATGGCAGTACCCTCTGCTCCAAGAGTGCCGTAATCCGCAGAAACATTAGAAACCAAGCATATTCCGCGCAGGGCTTCCCGGCAACGAACGCACCCGCAGTCTAACGATCTAGCTCCGGGAAATAGGGATCGGAATAGATCCGCCTGTCGCGTTCGCCGGCCATGCAGTCGACCCGGGGCTCGGTGTCGATCCTGACGACCGGCACGGCATGGGTGTCGCCGCTGACCTCGAGCACCAGCTTGCGCCGGATCGCAGTGGCGAATTCCGACGCCGCCTTGATCGGCAGGACGAACGAGCCGGCGCCGCCGGTGACACATTTGGCGTAGTAACGGTCGAGCCTGGACGCCGTTCGCGACGGCCGGATCAGGATCGGCAAGCCGTTGATGACGATTCCCTGGGCCAGAGCAGCGTCACGCGCGGGAAGCACCGGGTTGCCGAAATTGTTCGGCCCGTCGCCCGAAATGTCGATAACGCGGCGAAAGCCGTCGGCGTCGTTGCTGTCGAACAGCTTGGCGCCATAAGTGACCGCGCCCGAGATCGAGGTGCCGCGAAAGCCGCTGAACGGCCTCGCCTCGAGCCTGGCGGCGAAGGCGGCAGCACTCTGCGGCCCGTCGATGATCTGCCACGGCACCACCGATTCCTCGCGCACGGTGCCCGCCCATTCGAAATAGGTGATGGCGACGCGGCCATGCTGGCCGGACAGAACGGCATCAATGAAATCAGGGTGGCGCAGCGCCTCGACATAACCCGCGCGCTGGAGGGTGAACTCTTCCAGATCCATCGAGCGCGAGACGTCGACCGCAAGCACGAGCTCGACATCGACCGCAACACCAGCCACCGGGCGCGGCACCTCGCAGCCCAGACACAAGACTATGGCCAGCACGCCCAGCATCGTTTGCAGGCTCTCCGACGGATGGATCAGTGTCGCGGCAATGGCGTCGGAATGGAAGTGGTGCGGCTTCACCCCTTCGTGAGGTACAGCCTAGCCACCATGCTCCGCGTCGCCACGGCGCAGGGCTGGAAAGCCGCGTGAGGCGCCGGTGGGCGACAGCACCGGCACGAAGACGCGCCGCGAGGCGCGCTGCGCCACCGGAATGCCCTGGTAGACGCGCTTCTGCGCCTCGACGACGATGGCGCCGGCAAAGATCGGCCAGAGGCGGCGGCCTGCGCGCTCGAACAGATGGTCGAACTTCATCATCCATTTGCGCCGTGACGGCGGGAAATGCAGCGCATCCGACCATGCCGAGACGGTGAAATTGGCCTCGCGCAACAGTTCGTTGAGCTGGCCGGACGAGAATGGCCGCCCGGTGCCGAAGGGCGTGTGCTCGAAACGCGCCCACATGCCGCGCCGGTTGGGCACGACAATGACGATGCGCCCCGCCGGCGACAGCACGCGCCAGATCTCCTTCAGCGTCTCGCGCGGGCTTTCGGCATGTTCGAGCGAATGGACCAGCAGCACCCTGTCGACGGAGGAATCGACGAGCGGCAACTCCTCGTCAAAGACGAGTGCCGTCGAGGACGGCCCATTCGCCGGCCAGACCACGGCACCTTGTGTAGCCGGCATGAAGGCAAAGACACGCTCGGCATCGCTGCCGAATCGGTCGAGCCAGGGCAGCGTGTAACCGAGCCCGACAAGCCGCTCATTGGGCAGACCGGCCCACACCGACGACAGCGCCATGGATATCGACTGCTCGGCGAGGCGGCCAAGCGGCGTCGAGTAGAAGGAGCGAAGATCGACGATGTCGGAATTCATGGGCCGAAGGTAGACGCGCCGCCCACCGACTTCAACGACCCCGCCCCATTTGGCGTGACAGGCTTGGCGGCGCGCCCTATCGTTCCCGGCAAAATGGAGTCCTGTCATGGCTGTCGAGATCAAGCTTTTCATGTGCCGCACCGACAATTTCGGCGCGCTTTTGCACGACCGCGAAACCGGTGAGACGGCAATTATCGATGCCCCCGAGGAAGGCCCGATCCAGTCGGCGATCGAACACAGCGGCTGGACGCCGTCGACGATCCTGACGACGCATCACCATGCCGACCATGTCGAGGCGAACCTGGCCTTGAAGAGCCGCTACAAGCTGCGCATCATCGGCCCCGAAGCCGAGCGCGACAAGATCCCCGGCATCGACGACACGGTCGAGCAAGGCTCGGTCATTCCTTTCGGCAACGAGACCATCGAGGTCATCGAGACTCCCGGACATACGGCCGGCCACGTCTGCTACTACCTGCCGAAATCGAAGCTGGCCTTCACCGCCGACACGCTGTTTGCGCTCGGCTGCGGCCGGCTGTTCGAGCGCCCGGCACCCGTCATGTTCGAATCGCTGAAAAAGCTGGCCGCCCTGCCGCCGGAGACGGTGATCTATTGCGGGCACGAATACACGCTGTCCAATGCGCGTTTCGCGCTGACGATCGATCCGGACAACGCAGCCCTGCGCGCCCGCACCGATAAGATCGAGGCGTTGCGCAGCGACGGCAGGCCGACACTGCCGACGACAATCGGCGAGGAGCTGGCGACCAACCCGTTCCTGCGCTGGGCCGATCCAGCCATCCGCAAGCATCTCGGCATGGAAAAGGCGGCCGACGTCGACGTCTTCGCTGAGGTCCGGAAGCGCAAGGACAATTTTTGACCATGAGGGCTCAAGAGATCATCGCCACACTCGGCATGCAACGCCACCCCGAGGGCGGCTGGTATGTCGAGACATTTCGCGACAATCCGGAAGCCGGACCGCATGGCCCGCGCGGCAACCAGACGGCGATCTATTTTCTGCTCGAGCACGGTGACGTGTCGGCATGGCACCGGGTCAAGGACGCTGCCGAAATCTGGCACTACCATGCCGGCGCGCCGATCGAACTGAAACTGTTCCAGGAAGGCGGCATCCTTGTCGCCCACACGCTTGGCGTCGACATCGCAGTCGGCCAGCGGCCGCAATGCGTGGTGCCGTCCGGCTGGTGGCAGACGGCGCGTTGCCTGGGTGACTGGACGCTTGTCGGCTGCACGGTGTCACCGGGTTTCGAATTCGCCCAGTTCGAGTTGGCGGAACCGGGCTGGGAGCCGAGTGTCGGCTAGGCCCCTGCCCCGTCGGCGGCCGGCCCCTTGCCCTCGCCAAAGATCAGCGATTTCGCCGCCAGCACCGCACCGCCGGTGATGAGCACGCAAGCGGCGAGGATGCGCAGCGATGGTTCGGCGAAGCCGGCCGCGATCAGCACCAGGGTCGACAGCAGCGGGGCTGCGTAGCTCGCAGCACCGAGCACCTGGATGTTGCCGCGCTTGACGCCGATGTCCCAGGCATAGAAGGCAGCACCGACCGGCATCAGGCCGAGGCCAAGCACGGCGAGCCACTGACCGGCATTGGCCGGCAGCACGGTCTCTTCCAGCGCCAGGTGGCAGGCAAGGGACAGCACCGACGTCGCCAGGCAGAACCACGTGACGACGGTCGTCGGCACCGAGGGAAAGCGGCGTGACAGAAGCGAATAGCCCGACCACAGGAAGGCGCAGGCGAAGGCCATGATGTAGCCGAAGGCGTAGCGCGGCTCGAAGGCCAGCCCGCCGCCCTTGGTGACGATCAGGAAGGTGCCGGCCAGGCCGAGCAGCGCACCGGCGATGTGGTTCCAGCGCAGGCGCTCGCCCGGCATCAGCGCCGAGCCGAGCACAATGAAGAGCGGCCAGAGATAGGCGATCAGGCTGGCCTCGACCGCCGGCGCGTTGCGCAGCGCGGTGAAGTAGAAGAAGTGGTAGCCGAACAGGCCGACGATGCCGATGATCCAGACCTGCGCCGGGATCTTCTCGGCCTTGTCGGGCTTGGGCATGAACAGGCGGGTAACGAGGCCGACGCAGGTGCCGACGGCGAAGGTGATCGCCGACATCAGGAACGGCGGCACCGAACCGGAGGCGTCGGTAAGCAAGGCCAGCAGCGCCCACATGGCGACCGCCGAAAATCCGATCAAGGTTGCGCGCCCCACTTACCCCTCCCGGCGCAACGCGCCTTTCCCCGTGGAGGCTGACCGCGTCCGGAAACCGGCGCCCCCTCTTCGTTGCGCATGATCTTATCCGAAAATCGATGTCCACTTTTCGGGAACATGCTTCGTTCGGGTCATGCTCAATTGGTCGCTTCGAAGCGCCGTGCCTTGACGGTGATCGTTCCGATCTCCGTGCTTACGGTCGCATATATAGGCGCATATACTCCGGTTTCGCCGAGCGGCGCAAACGTCACCATGATGCGGCTGCGGTCGCGCAGGAAGGTCAGCGCCTTCTTGTCGGTGCGGTAGCCCGAGACAGGCTGGAAGCCCATGCGGCAGGTGACTGTGTCGCCTTCGAACCCCTTGACCACCATCTTCTTGCGCGACACCTCGGTCAGCTTGAGGTCGGCACGCAGTTCGCCGTCATAGATCCTGACAGTGCGGCCGCAGACCTTGTCGAGGCTGGGCGCGCGGATGACGGTCGCAGCGATCGGATCGGCGACGCCGCGCAGGTCGTTGGCGCCGAGCGGAATCCAGGTCTTGCCGCGCTTCTTGGGCGGCGGCACCACCTCGGTGCTGGTGACGCGGTCGCCGGAAAAGCCGACTGCGACGAGCGAGCTGACCTTGCCCGAGACATAGTCGGCGCGGAAGGCTCGTGGCCTGGTGCGGCCCTCGCCAAAACTGCCGCGCGACGAGATCGTGCCGCGCGTGTCGTCGAAGAAGGCCGCCAGCCCGGCGCTGGAGACCCTGCCGTTGACGACATAGGAGTTGCCCTCATAGGTGCTGTCGAAGGTCGCCTTGGCGACCGGAATGCCAAGAAACGAGAGCGAGTAATCGCCGCTGAAGGATTTGCCGGCGGCGAGCAGCGGCGACGGCAGGACGGCGAGGCAAAGGCAAAGCAGGATCGGTGCGGGGCGGCGCATTCTCGGTAACACCTCATCGACAGCGCAAGCTGCGCCTGCCGCTGTTCACGTCCCTGCGCGATGGTTATAGAACCAATTCCGGCCATTCTGTGGAGTTGGGGACAATGCCTGGAAACAACCGGGGTGCTTGACGCGTCGGTGAAATACACTTATGGAACGCCAACTTTTTCCATGAGGCCGCCTGACTGAGACCGCGCGCCATCGTTATTCGGTGCGTCATCGTCGCTTGGTCCGCCAGAACTGAAGGTAAGTAACATGTCCCGCGCTTGCGAACTCACCGGCAAAGCCGTCATGACCGGCAACAATGTGAGCCACGCCAACAACAAGACCCGTCGTCGCTTCCTGCCGAACCTGGTCAACGTCACGCTCATCTCCGAGACGCTGAACCAGAACGTGCGCCTGCGCATTTCGGCCAACGCCCTGCGCACGGTCGAGCATCGCGGTGGCCTCGACGCCTTCCTGATCAAGGCTGACGCGGAAGAGCTGTCGCAGCGTGCGCGCCTGCTCAAGAAGCAGATCGCCAAGAAGAACGCCGAGCAGGCCGCAGCCTAATCGTCTGACGAGGCGGGGGACGACCGCCTGGAGCCTCTGACGGCCGCAAGGACGATGGAGGCTCCGCCCAAATCCGCCCGGGCTATGCCCGTACCGCTGGTTCCATTACCCAGGATAAAAAAATGAACTCCGGTTCAAGATACCTGCCTTTCGTGGCGGCCATGGCGCTTGTCGTCGTCGCTTCCAACATTCTCGTCCAGTTCCCGATGCAGGGACAGGTCGGACCTTTGGCGCTTGCCGACGTCCTGACCTGGGGCGCCTTCACCTATCCCTTCTCATTCCTGGTCACCGACCTTGCCAACCGGCGCTACGGCCCGAAGCTGGCACGGCGTATCGTCTTCGTCGGCTTCACGGTTGCGGTGGTCTGCTCGATCGTCATTCCGCCGGTGCTGTTCCGCTATGGCCTGATCCCGTTCGACACGGCTGCCGATCGACTGGCGCGAATCGCCGTTGCCTCCGGTGCTGCCTTCCTGACCGCCCAGTTGCTCGACATCACCGTGTTCAACTGGCTGCGCCGGCAGAGCTGGTGGCGCGCGCCGATCTTCGGCACGCTCGTCGGTTCGGTGTTCGACACGGCGATCTTCTTCGGCATCGCCTTTTCGGCAGCCTTCGCTTTCCTCGGCTCCGAGGATGCATTCGCCCTGGAAGCGGCCCCGCTGTTCGGCGTGCTGCCGTTCGAGGCGGCGCGCTGGATCTCGTGGGCGCTCGGCGACCTCACGGTGAAGCTTCTGATCGCCGTCTTCGCGCTGATCCCCTACCGCCTGATCGCCGCGCGCTGGACACAGCCGGCGCTGGCATAGCCGCCAACAAATACGACAGCATTGCCAAGAGCATCCGATGATCGATCGGCTGCTCTTGCATGTCGGGCGCCGCCGCATACCTTACCGGCTCGCGCCACGGCATGATCGGCAAGGGTATGGCTCTCGATTCGGTTGATCTTTTCCTCGAGGTCGTTCGGACCGGAAGCTTTTCCGGCGCAGCCAGAGCCACCGGCATCCCCGTCTCAACGATAAGCCAGCGTATCGCCGCACTCGAAACCCGCCTCGGCAGCACCTTGCTCAAGCGCACCACGCGACGTCTGGCCTTGACCGAAACCGGCGCAAGCTATCACGAGGTCGCGTCGCGGGCGCTGGCCGAACTGCGCGGCTACGAGGCCGAGCTGACCGACACGGCGGCAGGGCTGAGCGGCAAGCTCAGAGTGGCGAGCACGATCGCCATGGACGATGTGCTGGCGCCGCTGCTGAGCAGCTACCTCGAGGCTCATCCCAACATGTCGCTGGAGCTCAATCTGAGCAGCCGCAACGCCGACCTGTTCACTGATGGCATCGACGTCGCCATTCGGGTCGGCACGCTGCGCGACGATTCGGGGCTGGTGGCGCGTTCGCTTGGCAGTGCCGCGCTGAGGCTCGTGGCGTCACCTGCCTATCTCGCGGCACATGCACCAATCAGCCATCCTGGTGACATCGACACCGGCCAGCTGATGTCCTTTTCCGGATATGCCTCGGCACAGCTACGCCACGCCGGCGGCGACCCCTACAAACTGAGCATCTCCGGTCGTTTCACCGGCAACCAGCTTTCGTCATTGCGGCATCAAGCCGTCGCGGGTCGTGGTATTGCGCTGGTGCCGGCTGCGTTCCTGGCCCGGGAACTGGCCAGTGGCGAGCTGGTGATTCTGTTGCCCGAGTGGAGCGGCGAGGCGCAGCCGATCCACATCGTCTATCTGCGCCAGCGCATCGTCTCGAGGCGCCTGCGCTCCTTCATCGACCATGTCGTCGCGCATTTTCCGCGCCAGCTGTTCGTCGCCTGATCTTCCGTCGATCCGGAAGCTGCATCCTGAAATCTCCGGCTAATCCACCCGGGTACCTGTCCTTACCTTCGGCTCATCAAAGCGACGAAAGGACATGCAGATGCAGGACACACAGGGATTCTACTCGATCATCGACTACACCGTGGACGGCGCCCAGACACAGCAAGAGCTGATCGACGCCTTCGCCGGCCTGCAGGAAAAATGGGTACGGTTCTATCCCGGCTACAAGTCGGCGCATCTGTTTGCCAGCACCGACGGCACGCGCGTCTACAACATCATCCACTGGGAAAGCGAAGCCGCGCATCGCGAATTCGAGCGCGTATCGGACAATGCCGCGCGCATTGCGGCGATCGAGGGCGTCATCGACGGCCTCAAGGGCAAGGCCGAGCCCAGAATGAGCGGCCCACCGCGCTACAACCTCGTCCGCGAAATCGCGCCCGGCCCGCGCCCGATCGACGCCTGAGCCGGGAGGAGACCATGCAGATCGAGATGCATGCCGACGTGCTGTGTCCGTGGAGCTACATCGCCAAGCGCCGCCTCGAAGCCGCCTCGGCGCTTGCCGGCACGCCGATCAGGATCGTTTGGCGCAGCTTCGAGTTGTCGCCCGAAGGCGCTCTGATATCAGGCGACAGCGCCGCCGACATGATCAGGCAATGGCGCGGCGATGCGGCCGAAGCGCGGCTCGCCCAGATCACAGGGTTCGGAGTGGTCGAGGGCATCAAGCTAGACCTGGAGAACGCCCGCCCGGTCAACAGCTTCAACGCGCACCGGCTGGTTCACCTTGGTGCAGCGAGCGGCAAGGCCGACGCGGTGATGGAACGCCTGCTGCGCGCCTATCACAGCGAGGCCGAAAACATAGCCGACCGCGGCGTTCTGGACCGGCTTGGCCGCGAGGCCGGGCTTGCGCCAGGTGCGGTGGCGGAATTGCTCGCCGGCGACGATTTCGCCGCCGCCGTGCGCGCCGACAAGCGCCTCGCCGTCGAACGCGGCATATCGGGCGTGCCGGTGATGGTCCTCGCCGGGACAGCGCCGACTTCGGCGGTCAAGCCGGTCGAGGAGCTTGCCAAGCTGCTGCGACAGGCGGCGGCAAGCGAGCCGAGCGCATGAGCATCGGTATTCGCTACTTTCCGCGACCACCGGGGACATGCTGACGTAATGCAATCTCGACAATGTCGCGGGAGTTACGTCAGACACGGTGGATACATGACCATTACACTACGCCCGCTCAACGATGCCGAGCGGGCAACAATGCTTGAACTGCAAGTCGCGCCGGCGCAGCAGAATTTTGTCGCCAGCAACGAGGATTCGATCGAAGAGGCTGATGCGGGCCACCATTGCGCGCCGTTCGCCATCTATGCCGATGACCTGCCGGTCGGCTTCACCATGTATGCGCTCGATCCCGACGACGGCAATTACTGGATCTATCGGCTGATGATCGACCAGCGTTACCAGCGGCTCGGCTATGGCCGCAAGGCGTTGCTGGAGATGCTGAAGCTGATGTCGAAGCTGCCCAGCTGCGGCCATGTCACCTTGAGCGTCGTGCCGGAAAACGAAATGGCGATGGCGCTCTATCGCGAGGTTGGCTTCCGCGCGACGGGCGAGGTTATCGGTGGCGAGGTCGTCTTTCGTCACGACCTTTCGGCGATCGGCTGAGGCCGATCAGCGGTCGATTCGCGTCGACAGGACGATCGACGACAAGGTGCGTTCGACACCTTCGAGCGCACCTATTCGGTCGATCAAGGCATCGAGGTCGCGCACCGACGGCGCCTCGACGACGACGATCATGTCGAAATTGCCGCTGACCGAATGCAGCGTGCGCACCTCGGGAATCCGCTTCAGCACCGCCTCCACCGCCGCCGAGACCTTGGGCAGCGCGGTGACCAGGATATGCGCGCGAACCAGGTTCTTCTCGTAGTCTGGCGACAGCCTGACGCTGTAGCCAGCAATCACCCCACGCTGTTCCAGCCGCTCGATCCGGCTTTGCACCGTCGTTCGCGACACACCTAGCTTGCGCGCCAGCTCGGCCGTCGAGGCGCGCGCGTTCTCGCGCAACAAGGCAAGCAGGGCGCGGTCAGGGTCTGTCGTCATTTCGTCGATACCATACGTCGTTTCGTCCAAAACATATCGGCCTTTCGGCAATATCGATACTGCCTTTTGACGTGGTGCGACCGTAGACTCCGCGCGAAATTCCATTTGAAGGGGACATGACCATGAAACAGATCGTTGTCGTAGGCGCAGGCAAGATCGGCTCGACCATCGCCGACATGCTGGCCGAGAGTGGCGATTACCAGGTGACCGTGGTCGACCGCTCGCAGGCCGCACTTGATTCGCTCGAGACCGGCAACGCCGTCGAGACGCTTAAGGTCGAGATCGCCGAAGCTGGCGCCCTCGACGCCGTTTTGGCAGGCAAGTTCGCCGTACTTTCCGCTGCCCCCTTCCACCTCACCACGCGCATTGCCGAGGCAGCCGCCAAGGCCGGCGTGCACTATCTCGACCTGACCGAGGACGTCGCTTCGACCCGCATCGTCAAGGAACTGGCTGTCACCGCCAAGAGCGCCTTCATCCCGCAGTGCGGCCTCGCACCAGGCTTCATCTCGATCGTCGCCAACGATCTCGCCAAGCGCTTCGATTCGCTGGAGAGCGTGCGCATGCGCGTCGGCGCACTGCCGCAGTACCCGTCCAATGCGTTGAACTACAATCTGACCTGGAGCACCGACGGCGTCATCAACGAGTATTGCGAGCCCTGCGAGGCGATCGTCGAAGGCTCGCTGGTCGAGGTGCCGCCGCTGGAAGAACGCGAAGAGTTCTCGCTCGACGGCATCACCTATGAGGCGTTCAACACCTCGGGCGGTCTCGGCACGCTGTGCGAGACCTACAAGGGCAAGGTGCGCACGCTGAACTACCGCACCATTCGCTATCCCGGCCACGCCGCGATCATGAAGGCGCTGCTCAACGATCTCGGCCTGCGTCACCGCCGCGAAGTGCTCAAGGACATCCTGGAGAACTCGCTGCCGGCGACCATGCAGGACGTGGTGGTGATCTTCGTCACCGTCAGCGGTCGCAAGGGCGGGCGCCTGCTCCAGGAAAGCTACGCCAACAAGATCTACAGCCGCCAGATGGGCAAGATGGTGCGCAGCGCCATCCAGATCACCACGGCTTCCGGCATCTGCGCCGTGCTCGACATGCTGGCCAACGGCGCATTGCCGCAGCAGGGCTTCATCCGCCAGGAAGACATCGCACTCGACGCCTTCCTCGCCAACCGCTTCGGCCACAACTACGCCCAGGCCGCGACAAGCCATCTGGCAGCCTGATTGGGGGACGCCTTACGGGGAAGATACCCCGGAGGTCATGATTTTTGCAGCGAGGGGTTAGGGGACCCCTCGCTTTCTTTTTGTCCGGATAGCTGCGACCGGCTCCCTGCTTGGCTCGGCCAAGGGCAAGTTCAGGCAGATCAGATCGCTACCATCGGCCCGAAGAAGCCGATGATGCGCGCGATGCGCTTCCCGTCGGGCGAAAGCTCGGCAATATCAAGGCCTTCGGGCAGCGGTGTGCCGTCGGCCTCGACGACGCGCCAGCCGAAGCGGGCAACGCCGTGATGAAGATCGACAGAGGTGGTGCGGACGATCTTCGCACCGGGGCGGCTCATCCGGATACTTGCGATATGCACCAGAAGCTCATCGGCACCGACAGTGTCGGCCCGCGGGTCGGTGTATGTCGCCCGCTCGGCCCAGACGGCTTCGAGCAGCTCCTTGCGACTGTCGGCGTCGGGTTCGTTCCAGACCGCGCAGTAGCGGTCAATGAGGCTGGTTACATCGGACGACATGGCTGGCTCCCGCATCGCAGGCGCCGACAATAGCGGACAATCGCTGCTCAATCGCCGTGCAGGATGAATTCCAGGTAGAGGTTGCGCTGCAGGATCGAATGGTTGTCGTCGGAGACCAGCGATACCATCAGCGCGCCGTCGCTGCGCTGCCAGACGTCGAGCCCTTCCATGTTGTCGATCTGGTAGCCCATGTTGGCTTCCAGCAGCACCGGGCCGTCGGCGATCTGGCCCCTGGCGATTGTCTCGGAGGCAATGCGCCGGAGCCGCATCTTCACGCCCGAAGCCATCGAGAAGCTACGTTCAAGCAGCAGCAGGTCGCCATCGGGCAGGAAGGCGCCGTCGGTGATGTCGAACTCGCCGTTGCGCTTGACCGTGAAGACGCCCTTCTTGGGCCCCTCGATGATCGCGGCGAAGATGTTGCCTGATGTGTCGAGGCTCTTTTCCGACACCACCACAAGCCCGCCCTTCTCAGTGGAATAGGCGACGGTCTCGAAGCCGCGATTCGTCCTGAGCTCGTTGCGCGGCACGAGGAACTCGAGCTCGCGGAACGGCGGCTGCATGTTGTCGGGATCGATGCGGTACTGGGCGACGCGGTGGGTGCGCTCGAAGCCCACGGTAGCGATACCGTCCTTCACCGCAAGGCCCTCTGCATCGGCCTGCCATTTCTTTTCGATGGCGACACCGGAGCTGTCCACCATCTGCACCATGCGGAAGTTCTCGATGCCCGTCGGGCGCATCGCGGAATCGCGGGCGACACGTCCAAAATACCAGAAGCCGGTGTCGGCGACGCCGATGAAGTCACTCCCCGATTTGAGGAAGCGGAAGGCCGACAGCGCGCCGAGATTGCGCGACGACGAGGTCATTTCGAGGCCGCCGACGAATTCGAGCGGACCAAAGATCTTCTGGTCGAGACCGATCTGGAAGCGGGCGATGGGACGGGCTGATATCTCGATGCGCTCGATGGCAGGCTGCTCGGCGCGCGAGGACGCGGTGAGCGATGCCGACAGCGCGAGCGCCGCCAAGGCAGCGCAAGCAAGGTGCCGCAGCCGGGCCATGGACAAGCTCACCCGGCGCGCCGGAAGCCGCCGCGGCGGGTCTCGCGCGCACTCTCTTCGCCGAACAGCGAGGCGAGCTGCTCGGTCATCGCACCTGCCAGTTCCTCGGCGTCGACGATGGTGACGGCACGGCGATAGTAGCGCGTGACGTCGTGGCCGATGCCGATCGCCAGAAGCTCGACCGGCGAGCGCGTCTCGATCAGGTCGATGACGGCGCGCAGATGGCGCTCCAGATAGTTGCCCGGATTCACCGACAGCGTCGAATCGTCCACCGGCGCGCCGTCCGAGATCATCATCAGGATCTTGCGCTGCTCGGGCCGTGCGATCAGGCGCTGGTGCGCCCAGAGCAACGCTTCGCCGTCGATGTTTTCCTTAAGCAGGCCTTCGCGCATCATCAGGCCGAGATTGCGGCGGGCGCGGCGCCACGGCGCGTCGGCTGACTTGTAGATGATGTGGCGGAGGTCGTTGAGGCGGCCGGGGTTCGGCGGCTTGCCGTCCTTCAACCACTTCTCGCGTGCTTGTCCGCCTTTCCAGGCGCGCGTCGTGAAGCCGAGGATCTCGACAGAGACGCCGCAGCGCTCCAGCGTGCGCGCCAATATGTCGGCGCAGGTTGCGGCAACGGTGATCGGACGGCCACGCATCGAGCCGGAATTGTCGAGCACCAGCGTGACGACGGTGTCGCGGAACTTGGTGTCGCGCTCCTGCTTGAACGACAGCGGCTGCATCGGGTCGATGACGACGCGCACGAGGCGTGCGGGGTCGAGATAGCCCTCTTCCAGGTCGAAGTCCCAGGAACGGTTCTGCTGCGCCATCAGGCGGCGCTGCAGGCGGTTGGCGAGACGGCCGACGACACCAGACAGATTGGCGAGCTGCTTGTCGAGGAAGGCGCGGAGACGGTCGAGTTCGTCCTCGTCACACAGCTCCTCGGCGCCCACTGTCTCGTCGAAAGCGGTGGTGAAGACCTTGTAGTCGATTTCGCGCGGCAGGTTGGCGAAGGGATTGTCCTGGCGGCGCGCCTCGCCCGGCGTCTCGGAATCGACGTCATCGTCGTCGGACATCTCGTCGGACGTGGCATCGGACGCCTCCATCTCGCCGGACTGCTCTTCGTCGGCGGAGGATTCGGCATCTTCGGACTGTGCCTGCTCGGAGCCGGAATCGTCCTCGCCGCCCTCCTCGCTCTGCTCCTCGCCTTGCGGCTGGTCGTCGTCCTGGTCCTCGTTGTCCTCGGTCTCCTGGTCGTCGCCATATTCCTCGGCCATCTCGAGCGAGGCCAGCATATGACGGACGACACGGGCGAAAGCCTGTTGGTCCTCGAGGCTGCCGAGCAGGCCGTCGAGATCGCCACCGGCCTTCTGGTCGACCCAGTCGCGCCAGAGCGCGACCATGCGCTCGCCGCTCTTGGGGACGGGCTGGCCGGTCAGCTTCTCGCGCACCATCAGCGCCAGCGCTTCCTCGAGCGGCGCTTCCGACTGTTCGGTGACGTCGGCGAGATTGGCCTTGGCGTATTTGTCCTCGAGCATCGAGGTGATGTTCTGGGCAACGCCTGTCATGGCGCGGCTACCGATGGCCTCGACACGCGCCTGCTCGACCGCGTCGAACACGGCACGGGCTTGCTTGCCCTCGGGCGCCAGGCGGGCATGGATGCGGCCGTCGTGGCAGGCACGCTTCAGCGCCATGGAATCGCCGAGGCCCCGGGTGACGGCGATGTCACTGGGCGAGGCCTTCTTGGGCAGCTCGGGCAGGCGGGCGCGATTGCCGGCAAGCGCCGGCCGCTCCTTGGCGAAGGCCACTTCGAGGCCGTTGTCGCCCGAAATGGCACGCATGCAGACGGTCATCGCGCGCTTGAAGCTGTCGGCTTCAGAGCCCGTCTTCGACTTGTTGCGTGTGTTGTCGCCCGGCCCTGCCATTTGAGCCTGTTCTTATCCAAGCACGACGTTGGCAGCGGATTCCGGCAGGTCCTCACCGAAGGCGCGCTGGTAGAATTCGGCAACGACTGAGCGTTCGAGTTCGTCGCACTTGTTCAGGAAGGTGAGCCTGAAGGCCATGCCGACATCGCCGAAAATCTCGGCGTTTTCAGCCCAGGTGATGACGGTACGCGGGCTCATGACCGTCGACAGGTCGCCATTGATGAAGGCCGAGCGCGTCATGTCGGCGACGCGGACCATCTTGTTGACGATCTCCTTGCCTTTGGCGTCGCGGTAGTGCTTGGCCTTGGCAATGACGATGTTCACTTCGTTGTCGTGCGGCAGGTAGTTCAGCGTGGTCACGATCGACCAGCGGTCCATCTGCGCCTGGTTGATCTGCTGGGTGCCGTGATAAAGGCCGGTCGTGTCGCCGAGGCCGACGGTGTTGGCGGTGGCAAACAGACGGAAGGCCGGGTGCGGGCGGATAACGCGGCTCTGGTCGAGCAGGGTCAGGCGGCCCGACGATTCGAGCACGCGCTGGATGACGAACATCACGTCGGGGCGGCCGGCGTCATACTCGTCGAAGCAGAGCGCGACATTGTGCTGGTAGGCCCAGGGCAGGATGCCGTCCTTGAACTCGGTGACCTGCATGCCTTCCTTGACGACGATCGCGTCCTTGCCGACCAGATCGATACGGCTGACATGGCTGTCGAGGTTGACGCGGACCATCGGCCAGTTGAGACGGGCGGCGACCTGTTCGATGTGGGTCGACTTGCCGGTGCCGTGGTAACCCGACACCATGACGCGGCGGTTGTAGGCGAAGCCGGCGAGGATCGCCATGGTCGTTGCCTTGTCGAACAGATAGTCCGGATCGATGTCGGGCACATGCTCCGACGAGGCCGAATAGGCCGGCACGACCATCTTCGAATCGAAGCCGAAGGTGTCTTTCACCGACACCGTGGTATCAGGCAGGTTGGTGATGTCGCGATCGACCTTGTTCATAGCGTCTCCACGCGCGAGGCTTCAGGCCACGCCGGCAATCGAATTTTCTTCGGGGGCGGTCATAAAGCCTTTTCCGACCAGATGAAAGTTGGAAAAAGGCCGCGACCGCGGCTGGCTCAACACAATCCCGCTTGCTTGAGCACGCGATATGCCTGGAGCACATCCCTGAAGCGGTCTTCAGAACCTCGGTCGCCGCCATTGGCGTCGGGGTGGTGGCGTTTGACCAGTTCCTTGTAGCGCGCCTTGATATCGGAGCCGGTGGCGCGCGAATCGAGTCCCAGCGTCTCCAGTGCCTTGGCCTCCAAGGGCTTCGCCTTGCGCTGGCGCGGCGCGCCCTGGGCACCGAAGGGGTTATGCGGATCGCGCATGCGGCTGTAGTAGCCGGCGCGGCCCGAGCGCTGCTGGGCAAAGTCAGGCGCCGAACGCGCCGAGCCGTTGGATCCCATGGTCCAGGTCGGCCTGTGGCCGGTCAGCGCTTCCTTCTGAAAACGCGCGATATCGCCGTCGGCGAGGCCGGAGAAGTAGTTGAAGCCCTTGTTGTACTCGCGCACGTGATCGAAGCAGAAGCGGAAGTACTCGCCTTCCCTCATGCGGCCGACCGGCGCCTTGTGCGTTCCCGGCTGCTTGCAGCCGTCCCACTGGCAGAGCGGGGCATGCGACTTCACCTCCGCTTCCGGATCGGGCCGGACGCGAATCTTGTCGAAATATTTTGGGTACGGCTTCATCTGATCGTATTTACCGCCTCTTGGCGCGGCGAAACAAGAATTGACATTTCGAGGATGTTGGCCCTAACGCCTGATTTGCGGCCCAATTTTGCCCGAGGGCATGATTGGTCGCGGCGACACATGTGGTGAAAGGCGAGACCGATGTCCATACAGGCGACTATCGAAACGAAGCTGAACGAGGCATTTTCGCCGGAGCGGCTCGTCGTGCTCAATGAAAGCCACCTGCATGCCGGCCACCACCATGTCGACGGCGGCGATCACGCCACCTTCGACGGGTCAGGCGAGACACATTTCCGCATCCGCATCGTCGCCCCCGCCTTTGCCGGCATGAGTCGCATCGACCGCCATCGCGCCGTCAACGACGCGCTGGCAGCCGAACTCAAGGCCGGCCTGCACGCACTGGCGATCGAGCCGGCAGCCCCCGGCGAAGCGACACGCTGGTAATTTTCTTTCTGGACGATTGTTGAGCGCAGCCCAACGCTGCCTCGTCATTTGCCTGTCACATACATCCATTAGTCTGGATATATGGATGCAAACGACACGATCGACGCTCTCGCCGCGCTGGCCCAAACGACACGGCTGGAGGCCTTTCGCCAGATGGCCGCCGCCGAGCCGGACGGCATTGCCGCCGGCGACCTGGCACGCCGACTCGACGTGCCGCAAAACACCATGTCCGCGCATCTGGCCGTGCTGACCCGCGCCGGCCTCGCCACCGGCGACCGCCAGGGGCGCTCGATCATCTACCGCGCCAACCTCCCTGCCCTGCGCAATGTGCTGTTGTTCCTGCTGCAGGATTGCTGCGACGGCAAGCCGGAGATCTGCGCGCCGCTGCTCGCCGAATTGTCTCCCTGCTGCACGCCATCGGAGTAATGCCATGACCCATCGGCCTTTCAACGTGCTTTTCCTCTGTACCGGCAACAGCGCCCGCTCGATCCTCGCCGAGGGCATCCTGCGCAAGGATGGGGCACCGCATTTCAACGCCTTTTCCGCCGGCAGCCAGCCCAGGGGCAGCGTCAATCCCTTCGCGCTCAAGGTGCTTGAAAGCTATGGCTATCCGGCCGACGGCTTCCGCTCGAAGACCTGGGATGAGTTCGCCGCGGCCGGCGCCCCGGAGATGGATTTCATCTTCACCGTCTGCGACGACGCTGCCGGCGAAGCCTGCCCGGTCTGGCTCGGCCATCCGGCCAACGCGCATTGGGGCATCGAGGATCCGAGCCACGTCGAAGGCACCGACCTCGAAAAGGAAGCAGCTTTCGTCACCGCCTTCAAATACATGCGCAACCGCATCAGGGCATTCACCGCGCTGCCCATCACCAGCCTCGACCGCATGGCGCTGACCGCACATCTGCATGATATCGGCAAGATGGAAGGTGCCAGCACAAAAGCAGGCGATTCCAGCACATGAGCGCTTTGCTCGCGCGGCGATTGCTTGCCGAATGCCTGGGAAGTGCCTTCCTTCTCGCAACCGTGGTCGGCTCCGGCATCATGGCGGCGCAGCTTGCGCAGGGTAACGTAGCGCTGGCACTGCTCTGCAATGCCCTGGCCACCGGGGCCATGCTGGTGGTGCTCATCACCATTCTCGCGCCAATCTCCGGCGCGCATTTCAACCCAGCAGTCAGCCTCGTGACGGCGCTCGACCGGCGCCTGGCATGGTCGCTGGTCGCGCCCTATGTCGCAGCACAAGCGAGCGGCGCGATACTGGGCGTATTGCTGGCGCACGCGATGTTCGACCTGCCGCTGCTGCAGGTCTCGACCACGGTCCGAACCGGCCCGGGCCAATGGCTCGGCGAGGCAGTCGCAACCTTTGGACTGGTGTTGACCATCTTCGGCTGCATTGCCCAGGCACCCAAAACGACGCCCGCCGCCGTCGGTCTCTACATCTTCGCGGCCTACTGGTTCATCTCGTCGACGTCCTTCGCCAATCCAGCTGTGACCATCGCGCGGGCGCTGACCGATACATTCGCGGGCATCGCGCCCGCCGACACGCCGGCATTCATCGCGGCCCAACTGGCCGGAGCGGTGCTTGGCCTGGCGGCAGGTCGGGTCTTGTGGCTGGGTGTTACTTCGGCGGACGCGCTGCGGCCGGTTGAGGCTCGACCACCGCGGGCCTGATCCTGATCCGCGCGAGGCGGTTCTTGTCGCGTTTCATGACGATGAAGCGCTTGCCGTGGAAGGTGAAGGCCTGTTTTTCCTCGGGGATCGACTGGGTCTCGTGGATGACGAGGCCGGCGATCGTCGTCGCCTCGTCGTCCGGCAGGTGCCAGTCGAGCGCGCGGTTGAGGTCGCGGATCGGCACGGTGCCATCGACGACCACGGAGCCGTCGGCCTCCTGCTTGACGCCCTGAATATCGATGTCGTGCTCGTCGGCGATCTCGCCGACGATCTCCTCGATGATGTCTTCCAGCGTCACCAGCCCTTCGACCTCGCCATATTCATCGACGACGATGGCGAAATGCGCCTTGCGCCGCAAAAAGGCGTTGAGCTGTTCCTGAAGCGAGGTCGTGTCGGGCACGAACCAGGGTTTGGAGGCGACCTTCGGCACGTCGACGCGTGAATAGTCGCCTTCGACGTCGTTGAGCGCGCGGAGCAGGTCCTTGGCGTGGACGACGCCGACGATGTTGTCGAGCGAGCCGCGCCACAACGGCATGCGGGTGTAGGGGCTCTGCAGGATCTCGCGCACCAGTGTCTCGGGCGCCATGTCGGCATTGATCGAGCGGATGTTGGTTCGGTGGACCATCACGTCCGACACCTCGAGCTCATGCAGGTCGAGCAGGCCGCCGACCTGGTCGCGGTCCTGCTTGACCACCTGGCCGTCGCGATGGAGTTCATCGACCGCGCCGCGCAGTTCGGCGTGGCCGGAACGCTGCGGCGTCAGCGCAATCAATTCGTAGCCGAGCGAGGCAAGCAGCCGCTCGCGGAAGGCCAGCCCGGCAAGGACCAGCCCCGACAGCGCGCCCGCAGCGATCCAGCCGGCCTCGATCATCCCTGACGCTGCTCCTTGAGGAAGGAAATCACTTCGGAGGCCGGCACGTCCTTGGCGATGAAGGACTGGCCGAGGCCGCGCGTCAGGATGAAGGTCAGTGCGCCGCGCGTCACCTTCTTGTCCTGGGTAATGTAGTTGAACAGCGCCTCGGCGTCCGGCAGGTCCCCAGGGATGTCGGACATGCGCCACGGCAGGCCGACGGCGCGCAGATGCGCCTCGACGCGTGCCGCATCGTCGGGGCTTGCCAGATTGAGCCTGGCCGAGAAGCGGTGCGCCAGCGCCATGCCGATTGCAACACCCTCGCCATGCACCAGCCGTGCACCGTCATAGGCAGTGGCAGCTTCAAGCGCGTGACCGAACGTATGGCCGAGATTGAGAAGCGCCCGGTCGCCGGTTTCGAACTCGTCGCGGGCAACCACGTCGGCCTTGGCGCGGCAGGACTGAGCAATAGCCTCGATGCGAGCCGCACCGCCCGAAAAGACCTCCTGCCAGTTCTGCTCCAGCCAGGCGAAGAAATCCGGGCGGTCGATCAAGCCGTATTTTGCGACCTCGGCATAACCGGCGCGGAATTCGCGCAACGGCAGCGTGTCGAGGGCCGCGGTGTCGGCCAGCACCAGCTTCGGCTGATGGAAGACGCCGATGAGGTTCTTGCCGCGCGGGCTGTTGATGCCGGTCTTGCCGCCGACAGACGAATCAACCTGCGCCAGCATCGAGGTCGGCATCTGCACGAAATTCATGCCGCGCCGCACGATGCCGGCGGCAAAGCCGGTGAGATCGCCGATGACGCCGCCGCCAAGCGCGATCACCGCATCACCGCGCTCGAGCCGGGCGGCAATGATCTGGTCGACAACGGTTTCCAGCGAGGAAAAGCTCTTGGTCTTTTCACCAGCTGGCAGTGTGATGACAGCAGGCGCATTGCCGACAGCCGTGAGACTTTCGACCAGCGGTTCGAGATGGGCAGCAGCGACATTCCCGTCGGTGACGATGGCACAACGCGCCTTGGGCAGGCGCTGCTGGATCAGCTCGCCGCCGCGCGCGATCAGGCCCGGGCCGATCAGGATCTCATAGGCGCGGTCGCCAAGTCCGACTTCGACGGTGACGACGCTCATTCGTGATCCTCCGAACCTTCCGAAACGTGAATTCTGCCGGGCACGCCGAGATGGCTGCACAGCGCCTCGATGACCTCGCTGGCGATCGCCTCCTTGCGGTCGTCGCGTGTCGCAACGGTGAGGTCGGCAAGCCCATAGACCGGGTAGCGCTCGTCCATCAGCTTGGCCAGCACGGCACGCGGATCGGCATTCTGCAACAGCGGCCGGTTCTGCTTCTTGGAAACGCGTTCCATCAGAAGGTCGAGCTCGGCCTTGAGCCAGACCGAAACGCCGTGGCCTGCGATTGCCGCGCGGGTCTGTGCATTCATGAAGGCGCCGCCACCGGTCGACAGAACCTGCGGGCCACCTTCCAGGAGGCGGCCTATGACGCGCTGTTCAAGCGCGCGGAACTCGACCTCACCATAGCGTTCGAAGAGCTCGGGAATTGTCATCCGCGACACGCTTTCGATCTCGTGGTCACTGTCGATGAAGCCGAGGCCGAGCGACTGCGCGACCTTGCGGCCGATGGCGGTCTTGCCGGCGCCCATGAGGCCGACGAAAACGATCGAACGGGTGCCGAGCCGTTCTAGCAGGGCGGCTACGGAGCCTTCGGGAAATGGAGTCTGCGCGTCGGGTGTCATGGCGTCCCTTTCGCCGGCGTATCGACATGAAAAGCCCCGTTGCGTCAAGCGCATGACCGCAAACGCGCCCTTGAATTGCCTGTGACGGCGTCCCATAAGGGCACAGGATAGGACAGACGGGCAAACACATCGATGCCGACACTTTTCCGGTTCCTTGTCACGCTCGCTGTTCTGGCGGGCATCGCATACGGCGCCATGTTTGCGCTGGTGATGTTCGTCGAGCCGAAGAAGGCTGAGATCACCATCCGCATTCCACCGGAAAAGCTCGCGCCCAAAAAATGAAAAGCGGCAAATGAAGAGCGGCGCGCGCATCGAGGCCTTCCTCGAAATGATGAGCGCCGAGCGTGGCGCTGCCGACAACACGCTGGCCAGCTATCGCCGCGACCTTGAAGACGCCTCGGAATTTCTCGGCGGCCGCCTCGCCGACGCCGACGCCCCAGCCATCCGCGGCTATCTCGACGACATTGCCGGCCGCGGCTTCGCAGCGACCTCACAGGCACGCAAGCTGTCGGCACTCCGGCAGTTCTTCCGCTTCCTTTATGCCGAAGGCCTGCGAACCGACGACCCCACCGGCGTCCTCGACAGCCCGAAGAAGGATCGGCCGCTGCCCAAGACGATGAGCGAGGCCGAAACAGGCCGGCTGCTTGACCGCGCGGCGATGGAAGCGAGCGAATCCGCCGAGGGCGACAGCCTGGCGGCGACCCGGCTGCACGCGCTTGTCGAGGTGCTCTATGCCACCGGCTTGCGCGTTTCGGAGCTGGTCAGCCTGCCGCTGACGGTGGCGCTGCGCGACGAGCGCTTCTTCGTCGTGCGCGGAAAGGGCGAGAAGGACCGTATGGTGCCGCTGTCAGCCAAGGCGCGCGAGGCGATGCGGCGCTGGCTGGGTGACCGCAATGCCAACCCACGGCTGGTCGAAAGTCCGTTCCTGTTCCCGGCTTCGTCGGAAAGCGGGCACGTGCCGCGCCAGGTCTTCGCCCGAGAACTCAAGGGTCTGGCCGCCCGCGCTGGCATCGCTTCGGCGAAAATCTCGCCACACGTGCTGCGCCATGCCTTTGCCAGCCACCTGCTGCAGAATGGCGCCGACTTGCGCGCGGTGCAGCAATTGCTTGGCCATTCCGACATTTCGACCACGCAAATCTACACCCATGTGCTGGAAGAAAGGCTGTTGAAACTGGTCAACGAGCATCATCCGCTTGCCGATTAGGGCCCATATCGCTATGTGAGTGCCACGTTCCACTGGCGCGGTGCCATAGTCCCCGGCCCCCGGTGCCTCAAATTTTCAGCGTGGTAGTCCGCTCGCCAATGTACAATTACCTCGATTTCGAAAAACCGGTCCAAGATCTCGAAGGCAAGATCCTCGAGCTCAAGAAGCTTGCCGAAAATGGCGAGGCCGTCGATGTCGGCGACGAGATCAAGCGGCTGGAGAAGCGCTCGCGTGATGCTCTGCGTGACGCCTATAAGGCGCTGACGCCCTGGCAGAAGGTCCAGGTGGCGCGCCACCCTGACCGCCCGCACTGCCTCGACTACATCAACGGCCTGTTCACCGATTTCGCGCTTCTGGCAGGCGACCGCAATTTCGGCGAAGACAATGCCATGGTCGGCGGCTTCGCCCGCTTCCGTGGCGAGCCGGTGCTGGTGCTCGGCCAGGAAAAGGGCAACGACACCAAGAGCCGCCTCAAGCACAATTTCGGCTCGGTCCGCCCCGAGGGCTACCGCAAGGCCGTGCGCCTGATGGAAATGGCCGACCGCTTCAACATCCCCGTCGTCATGCTCGTCGACACCGCAGGCGCCTATCCGGGCGTCGGCGCCGAAGAGCGCGGCCAGGCCGAAGCCATCGCGCGCTCGACCTCAGCCTGCCTCGGCCTCAAGGTGCCGTCGATCGCGGTTGTGATCGGCGAAGGCGGTTCGGGCGGCGCGATCGCCATTGCCACCGCCAATCGCGTGTTCATGCTCGAGCATGCGATCTATTCGGTGATCTCACCGGAAGGTGCCGCCTCCATCCTGTGGCGTGACACGACGCGTTCCAAGGACGCGGCGACCAACATGAAGATCACTGCGCAGGACCTGCTCTCGCTCAAGATCATCGACAAGATCATCGATGAGCCGCTGGGCGGCGCTCACCGCAACGCCGAAGCGGTCATTTCGGCCACCGGCGACCTGATCGCCAAGACTTTCGCCGAATTCAACGGCTCGAACATCGATTTCCGCGAGCAGCGCCGCGAGAAGTACCTCTCCATCGGCCGCAGCCTCTAGCATCCGCCCGAAGATCGGAATCGATTTTCGCAAGGCGCGATGCGCAGCCTGTGATTGCACAAACTGTGGGGCCCATGGGCCACGGCACGTTTTCGCCACAAAAATGCCGCCTCGCCCGGCTCAATGAACATGCCGTGATTTTTCGCGCGTGGGACGGGCCAAGAACTTGCGGTAAGGATTTTTCAAGGTTAACGACCCTAAGGTCGAGGCAGTACCAGGACGGGCCGGTTGTTGGCGCATGCGCCATGACTGCAATGTAGAAACGACATTTAGACCGATGATCGCCAATATCGCACGCGCCGGATTGCTTCTCGCTGCCCTTGCGGTGGCAGGCTGTTCGGAATCCTCCGTGACCGACTTCGTGCCGCAGCACGCCAACCGCCAGCTGCCGGCCAAGATCATGGCCGAGATGAAGGCCAAGGGCATGAACAAGAGCTCGCCCGTGCTGGCGCGCGTGTTCAAGGAAGAAGGCAAGCTGGAAGTCTGGAAACAGAAGACCAACGGCCGCTACGACATCGTTGCCAGCTACGACATCTGCAAGATGTCGGGCAAGCTCGGCCCCAAATTCACCGAGGGCGACCGCCAGTCGCCGGAGGGGTTCTACACCGTGCGTCCGGGACAGATGAACCCGAACTCCAGCTATCACCTCGCCTTCAACATCGGCTATCCCAACGCCTTCGACCGCGCCAACGGCCGCACCGGCTCGAACCTGATGGTTCACGGCGCCTGCTCGTCGTCAGGTTGCTTCTCGATGACCGATGCCCAGATCGAGGAAATCTACGCCTTCGCGCGCGATGCCTTCAAGGGCGGCCAGACCGAATTCCAGGTCCAGTCCTATCCGTTCCGCATGACCGCGGCCAACATGGCCCGCTACCGCAACGACCCGAACTACCAGTTCTGGGCGATGCTGAAGGAAGGCTACGACCACTTCGAGATCACCAAGGTGCCGCCGAAAGTCGACGTCTGCGAAAAGCGCTACGTCTTCAACCAGGTCCCGGAAGCAGGTGGCACATTCAACCCGACGGGCGCCTGCCCTGCAGTGACCCAGCCGCAGGCGCTGCAGACCGCCTATCAGGCCTACAAGAGCAAGTATGACGCTGCTTTCGCCAGCGCCACCGGTGGCGACATTCCCGCGCCCAAGCCGACGATTGCCGGCATCAAGGAAGCGGCAATCGTTTCGGACTGGACCAAGCGCCGTGCCCGCGGCGAGCGCGTGACCCTGGAGCCGCCGGCGATGGCCCAGGACGGCAGCATCGTCCAGACCACCGCCCGCATGGGCCGTATCGATTCGGCCGAAGGCCGCCGCATGGCAGCGCTCGATGCGGCAGCGGAAGCCAAGAAGAAGGCTGCCGAGGAAAAGGCGCAAGCCATCGCTGCCGCCAAGGCTGCCAAGCTTGCCGCCCAGCAGCAGGTCGAGATCGCCGCCGTGCCGCAGCCACAGCCCGCAGTGACCGAAGCGCCGACGCAGGCCGCCCAGGCGGCCCCCGCCGAAGAGGCAGGCGCTGCCACCAAGCTCAAGAAGAAGCTGCTCAACCTGTTCGGCAGCTGATCGGCGTGGGCGAAACCACCGACATCTACGATCTTAGGGGGCTCAATTGCCCCCTGCCCGTGCTCAAGGCCAAGCGCCGGCTCGCCGACATGTCATCAGGCGAGCTGTTGTGGCTCGAAACCACCGACCCGCTGGCTGTCATCGACATCCCGGCCTTCTGCCAGGAGGCTGGCCACCGCCTGATCGAGACCACGGCCGTTTCAGGCGGCCACCGTTTTCTGGTCGAACGCGGAAGCTGAGTTCGGAGTCGGTGCGTCCTTGGAGGCAGCGACAAGACCCTACCGCCCGGCGATCGCCAGCGGGTTGTTTTCCATCGCTTCGCGGTCCGGCGTGTCGATGGCAGGTTTGTTGACGAAGGCGGCAAACAGGCGTTCGACATAGTCGCGCGGCAGGTCGATGCCGATCAGCACAAGCCTTGTGCCGCGAACCGCATCCGGCCATGACGGCAAGCGTGCCGGCGGATGCAGCAGTTTCTGCACGCCATGGATGACCAACGGCCGCTCCCGGTCTTCCAGCAGTTCGACGATGCCCTTGATCCGCAACAGCTTGTCGCCTTGCGTCGACAGCAACAGGTCGAGGAACATCTCGACCGTCGAGAAAGGCAGCGCGCCGGCGTGCGTCAGCGAGAACGAGCCGACCCGGCTGTCGTGATGATGGCCATGGTCGTGATCATGATGATGGTCACCGTGGTGATGATGGTGACCGTGGTCACCGTGATGGTGGTGAAGATCGTGCGCTTGCGCCCCGCCCAGCCAGCGGCGTACGTCCGCGGTCTTGGTCGCCGGGTCATAGAGCCCGCACTGCAACAGCTTTGCCACCGCTGCACCTTCGACGTCGCGGATTTCGGCACCCGGGTTGATGCGGGCAAGCCGCGCCCTGAGCGCATCGAGCCATTCGGCATCGTCGACGAGATCGGCCTTGGTCAGCACGATGCGGTCGGCCACCGCCACCTGCTTGGCCGCCTCGACATGGGCGTCGAGCGTCGATGCACCATTGACCGCATCGACAAGGGTGATGACGCCGTCGAGCCGGCAGGCGTGGATGAGTGCGGGATGGCCCATGATCGACTGCAGCACCGGCACCGGATCGGCAAGGCCGGTGGTCTCGATCACAACCCGCGCCAGCCGCTCGATTCGGCCGGTTTGCAGGCGGTCAACGAGATCGGCCAGCGTGTCGACGAGCTCGCCGCGCACGGTGCAGCAGAGGCAGCCGTCGGACAGCTCGATGACACCGTCGGAGGCCTTTTCGACCAGCAGGTGGTCGATGGCGACATCGCCGAATTCGTTGATGATGACCGCCGTGTCGGTCAGCTCCGGATCCTTGAGCAGCCGGTTGAGCAGCGTCGTCTTGCCGGCGCCGAGAAAGCCGGTCAGCACCGATACCGGGATCGGGAAAACTGCCTGCGAATTCACGAGCGCGCCTGAACCTTGCCAGCGACAGGGGCAGCACCAATCGGTGCCGGCCTGTCGGGACGCCAGGTCGGCAACGGCACGCCCGTCTCGATGACGATGTCGCGGCCGCCGAGCGCCTTGGGCATCGGCCCGGTGGCGCCGCCGAGGCTGACGGTGACCCAGTTACGCTGGCGTGTCATTTCAGGAATGATCGAGACCTTGTCGGGCGCAGCCCCTGCCTCGGTCGGCGCCGGCCCATCGGAAGCCGCATGCTTGGCCTTGGGCGAGCAGACTTCCTCGCGCATGCTCGTCGCGACGTCGCGGTTGTCGCCATAGGGCGCAAGCCCTGTAACGCTGACCGACGCGCCGTTGCGGACGAATCCGGTCTGCAGCATCTTCGCCGCCTCTTCGGCGCGATTGTCTGGTGAATCCGCGCCGAGCACGATCGCCGCAAGTGTCCTGCCGTCGCGGGTGGCGGTGGCGATCAGGTTGAAGCCGGATTCGCAGACAAAGCCTGTTTTCATGCCGTCGGTGCCGGGGAAGCGGCCGACCAGCGGATTGAAGTTCTTGAGTTTGGCCTTGCCGGCAATGATGCCTTCGATGTCGAAATAGGCGGCATATTCAGGATATTCGAGGCGGATCGCCCTGACCAGGATCGCAAGGTCGCGCGCCGTCGTATACTGCTCGGGATCGTGGAGGCCGTTGGCATTGACCCAGTGGCTGCCGACCATGCCGAGGCGCTGCGCCTCGGCGTTCATCCGTGCGGCGAAGGCCTCTGGCGTGCCGCCGACATTTTCGCCGATCGCCGCCGCCACGTCGTTGGCCGACTTGACCATGATGATCTTCAGCGCGTTGTCGAGCGTCAGCACGGAACCCGGCTTGTAGCCCATCTTGGCCGGCGGGAAGGCCGCCGCCTTCTTGGAGATCTTGATCGGCGAATTGAGCGCCAGCTCGCCAGCCTTAACGGCGCGGAAGGCGGTATAGGCGGTCATCAGCTTGGTCAGCGAGGCTGGATGCCAGCGCTTGAACGCTTCCTGGTGCTCGATGACGGCGCCCGAATTGACGTCGAAAAGCATCGCCGGATTGGCCGACGCGGGGACAGCGCCCAGCACGGTTGCGACCGTTAGGCCGAGGAGCATGCTTCTGACGAACCTAATCTTCATCATCAAATCCGAAATCGCCTCTTGCCGATCATAGCCGGCCGTCCATAAGATTTCCGTAAACCGGGATGGCGACGCGCTGGCCGGTACGAAAGACCCATGGCCACGGCGTCGCCGCCGCTGCTAAATAACCTATGTGACGCCAAGATGGCAGAGCTTGGGCGATCACAATTGCGAATCCGGACCCCTGGCTCAACAATCAGACGGTCCAACACACAGGAAGTCGAGACCAACATGCCGATCCTGAACCGAGCCGCCGAAATGCAGGACGAGATCGCCGGCTGGCGCCGTCACCTGCACCAGAAGCCGGAACTCAATTTCGACGTCTTCGAGACCGCCGACTTCGTCAAAGCCAAGCTCGAGGAGTTCGGCTGTGACGAGATCGTCACCGGCCTCGGCAAGACGGGCGTCGTCGGCATCATCAAGGGCAGCCTCGGTGCAGGCGGCGTCGTTGGCCTGCGCGCCGACATGGACGCGCTGCCGATCGAGGAGATCACCGGCAAGCCTTATGCTTCGACAGTACCGGGCAAGATGCATGCCTGCGGCCATGACGGCCACACGGCGATGCTTCTGGGTGCCGCCAAATATCTCGCCGAGACGCGCAATTTCGCCGGCCAGGTGGCCGTCATCTTCCAGCCGGCCGAAGAAGGCGGCGGCGGCGGCAACGAGATGGTCAAGGACGGCATGATGGAGCGCTTCGGCATCCAGAAGGTGTTCGGCATGCACAACATGCCGAGCCTGCCGGTTGGCCAGTTTGCCATCCGCCCGGGCGCGATCATGGCGGCGACCGCCGAGTTCACCATCACCGTCAAGGGCAAGGGCGGCCATGCCGCCATGCCGCACCGCGCCATCGACCCGATCGTCGCCGGCAGCCAGCTGGTGACGGCTCTGCAGGCGATCGCCTCGCGCAACACCGATCCGGCCGAGGCGATCGTCGTTTCGGTGACCAAGTTCCTCGCCGGCACCGCCTACAACATCATTCCCGAGCAGGCTGTCATTGCCGGCACCGTGCGCACGCTGAAGAAGGAAATCGCCAAGCTCGCCGAGGAGCGCATGGGCGCCATCTGCCGCGGCGTGGCGGAAGCCACCGGCACTGCGATCGAGCTCGACTACGACGCCAACTACCCCGTCACCTTCAACCACGAGAACGAGACCGTGTTCGCAGGCGATGTCGCTGCCTCAGTCGCCGGCGAGCCGCAGGTGCACCGAGCGATCCAGCCGCTGATGGGCGGCGAGGACTTTTCCTACATGCTCGAAGCCCGCCCCGGCGCCTTCATCTTCATCGGCAATGGCGACACCGCCAACCTCCACCACCCCGCCTACGACTTCAACGACGAAGCCATCCCGCACGGCGTCAGCTACTGGGTCCGCCTCGCCGAAACCGCGCTCGCGGCCTGACCTTCGCCGTCCAAACACGTCCATGGCTGCCAACCGGCCCTGGACGCGGAAACAGCATTTGGCGGCATCAGCCGCCGCCAAAACGTTTCAGGCGCGGCCTGCCAAAAACCGTTGGCGAATCCGCTCGAAGCCGCTATGTGTGCAGCCGAGTGGTCCCGTAGCTCAGTAGGATAGAGCGGCAGATTCCTAATCTGTAGGTCACAGGTTCGATTCCTGTCGGGATCACCACTCCATTCTCTCGCAGATGTGTTTGAATGCGGCGCAATCGCATTTTGCATGCCCTCGGCGATCTGTGTATCCAAATTCATTCACCTCAATACTCATCTATGCCAACTGCTCATAGCTGTGTGCTGAAAATTCACTTTTCTGACTGACCGAACTTTCCTCAACTGACCACTCCGCCACAGGCCCCAAGCGAGGAACGCGGGCTGGCGGCCAACCGTCGGGAGGGACGTCATGACATCAAGGATTATCGCGATCGGCTGTTCGGTGCTGGCGCTGACGGCCGGCGTGGCTCGTGCCGCCGACTGGGGCAGCAAGGTGCCGACGGAGATCAACATCACCGACCCCTACCTCAAGCAGTGGAACGCGCTGACCTACGACAAGGCACCGCCGGCGCTGGAGCCAGGTAAGGATTATGGCATGTCGGAGGACGGCACCTTCCGTGCGCCGCGCGCCACGCCGCTGGGCGGCAGCCCGGCCTTTCCGGGACAGCTGGAGGCCTGGGACGACAAGAGCTACAGCCAGAATGTCGAGGAGATCGCATTTTACCCGCACATCAGCTCGCCCTGGCATGCCTGGCCCGACGTCGCCGACTTCGACGGCAAGCGCTACATGTATGTGCACGACCGCGACTACATGCGGGTGCTCGACATCACCGACCCGGCCAAGGCCAAGGTCGTCTATTCCAGGGGCGGCGTGTGGGGGCCGGAAGGTTCGAGCGAGGACTGGGACGCCAAGACGGTCCAGGACTATTTCGGCGGCATCACCATCGCCTGGAGCGCGAAGCTGCAGAAGAACGTCGTCGTCGCTTCCTACGAGATCGGCCGCTTCGGCATCCTCGACAACAAGCGCACCCAGCCCGACATCGTCGCGACCTTGCGCAACTACAATTCGCTCAAGGGCTTCAAGGTCTATGAGATGAACGGGCCGACGCCCGACGACTGGAAGCTGATCGCCACCCGCACCACCGACACCAAGAACCCAAATGCGCCCGTTGGCCAGCAGGAGGGCTCGGGCTCGCTCGACGCACCCGCCTGGTTCGGCGGCAAATACATGTACCTATCGGCGGCCCCCGACGATTCTTACGCACTGACCGAATACCCCGATTACCTGCACTCGCCGGGCTATCAGGTCTGGGATATGTCGGACCCGGCCAATCCGGTCTTTGTCAGCCAGGTGACGGTGCCCGGCCAGGTGGTCGGCGACAAGGCAAGCGAGGACGCCTATTTGATGAACCCGCGCGCAGGAAACCGCACGTCATGGATGGGTTCGCGCATGCCGCTCTTCCTGCCGACCCCGGTTGAAAAGGGCGGCAAGGTCGCTTTCGGCGCGATGGGCGGGCTCGGCCTCTACACCTTCGATCTTTCCAATCCCGACAGGCCGGAGATCAAGGGGCATGTCGAGACAGCACCGAGCTTTGCCGGCACCGAGTTCGACAATGTCGACACCAGCCAGTATGCGCGCACCGGATACGTCTTCGCCAATGGCTATCCGATGAACTCGAACTGCTACGAGCCCTACAAGGATGTGCTGGTGATCGACGCCAAGGATGTGGCGGCACCCAAGGTGGTGGCGACCTTCCCGCGGCCAACACCGCCGCAGGAAGCGAAATTCACCGACTATTGCCAGCGCAAAGGCAGCTTCGGGCCCAAGCGCTCCGGCACCACGCACCAGCCAGGCCATGGCCGCGACGGCATCGTGCCTTACGCCTTCTACAATGCCGGGCTGCAGATCTTCGACGTCAAGGACCCGGCGCAGCCGAAGATTACAGGCTATTTCGTGCCGCGTTTCCCCACGACTTCGGAAATGCCCGACTACACTTTCGACAATGCCAGCTTCGCGGTGTTCACCGAATATGACCGCAACATCATCTGGCTGTTTTCGGTCGGCGGCGTGCATGCGCTGAAGACGCCGCTGCTCGGCGAGCCCAAGCTGGGCATGAGCGACCAGGTCTGGCCGCCGCGCAGCTGAGCCGATCCATCGCTTCGACGTTCAAACCCCGGCTTTACGCCGGGGTTTTTGTTTTGTCGCAAAAGCTCGCCCGTTCAGTGCCCGGGGTGCAGCGCGTCGTTGAGATACATGCAGGTCAGCATGGTGAAGATGTAGGCCTGGATCACCGCCATCAGAAGTTCGAGCGCGGTCAGCGCGACCGTCATGGTCAGCGGCAGCACGGCGGCGAAGATGCCGAGCGTGCCCATGCTGCCGAGGCTGACGACGAAGCCGGCAAAGACCTTGAGCGTGATGTGGCCGGCCAGCATGACGGCAAACAGGCGCACCGAATGGCTGATCGGCCGCGAGATGTAGGAGACGATCTCGATCGGCACGATGATCGGCGCCAAAGCCAGCGGCACGCCGGATGGCAAAAACAGCCGGAAAAAACCGAGCCCGTTCTTCCAGATGCCGTAGAGCGTCACCGTGCCGAACACGATCATGGCGAAAGAGAAGGTGACGATGATGTGGCTGGTGACCGTGAAGGCATAAGGAAACATCCCGGCCAGGTTGGCAATCAGGATGAAGACGAACAGCGAAAACACCAGCGGGAAGAACTTCATGCCGCCCTCGCCGGCATTTTCGCGCAACGTCCTGGAGACGAATTCGTAGATCAGCTCGGTGATCGACTGCAGCCGGGTCGGCACAAGGGCGCGGGCGCTGGTCGAGACCAGCAGGAACAGCCCGCCGAACACCGCGACGCCGACCATGTAGGCGGCGGAGTTGGTGAAGGCGATCTCCTGGCCGGCAAACTCGAACAGGGTGAAGATCGGCTTGATTTCAAATTGCTCTATCGGTCCGGCCATGGCGCCTCTCCGGTCTGGTCAATGCGAATGCGAAAGCGCGCGCCCCGGAACCCGATCCGGAAGCCTGACAGGGTCGAGCGCACAGGGCAGTCCGCGACGCGGAGGCTGCATGTTTTCGCGGTTTCAAGGGGTGAATCAGTTCAGGTGACAAGTCTGCGGCGCCATCTCTTGGATGGGGCCGTCCCCGAACGTACTAGGCACTGGTCGTCCAGTGCGTGGGCTTGTTAGCCCAGCTGGCCGGCTTGGGCAAGGCTGGAGGGGACGCGGCTTTGCGCCGCGTCCCTGATATCAACTGGCATCAGATGTGCAGCGCGTGGCCGAGCGTGCGCAGTGCTGCCTCAAGGAAGGCCTCGCTTTGCGTTGGATGCGCATGGATGGTGCCGGCGATGTCTTCCAGCCTGGCCCCCATCTCGATCGCCAGGCTGAAGGCCGAGGACAGCTCGGAGACACCGGTGCCGACGGCCTGGATGCCGAGCACGAGATGGTTGTCGGCACGGGCAACGATGCGCACGAAACCGTCTTCGCCGAGCAAGGTCATCGCCCGGCCATTGGCCGAGAACGGGAATGACGACGACTTGATCTCGATGCTGAGCGCCTTGGCTTCGTCGGGCGAAAGACCCGCGGTGACGACCTCCGGATCGGTGAAGCAGACGGCGGGGATCGAACGCTTGTCCCAGCTGCGCTTGTGGCCGGCGACGATCTCGGCGACCATTTCGCCCTGGGCCATGGCGCGGTGCGCCAGCATCGGCTCGCCGGTGACATCGCCGATGGCGTAGATGCCGCGCATCGAGGTGCGGCACTGCTCGTCGATGCGGATGAAACGGCCGTCGCGGTCGAGGTCGATCTCTTCGAGGCCCCAGCCTTCGACCAGCGGCTTGCGCCCGACAGTCACCAGCACCTTGTCGGCCGCAATCTTCTGCTCGCTGCCGTCGGCGGCTTCGACCAGAAGCGCATCGCCCTTGGCGGAAAGCCCCTTGGCCTTGGCAGCGGTCAGCACCTTGACGCCGAGCGCTTCGAGCCTTTTGGCGACGGGCCGGGTCAGCTCGGCATCATATTGCGGCAGGATGCGCGGCAAGGCTTCGACGACCGTCACCTTGGCACCGAGCTTGGCAAAGGCTGTGCCAAGCTCAAGGCCGATGTAACCGCCGCCGACGACGGCGAGTGCTTGCGGCACCTGCTTCAGCGCCAGCGCCCCGGTCGACGAGATCACCGATCCGCCGAAGGGCAGGAACGGCAGCTCGACAGGCACCGAACCGGTGGCGATGACGATGGTTTCGGCGCGGATCACCTGCAGGCCGGTTTCGGTGTCGACCTCGACGGTCTTGCCGTCGCGGAAGCGCGCCCAGCCCTGCACCGACTTGACCCGAGCCTTCTTGAGCAGGCCGGCAACGCCTGTGGTCAGGCGGCCGACGATGCGGTCTTTCCAGGCAACCGTCCTGGCGAGATCGAGTGCCGGCGCCGACAGGGAGATGCCGAGCGGGCTTGTGCCCGCCGCCATCTCCGAGACCTTCAGATATTCGTCGGCGGCATGGATCATCGCCTTGGAGGGGATGCAGCCGACATTGAGGCAGGTGCCACCGGGCTTGACCGCTTCGACGATGACGGTGTCGATGCCGAGCTGGCCAGCGCGGATGGCGCAGATATAGCCGCCGGGTCCGGCACCGATGATCAGAAGCTTGCAGGAGATTTCCTTCACAGCCTCAGCCCTCCACGAAGATCATTGCCGGCGCTTCGAGCAGCGCCTTGATGCGCTGGACGAAGACCGCTGCGTCCCAGCCGTCGATGACGCGATGGTCGAAGCTGGAGGACAGGTTCATCATCTTGCGCGGCACGAACTGGGTGCCGTCCCACATCGGCCGGATCATGATCTTGTTGACGCCGACGACCGCCACTTCCGGGTAGTTGATAACGGGCGTGGTGGCGACGCCGCCCATCGCACCGAGCGAGGTGATGGTGATGGTCGAGCCGGTCAGCTCCTCGCGCGTTGCCGTGCCGGCCTTGGCGGCCTCGGCAAGACGGTTGACCTCGGCGGCACAATCCCAGAGGTCGCGCGCCTCGGCGTGCTTGACCACAGGCACCATCAGCCCGCCCGGCGTCTGGGCGGCCATGCCGATATGCACGCCGGCATGGCGATGGATGATGCCGGCGTCGTCGTCATAAACGGCGTTGAGCTGCGGCTGCTCGCCGACGGCCTTGACCAGCGCCCGCATCAGGAACGGCAGCAAGGTCAGCTTCGGCCGGTCCGGCTTCTTTGCGGCGTTGAGCTTGGCGCGCAGCTCCTCGAGTCCGGTGACGTCGATCTCCTCGACATAGGTGATGTGGGGGATGCGCGACTTGGCAAGCGCCATCTTTTCGGCGATGCGCCGGCGCAGGCCGATGACCTTTATCTCCTCGACACCTGACTTGGCCTGCAAGCCGGCCACTGGGACCGCCGCACCGCGCGCGGCAAAACCGTCGAGATCTTCATGGGTGACGCGGCCGGCCGGACCGGTGCCGGGGATCTGGCGCAGGTCGATGCCGGCTTCCTTGGCGCGCAAGCGCACGGCGGGCGACGCCAGCGGGCGTTCGCCTTCCGGCCTGGGCAGGCCGACCGTTGTTGCACGTGGCACAGGCTTGAGCGCTGCCGTGGGCGCTAGTGGCTTTGCCGCAGGTTCGGCTTTCTTAGCCGGCGCAGGAGCCGCTTCCACAGCTGCCGGGGCCGGCTGCCTGGCCTCGCTATTCGGCTCGGCCGCAGCGACCTCAGCCACAGTTTCCGCCGGTCCGTCGCCGGCAATTTTGATGCGCACGATCGGCGAACCGACGGCGACGGTTTCGCCGATCTCGGCGCCGAGCCAGATGATCTCGCCATCGACCGGCGAGGGGATTTCGACCGTTGCCTTGTCGGTCATGACGGCGGCGATCACCGCGTCCTCGCGCACGAGGTCGCCGATCTTGACGTGCCATTCGACAAGCTCAGCCTCGGCCACGCCTTCGCCGACGTCGGGAAGCTTGATGACATGTTCGCCCATGTTCAGGCCCCCATCGTTTCGATCAAAGCTTCGCCGACCCGCTTGGGGCCGGGGAAATAATCCCATTCCTGGGCATGCGGATAAGGCGTGTCCCAACCGGTGACGCGGGCGACCGGTGCTTCGAGATGGTAGAAGCAGTGCTCCTGCACCAGGGCTGCCAGCTCGGCACCGAAGCCCGAGGTCAGCGTCGCCTCATGCACGACGACACAGCGGCCGGTTTTCTTGACCGAGGCGATGATGGTTTCGAGGTCGAGCGGCAGCAGTGTCCTGAGGTCGATGATTTCGGCGTCGATGCCGGTCTCCTCAGCCGCCGCCTGGGCGACATAGACCATGGTGCCATAAGCGAGAACGGTGACGGCGGAACCCGGCCGACGGATCTCTGCCTTGCCGAGCGGGGTGGTGTAGTGCCCATCAGGCACCTCGCCCAACTCATGCTTCGACCATGCCGTGACGGGACGGTCGTGATGGCCATCGAAGGGGCCGTTGTACAATCGTTTCGGCTCCAGAAAGATCACCGGATCCGGGTCTTCGATCGATGCGATCAGCAGGCCCTTGGCGTCGAGCGGATTGGACGGCACGACCACCTTAAGGCCGGAAACATGGGTGAACAGCGCTTCAGGGCTCTGGCTGTGGGTCTGGCCGCCGAAGATGCCGCCGCCAGTGGGCATGCGAATGACGATCGGACAGGTGAACTCGCCATTGGAGCGGTATCGCAACCGTGCCGCTTCCGAAACGATCTGGTCATATGCGGGATAGACGTAGTCGGCGAACTGGATTTCGATACATGGCTTGAGGCCATAGGCAGCCATGCCGACGGCGGCGCCGACGATGCCAAGTTCGCTGATCGGCGCGTCGAAACAGCGCTCCCGACCGTATTTCTGCTGAAGACCCTGGGTGCAGCGGAAGACGCCACCGAAATAGCCGACGTCCTCGCCGAAAACGACGACGTTGTCATCGCGGCCCATGGCGACATCCATGGCGCTGCGGATGGCCTCGATCATTGTCATGCGCGGCATCGGCTACACTCCCGCCTTCTGGCGCTGGCGACGGAGATGCGGCGGCATCTCGGCATAGACGCCCTCGAACATGTCACGCGTCGACGGCTTGCCGCCGGCATGCAGCGTGCCGTGGCTCTCGGCTTCCTTCTGCGCCGTGATCACCGCCTCGAGGATTTCCGCCTCGGTCTGCTTGTGGCGCTCGTCCGACCATAGGCCACGCTTGATCAGGTGGTTCTTCAGCCGGATCACCGGGTCACCCAGCGGCCAGGCATCGGACTCTGTCTTGGGCCGGTAAGCGGATGGATCATCTGACGTGGAATGTGCGCCGACACGGTAGGTGACATATTCGACCAGCGTCGGCCCGAGATTGAGCCTGGCCCGCTCCGTCGCCCATTTCGCCACCGCATGGACAGCGAGATAGTCGTTGCCGTCGACACGCAAGGCTGCGATGCCGAAGCCGAGGCCGCGCGCCGCAAACGTGCCGGAGCCGCCGCGGGCGATGCCCTGGAAGGTCGAGATCGCCCACTGGTTGTTGACGATGTTGAGGACGACGGGCGCCTTGTAGGTCGAGGCGAAGACAAGTGCGGCGTGGAAGTCGCTCTCGGCGGTGGCGCCGTCACCGACCCAGCCGACAGCGATCTTGGTGTCCCCCTTGATGGCGGATGCCATCGCCCAGCCCACCGCCTGGATATACTGGGTGGTCAGGTTGCCGGAAATCGAGAAGAAACCGTGATCCTTGGCCGAATACATGATCGGCAGCTGGCGGCCCTTCAGCGGATCCATCTCGTTGGAATAGATCTGGTTCATCATGTCGACCATCGGATAGCCGCCGGCGATCAGCAGGCCGGCCTGGCGATAGGTCGGGAAGTTCATGTCGCCCTGAACGAGCGCCTTGCGGAAGGCGCAGCTGACCGCCTCCTCGCCCATATGCTGCATGTAGAAAGAGGTCTTGCCCTGACGCTGCGCCATCTGCATGCGCGCGTCGAAGGAGCGCAGCGTCATCATGTGGCGCAGCCCTTCGAGCTGCTCCTCGTCGGTCAGCGTACCGGCCCATGGACCTACGGCATCGCCTTCGCGATTGAGCACGCGGATGATCGAATAAGCCAGGTCGCGGATCGTCCTGGGATCGACATCGACCGGCGGCCTGTCGACCGAACCCGCCTTGGGGATCGGCACATTGGAGAAGTCGGGGGTGCCGCCCGGGCGCACTTCCGGCTCGGGCACATGGAACTTCAGCGGCGCGGGATTGTCCGTCACGGATGCTCCTCCTGTCGCGTGCGCAGGCCAATTGGTCCTCCCTGCGCGGCAGACAATTTATGTCAGTAACGCTGACCTATTATCCGATCGTCTTCGAAACCGCAATGGGTCTCGATGCCCCCGACTTTGGCATTCTCTCGGCCTCGGCGAAAGGCCGTTGACACGACGCCGGTTCCGCCTCCATGCTTAGGGCTCACCAGGGGGGTCCCGACAAGGGGCTGAGATTCTGCTGGCTCGCGCAGCGCAGTGACCCGTTGAACCTGATCCAGTTCATACTGGCGTAGGGACGGTGCGAGGCGCAGCAGGCCGGATATCCGGCTCAGGCATTCGGGCTCATTCTTGCCCGAAGTCCCCAGGCAAAACCTCTCCTCCTTCTCATCGCATGGACTGGGTCTCCAACCAGGAGGCTCACTCATGAATGCCCACACCCCATCAGTCACCGTTGGCGAACTTCCCGCGTCGCGGAAGGTCTACAAGCCAGGCAAGCTACATCCCGACATCCGTGTGCCGATGCGCGAGATCTCGGTTCATCCGAGCGCCGGCGAGCCGCCGGTCACCGTCTATGATTCGTCAGGCCCCTACACCGACACGTCGGTGACAACAGACATCGAGCGCGGCCTGCCGCGGCTGCGCGAAGACTGGATCATCGCCCGCGGCGACGTCGAGCGTTATGAAGGCCGCGCGGTCAAGGCTGAGGACAATGGCTTCGTCTCCGGCGAAAGGCTGACGCCGGAATTCCCGGTTCGCAACGCCCCGCTGCGCGCCACCGGCGGCCGCGCCGTCACCCAGCTTGCTTATGCCCGCGCCGGCATCGTCACGCCCGAAATGGAATTCGTCGCCATCCGCGAGAACCTCGGCCGCGAGCAGATCCGGGCCAAGCTTCAACGCGACGGCGAGAGCTTCGGCGCCGTCATTCCCGATTTCGTCACCCCGGAATTCGTCCGCGACGAGGTCGCTCGCGGCCGCGCCATCATCCCCTCCAACATCAACCACCCCGAGAGCGAGCCGATGATCATCGGCCGCAATTTCCTGGTCAAGATCAACGCCAATATCGGCAATTCCGCCGTCACCTCGTCGATGGCCGAGGAGGTCGAGAAGATGGTGTGGGCGACGCGCTGGGGCGGCGACACGGTGATGGACTTGTCGACCGGTCGCAACATCCACAACATCCGTGACTGGATCATCCGCAACGCGCCGGTGCCGATCGGCACGGTGCCGCTCTACCAGGCGCTGGAGAAGGTCGGAGGCATCGCCGAGGACCTGACCTGGGAGGTGTTCCGCGACACGCTCATCGAGCAGGCCGAGCAGGGCGTCGACTATTTCACCATCCATGCCGGCGTGCGGCTCGCCTACATCCACCTGACAGTTGACCGCGTCACCGGCATCGTCTCGCGCGGCGGCTCGATCATGGCCAAATGGTGCCTGCATCACCACAAGGAGAGCTTCCTCTACGAGCATTTCGAGGAGATCTGCGACATCTGCCGAACCTATGACGTCGCCTTTTCGCTCGGCGACGGCCTGCGCCCAGGTTCGATTGCAGACGCCAACGATGCCGCCCAGTTCGCCGAACTGGAGACGCTGGGCGAACTTACCAAGATCGCCTGGGCCAAGGACTGCCAGGTGATGATCGAGGGCCCCGGCCACGTGCCGATGCACAAGATCAAGGAAAACATGGACAAGCAGCTCGAGGTCTGCGGCGAAGCGCCCTTCTACACGCTTGGGCCTTTGACCACCGACATCGCGCCCGGCTACGACCACATCACCTCTGGCATCGGCGCTGCAATGATCGGCTGGTTCGGCACGGCCATGCTCTGCTACGTCACGCCCAAGGAGCATCTTGGCCTGCCCGACCGCGACGACGTCAAGGTGGGCGTTATCACCTACAAGATCGCAGCACACGCCGCCGACCTCGCCAAAGGTCATCCGGCCGCCAAGGTCAGGGACGACGCGCTGTCGCGGGCACGCTTCGAGTTCCGCTGGGAGGACCAGTTCAACCTGTCGCTCGACCCGGAGACGGCGCGTTCCTACCACGACCAGACCTTGCCCAAGGAAGCACACAAGGTGGCGCATTTCTGCTCCATGTGCGGCCCCAAATTCTGCTCGATGCGGATCTCCCACGACATCCGCGCCGAGGCGCAGAAGGAAGGGCTGGCAGCGATGGCGGCGAAGTACCGCGACGGCGGCGACCTCTACATGCCGGTGGAAAGCGCCGAACCCGCGGAGACGGCAGGCCAGCCATGAAGGTGCTGATCCGTGGCGCGGGCGTCGCCGGGTTGACGCTCGCGCATGAGCTGGCGACACGCGGCGCAAGCGTGACCGTGGTCGACATCAGAAGGCAGATCGCCGGCAATGCCTCATGGCAGGCCGGCGGCATGCTGGCGCCCTGGTGCGAACGCGAGAGTGCCGAAGAGACGGTGCTTTCGCTCGGACGCGGTGCCGCCGACTGGTGGTCCGCCGCCCTGCCCGGGCATGTCATGCGCAACGGTACGCTGGTCGTGGCTCCGGCCCGGGACGCGGGTGAACTCGACCGCTTCGGCCGCCGCACCTCTGGATACCGCGCCATCGACGCCGAGGCGATCGCAGCGCTTGAACCCGACCTCGAAGGCAGCTTCACCCGCGCGCTGTTTTTCGCAGAGGAAGCGCATCTCGACCCGCGCCGGGCGCTGCTTGAGCTGCAGCAAAAGCTTGTCGAGATGGGCGTGCGTTTCGATTTCGGCTACGGCGCGGTGCACAGTCGGTCGGCCGATGTCGAGGCCGACTGCACCGGCATCACAGGCAGGCTGACAGGCCTGCGCGGCGTGCGCGGCGAGATGCTGATCCTCAAGACGTCGGAGGTGGCGCTGGCGCGGCCGGTGCGGCTGCTGCATCCGCGCATCCCTGTCTATGTCGTGCCGCGCTCGGGCAATCTGTTCATGGTTGGCGCAACGATGATCGAAAGCGATGCCGCCGGGCCGATCACCGCGCGTTCGGTGCTGGAGCTGCTCAACGCCGCTTATGCGCTGCATCCGGCCTTCGGCGAGGCCGAGCTTGTCGAGACCGGCACCGGCATCCGCCCGGCCTTTGCAGACAATTTGCCGCGCGTCGAACGCGACGGAAACACCATCCGCATCAACGGCCTTTACCGCCACGGCTTCCTGCTCGCGCCCGCCATGGCGCACAAGGCGGCCGCCATGATCCTGGGCACAGAGACGGAGAAGGAGCGCGCCCATGAAGCTCACCATTAACGGCTGTCAGCACGAGGTGACGGCCGCCACGCTCGCCGCCCTGCTTGCCGAGCTCGACTATGACGGCGGCTGGCTCGCCACCGCACTCAATGGCGAGGTCGTGCCGGCCAGGGAACGCGACGGCTGCGCGCTCGCCGATGGCGACCGCATCGAAATCCTCGCACCGATGAAGGGAGGCTGAGCATGCTCGAACTCTACGGACACCAGGTTTCCTCCCGGCTGCTGCTCGGCACCGCACTTTACCCCTCGCCCGCCATCATGGCCGAGGCGATCACGGCATCGGGCGCCGAAATCGTCACTGTCTCGCTGCGCCGCGAGACTTCCGGCGGCAAGACAGGCGGAAAATTCTGGTCGCTGATCCAGTCGCTCGGGGTGCGCGTCTTGCCCAACACCGCCGGCTGCCACTCGGTCAAGGAAGCGGTGACGACGGCGAAAATGGCGCGCGAGGTGTTCGGCACCGATTGGATCAAGCTTGAGGTCATCGGCAACCACGACACGCTACAGCCCGACGTGTTCGGCCTGGTCGAGGCGGCCAAGATCCTGGCTGCCGAAGGCTTCGACGTCTTCCCCTATACGACCGACGATCTGGTCGTCGCCGGGCGCTTGCTGGATGTCGGCTGCAAGCTGCTGATGCCCTGGTGTGCGCCGATCGGGTCCGCCCGCGGGCCGCAGAACCTCGACGCCCTGCGCAGCCTGCGCGGTCATTTCCCCGATGTGCCGCTCATCGTCGATGCCGGCATCGGCCGCCCGTCGCATGCGGCCACCGTCATGGAGCTCGGCTACGACGCCGTGCTGCTCAACACGGCGGTTGCCAAGGCAGGCGACCCCGTCGCCATGGCTTCGGCTTTCGGCAAGGCGATTGAAGCAGGACGCCAGGCCTTCCGCGCCGGCCCGCTCGAAGCACGCGACATGGCCGTCCCCTCCACCCCCGTTATCGGCATGGCAGCATTTTCATGAAGCTCGACCCGTTTTACCTGATCGTCGATTCCGCAGCGTGGATCGAGCGGCTGGTGCCGTTGGGCGTCAAGCTGGTGCAACTGCGCATCAAGGACATGGACGAAGCCGGCCTGTGCCGCGAAATCCGCGCGGCGAAGGCCGTCTGCGAACGCCACCGCTGCCAGCTCATCGTCAATGACTACTGGCGCCTCGCCATCGACGAGGGCTGCGACTTCGTTCATCTCGGCCAGGAAGATCTCGCAGAAGCGGATGTCAAAGCGATCCGCCACGCCGGCATGAAGCTCGGCCTCAGCACCCATGACGACGCCGAACTCGACACAGCACTTGCCGCCGCGCCCGATTATGTCGCGCTTGGTCCCGTCTATCCGACCATCCTCAAGGCGATGAAATGGGCGCCGCAAGGGCTCGACCGCATCGCCCTCTGGAAACGGCGCGTGGGCGCGACACCGCTGGTCGCCATCGGCGGACTCAATGTCGACCGCATTGCAGGCGTCTTCGCGCAAGGCGCCGACGTAGCTGCCGTCGTCACCGACATCACGCTCAACGCTGATCCCGAAGCGAGGACGCGCGAATGGCTGGCAGCGACGGCTCAGTGGCGATGACCCCGCATGTGCTGATCATCGCCGGCTCGGATTCGAGCGGCGGCGCCGGCATCGTCCGCGACGTCGAGACGGTATCGGCCTTCGGTTTGCGTTGCAGCGTCGCCGTCACCGCAGTCACAGTGCAGACACATGCCCGCGTCGAGCGCATCGAACGGATGCCGCCTCAGCTGATTGCCGAGCAGATGCGCGCGGCCATTGCCGCCAATCCGATTGCTGCGGTCAAGATCGGCATGCTGGGAACGGCCGCGACGATCGACACCGTCGCCTCGGTGCTGGCGAGCAGCCTGCCGGTGCCTGTCGTGCTCGATCCGGTGCTTGCTTCAACCTCGGGACGTCAGCTGCTCGACGGCGGCGCCGTCGACGCGCTCAAGCGCAAGCTGTTTCCGCTCTGCACGTTGGTCACACCCAACCTGCCGGAACTGGCGCTGCTGACCGGCCTGCCGCTGGCCTCCGGCGAAGGCGACATCGTCAGCCAGGCAGCAAAGCTTTTCGAGACCCGAGCGCCCGCCATTCTCGTCAAGGGCGGGCATGCCACGGGAGCGAGCGCCACCGACATGCTGCTCTTGCCCGACCGTGAGCCGATCCGCTTCGAGGCGTCGCGCATCGCGGTTTCCATGCGCGGCACCGGCTGCATGCTTGCAAGCGCAATCGCGGCGCATCTGGCACAATATGAAACGCTGGAGATCAGCATCGGCAAGGCGAAGCGCCATGTCTTCGCCAAGCTGCTGGCGGCCAGGCCGTGAGAGCGACTTTCGGCGTTCAGCCCAGACGGGCGGCGTGCCACCTCAAATGGTCGTCCATGAAGGTCGAGATGAAGTTGTAGGAATGGTCGTAGCCGTCCTGCATGCGCAGGGTGAGCCCGATGCCTGCCTTCTTGCAGGCCTCGTCGAGCAGCCAGGGGCGCAGCCCCTCCTGCAGGAAACTGTCGGCCGAGCCCTGGTCGACAAGGAACTCCGGAAACCGCTTGCCGTCCTCGATCAGAAGCGTCGTGTCATAGGCGCGCCATGCAGCTTCATCAGCACCGAGATACTTCTCCAGCGCCGGCTTCGACCAGCCGGCGGTCGACGGCTGGGCGATGGGTGCGAAGGCCGAGCAGCTCTTGAAGCGCTCCGGGTTCTTGAGTGCGATGGTCAGCGCGCCGTGCCCGCCCATCGAGTGGCCAAAGATCGCCTGGCGCGACATATCGGCGGGGAAGTTTGCGGCGATCAGCGCCGGCAGTTCCTCGGTGATATAGGAATACATCCGGTAGTTCGCGGCAAAGGGCTGCTGCGTCGCATCGACATAGAACCCGGCGCCCGAACCGAACTGCCAGTTGTCCTTTTCGTCGGCCACGCCTTCGCCGCGCGGACTGGTGTCGGGGCAGACGATGATCAGGCCGAGCTCAGCGGCCAGGCGGCGGTATTCGCCCTTGTCCATGACATTGGCGTGGGTGCAGGTCAGGCCCGAGAGATACCACAGCACCGGCACGGGTCCGTTCTTGGCTTGCGGCGGTACGAAGACGGCAAAGGTCATGTCGCAGGCGCAGGCCTCGGAGGCGTGGGAATAGACGCCCTGGATGCCGCCATGCGACTTCGACGTGGAAACGGTCTTCATCTGCTCTGCCTTCTCGTCAAGAATTGCTGCCCCGGCATAACCTCGGGGGCGGCGACCTGCAACCGTTCAAAGAGATGCCGGCGGCGCGGCCGAGGGGTTGTGGAAACCTCGGACACGCCGCCGGTCGACGCCCAGCTTCGGGAACACGCGGGCCAAGCTGGGAGGCTTGAGGGCCGGCGAAAAGCCGTGGCGTTTGGGGGAGCCGGCCATGGGGGCCTGGCCGGCTTTGGGAGTTAGTAGACGACCACGCTGCGGATGCTTTCGCCTGCATGCATCAGGTCGAAACCCTTGTTGATGTCTTCGAGCTTCAGCGTATGGGTGATCATCGGG
>NZ_JACJHY010000023.1 GCF_014138625.1 Aminobacter ciceronei
AATACAAGGGCTTCTGGCTGCCGCAGGAATTCGCCAAGGAGGGCGCCATCGCCGAATACTGGGCCTGCCGTGAGAAGGCGGTGGTGATGGATCTCAGTGCCCTGCGCAAGTTCGAGGTCACCGGCCCTGATGCCGAAGCCCTGATGCAGTACACGCTGACCCGCGACGTCAAGAAGCTCGGTGTCGGTCAGGTCGTCTACACCGCCATGTGCTACGAGCATGGCGGCATGGTCGACGACGGCACGCTGCTGCGTCTGGGCAAGGACAATTTCCGCTGGATCTGCGGCGATGACTATTCCGGCGTCTGGCTGCGCGAGCAGGCGGAGAAACTCGGCCTCAAGGTGCTGGTCCGCTCCTCGACCGACCAGATGCACAACATCGCCGTCCAGGGCCCGAACAGCCGCGACATCCTGAAGGAGATCGTCTGGACGCCGCCGCACCAGCCGGCGCTCAGTGAGCTCGAATGGTTCCGCTTCACCATCGGCCGCATCGGCGATGCACAGGGTGTCCCTGTGGTGGTGTCGCGCACGGGCTACACCGGCGAGCTCGGTTATGAGGTCTGGTGCCATCCGCGCGATGCCGAGATCGTCTTCGACGCGGTGTGGGCAGCCGGCCAGCCGCATGGCTTGAAGCCGATGGGCTTTGCAGCCCTCGACATGGTGCGCATCGAGGCCGGCCTGATCTTTGCCAATTACGAGTTCTCCGACCAGACCGACCCGTTCGAGGCCGGCATCGGCTTCACCGTGCCCTTGAAGACCAAGACCGACGACTTCATCGGCCGCGAGGCACTGATCCGGCGCAAGGACAACCCGATCCACAAGCTTGTCGGCCTCGACATCGACGCCAATGTCGCTGTCGGCCATGGCGACTGCGTCCATATCGGCCGCGCCCAGATCGGCATCGTCACCTCGTCGATGCGCTCGCCGATCCTCGGCAAGAACATCGCACTCGCTCGCATCGAGGCAGCACATGCCGAGATCGGCACCGAGGTCGAGGTCGGCAAGCTCGACGGCCAGCAAAAGCGCCTGCCGGCCAGGATCGTGCCGTTCGCCCACTACGATCCCAAGAAGGAACGCCCACGCTCGTAGGCGCAACCGGCACCACACATCACCTTCGACAACGCAAAAGCCCCGCAATCGCGGGGCTTTCTGTTGGTAGCGGCGGGATCAGCCTGATCAGGCGGTGCCATCGAAGACGTGGGCCTTGCCGTGGACACTGATCCGTACGATCGCGCCCACCGTTGGCGCGTCGACGAAGGACCGGCGCAGGATGAGCGGGTGGTTGCCGATAACGGCGGCGTCGGGCGGGTCGAGACTGTTGAGTACACGCAACGCGACAGTGCTTACCGAGCCGGCGAACTCTGCCTCGATGATCTCGCCGAAGACCACGTTGGGTGGGGTATTGGCGACGTCTGCCCGCGACGCCGGCTCAAGGAAGACCTGCTCCGGGCGCAGCATGATACGGGCGACGTCGCGCGGGCTCGTGCTGTCAGCGCCGATGTGGCCGATGGCGCATTCGGCGATGCCGCTTGAGATACGCGCCGGAAGGATGATGCTGTCGCCGAGGAACTCGGCGATCATCCGGTCCTTCGGGCGCAGATAGAGGTCGCGTGGCGCGCCGACCTGCGAGAAGGCGCCGTCGCGCATGACAGCGACCTGGTCGGCGAAAGACAGGGCCTCGGCCTGGTCGTGGGTGACCAGGATCGTGGCGATGCCGGCCTGTTCGAGCAGTTCGGCGACGGCCTTGCGCATCGAGGCGCGCAAGCCCGTGTCGAGAGCCGAGAACGGTTCGTCGAGCAGCATCAGGCGCGGCTTGCGCGCCATGGCACGGGCGAGTGCCACGCGTTGCTGCTGGCCGCCGGAGAGCTGGTGCGGGCGGCGCTTGAGGATGCCCCTGTCGAGGCCGACGACATAAGCGAGGTCGGCGATGCGTTCGTCGCGCGCATCCTCGTCGCGTTTCATGCCGAAGCCAATATTGTCGGCGATGCTGAGATGGGGAAACAGCGCGCCGTCCTGCGCCACCACGCCGATGCCGCGGCGATGCGCCGGCACGACATCGCCATTGCCCGCGAGTTCGGTCCCATAAAGCACGATGCTGCCGGCATCGGGGGCCTCAAAACCGGCGATGAGACGCAACAGTGTGGTCTTGCCGCAGCCCGAGGGGCCGACGATGGCGGTGCGGCTTCCGACTGCGACCGCAAGCTCGATGCCGTCGACGGCGGTGACATTGCCATAGGCTTTGCGCAGGCCATGCAGGTGAAGAAAGCTCATCGGCCGGCCATCCGTCGCGACTGTACATAAAGGAGCCAGGTCAAGGGCAGCGACATCACCACCATGATCAGTGCGTAGGGTGCGGCTGCGGCATAGTCGAGTTCGTTGCTCATCGCCCAGAAGGCCATGGCGAGCGTGCGGGTGCCGTTGGGCGCGAGCATCTGGGTGGCGGTGAGTTCATTGGTGATGCCAAGCCCGACCAGGGCAATGCCGGCGGCGGCGCCCGGCGCGGAGAGGCGCACCGTCGTCGACCACAGCGCGCGCAGCGGGCTGCGGCCGAGGCTGCCGGCCGCCTGTTCGAGCTCGACCGGAGCCTGGGCGATGCTGGCGCGCAGCGACACCAGCGCCCGGGGCAGGAACATCAGCGCATAGGCGGCAAGGATGGTGGCGACGGTCTGGTAGAGCGGCATCGCGACACGCACAGTGACCGTGACCAGAGCGAGCGCGATGACCACGCCGGGCAAGGAGCCGACGATGTAGTTGCAGCTTTCGAGCAGGCGCGGCAGTGGGCCTGGGCGGCGGATCGACAGCCACGCCATTGGAATGGCGATGGCGACGGTGAGCAGCGCGCCGCCGAGCGCCAGCACGAGCGTCTGCCACAGCGCGAGGCTAATGACATCGAGGTTCCAGACCCCGGCGCCACCGGCGACGAGCCAGCGGCCGACGGTCAGGAATGGCACGCCGAGCGCCAGTGATGCTGTGATCAGTGGCAAGGCGAGGCAAGGCACGGTGGCGCGGCCGAGGCTTGTGCGCACAGCGGTGCGCGCAGCACCCGAGCCGACGCGGGCGTAGCGCTCGCCGCCGCGCAGCATGGCTTCGAGCGCCAGGAGCACGAGGCAGCAGACGACCAGCACGCCGGCCAACATGTTGGCCGCCGGTCCGTTGAAGGTCGACTGGAACTGGTCGACGATTGCGGTGGTGAAGGTGTCGAAGCGGATGAAGACATAGAGGCCGTATTCGGCAAGCAGGTGCAGGCCAACGAGCAGCGCGCCGCCCAGCACGGCGAGCTTGAGCTGGGGCAGGACGACCCGAAGGAAAACGCGCCAAGGGGTGTTGCCGAGCGAGGCGGCAGCGTCTTCTAGCGCCGGATCGAGCCGGCGCAGCGTCGCTGCCACCGGCAGATAGATGAAGGGAAAATAGGCGATGACCGAAATCAGCACGCCGGCGAAAAGGCCGTGCATGGATGGAAACAGGGTGATCCAGGCATAAGAATGGACGAAGGCGGGAACGGCGAGCGGCGCTACCGACAGCCCCGACCAGAAACGTGCGCCGGGCAAGTCGCTGCGTTCGGTCAGCCAGGCCAGGGCCACCGACAAAAGCGCGGTGATCGGCACGACGAGGATGACGAGCGAAAGCGTGTTGACCAAGAGTTCACCGACGCGTGGCCGGAACACCAGCTGGGCAACTGAGGTCCAGCCGGTCTGGATCGCAACCCAGATGATGAAGCCGAGCGGCAAAAGGGCAAACAGCGACACCAGCACCGCCGCGACCGCGATCCAGGATGTCGGCAGCAGGCGGGACCAGGCTGCGGCTGGGGTCGATGGCCGCGAAGGATGATATTCAGCCGACGAAGGCGTCACTCCAGGCTCCCGGTTCGCCTCGCGGCGAGGAATAGATGACCATCCGGTGAAGGAATTCCGCCGTCTTGGCAAGCCCTTCAGGTGCAAAAGCTCCCGCGACCGTGTTGCGGGAGCTTGATTGGCGCAGTGGCATTCAGAGCAGCCCGGCCGCCGTCATCAGCTCGGACACCTTCTTGCTGTCGAGCTTCGAGGCCTCGACCTTCGGCGCCTGCAGGTCCTTGAGTGGGGTGAGCTCCGGGTTGGACTCGTCGCCGGTGCCGACGGCATACTCGAACGAGGTGCCGGTCCTGAGGATGCCCTGGCCGGTCTTGCCAGTGATCCACTTGAGGAACGCCTGGGCTTCCTTGGGGTGTTTGCTGGACGCGAGGACCCCACCTCCAGAGATGCTGACGAAGGCGCCAGGATCCTGGTTCTTGAACAGATGCAGCGAGACATTCTTGCTGTTCTCGCCCGTCTTGGCCTGATCGCCATAGTAGTAATAGTGGTAGATCACGGCGCCATCGACCTCGCCGGCATTGACCGCCTTCATGGCGGTGCTGTTGCCGCGATAGGCGGTGAAATTGGCCTTCATGCCCTTCAGCCATTCGACGGTGGCTGCCTCGCCCTTCAGTTCGAGCAGCGCGCCGACAATGGCCTGGAAATCGGCGCCCGACGGCGAGGCCGCCCAGCGACCCTTCCAGCTCGGACCGGCCAGATCGAGCAGCGATTTCGGCAGCTTGTCGGCGGTGAGCTTGGTCTTGTCATAGGCAAAGACGGTGCTGCGCGCGGCAATGCCGGTCCAGTGGCCGTTGGCGGGACGGAATTCCTCGGGCACCTGCGCCAGCGTGTCGGCATCGACAGGCGCGAACAGCCCGGCATTGTCGACCAGCGCCATGGCCGGCGAGTTCTCGGTCAGGAAGACGTCGGCCGGCGACAGCTTGCCTTCGGCGACGATCTGGTTGCCGAACTCGGTGTCGCTGCCCTTGCGGATCGTCACCTTGATGCCGGTTTCCTTGGTGAAGGCTTCGGCCCACTCGTTGGTCAGGCTTTCGTGCTGGGCGTTATAGATGACGATGCCTTTGGCATCCTGCGCCAGAGCGGACGAGGCGTAGAGGGCCAACAGCAGGGCGGCGCTGGTCAAAGCGAAATGGGTGGACTTCACGGGGGCACTCCTTGGAAGCTGAAGGTGTATGCTGGGCCGGACAGGCGGCAGCAATACATGAGTAGCGTAGTCAACATGGATGGACATGTCGACGCCAGGGAAGGCGTTGGCGAGGCGCATTCGGTGAACGATGCTGGGAGCTGGGCCGTATCGAGAAGGCTGCTGGAAACTTGAGCGAAGTCATTCGCTGTCGCGAAGTCAGACGTTACTCGAACAAGCCAGGCCTGTCGGACTGGTGCTATGTTGATCGCAAGTGGAGAAAGCGTTGGACCCCGACCGCCAGATCCGCCGTTAGCCGGCGTTTCTTGGAAATTTGTGCCGACGCCGCACCGCGTGGCGGGGCGGTCAAGACAATCGGCTGCAAATCGTGACCCCGTTCCAGTGCGTCACGATTGCATTGCCCCAGGCGATTTTCTTTTGGCCCAGACGATCTGCGGCTAGGCGCGGCGGTCCCCGAGGATCATTTCGGCTGCCTTCTCGGCGATCATGATGACAGGCGAATTGGTGTTGCCGGAAACGATCGTCGGCATGATCGAGGCGTCGACGACACGCAATCCGTCGAGGCCGTGGACGCGCAGGCGGTCGTCGACCACGGACATTGTGTCAGACCCCATCTTGCAGGTGCCGACCGGGTGGAAGATCGTCGTGCCGATGTCGCCGGCCTTGCGGATGAGATCGGCGTCGCTGTCGTACTGGGTCCCTGGAAGCACTTCCTCAGGCGCGAAGCGCGCGACGGCCCTGGCCTTCATCAGGCGGCGGACATGGCGCAGCGAGGCAATGGCGGTGCTGCGGTCGCCGTCGGTGGAGAGATAGTTCGGCCTGATCTTCGCTGCCTCGCGCGCGTCTGATGAAGCCATGTGCACGCTGCCGCGGCTTTCGGGACGCAGATTGCAGACCGACACCGTGACGGCTGGAAAGCGGTGCAACGGTTCGCCCAGCCGATCAGTGCTGAGCGGCTGAACGTGATATTCGAGATCGGGCGTTTCGAGACGCGGATCGCTCTTGGCGAAAATGCCGAGCTGGCTCGGCGCCATCGACAGCGGGCCGCTGCGCTTCACCGCATATTCGAGCCCCATGGCGGCGCGGCTGAACAGATTGTGGTAGCGCTGGTTGAGCGTCGCCGCCCCCGTTACCTTGAACACGGTCCGGATCTGCAGATGGTCCTGCAGGTTTTCGCCGACGCCGGCCAGCGCGTGACGGATTTCGATGCCGAGGCCTGAAAGCAGCTCGGGCCGGCCGACGCCGGAGAGCTCGAGAATCTTTGGCGAGTTGATGGCGCCGGCGGCGAGGATTGTCTGGCTTGCCTTGACGCGATGCAACTGGCCGTCCTTGCGGAAGACGAGGCCGGTAACGCGCCTGCCGTCGAATTCGAGCTGCTCGGTCTCGGCGCCGGTGACGACACGCAGGTTGCTGCGGTCGGTTATGCCGCGCAGGAAGGCCTTGGAGGTGTTCCAGCGCACGCCGCCCCGCTGGTTGACCTCGAAATAGCCGGAACCTTCGTTGGTGCCGGTATTGAAGTCGTCGGTGCGCGGGATGCCGAGTTCCTCGGCGGCGTCGCGGAAGGCGTCGAGGATCGGCCAGGACAGGCGTTGTTTTTCGATGCGCCATTCGCCGCCCGACCCGTGCATGGCGCTCTTGCCGGCATGATGGTCTTCCGACTTCAGGAAGTAAGGCAGCACATCATCCCAACCCCAACCGACATTGCCGGACTGGCGCCAGCCATCATAGTCGGCGGCCTGGCCACGCATGTAGATCATGCCGTTGATCGACGAGCAGCCGCCCAGCACCTTGCCCCGGGGGTAGTTCAGGCTGCGGCCATTGAGGCCGGCGTCTGGTTCGGTCTTCATCAGCCAGTCGGTGCGCGGATTGCCCATGCAGTAGAGGTAGCCGATCGGGATGTTGACCCAGTGATAGCGGTCGGAACCACCGGCTTCGAGCAAAAGCACGCGATTGCGGGGATCGGCGGACAGCCGATTGGCAAGCACGCAACCGGCGGAGCCTGCGCCGACGATGACGTAGTCATAGTCGCCAAATGAGGAGGATGCTTCGGTCACTGCGGTGCCTGCTTGGACTGCTCAATGGCGATGCGCTGCCAAATCGGGGCCATCGCCTGGTTGATCTCGCCATACAATCGATAGCGCCTGGCATAAACAGGGGCAATCGCGCCATTGGGCGTATAGTGGCGGGCGGCCGAGGTCATCGCCGTCGCACCTTCAGCATAGTCGGCGAAGAGGCCAAAGCCGGTCGCGGCGGCAATGGCGGCGCCCAGCGCGCCGGTCTCGCGACTGCGAGCCACGGTGACCGGAACGCCGAGCACGTCGGCGAAGATCTGCGGCCAGACGGCGCTGCGCGAGCCGCCGCCCGACAATGTGACCTCGTCGAAGATGGCACCCGCCTTGCACAAGGTCTCGACGTGGCGCTTGTGCTCGAAGGCAACGCCCTCGAACAAGGCGCGCAACATATGGCCGCGCGTGTGCCAGCCGGCGACGCCGTAGAATCCGGCGCGGGCGTGGCCGTTCTGCTGCGAGCCATAGAGGAAGGGGTGGTAGATCGGAATGTCGCCATCGGGGTCGACAGACGCGACGAGTTCGCTGCACAATTCGAACGGCGAAGCGTCGCCGTCATGGCCATGCTCGAAGAACTCGCGGACGATCCATTCGAGATTGGCGGCCGAGGTGGCACTCGATTCGATCGCCAGATAGCGCCTGGGGTCGAAGGTCGACAGCATGAAAATCGAAGGGTCGCGGATCGGCTCGTCCGTAATGACCTGGTTGATGCTCCAGGTGCCGGCGATGATCGAGGCTGCGCCCGTGCGGGTGACGCCCGAGCCGACAGCGCTGGCAACTACATCGAACAGGCCTGCCACCACTGGCGTGCCGGCTCGCAGGCCGGTCTGGGCCGCGACCTCTGGCGTGACGTGGCCGGCGATCTCGGCCGATTCCAGCACAGGCGGCAGAAGCTCCATGCAGTCGCCAAGCCCGTAAGCGGCAAGCAGGTCTTGAGCGTAGCGGCGGCTGGGCATTTCAAGCAGGCCGCAGCCAGACATATCAGACGTATCGGTGGAGCGTGCGCCGGTCAGCCGGTTGACGACAAAATCCTTGCACAGAAACACCGTGCCGATGCGGCTGAAAAGCTCGGGCGCATGGCGCTTGATCCAGGCGAGCAGGGTGGGCGTCTGTGCCGCCCACGGCTTTTGCAGGCAATGGGCGTAGGTGCGGTCACCGACATTCTGTTCGCCCCATTCGTCGACGATGCCTATGGCGCGCGTGTCGAGCGACTGGATGCCGATCAGCGGAGCGCCGTCGCGGTCGAGCGCATAGAGCCCGTTGCCATGTCCGGCACAGCCGATGGCAACGATGTCACCGGCGTCGATGCCGGCCTGGTCGATGCACTGGCCGATGACGGCAATGGCGTTGCGCCAGAGCTCGTCGAGGTCGCGTTCGACATGGCCTGGCTTCGGCATGCAGGAGCGGCCGTCGCGGGCGGCGAGCGCAAGTTCGCGCCCTGACGTGTCGAAGATGATCGCCTTGATGACGGTGTTGCCCGCATCTAGGCCAAGAATGTACGTGCCCATTGGCTCCTCCCGATGCCGCTGCTTCAAGCCTGCTTGTACAGGTCGAAGGCTGTGGCACCATCCGCGCCGTCGTGGATGATCGCCATCAGTCCGCGAACGACCGCGCTCGGATGGGCATGCTGGTAGATATTGCGACCATAGACCATCCCCATCGCGCCTTGCGACATCAGCGCCGCCGACTTGTCGAAGACTGTGCGCAGATCCTCCTTGCCGCCGCCACGCACCAGGACCGGGCAGCGTGCCGCCTCGACCACGCGGTGGAAGTCGTTGGGATCGGTGGTCGGGTCGGCCTTGATGATGTCGGCGCCCATCTCGCGGGCGAGGCGGGTCAGCGTGACGATCTTTTCGGCATCGCCGTCGACCATGTAGCCGCCGCTCTGGTCGACGGGCAGCATCGCCAGCGGCTCGATCATCAGCGGCAGACCGTATTTCTCGCAGTCGGCGCGGACGCGTGCGATGTTCTGGACGCATTGCCGGAACAGGTCGGGCTCATCCGGCAGCATGAACAGATTGACCACGACGCAGGCCGCATCCATCTCGATCGCACCGAGCAAAGGCTCGGCCTCGTTCTGAAGCACCGCCCACATCGCCCGATGGCGGATCTTGTTGTAGGGATTGCCCATGTCGATGCGCATCACGAGTGCGGGCTTGTCCTTGCCCGGAACGGTCTGCAGCAGGTCGGCCTGGCCGTAGTTCATCTGGATGGCGTCGGGACGAGCCTTGACCAGCTGACCGACGACGCTTGCCATGTCCTCAAGCCCATTGAGGAAACTCGGTTCGTTGCAGACGCCGTGATCGATGGCGACGTCGAGGCAGCGGCCACCGCCGAACAGCCTGTTCATGCGGACTTTGTGGTTCAGGCGCATAGGGCGCTCCTTTTGTCGTTCGTCTGGGAGAGATCGGAAAGTGCGATGCCGTGCTGATGGGCGAGCAAGGCGAGAAAGGCGCTGCGCTCGGCGGCGGCCTCGGCGGCGCTCCAGCCTTTGTGGTTGGCCAGGATGGCGAGCACGGCCTCGATGAGCTGGAGGTTGAGCCCGCCCGAAATGGCGATGGTTGTGCGGCGCAGGAATATGTCGGCGAGGCATTCGACCTGCTCGCGCTCGACGATCATGCGGATTTCGCCGGTCGAATAGTCGGAGCCCACCAGCATCGGGTCGGAGGCAGCCGCGAAATCGACCGCCGAGGTGCCGTAACGCTCAAGCAGGGCATGCGCGCGTTCGATATTGAGACCGTGCTGTTCCGCCAGCTTTGCGCACCATGCATCCGAGGCGGCGGGAAATTCTCGTCCGCCACCGATGGCGAGGTCCTGGGTGCCGGTATGGCGCGTCAGGCCGAGGCGCTCGAGCGCCATGTCGGCCGCCATCTCGCCGAAGGAGCGGAAGGTCGTCCACTTGCCACCGATCATGCACAAGGTCGCCGGCAGGCCGCCGCTTGGTTCCACGAACTCGCAGAAATGGTCGCGCGGAATGCGCCCGGTGAAGCTGTCGTCGCTGGCAGGCAAGGGGCGCACGCCGGCAAAGCGGAAGACGATGTCTTCTTCGGCGATCACGATCGTGGGGAAAACAAAAGCGAGCGACTGCAGGATGTAGCTGCGTTCGTCGTCCTCACAGCGGACCTGGTCGGGATCATCGACGCGGATGTCGGTCGAACCGATCAGCACCTTGCCGAGATAAGGAAACAGGATGCAGATGCGGCCATCCTCGTTCTCGTAATAGACCATGTGGCCGCCAAGCGCGTCATGCAGCTCGGCATTGTCGACGATCAGGTGCGAGCCCTTGGTACCGCCCATCATGCGCGGGGCGGCCGCGCCAATGGCCTTGTTGGTGAGGTCGATCCAACCACCGGTGGCGTTGATGATCAGCTTGGGGCGGAGCTGCAGGACCTCGCCGGTCAAGCTGTCGGTAAGGGCGAGGCCGTCGTTGGATGCGGCGACCGCGGCATAGTTCAGGGCGTGCGCGGTGGGGCTCGATGCCAATGCGTCGAACAACATCTCCAGGCCGAGGCGCTCGGGACGGCTGACCCAGGCGTCGTAATAGGTGGCGGAGCTGCGGATATCGGAATTGATCGCGGGCCATGTCTTGAGGGTTTCGGCACGGCCGCGGAAGCGGTGCTTCGGCATCAATCGCCGTGCTGCCGTGAACAGGTCGTACATGGTCAGTCCGGCCTTGATCACCAGCGCGCCGCGGCGGCTGGGATTGCGCGTCAGGCCGAGGAAGCGGACCGCGCCGTTGGCGATGCCGGAGAAGGTGTCGAAGATCGGCACCGTCGTCGGCAGCGGCGCGACATAGTGCGGGGCGTTCTTGAGCAGCCGGTCGCGCTCGACCAGCGATTCACGCACCAACTTGAACTCGCCGTTTTCGAGATAGCGAAGCCCGCCATGCACCATGCGCGACAGTGCAGCACTGGCGCCTGAGCAATAGTCGCCCTTGTCGGCGAGCACGACGTCGACGCCTTGCAGCGCGAGTTCGCGGAACACCGAGATGCCGTTGATGCCGCCGCCTATCACCAGCACGGCAATATCGGGCCGCTCTCGCAGAGCGGCGAGTGTGTCGTTGCGGTTCATGTGGGCTGTGCCTTTTCGCTCAGGCATCCATGGCGGTGAGATGCGCGGCGATTGCCGTGTCGATGATTGCCAATTCGTTCGTGCCAAGCGTGATCTCGCCGGCCCGTGCATTGTCGAGCGCCTGTTCGGCTGTGCGCGCGCCGCACAAGCCGAAAGTGATACCGGGCTGGGCGAGTGTCCATGCGATGACGATCTGGGCCATCGACGCCTTGTGCTGTTCAGCGACCGGCGCGATGGCCTGCTTGAGCTTTGCCACCTTCTGCCTGTTGGCGGCGGAAAAACGTGGATTGCCCTTGCGCTGGTCATCGCCGGTGAATTCACGCGAAGGATCGATCATCCCGGTCAACAGGCCGAGCGCCAGCGAGGAGTAGCTGAGCGTGGCGATGTCGTTGCGCTGGGTGATCGGCAGCAGGCTGGTCTCGATCTCACGATCGATCATCGAATAGCGTTCCTGGATCGCGTCGATCTGGCCAGCGGAGACATAAAGCTCGAGGTCCTCGGCGCTGACGTTGGAAGCACCGATGGCGCGGATCTTGCCCGCTGCCTTGAGCTTTTCCAGCGTCGCCATCGTTTCAGCAATCGGCGTCGTCGGATCCTGCCAGTGGGTGATGTAGAGGTCGATGTAGTCGGTGCCGAGGCGGTTGAGGCTCTGCTCGATCTCGTGGGCGATGCCGTCGGCGCCGAGATAGCGGTGCACCGGCTTGCCATCCTGGTCGAAGAAGTGGTTGCCCTTGCCGGAATGCCAGTTGAGACCGCATTTGGTGGCGATGACCACCTTGTCGCGCTTGCCCTTGATCGCCTTGCCGACAATCTCCTCGCTGCGGCCGAGGCCATAGGCAGGCGCGGTGTCGATCAGGCTGATGCCTGATTCAATCGAGGCTTCGATGGCGCGGATCGAGGCCTGCTCGTCGGTGCCGCCCCACATCCAGCCGCCGATCGCCCAGGTGCCGAGGCCGACGGCCGAAGCAGAGACGCCGGAGCGGCCAATGGGGCGTTGGATCTGTCGGGAGCTCATGCTGCCTCCTGTTCGGCAAGGTCGAGAATCTGGAGGCTTGTCGCCTCGTCGGTGACGATGGTGTCGAGATGGTTGCCGCGCATGGCGCTGAGGATGGGCGCGGCCTTGCTCGGCCCGCTGGCGATGCCGATCGAGCGCGGTATGGTGGCGAATTCATCCAAGGTCAGCGACACCAGCGACCGGTTGAGGGCGTAGCCGCAAAGCTTGCCGCGACTGTCGATCAGGTGGGCGAGCAACTCGCCCGATGCGCCCGACTGCTGGATGGCCTGCCGGTCGGCGCTCGATGATGGGTGCAGGTCGTAATAGCTGGAGTCGTCGGTCAAGATCGAGCCGATGCCGACAACCGCCACATCTGCCTCGCGCGCCTTGCGGAAGACATCGGCAACGGAACGCACGCCCATCAGCATTTCGCGCTGTTCCGGCGTGTCGGCAAACAAGGGCGCATGCACCTGGTAGGCGCGGCCGCCGAGCTTGTCGGCCATCAGCGATGCGACGTGGTTGACGTCGGTGTAGTGCTTGCCCTGGACGAGACCGGTGGCCGGGATGACCTCGACATCATAGCTGCGACCGGGCTTCAGCCCGGCAACAAGTGCGCTGACGCCCTTGCCGCCGGTGATCGAGATGGTGTCGCCATCCTTGATGGTGTCGAGCAGCAGACGGGCGGCGGCCTCGCCGACCCGCTGCAGCGCGGTCTGCGGATTGTCGGATACCGAGGGTACGACGACGGCGCGTTCGATGCCGCCGAGCGCGACAAGACGCGTCTCGATGTCGACGAGATGGTCGATCGGCGACTTGATCTTGATCTCGACGAGGCCGAGCTGGTGGCCGCGCTTGATCAGCCGGTTGACGGTGGCGTGCGAGATGCCGAGTTCTTTGGCGATCTCGGCCTGGGTCTTGCCCTCGACATAGTGGAGCACGAGTGCCTGGTGCATCTGGCGGACGGTCGATATGTCGTCGCGGGTGTTGGGGGGAGCCATGATGGTGTCTCGTGCTTGATGCTCAGGACTTCTTGCGGTGCAGGAAGTGGTCGATGGAGACGGCCGCTAGAAGGATGCAGCCCTTGATCATGTCCTGCCAGTAGACGGAGACGTCGAGCAGGATCAGCGAGCTGGTGACCACCGAGAGCAGTGCCATACCGAGAATGGCGCCGAAGATGGTGCCCGAGCCGCCATTGAGAGATGCGCCGCCGATCACCGCCGCCGCGATGATGTTGAGCTCCATGCCGGCGCCGAAGGTGGGCGTCGCAGCACCAAAGCGGGCCATGTAGATGACACCCGCCAGCCCGGCGAGGGTCGAGCACAGCACCGTCACCCAGAACTTCACCTGCTTGGTCTTGATGCCGGAGAACTGCGCCGCCTTCTCGTTGGAGCCGGTGTAGAACACCTTGCGGAAGGCAGTGGCGCGGCGCAGCAGGAAGTCGAAGATCGCAACGACGACGACGAAGATGATGATGACATAGGGCAGGCCGTGGAGGCTGCCCTGGCCGATGGCCTTGAATTCCGGTGGCAGCGAAAACAGCGACAGCGGCGTGCCCTTGGTGATGACCAGGCACAGGCCGCGGACGATGACCATCGCCGCAAGCGAAGTGATGAAGTGGTTGAGCCCGACCACGGTGACGAAAAAGCCCATGGCAGCGCCGATCAAGGCGCTTGTGCCGATGCCGATCAGGCTCGCCGTCCACGGGTCCAGCCCGGCAAGGAACAGCGCGCCCGACACCACCATCGAGAAGCAGACCACCGAGCCGACCGACAGGTCGATGCCGCCGACGATCAGCAGGATGGTCATACCGACCACGACGATGCCCTCGATCGAGAAGCTCATCAGCATGGCGCGGAAATTGCCCCATGTCAGGAAGTGTGGCGAGGCAAAGCTCATGGCGATGCACAGCGCCAGAATGATGACGATCAGGCCGGCTTCGCGCATCGAGGCGAGGCGGGCGAAGTTGATGCGCCCGGCGGTGTCGGGTGCCTTGATCTCGGCATGCATCACGGTTTCTCCGGCTTCCCTAGGTGACATTTTGAGCCTGCTTTTCTTGATTTGAAGAGTTCTGGACGCCCGAGGCGAGCATGATGATGGCTTCCTCGCCGAGTGCGTCGGCGCCGAGTTCGCCGGCGATGCGGCCCTCGCGCACCACGATCACGCGGTCGCACAGGCCGATCAGTTCCGGCAGTTCCGAGGAGATGACGACGATGCCGGTGCCCTTGGCTGCAAGCTGGCGCAGCAGGCGGTGAATCTCGACCTTGGCGCCGACGTCGATGCCGCGCGTCGGTTCGTCCATGATGATGACCTTGGGATCGATCGACAATTGCTTGGCGATCGCCACCTTCTGCTGGTTGCCGCCGCTCAGCGTCGACACTTTGGCATCGATGCCGGCCATACGCACGCCGAGGCGCCTGGTCAGGTCCGTCGCTTGATTGTCCTCGGCCTTGCGGTCGAGCAGGCCGAGCGAACCGGTCAGCTTGCCCAGGTCGAGTGCGGAGACATTGGCCGCGATCGACATATCGAGAAACACGCCCGAGCCCTTGCGGTCTTCGGAGAGATAGACGAGGCCAGCCTTGACGGCATCGCTGTAGCTCGAGATGCGCAAGCTCTGGCGGTCAAGCGCGACGGTGCCCGACATCACGGGCCTGAGGCCACAGATGCTCTGGGCAATTTCACTGCGGCCAGCGCCGATCAGGCCGCCGATACCGAGGATTTCTCCGGCCCGGAGCTCAAGATTGACGCCGCTGAAGCGGTCGCCATCCGATAGGCCTTCGACCGAAAGCAGCTTGTGGCCCGGCTCCTGAGCCAGCTTGTCGGGATAGAGCTGGGTGATCTCGCGGCCGACCATCTTGCGCACGACGTCGTCGGGCGAACTTTTGGCAATGGGGTCGGTGGCGACATAGTGGCCGTCGCGGAAGACGGTGACACGGTCGCAGAGCGAGAAAATCTCGGCCATGCGATGGCTGATATAGACCACCGAAATGCCGCGATCCCTGAGGCCGCGGACGATGGCAAACAGCCTTTGCGCTTCGTTTTCGGTCAGCGCCGCGGTCGGCTCGTCGAGCATCAGCACCTTGCAGTCCAGCGTCAGCGCCTTGGCGATCTCGACGAGCTGCTGGCTGGAAATGGAGAGGTCGGCGACCTTGGTGCGCACCGGAATGGGCGCGAGCAGGTCCATCACCTTCTGCGCGTCGGCATAGAGTTTCTGGAAATTCATCAGCGGCGCGCGACGGGCATTGATCGCGGCCATGTAGATATTTTCGGCGACCGTCGCGTCCTGGCAGAGCGCAATCTCCTGGTGGACGAGTGCTACGCCGAGACGCTGGGCTGCCGCCGGCGAGGGGATCGAAACGCTTGTGCCGTCGATCAGGATCTCGCCCCGGTCGGGCTGCAGCACGCCGGCGATCATGTTCATCAGCGTCGATTTGCCGGCGCCGTTTTCGCCACACAGCGCATGGATCTCCCCGCGCTTGAGCTCGAACTGCACGTCGCTGAGCGCCTTTACCGGCCCGAACGCCTTGGACAGGCCGCGTATTTCAAGAATGGGCGTCTCGGTCACGCCATGCTCCTGCGATGGGCGCCACAAAGGGGAAGGGGACCGGGGTCCCCTTCCGGGTTTTCTGCCGCGAGCGGCAAGGGATGCGACCTTATTCCTCGATGCCCTTGGTGCCGCGACGCTTGAGATACTTGTCCCAATAGAAGTCGTCGGCATTTTCGGCTGTCACGATGGAGAAGCCGTTGTCGACGAAGGGCACGCTCATGCCGTTGGCGCCTGACCGCTTCGTGTCGTTCATCGGGTCGATCAGGTTGGGATGCGCGGCCAGCCACAGCAGCATGAAGCCCATATAGCCCTGCATGCCCTGGTTGGGGTTGACCGAACCGTAGATCTCGCCGGCCTTGATCATGTCAAGGATCTTGGCGTTGACGTCGGCGAGCATGACCTTGATCTTGCCGCCGCCTTCCTTGGCCGCCTGGGCAGCGCCGATGGCCGAGTTGGCTTCCGGCATGAACACCGCACCGAGGTCAGGATGCGCCTGGGCGAGGCTGAGAACGGCCTGATAGGCCTTGGTCGGGTCCTGGTTCGAGGCAGCGCGGCCGACCAGCTTCATGTCGGGCCATTTGGCTTCCATGCGGGCGATGAAGGCCGAGATGCGCTTGTCGTGGTTGTCCTGGCCGGGATTTTCCAGCACGGCATACTCGCCCTTGCCGTCCATCGCCTTGGCGACGGCATCGGCGGCATAGGTGCCTTCGGCCAGATTGTCCGAAGTGATGAAGGAGGTGCGCTTGGAGTTGGGTGAGTCGGCCGCGAAGGTGACGACGGCGGTGCCCTGCTCGATGGCGCGGTTGATCGGCTCGATGAACGGGTCGGAGTTCATCGGGTGGACCAGGATGCCGGCCGGCTTCTGGGCGAGCGCCTGGTCGAAGGTGGCGATCTGCTTGTTGACGTCGTATTCGGGCGTGCCGGTGTATTCCGTCTCGCAACCGAACTGCTGGCCGGCCTGCTTGAACATCTCATAGACCGGGAACCAGTATTCGACGCCCGAGACCATGACGTTCATGACGTATTTCTCACCCGGCTCGCATTTGAACGGGTTGGCGGTTTCGGCAAGCGCCTGGGTCGAAGCCAAACAGGTCGACGCAGCCGCCGCGATTGCGAGCGTGCTCAGAAATTTGCGCAAGTTTCCTCCCTTGGCCGAAGCCATCCTCAATGACCGTCGCGGGCGCCCCAGGCGCCGCTATGTGGATTGATTGCCGCCGGACTTCCTCCCGAAAGCCGACGGTCTGGAGATTACAGCTCACCCAGCATATGTCAATAAAATTCATATACTGAAATATATTTCAGATCAAGCCTCGCGATTCTGAATTTGCGCCGGGGCTGGTCGGGTCTCTGTGGTCGCTACAAAGCTAGACCTTTGTGCCAGCGTGCTGCCATGGCCAACCTTCGCGGATGAGATTTTTCCACTTGCCAATCCAATTAGAAAATATCACCTTCGCAATGTGATGCATCAGTTGCAAAATCCAGGACATCAAAGTCTGGCTGATCGCTCAATGGAGAGGGTTCTCATGGTTGCCGTCAATCGTCGCGGGTTTATTGTCTCGGCTCTCGCCGCGGGCCTTCTGGCCGGAGCCGCCAGCGGCGCGCTGGCTGAGGACAAGCCGAAGATCGAATTCCTCTATTCGCCCTTTGCCGACTATGCGCCGTTCTTCCTCGCCGAGGACCTCGGCTATTTCGACGAATACGGCGTCGACGTGACCCTGTCGCCGAAGAGCGGCACTGCCGAGACGATCCAGATGCTGGCCTCAGGCAACGTCCAGGCGGGCGCTGCGACCTGGGGTGCCGGGCTGTTCAATTCGATCAATGCGGGCGCCACGGTCGCCATCGTCGCGACCTCGGCCAAGATGCCCGACACCGTGCCGTCGCCGTCGCCCTTCATGGTCTCGCAGAAGGCCTGGGACGAAGGCATCAAGACGGTCGCCGACCTCAAGGGCAAGCGTGTCGGTATTCCAGGGCCTGGCGGCTTTGGCATGTATTCGGTCGCCAAGGCGCTGGAAAAGGGTGGTCTGACCGTCGACGACGTCGAGGCGATCTACCTGCCGCCGCCTGCGACTGCCGCCGCCTTCGCCAATGGCGGCCTCGAGGCCGGCTGGAGCATCGAACCCTTCGCCCTGCAGCTCGAGCGCGAAGGCTTGGGTCGTCGCCTCGTCGAGGACCATACCTTCGGCACCGAACTTGGCTTCATCGCGTTCAACAAGGAGTTCGTGGAGGGCCACGAGGATGCCGTCGTCAATTTCCTCGCTGCCTATCTCAAGGCTGCGCGCCAGCTCGACAATGGCGGTTGGAAGGACGAGAAGGTGCTCGACATCGTCGCCCGCTACACCGGCACGGAAAAATCGCTGCTGCAGGGCATAGCCTACACCATTCGTTCGGAAGACGGGTCGATCGACTTGAACTCCGTGCGTGAGCAGGAGGCATTCTTCCGCAAGCGCGGCGACCTCGAATACAAGGGCGACGTCGACATCTCCTCGGTCTATCGCAGCGACCTGCTGAAGCGCGCCAACGAACTGGTGGGCAAGAAGTGACCCAGGCCGCGTTGCCGCAAGGGGCGGGTACGATGAGCGAAACGGCGATCGAGGTGCGCAACCTCACCAAGGCCTTCTACGACGCCGACAGCGACCGCACGACCGTCGCTGCCTACGAGGTCGAGTTCGAGGTCAAGCGCGGCGAATTCGTCTGCATCGTCGGTCCCAGCGGCTGCGGCAAGACGACGGTGCTGCGCATCCTCGCCGGGCTTGAAAGCAAGCTCGGCGGCAGCATCGACATGCGGAGCGAAAACCCGCCAGCGATGGTGTTCCAGGAGGCGTCGGTGCTGCCCTGGCTCACCGTGCGCGAGAATGTCGGCTTTCCGCTCAGCCTGAAGGGCGTTTCTGCCGAAAAGCGGCGGATGCGCGTCGACGAACTGCTCGAACTGACCGGGCTGACCGACTTTGCCGATGCGCTGCCGCACCGGCTGTCCGGCGGCATGAAGCAGCGCGTCTCGGTGGCGCGCGCGCTTGTCGACGACCGCGAGATCCTGTTGATGGACGAGCCGTTCGGCGCACTCGACGAACAGACGCGGCTGGTGCTGCAGCAGGAATTGCTGCGCATCTGGGAGACGACGGGCAAGACCGTCGTGTTCATCACCCACAGCGTCGACGAAGCGCTGACACTGGCCGACCGGGTGTTGGTGATGTCGCCGCGCCCCGGCACCATTATCGCCGATCTCACTGTCCCCTTCGACCGGCCGCGCGACGTCGTAGAGATGCGCCGCGACAAGCGTTTCTGGGACCTCACCTATGAGGTCTGGCGGCTGTTGGCCTCAACTTCGCCGGAGCGCCACGCATGAGCCTCATCACCGCAAAGCTGACCGAAGAACAGATCCGCCAGCTCAAGGCTCCGGCCCAGCGTGAGCGGCTGTTCCGCACCATCTCCTATTTCAGCCCGATCCTGTTGTTGTTGCTATGGGAGATCGCCTCGCAGCTCAATGTCATCGACCGGCGCTTCTTCCCCCCGCCGAGTGCCATTGCCGGCACCGCCTGGCAGATGATCGCCAGCTTCGAAATTTTCGACCATATCGGTGCCACGCTGCGCCGCGTCTCGGTCGGCTATGTCATGGGTGCCGTACCGGGCATTCTGCTCGGCCTGATCCTCGGCCTGTCGCAGCCGGCGCGGCGGGTGCTCGGGCCGATCTTCGCCGCACTCTATCCGGTGCCGAAGATCGCCATTTTGCCGCTGATCCTGTTGATCTTCGGCGTCGGAGACGCCTCGAAATTCGTCGTCATCGCCATCGGCGTGTTCTTCCTCTTGCTCTACAACACGATGGGCGGGGTGATGCAGACGCCGCAGATCTATCTCGACGTTGCCAAGAACGCCGGCGCTACGCGCTTCCAGACATTTTTCCGCATTGCACTGCCGTCGGCTCTGCCCAACATCTTCACCGGGCTCCGGCTGGCCGCGGGGTCGTCCTACATCATCATCGCGGCGGCGGAATTCCTTGGCGCGCGCAGCGGCGTCGGCTTCTTCATCTGGGCGTCGTGGCAGACCTTTGCGGTGTCGCGCATGTTCGTCGGCATCGTGGTGATCTCGGCCCTGGGTTATCTCACCATTCTCGCGCTCGAGGCGCTGGAACGGCGTTTCGTGCCCTGGGCAAAACACTGAGGGGCTGAGGAGCACAAGCTCATGATCGTCGACGCCGACCCCACCGTGAATGCACCCGTTTCCGAGCGCATCTATCTGGCGCTCCGCCAGGAGATCATGCGTTGCGAGATCGTGCCGGGGACGACGCTTGATGCTGCCTCAATCGCCGGCAAGTACGAGGTGTCGAAGACGCCAGTGCGCGATGCCATGCAGAAGCTTGCCGCCGATGGACTGGTTACGATCCTGCCGCGCAGCGGCTATCGCGTCGCTCCCATCACCTTCCAGGCGGTGCACGACATCCTCGACATGCGCGCCGCGATCGGACCGCATGCCGCGCGGCAGGCGGCACGTTACGCCACGCCGGCGGAAATCGCGCTGCTGCGCCAGATCGTGAGGGAATATGCCCAGCCGATGGATATCGGCACCATGCAGCAGGTGGCTCGGCGCTTTCACCTCGCCATTGCCCGCTGCAGCCGCAACAAGCGTGTCGTCGCGCTTTCGGAGACCCTGTTCGACGAGCTCGAACGCCTGCTGCGCTTTGCCATCGATTTCACCGTCAAGGCAGGCGAGCATTCCGACGAGCACACGGCACTGGTCGATGCGATTGCGGCCGGCGACGGCGAGCGGGCCGCGGCGATAGAGTTCGCCCATATCAAGCACTCCAGGGAGTTCCTGATCGAGCGTCTGATGACGCTGGGCTACCTCTCGGCAAGCGAGATCCAGCTTGGCGGCGCAGCGCGGAGCCCGGCCGAATGATCGCGATCCCTGATGCGGCCGGCCGGTTGGCGGCAGCACTTGGCGGCGGCCCGGCAGCGCAGCTCGCGGCTTCGGCGCTGGTCGAGGCCGATGCTCTCGGCCTGCCGCGTTTCGGCATCGCCATGCTCGACGAATGGACTGTCGATGCAGCGCCGGTGCCGGCACGCGAGAGCTCGCAGGCCATAGGCTGGCTCGACTGTGCCTCATGCTTTGCACCGCTGGCGGTCGCCAGCGCCACGCTCGACCTTGCCGAGGCCGCCAGGCAGTTCGGCGTCGCCGCGGTGTTCCTGCGCGGTGTCAGGGGCTTTGGCCGGCTCGCACCCTTTGTTCGCCATCTCGCAGATGGCGGCCTGCTCGGCATCGCCGGTGCGGAAGGCCCGCCTTTCGTCGCGCCACATGGCGGTACCCGTCCGGTGATCGGCACCAATCCGCTGGCGCTTGCCATAGGGCAGGGTTCCGAACGCGTCGTCATCGATGTCGCCACCAGCACGGCAACCATGGCCGATATCCGCAACGCCCGTGCTTCGGGCGCGCCCTTGCCTGAGGGGATCGCCCTGGATGGCGAAGGACGGCCGACCAGAATCGCCGCCGAGGTTGCGGCATTGCTGCCGCGTGGCGGCCAGATCGGCTCGCTGCTCGGATTGGTGGTCGAGCTCATGGCCGGCGTCGCGGGTGGCGGCAGGGGAGATCCGAAAGGCCGGGGCGTGTTCCTGCTTGCCTTCGATCCGTCACGCGCGGGTGAAGGCATCGACTGGCAAGCCAGGCTGGCCGGGCTGAAGGGCGACTGGATCGAGGGCGGCGGTCACTGGCCGCGTGGCGGCCGCGCGGCACCCGAGGCCGTGCTGGACGACGATTTCGTCCAGCGTCTCGACACCTCTCTCGCCCGCATGACGATCCAGCCAGGCCGATGACCACGCCGGTCAACCAGATGCAGAGTTTGTAAGCCAGATGACCACAAAGCCCGTTTCAGCACCTGTCTTTTCCATCGATGTCTTGGACGGCCTGATCGACGAGCCGCGGCAGATCGTCGTCTCCGGCCTCGTCCCTGACGAACTCGTCGCCGTCTCTGCCCGCACCGAGCGGGCGCATGGCGTGACCTGGATGAGCCAGGCGACCTTCTTGGCGGACGCCGACGGCGTGGTCGACCTGGCCCGCGACGCGCCGGTCGGCGGAGACTATGCCGAAGTTGCAGCCATGGGCCTGATCTGGAGCCAGCAGCCGGTCGACAGCACCAGCGCCGAGCTCTTCGCCGACGATATCATGCAGCCCATGGCGACGACGCTGACAGCCGAAACCGCCGGTGGCGTGCGGGCCGAGGCCAGGCTTTTTCAGGCTTTCGCCGCGCCTGGAGTGGAGCGATGCGAGATCCGCGACGACGGATTGGTCGGCACGCTGTTCACGCCCGCCGGGCCGGGACCGCATCCGGTCGTCATGGTGCTCAACGGCTCGGGCGGCGGCATTAACGAACCGCGCGCAGCACTGCTTGCGTCCCGTGGTTACCAGGCCTTTGCGCTCGGCTACTTCAAGGCGCCGGGGTTGTCGCCCTTCATCACCGAAACACCGCTCGAATATCTCGAGGCCGGCCTGCGCTGGGCGCGTCGAGAGCTCCAGCCGAAAGACGGCTTCGTTGCTGTCAGCGGCCAGTCGCGCGGCGGCGAACTCGCGCTGCTGCTCGGCGCCACGTTCCCTGAACTGGTCTCCGCCGTGATTGCTTTCGTGCCAGGTGCTGTGGTCCATGGCGCCCAGGGCGCGGGCGATCCGGCACGTGGCGGCTGGCAAGGCACGACCTGGACAAGGGGCGGCGTTCCGCTGCCCCATCTGTGGCAGGACAATGCCGCCGTGCACTGGCATCCCTGGGCCGGCGAGGCTCCGCCCAGCCGGCATCACTCGGTCTTCTTCGAAGGCTTGAAGGACACCAAGCTTGCGGCCCGCGCGCGCATTCCAGTCGAGAACATTGCGGGTCCGGTGCTGCTGATCTCGGGCCGTGACGACCGCGCCTGGCCGTCCAGCCTCTATTCCCGCATGGTCGCTTCGGCCTTGCGGAAGCACGACCATCGTCATCTGGTCAGGCATCTCGATTTCGACGATGCCGGTCACGCCATCAACCTGCCGATTGTGCCGTCGACCCAGATCAGTCGCCTGCATCCGGTGTCGAAGGTCCCTTACACCAATGGCGGCACGCCCTCCGGCAACTCGAGGGCCGACACCGGCTCTTGGCGCGGCATGCTCGCCTTCCTGGACGAGATCACCGGGGCCGCCACCCACCAGAATGCCCACGCAAAAAGCTGAATTCTTCGAAAGGGAGACGAACATGCCCACAAGAGAACATTTGGAAGGCCAGTGGCGCGAATGGCGCTACGCTCATGTCGCCAAGATGTTCCGGCCTTATGGCTGGACCTCGCTGGTCGCCCAGTACTGGCTGGAAGCCGGCGACAAGGACGTCAGCTTCGACCTGCTCCCCGGAACCTGGTCGGTCGAGGACACCAAGGTCATGTTCACCCCGCCCGCTTCGGGGCCGAACCTCTCCGTCAATGGCACCTATCCGACCGAGCCGATCGAGATCATTCCGGGCCGCAACCAGACCTATGGCCACGGCAAAAGCGAGCCCGTCTATTTCGGTGTCAACGAGGTCGAAGCTATCCTGCGCAGCAGGAATGACGGCAAGTCGCTTTATGGTGTGCGCGTGCGCGATCCGCGCGTGGCGACGACGGTGGAGGAGGCGGGCGTTTCCGCATTCGACTACGATCCAGCATGGCGTATTCCCGGCGTCTACACGCCGACTGATATCACCGAATACGAGGCGGAAACCGTCGAAGCCGGTGTGCGTGAATCGACGCCGCGGATCGGCACCTTCACCTTCGAGCACAATGGCAAGAGCTATACCATCGAGCTGATCGGCAAGGACACGGCAACGGGCGTGCAGCCGGTGGCCCACGTCCGCGACAAGACCAGTGGCCCCGTCACCTACGGTGCCGGCCGCGTCATCGAACTGCAGTTCACCGACGGCACCAACAGCCGCATCGACTGGATCGATTTCAACTATGCGGTGGCGCTGCCATGCGCCTTCACCAACTTCGTCACCTGTCCGCTGGTCCCGCGCGAGAACCAGCTCGATTTCGAGGTTCTCGCCGGTGAAAAGCGCCCGGCGCGGGACGTGGTCAGGACGATGACCTATCAGGCTGGCACAGACGCCGCCTGACAGGCATTTGCCGCTCACGCGTGCGGTTCCCGATGTGGTGGGGTGACAGACACCTCGCCATTTGCAATCACTTCTGTTTCGACAGGAGGCGCGGGCGATGATGACGGGAGCGATGTGCAGGGCGGCGCGTGCGCTGGTGGAAATCAGCCGGCAAAGACTGGCTGTGGCCTCCAGCGTCGACGAGGCCGATATCGAGGCCTTCGAACGCAAGACCGGCATCCCGGACGATGCCGCCATTGGCGCGCTTCAGGCGGCATTGGAACATTACGGCGCCGTCTTCATCCCCGAGGAGGGCGGCAATGGCGCGGGCGTGCGCCTGAAGTTCAGCCGGTCGGTGACCAAAAGACTGTCGATGCTCGAGGGCGAGGGCGGGCCTGCCGCCAGCGACGACGTTCCCTGAGGCGGCTCATGATCTCGTCCTTGAGGCTATCGGGCAATCCGGTCTAGCTTCACGCATGCGACTGTTGTCTGCCCTGTTGTTGTCGCTTGTGTCGTCGGCCGCCTTTGCGCAAGACTGCGTCGTGCTGCTGCATGGCCTCGCGCGCTCCGACGTGTCCTTCCTGCTGATGGAAGAGACATTCACCAAACTCGACTACGCCGTCGTCAGCGACACTTATCCTTCGGTCGAGGCGCCAATCGGGCAGTTGATCGCCCATGTCGGTGCGTCGGCGGCAAAGTGCGGTCCGGCAGCCAGGGTCAACTTCGTCACCCATTCGATGGGCGGTATCCTGCTCCGGGCCTGGCTGAAGGACAACCGGCCGCCAAATCTCGGCCGGGTGGTGATGCTTGCGCCGCCCAACCACGGCTCCGAGGTCGTCGACACGCTCGGCGGCCTCAAGTTGTTCGAGATGCTCAATGGCCCCGCCGGCATGCAGCTCGGCACGGGGCCGGACAGCGTTCCGAACCAGCTCGGTGCTGCGGATTTCGAGGTCGGCATCATCGCCGGTGACCGCAGCGTGAACCCGATCCTGTCGACGATGTTCGACGGGCCCAATGACGGCAAGGTGTCGGTGGAAAGCACCAGGCTCGCCGGCATGGTCGACCACATCGTGCTGCCGACCACCCACACCTTCATGATGAACAATCCGCTGGTCATCGCCCAGACGATCAACTTCCTGCGCGACGGACGGTTCGACCACCAGCTGACATTGGGCGAACTGCTGCGGCGCGGGCTGGGCAACTGAGCGGGGAAGGCCCGGCGAGTTGGTTGCTGCAAAAGTCCTGAACAGCTGGCAGGAAGTGCCGCATCGGCGTCACTCGCTGTGGTAGTCGTCGATGAGCATGCGCTCGAAATCGAGCCCGCGCTGCCAGTTGTTGAGACGGCGATAGACGGCGTGGCCATAGTCGTCAGGCAGGTCGACCCGGCCATCGGTCTCCACCAGGACGCAGGCGCGCAGCCGCTTGCGATGTTCGTGGACCTTGGCAAGCGTGACGGCGCGGACGCGCTCGCGCGGCACGTTCCGCGCTTTCATCTGAGCGACGCCGTCGCGAACCGCTTCTTCAGTGGGTTCCACTGTCAGCCATGTCTCGGGGTCGCCGAAGATATGGCGGCCGCCGATCGAGGGCGTCGAGACGACGGGCAGCCCGGCAAGCAGGTATTCGATGCTGGCATACATCGCGCCTTCTTCCGCCGACAGGCACAGGCCGGTGGCGCTTGCCGCCATGACCGAATTGATCGCCCGCCAATCGAGCTTCTCGATGCGGTGGCCATCGTGCGGGTTGAGAAAGTGATGCGCTGGCATCATGCGCTTGAGCTCGTCGAGCAGATCGGCGGTCTTCTGTCGTCCGGTGAGGCGCGATTCGTAGAAGACGTGCGCGGCGCTTGGCACCAACCGGGCCAGGTGACGGCGTTTCCAGGGACTGATCATGGCGTTGTAGAAGGCATCGTAGGTGTTCTCGACACCAGATACGGGCTTGAACGTCTGTTCGTCGGCCAGGGCATTGTGGCTGCAGAACAGCGCGTTCAGTCCATTCTCGCGAAATAGCGCGACTTCCTCGAGTTCGTTGCACATGAAGACGAAGCGATGCTCGGGAAAGCGGCGGCGATAGAGCCGCTCAGCGGTCAGCGTCCGCAGGACCTGCCGCTCCTTGCGCATCGCCCAAGTGAACCAGACGAGAAACAGGGCAGGGCGGGCGGCCAAGCGAGATCCAAGATAGTTCGCAACGCCGAGTGGCGCGTGATTGAGCATCGAGGAGGTAAATACGGGGCACGAGCCGTCGTCGAGCCGCCCCGCTGCCATCCTGAGTTCTGCTCCAGCCCTTGTCGCTGCATCAGGTGCAAAGCCGGGTCCGGCGTGGATTCGGGTTCGGTAAGCTAGCCTCAGCTTGTTCTTCAGTCGCATGTTGCCCACAAGCCGTGCCCATCCAAGGCTCACCTATCGCATGGGAACCACCCGACAGAGAAGGGCCACGGAGAGGTGCCGAAAATTGCCACCAAAAACAATCTGGACGCGAGTATTGCGTTTTGCAATGCAACCCTATAGATATCCCGGCCCGCAGCTGTTGCTTATATGTGCATTTGCTTGATAAGCAGTTTGCCGGGAAAAAACCTAGGGGTAGGGCAGGCGTGGGGTATTCGACAATTTACGCGGTCTCGGGCAACGACATCGTCTATGAGACGTTCGATGGTGACGCGGTCGTTCTCGACCTCGCCAGCGGCAGGTATTTCGGCTTCTCCGACAGCGGCAGCTGTGTATGGGAAGCGCTGATCGCACAGGTTCCGCCGGCAAGTCTGGTCGGCCGCACCTGCGGCAGCGGACAGCTTTCCGCCGCCGACCTGGATGCTTTCATTGCCAGGCTGAACGAGTATGGACTGCTTTCGCCTGCGACCGGCATGGCATCGGCCGCATTGTCGCCCGAGCTCGCGCAGCGCCTGGCGGCGGCCCGCGAGGCGCTCAAGATCGACATGCACGACGAGCTCGCCGACCTGGTGATGGTCGACCCGATCCACGACGTCGACGAGCCTGCCGGCTGGCCGGCGGTGAAGCAGTAGCGCCGGTTTCCGGCGCATTTCGATACCACTTGCTGCCTTCAGGTTCCGATGCGACGTGTAACCCTTGACGATCTTGCCGACTATGCGCGCGAGCTCCTCGCCGCCTGCGAGGCGAATGCCGATGCCTTTCCCGGGAAAAGCCGGGTCGAGCTGCCCGGCCTGGCGATCGACGTGTTTTCCGATCACGGCGAACTGGCGAGGGCGCTTGGCCATGGCATGGTTGCAGAGATAGCTGCCGGACGACCGGCGACGCCGGGGCGGATTTTTCTCGCCCACCCTGGCATTGGCTCGATTCCGCAGCCGGCGTTGTGGGGCGAGGCGCTGTTTCATCCGAACATGTTTTCCGAGCGGCTCGAAGCCAACGGCCTGCGCGGCCATTACTTCCACGACCTCAGCTACTGGCAGTTCTACGATGTCGAAAAGCGGCTGGGCGTGCAGCTCATGCGGTCCGCCGACGGCTGCCCGCCATGGGAGTTCGGTGCCCCGCTGCGCTGCTTCCTGCATTGGGAATATGCGGCGCGCGGCATGCGCCTCACGCATGCCGGAACGCTCGGCAAGGGCGGCAGGGGCGTGCTGCTGGCCGGGGCCGGCGGCGCCGGCAAGTCGGGCACGGTCGCCTCGGGCCTGCTTGCCGGGCTCGACAGCGTCGGTGACGACTACGTGCTGGTCGAATTCGACGGTGACCGTTCGCTGGCGCGCCCATTGTTCACGACGCTGAAGCAGGACCAGGCGGGTTTCGACCGACTTGGGCTAGCTCGGCTGTTGCCCGATCCAGGCCTCCTCAACTGGCAAGGCAAGTACCAGTTCAGGGTCCAGGATCTTTGCCCGCGTGGCGTCGCCAGTGAACTCGACATCGTGGCGCTGCTTGTGCCGCAGATATCGGGCGCCGCGCAAAGCACCATCACGCCGCTTTCGCGCAAGGACGCGCTTATGGCGCTGGCGCCGTCCGGCATCGCGCAGATGCCGGGCGAACGCGAAAGCGGATTTCGTTTCTTTGGCGAGCTGACACGTCGGTTGCCGTGCTACACTTTGACACTGGGCACGCGCGGCAACGAGATCGCGGAGACGATCGCCGCGTTTCTGGATAGGGGCAATTCATGAAGCTGGGCATCGTGCTGCCCGTCTACAACCGCGAGAGCTACATCGGCTCGGCGCTGCGCTCGGTTTTGCGACAGAGCGACGCCGCGCAGCTCGACATCATCGTCATCGACGACGGCTCGGTCGACGGTACCGTGGCGGCTGTGCGGTCATTCATCGCCGACGGCGCGCCGATCCGCCTGTTCTCACAAGCCAATTCAGGCGTGACCAAGGCGCGCAATGCCGGCCTGCGCCGGCTCTCTGACGACACCGAGTTCGTCTCCTTCATCGATTCCGACGACATCTCACCCGCCGGGCGCTTTGCCGCCGACCTTGCCTATTTCAAGACCGATCCGGCGCTCGAACTCACCTATTCCTACATGCGCATGGTCGACCAGATCGACGACGAGACGCTCGAGCCGGTTGCAGGATGCGACGACCGCATCTTTCGCGGCGTGCATCTGTCGGCCGGCATCTATCGGCGCAGCCTGATCGCGCGGATCGGCGATTTCGACGAGGAGCTGGCGCAGGCAGAGGACACCGACTTCCTGTTTCGCATCTTCGAGCAGAGGGCGCGATTTGTCTTTCCCGACACGATCGCGCTCTACTACCGCCGCCATGAACACAATCTGACCCGGAACGTCGCCGAGTCGCGGCGGGAGTTCCTCAAGGCGATGCAGAAATCGATGCGCCGCCGCAAGGCCGACCCGACGCTCGGCGACCTCAGAGGTTTCATCCAGGTGGCGCATCCGTCGGGCGATGGGGCGCCGCTGCGGTCATGAGCTACAGCGTCGTCATTCCCGCCTGGAACGCGGCCCGCACGATCGCCGAGACGCTGCGCTCGGTTGCCGCGCAGACAGTGCCGCCTGCCGAGATCATCGTCGTCGATGACGGCTCGACCGACGAGACCGAGGCGGTGACGCGGCAATCGGGCGTTCCGGTCCGATATGTCAGGCAGGACAACTCCGGACCGGGCAGTGCCACGACGCGCGGCTTCGCGCTGGCCAGGGCGCCCTTCATTGCAACTGTCGACGCCGACGATCTGTGGCTTGGCGACAAGATCGAGCGTCAGTTTCGCAGGCTGGAAGAGGCGCCGCAGCTGGCTGCCGTGTTCACGCAGTGGCGAACCTTTCGGCATGGCGAACCAGACGATGGCACCGGCAAGGTGACGCCCGGCTGGTCGCGCACGACGATGTTGTTCCGTAGCCAGGTGGCGCTTTCCGTCGGCCCGGTGATCGACCCGCCAGGCAACCGCGGTGAAATGGTCGACTGGCTTGGCCGGGCCCGCGAAGACGGCCACCAGCTCGGCATGATCGATGAGGTCCTGGCCCTGCGCCGGATCCTGCCGGGAAGCATGTCCTACGGCCGCGATCCCGAGCGCGACCGTAGCTATCTCGAGGTCGCAAGAATGGCCATGCTGCGGCGCAAGCTCAAGAACGCCGGACAGGGCTGATGGCATCCACGTCACGCCGCATCGGCCGGCGCTTCCCCGACTATGGCTGGGCATGGCCAACCAACGGTCTCGACCAGTTGCTCAAGGCGGTGCTGTTGCCGGACCATGCGGTCGCGCAGACGCAGGCCTTGCGGTGGCTCGATGCCAACGACATCGATGCCGTCGAGTTCCGCGAGCACAGGCTGCTTGCCGCGATCGCCGACCGGTTCGGCAAGGCGCTGGCGATGCATCCCGCCTATCCGCGTCTCGCTGGCCTGCAGAAGATGCTGTGGACCAAGTCGCGGCTTGCCATGCGCGAGGCCGAGCCCGCACTGAGGGCCATCGTCGCGGCCGGCGTGCCGATCATGCTGCTCAAGGGCGCGAGCCGCATCGCGGTGGAGCCGGCGGCACAGCGCGGCCGGGTGGCGCACGACATCGACATCCTTGTGCACCCCGAGCACATGGTGGCCGCCTTCGACATGCTGCGTCATGGCGACTGGCAGGTGTCGACAGGGGTCAGTCCCCAATATCTCAAGCCGCGGTTAGCTGCGGTGCGGTCGATGAATTTCTTCAAGGGCAGCTATGGCGACATCGATCTGCACCAGGTCGCTTATGACTGGTCGCAGGCAGATGAGGCGGACGACGCTGCGGTTTGGCAGCGCGCCACGCCGGCCTCCTTCACCAGTCTCGACGTGCTGGTCCCTTCGACCGCCGACCGGGTGACGCTGGCGATCGGCCATGGCGGCCTCGACGCTCATACCCACAGCGACTGGCTGGTCGACACGGCCTCGGCGATCCGCGCCGGCGGCGTCGACTGGGCCGTGCTTTGCGACGTCGTCGCCCGCAGGCACCTTGCCGTGCCGACGGCGGTGGCGCTGAGCTATCTGAAAGCAGAGATGTCGGTGCCGGTTCCCGACGATGTGCTGGAGCAGGTGGTCGACATGGCCGATCGCGCCGGCGCCGCCCGTATCGCTGCCTTGCTGCAGGCCAAGCCGCGGACCGACTTCAAGGGTCTGACCTGGCTGTCACGCGGTGTCGCCAAGCAGTTGCGCATGCGCAAGAAACGCGCTGTCCGTGAGCGCGAGCTGCCCGGCGTCGTCTGGCACGGTCGGCGCACACAGGCGGGCGATGGTGCGGGGCAGGTCACCCCGGCACTGGCGCAGCAGGTGCCGTTGCCGCCGGCGGCAGTTGGCGGTGCGCCTGCCGAGATCGACATTGTCGTGCGGCTGGACGTGCCGCCGGTGCGCCGTCGCATCGAGATGGAGCTGAATGGCGGCGAATGCCATTTCGCGCGGTTGCGCTATCGCAAGCTGGGTAAATCAGGCGGCCGGCTGACCTTGCGGTTTCGCGGTACCATCCGGCCGGACCAGGCGGATGGCGCGTTGGTGCTGTCGGCGCGGCCGTCGCGACAGTTCCGCGCGTGGGAGCATGAGCAGACGGTCGCCACCTATGGTGCGGTGCCGTTCCAGATCGTCTCGGTGACCGTTTCGCCGGCTCGCTGAGCCGGAGAACAGTTTGCGCTGCCTGCAGTTCCGCGCAACCTGGTCTCAGCATCGTCGCGGCTCAGGCAAATGCCGCCCTGTATAGTCCCGGATGGCAACTTGACTTTACCTTGGCCGTCGATAGGTTGGCGCCGTCATGGTCTTCCGCCGCGAGGTGGAAGCTAAGAGGGAATCCGGTGCGAAACCGGAGCTGTCCCGCAACTGTAAGCGGTGAGCCTATTGCCCCTGTGTCACTGGCATTCGTGCCGGGAAGACGGGCGACAAGGCTAGGACCCGCGAGCCAGGAGACCTGCCTGACAGAGTGAGATTCCGTGGTCGGGGTGTGCCACAGGAATGCCGGTTCCCGTCCGGAAGCCCGTTTGCGGCTTTTGCCAGGTCTGCATTTCCGCATCCCCGCCAGGGCAGTCAGAGGTTGGCGCGGCGATGTCGGGAAGAACGGTTTCCCCAGAATATCGAAAGTTTGGGCGGACGCATTCGTCGCCTGCTGCCGTGGCATCGCGCCTCTACCTATTGTCCCGGACGCCTTCCGGGCATGGCAACGCCAGGCGTTGCGCACCCCTTTCAAGCAAGGAGAGATCATGAACATCAGACATTGGATCCTTTGGCTCGGGCTCGCCGCGGCATCCGCCATTGGCCTTGCGCCGGCGGCCGCGGATAGCTTCACGGACGATGCCGGCCGAACGGTCGAGCTGGAACTGCCGATCAAGCGGGCGGTGATCTTCAACCGCTACGCGGTCGAGTTCGCCCGCGCCATTGGCGCCATCGACAAGGTCGTTGGCGTCGATGCCAGCACGATGCGGGATCCGACCTACTGGCCGCAGTTCAAGGAAGCCGACATTGTCGGCCAAGGCCAGACGCAGCCCAATTACGAGGCGATCGTTGCGCTCAAGCCGGACCTGGTCATCATCCCTCGCAACGGCGTCTATGAGGAGGCAGCCAAGCAGCTCGAAGCCTTCGACATTCCGGTGCTGGTCGTCACCGCCTGGGACACGCTGCAGCATGTCGAAAACGTGACATTGTTCGGCAAGCTGTTCGACGAGAAGGAAAAAGCCGATGCGCTGAACGCCTACTACACCAAGTACATGGACCTGCTGGCCGAGCGTCTGAAGGGCGTCGAGCGTAAGAAGGTTTATCTTGAAGAGGTCCGTGATCTCGTGACCGTCACGCCCGGCTCAGGCTGGCACGACATGATCGAGGCCGGCGGCGGCACCAATGTCTTCGGCGACATCGACATCAAGAAGGAGCCGTCGTCGCGCGGCAACGAAAACAGCTTCACCGTCGATCCCGAGGAGATCATCGCGCGCAAGCCCGACCTGGTGATCAAGCTGCAGCCCGGCTCCTACCAGACCATCCCGGAGGCAAAATTCGCCGAGAGCTGGAGGGCGATCGTCGCGCGCGAGGAAATATCAGGCACGCCGGCAGGGCAGGCGGGCGATGTCCGCCTGATCAACTACTACCTCGCCGGCGGCTCGTCCAAGGTCACCGGCGCGCTGCAGGTCGCCAAGTGGCTCTATCCCGACCTCTTCACCGACGTCGATCCCGAGGCTGCGATGAAGGAATGGATCGAGATCTACCAGGGGCTGCCGTTCCAGGGCGGCATGACCTACCAGGGCACAGCCTCCAACTGATCGACCAGCACGCCGCCGCCCGTCAGGCGGCGGCGTACCCTCTCAATCCGGAGCCTTAGACCATGGACATCGCAAGCAGTGCCGGTTTGGCGCGTGGCCAATCCGACGGCATTTCCAGCCTCTACCGCCGAGCTGGCTATCGCAAGGCGGCTGTCATCTTGTGGTCGCTGCTTGTGCTGCTGCTCGTCGCCGGCGGCGTTGCCATCGTCGGCATCGCCGAGACGGGGCTGGTGACGCTGCTCATGGTCATCCTGCAAAAGGTCTCGTTCGGCCATTTCGTCGCCGAGGTCGATCCGCAGCAGGCGCGGGTGCTCGTTTATCTGCGCCTGCCGCGCGTCGTCATGGCCATGGTAGCCGGTGGGTCACTGGCATTCGCCGGTGTTTTGATGCAGGCGATCACCCGCAATCCGCTGGTTAGCCCCTACACGATCGGCGTGTCCTCGGCGGCGGCCTTCGGTGCCTCGATCGCCATCATGTTCGGCATAGGCTTCAGCGCCGCCGGGCTCTATTTCGTGCCGCTGACGGCATTTCTGTTCGCGCTCGGCTGCGCCGTGCTGGTGTTCTCCATGGCCTGGCTGCGCGGCATGGGGGCACAGACGATGGTGTTGACCGGCATTGCCCTGATGTACCTGTTCAGCGCCATGACTGCAGCCGTGCAGTTCGTCGCCACCCAGGAGCAACTGGCCCGGGTCGTGCACTGGACGTTCGGCAGCCTGAACGGCATCGGCTGGGATGCGGTTGCCGTCTCTGGTGCGGCACTGCTGGTCGCCCTGCCGCTGGCGCAGTCGCGGGCCTGGCAATTCAACGCGTTGACGAGCGCCGGCGACGACGTTTCGCGTTCGCTCGGCATCAATGTCGCGCTGCTGCGCGGCATCGCCGTCGTGCTGTCGGTGGTGGTCTCGGCGGTGGTCATCAGCTTCACCGGCGTGATCGGCTTTGTCGGGTTGATCGGGCCGCATGTCGCCCGGCTGCTGATCGGCAGCGACCATCGCCATCTCATCCCGTTTTCGGCGATCTGCGGCGCCATGCTGCTGCTTCTGGCCGACACTGTCGGGCGCATGGCGTTCAGCCCGACAGTCATTCCGGTCGGCATCGTCGTCGCCTTCGTCGGCGTGCCGCTGTTCCTGCACCTGATCCTGTCCAGGCGCTCGGAGTATTTTTCATGAGCGACTATCTTTCCGTCGACAAGGTCAGCTTCGGTTATGGCAGCCGCCCCGTGCTGCGCGAGGTCTCGGTCGGGCTGACGAAGGGCGACATACTCGGCCTCATCGGCCCCAATGGTGCCGGCAAGTCGACCCTGGTGCGGACCGTGCTCGGCCTTGCCACGCCGTCGTCGGGGCGGATCCTGCTCGACGGCCACGACATCCGCGCAATGTCGCCCAAAGTCCGCGCCCGCCGGATCGCCTATGTGCCGCAATCCTCGCCGCTCAGCTTTCCAGCGACGGTGTTCGAGACCTGCCTGCTCGGTCGCACACCGCATATGGGGGCGAGCCCGAGCCGTGGTGATCTCGCCGTCGTCGAGGACATGCTCAGGCGGCTGCGCCTCGAGGATTTCGCCTTCCGTCCGATGTCGGAGCTCAGCGGCGGCGAACGCCAGCGTGTGATGCTTGCGCGTGCCCTGGCGCAGGAGACCGAGGTGCTGGTGCTCGACGAGCCGACGAGCGCGCTCGATATCGGCAACCAGCTATTCACCCTGCGCGTGGTGGCCGAGATCGCGCGCGAACGAGGTGTGACGGCACTGGTCGCCATTCATGACCTGTCGCTCGCCGCCCGCTTTTCCGACAGCCTGCTCCTGCTCGACAAGGGCGCCGTTGTCGGCCATGGCAACTGGCGGAGCACGTTGACCGAACAGACGGTGCGCGACGTCTATGGCGTCAATGTAGAGATCGGGCTGCTGCGCGACATTCCCGTTTTTGCCCCGCACGAGCTGACCTGATGCGGCTCGACATTTCAGGCTTTGCGCGAGGGGGAAGGGCCCAGAGCCACGCTTCGGTGTTGCGGCTCTGCGAAGACGTCGAGCGCATGGGCTTCGACGGCATCTGGTTCAACGAGTTTCATTTCCAGAACCCGCCGCAGGCTTATCCGTCGACCTTGATCCTCGCCTCCGCCATCCTTGCCCGGACGCAGCACCTGCGGGGCGGCACCTCCATCGTGGTGACGCCGCTATACCATCCATTCCTCTTGGCTGAGGAGGTGGCACAGTTGCACTGGCAGAGCGGCGGCCGCATCGACCTGGGCATCGGCCGTGGCACACATCCGGCGACGCTTGCCGCGCTGGGCATCGCCGCCGAGAGCACCAGGGCTCGTTTCGAGGACTCCTACCGGATCATGCGCGATGCCTGGACATCAGGCGCAAGGATCGAAGAGGGCGCGTGCTGGCCGGCTTCGGAGGTTTCGGTTGGACCGCTTCTTCCAGGCGAGACGGTACCGGTCTATGTCGCCGGCACCTCGCGCGACACGCTTGGCTTCGCCGCCCGCGAGGGATTGCCGTTGCTGCTCAGTCTCGATCCGCCTGAAGTCGGGCAGCTTGCCACCTACCAGGCAATCCTCGAGGAGGAGGGCCATGCCTGCCGTCTGCGGGCGTCGCAACTGTCTCGCTATGTCTGCATCGCTCCGACGACGGTGCAGGCGATGGGCAAGCTCGACGAGCTCGTGCCGCGGCTGTTCGAACGTCGGGTTGCGTCGGCAAAGGCCGCAGGGCGGTCTACTGACCAGATCGTGATGCCCGACCGGCAGACGGCCATGGCGCGGCAGGTGATTGCAGGCTCGCCGGACGATTGTGTGGCGCAGCTCAAGGCGCTGGCGGCAGTTACGGGTATCGATGCCATGCGCCTGGTCTTCAACGGCAACGGCATCGTCGACATGGCGGCGGCGCTCGCCGACATGGAGTTTTTCGGACGCGAGGTGCTGCCAGCCTTGCGGCCCGCCTGAGCGCGTCTCAGGCGGCCTTGTCGGCCGCATCGGCACGGTCTGCCTTGCGCGCCACCACCCAGCCCAGCAGGGCCGCGCCGAAAAGCACGACCGCCGCGAGGTAGAAGGCGAGGCCGGGATAGGGCAGCGGCGTGCCGTCGCGCACCGTCCAGGCATAGACCGCGCCGAAGAACAGCGGCGAGGCGACGCCGGCGATGCTCGCCACGCTCATGTTGGCGCCTTGCAACTGGCCCTGCTCGAATTCGGAAACGCGCTGGGTCATCAGCGACTGCGTCGTCGGCATGGCGAGGCCCCAGAGCGCGTTCGGAATGATCGCCAGCGAGAACCAGAATCCCGTAGGCGCAAGGCCCATGCAGGCGATGCCGAAGGCGCCGGCAAACAGGCCGAACACCATCGTAGCGCGATCGCCAAAGCGCTTGACGGTCGGGCCGACGATCAGACCCTGGACGATCATGTCGAGCACCCCGACCATTGCCAGCAGCGTGCCGACCTCCCAGGCATGCCAGTTGTAGCGATAGGTGGCATAGAGCACGAACACCGCCGAAAAGACGTGATGGGCGAAATGCAGCAGGAAGGTCACTGCGGCGAGCCCGGTGAGCTCAGGGTGCGAACGCAGCAGCATCATCGCGCCGAAAGGATTGGCGCGGCGCCAGGAAAACGACATGCGCTTTTCGCGCGGCAGAGATTCCGGCAGCACGAAGGCACCATAGAGGAACGCGAGCCCACTCATTGCCGCCGCCACCCAGAACGGCGCGCGTGGCGAGATCTCGCCGAGGAAGCCGCCCATCAGCGGACCGGCGACGAAACCGGCGCTGAAGGCAGCACCGATCAGGCCGTAGGCGCGGGCGCGGCCCTCGGGCGGGGTAATGTCGGCCATATAGGCGAAGACGGTTGTGAAGCTCGACGAGGTGATGCCGGCGACGATGCGGCCAAGCGCCAGCCACCACAGGTTCGGCGCCAGTGCCATCAGCACGTAATCGGCGGCAAGGCCCGCCGTCGACAAAAGGATGACGGGACGGCGACCATAGCGGTCGGACAGCGAGCCGATGATCGGCGAGCAGACGAACTGCATGAAAGCCCACAGCGCGATGAAGACACCGTTGATCCAGCCAGCATCGGCGTTGGACCCGGCGAACTCCTCGATCAGCGAAGGCAGCACCGGAATGATGATGCCCATGGCGACGATGTCGAGAACGGCGGTGACGAAGATGAAGGCGATTGCCGCCTGGCGCCGCGACGCTGTGATGGACATGATGGTGGCCTCGATGGACGTGCCTTATAAAACAACCTGACGCGCGATCCAGCCGTGGCGGCGTATATTGTCCAAACCTACTGACATTGGGGCAAGAGCACCGAAGCGCTGAACCAAGTCTTCACGCCTTGAAAAAGCCGACCTACAAATGCGGTCGGATTCGAGACACGGGCGCGCCGCGCGCCGTTCTACAAGACTGCCGACACTACTGCGCCGCGCGTCGAATTGGGTGCGCAAAGGACGCTGTAGCATTGTGAAACCGTGCATGATCCCCATGCACCAAGGAGCCTGCCATGCTGCGCAAGACGGATTTCTTCATCGACGGAAAGTGGGTCGCGCCGACGGTCGCCAAAGAGCTCGACGTCATCAACCCGGCCGACGAGCAGCCCTTCGCGGTGATCTCGCTGGGATCCGCCGCCGACGTCGACAAGGCGGTTGCCGCAGCGCAGCGCGCCTTCCCGGCGTGGAGCGCCACAAGCCGCGAACAACGTATCGCGCTCTTGGAAAAGCTGCTCGCCGCCTACAACAGGCGAGTGCGAGACATGGCCCAGGCGATTTCCTGGGAGATGGGCGCGCCGATCAAGCTGGCGCTGGAACAGCAGGCAGCCAGCGGCTCGGGCCACATCAAGAGCTTCATCGAGGTGCTGAAAAGCTTCGAATTCGAGGAGCCGCTCAACGACAAGAACCCGCAGGAGCGCATCGTGCGCGAGCCGATCGGTGTCTGCGGGCTGATCACGCCGTGGAACTGGCCGATGAACCAGGTGGCGTTGAAGGTCGTGCCGGCGCTGGCAGCCGGCTGCACGGTGGTGCTGAAGCCGTCTGAGATCGCGCCGATGTCGTCGATCGTGTTTGCCGAGATGATGGAGGAAGCAGGCTTCCCGGCCGGTGTCTTCAACATGGTCAATGGCGACGGGCCGACAGTCGGCGAGGCGATGTCGCGCCATCCCGGCATCGACATGATGTCCTTCACCGGTTCGACCCGCGCGGGCGTGGCCGTGACCAAGGCTTCCGCCGAGACGGTCAAGCGCGTGGCGCTGGAACTGGGCGGCAAGTCGCCCAACATCGTCTTCGACGACGCTGACCTCACCGACGCGGTGACGCGTGGGCTGGCGCATTGCTTCGAGAATACCGGCCAGTCCTGCAACGCCCCGACACGTATGCTGGTGCAGCGCCCGGTCTATGCCAAGGCGGTCGACATCGCGGCGAAATATGCCGCTACCGTCAAGGTCGGCAACCCGGCCGAGGATGGCGACCACATCGGCCCGCTGTCGTCCGACGTACAGTTCGAAAAGGTACAGGGCATGATCGATGCCGGTATCAAGGAGGGCGCGCGTGTCGTTGCCGGCGGCCTCGGTCGGCCCGAAGGTTTCAACCGCGGCTATTATGTACGCCCGACGGTGTTTGCCGACGCCAACAACGACATGCGCATCGCCCGCGAGGAGATTTTCGGCCCTGTCGTGGCGATGATCCCGTTCGAAACGGAAGAGGAAGCCATCGCCATCGCCAACGATACGCCCTACGGCCTGTCGGCCTATGTCCAGACCGGCGACAAGGCGCGCGCCCAACGCGTGGCGCGCAAGCTCCGTGCCGGCATGGTGCAGATCAACGGCACCGACCGCCCCTATGGCAGCCCCTTCGGCGGCTACAAGCAGTCCGGCCTCGGCCGCGAGGGCGGCAAATGGGGCATCGAGGATTTCCTCGAGGTCAAGGCGATCAGCGGGTTCGAGGAAGGTCTGGGCTGATCTCTTTTCGTCTCAAGAGGTTCCCCCTCTCCGTCACGGCTTCGCCGTGCCACCTCTCCCCCACGTTGTGGGGGCGAGGAACCCAAGTTTCTGCGAGGTCGCACTCTACCTGTGCAGACCAGTCAATTTCGCTAGGGCCTGCGTGATTGGCGTTTCCTCTCCCTCACGGAGTGGGGAAAAGGTGGCTCGGGCGAAGCCCGACACGGAGAGGGGCTTCAAGCGAAACCGCCTCTCTTAACCCCCGTTCCGCCTCAAATATTCCATGGCAATCTTACGCATCCTTGTGCCATCGATGCTGTCGGCGTGGCCGCCATGGGCGATGCTTACCGGCAGATCGATGAGGCGCCGCATGGTGGCACAATAGGCGGTGCGGTCGGAATCCGGCATGTCGTCGACCAGAAGCCCACAATGGATGGCGTCGCCCGAGAACAGCGTGCCGTCATGGCAGTCGAACAGGCCGATCGAACCGGGCGAATGGCCGGGCAGATGCAGCACGGTAAAGCTGCGATCGCCAAGCTCGATGACATCGCCCTCTTCAAGCAGGCGGTCAAGCGGCGCAGGCACAATGGCATAGTCGGCGGAGCTCCAGCCGGGCCAGGGCAGTTCCGAAACCGCGCCGGGAAAATTGCGGAACATATTGGCATAGGTGGCCTCGTCGGGCATCGTCGCGAAGAATTCCGCTTCGACGCGGGGGCCGGCACGCCAGGCAAATTCGTGCAGCGAACCGACATGGTCGAGATGCACGTGGGTTGCTACGGCGAGCAGCGGCTTGCCCGGCGTGATGTCGATTTCGGGTGCGAGCGCACAGATGCCCATGCCGGTGTCGACAAGCATGTCGAGGTCGCGGCCGCGCACCAGCCACATATTGGCGCGACAATAGTCAGTGACGAAGGGCTCGCTCAGCATCGTCGTCGTCGCGTCGACGATGGTTCTCGAAAACCAGCCGGGACGGGGCTTCACACGAAGGGCCTGCCGATCTTGAAGCGGCCGGGCACCAACCGCCTGAGATAGTCCATGCCCTTTTCGGACAGATGGTTGACGTCTGGCAACATGTAGTCGTCGGGCATGTGCCGGGTCTTGCCGGCGACATTGGCCAGCGGCACCAGCTTCAACACGGTCTTGCCGCCCTCATATTTCAGCGCCACCGAGCCGCCGCCCTTGTCGGCCGCATCGACGGCGAAGACGCCGGCGTCGAAGGCCTCCTGCGCGTCGACGGCATTGACCGCGCCGATGTAGCCGCGCGGCATGTAACCGAGCGCGTCGACACGGGCGCGCTTGCCCGGCAGGCCTTCGGCGAGCGCGTTCTCGAAGGCGCGGCTCAGGTCGCTGCCCGAAAGCTTGATGTTGCCATGGGCGTCGCGCTCAAGCTTGTCGGCAGGCACGATGCTCTCGACCAACGCCTTGCCGTCGGCGGTGCTGACGCCTTCGGAAACCGCAACGACGCAACGACGATGGCGGGCCAGCGTCTCCTTCACCTCGTCGATGAAGCGCGGCACGGAGAAGGCACGCTCCGGAACGTAGATCAGGTGCGGCCCATCGGTGTCTTCGTCGCGCCATGCGGCGGCGGCGGCGGTCAGGAAGCCGGCATGACGGCCCATGACGATGCCGACATAGATGCCGGGCAAGGCGCGGAAATCGAGATCGACCGAGAGGAAGGCGCCGGCGACGAATTCCGCCGCCGAAATGAAGCCCGGAGTGTGGTCGTTTTCCTTGAGGTCGTTGTCGATGGTCTTGGGCGCGTGCACGAAGGCGATACTGCCCTGGGCCGCATCCGTCAGGATCTGCTGGGTGCCGGCGGTGTCGTTGCCGCCAATATAGATGAAAGCGCGCGCATCGGCCTTCTTCAGGCCTTCGAGCACGAGATCGCAATAGGCGGCATCAGGCTTGTCGCGCGTGCTGCCGAGGGCCGCGCCCGGGGTCGCCGCGATGCGCAGCAACTGCTCCTCAGGGATGTCGGTCAAGTCGACATAGTCACCGTCGCGGATACCGCGCACGCCGTGCCGCGAGCCGAGGACCCGCGCCTTGGGATGGCGGCGGCGGATTTCGAGCACGGCACCCGCCATGGTCTGGTTGATGACGGCGGTCGGTCCGCCGCCTTGCGCAATCACGAATGTCGAGGGCATGGTCGTCCTCCCCAAGGGTGCCGGAAATCGCCGTCGGAATGGCGCTGTTTTCCGGCACATTCGCCCTTCTGGCGAAGCGACGCAATGGGAGATTCAACCGGTTCGTAAGGTTTCGGAGATGAGCGGGCCGGAGCTTCCGCTCCGGCCGTCTGCTTTAGCCGACGACGATCGGCGTCTTGCCGTTGACGCGGCTGTAGAGGTCAATGACGTCCTGGTTGATCATGCGCACACACCCCGACGACATCGCCTGGCCGATGGTCCACCATTCGGGCGAGCCATGGACGCGGTAGCCGGTGTCCTGGCCGTTCTGGAAGATGTAGAGGGCACGCGCCCCGAGTGGATTGTCGAGGCCGCCTGGCTGGCCACCGGCCCATTTCACCAGCTCCGGCTTGCGCGCGATCATCTCGCGCGGCGGCGTCCAGGTCGGCCACTTCTTGCCATACTGGATGTTGGCGCGTCCGCTCCACAGGAAGCCGTCGCGACCTATGCCGACGCCGTAGCGGATGGCTTCGCCGCCGGGCTGGACAAGATAGAGGAAACGTTCCTGCAGCTTGACGACGATGGTGCCGGGGGCTTCGCCGGTCGGATCGACGACGATCTGGCGGCGGAATTTCGGATCGACCTTGGCAAAGGGGATTTCCGGCAGCTGGAATCCTTCGTCGGTGAAGGACGCATACATCACATTCGGGCTGGTGACCTGCTTGTCGACGCTGATCTGCGGGCGGACCGAACCGGTGACGGTGTTGTCCAGGCCCATCGCCGGCAACTCGAAGTCCATGGCACGGCTGCAGCCGGCGACCAGGCCAGCGGCACCGAGGCCGAACAGCACGTTGCGACGCGAGGCAAGTTTCGAAAATTCGGTCTTCGGAGCAGGCGACTTCGACACGGCACAATTCCACTCTATACGCGGGGCGGCCAGGCACCGGAGTGAAACTCCGGCTGTGGATCGCGTGTATTTTCACCATTCATGGTTGAAAAAGCATGAACGCCGCCTGCCGCGCGTTAAGGGCTTTACATCGGCGCGGAGCCGGAGCTTGATCCCGCATCCAATGAGGGAGAGTTGCCATGTCGTTTGAAAGCTGGGCCGCCTTTGCCGCCGCGTCCGCGGTGCTTCTCGTCATCCCGGGGCCCACGATCCTGCTCGTCGTATCCTACGCGCTCGGCCAGGGCTGGCGCACGGCACTGCCGATGGCCGTCGGCGTGGCGCTGGGCGATTTCACCGCCATGACGCTGTCAATGCTGGGCATCGGCGCGCTGCTTGCCGCGTCCGCCACAGTCTTCACCATCGTCAAGTGGATCGGTGCCGCCTATCTGATCTATCTCGGCATCAAGCTGTTCCGCGCCGGTGGCACGCTGGACGCCAAACCGCGCACGGATGCCGCGTCTGCCGCCAAGATGATGGCGCATGCCTGGATCGTGACCGCGCTGAACCCCAAGAGCATCACCTTTTTCGTGGCCTTCCTGCCGCAGTTCCTCGACCGCAGCGGCGATTTCTGGACGCAGATGGTGATCTTCGAGCTGACCTTCCTGACGCTCGCCTTCGCCAACGCCTTCGGCTACGCGCTGGTGGCTGCACGGGCGCGAAGTGTCGTGTCCAATCCTCGCGCGATCCGCATTTTCAACCGTACCGGTGGCACGCTTCTGGTCGGCGCCGGCATTGCCGCTGCGGCCACCCGCTCCGGGCACTGAGGAAGCTGTGATGGTGAAGGACGGGCTCGGGCTTGCGCTGAGCGGCGCCGATGCGGCGGCGGCTGCGCACTACGAGCGCGGGGTGAGCGAACTCCAGCGCTTTGTCGGCGATCCGGTCGGATCGGTCGACAAAGCGATCGCGACCGCGCCCGACTTTACCATGGCGCATGTACTCAAGGGCTGGCTCTATGGCCTCTCCACTGAACTTGAGGCGATGGCGGTGGCGCGGGATTGCCACGCTGCGGCTGCAGGGCTCGCGGCGACGGCGAGGGAAAAGGCCCATGTCGCGGCTCTCGGACGCCTCGCTAGCGGGCATTGGCATGAGGCCGGGCGTATCCTCAGCGAGCTGACGGCGGAGCATCCCACCGATGCATTGGCGTTGCAGGCCGGGCACCAGATCGATTTCTTCACCGGAAACGCCCCGATGCTGCGCGATCGTATCGCCAGGGCGCTATCGTCATGGGGCATGGGCATGCCCGGTTATCACGCCATACTCGGCATGCAGGCCTTCGGTTTCGAGGAGATGGGCGACTATGCCAGGGCCGAGGCGTTGGGGCGCGAGGCGGTCGAGCTCGAGCCGCGCGACGGCTGGGCCCAGCATGCGGTGGCGCATGTGATGGAGATGCAGAGCCGCCAGCGCGATGGCATCGCCTGGATGCGCGGCAACACCGACGCGTGGACGAAGGAGAGCTTTCTCCAGGTCCACAACTGGTGGCACTTGGCGCTGTTTCACTACGATCTCGGCGAGACCGACGAGGTGCTGGCGCTTTATGACGGACCGATCTACGGCGCGCAATCGAAGCTGGCGCTCAACATGGTCGATGCCTCGGCGATCCTGTGGCGGCTCAATCTCGGCGGTGTCGATGTCGGCGAGCGCTGGGCGAGCCTTGCCGCCAACTGGGCACCGAAGGCCGCGGCCGGCAACTATGCCTTCAACGATGCACACGCGATGATGGCCTTTGTCGGCGCCGGGCTGGAAGCGCCGGCTAAGGCGATGCTCTATGCCCAGCGCGAGGCGATTGCCCGCGACGATGACAACGCCGCATTCGCCCGGGATGTCGGCCATCCCGTCACATTGGCGATCAAGGCCTTCGGGGAAGGGCGTTATGGCGAGACGGTGCGGCTGCTCGAGCCTGTCCGGACCATCGCCCACCGTTTCGGTGGCAGCCATGCCCAGCGCGACGTGATCGAACTGACGCTGATCGAGGCGGCCCTGCGCGACGGCAACGATGCGCTTGCCGTGAAGCTTGCCTCCGCCCGTAACAACGCGCGGCCGGCCAGTCCGCTCTCGAGCCTGTTCGTCCAGCGCGCCGCGCTGCTCGCGCATGGCTGATCTGGGCTGACAGCGCTTTCCGAGGCGTTTGATTTTATTTTTTGCGAGTTCCGAAATAAATGTCGACCCGACCCCGGAATGTTTGCTAATAAGCAGCGTCCGTCGGAGGAACGGGACGATGGCCTGGCCGTTTCTGCCTGTTGGCGATGAAGGCCGGCCAATGACGTGAGAGGATGGACGCTTGCCGTCCGCGTCGCTCATTCGGGAGGAATGGCATGTATCTGGGGCTCGATCTCGGCACGTCAGGCGTGAAGGCACTGCTGATGGACGCCGACCAAAAGATCATTGGTTCCGGCCATGGTTCGCTCGACGTCTCCAGGCCGCATCACGGCTGGTCCGAGCAGGACCCTGCCGAATGGATCCGCGCCGCAGAAGAGGCGGTCGCCGAGCTCAGGTCCGCGCATCCAACAGAACTTGCCGCCGTGCGTGGCATCGGCCTCTCCGGCCAGATGCATGGCGCAACGCTGCTCGACGCCGCGGGAAAGGTGCTGCGCCCCTGCATCCTCTGGAACGACACGCGCAGCTTTGCCGAGGCGGCCAGCCTCGACGCCGATCCGCGCTTCCGCAAGATCACCGGCAACATCGTATTCCCTGGCTTCACCGCCCCCAAGCTCGCCTGGGTGCAGGCCAACGAGCCCGACATCTTCGCCAAGGTGGCAAAGGTGCTCCTGCCCAAGGACTACCTCAGGCTCTGGCTGTCAGGCGAATACATCTCCGAAATGTCCGACGCGGCCGGCACTTCCTGGCTCGACGTCGCGGTGAGGCGCTGGTCGCCGGAGCTGCTCGCCGCCACTGGCCTTAGCACCGACCATATGCCGTCGCTGGTCGAGGGTACCGACCAGGCAGGCACGCTGCGCGGCGAACTGGCTTCGAAATGGGGCATGGGGCAGGGCGTGGTGATATCAGGCGGTGCGGGCGACAATGCCGCCTCCGCCTGCGGGATGGGCACCGTCAAGCCGGGTGCTGCCTTCGTGTCGCTCGGTACGTCGGGTGTGCTGTTTGCGGCCAATGGCGCTTACCTGCCCAACCCGGAAAGTGCCGTTCACACCTTCTGCCATGCGTTGCCGCAGGCTTGGCACCAGATGGGCGTCATCCTGTCGGCGACGGATTCGCTCAACTGGCTGAGCACCATATCGGGCAAGGACGCGGCCGAGTTGACACGCGAACTCGGCGACGAATTGCGCGCTCCCTCAGGTGTCACCTTCCTCCCCTATCTCTCGGGCGAACGGACCCCACACAATGACGCGGTGATCCGCGGCTCGTTTACCGGCCTGGCCCATGAGATCGACCGCGCGGGCCTGACCCAGGCCGTGCTCGAAGGCGTTGCCTTCGCTTTCCGCGACAGTCTTGAAGCGCTGGCGTCGGCTGGAACGACGCTGACGCGGGTGACCGCCATCGGCGGCGGCTCACGCTCGCGCTACTGGCTGAAGGCGATCGCCACTGCCCTCAGCGTGCCGGTCGACATTCCCGCCGACGGCGATTTCGGGGCTGCCTTCGGCGCTGCGCGTCTCGGCCTGATCGCTGCCGAAGGTGCTGACCCGCACCAGGTTTGCACGCCGCCTGATACCGCCGAAACCATCGAACCTGTGGGAGCACTGGCAGGCGCCTATGACGAGGCCTACCAGCGCTATCGTAAGCTCTATGCGGCGATCCGGGGGACAATGTGAACGCCGAGCGTGCCAGATCAGCCCGGCACCTTGTCAAGAAAGCCGGTGATGAGGCTCAGGCGCCCGTCCTTGATGGTGGCGAAGTCAGAGCCTTCTATCACGGCTTCCGCGCCATCGGGACCAAGGCCCCAGGAAAAGCGGATGTTGTCGCCGAAGCCGTCGGCCTTGCCCTTCAGCTTGAAGCGGAAGCCGGGAAACTGGCCGTGCACGCCGGTGATGAGCGCGTCGATGCCGGCATGGCCGTCGCCCTGCATGATCGGGTCGCGATAGCTGACGCCGGTGGCGAAGGCAGCTTCGACAAGTCCCTTGCGGGCGGCGGCGTCGGTCTCGTTCCAGGCGACGAAATAGGCCTCGGCGATGGCGTTGTAGTCGGTCATTTCTGCTCTCCGTCTGACACGTCTTGGTTGACGCCACCCTTGTCGCAGCGGGCGCGAATGAAACCAATTACGCCTGAGGTAATCGAACACGGAAATTCGGCGACCGCCCCAAAACGGGCGGTCATGCGTATTCACTGAAAGGAGTTTTGCCATGAGCACCGGCTATTTCGGCGACATCAAGCCCGTCCGCTACGAAGGCCCCGACAGCACCAATCCGCTGGCCTATCGCCATTACAACGCCGACGAGGTGGTGCTGGGCAAAAGGCTGGAAGACCATCTGCGCTTCGCCGTTGCCTACTGGCATACATTCGCCTGGCCGGGCGGCGATCCGTTCGGCGGCCAGACCTTCGAGCGGCCCTGGTTTGGCGAGACGATGGAGAACGCCAGGCTGAAGGCCGATGTCGCCTTCGAGCTGTTTTCGCTGCTGGGCGTTCCCTACTATTGCTTCCACGATGCCGATGTGCGGCCGGAGGGTGCCAACTTCACCGAGAGTGCAAAGCGCCTCGACGAGATCGCCGACTATTTCGAAGCCAAGATGGCCAAGACAGGCGTCAAGCTTTTGTGGGGCACTGCGAACCTGTTCTCCAACCGCCGCTTCATGGCGGGTGCCGCGACCAACCCCGATCCCGATGTCTTTGCTTATGCGGCGGCGACGGTGAAGCATTGCATGGATGTCACCAAGCGGCTCAAGGGCGAGAACTACGTGTTGTGGGGCGGTCGCGAGGGCTACGAGACTCTGCTCAACACCGACATGGGCCGTGAGCTCGACCAGCTCGGGCGCTTCCTCAATCTGGTCGTCGACTACAAGCACAGAAGCGGCTTCACCGGCACCATCCTGATCGAACCCAAGCCGCAGGAGCCGACCAAGCACCAGTACGATTACGACGTCGCCACCGTCTATGGCTTCCTCAGGAAGTACGGGCTGGAGAACGAGGTGAAGGTCAATATCGAGCAGGGGCACGCGATCCTGGCCGGCCACTCCTTCGAGCACGAACTGGCGACCGCCAATGCGCTCGGCATCTTCGGCTCCATCGACATGAACCGCAACGACTACCAGTCGGGCTGGGACACCGACCAGTTCCCCAACAACGTGCCTGAAATGGCGCTTGCCTATTACCACGTGCTTGCCGGTGGCGGCTTCAAGTCAGGCGGCACCAATTTCGACGCCAAGCTGCGCCGCCAGTCGCTCGACGCCGAAGACCTGCTGGTCGCCCATATCGGCGGCATGGACGCTTGCGCGCGCGGCCTCAAGGCCGCGGCGAAGATGATCGAGGACAAGGCGCTGTCGGGTCCGCTCGAGGCGCGTTACGCCGGCTGGAATTCGGCTGAAGCCAAGGCGATGCTGGCTGGCGAACGCAGCCTCGAGCAGATCGCCGCGCGCGTCGTCGCCGCCGGCATTGAGCCGCAGCCGAAGTCGGGCCGGCAGGAATATCTGGAGAACGTCGTCAACCGCTACGTCTGACGGCTTCGCACGACGATGAACGACGGCGCCGGCCCCGAGGGCTGGCGCCATTTCTTGTCCGCACTGTCCGATGCCCAAACGCAGTCCTGCTGCTAGATGGACGCCTGGAAAGCAGGAGAGAGAGCATGGACATGCGCAACATCTTGGTGCGGCCGGCGAATACAGAGGACTTCGCCGCGGTAAAGCAGGTGTTGGCCGACACGTTCGAGAGCACCTGGCGGCCGGAGATCACCGAAGCGGCTGCCGAACGCTACCTCTCGTCCGATGTCGGCGGCCGTTATGTCGATGAAAACGGCCCCGCCTTCTGGGTCGCGGAAGTCGACGGCCAGGTCGCCGGCATGGTCCACTGGAGTGGCGACTTCATCGAAGCATTGCACGTCTCCGGCAGATTCCAGCGCCTCGGCCTCGGCAGGCTGCTGCTGGCGCGGGCCGAACAGGAGATCGGCAAGGCCGGTTTGCCGAAAGTACGGCTCGAAACCGATACGTTCAACCAGCAGAGCCAGGCCTTCTACCGCGCGCTCGGCTATGTCGAGACGGCAAATTATCCCGACGAGGAATGGGACAGCGGGCTGACCACTGTGCTGTTCGAAAAGTCGCTCGGTCGCGGACGGTGACAGGACAGGAATCGCATGGGTTGAGCCCCGGTGCGCAGGTGCACGCCTGCCCCTGAATTGCCTCTTTCTCGCCCTCAAGATGCCAGTCGAATCAGCGACTTACCGCGCCATGAGACGGGAACAAGAGACTTTCATCACACATGGCCACGAACCGGCGATCGACGCCCTGCTAAACAGGTCGGAGACCGGTTCGATCGTCGACCGGCTGATGGCATTACCGCCGTTGCTGGAGCCTGAGCTTTCCGACGAATGGACCCGGGCGGTTGCGTCACGCCTCGAGGCCATATTGGCCCAGAGCATGCGTTCGCGCATCGACGGCGTCGTCAACCAGGCGGCCTGATCCCAACAGCGTGGTTTGACGAAGCCAGGGCGGTCGGCCATCCTCCTTGCATGATACGCGCGGTGCTGCTCGATCTCTCGGGCGTCGTTTATGACGGCGACACGCCGATACCGGGCGCGGTCGCTGCCATCGGGCGGCTCCGCGCCGAGGGCTTGCCGATCCGCTTCGTCAGCAACACGACGCGTTCATCGCACGGGGCGATCATTGCACAACTTGCCAACCTTGGCGTCTCCGTCAGCAGTGACGAGCTGTTCACGCCGGCGCGTGCTGCGGTCGATTGGCTCGCCCGCGGAGGCTGCGCGCCCCATCTCCTGGTGCATCCCGACCTCGTGCCCGAATTCGCCGGCAACATGTTCGGCGACAGGAAGGCGGTGGTGGTTGGCGATGCCGCCGAGGCCTTCACCTATGCAGCGATGAACGCCGCCTTCCGCCAGCTGATCGATGGTGCTGAGTTTCTCGCGCTTGCCGTCAACCGCACCTTCAAGGATGCCGATGGCGGGCTCAGCCTCGATGCGGGCGCCTTCGTCGCGGCGCTCGAATTTGCGGCCGGCAAGCAGGCGACGGTGCTGGGCAAGCCTGCGCGGGACTTCTTCCATGCCGCGTTGGCCGGGTTGGACTGCCTGCCGGGACAGGCGGTGATGGTCGGCGACGATGCCGAAAGCGATGTTGCGGGTGCCTTGAGGGCGGGTGTCGGCTCGGCGCTTCTGGTGCGCACCGGCAAATATCGCGCCGGCGACGAAAGCCGCCACGCGCCGCATCCGAATGCCGTCGTCGACGATCTCGCGGCGGCGGTCGAGTGGATTCTCGCCCGCCGGGGCTAACCCTTGCGCATTCTCACCGGTGGTGTGCCGAATGCATGCGAGAAGCTGCGCGAGAATGCGGCAGCCGATGAAAAGCCGGTGCGCTCCGCCACTTCGGCCATGCTGACACGCGTGTCGACCACCAGCCGCCTGGCCGCGTTCAGTCTCAGCCTGAGATAATAGGCGCCGGGCGTCTCGCCGATCGAGCCGCGGAAAATGCTTTCGAGCGTGCGTGCCGTCACGCCCGCACGCCTTGCGATTGCTGCAATCGTCAGCGGCTGGTCGACATGTGCTTCCATCAGCCGGATCGCCTGGGCGAGGCGCGGGTCGTAGCCGTCGAGCCGGCCAAGCGAGACCAGCGGCTGCGCGTCGGTGGCGGCACGCGACTGGTCGTAGATGAAGACGCTGGCGACATCGAGCGCGGTGGCCATGCCGAGCCGCGAGCGTACCAGATGCAGCATCAGGTCGAAGGTCGGAGCCGCACCGCCCGAGGTGAAGACAGGGCCGTCGATGATGTAGCGGTCGGGGCGGACCTCGACGTCGGGGAAGGCGGCGGCGAAATCCTCCATGTCTTCCCAATGGGTGGTGGCGGCACGGCCTTCCAAAAGCCCGGCACGCGCGACCAGCCAGGTGCCGGCCTCGATGCCTCCGGCCGCTCGCGCCTGGCGGGCACAGCGCCTGATGCCGCCGAGCAGCTTCGAGGTGGTGTAGCCTTGGGTGCCGAAGCCGGCGATGACCATCAGCACGTCGCAGGGCTCGTCTGGGTCGAAGGCGCCGGATACCGCTACCGGCAGGCCGCAGGTGGTGATCGCCGGCTCGCCCGTGGCGGATACCAGCCGAAAGTCGAAATGCGTCTCACCTGATATGCGGTTGGCCGCACGCAGCGGGTCGACGGCTGATGCCACGCACATGATCGACGCGCCGGAGAAAACCAGCATCGTCACCTTGAGCGGCGAGCGCTCCTCGCGAAAGATTGTCGGCTTTTCGCTTTTTGCCATTTGGCTTTCGTAAAACGCAAAACAAGACGACGCAAGCGGCGCAATGATCCGTCAAGTTTCGTAAGGGAGGAATGCGATGCCGCTCGAGATGAACCGTGAGGTTTTCATTACCTGTGCCGTTACCGGGTCCGGCGGCACGCAGGATCGCAGCCATCTGGTGCCGCGTTCGCCCAAGCAGATCGCCGACTCGGCTATCGAGGCAGCCAAGGCCGGTGCTGCCATCGTCCACTGCCACGTCCGCGACCCGGAGACCGGCAAGCCGCGCCGCGACATCCATCTCTACCGCGAGGTGACCGAGCGCATCCGTGAAGCCAATGTCGACGTGGTGTTGAACCTCACCGCCGGCATGGGCGGCGACATGGTGTTTGGCGGCGTCGAAAGCCCGCTGCCGCTCAAGGAAGCCGGCACCGACATGGGCGGCGCCACCAACCGCGTCGAGCATGTGCGCCAGTGTCTGCCGGAGATCTGCACGCTCGACTGCGGCACGATGAACTTCGCCGAGGCCGACTACGTCATGACCAACACGCCGGGCATGCTGCGCGCCATGGGCGGCATGATGACCGCGATGGGCGTGAAGCCCGAGATCGAGGCCTTTGACACCGGTCATCTATGGTTTGCCAAGCAGCTGGTCGAGGAGGGCGTGCTTGCGCCCGACGCGCTGGTGCAGCTGTGCATGGGCGTGCCGTGGGGTGCGCCCGACGACCTCAATACCTTCATGGCGATGGTCAACAACGTGCCGAAGAGCTGGACCTTCTCGGCCTTCTCGCTGGGCCGCAACCAGATGGCCTATGCGGCCGCAGCGGTGCTGGCCGGCGGTAATGTGCGCGTCGGCCTCGAGGACAATCTCTGGCTCGACAAGGGCGTGCTCGCCACCAATGCGCAACTGGTCGAGAAGGCGGTCGCCGTCGTCGAGACCCTGGGCGCGCGGGTCATCGGACCGGAAGAGGTGCGTAAGAAGCTCAACCTCGTCAAGCGCGCGCCGCTGGCGGCCTGATGGCCGCAAGTCCAAATCTGCCGGGAGGGGCATGTTCATGAACACAATTTCCAAAGCAGCCGCCATTGGCGGCGGGGTGATCGGCGCGGGCTGGGTGGCGCGGCTGCTGCTCAACGGCATCGACGTGTCGATCTTCGATCCCGACCCGGAGGCAACCCGCAAAGTCAGCGAGGTGATGAAGGGGGCGCGCCGCGCCTACAAGCAGATGGTGCCCGGCGGGCTGCCCAAAGAAGGCAAGCTGACCTATGCCAAGACAATTGCCGAGGCGGTGGCAGACGCCGATTTCATCCAGGAAAGCGTGCCTGAGCGACTCGATCTCAAGCACAAGGTGCTGGCCGAGATCGACATGCACGCGCCAGCCAATGCGATCATCGGCTCGTCGACCTCGGGCATCAAGCCGTCTGACATGCAGGTGGCGATGAAGAATCACCCTGAAAGACTGGTTGTCGGCCATCCGTTCAACCCGGTCTATCTTCTGCCGATCGTCGAGATTGTCGGCGGTATCAAGACGTTCCCCGAGGCCATCGAGGTCGCCAAGGAGATCTATTCTTCGATCGGCATGAAGCCGGTTGTCATCCGCAAGGAGATCGAGGCCTTTGTCGGCGACCGCCTGCTCGAAGCGGCCTGGCGCGAGGCGCTGTGGCTGATCAAGGACGGAATCTGCTCGGTCGAGGAACTCGACGACATCATGCGCTACGGGTTCGGCCTGCGCTGGGCTCAGATGGGCATGTTCCAGGTCTATCGCATTGCCGGCGGCGAAGCGGGCATGCGCCACTTCATGGCCCAGTTCGGGCCCTGCCTGCAGTGGCCGTGGACCAAGCTGATGGATGTGCCGGAGTTCAACGACGAACTCGTCGACCTGATCGCCGGCCAGTCCGACGACCAATCAAGCAAGTGGTCGATCCGCGAGCTGGAGAAGATCCGCGACGACAATCTTGTCGCGATCATGGATGCGCTGTCGAAGCAGAACAAGGGCAAGGGCTGGGGCGCCGGCGCGCTCTACAAGGACTACACCAAACAGCTCGCCGCCCTGGCCAAGCCGAAGGTCTCGAAGGCCGCCGAAAAGGCCAAGGCGAGCAAGCCGGTTAAGAAGGCTCTGAAAAAGGCTCCGGCCAAGAAGAAGGGCTAAGCCATGCATTTCGGTCTGTCCGAGGAACAGCAACTCATCGTCGACACGACGCGTGCCTTCGTCGAGAACGAGCTCTATCCGCATGAGCAGGAGGTCGAGCGCACGGGTCATCTCCGGCGCGAGCTGATCGAGGACATCAAGGCAAAGGCGATCACGGCTGGGCTTTATGCTGCCAACATGCCGGCGGATGTCGGCGGTGCCGGGCTCGATACGCTGACCTGGCTGCTTTACGAAAAGGAGCTCGGCCGCGCCAACTATGCGTTGCACTGGACCTGCGTGGCGCGCCCGTCCAACATCCTGCTCGCCGGCACGTCGGAGCAGCGCGAGAAGTATCTTTTCCCTTGCATCCGCGGCGAGAAGTCGGACTGTCTAGCCATGACCGAGCCGGGTGCGGGTTCCGACCTGCGCGGCATGAGAGCGACTGCCGTCCAGGATGGCAGCGACTGGGTGCTCAACGGCACCAAGCATTTCATCTCCCACGCCGACATTGCCGATTTCGCCATCGTCTTCATGGCCTCGGGCGAAGAGGACAGTCCGCGTGGAAAACGCAAGAAGATCACCGCGTTCTTCGTCGACAAGGGCACGCCTGGCTTCACCGTGCGCGACGGCTATCGCAACGTCTCGCATCGCGGCTACACCAATTCGGTGCTGGAGTTCGACGACTGCCGCCTGCCGGCGAGCCAGGTCCTTGGCGAGGTGCACAAGGGTTTTGAAGTCGCCAACAGCTGGCTGGGCGCAACGCGCCTGCAGGTCGGCGCCACCTGCCTCGGCCGCGCCGAACGCGCATTGAACCATGCCGTCGAATACGCCGCCCAGCGCCAGCAGTTCGGCCAGCAGATCGGCAAGTTCCAGGGCGTGTCGTTCAAGCTGGCCGACATGGCGACCGAGCTCAAGGCTGCCGAGCTGATGGTGATGGAGGCAGGCTGGAAATACGACCAGGGCACGGTCACCGACCAGGACATGGCGATGGCCAAGCTCAAGGCTACCGAGATGCTGGCATTCGTCGCCGATGAAGCGATCCAGATCCACGGCGGCATGGGCCTTATGGACGACCTGCCGCTGGAGCGCATCTGGCGCGACGCCCGCGTCGAGCGCATCTGGGAAGGCACTTCGGAGATCCAGCGCCACATCATCTCCCGCGCGCTGCTCAGGGCGGTGGGCGGATGATCTCGGGGCTGCGCAGGCGGCAAAAAAGTTTGACCTTGCTCTTCGGGGCAAGGTGGCCCGCAGGGCCGGGTGGGGGTGGAAATGAGTAGCTCGACTTTGACCACCTCCACCCCGAAGCCAGCAGGGCGAACGCGGCTCGAGCGTTTGCTGCGACCGAAGTCGATTGCCGTTTTCGGCGGCTCGCAAGCCGCCGCCGTGGTCAAGCAGTGCCTGAAGATGGGCTTTGCCGGCGACATCTGGCCGGTGCATCCGACAAAGGGTGAGGTCGAGGGCATCAAAACCTTTCGCTCGGTGGCAGAGCTGCCGGCGGCGCCCGACGCCGCCTTCGTTGGCGTCAACCGCTTCCTGACCATCGAGGTGATCGCGCAACTCGCCGCGCGTGGCGCGGGCGGGGCGATCTGCTTTGCCTCGGGCTTCCTCGAGGCCGGCAACGACGATGCCGATGGTGAGCGGCTGCAGACCGAGCTGGTAAAAGCCGCCGGTGCGATGCCCGTCATCGGACCCAATTGCTATGGCCTGATCAACTATGCCGACGGCGCACTGTTGTGGCCCGACCAGCACGGTGGCCAGAGGCTTGCGCCTAATGGGCGCGGCGTTGCCATCATCACGCAATCGTCCAACATCGCCTGCAACCTGACCATGCAGAAGCGAGGCCTGCCGGTTGCCTTCCTGATGACGGCCGGCAACCAGGCGCAGACCGGCCTCTCCGAGATGGCGTTGGGCCTGATCGAGGACGAGCGCGTGTCGTGCCTCGGCCTGCACATCGAGGGTTTCGACACGGTCGACGGCTTCGAGCGGCTGGCTGTGCGCGCACGTGAACTGAACAAGCCGATCGTCGCCATGAAGGTTGGCCGCTCCGAGCAGGCGCGCAAGGCGACGATATCGCACACCGCGTCGCTCGCCGGCTCCGACACCGCGTCGGATGCCTTCCTCAAACGGCTGGGCATCGCCCGTGTCGATACCATCCCGTCACTGCTCGAAACGCTGAAACTGCTGCATGCCTTGGGACCGCTGCCCGGCTTCACGCTGTCGTCGATGAGTTGTTCGGGTGGCGAGGCCTCCGTCATGGCCGACAGTGCCGAGGGCCGGCGGGTGCGTTTCCCGGCGCTTAAGCCTGACCACTATGCGCGGATAAAATCGACGCTCGGCGCTTTTGTGGCGGTCGCCAATCCGCTCGACTACCACACCTTCATCTGGAACGACGAACCGGCGATGACGGCCACTTTCACCGCCATGGCATCTGATAGCTTTGACCTCAACATGCTGGTGCTCGACTTCCCGCGTAACGACCGTTGCTCGGATGCCGACTGGTGGCCGACGGTGCGCGCCTTCGAGGCGGCGCTGAAAGCCAATGGCGCGTCTGGCGCGGTGGTGGCGTCGATGTCGGAGAACCTGACCGAGGAGCACGCCGCCGACCTGTTTGCGCGCGGCATCGTGCCGCTGCAGGGCATAGCGGAGGCGATGGACGCGGCAGAGGCTGCCGCGTTTGTCGGCGAGGCGTGGCGTAGGCCGGTTGCTGCGGCGGTAGGGCGTGGTGCTGATGCATCCCGCTCCGGCGAAAGGCTACAAAGGGGCGACGCCAAGGCGATATTTGACGAAGCCGCCGCCAAGTTCCTGCTGCGCGACGCCGGCCTGGCCGTGCCGAGCGGCCGTCGCGCGGCAAGCGTTGCGGAGGCCATCGCGGCTGCGGAGTCGCTGGGCTATCCGGTTGCGCTCAAGGCGCTCGGCGTGACCCACAAGAGCGAACTCGGTGCCGTCAGGCTCAACCTGCGGACCGGCAAGGAGGTCGGCGCGGCGGCTGCAGCCCTTTTGCTGCTCGGCTCCGGCCTCTATGTCGAAAAGATGGTCTTGGGCGGTGTGGCCGAGTTGATCGTCGGTGTCACCAGCGATCCGCTGTTCGGGCCCGTCATGACCATCGGCAGCGGCGGTGTACTGGTCGAGCTGATGAAAGACAGTGCCACGCTGCTTTTGCCCGCCTCGCGCGGCGAGGTTGCAGCGGCGCTCACGGGGCTGAAGATGTACCCGTTGCTCCAAGGCTATCGCGGCCGCGCCAGGGCTGATGTCGGTGCCGCAATCGATGCGATCATGGCCATATCAGGCTTCGTGTCCCATCATGGCGATGCAATCGAGGAACTCGATATCAATCCGCTGATCGTCTGTGGTGAGGGGCAGGGCGCCTGGATTGCGGATGCGCTGCTGGTGACGGCCTAGAGGGAGAGAAAAAAATGTCCGATGTCGTGAAAACCCGTCGCGAGGGTGCGATCCTCGAAGTCACGCTCGACCGGCCCAAGGCCAATGCCATCGATCTCGCGACGTCACGGCTGCTGGGCGAGACCTTCAAGACCTTTCGCGACGATGACGGCCTGCGCGTCGCCATCGTCAGGACGGCGGGGGAAAAATTCTTCTCGGCCGGGTGGGACCTGAAGGCCGCCGCCAGTGGCGATGCGGTCGACGGCCACTACGGCGTCGGCGGCTTCGGCGGGCTGCAGGAACTGCGTGACCTCAACAAGCCGGTGATTGCCTGCGTCAACGGCATGGCGGTGGGCGGCGGCTTCGAACTGGCGCTGTCCTGCGACCTGATCTACGCGTCCGAGCATTCGAGCTTCGCACTGCCCGAGATCCGTGCGGGCACGCTCGCCGACGCCGCGACCATCAAGCTGCCCAAGCGCATTCCCTACCACGTGGCGATGGACCTTCTGCTCACCGGCCGCTGGATGGACGTCGCTGAGGCGCATCGCTGGGGCCTGGTCAACGAGGTGCTGCCGGCCGACAGGCTCGAGGATCGTGTCTGGGAGATCGCCCGCCTGCTCGCCGGCGGTCCGCCGCTGGTCTTCGCCGCCATCAAGGAGGTGGCGCGCGCGGCCGAGGGCACCTGCTTCCAGGAAACGATGAACCGCATCACCAAGCGGCAATTCCGAACGGTCGACGAACTCTACGCCTCGGAGGACAATCTCGAAGGCTTCAAGGCGTTTGCGGAGAAGCGCGATCCGGTGTGGAAGGGGAAGTAGGGAAGCCTAACGTCATGGTCGAGTCCCGTCATGCCCCCACGAGGCGCGCTCAGGAGTGCTACCGGAGCCTGCGCCAATGACCGACTATACAAAACTCATCGATGCCGAGACCTGGGCCTTCATCGAGCGCACCAACGCCTGTTATCCGCCCGATACCATCGACTACACCATTGTCCAGCAGCGTGAGATCTACGATCGCATGTGCCGGGAGTTCTTCGCCGGCTATCCCGAGGGCGTGTCGGCCGAGACGACGGCAATCACGGCGCCAGCTCACGACGTGCCTATCCGCATCTACCGCCTGGCCGGCAAGGCGCCGGAAGCGGTGGTGCTCTATTTCCATGGCGGCGGCTTCATCCTTGGCGGGCTCGACAGCCATGACGATGTCTGTGCCGAGCTGTGTGGCCGCACCGGCTACGAGGTCGTGTCGATCGACTACCGGCTGGCGCCCGAGCACCGGCATCCGGCCGCTTTCGATGACGCCATGGCAGCCTTCGAATGGGCTACGGCCAAATACAGCCAGCCAATCGTGCTCGCCGGCGACAGCGCCGGCGGCAACATTGCAGCCGCCGTCAGCCAAGCGACGCGCGGCCACAAGCGTCGTCCGGTCGGGCAAGTGTTGGTCTACCCGGGCCTTGGCGGCGATCGCGCACGCGGTTCCTATGTCGTTCACGCCGAGGCGCCGATGCTGACCATGCGCGACCTCGAATTCTACAAGGACATCCGCACCGGTGGCGAGGACCGCACCGGCGACATCACCCTGTCGCCACTGGCCGACGCCGACTTCGCCAATTTGCCGCCGACAGTCGTCGTCACGGCCGAATGCGACCCGCTGTCGTCTGATGGTGAGGCCTATGGCGAACGCATTGTTGCCGCTGGCGGCAAGGCCTTCTGGCACGAGGAGCCGGGATTGGTGCACGGCTATCTGCGCGCTCGCCACACCGTCGGCCGCGCCCGGGCAAGTTTCACGCGCATCGTCGATGCTGTGGCGGCGCTGGGGCGCGGTGAGTGGGTATGGTGATTGGCTTCCTTCTCCCCGTTCACGGGGAGAAGGTGCCGGCAGGCGGATGAGGGGCGGCGCCACTTCCTCAAACGTAGAGCTGCCCTTCACCCAACCGCTGCGCGGCCACCCTCTCCCCGTGAACGGGGAGAGGGAAGGGCCTCCGCTTCAATTCCCAGCGCTTGCCATCCTGCGTCCGCCGATCGCCTTTTCCAGCCAGCCGATCTCCATCTCCGGCACCGACGACAGCAGCAGGTCGGTGTAGGCGTCGAAGGGCGGCTTCAGCACTTCGGATTTCGGCCCGTAGCGGACCACTTCGCCGCGATACATGACGGCGATGGAGTCGGCGATCGACTTCACCGTCGCCAGATCGTGGGTGATGAACAGATAGGCGACGCCTTCCTCGGCCTGTAGCCCGAGCAGCAGCTTGAGGATGCCGTTGGCGACCAGCGGGTCGAGGGCGCTCGTCACCTCGTCGCAGATGATCAGTCTCGGTTTGGCGGCAAGCGCACGGGCGATACAGACGCGTTGTTTCTGGCCGCCGGAGAGCTCGGCCGGGTAGCGATCGATGAAACCGCGCCCCATCTCGATCTTGTCGAGCAGTTCGGCGACCTTGGCATCACGCTCCTTGCCGCCCATGCCGAAATAGAACTCCAGCGGACGGCCGATGATGGTGCCCACGGTTTGGCGTGGGTTCATCGCCACGTCGGCCATCTGGTAGATCATCTGCAACTCGCGCAGGTCGTCGCGGCTGCGGTCGGCGAGACGGTTGCCGAGTGCGCGCCCGGCAAAGGTGATGCTGCCTTCCTCGGGCGGCAAAAGGCCTGTTATGGCGCGCGCCAGGGTCGACTTGCCCGAGCCGGATTCGCCGACGACGGCGAGCGTCTGGCCGGGCAGGATGTCGACCGAGACGTTCTTCAGCACCTTGATCTTGCCGCCGCCATAGGCGGCCGTCACGTTCCTGACCGACAGGAAGGGGGAAGCGCCCGGCTTCTTTTCCTCGTGCGCGATCTCGTGCACCGAGACCAGCGCCGAGGTGTATTCCTGGCGCGGCTCCTTGATGATCTGCTGCGTGCCGCCCCATTCGACCAGCTTGCCGTGGCGCAGCACCATGATCTCGTCCGAGACCTGGGCGACGACGGCAAGGTCGTGGCTGATGTAGAGGGCGGCGACACCGGTGTCGCGGATCGCCTCCTTGATGGCGGCAAGCACGTCGATCTGGGTGGTGACGTCGAGCGCCGTCGTCGGCTCGTCGAAGACGATCAGGTCAGGCTCAGAGCACAGCGCCATGGCGGTCATGACGCGCTGCAACTGGCCGCCCGAGACCTGGTGGGGGAAGCGCTTGCCGATGTTTTCCGGATCGGGAAGGCTGAGCTTCTTGAACAGCGCAACCGCGCGCCGCTCGGCCTCTGCTCGGCTCGACACGCCGTGCAGGATCGAGGCTTCGATCACCTGGTCCATCAGGCGATGCGCCGGGTTGAAGGCCGCCGCCGCCGACTGCGCGACATAACAGACCTCGCGCCCGCGCAAAGCGCGGATGCCTTGCGTGCCGCCCTTTCGGATGTCGCGGCCGTTGAGGATGATCTCGCCGCCGGTGATCTTCACGCCGCCGCGGCCATAAGCCATGGACGACAAGCCGATCGTCGACTTGCCGGCGCCGGATTCGCCGATCAGGCCGAGCACCTTGCCCTTTTCGAGCGTCAGCGACACGTCGTGCACCAGCGTGATGGTGCGTGGCGCTTCGCCAGGCGGATAGACCTTGGCCTCGATCCTGAGGTCGCGGATGTCGAGCAGTGGGCCAGAGCCGTTCGCAGGTGCCTTAGCCATTGCCGCGTCCTCCCTTGAGATCGGTGGTGCGGTTGAGCACCCAGTCGGCGACGAGATTGACCGAGATGGCAAGCGCTGCGATCGCGGCGGCCGGTATCAGAGCTGCCGGGATGCCAAAGACGATGCCGTCCTTGTTTTCCTTGACCATGCCACCCCAGTCGGCATCCGGCGGCTGCACGCCGAGGCCGAGGAAGGACAGTGCCGACAGGAACAACACGGCATAGATGAAGCGCAGACCGAGTTCGGAAATCAGCGGTGACAGCGCGTTGGGCAATATCTCGCGGAAAATGATCCAGCCCTTGCCTTCGCCGCGCAGCTTGGCTGCCTCGACGAAATCCATGACGTTGATGTCGACGGCCACCGCCCGCGACAGGCGGTAGACACGGGTGGCGTCGAGGATGCCCATGACCAGGATCAGCGTCACCAATGTCGATGGCAGCACCGACAGCACGACGAGCGCGAAGATCAGCGTCGGAATTGCCATCAACAGATCGACGAAGCGCGACATGCCCGTGTCGAACCAGCCGCCGACGACGGCCGCGGTGAAGCCGAGGATCGCGCCCAGCGAAAACGACAACGCCGTCGCCATCACGGCGATGAAGATCGTCGTGCGCGCGCCGAAGATCATGCGCGAGAGCAGGTCGCGGCCAAGATTGTCGGTGCCGAGCAGGAACTGCGACGACATCGGGGCCCAGACGTCGCCGACGATCTCGCCCAGGCCGTAAGGTGCGATCAGCGGCGCGAAGATCGCCGCAATCAGGAACAGTGCGGTCAGCACCAGCCCGATCGCGGCGCCAAGGGGAATACGTTTCAGGTCAAGCATGGTGCGCCCCTCACTTCGGATGCCTGAGGCGCGGATTGGCCACGATGGCGGCAATGTCGGCGATGATGTTGAGGCCGATATAGACGGCAGCGAAGATCAGCCCGACTGCCTGCACCACCGGCACGTCGCGCTTGGCGACATGGTCGACCAGGTATTGCCCCATGCCGGGATAGACGAAGATCACCTCGATGACGACGACGCCGACGATGAGGAAGGCGAGGTTGAGCATCACGACGTTGATGACCGGCGCAATCGCATTGGGGAAGGCGTGCTTGCGGATGATCTCGAAGGGCGACAGGCCCTTGAGCTCGGCGGTCTCGATATAAGCCGACTGCATGACGTTGAGGATAGCCGCCCGCGTCATGCGCATCATGTGGGCGAGCACCACCAGCGTGAGTGCGGTCGCCGGCAGGGCGATGGCCTTCATGCGCTCAAGGAACGGCATGCCGTCATAGACGGTGGAGATGCCGGGGAAGATCTGCCACTTCACGGCGAAGAAGTAGACGAGCAGGTAGCCGACGAAAAACTCCGGCAACGAGGTCGAGGCCAGCGCCAGGCCGGAAATGGTCTTGTCGATCCAGCCGTTGCGGTAGCGCACGGCAAGCAGGCCGAGGATGATGGCCAGCGGGATCGACACGATCGCCGCCCAGAAGGCGAGGAACAGCGTATTCCACAGCCGGCCGCCAATGGCGGTGGCAATGTCCTGCCGGCTCGAGAGGGCGGTGCCGAGGTCTCCGGTCAAGACGCCGCCGAGCCAGCGGAAATACCTGACATAGGCGGGCGCGTTGAGGCCGAGTTCCTCGCGCAGATTGGCGAGCGCCTGCGGTGTGGCCGACTGGCCGAGAATGGATTGGGCGACGTCGCCGGGCAGGATCTGGGTGCCGGCGAAGATCAGGACCGAAACGGCCAGAAGCAAGAGAAGGCCCAGCGCAATGCGCTGGGCGATCAGTTTCAGGATCGGATTGGACATGCGCTCAATGCCCTATCAGGCGTTGAGCCAGCACTTGGACAGTGCGTAGCCGCCCATCATCTCCTGGTTGCCGTCATCGACCCAGCCGCCGACTTTGGCGCTGGTGGCGTCGATGAAGTCGTTGAACATCGGCGTGATGACGCCGCCTTCGTCGCGCACGATCTGGCCCATGTCGGCATAGATCTTCTTGCGCTTCTCCGGATCGAGTTCCGAACGCGCGGCAAACAGCATCTTGTCGAAGTCCTCGCGCTGGAAGCGCGTGTCGTTCCACTCGGCCTTCGAATAATAGGCGGTCGAGTACATCTGATCCTGCGTCGGGCGTCCGCCCCAGTAGGAGGCCGAGAAGGGCTGCTTGTTCCAGACTTCCGACCAGTAGCCGTCGCCGGGCTCGCGCTTGACCTCGAGCGTGATGCCGGCCTTGGCGGCGCTCTGCTGGTAGAGTTGGGCGGCGTCGACAGCACCTGGGAAGGCGACGTCGGAGGTGCGCAGCAGCACCGAGCCGGAATGGCCCGACTTCTTGTAGTGGAAGGCGGCCTTGTCGGGATCGAACTTGCGCTGCTCCATTTCGGTGAACAGCGGATAGGCCTTGTTGATCGGCGTGTCGTTGCCGACCGAGCCGTAGCCCATCAGGATCTTCTGCAGCATCTCCTCGCGGTCGAGCGCGTATTTCAGCGCCAGCCGGAGGTCGTTGTTGTCGAAGGGCGCGGTGTTGCAATGAGCGATGAAGACGTAGTGGCCACGGCCGGCGACATTGCGGATGACAACGCCCGGTACGCGCTTGATCAGCTCGACGATCTTCGGCTCGACGCGGTTGATGATGTCGACCTGGCCACCCTGCAATGCAGAGGTGCGAGCCGTGGCATCGTTGATGACGATGATCTCGATCTGGTCGGCAAAGCCGCGGTCGTCGCGCCAGTAGTTGGCGAACTTCTCGCCGCCGAGGCGCACGCCGGCCTCGTTGACGGTGATCTTGTAGGGGCCGGTGCCGATGCCGGCGTCGGGCTTGTCCTTGCCGCCATTGGGCTGGATCATCAAATGGTAGTCGTCGAGCAGGAAGGGCAGGTCGGCGTTGGCGTCCTTCAGTTCGAAGATGACGTTCTGGCCGTCGGCCTTGACCGAGGCGATACCGCCCATCAGGCCGAGCGCGCCGGACTTCGCCTTCTCGTCGGAGTGGCGTTCGATGGTGGCCACGACGTCAGCCGGCGTCATCTCCTGGCCGTTGTGGAACTGCACGCCCTTGCGGATCTTGAAGGTCCAGGTCTTGGCGTCGTCGGACGCGCCCCATTCCTCGGCCAGCGCCGGCTTGGGCTCGCCCTCGGGCGAGATCTGCACCAGCTGCTCGCCCCACTGGCGGCCGAAGAAATAAGGCACCTGGCTCGACCAGGATGCCGGGTCGAGGCTGTCGGTGGCCGCACCACCCTGCATGCCGGCGCGCAGGATGCCGCCTTTCACAGGACCTTCGGCCTTGGCGGCGCTGGCCAGCAACGAGTTGGCGAAGGTTGCCGTGACGCCCAAGGCCGCGGCGCGGCCCAGGAAATCGCGACGGTTCAATTTGCCCGCAGCGACTCGGCGGCTCAGATATTCCAGTTCATTTGACATTGGAAAGGCTCCTCACTCTGGCGGTCGTTATTGCTCGACTTCTGGTGGCAATATTGACCGTAACGTAAGGGCATCGGCAAGGCCGAATGCGACATCGAGTGGCGCATTCGCCATGTCGCATTCGGAACAGTCGTTCTGAACGTCAGATGTGGTCGCGAGCGACGATCTCGCTGAAATTGCGCTCGAAAACCAGAATCTCGCCTTCATAGGCCTCGATGCGGCCGGTGAGATGGAAATTCTCACCGTCCGAACGCATGGTGGTGAAGGTTTCGGTCCTGACCGACCAATTGTCGCGTTTCAGCGTCTGGGTCCAATGGGTCTCGCCATGGGCCGCGAGAGGGTCGGCAGGATCGATGCTCCAGGACTCGCGGGCGACCTCACCGACCGCCAGTCCATGGTCGAGATCGCGGGTCTCGCCGAAGTCGTCGACGATGCGAAGAGTGACCTTGCCGTCCGCGCGTTCGACCTTGCGGAGGTGGCTGTCCTCGCGCAGTGTTTCGATCTGCCAGGGGGTGGCGCCCTCCGGTTCCTGGAACGTCCATTCGTCGCCTTTGCCCGAGGCCCGCACCGGCAGCTCGATCGCGCCACCGTGGATCGTCAGCGTCACCTCTTCCGGCGATGGCCAGACCAGCGGCCAGTAGGTCGAGGATATGGAGACGCGCAGCCGGTTACCTGCAGCGACGCGGTAGGCGATGTCGTCGAGCTTGAATGCGATCTCCATCGTCTCGCCTGACACCACGTCCTCGGGGAACTCATGGCTGTTGCGCTGGCAGAGGTTGAGCACGCCATAGGTGACACGCGTCGAGGCACCGTCGGGCTGGACGTCGCACAGGCGCACCGCCACCATCGCACGCCGGCGGTCGGCGGCTAGCTTCAGCCGGATGACCGGGCTGCCGACGATGTCGAGCGGTGCCTCGAGTGCGGCACCGTCGAAGCAGGCCGACTTGGCGTCGTCGGCGCGCTGGTCTCCCGGCAGTTCCGGCCCGAGCCAGATGGCGCAGTATTCGCCACCATCCATGCCGCAATCCTGCGGCGAGTTGATCGACACCGGCGCCTCCAGCTCGACGCCCTCGGCCAACATGCCGTTGGTGCCGAGCGCCAGGGTCCTGGTCGCGATCTCTGGCGAAGGCCATTGCCGCTCGGCGATCCAGCGGCCCTGGCGCTCCAGATACCACTCGCGCGGTGGCTCGGACTCCATGAGGTAGAGCCGCATCGCCGGATCGTCTTCGACGCCGGTCTCCCTGCCCTTCAACCAGTGGTCCCACCAGCGCAAAGCCTCTTGCAGGAAGCCGATGGCCGGCTTCGGCACGGCGAAATGCGGATATTTGTGCACCCATGGCCCGGCGATGCCCTTGACCGGCGCCTTGAGGTTGCTGACCAGGCGCGAGACGGTGTTCTTGTAGGAGTCGCCCCAGCCGCCGATGGCGAGCACGGCGGCCTTGATGGCCGAGTAGTCCTCGTTGACCGAGCCGCGCTTCCAGTAGGCGTCGCGACGTTGGTGGTTCAGCCAGTGTGCGGGCAGGAAGGGCTCATGCTCCAGCCGGTCTAGCCACATATCGCGCCACTTTTCACCGACCAGCGCCGGATCCGGCGGCCTGGAGGAGTAGGACAGCATGGTTGCGCCCCAGCCCATGTTCTCGTTCAACAGCAGGCCGCCCTTGTAGTGGATGTCGTCGGCGTAGCGATCGTCGGTCGAGCACAGCGTGATGATCGCCTTCAGCGCCTTGGGCTGGAGGGCCGCCACCTGCAGGCCGTTGAAGCCGCCCCAGGAGATGCCCATCATCCCGACCTTGCCGTTGCACCAGGGCTGGCTTGCTGCCCAGGCGATGACGTCGCAGGCGTCCTGCCACTCCTGGTCGGAGTATTCGTCGTCCATCAAGCCTTCGGAATCGCCGTTGCCGCGCATGTCGACGCGGATCGAGGCATAGCCGTGGCCGGCGAAATAGGGATGGGTCAGGCAATCACGCGTCGTCGTGCCGTCGCGCTTGCGGTAGGGCAGGTGCTCGAGGATGGCGGGCACCGGGTCCTGGTCGGCATCGGCCGGCATCCACAGCCGCGCCGACAGCCTGACACCGTCGGGCATGACGATGCCCATGTCGGGAAACTCGACGATGTCGCGCGGAAATTCGGTGATGGTCTTCATGCTTGGCTCCCTGCGACGTCGCTACGGCGCTGCGCGTTCTGCGACGCGCAAAGGAACGCTGTAGCGCTTAAGTCTGTGCATGATCCTTGGCCGAAAATCGACCTCGATTTTCGGGGTCATGCACTCGGCAGGGTGCCAAACGCAAGGGGTGTTGCATGAGCCAGAGAGCGGATGTCTCTGGCCTGTCCGCGTCAGTTCAGCGGGATGTCGTTGTCGGCCTTGCTCTCCTGGTAGGTCTCCGACATCTCGTCGTAGCGCTTGGAGATTGTTGCGACGCGCTCCTCCAGCCGCTTGCGGTCGGCCTCGGGTAGCTCGCGCACCAGCTTGCGCAGCGAAAAGCTCTTCCAGTAGGCGTTTTCGGCGTTGTAGCCGCCTGGTTCCAGGGTGAAGACCTCTTTCAGGATCTTGAGGTCATGCGGGATGGCGAAGCTGTCGCGCGAATCCTCGTGGCTGAAGAGATAGTAGAAATTGTCGAAGCCTGCCCAGGTGATGGCCGACAGGCACAGCGAGCAGGGTTCGTGGGTCGACAGGAAGATCAGATCCTTGGTCTCGGGGCGGGTTGCCTTGGGCATCTCGTAGAAGCGCTTCAGGCAATGCATCTCGCCATGCCAGAGGGGATTCTCGAGTTCGTTGTTGGTCTCGGCGAGGATGAGCGAGCGATCGTCCTTGGCAAGCAGTGCCGCGCCGAACAGCTTGTTGCCCTTCGTCACGCCTTCGGCGGTCTTGGGCACGATGTCGTATTCGATGACGTCGAAGAGGCGTTCGATGAGGGAGAGTTCGGCCATGTGTCAGAAGCCTTCCGGAAGGGTGATTTCGTAAGGGTGTGAGAAATGGAACTCTTCGAGATTGGGGCCCGTGCCGCCGCGGTCGACGACGACGAAGTCCTGGCTTTCACCGATCGGCGTCAGCACGCCGTGCCAGAGATTGCTGGGATAGTTGACGCCCTGGCCGGGTGCGGTGATGAAGGCGTGCGGCTCACCCGGGCCGTCGCCGACGTCGTGGCAGACGACGACGAGGTAGGGGCGCGGGGTGAGCGGGATGAACGCCTGGCTGCCGAACGGGTGGCGCTCGACCATGGAAAGCTTCAAGGGAAATGCGTAGGGCGTTCCCTTGAAGATGTTGATGATGACGTGGCCGTCCGGACCGGCGGCCTCGGCGCGGGCGAGCGCATGGTAGCGCTCGCATTTGCCTGAATTGATCGGGTAGTGTGTGTCGCAGTTGGTGTCGATCACCTCGCCGAACTCGGCGAAGTTCTCCCGCGTCAGCGGCTTGGCGACGATCCGCTTCATCTCACCCGACATGGCTTTGGTCCTTAGCGGCGGCGCGTGGCGTTAAAGGCGCCGAGCTGCATGTGGCGGTTGACGTCCTTGTAGAGCAGGTAGCGGAACTTGCCAGGGCCACCGGCATAACAGGCTTGCGGACAGAAGGCGCGCAGCCACATGAAGTCGCCGGCCTCGACCTCGACCCAGTCGTTGTTCAGCCGGTAGACCGCCTTGCCCTCGAGCACGTAGAGGCCGTGCTCCATGACATGGGTTTCGGGGAAGGGAATGATGCCGCCCGGCTCGAAGGTGACCACAGTGACATGCATGTCGTGGCGCAGGTCGTTGGGGTCGACGAAGCGTGTGGTCGCCCAGGCGCCGTTGGTGTCGGGCATCGGGTTGGGCGCGATGTCGTTTTCGTTGAGGAACAGTGGATCGGGCGTGTCGAGGCCGTCGACATACTCATAGGCTTTGCGGATCCAGTGGAACCGCGTGGTTTCCGAACCGGTGTTACGCATCGTCCACTCGCTCGCCGGCGGCAAATAGGCATAGCCGCCCGGCGTCAGCACATGGCTCTTGCCCGCAATCGTGACCGTCACTTCGCCTTCGACGACGAAGAACACGCCCTCGGCGCCCGCGTCCGGCTCCGGCCTATCGCTGCCGCCACCAGGCTGCACTTCCATGATGTATTGCGAGAAGGTCTCGGCGAAGCCCGACAGCGGGCGGGCGATCACCCACGCGCGCGCCTTGTCCCAGTGCGGCAGGAAGCTGGTGACGATGTCCGAAAACTCGCGCTTCGGGATCACTGCATAGGCTTCGGTGAAGACGGCGCGATCGGTGATCAGATCCGTCTGGGGAGGCAGGCCGCCTTTCGGCGCGTAGTAGGAGCGTTTTGTCATGGTTTCTGACGGGGGTCTCAGCGGGGAAGGAGGTCGTGAAGTCGATACCAGGCGATACGTTCCACCTGCTTGCAGGCAGTCAGGAATTCCTGGTCGCGGTTGTTGGCGATGCGGGTCTCGAATGCCTTGAGGATGCTTGCCTTGTCATTGTCGCGCACGGCGATGATGAAGGGGAAGCCGAACTTCTCGACATAGGTGGTGTTGAGCTCGGTGAAGCGGGCGCGCTCGGCGTCGGTCAGCGCGTCGAGACCGGCGGAGGCCTGCTCCTTCGTCGACTCCTCGGTCAGGCGCTTGGCCTGGGCCAACTTGCCGGCAAGGTCGGGGTGGGCGGTCAAAACACCGAGCCGCTCCGACTCACTCGCCGAGCGGAAGGCGCGGGAGAGTGCGTTGTGCAGGCCGCCGGCGCTGTCGTGCGCCGGACCGAGCTCGAATTCGAAAGCGCGCTCGGCGATCCAGGGCGAATGCTCGAAGATCGAGCCGAAGCGCTGGACGAACTCATCGCGGCCCATGCGCGAGGGACGCAGCGCCTGTGGCTGGTAGGGGTGGGTGTCGCGCCAGTGCTGGGCGATGTCCTGGCGGCGGGCCAGCCAGACCTTGTCGTGACCCTGTACATATTCGATGAAACGGCGCAGCGCCTCGGCGCGGCCGGGGCGGCCGACGAGGCGGCAGTGCAGACCGATACTCATCATGCGCGGTCGGCCAGCGGCACCCTCGCGATAGAGCGTGTCGAAGCTGTCCTTGAGATAGGCGTAGAACTGGTCGCCCGAATTGAAGCCTTGGGCTGTGGCAAAACGCATGTCGTTGGCGTCGAGCGTGTAGGGGATGACCAGTTGCGGTGAAATCGCGTTGCCGTGGCCGTCATGGTCGAGCCAGTAGGGCAGCTCGTCGTCATAGGTGTCGGAAATCCACTCGAAGCCGCCTTCGGCAGCGGCGAGCCGCACCGAATAGACCGAGGTGCGGCCGAGATAGAGGCCCTTGGGGCGTTCGCCGACCACTTCGGTGTGCAGGCGTATAGCTTCGATCAGGTCGGCGCGTTCGTCGGCTTCCGCATGATCGCGGTAGTCGATCCAGCGCAGGCCGTGAGAGGCAATTTCCCAGTCGGCATCCTGCATCGCCGCGACATGGTCGGGCGAACGTGCAAGGGCTGTCGCCACGCCATAGACGGTGACAGGAACATTGGCTTCGGTGAATATGCGGTGGAGCCGCCAGAAGCCGGCGCGGGCACCGTATTCGTAGATCGATTCCATGTTCCAGTGGCGCTTGCCCGGCCATTGTGCCGCGCCGACCACCTCAGACAGGAACGCTTCCGAAGCGGCGTCGCCATGCAGGATGTTGTTTTCGCCGCCCTCTTCGTAGTTGACCACGAACTGCACGCAAACATTCGCGTCGCCAGGCCATTGCGGGTGGGGTGGGTTTGCGCCGTAGCCGCGCATATCTCTTACGTAACGCATGTTCCCTCAAAACCGGATTCTTGCCGGGCACTTGAGCAGAATAACGAAAGGTGCGTCAGACATTCCCTCGAAAAATTTTGAAAGTCTTTTTGTAGTGCTCTGCTCGACCGCACCTTATGCAATGGCCTTAAATGGCGCAAAATCCATGACGATGGCGTTCAGCGCCAATAGGGAGAGCGAATGACAAAGGCCGAAGGCGGACGCCTCACAACCCATGTCCTTGATACTGCGACCGGAAAGCCTGCCGAAGGCCTGGTGGTTTCGCTGTTCCGGATCGACGGCGACGCACGCACGCTGCTGAAGACGGTCGCGACCAATTCCGACGGACGCTGCGATGCGCCGCTTCTGGCCGGCGACGAGTTCCGGGCCGGGGAGTACGAGTTGATCTTCGCTGCCGGCGATTATCTCCGTGGCCTGGGCACCGAGCTGCCGAAGCCGGCTTTCCTCGACATCGTGCCGATCCGCTTTGGCATGGCCGAGCCGACGCATTATCATGTGCCGCTGCTGATTTCCCCCTTCGGCTATTCCACCTATCGGGGCAGTTGAGCCATGACGATGGTCAAGACACGCAATCACATCCGCTTCATCCTCAATGGCGAGGACATCAAGCTTTCCGACGTCGCTCCAGACGCTACACTGCTCGACTATCTCCGCCTGCAGCGTTCGCTGCGCGGCACCAAGGAGGGCTGCGCCGAAGGCGACTGCGGCGCCTGCACGGTGCTGGTCGGCCGGCTCTCCGGCGGCAAGCTCACCTATGAAAGCGTCAATGCCTGCATTCGCTTCATGGGCTCGCTCGACGGCTGCCATGTCGTGACTGTCGAACATCTCGCCGGCGGCGGCGACCGGCTGCACCCCGTTCAGCAGGCGATGGTCGATTTCCACGGCTCGCAATGCGGGTTCTGCACGCCTGGCTTCGTCATGTCGCTCTATGGCCTGTGGATGAAATCGCCGGAGCCTTCCGACGCCGAGATCGAGAAGTCGCTGCAGGGCAATCTCTGCCGCTGCACCGGCTACGAGGCGATCATGCGCGCAGCACGCGCCATTTCCGACTATGGCAAGGTCGCCAAGGATCCGCTGCTGGTCGAGCGCAAGGCGATCACCGCACGGCTCGAAGCCTTCCGTGACGGCGTACGCGTCGAGGTCGGGGAAGGCAAGGACCGCTTCGTCATCCCGGCAACTGTCGACGATCTCGCCGCCGTGCTCGAAGCAGAGCCGACAGCGACCGTGGTCGCCGGCTCGACCGATGTCGGCCTCTGGGTCACCAAGCATATGCGCAAGATCGCGCCCGTCGTCTTCATCGCCAACATCGAGGGCCTGCAGGGCCTGTCACATGACAGGGGCGTCATCACGATCGGCGCCGGCGTCACCTATACCGAAGCCTTCGAGACGCTGTCGAAGCACATTCCGGCGCTTGGCCCGCTGATCGACCGCATCGGCGGCGAGCAGGTGCGCAACATGGGCACCATTGGCGGCAACATCGCCAATGGCTCGCCGATCGGCGACACGCCGCCGCCCTTGATCGCGTTGGGCGCGACGCTCACGCTGCGCAAGGGCAAGACACGGCGGACGATTTCGCTGCAGGACTTCTTCATCGCCTATGGCAAGCAGGACCGCGCGCCGGGCGAGTTCGTCGAGGCCGTGCATGTGCCGGTGCCGTCGAAGGGCGTCCATTTCGCCGTCCACAAGATCACCAAGCGCCGGGACGAGGACATCACCGCAACACTCGGCGCCTTCTGGCTGAGCCTTGCCAAGGATGGCACCGTCGCCGAAGCCCGCATCGCCTATGGCGGCATGGCGGCGACCCCGAAGCGCGCCAGCGCGGTCGAAGCGGCCCTGGTCGGCCAGCCCTGGACCGAAGCAACGGTGGAGGCAGCTATGGCCAAATACGCCGAGGACTTCACGCCGCTGACCGACATGCGCGCCACCGCCGAATACCGCGCGCTGGCGGCGAGGAACCTGCTGTTGCGTTTCTACATGGAGACGACAGACACCAAGGCGCCGTTGACGGTGTCGAGATACGAGGCTGCGTGACATGACCCAGCATCAACCGAACCTCAAGGCCGCCAAGATCTCCGGCGGCGTCCACACCGACCAGCGCCACGACTCCGCCCACAAGCACGTCGCCGGCGAGGCGATCTACATCGACGACATGCCGGAACCGGCAGGCACGCTTCATGTCGGCCTCGGCCTGTCCAATGTCGCCCATGGCACGCTGAAGTCGGTCGACCTCGCGGCTGTTCGCGCGGCCCCCGGTGTCGTTGACGTGCTGACCTATGCCGACGTGCCCGGCGAGAACGACGTGTCGCCGAGTGGCATGCATGACGACCCGGTCCTGGCCGAGGGCAAAGTCCAGTTCCATGGCCAGCCGATCTTCGCCGTCGTCGCCACGACCCGCGAGCAAGCCCGCCAGGCGGCGCGCCTTGCCAAGATCGAGTATGAAGAGTTGCCGGCGATCCTTGGTATCTGGGACCTCGACCCCGAGAACGACAAGCAGGTGACGACGCCGCTGACGCTCAATCGCGGCGACGCAGCAGCGGCGATAGCCGCTGCTCCGCGCCGGGTGAAGGGGCGGATGAAGCTCGGCGGCCAGGACCATTTCTATCTCGAAGGTCAGGTCTCGCTCGCCGTGCCCGGCGAGGACGACGAGGTAACTGTCTATTGCTCGACGCAGGGACCGAGCGAGACCCAGCATCTCGTTTCCCATGTGCTCGGCGTTCCGAGCCATGCAGTCCAGGTGGAAGTGCGGCGCATGGGCGGCGGCTTCGGCGGCAAGGAAACCCAGGCCAACCAGTGTGCTGCGATCGCCGCGATCGCCGCCAAGAAGCACAAGCGCGCCGTCAAGGTCCGTCTCGACCGTGACGAGGACATGACCGCCACCGGCAAACGCCACGACTTCGCCATCGACTACGAGGTCGGCTTCGACGATGAGGGCCGCATCCTCGGCGTCGACTACATGTTCGCGCTCAATGCCGGCTTCTCGGCCGATCTGTCGGGTCCGGTGGGCGACCGTGCGCTGTTTCACTGCGACAACGCCTATTTCTACCCCAACGTGCATGCCAAGTCGGCGCCGCTCTACACCAATACGGTGTCGAATACGGCGTTTCGCGGCTTCGGCGGCCCGCAGGGCATGGTCGGTGCCGAGCGCGTCATCGACGAGGTCGCCTTTGCCGTCGGCAAGGACTCGCTCGAAATCCGCAAGCTGAATTTCTACGATCCGATGGGCACGCCGGGCGAGCGCAACCTCACGCCCTACCACCAGAAGGTCGAGGACTGCATCATCCAGCGCATCGTCGCCGAGCTCGAGGACAGCGCGCAATATGCCCGCCGCCGCCGCGAAATCGCGGCGTTCAACGCCAACAGCCGCTTCGTCAAGCGCGGCCTGGCGATGACGCCGGTCAAGTTCGGCATCTCGTTTACCAAGACCGAGTCAAACCAGGCTGGTGCCCTGGTGCATGTCTATTCCGACGGCTCGGTGCACATGAACCATGGCGGTACCGAGATGGGGCAGGGCCTGCATCTCAAGGTGGCGCAGGTGGTGGCGGAAGAGTTCCAGATCGACCTCGACCGGGTGAAGATCACCGCGACCACCACGGCCAAGGTGCCCAACACCGCACCCACGGCAGCATCGTCGGGCGCGGACCTCAACGGCATGGCGGCCCAGGATGCGGCGCGGCAGATCCGCAAGCGGCTGACCGACTTCGCCGCCGAGAAATACCAGGTGCCGGCCGACCAGGTGGTGTTCCTGCCCAACCGCGTGCGCGTCGGCAATCAGGAGATTGCCTTCAACGACCTGGTCAAGCAGGCCTATCTCAACCGCATCCAGCTGTCGGCCGCCGGCCACTACAAGACGCCGAAGATCCATTGGGACCGCAGCAAGGGCAGGGGCCATGCCTTCTACTACTACGCCTATGGCGCGGCCTGCGCCGAGGTATCGGTCGACGTTTTGACCGGCGAATATGTTGTCGAGCGCGCCGACATCCTGCATGACACCGGTCGTTCGTTGAACCGGGCCATCGATATCGGCCAGGTCGAGGGCGGCTTCATCCAGGGCATGGGCTGGTTGACCACCGAAGAGTTGTGGTGGGATGGCAAGGGTCGGCTGCGCACGCATGCGCCGTCGACCTACAAGATCCCGCTCGCTTCCGACCGGCCCAAAGTCTTCAAAGTCGCGCTGACGGACTGGTCCGAGGCTTATGAGCCGACGATCCATCGTTCGAAGGCCGTCGGCGAGCCGCCGCTGCCGCATGGCATGGCAGTGCTGCATGCGCTGTCGGATGCGGTGGCAAGTGTCGCCGACCACAAGATCTGTCCGCGCCTCGACGCTCCGGCGACGCCCGAGCGCGTGCTGATGGCGATCGAACGCCTCCGGGCCGAGGCGGCCCAGGCCAAGTGACCGCGACCGCCAAGAGCCTCCGGGCCTTCCTTGACGCAGCGCCTTCGGTGGCACTGGTCGAGGTGGCCGAGGCCAGGGGCTCGACCCCGCGCGAAAAAGGCGCGTGGATGCTGGTGTCGCCGCAGCGCATCTTCGGCACCATCGGCGGCGGTCAGCTGGAATTCATGGCGATCGATACCGCGCGTGCCATGCTGGCCGGTTCGTCCAAGCGCAGCACGGTCATGGAGCACGTCACCGGCGATCCCGTCCCGGCGCGCTATCTCGACCATACCAGTGAAACCAAAGACAGCCTTACGCTCGACATTCCACTCGGGCCGGAGATCGGCCAGTGCTGCGGCGGCCGCGTCGAGGTTGCCGTCAGGAACGTCGACGAAGCGATGCGCGCCGATCTGCTGGCCGGCGCCGAGGCATCCGACGCGGGACGTCCGCATGTCTATGTCTTCGGCGGCGGCCATGTCGGGCAGGCATTGGCATCGGCCTTCGCGCTCCTGCCGCTCAACGTCGTCGTCGTCGAGACCCGCGCCGACGCGCTCGAAGGCATGCCCGACAATGTCGTCACGCGGCTGACGCCGATGCCGGAAGAGATGGTTCGCGAAGCCCCCTCAGGCTCGGCCTTCGTCGTTCTGACCCACGACCACGCGCTCGACTTCCTGATCGTCGCCGAGGCATTGAAGCGCGATGACACCTGTTATGTCGGCATGATCGGCTCCAAGACCAAGAAGGCGACGTTCAGGAGCTGGTTTCTCAAGACCGCAGGTGGCAGCGACGAACAGTTCGCGGGGCTGATCTGTCCGATCGGCGGTGACGCGGTGAAAGACAAGCGTCCCGCCGTCATTGCGGCGCTCGCCGCAGCCGAGATCATGACCGCGCTTGTCAGGGCGAACTGACCGGCGTGGCGGCAACGAGGCTGGCGGCTATTCGCTTTCCTGGATGTGGGCTTCGAGGACCCACAGCGACTTGTCGAGTGTGCGCGAATAGGCAGTGAAGATATCGGCGGTATCGGCGTCGCCGGCCTCTCCAGTCTCGTCGATGGCCGTGCGCACGCTTTTCGCGGCGTCGGCATAGCGGTCGATCAGAGCTGCGATATGATCCTTGGTCTTGGAGATGTCGGTCGGATAGGGCTTCAGCTTGCTGGCCTCGACGACGACCTGCGAGGTGCCTAGGGCGGCACCGCCGAGCTGGGCGACGCGTTCGGCGATGGTGTCGACGTGTTCGTCCAAATCCTTGCGGAAGCCGTCCAGCATCTCGTGGATGGCGATGAAGTGCGGCCCCTTGACGTTCCAGTGCGCCTGCTTGGTGATCAGCGCCAGGTCGATCGCATCGGCGAGCCGGGCGTTGAGAAGCTCGATCGAAACCTTCTTGGCGTTGGATTTGAGATCGTTGCGCGTCGGATGGGAAATCACGTGCCTGCTCCTTGATGGCTGGTCGCGCCGCCCGGCGGCTGGCAGGCGGCTCACGCAGGCTACAACAGCCATATGACAGTTCGGTTCCGGGCTGGCCCAGTGGAAAATCAAGCTGATCCGGCGTTACGGGCGACGACTTCGAGATAGGCCGCCTGCAGTTCCAGGCGCACGGGAAGCCTTTTTTGCGCTGCCTCCGACAGCGGCTCGCCGAGATGGTCGGTGCGCAGCTCCTCCATGAAGCGCTCCCACATCTCAGGCCCACCCTTTTCCAGCAGTTCGGCGCGGATGCTGAGCTCTTCGCTGACCGGCAGCCATTTGCGGCCCCAGGCGGCGATCTGGGCGAAGACCGGCAGCAACTCTATCGCCATCTCGGTCAGGGAGTAGATCGCCTTCTGCTTGTGGCTGGGATCGTCGGCCTTGCTGATCAGCCCGTCGTCGAGCAGCCGACGCAGCCGGTCGGCGAGTATGTTGGAGGCGATGCCTTCCTCAGACTGCGTCAGCAACTCGCGAAAGTGCCGGCGATTGCCGAACATCATGTCACGCAGAACGATGAGGCTCCATTTGTCGCCGACCACCTCGAGGGTGAGGTTGATCGGACAGCCCGACCGATGCTGTTGGTTCATGCAAAGCGCCTCCAAAAAAACCAGTTGCAATATAAAATCAGTCTGCCTATTTTGCAACCAGTTAGTAAATGCAATCAGTTTGGATCTCTTTCGGCCAGCGAGGAAGACATGAACGGCATTTCAGGAATGGACCGCCGCACGATGATGAAGGGCGCAGCCCTTTCCGCTCTGCTGCTGCCCGCGCCGGCATCGGCGCAGCAGGAACAGTCAGCCGCGGCAAGCGCGACGACAACAGGATCAGGGAGCACGACGATAATGACAGGCAAGTTCGCAACCGACCGCCTCGAGCGGATGCGCAAGGTCATGGCCGGCCACGTCGAAAGCGGCGATGTGCCTGGTCTCGTCTGGGCGGTCAGCCGGGGCGGGGAGATCCATGTCGAGGCAGCGGGGGCGCTGGCGCTCGGCGATACTGCGCCGATGCGGCGCGACAGCATCTTCCGCATCGCCTCGCTCACCAAGCCGGTCACCGCAGTCGCGGCGATGATCCTGGTCGAGGAATCCAGGCTGCGTCTCGACGACCCTGTCGACAAATGGCTGCCCGAGCTTGCCCACCGCAAGGTGCTCAACGCCATCGACGGCCAGCTCACCGACACCGTTCCGGCCAGCCGGCCGATCACGCTGCGCGACCTGCTCACCCTGCGCTTCGGCGTCGGCGCGATCATGGTCTATCCCTTCGCCTATCCGGTGCAGCATGCGATGGCCGAAGCCGGCATCGCGCCAAGTGCCGACCTGTACCGCGGCTCGCCCGATGCCTTCATGAAGGCCGTCGGTTCCCTACCGCTCGCGCATCAGCCGGGTAAGGGTTGGCTCTACCACACCGGCCTCGATGTGGCCGGCGTGCTTGTTGCGCGCGCGGCTGGTCAGCCGCTGTCCGCCTTCATGCAGGAGCGCATCTTCGGCCCGCTCGGCATGAAGGACACCGGCTTCCATGTGCCGGCCGAGAAGGTCGACAGGCTTGCTACCGCCTATTCCAGGGATTTCCAGAGCGGCAAGCTCGGCGTCTATGACGAGGCCAAGGGCGGGCTGTTCGCCAGGCCGGCCATTTTCGAATCCGGTGGCGGCGGGCTTGTCTCTACGGCTGACGACTATCTCGCCTTCCAACGCATGATGCTCGGCAAGGGCAAGCTTGGCAGCCAGCGCATCCTGTCGCGCGCCTCGGTCGAGCTGATGACGTCAGACCAGCTCACCGACGAGCAGAAGGCGAGCGCTGCGATATTCTTCAACGGCAATTCCGGCTGGGGGCTCGGCATGTCGGTCGCGCTCAAGCGCGACAATCTCTTTACGACGCCGGGAAGGTTCGGCTGGGACGGCGGCTATGGCACCTCTGCCTATGCCGACCCGGCCAATGACTTTGCCGGCATCCTGCTGTCCCAGAAGCTGATGGACTCGCCCGAGGCGCCCAAGCACTATGTCGACTTCTGGACCTCGGCCTACCAGGCGATCGAGGGATGAGGTGCCGGCCTAACGTCTTCGCCCGCTTCACTTGCCAGCAAGGATATCCTTGATCAGCTTGTGGCAGCGCTCCGCCATGAAGTCGAGCAGCAGCCGGACCTTCGGGTCCTGCAGCTTCTTGTGCGGATAGACGGCGGCAAACTGCACCGGCGTCGGCGGCGTCTGCGGCAGGATGATCTTCAGCCGCTGGTCGCGGATGAAGGGCTCTACCTCGAAGCGCGGCTTGTTGATGATGCCACGCCCGGCCAGCGCCCAGCCGGTCAGCACGTCGCCGTCGTCGGAATCGAACGGGCCGTGGACCTCGAACTTGGTCGGCCCGTTGGGCGTCTCCAACGTCCAGAAATATTCGCGTGAGCCGGGATAACGCAGCATCAGGCAGTCATGCTTCTTGCCTATCAGCTCATTGGCGCTTTCCGGTTCGCCGCGCTTTTCCAGATATTTGGGTGCTGCGACCAGCACCCGCTCGCATTCCATGATGCCGCGCATCCTGAGGCTGGAATCCTCGATCACGCCGAGCCGGAAGGCAACGTCGAGACCTTCCTTGAGGATATCGACATTGTGGTCCGAAAGCCTGAGCCTGACCTCGATGTCGGGATACTTGTCGTGGAATTCGGGAATGCCCGAGGCGACAAGCCGACGGCCCAGACCGAGCGGGGCGGTGACGCGGATGGTGCCGCGCGGCTGGCCGGAAAGCGCCGAGACGGCGGCTTCGGCCTCGGTGATCGCTTCCAGCACCTGCTTGGCGCCGGAATAGAACACGTTGCCGTGCTCGGTCGGCATCAACTGGCGCGTCGTGCGGTTGAACAGGCGCACGCCGAGGTGCTTCTCCAGCTCCTTGATGCGATTGGAGGCGACCGCCGGCGATATGCGCATGTCGCGGCCCGCGGCGGAGAGATTGCCGAGTTCCACGACGCGAACGAAGACCGCGATATTGTCGAGATATGCCATGCGAGACCGATGGTTCCATAGCCGGCTTGTGCCGTGCAGCGCTACGCTAGTATTTTCCAGATTTTTTTGAAAGTCATCGCGAATCCTTTCACTTCCCCAATGCATCGGGCATCGTAAGATCGGCACGCTGCGAAAAAGGGACGGCGGATGTACGACTTGGCGTTTTTCATGGACTGGGCGAGCTTCGCCGTGCGGTGGCTGCATGTCATCACCGCCATGGCCTGGATCGGCTCGTCGTTCTACTTCATCGCGCTCGATCTCGGGCTGCGCAAGCATGACGGCCTGCCGGTCGGCGCCCATGGCGAGGAATGGCAGGTTCATGGCGGCGGCTTCTACCACATCCAGAAATACCTGGTGGCGCCGGCCCAGATGCCGGAGCACCTGACCTGGTTCAAGTGGGAATCCTACGCCACCTGGCTGTCGGGCTTCACGCTGCTCTGCCTGGTCTATTACGGCGGCGCCGAGCTGTTCCTGATCGACCGCAACGTGCTCGACGTATCGGCGCCTGTCGCCATCGCCATTTCGCTTGCCTCGATCGGCCTCGGCTGGGTGATCTACGACCAGCTCTGCAAGTCGAAACTCGGTGACCACGACACGCTTTTGATGATCGTTCTCTACGTCATCGTGGTGTTCATGAGCTGGGGCTATACACAGCTGTTCACCGGCCGCGCCGCCTTCCTGCATCTCGGCGCCTTTACGGCGACGATCATGTCGGCCAACGTCTTCATCACCATCATCCCGAACCAGAAGATCGTCGTCGCCGACCTCATCGCCGGCCGCAAGCCCGACCCGAAATACGGCAAGATCGCCAAGACGCGCTCGACGCACAACAACTACCTGACCCTGCCGGTCGTGTTCCTGATGCTGTCGAACCACTACCCGCTGGCCTTCGGTACCGAGTTCAACTGGATCATCGCCGCGCTCATCTTCATCATCGGCGTCTTGATCCGCCACTACTTCAACACGGTGCACAAGCGTGAAGGCAACCCGCACTGGACCTGGCTCGCCGCTGCCCTGTTGTTCGTCGTCATCATGTGGCTGTCGACCGTGCCCAAGGTATTGACCGGCGAGGACAAGAACGCCTCCGTCCTCACCGAGCCCTATATTGCCGCAGCCCAGTTCCCCAAGGTTCGTGACACGGTTCTCGGCCGCTGCGCCATGTGCCACGCCAACGAGCCGTCCTACGAAGGCGTCTACCATGCGCCGAAGGGCGTGGTGCTGGAGACCGACAACGCAATCGCCTTGCATGCGCGTGAGATTTACCTGCAGGCTGGCCGCAGCCATGCCATGCCGCCGGCCAACGTGACCCAGATCACACCCGAGGAGCGGGCGTTGCTGGTCGCCTGGTATGAACAGGCGCGCAAGTAGCGCCTGCGACCTACGGATTGAAAGTTCGAGGCGCGCTCGTCGCGCTCACCTTGACGCGCGGCAAAACGGGCCGCGATGTGGCCACGCCAGAAAGCCTGTAGAGTTCGATCATGACCACCACACTCCTTCGCGGCCGTACCTTGTCCTTCCTGCGCTGGCCCGATAGCGCAGACGACCATGCGTCCTATGCCTATGAGGAAGATGGTGCGGTGCTGATGCGCGACGGCAAGATCGCGGCCGTCGGCGCCTATTCGGAGATCGCGGCCCAGGCCGGTGACGCCAAGGTCGTCGACCATCGCCCGCATCTGATCCTGCCCGGCTTCATCGATGGGCATGTCCATATCCCGCAGATGCAGATCATTGCGTCCTATGGCGCCGAGCTGCTGGAATGGCTGAACAAGTACACTTTCCCCGAGGAAACGCGCTTCATCGACACCCAGCATGGCCGCCGCATCGCGCGCCTGTTCCTCGACGAGATGGTGCGCCACGGCACGACGACCGTTGCCGCCTATTGCTCGGTGCACAAGCAGTCGGCCGAGGCGTTCTTCGCCGAATCGCATGAGCGCAACATGCTCAACATCGCCGGCAAGGTGATGATGGACCGCAATGCCCCCGACGGTCTGCTCGATACGCCGCAGGCGAGCTATGACGATACCAAGGCATTGATCAAGGAATGGCACGGCAAGGGCCGCCAGCACTATGCCATTACGCCGCGCTTCGCCATCACATCGACCCCCGAGCAGATGGAGATGGCCGGCCAACTGGCGCGCGAGCATCCCGACCTGCACATCCAGACGCATCTGTCGGAAAACCACGCCGAGATCGCCTTCACCCAGGAGCTCTACCCCTGGTCGCGCGACTATACCGACGTCTACGAACACTACGGCCTGCTCGGCAAACGCACGCTGCTCGGCCACTGCATCCATCTCGGCGAGCGTGAATCCGACGCGATCTCCGAGCATGGCTCGATCGCCGTGTTCTGCCCGACCTCCAACCTGTTCCTTGGCTCGGGCCTGTTCGACTACCAGCGCTACCGCAAGCGTGACAGGCCGCTCCGGATCGCCACCGCCACCGACGTCGGCGGCGGCACCAACTATTCGATGCTGCGCACCATGGACGAGGCCTACAAGGTCATTGCGCTCAACGGCGAGAAGCTGAACCCGCTGGCTTCCTACTGGCAACTGACGCGCGGCAATGCCGAGGCGCTGTCGATAGCAGACAAGGTCGGCACGCTCGACGTCGGCACCGACGCCGACCTCGTGGTGCTTAACGCCCGCGCCACGCCTGGCATGCGGCTCAGGATGGAGCGCTGCGGCACGCTGGCCGAGGAGCTGTTCCTGCTGCAGACGCTCGGCGACGACCGCGCCGTGGTGGAAGTTTATGTCGCAGGCAAAGCCGCCAAGACGACGATGGATCAGGCTGCCTGACCTTGCGTCATTGCCTCGCGTCTGCCATGTGAGCCGTGTCTGACGGAGGAACGGACGATGGCAGCAGCCGAGGACCTGAAAAAGATCGCCGAGCAGGAGGACCGACTGGTCTTTGAGCGCTTCGACGAGGCGGTTGCCTTCGATATCGGCTCGGCCATCCGCGCCCGCGCCGTTGCCGAAAAGCTGCCGATCGTGGTCGACATCAGGCTTTGGGACCGGACCTTGTTTTACTGCGCCCTGCCGGGCTCGACGTGTGGCAACACCGAATGGGCGCGGCGCAAGATCAATGTTGTCAAGGTTTTCCACCGCAGCAGCTACCGCATGGTGCTGACCAAGGCCCGCGAGGACCGTACCTTCCCGATCGGCGAGGCCTTGCCCATCGAAGACTATGTGCTGGCCGGCGGCGGCTTCCCGATCAAGGTCAAGGGCGTCGGTGTCATTGGTGCCATTGCCGTTTCAGGACTGCCGGAGCGCCAGGACCACGAGGTGGTGGTGGCGGCGGTCGCCGAGCATCTCGGCATTCCCAGCCGCGAACTCGCCTTGCCCCCCGTTGCGAACAGCTGAAAGAGTTTGAACGTCCCGATGGCCATGACCGACCCGAAGCAGTTGCTGACCAGCGTTTTCGAAGCCGCCGTGGCGGCCGCCGATCCCGAGCTCACCATCCGCCGCCACCTGCCGGCAAAGCCCAAGGGACGGACGATTGTCATTGGCGCCGGCAAGGGCTCGGCCCAGATGGCGGCCGCTTTCGAAAAAGCCTGGGACGGACCGCTGGAGGGCGTGGTGGTCACCCGCTACGGCTTTGCCGCCCCTTGCGAGCGCATCAGGATTGTCGAGGCCTCGCACCCGGTGCCCGACGCCAACGGCCTCGAAGCGGCGAAGCTTCTGCTCCAGACGATCTCCGGCCTGACCGAGGACGACCTCGTCGTCGCTTTGATCTCGGGCGGCGGCTCGGCGCTGCTGCCGTCGCCGGCGGGGAACCTGACCCTTGCCGATGAGATCGCCGTCAATGAGGCGCTGCTCGCTTCCGGCGCGCCGATCTCGGCGATGAACACCATTCGCAAGCACATTTCGGGCATCAAGGGCGGCCGGCTGGCTGCAGCGGCGCATCCCGCCCGCGTCGTCTCGCTTGTCGTGTCCGACATTCCCGGCGACAATCCGGCTTTGGTAGCCTCGGGTCCGACGGTGCCTGATGAGGCGTCGCGCGCCGATGCGCTGCGCCTGATCGAAACCTACCGCATCGCGCTGCCCGCCAATGTCATGGCCCACATCAACTCGGCTGCCGCCGACGCGCCGCAGCCGACCGACCCGCGCTTCGCCCGCAACGAGGTGCATGTCATCGCCTCTGCCGCCGTGTCGCTCGACGCTGCCGCCGAAGCCGCGCGCATGCAGGGCGTTGAGACCGTTATCCTCTCCGACGCCATCGAGGGCGAGGCACGCGAGGTCGGTGGCGTGCATGCGGCCATCGCCCGCGAAGTCGCGACCCGCAACCGGCCGTTCAACAAGCCGGTGCTGATCCTGTCCGGCGGCGAGACCACGGTGACCCTTAGGGCCAAGGGCAAGGGCGGCCGCAACAGCGAGTTCCTGCTTGCCTTCGCCATCGGCATCGACGGCCTCCAGGGCATCGACGCGCTGGCCGCCGATACCGACGGCATCGACGGTTCCGAGGACAATGCCGGCGCCTTTGCCGACGGCTCCACTGTTTCGCGCATGCATGCTGTCAGCGTCGACGCCAAGGCGATGCTGGCCGGCAACAATGCCTGGACGGCGTTCAACTCGGTGGGCGATCTTTTCGTCCCCGGGCCGACCGGCACCAACGTCAACGACCTCAGGGCGATCCTGATCCGGTAGCTGGCATACGCCTTTTGCCGGGTGGGACGGGTCTGGCCTTGCGTTAGCCTGCCATCATCTCGCGCACCGTCCTGATGTCGGCGACGAAGCGGGCGCGCTCGGCTGCCGCCTCCTGCGGGTCGCGGATGCGCAGGATGTAGGACGGGTGGATCGTCAGGAAAACGGCGAGGCCGTCGTCGCGTTTGATGGTCTGCCCGCGCTGTTTGGTGATCGCCACTGGCGCCTCCAGCAGCGACTGGGCCGCGGTCGCGCCGAGCGCCACCATCAGCTTCGGCTTTAGCAGCGTCAACTCCTGCGCCAGCCACCAGCGGCAAGCCTGCACCTCGCCGGCATTGGGCTTGCTGTGGATGCGACGCTTGCCGCGCGGTTCGAACTTGAAGTGCTTGACGGCATTGGTGACGTAGACTGCCGTCCGCTCGATGCCGGCTTCGCCGAGCACCGCGTCGAAGATCTTGCCGGCCGGGCCGACGAATGGCCGGCCCTGCAGGTCCTCCTGGTCACCGGGCTGCTCGCCGACAAACACCAGTTCGGCATTGTCAGAACCCTCGCCGAACACCGTCTGCGTCGCCTCGCTCCACAGCGGACAGCGCCGGCACTGGCTTGCTTGCTGGCGCAGAGCGTCGATCGAATGCGCCTCTGTCTCCGGCGACGGCTCCAAAGCCGGCCAGTGTCTGGCTTGTATCGCCTGGTGATGCGCTGCGGGCATCGTCGGCATCCTCGCGATCATTTCCCGGGCAGCCGCGTCGGCGCCTGATATCAGCTCCGGAATGAGCGACGCCTCGGGAAGGTTCCGCCAATACTTCTTGGGCATCTCCGCCTGCATCGCCTTCACCTTGAGGCGGGCGGGATTGAAGATGCTGGCGAAATAGGTCCGCCACATCTCCTCCGACTGGTCGGCGGCGGGCGCATCATCCTTCGAAGCGCCGGGGCCTAGCGCCAGTCTTTCGCGGTCCCATTCAGCCGAGCCGTGTGGCGTCAGGATCGCCCAGTGCATGCCGGTAAAGCGACGCACGAAGAACGGTGCTGCCAATTCGAGGATGAAGTGGTCAGGCTCGAACCAGGCGACGAAGCGCTCTTCGTCACCGTCGCCGATCTTCCGGAAACGGACGAAGGCATGCATCTTGTGCTCGTCGCGCCTGACCGACTTTTCCATCGCCTCGAAGCGGCGCACGTCGGGGTCGGAGGCGATGCGGAGCAAATGAGGCTCGCTGCGCTGCCGCCACAGCAGCCGATAGAGCAGTGCGAAACGTTCGCTGTCGGAATGGCAGGTGACGATGGCCGCGCGCTCGATGAAATCTCGGGAGACCCTGAGTTCGACGCCCGGGGTCGGCGCCGGCAGCTCGTCCCCTTCGCCGCCGACATGCCATTCGATGTCCTCGGGCTTCACCTCGTTGGTGCTCAGCCTGCGTGCCGCATCGCGCCAGCCGTCGAAGTCGGTCGGGCCGGCGAGATGCACGGCGTAGGCGGCCAGTGGGAAGGCGGGTTGGCCGGTCATCGGAACAGCTCGAGTTGCCGCGGCTTCGGCGCAATCGCCTCGCGCAGCCGTGCAGCGTCGGTGGCGGCGCCCGGCGACCAGCCGTCGGCGACGATGAACGGGCGGACCTTGGTGATGGATTGGCAAAGACGGCCAACGTCATCGAGCCGCAACCGCTTGAAGCGGCGGGTCTCCAGGATACGCTCCACTGCGCGCGTGCCGAGGCCCGGGATGCGCAGCAGCCTCTCCTTGTCGGCGCGGTTGACGTCGAGGGGAAAGGAGGCGCGGTTGCGCAGCGCCCAGGCGAGCTTGGGGTCGATCTCCAGTTCGAGCATGCCGTCAGGCGTGCCGTCGAGGATCTCGCCCTGTTCAAAGCCGTAGAAGCGCATCAGCCAATCTGCCTGGTAGAGCCGGTGTTCGCGCATCAGCGGCGGCTTCCTCAGGGGCAGGGCAGAGGAGGCGTCGGGGATCGGGCTGAAGGCGGAATAGTAGACGCGGCGCAACTGGTAGCTGCCATAGAGCCGGGCGCTGGTCTTGAGGATGCGGGCATCTGAAGTGGCGTCGGCGCCGACGATCATCTGCGTCGACTGCCCGCCCGGTGCAAAACGCTCGCGAGTCTTCGTCCTCAGCGTCGGTTCCGCCTTCTCCTCGATCTTCGAACGCAGCTTTGCCATCGAGACGCGGATCGTCTCCGGCCGTTTTTCCGGCGCCAGCCGCTTCACGCCCTCATCGGTCGGCAGTTCGACATTTATCGACAGGCGATCGGCATAGAGGCCTGCCTTCTCGATCAGCTCGGCAGACGCCTCGGGGATGGTCTTGAGATGGATGTAGCCTGCGAATTTCTCGTCGAGCCTCAGCCGCCGCGCCACCTCCACCATCTCCGTCATGGTCTCGTCGGGCGAGCGAATGACGCCTGACGAGAGGAACAATCCCTCGATGTAATTGCGCTTGTAAAAATCCATGGTCAGCCGCACCACTTCGTCGACCGTGAAGCGGGCGCGGCGGACATTGGAGGACGAACGGTTGATGCAGTAGCTGCAGTCGTAGATGCAGAAATTGGTCAGCAGGATCTTGAGCAGCGAGATGCAGCGGCCGTCGGGGGCGTAGGAGTGGCAGATGCCCATGCCCTCGGTCGAGCCGATGCCGCCAGACTTGAGCGAGTCGCGCCCGCCGGCGCCTGACGAGGCGCAGGAAGCGTCATACTTCGCGGCGTCGGAAAGGATCGCGAGTTTCTCGCGGGTCGAAAGAACTGCCATTTGTTCATGCTATGTTCTTTTTGCTGCCAAGGCCAGAGGGTTCGCTGTGATGCGGCAAATTGTGAACGACGCGTCTGGAGTGGATGGCGGATCAACCGCCATTCCCGGGGATCACACCTCGTGCAGATAAAGGTGGTAGTCGAGCTCGCTCACCGTGCGGGCGACGCGGAAATATTCGCTTTCCTTGATCGCCGTAAACGTGCGGTGCAGGTCGTGGCCCAGCGCCTCACGGAGAAACTCCGACGCTTTCGCCGCCTCGATCGCCGAGCGCCAGTCCGGTGGCATCACGCTTTCAGTACCTTCGGCCTGTTCGTAGCCGTTGCCAGACGTTTCCGGGCCAGGATCGAGCTGCTCCTCCAGCCCCTTCGAGATGCCGGCGAGGATGGTCGCGGCGACGAGATAGGGGTTGGCGTCGACGCCGGAGGGACGGTGCTCGATGCGGCGGTTCCTGGCGTCGCCCGCCGGTACGCGCAGCGCCACCGAGCGGTTGTTGACGCCCCAGGTGGGGGCCACCGGTGCGTAGGACTGGGAGACGAAGCGACGCCACGAGTTGGCATGCGGCGCAAACACCAGCATCGATTCCGCCATCGTCTCGGCGAGGCCGCCGAGCGCATGCAGCAGCTTCGGCTCCCAGGTGCCTTCCGCGGCCTCGGTGAAGACGTTGTTGCCGTCGCTGTCGAGCAGAGAGACGTGAAAATGCATGCCCGAACCGGCATATTTCTCGATCGGCTTAGCCATGAAGCAGGCAGTGACGCCATGGCGGCGGGCCTGGGCACGCACCAGGCGCTTCAGCATCAACAGGTCGTCGGCGGCCTGCATCACGTCCTTGCGGTAGCGCAAGGTGAGTTCGTACTGACCCGGCGCATATTCCGAGATCACGGTCTCGGCCGGGATGCCTTGCACTTTTGCGGCGGCATAGATGTCGGAGAACAGCGGCTCCATGCCATGCAGGTGATCGACCGAATAGACCTCGGTCTTGCCGGAGGCGCGGCCATCGAGCACGGCGCGGGCCGGCTGGACCTTGCCGTCGCTGTCGCGCTCGTTGGCGAGCAGGAAGAACTCGAGCTCGAAGGCGCCGGCAGGATAGAGGCCCTTTTCAGCCAGCCTGTCGACCTGTCGCTTCAGCGCAAGCCGAGGGTCCGAAGTCATTGGCGCGCCGTCGAGATGGAACATCGACATCAGCACCTGGCCGCGGGCGGGGCTGGTGCCATGCAAAGGCTTCAGCGTGCCAGGTATCGGCCAGGCGCGGAGGTCGCCATCGCCGGAATCCCAGATCAGCCCGGTCTCGTGGACGTCCTCGCCAGTGATGTCGAGGCCGAGGATGGAGATGGGCAGGTGGCGCCCGCCTTCGTAAAGTCCCATCAGTTCGTGGCGGCGGATGATCTTGCCGCGGCCGACGCCATTGGCGTCCGTCAGCACGATATCGAAGGCTTCGATGTCGGGGTTCGCGTCGAGGAAGGCTCTCGCTTCGTCGACGGTCGAGCCGGAAGGTGATGTCATGATGTCACTCGATTGTCCTTCTGCCTTGTCTCATACCGCAAGACGGGCGGCAATGTCGTCGAAAGCTGCGATCAGCTTGTCGACCTGCCGCGCTGTCGTCACCGGCGAGACCAGCATCATGTTGTGGAACGGCGCGATCAGGACACCGCGATTGACCAGCGCCACATGCATGGCAGCCTCCAGCCGGGAGGCGTGGGCATGCTCGGCCTCGCCACCATTGCGCAGCGGACCGGGGGCGAAGATGAATTCGACGCGGGCGCCGACGCGCATCACGTGCCAAGGCAGTTTCCGTTTTCGGATCGCCTTGTCGAGCCCCGTGGCCAGCCGTTCGGCCAGCTTTTCCATGTGGGCGTAGGCCGCCTCCGTCATCACCTCTTCGAGCGTGGCGCGCATCGCCGCGAACTGCAGAGGATTGGCCGACAGCGTCGTGCCCATGCCGGAATAGCCCGGCTCCTTGGTGGCATTGTAGGCGGCGTAGCGGGCGGCGACCTCCTCGCTCATGCCCCAGACACTGGCCGGCACGCCGCCAGCGACGGGCTTGCCGAGCACGAACAGGTCGGGGTCGAGATTGTGCTTGCTTGTATAGCCGCCGGGGCCGGTCGAGATGGTGTGGGTCTCGTCGATCAGGAGCAGCGTGCCGGCTTGCCGCGTCAGCGTGCGCACGCCTTCGAGGAAGCCCGGCTCGGGCAGCACCATGCAGGAATTGGTCAGCACCGGCTCTGATATGACGCAGGCGACGTCGCCATGGCTCAGCGCCTTCTCCAGCGCCGCAAGATCGTTGAACTCTACGATGCGGGTGCGCTGGGTGAGATCGCGGAACTCGCCTGATAGTCCCGGGCGGTTGATCGGCTTGCCGCCGTCGAGCCGCACCATCGTCTCGTCGACCGAGCCGTGGTAGCAGCCGTTGAAGACGAGGATCTTGTCGCGGCCGGTGATGGCGCGGGCGACCCGCAGGGCGAAGCGGTTGGCGTCGGTGGCTGTCGTCGCGATCTGCCAATGCGGCAGGCCGAAGCGCCTTGCCAGCAGCAGGCCGAGCGTGAGCGAATCCTCCGACGGCAGCATGTAGGTCAGGCCGCGGGCCGCCTGCCGGCGAATCGCACGGGCGACGGGTGCCGGTGAATGACCGAACATCGAGCCGGTATCGCCAAGGCAGAAGTCGGCCAGCCTGATGCCGTCGATGTCGGTGATCGTGGCGCCGCTCGCCTTGTCGACCAGGATGGGGAAGGGCGTCGGCCAGTCTTTCATCCAGTGCATCGGGACGCCGTTGAAGAACCCGGCCATGCCGTTGCCCACCGCGGCCTCCGATTTTGGGCGGGCGCGGCGGAAGATGTCCGCCTCCGTCGCTGCAAGTTCGGCGATGCGCGACAAAGGCACGCCGCCTTCGGTGGCTTCAGGTCGTTCGATACGGTTCATCATGGCTCCCATTGGACAGACGGGCGCCACTCTAGCCAGCCGTTCCCACAAACGGCAACTGGCCGTTGCAAGGGTCTCTGTTGGCTCAGCGCGGCCATCTTGACCCATCGATCGCAATGGCGATCATGACACTGTGCTTTGGGGGTGATGAGCGATGCGTGCTATGATGACTGCCATGTCGATCCTGCTTGCGGCGGGCCCGGCCGGTGCCTCTGGCGGGCTCTCTTGCGGTGCCAAGGATGAGGCAGTGAAGCTGACCATCGAGAGTGGCGTCACTCGCGGCATGGGCAGCCCGGTGTTCAACTTCCGCGGCGAAATCGAGATTTCCCACAAGGCGATTTCGCAGGACCTGCGCAAGATGAGCTTCGAGCGCGACCATCTCGCGCAATACTGGCTCGACGGCGAGGAATTGCGCATGGTGGTCTACCGCGAGCGCGGATCCGACAAACCGCATGGTTATGTCGAGATCACGGTCCGGACCAAGTCAGGCGACGAGGGCGACTATATCGGTCAGTATTCGGTCACGGTGTTCGACATGACGGACGCCACCGGCGGCGACGGCAAGACCTACAATTTCACCGGCCGGGCCACCTGCCTGGTCGAATAGTCCGGCCGGATAGGCCGACGCGCTTGTCCCGCAGGCGCGCGTTTAGTCCTTGTGCATGGCGGCGATGGCGCGCCGCATCAGTGCCAGGAAGGTTTCCCGTTCCTCCTCGGAAAAGTCCGCCAGGGCAGCTGCGTTCTGGGCGCGGGCGGCAGCCGTGGCCGGGTCGCGAAGCGCCTTTGCCCTTGGCGTCAGGTGGATTGCCTGCGAGCGCCCGTCCTCCGGGTTGGCGCGCCGTTCGATCAGCCCATCACGCTCCATCCTGGTCAGGGTATTGGCCATCGTCGCTTGTTCGACGTCGAGGCGCCGCACCAGTTCGATCTGCGTCAGCCCATCTTCGTCCCACAATGCCAGCAGCGTCATGAACTGCGCCGGCGCCAGGTCGAGGGGGCGGATGCGCTCGTGCAGGCCCTTGGCGAACAGGCGTGCCATCTGGTTGGCGAGATATCCGGCGGAGCGTTCTTTCTGAAAAGCCATGCCGCGAGGAATAGCTGTTGAATAGCATGCTATGCAACGATATATAGCTTGCTATGTAAACTGGAGATTCGACGATGAAAGCGAAACTTCATGCCGCGGCCGGCGGGGTTGCCTTGCTCACTGTCAGCTGTTTCTGGATTGCCACAATTGCCGCTGAACTGACCGCCAACGCCGAGATCATCGCCACGGCAAAGGCCGTAATTCTCGCCGGCATGGTGGTGCTCATCCCGGCGATGATCATTGCCGGTGGCACGGGATTCTCGCTCGGCAAGGGCTGGAGGCGCCCTGGCGTCCAGCACAAGAAGCGGCGCATGCGCATCATCGCCGCCAATGGCCTGCTGGTGCTGCTGCCGTCGGCCTATGTACTTGCCGGCTGGGCGGCGGAAGGCCGTTTCGATACGGCCTTCATCATCGTGCAGACACTGGAGCTGGCGGCCGGAGCCCTCAACATTGCGCTTCTGTCGCTCAATATGCGCGACGGCTTGGCACTGCGGCGCAAGCCGGCGGGGGCTGTACGCGCCGGCTGAGTTTCGCGCGGAATCCGCATCATTCCAGGAAAAGCCGCTTCACGTCTCTCCCTGGAATTGTGCTAGCCGGTGATGTCGATGACGCCGCAATCGCCGGCGGCGCTGCCAAAGGCGAGACGGCGTTCTTCCTTGTCCCAGGCCATCGAGGTGATGGCGCCCTTGCCGGGGCGGCGCAGCAGCACTTCCTTGGCGTCGGCAAAACGGACCGCCAGCACCATGCCGTCTTCATAGCCGATGGCGACGATGTCTTCGCTCGGATGGCAGGCAACCGAGGTCACCATGGTGTTGCCGCGCGTGCCGAGTTCCAGCGGCGCCTTGCCCATCGGGCCGTCCTTGCCTGTGAAGGGCCAGACGATCGCCGCCGGCGCGCCGGAGCTGGCCAGCCATTTGCCCTTGGCGCTCCACGACAGGCTCTTCACCTTGGCGGGATAGCCGGTCATGCGCATGTGCTTGGCATCGACGAGTTTCCAGCCGTGCAGGGCGTTTTCCTGCATGGTGGTCACCAGGAATGCGCCGTCGGGCGAAAACGTGATGCCGGTATGCGCACCGTCCCATTGCAGTTCGGTCGGCGTGCCGTCGGCGGCGGGGAAATGCAGCGTCGCGCCATTGTAGCGGGCAACGCCGATGCGCATGCCCTTCGGCGAAAAGGCCACGCCCTCGACCGAGCGCGGGTGGGCGAACTCCTTGGTCTTGCCGTCGGCGAAGCGCACCCAGGCATTGCGGCCGCTGGCGTAAGCCACGGCTCCCTGCGGGCCTGAAGCGACCGACGTCACCCACTTCTTGCCGACGCTCGCCAGTTCAGCGGTAACGCCGGCCGAGGTCAGCGTCATCACCTTGCCGTCTTCGCCGCCCGAGATCATCAGGTCGTTTTTGGCCGTCGTCGTCGCCGACAGCAGCCCGTCATGCAGCCTGACCGACCTCTGGCCATGGTCGAGCCAGTGCACCATGCCGTCGGCAAGCGCAAAGAAGGGAATGTCGTCGAGGAAGCTTGCAGTGACGCAATGTCCGTCGAGATCAAGCGGGGCGACTGTCGGCATGGGCTGTAAAACTTCCGGTGCTGATTTGTCCTCACCCCTAAGCACAGGGTGAGCAAGCGTCAACTTCGACACTGGGTCGACGCTGGCGCTCAGCTCGCATCTGAGGCGAGGCAAGCGACCGGCTCCCGATACATCGAGGGCCGTGGGTTTTCCGATGGCTAGGCTGCCTGGCAAGCCTCGAAGCTGCGCTTCAGGCGCTCGGCGTCGAGTTCGCGGCCGATGAACACCAGCCGGCTCTCGTGCTTTTCGTCGTCCTTCCAGGCACGCTGGTGGTCGCCTTCGATGATCATGTGCACACCCTGGATGACGTAGCGGTCCGGATCGTCCTTGATGGCGATGATGCCCTTGAGGCGTAGGATGTTGGGGCCTTCCATCTGGGTGATCTTCTCGATCCAGGGGAAGAACTTCTTGGAATCCATCTCGCCGCCGCGCAGCGACACCGACTGCACCGTCACGTCGTGGATCGGCGACACCGCGCCATGCTCGTGGTGGTCGTGATCATGATGGTCATGATCGTGGTGGTGATGATGGTGGTCGTGGTCGCAGTTCGGGCCGCATTCATGATCGTGGTGGTGGTCATGATCATGGGCGTCGAGGAAATGCGGGTCGTCGGCCAGCACGCGCTTCAGGTCGAAAGCGCCGCGGTCGAGCACCTGGTCGAGCGCCACGCCGGCGCGGGTGGTGCGATGAATCCTGGCGGACGGGTTGATGGCGCGCACGGCAGCCTCGACGTCGCGCAGCTCGTCTGATGTAACCAGGTCAGTCTTGTTCAGCACGACGACGTCGGCGAAGGCGATCTGGTCTTCTGCCTCGCGGCTGTCCTTGAGGCGCAGCGGCAGGTGCTTGGCATCTACGAGCGCCACCACCGCGTCGAGCTTGGTCTTGGAGCGGACGTCGTCGTCCATGAAAAAGGTCTGGGCGACCGGCACCGGGTCGGCGAGGCCGGTGGTCTCGACGACGATGGCGTCGAAACGGCCCGGGCGGCGCATCAGGCCTTCGACGACGCGGATCAGGTCGCCGCGGACGGTGCAACAGACGCAGCCATTGTTCATCTCGTAGATTTCCTCGTCGGATTCCACGATCAGGTCGTTGTCGATGCCGATCTCGCCGAATTCGTTGACGATGACCGCATATCGCTTGCCATGGTTCTCGGAAAGGATGCGGTTGAGTAGCGTCGTCTTGCCGGAACCGAGATAGCCGGTCAGCACGGTGACGGGGATTTGGGTCTGGGTTTCGGTCATGGTCGTCCTCGGGATCGAATAGAGGCCTCATATAGGATGCCGGCCAAGCTTTTGCACGTCTCAAACGGCACGGTGGCGCCACCTGATGAACATTACGGAAGTTTCATTGGGAGCGAGGTGCGACCGCACCTAGATTGACGGTCAGGCAAGGGGCTTGCCGACCCATTCGTGGAGACACCCAGCCATGCGCAAGGCACCTTTCCCCAGCACACTCAACCGCCGCCGGGCGCTTGGCCTGATTGCGGTGACGGCGGGCGGCAGCGCGCTCGTGCCGGTGCAGCTGTTTGCGAAGCAAGCCTCGCCGCAAGCGAGCTCGCTGCTCTTGCCGGAAGCCGGCGTCTGCTCGATTACACCCGAAACCACCGAAGGCCCCTATTATTTCGACCCGGAGCTCGAGCGCAGCGAGATCACCGAAGGCCGCGAAGGCGTCGGCCTCACCGTACGCCTGCAGATCGTCGATGAAGCATGCAATCCGATCGAGGGCGCGCGTGTTGACCTCTGGCACTGCGATGCCACGGGGCACTATTCCGGCTATCCCGGCCAGGGCGACAATCGCGACGTCGATACGTCAGGCGAAAAATTCCTGCGCGGCTGGCAGCGGGCCGACACGGCCGGCATCGCGACTTTCCAGACCATCTATCCCGGCTGGTACCGCGGTCGCACCACCCACATTCACTTCAAGGCGTTTCCGGAGGAGGGCAGGGCCATGACCGGGCAGATGTTCTTTCCCGACGATCTCAGCGAGCAGATCTTCTCGACCAGGGCGCCCTACAATCAGCGTGGCGGACAACGCGACACGATGAACGCCGACGACGGCATCCTGCGCCGCGCCGGTTCCGGCGTGCAGAGCACGGTGCGCGAAGCCGCATCCGCCTACGAGGCGCTGATGATCGTTGCCGTGAGACGGGCAGGATGACGTCTATCGCCCGGAAGATTTGCCGGCGAAGCGTATCTGTCATCGAACTGTAACATGCGTCTGGCACAGAGCGCTCGTGCGGGTGGTCGGTTGCCGGCAAAACGAGCAGGCAACAATCTCCCGTGCGGTCGATTGCAAAGGGCCACGCAGCAACTATTCTCGGCCATCACGGTACGAGGCGTGGCGCAGGAGATGCGGATGTCCAAGTCCAACAAAGGCGCGGCGATGAGCCGGCTTCACCAGGTCGCCCGACTGGCGCGCACCTCGCTGGCCGCACGGCTTCTGGCGCATGGCTTTTATGCCGGCCAGGACCAGATCATGCTGTCGCTGCACGATGATGACGGCCAGACCCCCGGCCAGCTCGCTTCGCGCCTCGGCGTGCGGCCGCCGACCATCACCAAGACCATCAACCGGCTGCAGGCCCAGGGATTCCTGGAAAAGCGCGCATCGGACACCGACGCCCGCCAGGCCCACATCTTCCTCACCGAGACCGGCCGTGACGCCATCCGCGCCGTCGAAAAGTCGGTCAAGAAGACCGAAAAGCAAGCGCTCAAAGGTTTTGACAAGAAGGACGTCAAGCAGCTTTCCAAGCTCCTTCTGCGCATCGAGGCCAACCTGTCCGACCTGACCCTGATCGACGACGAGGCTGCCGCCGACGTCGAGGGCACGACCGAGGTCGAGCCCGAAGTGGAAGCCGAAGCGGCGGAGTAACCGTCACGGCAGAGACATTCCATCCCGGTATCCGGGATGGAAAATAGCCTGGTCCACGTCTTTTGCCTTGCCGGGCAACCGCGATCGGCGCAATAGCCAAGCATCCCTAGTCATTTGCCCGGCCTGCCAGCGTGTCTCCTCAAAAACCAGCAGAAACCGCAACGCCATCATCGGCGATCCTGCTGATATTTGCCTCGGGCCTGGTGTTTTCCTTCCTCGACACCAGCGCCAAGCATCTCGTCACATCAGGCATGGCGGCACCCTTCGTCACCTGGGTGCGCTTTGCCGTGCATGCGCTGATCGTGCTCGTGCTGTTCAAGGCCTGGGAGCGGCCGGAGCGGCTGGTGCCGCAGAGCCTGTGGCTGCAGATCCTGCGCGCCGTCTTCATGTTCGGCTCGACGATCTTCAATTTCCTCGCGCTGCAGACCCTGCAACTGGCCGAAACCGTGTCGATCAACTTCGCCAGCCCGATGGTCATCACCGCCCTTGCCGGGCCGCTGCTTGGCGAATGGGCCGGCTGGCGGCGATGGCTCGCGGTCTTCGTCGGCTTCATCGGCGTGCTCGTCATCACCCGGCCGGGCTTCGGCGGCTTCGACATGGGGCACATCTTTTCGCTCTGCGCCATGCTGAGCTCGTCGCTCTACACCATCATGACGCGCCTGATGGGCAGGCGCGAGACGGCCGAGAGCCTGATCCTCTATTCGGCAGTGGTTCCTGCGCTCTTCATGCTGCCGGCCGTGCCGCTCGCCGGTTCGCTGCCGGCACATCTTTATGACTGGCTGGTGTTGTTCGGGCTCGGCGTCTTCGGCGGCTTCGGCCACTGGCTGCTGATCAAGGCCTACCAGCGCGCCTCTGCCACGGCACTTGCGCCTTACCCCTATCTGCAGATGGTCTGGATGATCATCCTGGGCTGGCTGGTGTTCGACCAGTTGCCCGACCGCTGGACGCTTGCCGGTGCCGCGATCATCGTTGCCAGCGGCCTCTACATCATCCACCGCGAGCACACGCTGAGGGTCCGGAACCGCGCCGCGCCGAGTGCCGAAACCGAAGAGCTGGCAAAAAAGCTTTGATTTGCCGTTGAACAATGGCATACGGCTTTAAACGGTTTAAAAGACCGTCCGGCCACGCTTGCGGATGGAGGGCCCGCTGGCTCAGAAGATCAAGCTTTCGACGATAGCCGACGCGCTCGGCGTTTCGACCGCGACCGTGTCGCTTGCGCTGCGCGACAGCCCTCTTGTCGCCGACGTCACCCGTGATCGCATCAAGCAGCATGCCCGCGAGATCGGCTACATCTACAACCGCCGCGCCGCCAGCTTGCGCACCTCGCGCTCGGGCATCGTGGGCGTCGTCGTCCACGACATCATGAATCCGTTCTATGCTGAGATCCTGCGCTCCATCGAGAGCGAGCTCGACCGCAGCCGCCAGACCTTCATTCTCTCCAACCACTATGACGATCTGGAGAAGCAGCGCACCTTCGTCGACACGCTTTTGCAGCTCGGCGCCGATGGCGTGATCATGTCGCCGGCCATCGGCACGCCGCCCGAGGATATCATCATGGCCGAGGAGAACGGCCTGCCGGCGGTGTTGATCGCGCGCTCTGTCGAAGGTGCAGAGGTGCCCGTTTTTCGCGGCGACGACGCCTATGGCACGGCGCTTGCCACCAACCACCTGATCTCGCTCGGCCACAAGCGCATCGCCATGATCGGCGGCACCGACCAGACCTCGACCGGCCGCCACCGCTATCAGGGTTATCTCAACGCCATGGAAGCGGCGGGCCTGGAAGTGTTGCCGACCTGGCGCATCGCCGGACCGCGCACCAAGCAGGGCGGCTTCGAGGCGGCCGGACAGTTCTTGGCGCTGAAGGACAAGCCGACCGCAGCTTGCTGCTGGAACGACCTCGTCGCCATCGGCCTGATGAACGGCATCGCGCGTGCCGGCCTCGTGCCGGGCATCGACGTTTCCGTCACCGGCTACGACGATCTCGAGGAAGCGCAGATCGCGACGCCGGCGCTGACCACTGTGTGGAACGGCCAGCGCGAGGTCGGCCGTCGAGCGGCAAGCGCGCTTCTCGACAAGCTCAACGGCCAGTCGGTGCGCCCGTCGCAGGAACTGATCAAGCCCGAGCTGCATGTCAGGCAGTCGACGGGAAAGCCCAAAGAGCGCACATGACTGTGCCAGCCATCGAGGCGCCGTCAGTCCTGATTCCCGGACTGCTGCACCCCCGCGTCACCGAGCGACTCAGGTCGGCATTTTCTCTTGTCCATCTGGCATCCAGCGATCCCGCGCTGCTGACAGAGGAGATGAAGGCAAGGGTGCGTGGCATAGCCTCGGCGGGACAGGTCGATGCGGCGTTCATCGACGCTTTGCCCAATCTCGAGATCATCGCCAATTTCGGCGTCGGCTACGATGGTGTCGACGCGCGCCATGCCGGCTTGCGCGGCATCATGGTCACCAACACGCCCGATGTCCTTACCGAAGAAGTTGCCGACGCTGCGGTCGGCCTGCTCATCAACACGGTGCGCGAACTGCCGCGGGCCGAGGCATGGCTGCGCGACGGGCGCTGGGTCAGCGAGGGCGGCTATCGGCTGACGCCGGGCACGCTGCGCGGCCGCCGCATCGGCATCTTCGGCATGGGCCGCATCGGTCGTGCCATCGCCCGCCGGCTCGAAGCTTTCGGACTGCCGATCGCCTACCACAACCGCCGCCCGGTCGAGGGCCTGGCGTACGCCTACCATCCGACGCTGAAGGAACTGGCTTTGTCTGTCGACACGCTTGTGTCGGTTGCGCCTGCCACGCCGCAGACCGCAAAGATTGTCGATGCCGGCATTTTCGAGGCGCTCGGCGCCAACGGGGTTTTCGTCAATGTCGGCCGTGGCGCCACCGTCGATGAGGCAGCGCTTGTCGATGCCCTGTCGAAAGGCACGATCCTTGCCGCCGGCCTCGACGTCTTCGCTGACGAGCCCAACGTGCCGCAGGCCCTCATCGACTTGCCGAACGCTACGTTGCTGCCCCACGTGGCCTCCGCCACAGTTCATACCCGGAAAGCGATGGCCGACCTTGCGGCCGACAACATCTTTTCGTGGTTTTCACATGCGCGCCGGGCGCTGACGCCGGTACCCGAGACCGGGCATGTGACGGCAAGAATCTAGCTGAGCCAACCTGTCTGGGATCGACCTGTCCCCCGATCAGGACGCGCCGGGCGCTGAAGGACAGGCCGGCTGCCGTCTGCTGCTGGCACGACCTCGTCGCCATCGACCCGACGGCCTTGCGCGCGCCGGCCTCGTGCCGAGCATCGACGTCTCGGCCATCGGCTATGACCTTGCGGAAGCGCAGATCGTGACGCCGGCGCTGGAACGGCGTGCGCTAAGTCGGCCGTCGCGCCGCCCGTCGCAGGAACTGATCAAGTCCGAGCTGCATGTCAGGCAGTCCACAGGAAAGCCGAAGGAACACGCAATCGCGCCAAAGTCCGGACAAGGCTGCTGACGACCCATCGGGAACACTGGCGCCTCGATCCCGTGGGTGAGGACAGCCGAAGCGTCTCCAAGCTGTCATATTAGACCATCGTTACATGTTGCGCTTGCGCACCATAAGGTTGTGTACGTGTGCAGCTTCCCCCGTAGGGTGTCTTCCCTCTGCATCAAAAAGGATGTATCGCCCGCATGATATCTACTTGGGGGTGTATCTTGAGATCGATTCTTCTCGTTTCTTCAATCCTGCTTGCCGCTGCGGGCAACGCGATGGCGGCGGATGCCGCGAGCGTCGAGCCCGGGTTCGACTGGTCGGGCTTCTATGTCGGAGCCCAGGCCGGCTACGGTTGGGGCGATGTCGACAGCCACAATGTCGGCCGTGAAACCGGGGTTACAGACTGGCGGGATTCGTGGAACGCCAATGGCGGCCTGGGCGGCATCCATGTCGGCTACAATCATGCGTTCAACCAGCTGGTCGTTGGCGCAGAGGCCGATCTCGAGGTGTCCGGGGCGAAGGGGGCGGTCGAATCCGATTACGCCGGGCTGGTGGAGAACCAGATCGAGGTTCAGGGCTCGCTGCGGGCGCGCCTCGGCTATTCGGTCGGTCCGGCGCTGTTTTACGCAACAGGCGGACTCGCCGTCGCCCGCATCGAAACCACCTACGATGGCGACGCCGACCGCTGGACGCACACCAAGAGTGGCTGGACCGTCGGCGGCGGCGTGGAGTACGCGCTGTCGCGCAACTGGACGACCCGGATCGACTATCGCTACACGGATTTCGGCAGCTTCACAGAAAACCCTGCCACCGACAGCGGCTTTAACCACGTCACCGAGCTCAAGACCCAGGCCGTGCGGTTCGGCGTCAGCTACAAGTTCTGATCGAACCCGGTCGTCGGCGGAACGTAGTCGACTACTCCGCCGCGGCCCGTGCCGCAGTCCGGGCGATCGCATGCGCGCGAACCGCATCGCCAAATGCCTTGAAGATGCGTTGCGAGACGTCGTCGGACTTGACCCAGTATTCGGGGTGCCATTGCACGCCGACCGCGAAGGCACGCGAGTCTCGAACCGACACGGCTTCCACTGTGCCGTCAGGCGCTACGGCCTCGACCTGAAGCTTCGATCCCAGGCGCTCGACCGCCTGGCGGTGGACCGAGTTGACCAGGATGTCGCCTGGGCCGAACACGCCGGCAAGGCAGCTGCCCGGCTTGATGGTCGCCACCTGGTGGATGGCGAAGCGTTCGTCCTGGTTGTCGCTGACCGGAGCCCGGTGATCGGCAATGCCTTCGCGCTCCTGGATCTCGGTGGCGAGCGAACCGCCGAGCGCCACGTTGAGCTCCTGAATGCCGCGGCAGATGGCGAGCAGCGGCACGCCGCGTTCGATCGCCTTGCGGATCAGCGGCATGGTGGTCGAGTCACGGGCGAAGTCGTAGGGGCCATTCGCTTCGGTCGCTTCCTCGCCATAGAGGCGAGGATCGACGTTTGACTTGGAACCCGTCAGCATGACGCCGTCGACCGACGAGAGCAGCTCATCGAGGTCGAGGCGGTCGCCGAAATTGGGCACCAGCACGGGCAGCACCCCGGCGCCCGAGATCGCCGCCTCGAGATATTGCTGAGGCGCCGCATGCCAGGTGTAGTTCTCGAACTGCTTGACGTCTGACGAAACGGCGACGAGCGGCTGGTGCATGATGGGGTTCGAATCCTTGTGGAAAGCAGGCTGTTTCCTTGCCTACAAAATAGGCGATCCCGAGGCGCTTTTCCAACACAAGTTTGCACATCTCGTATGTGCCAGGCCGGGCGGGCTTAGACTATAGTTTTAGATGCTTGCGCTGCCGCAGCGTTTTGCGCGGCCAAAGCTTCTCCGCCCTCTCGGGCGTGCTTTACTCATCCCCTTCGCCGTGTATTGTCGCGGTCGGCGTGAGTGGTGGGAGGCCAAATATTTCCCCAGCGTCGCATGTCTTTCGGTCCACTATGGGAGGATTTTGATGGATCGCCGTTCATTTATCAGGAAGGCCGGTACCACCGGCGTGGGAGCGGCCGCGGCCGCTGCGACGCTCGCGGCACCGGCGATTGCCCAGTCCAATCCCAAGATTACATGGCGGCTCGCGTCGTCTTTCCCCAAGTCGCTCGACACCATCTATGGCGGTGCTGAAGTCCTGTCGAAGCACCTGTCGGAAGCCACCGACGGCAACTTCACCATCCAGCCTTTCGCTGCCGGCGAAATCGTGCCCGGCCTGCAGGCGGCCGACGCCACGACCGCCGGTACGGTCGAAGCCTGCCACACGGTGGCATATTATTACTGGGGCAAGGACCCCACGTGGGCGCTGGGTGCGGCCGTGCCGTTTGCGCTCAACGCACGCGGCATGAACGCCTGGCACTATCATGGCGGCGGCATCGACCTGTTCAACGAATTCCTGGCGACCCAGGGTCTCTATGGTCTGCCCGGCGGCAACACCGGCGTGCAGATGGGCGGCTGGTTCCGCAAGGAGATCAACACGGTCGCCGACCTGCAGGGCCTGAAGATGCGCATCGGCGGCTTCGCCGGCAAGGTCGTGGAGCGGCTCGGCGTGGTGCCGCAGCAGATCGCCGGCGGTGACATCTATCCGGCGCTCGAAAAGGGCACCATCGATGCTGCCGAATGGGTTGGCCCGTATGACGACGAGAAGCTCGGCTTCCAGAAGGTCGCGCCCTACTACTACTATCCCGGCTGGTGGGAAGGTGGCCCGACGGTCCATTTCATGTTCAACAAGGCCAAGGTCGACGAACTGCCGGCAGCCTACAAGGCACTGCTGCGCACGGCTGCCCAGGCTGCGGACGCGAACATGCTGCAGAAGTACGACTTCCTCAACCCGACGGCGGTGAAGAGCCTGGTTGCCAACGGCGCGCAACTGCGTCCGTTCAGTCCGGAAATCCTCTCGGCCTGCTTCGACAAGGCCAACGAGGTCTATGCGGAGATGGAAGCCAGCAATCCGGCTTTCAAGAAGATCTGGGACTCGATCAAGGGCTTCCGCAAGGACCACTATCTGTGGGCCCAGATCGCCGAATACAACTACGACACCTTCATGATGATCCAGCAGCGCAACGGCAAGCTCTAAGCTTCCGCCTGTTTAGAAAGGGCCCCGGGGCATTGCTCCGGGGTCTTTTTTTGTTTCCGGACACCTGCTCTGCCAGTGGCGTTTTCTACTGCCGCGTGTAACGTGTGCGGTGGCGCCGATCATAACAATCAGGGGCCCGGCGCCGTTCCACGCACTCACTGTCAACAACAATGGGAGTTCAGGAATGGACCGCAGATCCTTTATTCGCAAGGCCGGCGTTACCGGCGCGGGCGCAGCCGCTTCCGCCGCGCTGCTTGCAGCACCGGCAATCGCGCAATCACTGCCCAAGGTTAGCTGGCGATGCACCTCGTCGTTCCCCAAGGCGCTCGACACCATCTATGGCGCCGGCGAGACGATGGCCAGATACGTGCGCGAGGCGACCGACGGAAACTTCAACATCCAGGTGTTTGCCGCCGGCGAGATCGTTCCCGGACTGCAGGCGGCCGATGCCGCGGCGGCGGGCACCGTCGAATGCTGCCACACCGCGTCCTACTATTACTGGGGCAAGAACCCGACATTTGCGCTTGCGACGGCGGTGCCCTTCATGTTCAACGCCCGTCAGATGAACGCATGGATCTACCACGGCGGCGGCCACGACCTGCTCAACGAGTTCTACGCCAAGCAAGGCCTGTACGGGCTCGCCTGTGGTAACACCGGGGCCCAGATGGGCGGCTGGTACCGTAAGGAGATCAACACCGTCGCCGATCTCAAGGGCCTCAAGATGCGTGTCGGCGGCTTCGCCGGCAAGGTGCTGGAAACGCTTGGACTGGTGCCGCAGCAGATTGCCGGCGGCGACATCTATCCGGCGCTGGAGAAAGGCACCATCGACGCCGCCGAGTGGGTCGGTCCCTATGATGACGAGAAGCTCGGCTTCCACAAGGTTGCGCCCTACTACTATTACCCCGGCTGGTGGGAGGGCGGGCCGACGCTGCATGCCCTGGTCAACCTTGCCAAGTGGCAGGAACTGCCCAAGCCGTACCAGGTGGCGCTCACCTCGGCATGCCAGGCCGCCAATTGCGACATGATGGCGACCTATGACTACAAGAACCCGGCGGCACTTCGCCGGCTGGTGGCCAATGGCGCCCAGTTGCGGCCGTTCAGCCAGGAGGTCATGAAGGCCTGCTTCGAGGCCTCGAACCAGACCTATGGCGAGATCTCGGCCAGCAATGCCGACTTCAAGAAGATATTCGACAGCCAGGTCGCCTTCCGCAAGGACGCCTATCTCTGGGCGCAACTGTCGGAATACACCTTTGACACCTTCATGATGGTCCAGCAGCGCACCGAGGCGCTCTGAGCCGAGAAACGCGTCCGTTGCGCCGAGCTGACGGCAAATGAGAGTTTGCCGCCAGCAGCCGTCCGAAACCCGGGACCTTGCACGCCCCGGGGCTTTTCCGTTGCGTTCAGGACGCCGGTGACGACCGGAGATCGTGCGCCCCTTGAAGGGTTGTCTTAGACCCGTCGGTCGCGCGGCTAGTGCCATCGCGGTCCGGCCGTGTGTCCTCTCGCGATGCGGTGGGCAGGCTTCCACAGAGAGGGAAGTGACCGAACGTACCGAACCGGCCATTTTTCGGCGACCTCATGGCTTCCGTTCTTGGTTCATAGGCAACTCAAACCGGAGGCGGCCGATGTCCGCCCTGATCGCCCGTCTGGGCAGCTTCCCGCTCGCCGAGGAAGCCTTTCAGGATGCGTTGGTGTCGGCGGTTTCGCACTGGAGCCGCAACGGCGTGCCCGCATTCGCCGCAAGGCTGGCGGCTCCAGGCCGCCTATCGCAAGGTGGTCGACCGCATCAGGCAGAACAGGTCGGAAGCGCGCCAGGTCGATGACGTCAAGCCGCTGGTCCGCGGCGAGGCCGCCGAGGATCCCGACGTAACCTCGACGAACGCCTGCGTCTGATCTTCACCTGCTGCCATCCTGCGTCGGAAACCAAATCGCAGGTCGCACCCACGCCGCGGACCAGCGGCGGCCTTTCGACGACGGAGATCGCGCGTCATTCTCGACGCCGAGACGAGCAGGGACAAAGGCCGTCGCGCGGCCGGGGCCTGACGAATGGGCAACACGGTTGCAGTCAGTGCTTGCCATCATCTACCACATCTACACTTCAGGCTATGCCGTCGGCCCGGCCAACGGAGGCCATGCCCGTGTCGATGCCAACGGGGTGACGGTCGCGCTGGCCGACCAGGACCGGACCAAATGCAACCGGTCACAGATCGACGAAGGTCTCGGGTTGATCGAGATGGCGATGCAGCGCCGCGCACTCGGCCCGTACCAGATCAAGGCGGCGATTGCCGCCTGCCACGTGCAGGGAGAGGTCTCCCACTGGCCGCAGATCGTGCTGCTCTATGACAGCCTGCTGCGGCTCGAGCCGACCGCTGTCGCGCGCCTCAGGCGGCGGTCGCGCTGTCGGAAGCGGGATGGCCGGAGGCCACATCGCGCTCGCTCGATACGCTCGCGGCCGAACTCAAGGACTACCAGTCCTATCATGCGGCGCGCGCCGAGCTTCTGTCGCGGACGGGGCATCTCAGCGAAGCCGCGGTAGCCTATGCGGTCGGCATCGACCTTGCCGGTTCAGAAGCCGACGCCGCCTTCCTGCGGCGACGGGGCGGGCTTCTGGTTACGCAAGCCGGGTCGGCCTAGCCTGCCGGAGGGGCAAGAAAAAGGCGCCTTTCGGCACCTTTTTGCTGCTTGAGGATCAGTTGAAGCTCGGTGGCTTCGTCAGATCGTTTGCCGGAGCCGCCGGTTGAACCGGGGCGGTGCCCGGTTGCGCCGGCGCTGTCCCTGGCTGGGCGGGGGCAGGCGCGCCGAGCGGAGGCAGGCCGAGGCCGCCGCCCAATCCACCGCCGAGCCCCGGCATTTCGGGCATCTTGATCTCAATCGTCGACGGATCGACCTGCTTGCCCTTGTAATGCATGACCATCTGCGGGAAGGCGATGGTCAGTCCGATCATGATGATCTGGATGCAGACGAAGGGGACGGCGCCCCAGTAGATCTGGCCCGTCGTCACCGGTTGGATGTTCTTTCCGGTGATACGGTCGAGATAAGGCACGCGCGCCGCCACCGAACGCAGGTAAAACAGCGCGAAGCCAAACGGCGGATGCATGAAGCTGGTCTGCATGTTGACGCCGAGCAGCACACCGAACCAGATCAGGTCGATGCCGAGCTTGTCGGCGGCGGGCGCCAGCAACGGCACGATGATGAAGGCCAGCTCGAAGAAGTCGAGGAAGAAGGCCAGCAGGAATACCAGTACGTTGACGGCGATCAGGAAGCCGACTTCGCCGCCGGGCAGCGACACCAAGAGGTGTTCGACCCAGAGATGGCCGTTGACGCCATAGAAGGTCAGCGAGAAGACGCGGGCGCCGATCAGGATGAACAGCACGAAGGACGATAGCCGGGTCGTCGATGCCAGCGCTTGGCGGACGACGTCGAACGACAGCCGACCCTTTGCCGCGGCCATGATCAGCGCGCCGACCGCACCCATCGCACCGCCTTCGGTTGGCGTCGCAATGCCGAGGAAGATGGTGCCGAGCACGAGGAATATCAGCGCCAGAGGCGGGATCAGCACGATGATCACCTGCTGCGCCAGCCGCGACATCAGGTTGAACTTGAGGCCGCGGTCGAGGATGGCCGCGATGTAGATGACGACGACACCGACGCAGGCGCCGAGGATGTCGGCGTTGGCGCCATGTGTTGGCGACAGATAGACATGTGCTGCATAGGCGATCGCCACTGCCAGCACCAATGCCGCAAACAGCGAGGTCACGCCGTGGCCAAGCGTACGGGCATCGAGCGGCAGCGCCGGCATCGACTTCGGCCGGATGATCGACATCAAGAGGATGTAGCCCATGTACATGCTGGTCAGCACCAGGCCGGGGATGAGCGCGCCCTTGTACATGTCGCCCACCGAGCGACCGAGCTGGTCGGCGAGCACGATGAGCACGAGCGAGGGCGGGATGATCTGCGCCAACGTGCCTGACGCGGCGATGACGCCGGAGGCAACACGCCGGTCATAGCCGTAGCGCAGCATGATCGGCAGAGATATCAGGCCCATGGCGATGACCGAGGCGGCCACCACGCCGGTGGTCGCTGCCAGAAGCGCGCCGACGAAGATGACGGCATAGGCCAGGCCGCCGCGGATCGGTCCGAACAACTGACCAATGGTGTCGAGCAGGTCTTCGGCCATGCCTGATCGCTCAAGCACGATGCCCATGAAGGTGAAGAAGGGGATCGCCAGGAGCGTCTCGTTCGACATGACCCCCCAGAAGCGTTCGGGCAGGGCGTAGAGCAATGGCCAGGACAAGTTGATCGAGCCATTCGAGTAGGGCGCGAGTTCGACGCCGATGAAGAAGAACAGCAAGCCGTTGGCGGCGAGCGAAAATGCGACCGGGTAGCCAAGCAGCATGAACACGATCAACGAGAAGAACATGATCGGCGCCATGTTCTGGGCGATGAACTCGATCATGAGCGTACCTCGTCGGCCAGCGCCTTGCCTTCGAGTTCAGCCTGCTCGTGCGCGGAGATGAACGGCGTCGGATCCTCCATGTCGCCGCGCATGATGGCGATCTTCTTGATGATCTCGGAAATGCCCTGGAGGCCGAGCTGGATGAAGCCCATCAGCAGCAGCGCCTTTGCCGGCCACAGGATCAGGCCGCCGGCGCTCGACGACATCTCGCCGGAACGGAACGACAGGCTGACATAGGGGATGAAGTAGAAGATCATCAGGATGACGAAGGGCATCAGGAACAGCATATGGCCAAGCAGGTCGATCCAATGCTGCACCCGGCGCGAGAACATGCCGTAGACGATGTCGATGCGGATGTGCTCGTTCTGCTTCAGCGTGTAGGCGGCTGCCAGCATGAAGGCGGCACCGAACAGGTACCACTGCAGTTCTAGCCAGGCGTTGGACGACATGTTGAATGCCTTGCGGATCACCGCATTGCCTGCGCTGACGAGGATGGCGAGCAGGATCGCCCACGCCACCGTCTTGCCGATCGCTTCGTTGATACGGTCAATGGCTCTGGATAGAGCGAGAAGCCCTGCCATGCATTCCTCCCAGGTTGTGTGGGGCAGCCGTTGTTCCCCGACGTTCTTTTTTCGGCACTCCCGATGCCATGGGTATGCCGGTCATGGGGCCGGCGTCAACATAACGAGCGGTACTCGTCAATTGCTGCGAAGGTGGCAAAACGAGGAAAAGGCCCACAGGCCGCGCGGCATGCGACCAAAGTCGAAGACGATTTTCGCGGTCAGGCAGCCGGGCTTGGCGCGTCCTTGCGGTCGCCGGTCAACACCAGCATCGCCGCGAGCAGGCCATACATCCAGGCGTCGCGCCATTCGATCGGGAAATAGCCGGCCCATAGCGACTCGGCGATGCCGAAGGCGGCAGCACCGAGTGCTGCCTTTCCCGGTGCGTAGTAGCCGCCGACCGCGGTGATGAACAGGATCTTCAGGCCGTAGACCAGGCCGGCGCCGAAGCCGAGATTGCCGTAGTAAAGTGCTGCCAGCACACCTGCCAGGCCGGCGCATATGCCGCCGAACAGCAAGGCGCGGTGAAACACCCTTGTAGTGTCGATGCCGCAGAGTTTTGCGGCGAAAGGATCGTCGGCGACGGCCCGCCAGTTCCGGCCGAAACTTGAGTGCGACAGCTTGGCGGCGCCCCCGATGATGACGGTTGCTGCCGTCGCCGTATTGATCAGCTGGATCACTGTCATCGTCGCGACGAAATTGCCGCCAGAGGCAAAGACCACCGGCGTCGCCAGCATCGGCGGCAGCCAGTAGTCGTGTGTGTCGGCGGCAATGCGGCTGAGTTCCATCAAGGCGATCATCACGCCGAGCGTGGCGGCGACGATCGCGTTGGGCGAACGGCCGGCGAGCGGGGCGAAGACCGAGTGCGACAGCACACGGCTCACCAGCGTGGCGTAGGCGAGCGCCACGACAATGCCGAAGGCGATTGTCGAAGGCAGCGTCAGCCACAACGCCTGGTAGCCGTAGACGGCGGCCAGGATCATCGTCTGGCCCGAGAAGGCGAAGATGCCGCCATAAGCGAGATTGGTACGCTGGAGCAGGCCGTTGCCCAGCGCATAACCGAAGGCCAGCAGGCCGTAGATCGCGGCCGAATGCACGCCGTTGAGAAGCTGTTGCAGGAAATAGAGCATGCGTTGTCCGGCGGCGCAGGGAGCTGTCCCGTGGCGCAAGATTGCGCTCGTGATTCTAACTTGTCAAATTGCGTTTACCAGTTAGATTTGGGCATGGCAGTTTCCTGGACCCGGCATCGTTTCTCCGGCGGCGTGCTTGCGCTCGACACCGCCAACACGGTGGTGCTGCGCGGCGACGCGGAGCGCAGCTTCGACCGTTTCGACGACCCCTCGGAGATCGCCCGCTTCGCCGCGGCCGCCAGTGTCTTGCGCGCCGACGAGCTCAAGGGCAGGGTGCTTGCCGCCCCCGACCCACAGGCGATTGCCGGCAAGGTGATTTCCATTCGTGAAACAACCGACCGCCTGATGCGCCGCAGTGTTGTCGATGGCGCTCTGGCCACGGCAGACATGCCCGGTTTCCTCAACGCCTGCGCCAACGGACTCACTGGGGCGCGCGAAAGCCTGAGCGCCGATGCGCCCTTCGGTGCTGCGCCGGAACCGCTGGCCTTCGAGGCAGCACTCGCCGTATCGGCGTTGTCGCTGTTGTCTGCCGGCACCATGTCCCGGCTCCGGATCTGCCCCAACTGCAACTGGCTGTTCGTCGACCGCAGCCGCAACGGCAGCCGGCTCTGGTGCGACATGGCCGTCTGCGGCAACCGCCAGAAGGCGCGGCGCCATTACAGCAGGCGCAAGGAGGTGCAGAATGCCTGAAGGTGGATTCTTGCGTGCTACCTTTGCCCTTTCGGCGCTTGTGTCGCTGGCATTGGCTGGCTGCCGCGAAAGCGGCGGCGAGGGGGAACATTTCGAGCTGTCCGGCCGGCTGTTCGTATTCAACTACCGGGTCGCGACAGTGCAATATCTGGTGACGCTTAAGCCGCTCAAGCCGGTCGGCGAGGGCGAGGTCGCAATCACGACATTCGAAAACCCCGCGGGCGGCGCGGCCATCGTCGTGCGCCAGAAGATATGGCCGCTCAACGACAAGGTCACGATCAACAGCCCGCCCCTCGAATGCGTGGTCAAGGACAGGCCCTACAAGGTGTCGATCCGCATCGAGAATGCCAAGGGCGAACTGATGCAGGCGCTGGAGACGACCATGGCCTCGTCGCAGGACCAGTCGGTGCTGCCCGACAAGCCGCTGGTCGTCGGCCCGTTCTACGATCCCAATCCGGAACTTGAGGGGCATCCCGACGGTCACCTGCCCGGAGGCCGCGGCGTGACCTGTCCTCCCGCGGCCTGAGCTTCGCTCCGACGGAAATTTTCATTCGCCTGGACGGCTTCCGCTTGCGTATTCGTGCGCGGTCGACGCCGATCGGCACCTTCGATTGTTCTTTTTCCCAGGCAAAGAATTTCGTTTGACGCGACAGCCGCGCCCGGAAAAGCTATCGCTAAGCTACCCAAGGTCAGCCGCCCGAATCGAGGGTGGTTGGGGCACAGGAAATGCTGATGACGCTTCACGACGTCGCTCTCGACGACAAGTTCGATCTGGGCAAGGAGCGGATTTTTCTATCCGGCGCGCAAGCCGTCATCCGCATGCTGCTGATGCAGCGCGAGCGCGACAGGCTCGCGGGCCTCGATACGGCGGGCTTCGTCTCGGGCTATCGCGGCTCGCCGCTTGGCGGCCTCGACCTGCAGCTGTGGAAAGCCAAGACGCACCTGGCGCAGTCCAACATCGTCTTCCAGCCCGGTCTCAACGAAGAACTCGCCGCCACGGCCTGTTGGGGCTCGCAGCAGGCTGAGCTTATGGGCGAAGGCAAGCACGACGGCGTCTTTTCCGTCTGGTACGGCAAGGGTCCCGGCGTCGATCGCTCGGGCGATGTCTTCCGTCATGCCAATCTCGCCGGCTCTTCGAAGAAGGGCGGCGTTCTGGCGCTGATGGGCGACGACCATACCGCCGAATCCTCGACCAACGCACACGCCACCGAGTTCCTGTTCGTCGACACGATGATCCCGATCCTCAATCCGGGCGGGGTGCAGGAGCTGATCGACTACGGACTCTACGGCTTTGCCCTGTCGCGCTTCGCCGGCACCTGGGCGGCAATCAAATGCGTGAAGGACAACATCGAATCGACGGCCTCCGTTGATGCCTCGCTCGGTCGGCTCAACATCGTCATCCCCGAATTCGACATGCCCTCAGGCGGGCTCAACATCCGCCACGAGCTCGACCAGCTCGGTCAGGAAGCGCGGCTGCACGAATACAAGCGGGCGGCTGCGTCCGCGTTCATCCGCGCCAACAACATCAACCGCATCGTCTATTCCGGCGGCCGCAAACCCAAGATCGGCATCATCACCGTCGGCAAGAGCTTTCTCGACGTGCGCCAGGCGCTCGACGATCTCGGCATCGACGAGAGTCGCGCCAACCAGCTCGGCATCCGCCTGTTCAAGGTCGGTTGCCCGTGGCCGCTCGACATCGAGCACATCAGGGAGTTTGCCCGTGACCTCGAGATGATCGTCGTCGTCGAGGAAAAGCGTTCGTTGCTAGAGGTTCAGGTGCGCGAGGAGCTCTACGGCACCTCGATGCAGCCCAAGGTCGTCGGCAAGCGGGACGAGCGCGGCGACTGGCTGTTTCCGGCCAAGGGCGCGCTCGACCCCAATGACATCGCCATTGCCATCGGCGAGCGCGTGCTCAAGGTCATCGGCCCGTCGGAAGAGATCGCCGCCCGCGTCAGCCGCTTGCGCCAGTACCAGGCGATGCTGGCCGACACCAAGGACGTGGCGTCGCGCACGCCGTTCTTCTGTTCCGGCTGCCCGCACAATTCCTCGACCAAGGTGCCTGAGGGCTCGATCGCCGGCGCCGGTATCGGCTGCCACTTCATGTCGTTGTGGATGGACCGCAGCACCGTCGGCTTCACCGCCATGGGCGGCGAGGGCGCGCAATGGGTCGGCCAGGCGCCGTTCACCAAGCGCGAGCACATCTTCCAGAATCTCGGCGACGGTACCTACAACCACTCCGGCACGCTGGCGCTCCGCTTCGCGCTCGCCTCGGATGCCAACATCACCTACAAGATCCTCTACAATGACGCGGTTGCGATGACCGGCGGCCAGCCGCATGAAGGCAGCCTGACCGTGGACATGATTGCCCGCCAGGTCCGTGCCGAGGGCGTCGAGCGCATCGCCGTGGTCACTGACGAGCCGGACAAATATGGCGGCCGTTCTCAGTTTCCTGCCGGTACAACCTTCCATCACCGCGACGATCTCGACCTCGTTCAGCGCGAGCTGCGCGACATCAAGGGCGTCACCGTCCTGCTCTATGACCAGACCTGCGCTGCCGAGAAGCGCCGTCGCCGCAAGCGCGGCACCTTTCCCGATCCGGACAAGCGTGTCTTCATCAACGAGCTCGTCTGCGAGGGCTGCGGCGACTGCGGCGTCAAGTCCAACTGCGTCTCGATCCAGCCTGTCGAAACCGAGTTCGGTCGCAAGCGCAAGATCGACCAATCGAGCTGCAACAAGGACTTTTCCTGCGTCAACGGCTTCTGCCCGTCCTTCGTGACGGTGCATGGTGCCAAGATCCGCAAGGCCGAAGGCATCGCCGGAACCAGTGACGCGTTGCAGGGTGTGCCGGAGCCGAAGCCTTTTGCGCTCGACCGCGACGGCTGGGCAGCGATCATCGACGGCGTCGGTGGCACTGGTGTCGTCACCGTCGGCGCGATCCTCGGCATGGCCGCCCACCTCGAAGGCAAAGGCTGCGGCATGATCGACATGGCCGGCCTCGCCCAGAAGGGCGGTTCGGTGTTCACCCATGTCCGCATCGCCCGTTCGCCGGACGACATCAACGCCATCCGCGTCTCGGCCGGCAAGGCCGACCTGATCCTCGGCTGCGACCTCGTCGTGTCGGGCGCCAAGAAGGTGCTGGCGGCGGTTCGCGAAAACCACACCATCTTCGTCGCCAACACCGCAGAGATCATGCCCGGCGAGTTCACGCGCTCGGCCGACTTTTCGCTGCCGACGGAGCGGCTGAAGAAGACGATCCGCGATGCGGCGGGCGAGGCGAACGCGCATTTCTTCGACGCCACCCGCACCGCATCTGCGCTGTTCGGCAATTCGCTCGGTGCCAACATGTTCATGCTCGGCTTTGCTTTCCAGCATGGCGGCCTGCCACTGTCGACTGAAGCGGTCGAAAAGGCGATCGCTCTCAATGGCGAAGCGGTGGCGATGAATGTCGCGGCGTTCCGCTGGGGCCGCCGCGCCGCCCATGATCCGGAGTTCGTCCGCGCCATGATCGGCCGGACCACCCGCGGCGATGAGCCTGTCGTCGCCCAGACACTCGATGAGATGATCGCGCGCCGCGCCGCGTTCCTGAAAGCCTATCAGAACGCTGCCTATGCCGAGCGCTACACCGGCCGCATCGCCGCGCTCCGCGCCGCCGAGCAGAAGGCTAAGCCGGGCTCGACAATCGTCACCGATGCGGCGGCGCGCTCGCTGTTCAAGCTGATGGCGATCAAGGACGAATACGAGGTTGCGCGGCTCTATTCCGACGGCTCGTTCCAACGCGAGCTGGCCAAGCAATTCCAAGGCTACGACCGGCTTGAGTTCCATCTTGCGCCGCCGATCCTCGGCCGCAAGGGTGCGGACGGGGTGCCGCGCAAATCGAGCTTCGGTCAGTGGATGATGAAGGGCTTCAGGCTGCTTTCGGCGATGAAGGGCCTGCGGGGTGGTGCCCTCGACATCTTCGGCTACACCGCCGAGCGACGTATGGAGCGTGCATTGCTCGACCGCTACGAGGCCGATCTCGAGCTGATCCGGGGCGCACTTACGAGCGACAATCTTGACGCTGCGGCCGCATTGGCATCGGTGCCGCAGCTGATCCGCGGCTATGGTCACGTAAAGCATGCCAGCGTCGACAAGGCATCGGGGGAACGGGAACGGTTGGTCAAGAGGTTGGCTGCCGCGCCGGTAAGCCCCACGCTCCAGGCTGCCGAATAGGTGATACGACTTGTTTACCTGAACCTAAATTAGAAGTTGTGGCACGCGATTGAGTGGCGTTACTGGCGTATAAGTGCGCGCTTTCTAAGCCTTTCTTAAGGTGGATGTGGCAGTCCTTGGCCTCCCAGGCAGGCCTCGGATGCGCAGAAGAAACAACGAGATACCGGTCGACGTCTACATACCCTTCGTGGAAACGCTTTTCCGCGATGGCGCGACGCTGGCTGTTGGTATGGTTGCGCAGACGGTCCTGATCGGCGTCGTCTGGTGGAAAACCGCTCACCCGCTCTATCTTGTCGTTGCGCTGTTCATGGTGCTCGTCGCCACGTTGCGCATGCGAAACTTCCGCAAATACAACAGCTTACCGGCTGCCACGACGTGGGAAGAAGCGCACAAGCGCGAAAACGACTACATCCTCTATGGCACTCTGCATGGCCTGGCGCTGGGCTCGTTCTGCCTCGCCGGCATCTATTTCGCCTATGATCCTTTCGCCGAAATCGCCTCGGTCTGCGTGACGCTTGCATCGGCCACCTCGATTGCCGGCCGCAATTACGGCTCGCCGCGCATGGTGATGATCTTCACCGTGACGATGACCTGGGCGATCTCGCTCGGCTTTCTGCTGCGTGGCGATTTTTACCACGTCTTCCTGGGCCTGCTGTCAGCGCCGTTCCTCTACGCCATCCGCAAATTCGCCGATACGGTGCGCGACGTGCTGTTCACCGCAGTGTCGGAGGAGAAGAAGGCCAACCGCATCGCCCAGCGCTTCAATCGTGCCCTCAACACCATGTCGCACGGCCTGGTCATGCTCGGCCCCGACGGTCGCGTGGCTGTGGCCAACGCGGAAGCTGCGCATCTGATGTCGGTCAAATCGCCCGAGGCGCTGCTCGGCCGCTCGATCCATGGCCTGCTGATGCGCGGCGTCGCCGGCGGCCAACTCGCGCTCAAGGATTGCCGCTACATCGAGGCACAGCTGACCCGCGCTTTGCGCGAGGGCAGGGACCGCAAGGTTCTGGTCTCGCTCGCCAACGGCCAGTGCCTGGAGTTCTCGGCGCGCGAAGGCAGCCAGGAGCTTGGCGTCATCACCTTCGAGGACGTGACAGCTCGTGTCGCCGCCGAAGAGAAGATTCGTTTCATGGCCCGCTACGATGGCCTGACCGGGCTGCCCAACCGCGCCTATTTCCATGAAGTGGCGGCTGAATGCGTACTCTCCGGCGACCGCGAACGGCTGTGCGCGCTCGCCGTGCTCGACCTTGACGACTTCAAGAGCGTCAATGACACGCTTGGTCATCCTGTCGGCGACGGGCTGATCTACGCCGTCGCCGAGCGGCTGGCAGCGTTTGCCTCCGATGCCGTCAAGGTCAGCCGCTTCGGCGGCGACGAGTTCATGATCTATTTCGACAAGGTCGATGACGAGAGCCATCTCAAGCTGATGCTCGACCGCATGTTCGCCGAATTGCAGGGCGAGGTCGATGTCGCCGGCCATGTGCTGCGCATCCAGGCCAGCGGCGGCGCCGTGCTCGGCAAGGTGCGTGAATCCGATGTCGATGCGATGATCGTCAAGGCCGACCTCGCGCTCTACAAGGCCAAGGAATCCGGCAAGAACAGCTGGCAGCTGTTCGAGGCGGTGATGGACGCCGCCTTCCGCAATCGCCAGCTGATGAAGGCCGATCTGCGCAATGCGGTTGAAGCGCGCGCGCTCCGCGTGGTCTACCAGCCGATCGTTTCGATGAGCACGATGCGTATCGCCAGCTGCGAGGCGTTGTGCCGTTGGGACCATCCAGAGCTTGGCCCGGTCTCGCCGGCAACCTTCATTCCGCTCGCCGAGGAGATGGGCATCATCTCCGACATCAGCACCTTCGTGCTGCAGGCGGCCTGCGCCGAATGCGCCAAGTGGCCGGCGCCGATCGGCGTGTCGGTCAACCTGTCCGCCAAGGACTTCCGCGACCGCGATGTCGTCGAGAAGGTCCGCGGCGCGCTTGTGGCTTCAGGCCTCGCGCCGCATCGTCTCGAAATCGAAGTCACCGAGACGGCGCTGCTCGACGACAAGTCGTCGACGCGCAGCTACATCGAGGAACTCAAGGCACTGGGCGTGCGCATTGCGCTCGACGACTTCGGTACCGGCTATTCCAGCTTGAGCTATCTGCACAAGCTGCCGCTCGACAAGGTCAAGATCGACCGCAGCTTCCTTGCCGATGTCGCGCAGAACCCGCGCTCGCTGAAGCTGCTGAAAGGCATCGTCGACCTGTCACGGCCGCTCGGCCTGTCGGTCACCGTCGAGGGCGTCGAGACCTTCGAACAGCTCAAGATCCTCGCTGTCGAGGTCCACCCCGACCTCGTCCAGGGCTTCCTGTTCGGTTCGGCGCTGTCGTCGTCCGGCATTGAAACCATGTCCAACACCGTCTGGCCCTTTGCCAAGGACATCGGTCTCGCACGCATTTCAGCCCGTCGATAAAGTAAGCGGAAGGGCAGGTCGCGCAACTGGCAAAAACGCTTGTTTTTCCATTAATTGTTAACCTTAATGGAAGGTAAATAGGAACATTTTGAATTTTATCTTTACATCAAACCGGCCTCCGCTACCCTTCGATTGGGCGGAAGTACGGGGAATACCATGACGATCCATCAAGCGACGTCCGGCGGCGACGCCGACGTCAAGAGTGGCAGTGTGTCCGGTGAAGGCTCGAGTTTCGCGAGCCATGTTTCAAGTCTGCTCGAGCGGGCCGAATACCGGCGCTGCGACAAGGGCGAAGACCTCGAAGACATCTATCGCCTCCGCTACAAGTCGTACCGTCTGAGCGACATGGTGTCGGAGAATCCCGACCACACCATCCATGATGATCTCGACGATGCCGAGAACTGCTACAAATTCGGCATCTACATCGATGGTCAACTGGTCAGCACGCTGCGCATCCATCATGCCTGTCGCGACACGCCGGCGTCGCCGTCGACGACCGTCTATGGCGATATCCTGCGCCCCCAGCTGGCGGCCGGCGCCAACTTCGTCGATCCCAGCCGCTTCGCTGCAGATCCGGACTGGTCGCGTGTCTATCCTCAGATACCTTATCTCACGCTGCGCCTGGCCGGCATGGCCTGCTTCTATTTCGACGCGCCTTACTGCCTGTCGACCATTCGTCCCGAGCATGCCGGCTTCTACCGTCGCATCTACAAGTCGGAGCAGATCGGCGAGTTGCGCGATTATCCCGGCCTCAACTACCAGGTCGTGCTCTATCGCGCCGACGTCAACAGCATCCGCGAGCGCTCGTTCCAGCGTTTCCCATTCTTCAAGTCGACGCCGATGGAACAAAGGTTGATGTTCAGCAGGCAGCCGATGGGCGAGCTCGCGCCGCTGACCATCCTGCCGACGGCAAAATATTTTCGCGAAGCCGCCTGAGCTTCGCGTAAGGTCGGCGGCAATGTGATCCGGAATCCGCGGGAACAATGACGACGCCGACCACAAAACACCTGTTGCGGGCCGCATTGCTGCTCGGGATGATCCTGCCCGCTCCGGTGCTGGCTGCTGGAGACACGCTCACCGTCGCCAATATGACCTTTCGCACCGGCCCTTTCGCCGATGCCGGTACTCCGCTGATGGACGGCCAGCGCGACTACATGCTGATGCTCAACGAGCGCGACGGCGGTATCAACGGCATCAGGCTGAACTACGACGAGTGCGAGACCGGCTTCAGCGTCGACAAGGCTCTGGAGTGCTACGACAAGGCCAAGGCGTCGAGCCTTGTCACCCAGCCCGGGTCGCCCGCGATCACTCTTGAGTTGCTGCCCAAGGCCAGCGTCGACAAGGTACCTGTGCTCGCGCCGGGATACGGCTTTTCGGCCATGGCAGACGGCAAGCGTTTTCCCTGGGCCTTCAATCCTCCGGTCAGCTACTGGGACGGCGCCTCGATGATGCTCAAGGGCATATCGGGCGACGACCTCGACAATCTGCGTGGCAAGAAGATCGCGCTTTTGCATCTCGACGGTCCTTATGGCGAGGAGCCGATCCCGCTGTTGCAGGCATATGCCGACAGTTTTGACTTCACGCTGCTGCCCGTGCCTGTGGCGGCCAAGGAGATGCAGAGCCAGTCGGCGCAATGGGCGAAGATCAAGGCCGAGCGCCCGGATTTTGTGCTCTTGTGGGGCTGGGGCGCGATGAATGCGGGTGCCTTGGCCGAGGCGGTTAGATCGGGCTTTGCGATGGACAGGCTCGTCGGCATCTGGTGGTCGGCGCATGACGACGACCTGAAGGCTGTGGGCGAGGCGGCCAAGGGCTATCGCGCCCTGTCGTGGAACCTGCCCGTGCCGGATGCCGAGGTGATCAAGGACATCCGCAAATATGTCATCGACGCCGGCAAGTCGCAGACGCCTGCCGAGGCGCCCGACAAGCTGTTCTACCAGCGCGGCGTCATGATCTCGATGCTGTCGGCCGAGGCGATAAAGGCGGCCCAGGAGCACTTCGACAAAAGGCTGATAAGCGGCGAACAGATGCGCTGGGGGCTGGAGAACCTCAAGATCGACGATGCCAGGCTGGCAGCCCTCGGCATGTCAGGCATGATCGGCTCGTTCGCGACGACCTGCGCCAACCATGCCGGCAATGGCAGCGCCTGGCTTTTGCAGTGGGACGGCAACCGCTTCGTCAAGGCATCGCACCCGCTGACCGCCGATGCCAAGATGATCGCCCCGCTGGTCGATCAGGAAGCCAACAAGTTCGCCACGTCGCATGCGCCATGGTCGCTCAACGAGGCTTGCAAGAACTAGCATCATTGTCCCCTTGGCCAGTAATCGGCGCGACTCTCGCTGTGGCGGCGTGCCCTTGCCTGATCATGCTGAACTCATTCTCGCCCTCATCCACCGCCAGTGCGGAGCCCGGCGCACCCAGGTAGTCGGAAGGCTTCCGGCCTGAACCGCCGCAACCTGAACCCGCCCCAGCCTGACCAGTCGCGAACCAGGTCCGCTAGGCGTTCATTCGCATCTGGACGGCACCTCCGCACTGCCAGCCACCCTGCTTTTCGAAACCCGCCACCATTCCGGCATCGCAATATCAGTCATCGCTTTCGCAACAAACGCTTGCGTTTGATCAAATGAGCATTTATTTCCCCGTTGGGGATTGATAATCTTGTCGCAGCCAAAGGGGCAATCTTTCCATTGCCCTGCAGCGCGCATTTAGGTATGTGCCCTTGAACTCGTTTTCCGGAGGGGACTCTCATGGCTGATACCACGCCGACCGGCCCGATCGAACTTGGCGCGCAGATGGATTACGCCGAGCACGAGAAAACCTATTCGATGTTCATTATGCTGTCCAAATACGGCACGCTGTTCTGCGTGGCGCTGATGATCGCCATGGCCTTCGGCTTCTTTACGCCGGCCGGCTTCTTCTCCAGCCTCGTGCTGTTTCTGATCATCTGCGGCGTCGGCGGCTATCTGCTGCGCGACGTGCCGACCCATATCCGCTGATTGATTTCCGGCAGCCGCCGGGTTCCCGCGCCGGTTCCTGTCACGGCCAATTTCCGGTCGAAGCTGAACCGACGGTCTTCCTGCGAAGGGCGTGGACCAAAAGCGGCTGCACGCAATAACCTTGCCGGCGAAGCGCCCGGCAGGGCATGGTCCTGATAAGTTTTTGGTGCGGGTGCGTCGGCGGTCTTTTCGTCACTAGCCCAGTCGATTTCGTTGGTAAGGCGCCGACGCGTCTGTGTGCGTCCGGCACTTTACGTTTGGTAAGGTTCCAGCCGAAAGGACGTCACGGTGGGCCAGACGATATTCATACCCAGAGAGTTGGATGCGATTGAGAGCCGTGTGGGTGCTTCACCGGATACGGTGAAACGCCTTGTGGGTCTTGGCTTCGAGGTTGTTGTCGAGACGGGTGCGGGCACCTTGTCGCGCATTCCCGATGCCGATTATGCGGCGGTGGGGGCTGTCATCGGCAAGGCCGGTGATGCCGCCAAGGCCGATGTGGTGCTCAAGGTGCGCCGTCCCTCGGAGGCCGAGGTCAAGGGCTACAAGCCGGGTGCTGCCGTGCTTGCCACCATGGATCCTTATGGCAACGAGGCCGGTGTGGCGGCGATGGCCAAGGCGGGGGTGACGGCGTTTGCCATGGAGTTCATGCCGCGCATCACCCGAGCCCAGGTGATGGACGTGTTGTCGTCGCAGGCAAATCTCGCCGGCTACCAGGCGGTCATCGACGGTGCTGCCGAATATGATCGGGCGCTGCCGATGATGATGACGGCAGCCGGCACGGTTCCTGCTGCCAAGGTGTTCATCATGGGCGTCGGCGTTGCCGGCCTGCAGGCGATCGCCACCGCACGCCGCATGGGCGCGATCGTGACGGCCACCGACGTGCGTCCGGCTGTCAAGGAGCAGGTCGCCTCGCTCGGCGCCAAGTTCCTCGCCGTCGAAGACGAGGAGTTCAAGGCCGCCGAGACCGCCGGCGGTTACGCCAAGGAGATGTCCAAGGAGTATCAGGCCAAGCAGGCGGCCTTGACCGCCGAGCACATCGCCAAGCAGGACATCGT